>NC_015732.1:0-1200000 GCF_000219725.1 Gracilinema caldarium DSM 7334 | reverse complement strand
TCCCATGCCTAGAATACTCAGATCAAAATCTAATTCACCATCCTCTATAAAACCGAATGCACCGGTTCGATAATCACGCACAAGCCTCCAATAATCCCCACTCGAGTCATAGCCTGCAAGCAGCTTACCCAGGGCGTCATAGTTGTTGCTTTTCAGAGCTTCCAGGTAGGTGTTCACTTCACCGGTCATGGCTTCTCCGATGCTCCCCATCCCATAGGTCTGGGCTAAAGCAAAAGCGGCCCCTATATGGCCCAGGACTGCCTGCTGGGTTTCTATCCGCTGGCCTTCTACTCCATCATCGATCCCGTTCCGGTACGCTTCGTGGGCTAACAGAATGTTGAGGCCAAAGCGGCTGCCATCAGCAAGGGATCCCTGCCCCAGATAGATGGTTTTTGTGCCATCCCCATTCGCTTCGGTCTTTGCTTTATAGTCTCCGCTAGCAAGCTCCTCTATATTCGTCTTTCCGCTCAAGAGTTCCTGGTACAGGGCGAGTTCTTTTGCCCCTCCTACCGAATACAGGGTCCGCATGCCGCTGGTGTATTTGTGGGCTTCATCCTGTTTGCTCGTCCACAGTTCTGCGTTCACCCGCCAGGCATCAAGCCCTGCGATACTCTGTGCAACAGTCCCCAGACTCACATCGGCTCCTCCCATTCCTACGTTCATTGTCGCACCGTTTTTCCCAAGGTGCAACTCGAGTAATCCATTTTTGACCAAGTTACCATTTCTATCCTGTATCCCAAACATGCCGAAGTTAAGCACATTCAGGGTAAAGTCTCCCGTAAGGGCGTAGTTTACTCCCTGTCCTGCTAAGCTTCCTATGGTGTTTGAAAGGGTTGCCGCATTTGCGTAAGTAGAACCAACAAAGCCTTCGAGGCCTAGGTTCAACATCCCACTTGTGAAGCTACTGGTCATCCCCGTGGCGGCGCTGATGAGGCCGCCCTGGACTCCGGCGTTAAAGGCGTCGCTGGACCAGCCGAGGCCGTGCTCTGCGTCCCAGGTGATGGCATTAATGGCACTCGAGGCGGTACTCGTGGTAAAACTCTGCATTCCACCGACCATGGTTCTTCCAATGACTCCGCTTACACCAGGGGTGCTGTTCAGGGCTGTCACCGCTGGACTGAATACCTGACCCACCCCAACATTCACCGCACTGCTGAGGGCTTTCTTCCCGAACTCAAGGCCCGCTGCCTCCCAGCTCTTGTAGCCCCCGCCCACATCGAGCATCGTAAAGACCGCGTCATCGGCCAGGTTCAGGGCGGCGTTCATCAACAGAGATCCCGCTCCGGGGAGCATGACGCTGGCCGCGATGGTCACCCCGATATCGGTGATTCCACGAATCGTCGGCGCTTTGAACCAGCTACTCCGGTCGTCCCAGGCGGGCTTATCCCACATAGGCTTATTCACACTCGCCCAGCCCTGGCTTTCCTTCATCGACCAGTAGATGTAGCTTCTCATGAGCCGGCCAAGCTCGCCCATACCACGATCCTGCCAAAGCTGTTCCAGCCCGTCATCAATATTTGGGCTTTCTTTTAACACCGGGTCATAGCCGATATGGCTCCCAAACTCGCCGGCACTCCAGGTCTTCGTCTGCCGCAGATTTTCATCATCATAGGTTTCATCTTTATATACTGGGACTTTGGTAACCACCAGGTTGCCGTCGCTATCGGTTGAGGTGACTTCCCGCTCCCCTATCTGCACCTTCCTCGTCTTAAAGAACTTGACTATTTTTGTCCGCTTTTCTTTCGCCTCCTCGCTGTTGTCGGTCTCGGAGCCGAAGATCGTTTCACTTGCTTCCTGCACTTCCTTCTGGGCCTGGCCTATCAGGGCCTGGATGGCGCTGTACTCAAGCTGGGCGAGCTTCGTGTCCGACAGGTCCGTCCTGAGGCTGACCGGCTGCATGAGGTAGGGGGAGCACTTCCCTTGCGTAGTATCGGGAAGGGGGCTTGCGTACTATTTCCGGGGGTCCTGTCAGGGGAAAACTCATGGGGCAGGGCCCATGAGCTTTTCCCCTGACACCCCCCACCACCTTTTCCCAACGCCCCCTTCCCGACAATCACTCAGGCTGTACGGCTGCTGTTTCCGCGGCTCCCCCTCGCTCCAGCCTCCTCAGGGCGGGGGCCTCGGTGGTGGTTAGTTGGCCCTGGTGGGCCTTTTAAATCAGGGGCGGGTTATGCGGCCTTCATGGTCTGCACACCCCCGCCTTTCCGGGGGCTTCCGCTACCCCCACGAGGGGAGAGATTAATAATTTCTTTAATTATCAAAATTAAATTAATAAATTCATTATTTTTTATATATAGTATTTATTATTTATTTCCTTTTAAAACCTCTTCTTTTTGAAAATTGCCTAAATGTATATCATCCATAACGAGCCAAATACCATTATATGCTTTGCCCAGAATCGATTCGCTTCTTCCAATTTTATACTTAGTACCATTATCTGATAATAGAAAATAATTTCTTTCGTCAAAAATTAAAGTACATATCTGATGATTCCCTTGATAGTTAAATAAACATTTATATCCGTTTATAGTCTTTTCGATAAGGATAAAATCTCCACTTGAATCTATCTCACCTTCTGAATTTAATAACAACCACTTCCCAATGAGATTATCCATACTCAACTCTTCAATTTGTTTCAGTTCATTCGCATTATTATTTTGTTCAATAAGTATTGGTTCCTTACTATTTGTTGCATTTTCTTGTTTAGCTATTGGTTTAGTACAGCTTATTATAAAAATTATAAGAACTATTCCTTTATAGTATTTACGCATAATTAGCTTTTCCTCCTAATTAGTTAATAACGATAAAAATTACTTGGATAACCTGGCAATACTTTTTTTTGGCTATCCTTATATGAATATGCATAATTAAAAATACTACCAGGTTTAAGCGTTTCTGGATTCACAAATTGCCGGTTATAATTTCCTTGATAAGGTAACCATCTAGTAAAATCAATATGAACATGTGCCTCTGTTCCTGAACCATAAGATTCCTTTGGATAATCAAATAATTTTTGTATATCAGTACCTTGACCATAAATAGCTCCAAGCTGAAGTTTATTTATTTCCTTTGGATCTATATGCATTATACGCATCCTTATATCACCTCCAAAAAGTTGAAAATATGCACGATGTTCAACGCGATCATATAATTCCCAATATCCTCCTGGAGTCTGTACAGAAATACCACCGCTTCCATAATCTATACCTGTATGCCATTCTTCAAAAAATGCAGCACCAGCAACACTAGATGTTGTTAACGGCAAATCACCAGTATTTACACCAAAATTTGTTGTACGTATTGCACCTCCGGTGACCATAGCATCCACAACAATACCATTCTGTATTGCATTGTTGTACCAAGCTTGGTTCGTCTCAATTTTTTTGATATCATTAGCGGAATACACCTTTGCTAGCATCTGTTCAGCAGATGTTCTGTACTCAAGACCTGCGTAATTTAGCATTCCAATAGCTGACCCATACGTATTTTTAATGAAACTATTCACTTGTTCTTTACTAGCTCCTATGGTTGTATAAAAATTATTAATACCTTCGAGTGTAATACTTTTCCCTTCATTAACGGTTGTTAAATTAAGAGTTGCGGTTACAGGAAACGATCCGCGAGAACCAATTACAACCGTATGCTCGCCACCCCATCTCCATTGTTCCGAATCTGAACTGTAAGAGTGTTGAATTCCAGCACTTATCATGAGTCGACGCACCGCTTCAACTTGAGACTTATTTTTCGGATCAACTCCAAGAATTTTAATAAGACTTCCTTCGATCTGTGTTTCTTTTACACCCATTTCCGCAGCACTTCGAATGATGTTGCCATCCTCATCTCGCAGTGTTGCAAAGCCATCGTATACAAGACTACCATCTTTCTTTAACCTCCAATAATCCCCGCTTGCATCATAGCCTGCAAGCAGCTTGCCTAGTTCCCCAAAGTCATTGCTTTGCAGGGTCTTGAGGTAGGTGTTCACTTCACCGGTCATGGCTTCCCCGATGCTCCCCATCCCATATACCTGCGATAGGGCTAGGGCGGCCCCTATATGGCCCAATACTGCTTGCTGGGTCTCCTGTCTCTGCCCTTCAGTCCCGTCATCCTTCCCGTTCCGGTACGCTTCGTGGGCTAACAGGATGTTGAGGCCAAAGCGGCTTCCATCAGCAAGCGCCCCCTGCCCCAGGTAGATGGTTTTTGTTCCATCCCCATTCGCTTCGGTCTTTGCTTTATAGTCCCCATCGGCAAGCTCCTCTATATTCGTCTTTCCGCTCAAGAGTTCCTGGTACAGGGCAAGTTCCTGTGCCCCTCCCACCGAATACAGGGTCCGCATGCCACTGGTGTATTTGTGGGCTTCATCCTGCTTGCTCGTCCACAGTTCTGCGTTCACCCGCCAGGCATCAAGCCCTGCGATACTCTGTGCAACCGTCCCCAGGCTCACATCGGCTCCTCCCATCCCCACGTTCATTGTCGCACCGTTTCTGCCAAGGTGCAACTCGAGTAATCCATTTTTGACCAAGTTACCATTTCTATCCTGTATCCCAAACATGCCGAAGTTAAGCACATTCAGGGTAAAGGCCCCGGTAAGGGCGTAGTTTACTCCCTGTCCTGCTAAGCTTCCTATGGTGTTTGAAAGGGTTGCCGCGTTGGCATAGGTTTTTCCCACAAAGCCTTCGAGGCCTAGGTTCAACATCCCACTTGTCAGACTGCTCGTCATCCCCGTGGCGGCGCTGATGAGGCCGCCCTGGACGCCGGCGTTAAAGGCGTCAGCAGACCAGCCGAGGCCGTGGTCTTTGTCCCAGGTTATGGCATTCACCGCGCTGTTCAGGGTGCTGGTGGTGAGGGTTTGTAACCCTGTCATGGCGGTATTGGCAATGACTCCCATGGGCCCGGTTCCTGCAATGGAGCTTACCATGCCACTTAGTCCGTTCCCCTGGGGAAAGAAGCTATTGCTCACCCCTCCAAACCCGTTAAAGACGCCTCCCACCCCAACATTCACCGCACTGCAAGCTGCTTTTTTAGTGAACTCAAGGCCCGCTTCCTCCCAGCTCTTGTAACCCCCGCCCACATCGAGCATCGTAAAGACCGCGTCATCGGCCAGGTTCAGGGCGGCGTTCATCAACAGAGATCCCGCTCCGGGGAGCATGACGCTGGCCGCTATGGTCACCCCGATATCCGTAATACCCCGAATCGTCGGTGCTTTGAACCAGCTCGACCGGTCGTCCCAGGCGGGCTTATCCCACATCGGCTTATTCACACTTGCCCAGCCCTGGCTTTCCTTCATCGACCAATAGATGTAGCTTCTCATGAGCCGGCCTAGTTCGCCTGTCCCCTTATCGATCCAGATATTATCTAGACCATCATCCACATTGGGGTTCCCCTTCGTTACCGGCGCATAGCCTATGTGGGCCCCGAATTCGCCGGCCCCTGCTTCCCGTTCTTCATGGTTTGTTTCTTCTATCACTTCCTGCGTTGTTTTGAAGGTGGTCAGCATGGTCCACAGGTCGGTTGCTACGGTTTTCGTCTTGTTGACTTCATAGACAACTTTGCGCTTCGCCTTCGCTTCCTCGCTGTTGTCGGCCTCGGAGCCGAAGATCTTTTCACTTGCTTCCTGCACTTCCTTCTGGGCTTGTCCTATCAGGGCCTGGATGGCGCTGTACTCTAGCTGGGCAAGCTTCGTGTCCGACAGGTCCGTCCTGAGGCTGACCGGCTGCATGAGGTAGGCGATGTAGCCCTGGACGCTTGCAGCTTCGGTTACCACCGGGTCCAGGAGGGTTGAGTAGACTACCACGTCCTTTCGGTAGTGCTGGCCTTCCTTCCGCCAACTGCCCTTAAGCACAAAGGTTTCATCCATGCTCTCCCGGAAGTTCTCGTTGGCCTTCTGTACCTGCTCTTCCAGTCCCTTGATGCTTGCCTGGGCCATGTCCCGGGCCTGGGCGGCGACGAGCCGGGCCTGCCGGCTTGCTAACTCCTGGTTCGCTTCCTTCGTAAACCGGGCCGCCGCTACCTGGGCTTTCCCGCTATCCCAGAGCCCGAGGCCCCCCAACCCGGTCCGTACCTGGCTCACGGCGGTCTCCGCACTGCCCATGCTGGCGTTCAGGGCGCTCGTCAGGTTGACTATGCCCGCCAGGCTCAATACATCCCGTATCCCCGCCTTCGCTTCCTCGGCTCCGCTCGAGAGGTCCGCCACAAATCCTAGGGTGTCAAAGGTCCTCGCCCCCGCTTCTGCATCCTGGCCTACCAGGGCAAGCATCGCTTCGCTGGCCGCCGTGGTTGCCGCCGCGGTTGCCCGCTCGGCCCAGGCTTCTTTTTCCTTAAGGCCCTCCAGGTAGGCCCCATCCCAGGCGGCACTCCCCTGGGCGTAGGCTTCGGCAAAGCTCTTCTTCCAGCTCGTGTAGCTATCCCGCAGGCGTTCCGCTCCGGCCTTCCAGTCCGCCCTGCCACGCTCTAGGATGAGCCCCGCCGCTTCCCGCCAGGCGGCCTGTTTCTCCTGCAGGTCCCGCCGCTCTTCGTTCCACTCCGCTTCCCGGGCCGCAAGCTCCGCCGCAAAGCGGGCCCGATAGGTCTGTCCGATGGAATCGGCCAGTTCCTGCCCCAGCTGGGCATATTCCCTCTGGTAGGCACTGGAGCCATTGAGCATACTCTCCAGGTTGTCTTCGTAGACTCCTACGAGCTTAGCGAGGTGGGTCTTCTGGCTTGCCGCCTCATCCCCATAGGCAGCCCTCGCAGCTGCATCGAGGTCTGCCTTGCTCGCCTTCCCGGCGATGTATGTTTCCAGGGTGTCCCGGTACTGCTGCTGGGCGGCTTGCCGCTCCGTTTCATCATCTTGCCAACGGGTATTCAACTTCCGCTTTGCGTCATCCCGGGTACTCCGGCCCCAGCTCGAGAGTTTTGCCAGGGCCTCTGAGACGTTGGTAATCTCACCACTGCCTGCAAGGGCTGAGGTTTCCCAGTACTGTTTCATTTTTACTAGTTCATTGCTATTGAGCTTACCGCTTGCTATCAAGGCCTTTTCAAGATCAGCCCAGGAGAAGGTCTCCCCGGCTGATTTTTTTCCTTCTAAGGCTGCAATACGGTTGGAACTTATGGTATATTCTGACATTTTTATTTTTAAATCTTTTGGTTGTTTGTTGAGGTAAATTACTCCATTCGTCATTTTATTTTGTAAAGAATCCCATGCTCCTCGGTAATGATTTTGACAGTCTTTTAACTTACCATATTCAATTTTAGCCCACCATCCATAAAACAAGTTGCTTCTTCTTCGAGCTTCCCAATTTTTCCAACGTGTAACAATTTTATCCATTACTTTATATTCTGTATATTCAGTCATATCATTTAAAATACCGGTTAAAGTTCCCCCACCATGAGTTACGCAAAGAAGCGCTAAATATTCCAAATCTGATTTTTCTTCGTTTGTTAAAGACTGCCAAGCGTTTTTTTGTGCTTCAGGTAAACCCGGATCGGTATACCCTATTAGGACTTGTTTAGATTTACCTGTTTCTGGATCTATTTCCCATTGATATATTGGTTGTGTACCGGCTCTATAATAATCCATTCTATCTCTTAGTTTTTCATAATGAACTTCGAAGTTCCCTTCATTATTATATAAATTATCTGCCAGATGGTATGCATCTTGTAAAAATGGGAGTTGGTCTTTATTTTTTTCTATTAGCTTTTTTATAAGGTAATCCCGAGCGAGTCCCCATTGTTGAAGTTTATCAGCAGTAAAATTATAGCTACTCAATCTTGTAACCAAATCCCTTAGAGATCGTTCAAAAGCAGTTGATTCATGTTGGTCGGTTCCAACGGTTTCCTTTGTTTCAAAAAAATCTTTCAGGGTTTCTATTTGTGTTGCATCCAGGGTGCTTATCTTAAAGTCACTATCATAGGCAAGGGAAAGTTTGCCGTTTTTTAATGTGATAATATCCTTCCAGCTTCGTTTTGAGACTTCTGTGGGTACCTGATATTGCTCTTCATAGGTAATGGGAGTTGCAAAGGGATTACTGGTTCCATCTCCGGCAAAAAGCATTTTATAATATTCTTCATATAGTTTCTGATTTCTCTCATATTCTTTTGTCAGTTCGCTGCTTACCAGGTCTTTGACTTTCAGGGTGAGCATCATTCGGTCAAAGCTGGCCTGGTATTCCTGGTACAGGGCGTTGTAGGTGTCGTCCGTGTAGGGGCGGCTTGTGGCGCTAGTGGCATAGAGGTCCTGCAGGGCCTTCAGGGCTATGCTCGCCCGGGTTTTCCGTTCCTGGGTGTAGGCCAGTTCTGCCGTAGGGCCCCGGTAATTCAAACTGCTATTGTCATCACTGCCCAGGTAGGACGTGCTGGCCCAGCGGCGGATGGCGTCTTCCTTTTCATAGGCTAGTCTGGCCTGTTCAAGGGCTTCATAATATTGTTTTGCAGTTCTATAGCGTTGTTCATAGATCTCGCCCTCTGCGGCAAAGGTTTCGGCCGCTGCTGCATACTCATTTGCCTGCTCCTGATAGGCGTTTTGTTTATCAGCTATTGCCCGAGCAAGCACATCTATCTCTTTTTTCAGGCTTTCATTACCCTTATAATTCTTAATGGCCGCACCGAGCCGGCCCAGTTCCCGTTGTTCACCTTCCAGACGGCTCAGACTGTAGCGATACTGGTTATGCTCATTGCTGTACCCATCCTGTACCAGCGCCGGCAGATACTGGATACTGTCTTCATTCCAGGTCGTCTCGGGCTGTTCCAGGTAGGTCCGGATTTTTTCCCGATAGCCCTGTTCTGCAGTCAGCAGTGCAAGTTGCTCATTCCATGCAGTAAAACTGGCCTGGAGGTTTCTTGTAGCCAGGTTTATCCGATCAAAGGCATCGGCCAGGGTCCCTTCTTTCCAGTTTTCCGCCGAACGGGGATTATTTCCTTCACATTCAGGGGTGCCCGAATCAGTCCAGGGGATCTCATCTAAGGCTGTGGCGGTATCACCGTTTTGAGTAAATATCGATTCCTTAAGATAGACCCGCCAGTTACTGCTGGCCTTCTCTTCATCCTGGGCTTCATAAGTCTGGGCATAGGCAAGCCTGCCCTGTAATCGAGCCCGTTCTGATCCGTACCGATTCAGTTCCCCCTGCAGATAGGTTGCAAGCCATTGGGTATACCCATCCTGGGGTCCTGCTTGAACCTCCGCCAGACCCAGGCTTTTCATAAAAGAATCCTGCAAAGTTCCCGTATTAATGAGGCGGCTCAGGGCAAATTGATCTTCCAGCGAAAGGCCTGTCTGCCGCCGGGCATAACTCAAGGTGTCGCCGGATACATCGGTACCGCCGTAGGCACGACTTAGGTTGATGAGCCTGCTAAACCGCTCAAGCTCGATCCTGATCCGATGTACCAGGGCTGTTTTTCCGCCTTTTATAAGTCGATCCAGAACAAGATCCTGCTCTTGCTCATAGTTCTCCGGGATGGACTGGTAGGCTCGTTTTTTAAGATAATAGAGGATTCCCGTTTCATAATAGGGATTATTTTCCTCAATTCCGATGAAGAGCTCCCGTTCAAGTTGATAGTCCTGCCCATTTACCAGTTGTATCAGAGTCTGGGCTGTTCCCTGGGCCTGAAGGTCCAGGGCGGTAAGCATTGCAGCCAGATGATCCGGATAATTCTTAAGTTGGTCTGCCAAAAGCAGGCAGATTGCCCGTGCTTCATAGACCGCAGCACTTCCAGCGGCGTTGTGCAACCGGTCAAGATAGGTTTTCAGGTAGGGAAGCCAGGTCCCTATTGTGTCAGAAGTAATATCCGCAGGATGGAGTTGGTCGAAATCCAGGCTTGCAAGTCCCTCTTGAACAAGGCTTGCTAAACCTTGCAGGTCCAGTTCACCATAGATTTGGTAGAGCCGCTGGGTTCTTACTTCCCCTTGGAGGGTGGCGGGATCAGGTTTATTGATGAGGGCCATCTGGATAGCGAGGTCCTCCAGGGCTTTGGTAACCGCCTGGGTACGGACAGCACCGCTGGCATAACCGTGGTTGCTGTCGGCGTCGTTCATCAACCTGGTCCGTCTTTCGCTCTCTTCTAATGCTGAAAGATCCCCTGCCTTTGCTAAAAGAGATCGGGCGATGCGATGCACCGCCTCCTGTTCCAGCAGGTCCCGGGGAACTTCCCCATAGCTGGGGGATCCATCGGCAAGGAGCGCGCAGATGAGCCGGGCATCATCGGTTGGGGCTGTATAGAGGGTCTGCAGGAGGTTTTGATACGCTACTTGTTTCTCCTGAATTCCTTTCAGCTGGTCCATCAGGTTTTGTGGGTTTTCGGGAAGTATGCTAGTCCCTGAGTAGCGGGCCTTGGCAGCCACATAGGAGATAAGGGCATCCTTCCAGAATGACAGGTCTGCCTTAAGCCATGTGGGCATCCCCTCCATAGCTTGGTCCAGGGCGGCGAGGAAGGTTCCCAGGGCCTGTTCGGGGCCCTGGGCGGCGGTGATAAACTGTTTTCCCAGAACCGAAGGGCTGGGAAGCTGTCCATAGGGTAAATTCGTCGCCATACCAAGTTCTGTAAAGCATCTGGTTACATTTTGCCAGGCTCTGGTCTGTTCTGCCTGGGCTCCCAGGTATCCCATGGAGCCATAGCGCTCGTAGGCAAGCTGTCTGCCCCGGGTCCTTTCCAGAGCCATCCGCTCTTTCTGGAGCATCAAACCCACGAGATCAAGTCCCGTAGCGGTAACACAGGCGCTCTCTCCCCGAAGAAAGGCGGCGATTCGCTGGTCAGTTTTTGCCAGGGCTTCCAACTGTTTGCGATACTCGGCGGGATTCTCATCGGTTAGACTTTTGAGTTTTTGCTGTAGCAAGGTAAGGCTCTGCACGAGGGCGGCGGCGGTTGCTGTATCTATAGTAGAACCCAGGGTCGAGAGGCTTACCATGGTTTTTAGTTCTTCAGATACAGAGCCCATGGGATCCAGGAAATAGCCTAGCAGGGCAAGTTCCTGCTCTACCCGTTTTGCGAGATACACCCGTGCAGCCTGTTCCATATCCTCTATCAGGGTTTGACCAATGCTGTCCTCCGTAAGGGGTGTTCCAGGGTCTGTAATCCCGCCGCGGCTTCTGTACCATTCGTCCCAGGTGCTGCTTGAGAGCAGGGAAATACTGTCGAGTCGTGTTTCGAGGGCTGCCTGAGCTTCGTCCCTGGCTTGCAGCAGCAGGGCTCGAATCAGCCTGTCATAGTGCTGCTGCTCTTCTCCAGTGCTGGTTTTCCAGGCCTCATAGACTGATTTCAGGGCTCCATAGTTGGATGAATGTTCATCCACACCAAGAGCTTCAAAGGTTTGAAGCAGAGGTTTTTCATCTTCGGGAATATAAAGAGCCGAATAGCGTCTTGAGAGGTCCGAAATGGCCGGTTCCCCATACGCTCCCGTTACCAGACTTTTTAATATAAGTCCGGTTTGTTCAATGCTTTCCGCTAGTCCATACTGCTTTGCTCTTTCCAGATACGTTACATAGGGCGCTTCATCACCAGTTTTCTGCAGGAGTCCATAGGTTTCAAGAAGGCTCTTGTATTTCTCTTTAAGTTCACTTTTCAGGTAATCTGCCGAACCCACCGCCAGCAGAGACATTTTAAGGGCATATTCCTGGTTGAGTGCTTCCAGTTCTTCATCGGCCTGTGCGAGGGCCGCAGCGGCTTTGGTAAGACGGTCCCTGCTGGCTGCCACATCGGTACTGGCACTGCTTAGCGCTTCCTGTGCTGCTTTATAGTCAGCGAGGGCTGTATCATACCGGGCCTTAGAAGCTTTCCAGGCAGCCACACTTTCCGCATCAGTGGTTCTGCCTGCGGTCAGGTCCTCCGCATAGCGGGCTACTGCCTGGGCAATATCTACCCGACGAGCCCAATAGCCTGCAACCGCCTTAGCCCGCAACAGCTCTATCTGGTACTCATCCAGGTGGAAATCTTCACTGGTCTTTGCATTGTCTAGAACGTCTATCAGGGCACCTGAGCCGCTTCCTATGGCCAAGTCAAAGTCTCTGGTCAGGGTCTCCATCGCTTCCCGGGCCCGATCGGCGTAGGTGGTGTAGATCTGCATCCAACGTTTAATCTCTACCCCGGCCTGTATCAGGTCCGGATCAAAGGCTGCACCGAGAAGCGTTTTGCAGTCTCCGGCGAGAGTTAAGGCCTGGGCTTCTTCAGGTATTGTTGCTACAGCCTCGGTAATTCGGAAATAGAGGGCATGCTTTTCATGAAACGCTGCAAGGGCATTTTGATACTCCGCCACCGCCTGGGCATGTTTGGCATCGTAGTTTTCTAGCCAGGTACTCCAGATATTAGTATTTGAATTATTGTAAAATAATGGGTATTTCCTTGCTTCTTCTTGATAAAACCTTTCAATATCGGCTCTGGTCCACTCACTTTCATGTTTCTTGTTTTGCAGAGCATTAAAGTCATTGGAATATTGCTTTTCATAGCTTTGCTGGGCCTGCTTCCAGACATTTTTCAGGGCTCCATCGACCCAGCTGCGGAGGGCCGGGTCTCCAATGGCGGGCGGAGAACTAGTATTTTTACTTTTCAGCTTATCAATCCAGTACTGACTGCTTTCCCGGGCACTTAAAACCATGGTGGCACTGGTTACATAGGTGTCCACCCAGGCCCGGGCCCGATCGGCGCTGGCCTGGCTCCGCAGGTCCGCATCCTTCTGGAACTCAGCCTTTGCCTCCGTAATAGCCCGTTCCAGGGTTTCACTGGCCCGCTTAAAGGTCTCTTCTCCGGCCTGAAAGAGTATACGGGCCTTGGCTTCCCAGGCCTGCTGCTCTTTATTAAGTTTCTCAAAGGCCTCACTCCAGGCTGTTTCCCCTTCGGTAAATCGTTTCCCAGCCTGCTGTTCCCATTCGATACGCCGCACCATGAACCGTTCTTCGGCCTTCTGCCAGGCGTCGATACCCCGCTGGAACTGTTCCTTGTAGGCCTCGAGCCACTGGGTTCCCATAAGTGCCAGGTCGCCGGTTCCTGCGGAAGCTGATTCTATTTTGGTTTCGAGGGATGCCAGGCTCTGGTCACAACTGGACTTGGTTTCCCGGATGAGGTCCGCCACAATTGCAGCGGCGGCTTCGCTTTCGCTCTTTTTCCGAAGACTCCATACATCCCCGGTCCTGCGGGCAATAAAGATCCGTTCTTCCTGAGCTACGAGGGCTTCCAATTCCTTCTGTTTCCGTTGTACAAGCCGGTCCTGCAGGTTTTCCAGCTGTTGAGCAAAGGCGGCTCGTTGTTCCGGTTCAAGATACGCAAGCAGTTCCGGCGACAGAGCAGTCAGTATACTGCGATAGTACTGCAGGCTTTCTTCTTTGCTCTGGGCAACCTGAGCATTCCAGGCTGCCTGATCAGCGAGGAGTTTATCAGGATTGTCCCCATCCGGTCGTATGACTTCCGGATCCCCTGTGGCTTCATCATAAAGGATACTTCCATCCTGATCGGTCTTGTATAAATACAGGAGGTTAGCTTGCTGTACAGCCTTGCTGGTTCGGCTTGCAAGACTGAGCCCCTGTTCGATGAGAAAACGCCGTTCTAGCCATTGGGCAAACCGTTGCTGGAGTTCTGTTTCAGTCCACTGGTCCAGGGCTTTTCCTGCATGTTCCCGCTCTACCACATCATCATAGAGGGTAAGGGCCAACTGTTCCCAGTTTTTTCGGGCTATAGCAATGCCCAGCTTTACCTCATTTATCCAGGCGGCGGGATCCAGGGTCTGATCGGCGCGGGAAAAGGAATATTCAAACCCGCTGCGATCAAAGCCCCGTACGTCCGGCTTTGGATCCGCTACAAGGGTAGTAACCAGACCCAGGAACATACAGATCCCTATAAGGCTTACTTTTTGTTTCTTACTGTTCATACCAGTGCTCCTTGTGATGAAGGATAGGGTTGTATCCCCGCCTCCTGCGGGAATGTAACAGCTGGCCAAAGCCGGGCCAAAGCTGGGATGAGACTAAGCGAAACCAGGAAGGACATGCTTACCCCAAGGGTGTTAACCAGTGCCAGTGACCGGATCATCTGGTTAGCTGCCCC
This sequence comes from Gracilinema caldarium DSM 7334, assembly GCF_000219725.1. Classification (GTDB taxonomy): domain Bacteria; phylum Spirochaetota; class Spirochaetia; order Treponematales; family Breznakiellaceae; genus Gracilinema; species Gracilinema caldarium. The sequence continues at coordinate 1,186,002 of NC_015732.1, read as the reverse complement.
GGGAATACAGAGGAAGGGGAGGGATCCCACTACAGTGGTAAGGCTCGTGGAAAACAAGGGAGGGAGCCTCTTACGAAGAGCCCGGTAGAGTGTATAGGTTGATGAAATGGGCCCCTGTTCTCTGAGGGCTTCTACGGATAAAACCGCCGCATTCACCGTAATTCCGCTGACCGCCACAAAGGCACAAGCCAGGGCTACATCTATGGAAGAACCGGATAGAAGGGTTGTCAGCGCTGGTACAGCCAGAGCGGGAGGTACCGCAGCGAGGATTACCAGGGCTGCCTGAACAGATTCGGTTGCGGCTGCAATCACCATGAAGCAGAATATCAGGGCCAACGTAAAATGAAGGCCCATTCGGGAAAGGTTATCAGCAGCAGCAATCGCTTCCCGATCAAAGGTGATGACATACCCTGGCGGTAACAGTATCTTTTCTAAGAGGGGCTGCAGCTGATCCCGTACTTTACGGGGATCCATAGGCCTGGTGCGAATAGAAATAGAAGCTGTACGACGCCTGTTTTCCCTCCGGATTGATGCGGGTTCCCGGTCTTCTTTGATATGGACTACCGTATGAGTCTCAATCGCCGGGGAAAGGGGAAGATGATAGAGCGTATCCCGATGTACATAGGTTTCGGTAGCAAAACGAAGCCGTACATCGGTCTCTCCTGTTTCATTCAGTCGTTTATAAATAACCGGGCCGAAGAGGGCTCGCCGCAGGGTATCCGCTACGAAGGAAGCGGAAAGTCCCAGGGCCGCCATACGCTCCCCATCGTTGTGTAGGAAAAGCCGTTGACTGCCATCTTTAAAATTCAGAACCGTTTCACTCACCAAAGGTGAAGCCTGGGCAGACCGGGCAAGATCCCTGGCAATCCTGCGGCAAACCTCATCATCGTCCCCCGCAATAGTGATGGTCCAAATCCGGTCCTGGGAGGAAGCCTCAGGAATATACACAAAACCACCATATACTGGGGTAGACCTGGCCAAGACTCGAACTGCATCCAGGTTTGTTTCCCGGGGATTAAAGGAAATCATGACCGATGCAGAGGCGGTCCGGGCACTGGTTTGTACTGCCCTGATACCCTTTTTACTCCGGAGAGATACTGCATATTCAGAGATCAGCTCATCAACCCGCTCTGAAACAAGGCCCCCTTCAAATTCGACCTGGGCATACACCGAATCCTCTGAAGGCAGATTTGCAACATCCGCCCCGGAAATATAAAGAGCACCAAGCCCTGCGATTGAGAGGATACTTGAGAGCAACAGAATCCTCCGGGGCTTCTGGTATGAATGGATCATGAGCCAGCTAAAACTCTTCCGTACCCGCTGAGTAAAAAGCGTAGCGTAATGTCTGATACCTAAGGCCCTCGGCCATGGCGTCATGCATCTTGGAACCGGAGATGTGATAAATGCTGGAAGAAAACCCAAACCAATACCCAGGGCTACCACTGAAGTAGTCCCAATTCCCCAGGCAATGGCACCCACTATAGCAGAGTTGGACCCCAGCAAGGCCAGGGGTATAAGGGCTACCACTGTAGTAGCCGTACTGGCAAAGAGGGATGGAGCCAGAACCATAAGGGACTTTTCTTTCTCCAGCCGGCTCTGACAGGACTGAAGCCGCTCAATAACCACGATGGTACAGTCCACAGCAGCCCCAACACCGCAGGCTAAACCTGCCAGGCTGAGCCGATCCAGAGAGAATCCAAAAAGCACAAGGATAGCCCCTGCAAAAAATATGATCAGGGGAACCGACAGGATACTGATGACAGAAAATCCCCCTGAAAGAAGAGCTACCGTAACTGCGAGGATGATACTTCCCTGAACCGTGGCGGATACCACTGAAAGAAAGGCTTCTTCCTCTTCTTTCCCCCGGTCTGAAAGGACATACAACACCAGAGGCAGGTGTTCCAGATCTTTGAGGATCTGCCTGATCTGCTTCGAGAGCCTATTTAATTTCACCTGGGAAGATCCCATTACAGAAATAACCGCTGCGGGCTTCCCATCGAGACGGGCGATGGTCTCAGGCTGCCGATCCTGTTCTACGATTTTACCTAAACTGAGCAGGGGAACCATCTGACCTGAAGGAAGGGCAATCGGGGCATGTTCTAAAGCTTTGGCAGTTTCAAAGCGGCCATCCAGCGTCATGAACAGCCGTCGGTCTCCCTCATCGATGTGTCCCGCCGGAAACAGCAGGTCCTGTTCTGCCAGCTGACGGGCTATATTCCATGCTGCTATTCCCCGGGCGGCACAGGCCTTTTCATCCAGGCTTATCACTACTTCAGGAAGTCCGGTACCAGCCAGTTCGATCTCCCCTGCCCCATCAATGCGCTCAAGGGCAGGTTTTACGACCCGTTCCAGAAGACTCCCCAGAGTATGGGCAGATGCTGGATCTTCATCTTTCAGAAATACCGCGGCAGACCATACAGGGATACGGCTGTCCCGGGAACTTGTAATTTCTGGCCGTTGTGCCGAGGGTGGGAGGGTTTCATAGACCCGCTGGGCTGCATCCCGGACAGCTTCGTAAGTACCAGTTCCGGTACCGGTAAAATGCACGAGAACTCGAACTTTACCCTGTTCACTGGTGGTTACCAGATTCGAAATGCCCGGTATGGCAGACAGGGCATCTTCCAGGGGGATAGCCACGGTCCGTTCCATTTCCCGAGCTTCTACACCATAGTGCCTCAGGGTTACCACATAGGATGGATCCCTGTCTTGAGCGGTGGTTCCAGGGCCCTGCCGGATCATCAAGGCTGCCGATAGGGATATACAAACCAGGAGTATCGCCAGGGTCCGTTTTGGATTAGCTATTCCCATGGGGACCTCCTGGTGTTGCCGGCGTAAATTGGGGCATATAGTGAACAAGCAGGGGCGGTATTACAAGGAGCGAGATGAAGGTACTGGCGGCTATACCGCCGAACATGGCCGCTGACATGGACCGCTGGGTAGCCCCCAGGGGGGCAATGATCACCGGCAAAAGGGCAAGCAGTGTGGTAGTAGTGGTGGTGAGTACCGAAATGAGGCGCTCGATTGATCCACTATAGACCGCTATGACCCGGCTGCGGCCCTTATCAATCTGTTCTTTACTCACTTCAAAAAGAATGATTGCATTATTAACCACAAGGCCAAAAAGCACCGCAAGCCCAACTATCGACCCGGAATCCAATCCGGAACCGACCAGAGCCAGGGCAGGCCCGGCTCCAGACAGGGCCACGGGGATACTTACCATAAGGAGGATAGGCAGGCTGTAGGACTCGAACTGGGCGGCCATTAAAAAGTACAGCAGCAGGATCACGAGGAAAACCGTAAACATGAGACTTTGCCGATATCGGCTAAAGGCTGAGTCATCAGCATAGGTTAAGCCTGGAATTTCAAGGCTGGCCCGCTGCATGACTTGAACCAACCTTTTACCCTGACCTGAAGCTGGGGTACCATCGATATACACCACATCAGAACGGTCAAGCCGGGCCAGAGCTGCAGCCCCTTCGGTACGGGTCAGGGTTGCAAGACTTCCCAGAAACACCGGAGCCTGACCTCCTTCATTGACCGGCAGGGCTTCCAAGGTTTCAAGCGGACGATTTTCATCAAGACGCGCCTTTACCCGGATATCGATTGGACGGCCTTCCAGTTCCATACGGCTTGCGGCACGTCCTTCGGTGCTGGCCTGCAGGGTTCTGGCAACAGAAAAGGCCGAGATCTGGGCGGTAGCAGAGCGATCCCGTTTAAGATGAATACTGAGTTCCGGCCTGTTTCCCGAAGGTCGATAGGTAAATTGAGTGCCGGGACTTCTGGCTGCTAATTCATCGAGGGCTGACCCCAGCATGGTTTGCACTGTTTCAGGGCTTTTACCTTTTAAGGCCAGGGTGTAGGCAGAAGACAGCCCCAAAAGGGTTTCGATGGGGTCCTCCGGGTATGCAATACGGAAACTGAGCCCCGGAGGCCCCTTATCATCTATATAAGTCTGAACCCGTTCAGTAAGCAGGGGTATGAGCTTTTGAGCAGAACCACCGCGTTTCAGTATGCACCGGAGGGTAAGGAGTTCCTGTTTATATTCTGGAGATGCCCGATGCAGAACATCCTCCGGCTCTGCCCCCGATCGTCCAAAGACAACAGATATTTCCGGCAGGTCTGCTACTAGCCTGCTCAGGGCCTCACCATGAAAGACCATGGCATCTAACCGCATGCCTGGGGCAAAGGCTACCTGTATTTCCAGTTCTTCTGCACCGTTGGTGGGGCTGAACCGTACAGGCCGGCTCAGAAGCACCACCGTGCCGAAGATCACACTGAAGAGAGCCACAGCATAAACCCTCAGTGGATGACGCAAAGAGCCGCGGAGCAGCCATCTGTACCCATCGGTTATATGCACTAAGATCGGTCTGGGAGCTCTTGTTTTTTTTCGTCTTGGCCACCAGCGGCGGTACCCCCAAAGGCGGTACCGCCTTTGGGGGTACAAAGAAGGAAGCGCAAATTGAGCATAAGCCCAGCCTGCGGCGACTGCTGCAATAAGGGTTATTGAAAGATCAGCGAAAAGCTGACCCAGCGGACCGGGGAGAAACAAAATAGGGATAAAAACAATCATCGTGGTGAGGGTACTCCCCAGAGAAGAAGCCGATACCCGGGCCACCAGTCTTGCAAGATCCTCCGCCAAAGGCTTTTCGTGGATGCCGCCATACCGGCGTTCCATGAGTTCCAGAATGACTACCGAAGTATCCGAAACAAGACCAATTCCTAACGCAAGGCCTCCGAGGCTCATGCTGTTCAAGGACTTTCCCGCCAGGGCTAGAGAACAGAGGGCTGCAGCGGCTGAAATGGGAAGAGAAAGCAGGGTGAGCAGGCTCCCCCTGGCGGATCGGATAAAAAACAGCAGGGCCAGAATTACCGCAATAGAGCCAAAAAGGGCTGACCGGCCCAGATCCACAAGACCTTTTCTGGTATGTTCGGACCCATCATAGACCAGCACAATATCCACATCCCGGCCCAATTCTTTTTGAGCTTCTGCCATCCTTTGGCGAATCTGTCGGGCCACACCTAGGGGGTTCGCTCGGACCCTGCGGTATAATTCCAGGGCTACAGCCTCTCGGCCATTGACAATAAAAAGACTTTCCCGCTCCCGGTATGCCAGGACTACCTGCCCAACTTCATCGGGATACACCGGACCGCTTCGGGCAGACAGCACCCGGCGATTCAGTTCATCCAGCTGTTGTGGTTTACCGGCACTAATAATAACCAGTTCATGGTTCCCTTCCCGGGCACTGCCCACACTGACATCGGCCCACTCAGACCCAATGAGGTCTGCAAAACTGGCGGCTCCCAAGCCCCGGGAAAAGGAACGCTGGGCATCAACCTGTACTTGAATTTCCTCTTTCTGCCCACCCACGAGGAGCACCATACCGATTCCATCGATACGTCTGAATCGGGATCGCAGTTCATATTCCGCAATGTGCCGGGCAAATTGGGCTTGATCTGTCCGGGATCGGACACCAATGATTGCAATGGGTTGGTTTGAACTGTCAGCGGGAAGTACTATCGGCCGAGAAACCCCTTCCGGGAGTTGGGGGTATACCGAGTCGATCGCTTCCCGCACCAGCAAAGCTGCATCCGCCGGATTGGTTCCCCAGACAAAATCTAATACCAAAACCGCTTCCCCATCCCGGGACACACTGCGAATCCGTTGCAGCGACCGGACTGAAGCCAGGGCATCTTCCAAGGGAATCGTTAAAACCGTACGGATATCCCTGCTGGCAATTCCAGGGTAGCTTGCAGAAACCTGTACCCGGGGAACCTGCAGTTCCGGTAATGCATCGATAGGCAGTTCCGAAAGGGCTATTCCTCCAAAAAGCAGGAGGGCAGCCAGGGCCATGGTTACTGCCACCGGCCGTTTTACACAAATCAGAATAAGCCTTTCCATAGGGCTGCCTATTTACAGAGCGGAAGGGTCTGCAATCCCTCCCCCCTATTCCCCAGGGTGTCTGACAGATCTGAGGACAGACTAAAGGTAACCACTCCGCCATTGGTCCCATTGGTAATGAGCCCCCGGACTTCTACCCGTTCATAGTCAGCCCATTCAGGGACCGGATCTGCCCAGGTAAAACCGCTGTTCTTGATGCTCCGGGGAGCGAAACTAAGGGCACTGTTGGTAGCATTGACATTAAGGCTGTTCATCAAAGAAAACAGATCTAGGTGAGCATCCTGGGCCATATCAAAATAAAGTTCAAACCAGGTATCGGTGGGCACATCATAGGGGTAGCGATCGGTTCCACTACTGATTGGTAGATCGCTGAAGGAATCCGACATTGCATAACGAACAGGTTCTTCATTACCCGCTCCACCACCGGGGGCAAGGGGCAGCCGTAGACCGATGAACCGTGGAGGTTTGCTGGCAGGTCCGTTATTCAGAACCCTACAGAGAACCTGCTGGGTACTGGTATTCCCATGGATATCCGTAATACCCCGGCCTAAACTCAGGGTATACTGCTTTCCATAAACCGGTGAATCGGTAAAGGTTAGCTCTATGGTCGTCGATGCCGGATAGGGCGGCGAAAGGGTAAACCCGAGACTGCTCTGAAAAGAGAGCCTGTTCTTAACCGAACTGGGATCCACGGGCTCAGAAAATTCTAAGGCGATACGATAGGTTCTTTCAAAGTTTTCATTAACCGGTACGGAGGATCCTGGTCCTGAATCTCCATAAAACTCAGTAAAAACAAGGTCCTGCCGGAGATTGCCCTCCCTGTCCAGGGCCCTTATACTCACAAGCCTGGGGGGCTCCGTATCATCTCCAACAGAAAAATGCAGGCGATAGGATTGACCCATGGGACGGCCGTAGCAGTCAGGTAAGTCTTTTCCCAAAGTACATACATAGCTCCTTCCGTTTGACCATGGCTGGGAAGGAGTAAAGCGTGCCACAGTCCCGTCCGATTCCAGACTCCAGAGCCCCTGAATACTGGGGGAAAAGGAACTATATTGATACAGATTTTCCAGGTTTACTGCCCGGGAAAAGGTAAGGATAACCGGTTCCATACAGGGGCCTTCAGCATCGGCACCCAACAGGCCCCCTTCGGCGGGAATGGTTCCAAGCAGTACCATTCGGGTACCATTAGGTCGAGTCGAGAATCGCCCTTCAAAGGCCGAATCTAACGATAGCCCCCTTGTATCCTGGGCATCGGTAGCTATCCCAATACGATAATCCCGGTTTGGTAGTATTCCGCCAGCAGGATAAAAGGTAAGCTGCCTGCCCTGCCAGACGAAGGTTCCCGATAAGGCAAGGCCATCTTCGGTACAGGAAAAACTGCGTTCCACACTATACCGGTCTGGGTCATGGGAAAACTCCAGTGTTATGGCAGGGCCAGAAAAGTCAGGGTGGGCTCCCTCTCCAGGACTCCAGCTTCGGACGATAAACGGAGCGTCCCGCAGAATATCACAGCCCCCTATAAGCGCAGCAAAGAGCGTATATAATAGAAGGATTTTATTATTGATTTTCATTGCTGGGCCTCCAGCATGAGTACAATAGGTTCCTTAAGCCAGTAGCCCAGTCCTTCCTGAAGAGATGTAGTAATTCCCGACCTCCCTCCTGCCAGGGAGAGCCGGTAATAATGGGGTACATCAACACTCCCACCTTCTAGACCTACCCAGACAAGCCTTACGGTGCTGTCGGAAAGCCAAGAGCCCCGCTGTAAGGCAACCGGTGCAAGACTCCCCGGAAAATAGGGTGCAAGGTTCACCTGTTTTAAAAGGGCAATTTGTGCCTCAGCAGTAAAGGGATGAGAAAACTGCAGATTGATGGCCAGCTTCCCCTCAGGAGCTTGCAGGGGCGCGGTGTAGACCCCCTGGGGTCTTTCAGAGAAGGGGCCAGAAAAGATCAGCGCTCCATCAGCCTGAACTGAGCGAAGTTCCAGGTAGGGAATAGACGGAGTAAAGACTTCCCGGTACTCCTGCTCCAGGCTCAGGGCTGAGAGATCCTTCGTATCTGCCGACACTATAAGCACATAGGTGATTCCCGGTTCAGGAGGACGGTCAGGAATATAACCTACTGTCCGTTCATCAATCTGTACCGTATATCCAGACAGGGTTGGCTCTATTCGCAAAGCCTGCAGGAGACTTTCCCGGTTCATCGGCTCAGAAAAGCGAACCCCCAGAGCCTGGCCGATATCGAGATCATTCAGCGTGGAACCCAGTTCCACCCAATCCGTACCGGTCCTGCCAAAGCAAAGGGTAGCTTCTATTCGGGGTCGTTCCGCATCAAGGTTGGTGGAAAAGGTTCCCTGAGCTTCTTTGCCAAGGGGTATCCCTTCTCTGCTCGTGGCGCTGGTTTTAAGGTTCCACCGGTATACAGTCCAGGGATTGAGAGGCTTTTGAGGAGTAACCTGGAGCACCTGGTCTTCATCGGACCACAACCATTCGATCCGGTCTATGCCTTCTATGGTCAGGGCATCCTGAACGGTCTTACGGTCCATAGATCGGGAAAATCGGAACTGGAGTGGCGGTCCATGGGGGGCTGACAGGTCAGTATCGGTAACCTGCACCGCCACTGTGGCGCCAGAAGGGGGATCGACACTGAGCAGGATCGGAGCGACGCCCTTAAGAAGTCCATAAAAGGGATGATCTAGAGAAAGCCGCAGTTCCCGGCCATCCTTCGCATGAACCAATCCTTTTAGTGCCAGGTTATACCGGATACCCGCCTTCCAGGGAGAAAGGGGAACAAATACCAGGGTGGTACCATGCCAGTGGAGGTCCCCTTCAATCGAGCCTGCTCTGGAGGTAACGGTCAAAGCCTTTTCCACCTCCCGCTCGTCCATTTCTGTATCAAAGCTAATCTTTAGAGCAGAAAAGGGTTCCGGTAGAATTCCATCCGCTTCCGCTGGGTATAGGCTATATCCAATAGGCCTGAGGTCTATGATATTACAGGAAATTAGGATGCTACCCAGTGTACAGAGACTGAGCCAAACCAACAGGTTACTGGAGGATTTCCACATAGTCTCCCTCCTGCAACCCTGTTTCAGGTTTATCAACCAGAACCATCTGGTTTGTAAGGCCATCCAGCACTTCCCTGTTTGTCCCGATAGTTTGTCCAAGCCGTATTGTTTTTTCCAGCAATCTGTTTTGTTGGATGATGAAAACCCTGCCAGTATCAGCCTGTTTTTCTACCAGAGCCGATTCGGGAATCACCAGGGCTTTTCGGTCATTTCCAAGGTGAATTGTCGCCCGGGCAAACATACCAGGCTTAAGTTTACCTTTCTGTACGGCCCTGCTGTCTAAAAGCAGCCGTACCATAAAAGTAAAGGACTGGTTATCTGCGGTAGGAGATACAAGTTCTACCCGGGCAGGGACAGGGTTGGGAAGACCGTCGATAACCACTTGGGCCTCCATACCCCCTGCGATACGCTGCGCATCCTGTTCTCGGACTGGAATAACCGCATACAGAGAACGGGTGTCGATAATCGTAAGCAGCTTATCATCCCGCTTCACCCGTTCGCCGGGTTCTACATAACGGGCTGCCAGAATTCCCGACAGGGGACTTGTAAGGGTTAATTCCTGTTCTGCAAGCATGGCCGATTCCAGCTCCCGGCTTGCTGCTCCCAGCTGGGCCTCAGCGGCCTGGACTTCGGCCTGCAGGGTTGTGGTGGCAAGCCTGATCCGTGCCGCCAAGAGCTCTGCTTCATTTTTTGGAATATCTATTCCAGCGGCCCGGAGGTCCTGGGTGCGTAAACCGATCCATCGAATCGCCAGGTCCTGTTCCTGTAGCCTGAGCCGTTCCGCCATCGATTCCAGGGCAAACCGGGCGCTGCGAATGGTTTCTTCGGTAATACCTCCAGCCTTATACAGGGCTTCCTGATCCTCTAGCTTTCTTGCCTGTTCCTGGTACTCTTTTCTGGCTTGAGCCAGCTCCGCTTCTGTTTTAGCAAGGTCCAGGATGCGAGCCTCAGCCTGGAATTTCCCCTCCAATAATCTGGCACGGGCTAGTTCCCATGCGGCCAGTGCCTGGTCCCGGGCATTTTTTGCCCTGTTTACCCCAAGGTTGATCTGTGGATTCTCAAGCACTGCCACCACAGTTCCCTGACTGACAGGGGTCCCTTCCTGTCTCAACATTGTCACGATTTTTCCTTCCTGGGGGCTGGTAATATCTACCTTTTTCAGGAAAGAAAGGGAGCCAAAACCGTTTACTTCATCGGGAATGGTTATTTCCTTGGCGAAGCAGGTACGAACTTGACTGCGGGAATCCTTTCCCTTTACTGTACTATACGCAGTCATTTCCCCCCTGGCTTTAGCACAGCTCGAAATAAAAAAAGCGTGTAACCCTAGTACAGTAAAAATGATAACTCCCCGGTGTTTCATGAATGACTCCCCTGTAACTGTTTTATATAGGGCCCCAGCTCGCCGGGGGCCAAATCCAGAAATTTTTCCAGTTCCCGTTCTGCCTGTAAGAGGCTTACAGCAGCCTCTACAACCGCAATTTCCTGGCTGGAATAGTCGATACGGGCCTTCATAACTTCCAGAGTGGTAGCCTGTCCCAGGGAATGTTTTACTTCCGTCAGGGCGAGTTTTTTCCAGAACAGCTCCGACTGTTTTTGGGTGAGGAGCCGTCGATCTTCAGCCATACCACAGGCCTTAAGGAGACGGGTTACCTGCTGTTCTGTTTGTTTTAAGAGCAGGGCATACCGTTCCTGTTCCATCATTAACATGGCCTGGAGCGACGCCTTCGTAAGGGCTGATCCAGGATCAGGAACCGGTTCAGCTGAACTTTGTACAAGGGCCGTACGATCAGTAGTTCCTTCCCAGCCGGTTTTTCCGCCTACAGACCCGGAGAGTAAGGGTCCTGCAAACTCAAGCGATAACCCCAATGAATAGGAATAACGGCTTAAGGGATATCGGTCCCCCGAGAGAGAGAAATCTCCTGAAAGTTTCAAGGTTGGCCACCAGTCTCGCTCGGCATGCTGGAGCTGTACCTGCAATTTTTGTATTTCAGAACGGGCACGGACCAGATCCGGATGCACCGCTGCAACGAGCTGACATAATTGAGTTTCCAGACTGGTATCACTAGTCCGAGGTATTACCGTAGCTCGGTTTGTATCAATTCGTTCAGTTAAGGCAGGCAAACTTTGGAGACCTAAAAGTAAAGCCAGATTAAGCCGGGCAAGCTCCAGTTCGAGCCTCAGGGACTGTTCACTGAGCCGTGCATCTTCAAGACTCAGTGCAGCTTCATCCAAATCGGTTTGCAGAGCTAAACCACGACGAACTTCTTCTTCTAAAATTGCAATCTGTAGTTCAAGGGCTGTAAGATTTGCGTTCTTTATCTCCAAAAGGGCTTCTTTATAGATTATGGTTCTATAGAGATTGATAGCCGATTCTCCTATTTCTGCTGCTTTCCGCCGCAGATCCATTCGGCTTATAGTAAGTTCTGCCTTTTCCAGGTTCCGGCTCGCCTGCAGCCGGCCTCCATCCCAGAGCATTTGCTGGAGGCCTATGGTGTAGGTCTTGGTAAAGGAATCGGCCCCTATGGTAGAAAGCCGGTCATTTTCAGAAGCAGAAAGGTTCAGTTTTGGAAGAAAGGCCCGAAAGCCCAGGACCCAAGATCCCTCTTTTAAAACCTGCTGGGCTTCGGATCCCCTCAGGTCCGGGGAAACTGCGATAGCCTGTTCTGCCGCGGCCTTCATCGTAAGGGTCTTTGCCAGAGCAGGTTCAGCCTGGGACCACAGACTTGCTACCGAAACAAGCCCTGCAGTGAGCAGCAGTACCGGGGCAACCTGACCGGTCTTGGCTCTCATCATAAGCCCAGGTCTCTGTTGAAAAGAGGAGTAAGGGCTTTACGAAGCAGCATCTCAAGATCTCGAGAGGAGGAAAGGCTTTTACCGCTTACCGAGAGGGCTCTCCCCACTGCCAGGGGCCTCTGAGAAAGCACGGTGCTATCTTTACGTTCCCAAAGCCACCCATCAATGGCGATAGATCGCCGACTTTGCCATCCATCCAAATACTCCCGTTCAACAGCCTGCAGTTCCAGGCGATACTGGGCAGGCTGTCCTTCTCCAGCAACCTGGTAACCGTATTCCAGGATAATCAGCTTAGCGATACGTTCTAATTCTGCCTGTACTGAACCTGCTCCCAGAGCTTTGTCTACAGAGATGTTTCCAATTTCGATGCTAACCCCAGACCTGTTATACTGGACCTTATCCCGATCCCAAGCTGTACTGCCTGACCAGGGTATAGAAACACAATTGGTACAGAGCAGGGGGAGGGAGATCAGGGAGGAAAAAACCAAGAACTTTTTGGCCCACCGCTTCATCGTACAAGCTCCTGTACCTGGGAAGTAATTGTTTTCTGGAGTGCAAGTACCGGGGAGCGCAGTGTAGAATCCTCTGGAATAAGGGTTAATGCGGCAACAAGATCTTCCAGTGCCCTAGACCCGTCCCCGGCAATCCACCTGATGCGAGCCCGTTCTACAAACAGCAAAGCCCCTTCTCCCATAGCAGCAAGAGCCTGATTCAGATAACGCTGTTTTATCGCACCATGTTCTGATAGTTCTGCTAAAACCCTATAAGCTTTATAATTATCTGGATCATCAGTAAGAATATCCTCTGCTATGGTGCGGGCTTTTTCATCATTGCCAAAGGAACGCTCCACATAGGCAAGATAAAGCCGTGCCTCTACTGAAGCAGGACGGAGTTCTAGAGCCTTTGTCAGAGCACGCTCTGCCTCTTTATAGTTACCGGTAAAAAACAAAGCCTTTCCCTGCAACATTACGGTAGGATAGGAAGGTTTTGATGCTGCTGTTATCTGTACCACATCCTGAAAGCGTCCCTGGTTGTACAATTCTAAGGCCTGTTGATACTGTTCCAGGGTATGACCCGAAAGTTTTTTTTCTCCCATACTGCAAGAGTGAAACATAATGAAAGCCGCAATACCGATAAGGCTCAGTACAATCTGCAGAATTATCGTAAAGAGGGCCAGTGCAGGATCGAGTCCAGCGGACTTTTGTTCCTGAGTATCACCTTTCATGATCTGCCTCCGGAAATATAGCGAAGCCGCTCCGCAAGGCGCCCGGAAGCCCTTTTCTGTTCCTGTTCAAAAAATGTTACAATATCCTTATTTTCAGCCAGCCCGCGGCATGCCCCAAGTGCATAGAGTGTGTAGGGATTGTCGGGCAATGCTAACAGGGGAAACAGGTCTTTAAGCCCTTCAATCCTTCCTGTCTGTATGGTTGTTGTAATGAGGGTTTCAATTTCCATACGGGTTCTCAGGGCGGGAGCATCCTTTTTAGTAAGCCCCACTGCTTGAGCCAAAAGTGAACGACCTTCTTCTGCAAAGGGCCCCTGAGGAGCTAGGGATACACATCGCTCTGCCGCATCAATCTGTTGAGTCCCGAGGGAGTAACGGGCTGCTACCAGCCAATAATAGGGATAGTTACTATAACGGGATCGAAGCGCCAGGTATGCTTCGAACACCTTTTGTTCATTCTTACCTGTAGAAAGGAGAAAAACCCGTTCCAGCCATCGCGGGAATGCATCAATCTCATATTTATTCAGGTTGATGTGCGTAAGAGCTTCCAGACCCTTTTTGCCAGATCCGGATAAAAAGGCCCGACAAACATTAAGCGAAGTAATCACCTGTTGGTTTTCAGGGAATTGCTGTTCTACCGCCTTAAGCCGACCTTCCAGGTCCTTTGTTGTTAGGTAGCCATATTGATAGGCAAAAAATATCTCCTTAAAGGCACTCAGGACTGCTCCAGCCAGATCCCCCGATTTTTCATACAGGGTCGATTCAGAAAGCCCCATACCGGGACTGAAGCCCTTGCTGCGTTCTCCTTCCGCAAGCTGATATATTGCTTTTTTATTAGCATCATCCGGTTCATTTTCAATCGTCCCGTCACCGTTATAGGTCTGGTTTTTCTGGTCAACAGATTTTTTTTCTTCACTACCGAAAACTGGAATCACGAGAAAGCTCAGGATACCCAAAATAGCACCCACCAGACCGGCAAAAACAAACCATTTTGTTACAATATGTTTCAACTGTCACCCCCTAGGTTTTTATAAACCTTTCAAGGGACAGTACGAAAAGAAACGGCTTTTTGCTTTAATAAAATAAAAAAGCCAGCCATAAACCCAAAAAAGGTTATTACAGCTGGCTCACGTAACTCGTTTTATAATGTTAGGTTCAGAAAAACCTGCAACTATTCTTTTAAACTACCCATTGCAATACCGGCAATAATGAATTGGGATGCAAAGGAGTAAAAGACAATAATAGGTACCAAAGAAATGGCGATACCAAGATATATCGAACCATACTCAGTGCGGTAAATGTCACCCCGGAGCATCTGTACCAACATGGGCAAGGTATATTTCTTTGGATCTGAAATAAGAATAAAGGGGGTCATAAAGTTATTCCAGGAGCCAATAAAGCTGAAGATTGCTTGGGTAGCCAGGGCTGGCTGGATCACCGGGAGAATGACTAGATTAAAGATGTAGAACTCCCCTGCCCCGTCAATGCGGGCTGCATCAATGAGTTCGAAAGATAAGGTTGAAGAAAAATATTGCTTAATGAAAAATACAACCGCAGGAGCTGCAATACCCGGTATAATAAGAGGAATATAACTATTTAAAAGCTTGAGACGGGCAACGAATTGGTAAAAACCTATAAACGAAAGAGCCCCCGGCAACATCATGGTAAAAAGTATGAGTACCCATACAAAGTTTTTTAATTTAAATTTGTATACATGTAAAGCATAGGCGGTTAGTGCAGAAAAATAAACTACAATGATGGTGCTTGAAAGGGCAATAAAAAGACTGTTCCCAAAGCCTTGAGAAATCTGAAAATTTCTGTTTGTCAGGTTTTTCCAGTTATTTATGGTATTTGAACCGGGAATAAAAGAAATTCCTTCGTTAATCTGCGCATTTGTTCTTGTAGCATTGATTAACATAAGGTATATGGGAATTACTACCAGCAAGGTAATAATAAGCATAAAAAGGTAAATACCAAATCTGCTCAAGCTGGCAGACAACCTATAATTAGTATTCTTCATCATGTCACCCCACCGACTTTGGCTGCCGTTCCTTCATCATAGAAAAAATGATGATGGCCAGTATTACTGTTATTATAAAAATACCCACAGAGATGGCAGCCCCATAGGCATAATTATTGCCACCCTGGAAAGCTGTATTATAAAAATAGACCATCATGGTGCGAATTTTATAGTCAGGGCCACCTCGCATGTCGGTGAGCAAGAAGGGTATCTCAAACATCTGCATACCACCAATCATAGAAGTGATTAAGAGATACAACATCATCGGCCGTAAAAGAGGAATTGTTATATACCATGCCCGTTGCCGTTTATTGGCTCCATCAATCACAGCGGATTCAAAAATTGATGGGCTGATACCGACAATTCCGGCAATCAAAAGGATCAGTGTGGATCCAGTCCATAACCACCATTGAATATAAGAAACGATGGCTCTCGTCATCGGTACACTTCTAAAGAAATTAAATGCTTCCTGTATTACCTGTCCGTTTTCACCAATTCTGGTAGACCAAAAGCCTAAACCTGTTAGAAATGAGTTCACCGGTCCAACAGGATATGCAAAGAGGCTTCTGTACAACATAGCCACCGAAGCAGCACTTAACAGGTTGGGAAGATAAAAGATTGTTCTAAAAATACCCTTATACTTAAGTCTCAAAGTATCATCGGTAAACCAAAGAGCAAAGAGCAGGGCAATTCCCAACTGTGGAACAAAATTAAAGAACCATACAATCGCGGTATTCTGAATTGCTTCCCAAAAATATTTATCACCAAATAATTTTTTATAATTTTCAAAACCAATTAACATAAAATCGGCACGCAGCCCCTTAAGATCACTAAAACTTAGTAATATCGTGTAAATTATTGGCCATAACTGAAATAATACATAGGTAATTAAAAATGGTAAAACAAATATATAACCATATTTACTTAAACGTCGCTCGATACCAGACGGACCCTTCACACCAACCCCCTCGATATTGCACTACAAACATGGGATGTCTAGCGTACGTTCCAGACATCCCATTATAAGACTACTTAATTAGAATCCTAAGGTTGATTTTACCTGTTCTTTGAATGCTTCAAGTGCCTGTTCTTTAGTCTTTTCACCATTCACATAGGCTGTAACTGCTTCGTTAAAGAGACCTTCGATAGCCTGATCAGTACCCTGGATCAGCTTACCATCGATATTAACAGCCATCTTGGCGAATTCAGCATAGTGGTTCTGGCCACCGAGGAAGGGCTCAGAATAGGTATCTTTTATTGCATTAACGACGTTCTTGTTGGAAACCATGTCACCGGTATCCTTTGCCCACTTGGTCAGGAATTCATCGCTTGTTGCAAGGTATTTAATAAATTCCTTCGCAAGGTTAGGTGATTTGGTACCTTTGTAAGCTGCAAGCCAGGTACCGCCCCAGAAATAGCCAGCGGGTCCCTGAATCATAGCCCAGTCACCGGAAGTAGCAGGAGCGTTAGTCTTTAATACATAGTGGAGGCCCCAGGTAGGAAGGAAGTAAGAGAATACTTCAATAGACTGCCCCTTTTCATTTTTCAGATCACCCTTCATACCAGCAAACCAGCCTTCAGACCACTGACTAACCCGGCCCTCATAGCCCTTATCTTTAAGAGTCTTTGCCATTTCCATATAAGAAATCATCGCAGGATCGATGACCAATTTGCCATCTACAACCCAGGGCTGTTTCCGGGCACCCTTATAGGGCATGAACATATCACCGGTAGAGGATACAACTACACAACTTCCCTTAGATTTATTTTTAAGAAGTGCTGCAGTTTCAAGAAACTTATTTAGATCGGTAAAATATTTTTGAACTTCTGCAGGATCATCAGTTCCAAGGTATTTTTTTGCAAGGCTTCGGCGATAGAACATAGCACCGGGAGTTACCTGCCAAGAAAGACCATAAACTTTGCCGTTATAGGTACCAACTTCGATCGGATAGCCGAACATCTTGGATTTAACCTCATTGGCGACATCGGTAATATCCAGGAGAAGGCCCGATTCAATATACTTCCTCACGAAAGCTGCTTCAAGGGCAAATACATCAGGCGCGCCTTGGCCGGAGGCAAGTACTGGATCGAGCTTATTCGGGAACTGATCCGTGGGAGTAAGAGAGTATTCTAGTTTTACATCAGGATTTGCAGGGCTATAATACTTGTCAATCATGTTCTTTACTTCATCAGTAAAGGACCATACAACAAGCGACTTTGGCTCATTTTGAGCAGCCTTTTGACCTTTCGCACACCCGAGAACCAGGAGCGAAACCGCTACAAAAGCTAGTACCAGCTTTTTCATGTTATCCTCCTACAAGTTTCTTAATATGAACACTAAAGCGCAATCGATTGCGCTTTCAGATATACTAGTACGATTCTTGTATCTTGTCAAATATTTTTATCACTTTTTAGCATGAAACGAGAGAGGACCACCACGAAACCTGTCATAGACCAATGGATGTGGATAAACTAAAAGCGGTGTACCATGATGGATGATAGTATCTTTAATTTCTTAACTCATTTTCTCGTTTTTCAATCGATTTTTTTAAGTCTGCTATCTGATCAATAAGAGCTTTAATTTCTGGATCTGAAAAAGAAATTGTATCGATACCTTTATCGACAAAGGCAGTATATACCTCAGAACCAAGACGACCAAGTAATTTCTGCACCTGTCCCTGTAGCTGAGCTATTTCCAGCTTTAAAACACCCTTCTCTCCTAAATCCTGTGCCTTTGCTCCAGCCTTTGCCATGAGATCCCGGGTTGTTTCCATTCCTTTTCCAAAATACCCTTTCAGTTTATCACCAAATGACATAGCAAATATCTCCTATTTCCTTCGAATTCCAAGGATTGTTAAATCGTCATACTGTTCATCCTCTCGAAGGCCCATGTAATAAAGGTACTCTTTTTGTTGTGCATTTTCCATCTTTTCCTGAATATAAAATCCATATTGCTTAAAATGAGCCTTCAGGAATTCATCAATCTTTTTGTCTACGAGAATACGTTCATCAGGCCGACAAGCAGGGTCCTTATAGAGCCGGAATATTTTCTCCACCGACACGAGGGCCATGACAGCCTCAGTGATGGTACCTTGACAGGTGGTAAAATCAAAAACCAGTTTCTGTTCACTATCAGGATTATGGTACTTTTCTAGGATAAACAGTCTGCGGTTAAAGACCGCATCAATAATGGCCGAAACCCGGTCGTATCCAAGTTCCTCGTCGCTCTGTCCAGCTACATGATTGCCATGGGCTGTACCGTTTTCTCCTTCGGTACAGGTAATAACCTCATAAGTACTGTTTCTGAAGTTCCGCTTTGCTTCTTCGATACCGTCAGTGTAGAGGAACAGTACATCCCCCGGATCGAGCTGAAGGGTTTGAATCTGATATCCCCCTTTCATATCGATGAGGTCATTATCAAGGACCCCTGCCGCAGGGGATGGGGGCAACGTCAGGGTCTGAAGACTGCCGGAAGAAGCATCGAACCAATGAACGATATTGTCTCCGGCGTTACAGAACCGAACCAGTCCGGTTTGGGAATCGAAAAGACAGAGGGTAAAGGCAGCAAAACGGCCTTTGAATTTTAGTTTTTCCAATAGGTCATTAATTTCATAGACCACCCGAGAAATGTTAAGCCCCTCTGGGGTGGGTTTCCAGTTACGGAAACTGTTCAGGAACAGGGTGGCAACCTGGACCATGATGAGGGCTGCCGGGACCCCCTTACCAGCCACGTCGCACTTAATAACGGCAAAATAGCGGTCATCCAGGTTGATGTAATCAAAGTAGTCACCAGAGACACCCTTTGCGCCTTCATAATAACCAAAGAATTCTGCATATTTGGCATCGAGATGCCCTGTGGTCAGTTTGTTTCCCTGGGCATCGGTTTCCAGGGGGATAAATTTCTTCTGGACCTCTTTACCGATGGTTAGGTCTTTAGAGGCCAATGCAGCCTTTACCAGACCATGGGTCATTTCATTGATGGTATCTCCCAGAACTGCTATTTCATCCCTCGATTTTATCGAAATTTCATGACCCTCAAGTTCTGATTTATCTTCCGTATCTTTTATTTTTTTTACATGTTCTACCAGTTTGAGAATGGGGCTGACAATATACACTGATACAAGGATTGCTCCAATGACACCGATAACAAGGGCGATGAGGGCGATGAGGGCGGTCACCTGTACAAGAGATCGACGACCCGAATCGACCTGGGCATAGATGGAATCGATGGTAACTTCGAGACGGACGAGACCGCGGAAATACAGATCATCAGCACCCTGCCGGTAGAGTACTGGCTTAAAGAATATGTACCGTGACTGACCTTTAGGGGGCAGTTTATCTGTGGGAAACTCTGGTTCGGAGCCAATATTTGAGGCCAGCTGGGTTAATTTTTCGTTGAGACGAGCTTCCAGATTCCGGGTAGTTGTCTGGATATCATCCCGCCGGCGCACACTTTCAGCATCGGTTTTTAGGGCAAGGGTTAAGGCTTCCCGGGTAAGATCTGCAATGGTTTTTGATATATCGCCAACTTCAGAACGAGCCTGTTCATCCAGTTCTTGAGCAATAGAAGCAATCCTGGGACTGATCGGATCCTTTAGCCGGGAAAGGCCGGGCTGGAATTCGGGAGTATCAATCTTGGTGAGGATGTCCGGGTCATTAGTAGCCCATACATGGTCTGAGAAAATGGTTACCCTGGCACCAAAGCCAGTAATAGTCGCATAGATTGCTTCCGGAACCGCTGAAGTTTGGGCCGGAAGGAAGCCCAATTCAAGAACATTCTGAGCAGGCAGGTAAGCCCGGGCACCGGAGGCGAGACTTTCCAGCAATACCCTGGAACGGTCTCGGAGACCCTGAAGCAGGGTCCGTTCCTGTGTGCGGGTCATCATAAGGGTGAGGGGCACCGATACCATGAGAACCACCATACTGACGAGGATGATGGTAAATATCGCCAATTTAATACCAAGGCCCATACCCCGGCGCTTAATACGGGTGACTGCTTTTTGTTTTTCTACTGTCATAGGCTCTCCTGTAATGAGGGCAACCGCATCCATCCTGAGCATGGCTGTTTCGGCTACTACACTACCAATGCCCCGGACTGCTATGAATAATCCCAATAATGCAAACATGATGATGGCAAAGACGCTGAACAATGCCACATCTACGGTGAATGTTCGCTTTGGTGCACGTGACCAGGAGGGCTGCCAAACCTGGGTAAAGTCACCAAACTTCACCGTGCCCATTTCATCAACCTGAAGTAGAGGACCGGTTCTGTAAAGGCCCCGTCCGGAATGGACGAGCCCTATGTGGTATGATCCTGCGTCCAGGTCCTCCACGGTGATTCCTCCTATTTCCCGATCAGAAACGATGCGGTAATGGCCTTGTTCGAGGAAATATTCCCGGTCATAGGGCGCTAACCCATCCCGGTCGATGAATATGGAGGTAATGTTGCCCCCTTCCAGGTATCCGCGCCCTAAAATGGTAACCATGAGTTTACCCTGCTCATCCTGTTTAACATCCAGATACCTTACGATGGTAAAGGGAATGTATTTATTGGTTCTGAAATAATAAACCGCCGGCTGGCTGATGTTGCCCACCGTATCGACCACCGACAGGGTAAAACGCCATATACCGTTATCAAGGTTCGTAAAAGATGCCTGGGTGTCCTTACCCATAAAGCGCACTGGGCTGGATACAGAAGGATAGGTGGCTTTCAGCTTAGTTTCAAAATCGGCTAAAGAAAGCTGTCCGAACAGGTCACCGGGACCAAGGTATTCCAGGTTCCAGGTATACCCTCCCACATCCGAAGCTGGTGGAGGGTTCCATTGAATGGTAAAGGTGTTTGATATGAGGAAACCATTCTCATCAATATCAGGACCGATAATACTGGCTGCAGGGGGCGGCGTGGTGTCGCGGATAAAATATACGATGCTGGGATCAGACCAGTTGCCCGCAAAGTCTTGGGCCCGTATTGCAAAGTACCAGGGGCCGTCTTCCTGGGCGAACTGTTCGGTCCTTGTGGTGGTAGCATATACCTTAATTGTTTTAGGGGGAACTTCTTCGGGATCCCTCGTCCATATATACGAGTACCCTAAAATACCAGAAGAATCTTCCGGCATGGACCAGGCAATCTGCACCTTATCCGTCCGCAACCGTTCACCATTTTTAAAATTAAGCGGCCGGAGAGGCGGCTTTGCTACGGTAGTATCGGGGGCAAGCAGGACCAGCCGGTTTTGAGATGCTCGCTGGGTTTGCCAGAAAACATAAAGGCCTGAGCGGTCAAGTATGGGCCGGGCAAAGGTTGCTTCCCCGCTCGAGGCTGACAGGTCCGTGTCTTCCCAGTCAAGCCCCTTTTTCTGAGCCATATAAATACGGTTTTGACCACGGCGGTTATCGAACCAAAAGACGGTCCAGCGGCCGTTAACAGGAAGGACCACAGGATTATTTGCATAAACACCCCGGGGACTAATCTGTTCAGCAGTACCGAGGATTTGGCCGTCCGGCTTAAGTTCCATTCCATACACTTGGGGATTTCCATTGCTGGGTCTCCGTTCCCACACAAGGAACAGGGTGTTTTTTGCTCCTAAGATGAAAGGGCGCTGGTTATCGAAATATTCCGGTTCCCGTCGATTTGCCACATAGGGATCCAGGAAATTGGTAACCTGGCGGGGAGAAGTCCAGTTACGGCCCCCATCGGAACTGGTGGTCATAAAAAGTTGAAAGGTAGGCCGTACATCACCGGTAAGGGCTTGAAATACCACATAGTCGGTAGAACCCAGGGTGGTATGGCTTGGCAGAAAGGTCAGCTTAAGCCGGGAATCGCTAACGAAGGGGGTGAAATCGGTCCAGGTTAAGCCATCTTCAGAACGGGAATAAAAAATAGAAAGGCTCTGCTCCTGTCCACGGGTTACAAAAAGGTAATAACCCCCATCGGACCTCGTTACGATCCGAGGGGAAATAGTTGAATTAATATCTCCCTTAAGTCGCATTGCAGAAAAACTGAGACCCTGATCGTTAGAAATAAGAATTTCTGTTTCGTTCGAGGGAAGCCCTACCGCAATAATGATTCTATCCCTCGCATCAACTACCACCGAAGCAAT
Organism: Gracilinema caldarium DSM 7334; assembly: GCF_000219725.1. Lineage (GTDB taxonomy): Bacteria > Spirochaetota > Spirochaetia > Treponematales > Breznakiellaceae > Gracilinema > Gracilinema caldarium. The sequence continues at coordinate 1,163,907 of NC_015732.1, read as the reverse complement.
AGCTGGTTCACTACCGGAGTAAGGATAAGGACCTGCAATGGATCGCCGTATAACCCAGTCCTGGTCAGGAGTTTTTACTGCCAGTGAGAGGGTTATGGTTGAAGCATTCGATTCTTGCCACAGGAGAACTGAAAGCTTGCCATTGGTAGAGCTTACGGGAAACCGTGCCGCACCGGGGCTGAACAGCACCGGATTTTCCCAATAAAATACGTCCTGTCCAAACAAAGCCGGAGCAACCAGCATACCGCAAAGGAGAAGCAGTAAAGAGGGTAAACATTGATAAAGGGCCGCCAGTTTTTTCATAGCCTCGACTGAATCCTCTTTTGCAGTTCAACCAGTTTGGTCGAGTTTTTATTCTTTGGATCCTGCAACAGTTGTTCCACAATTGCAAGGGCCACGATCGTATTTCCATTCTGCAGTTCCTGGACTGCCCGCTGGTATTCCCGTTCCGCAGCACTGGACAGCACCACCGTAGCCTGACCACCCACATCGGTCTGTATCCGGTCCTTGAGGGCCACCGCCTGTTCATTATTGGGATTTAACTTAAGGGCCTCATTGAGCTGGGCCAGGGCAACCGGGAATTGACTGCGGGTATTGGTATCGATAATTCGTTTGGCCGCAGCCACAAGCTCATTGGATCGGGCTATAGCCCTTGGATCCGGCGGCGGCAATCTGAGGCCTAACTGTATTTCAGCCCGTTCTATGATTGCTTTGAGCCCCGGATAGTTTGGGTTGATGGTATAAAGATCCTGAAGTTCAGCATAGCCTTCCTGGGGCTGTGCAGCAAGTTTTGCCTGAGCAGCACTGAGCCGGTCCCTGAAATTGGCTGCAAAGGCTGCCGGATCTATCAGTTGATCAATCTGAAGTTCCAATAAACCCGCTTCCTGATTAAGGGGGAAAAGGATCCGCACCTCTTGAATTTTCTTACGGGCAATATCAAATTGTTCAAGAGCCTCCGTACGTTTTTTAGCTGCCAAAAGAGATCTTCCTGCCTCAAAGGCTTGCTGAGCAGCATTTAATAATTGGCTCATTTCGGGGTAGAGCGGCGCTGTAATTGGAATAGTACGGCCAGTCTTAATTGAAAGAGCACTACGAGCCAGGGTAAGCCAATAGGCGACTTCCGGTTCATCATCCACATTGGTAGTTTTCCAGCGATTCTGTGCCTGTAGCAGGGTGTCTTCTGCTTTGATAAAATCACCGGTAAAGTAGGCTCTTTTGGCTTCTGTAATAAGGCGTCGGACATCCCGGACTACGGTTTCATTTTCTGTTTTAGAAATTTCTGTGGCCAGCGAAAGAAGCCGCTGATCTCGGAGGCTTCGAAGCTCAAATGATTCCTGTACTGCGAGCGAAGCATCATAACGTTCTCCTGATTGCTGGAGCCGCTGTCGCGCAAGATCAAAATTGAGGTTTCTTAAGGCCGTTTGAGCTTCAAGATAGCGACGATCTCCCTCAAGTTTAAGACTATCTGCCAGAGCACTCTGCTGTTGAGCAATACTACTATTTGTCCGTACCTGAGATTGCAGTACTTCAAGTCTTCGCAATAGGTCGGAAGTCTCCTTCCGTAGTATTTGAAGAGCTACGTCATTTGTAATCACAAGCGGTTCAGCAGCATACGTAGAAAGTACGGACCTTGCTTTTTGGATATCTCCTGAAAGCTGACGATCCAGCTCATTGAAAAGAGGAAGACTTTCCTTTGGATATTTAGCAAGATATGTTGACCCATTTTGGGTTGATATCTGCATACCTTGTATAAGATTAAGAGCCTTATCATACGCGGTAGTACGGGTATTAAGAATAGTAGTAATGCCTGCATTTTCAACAGTATATTTTTGAGAAACCAGAGACAATTCCTGATCATTTATATGTTGTTCTAAAAATACAAGACTTTTCACCCCATTCTGAAGTTGGGTGATACCGGATCCAAGATCTATACCATTTTCCTGATAGAAACTATAGTTTTGCAATCGTTTTGCAGCAATATCTTCATAGATTTTTAGTGCATTCCTTAGGTTGATGAGATTTTCTCGCCCACGTTGCAGCCCTGCAATCGTTCCATCCTGACTTGCTTGACCTGCTTTCCATGATTCAAAGAGCATCTTCTGTTGTTCTGAAATAACAAGGTAATCCTTTAGTACTTTATAGTAATCATTAAGGGTAGTAGTAGTTTCAAGCAAAGCCTGAACTGAAAGATAGATTGGTATTTTGTTCACAGCAATAGACTTACCATAATTAGTTACCTGATATTGGAATTCCTTTACAGCAATCGATGACCAGACAGAAAACACCCGAAGAGTAAAATTACTTAACGCGCTTAGTTTTTCTATTTTCGGGTCCTCCAGGACAAGAGGATTATTTTGATATTCATCATAATAGCGAGCATAGAGCCCATTAAGAGAATGGATTAAAGCGTTTTCCAGGCTATTCATCCCCTTAATCCAGAAAGTATCCAGTGCTCCCACAATGCCTTCGGGCTGAATTTCAGTTTTTCGGCCAAGAATAAAACGAAACGCAAACGGAAGAAATGAGCTGTCACCTAAAGTTGGATCAGCACTCTGAAGAAGGGCAAACTGGCTTTCAAAGCCTCTACCTATGCTGGCAAGGGCATTCCTTACATTAGCATATTGATACAAAAGGGCTTCCAATTCAGTATAGGACTCTAATATTGGTTCAAGATTGGTCGAAAAGGAAATAGTCGTAGTTAGGTTGATGAACGTATCGATCCGCTTTTGCAATTCTGGTTGTAAAGCATTAAAGGTTATAAGATATTGTTGAATATCTTTTAAACCCTTATTAACCGAATTGACAACAATGTCACCATAACCAGCTTGGTAAAATTCTTCCCGATACAAAGAAAAACCGTCGGTATATCTTTTCGTAGCGTTACCGTAATCGCCTTTATCGATAAGCGTACGCCCATCGGCCATTATTTTTTCAAATTGTGCACGGTTATAAGTAAAAAGTGCGGTCTCTTTGGTTTTTAAAATAAATTCCCGTGCAGCTCGGTTTGGGGCTGCTTCCAAACCTTCCAGTTGACGTATCATCGCAAGTTTTCGTTCATCATTGGTAGGATCACTAACAAGGATATTTAATAAATCGCCGGCAATTTTATTATAATCTTCTCGAAGTTTTATAATACGCTGAAGTCTCCGCTGGGCATCATCAAAACGATCGGGATTATTTTTAATATATTGGGTTAACAGTAGAATTGCTTCATTATATCTCCGTTCAGCAATAAGAGTATCTGCGGTAGAAAGGGTATCTTCTTTTTTACCTTCGGCATAGACCTTGCCCAGCCCTGATATTAAAAACCATATAAGAGTAACTAAAAAGAGAAAAAAGAACTGTCTGGCTTTAAAGCACCGTATCATGAACAAGGTTTACCCATTACTTTCTTATCGGAGTTCTCACTTTTATACTATACAGTAGAAATATATCTCAAACCGATATATATTTATATTAAGAGCATATGAAACATTTGCAGATACTTTTTAGTATAGTATTAGTGATTCTCATAATTCCACTTTATGCTCTCGATGTAAACAATACATTTTATGGTTCTATTACCGATTATATACTATCAATAAACGGTATTGATTCCAACCAGGGACTTACAACGCTTCCAATACTCTCCATACCGATGGGGGGCAGGTCAGAAGGGCTAGCAACAGCTTTTGCGGCTGTTGCCGACGATACCTCTTATATCGAATGGAACCCCGCAGGATCTTCCATGTTAGCCAATACGGAACTTTCATTCTATCATAACAACTGGATTGCAGATTCAAAAATAGAAGGATTGGTTTATACCCAAAGAATGGGTAATTTAGGATTAGGAATTGGCGGGAAGTGGCTCTATCTCCCCTTTACTGAATATAACGATTATGGAGAACGGGCTTCGAAAGGATTTTATTCTGAAGCAGTCATGATATTGAATGCTTCCTATAACTTTTTAGCCGGTTATTATTTTTATGGCATATCTCTAGGGACAAATGTAAAGACTGCGGTTCGATTAGTCCCTGACTATGCAGATGACACTGGGGTTATTCGCAGTGGATCCGGTGCAGAGCAATCAACTATTGCGCCCATGATTGACATCGGCGCTTTAACTCGAATTAATTTGCTTAAATTCTATTATAGCAGAGAAAAAAACACTTCCTTTGCAATTGTAGTTAAAAATCTTGGTTTTCCAGCTCAGGGCGATCCGCTTCCCACAGAAGCGGTATTTGCTATCGCTTATAAACCAATACGACCAATTCAATGGTCCTTTGATACAACAGTACCTATTAATCTCATGAATCCGGAACTTTCAGAACAACCCTATTGGGCAACGGGAATATCCGCACAAATAACCGACTTTCTCGGCATGCGTACTGGTCTCTTGTATAAAACAGGAAATATTCGTATTACTATCGGCAGTGCTATTTCAGTATCCACAATCATGATAGATGTTAACTATACCCTAGACCTATTAACCCAATTACAACCCCTCAATAGGGTAAGTGTAGGATTAAAATTCAACTTTGGTGACCAGGGACGGGGAGAAAGGGCAAAACAGGTAGAAGCCCTCTATCTTGCAGGGCTTGAAGCCTACGCGAAGGGTGATACCAATATAGCAATAAAAAGTTGGGAAGCCGCCCTAAGGATTGATTCTCGATATGATCCAGCAAAAGAAAGCCTAAAGGCTCTCATTGGTGCAGAAAATCTTTCCAAACGAATTATCGAAATTCAGAAAATTGAATAACCTTTTGGGACCAATAACGACCCCTTTTATTCTATCTTTTTTTTCTAAATACCCGATAATTAATGTCAGGAAAAATATTATGCTTTCGTTCAAGCTGAGTAAGCCATTCAGTACTAATATAATTACTTCCCAAAGAATCATAGATGGTTGTAAAATTCTGTATACATTCCTCCACAATTGACCGAGCATACGCACTTGATAATCCGCCATGCTGAATTGCAGCCCAATCCGCTGACTGGGCGAGTAACACTTCCCTTGCAGCTTGGTTCAAAGTACGCTCTTTAAGTCCTCCATCATTGGGGAATCGTTCAGCCAGCTCAATCATTCTCTCAATTGCACGCATAAGATGGGGATACATCCAGTCATTCGAAGCATCGAGCCACGTTTCGGCATACCCATTCATCCCCCAGGAAGAAAACTCTGGCATTTCCTTCTGGAGCTCTTCCTGGTTAATTTTATGTGCATAGGTTCCAGGATTAACGAAACTCAGGTTGTCCATTTTTGCAGCTTCTCTAAAAAGAACCTCTAGAAATTGGGGACCTTCGAACCAACGATGCCCAAAAAGATCTGCATTATAGGCACACACAGAGATCCCCTTTTCTCCTGTGATGTGTTCTGCATCCTGTAATCTTTGAATACGATCTTTTAGGAATGACTTTACATGGAACTGTATTCGTTCTGTTGCAATATCAGGATTATACAAATCTTTAGACTGCTGTCCCCTTTGTGTAATAGCCCAGTATTTATATCCTGTTGGGGTTCGTTCTCCATTCGGTTCAAGGAAAGGATCAATAAGGCTCTGTTCGAGTTCATACCCAATGTCTTTATAAAAATCCCGATAAACAGGGTCCGCAGGATAACCAATATCTGGATCCCAAATTGCACGGGACGCATGTAAATCTCGAGCAAATACCATCAATCCATTGGGGGTGCGGATGGGCGCAAAGGTACCCTTTATGGGTGTTGGTTTACCAAGCAATAAACCATGGGTATCAACAATAGTGTAGCTAAAATTATATGAACGTAAATATTCATCCAATGCAGGATGCCAGCCAGCTTCTGGCAGCCAAAAACCATGGGGTAAGCGGCCAAACAATGACCTGTGAGAGGAAATTGCCACTTCTATTTGAGCTTGGATTGACTCTGGATAGGATGTATAAAACGGCAGAAAAGCATGGGTAGCAGCGGTTGTAAGTAGCTCAATTTTACCTTTTTTTTGGTAGAAATCCAGTGCTTTTAAAATATTATGTTCATAGCGACCTGAAAAAAGAGCCTTTGCTTCGACGACCCGATCATAATACATTCTTGCAAGCCGATTAAGATTACTATCATGCTTTGTTCTATCAACCTCGGACAATCCAAACACAATCCGTTGGTCTAGATATTCTAAAAAACGCTCGAGCAATAAAGGATCCTGTACCATATGGCTTAAGGTTGGTGAAATAACAAGACCCAGATGAAAGGGGATCCGCTCTGCATCGAGACGTTCGAATATAGTAACTAATGGAATATAAGTTTCCAGAAGTGTATCAAACAACCATCGTTCTTCTAAAAAACGGGGGTAATCGGGCTCGCGCACAAAGGGTACATGGGCATGTAGAACAAGAGATAAGCAATATTGATCATTCATCAAAGGGCACCTCAAAAATCACATTGTTGGAGGATGTGAGACTGAAAATCACCGCTATGGATAATTTCTAATTCATCCAAGCCGGATAAGAGCAGTATAGGAGCTAAAGGATTAGTATCTATTGTACTACGAAGCATATTGATACTCTCCGGGATTTTAAATGGGGGTGTTTCAGCAAGCAATATAAAATCTTTGGCCTTTTTCATTCGCAGCTCAACCTTGAACCATCCCTCGCTACTGGGAAAACATACATACCACGCCCGATCCATCATGTCTACATCGATAGAAAACGATTCGTCATCGGGATTTTTGCCAGGATGCAGCGCTACAACCCTAAGTTGATACCCATTAAAGCCAGGGGTTGCTTCATGTAACTCCCGATCAGCAGTTTTTATTTCCCAAAATACAAAGGCCCATACAGGATCTCGAAGTAATACTTCTATATAGGTTTTATTATAAAAAAAAGGAGGTTTTTCAACTTTAACAGAAGAAACATCCTCTATATCTTCACTTGTTTCATCATCTTGTTGACTAGCTTCCAATATTTCCTGTATTACAAATATTCTATTTAAATCTGGCGGAAGATCTAGCCCGAGTTCTTCTGCAAGGGCATTTAACTCATCGGTGGGCAATGATTCCAAATAACTCTTCTTTAGCTGTCTTTCATTCATATAGTATGCTATGATGAGAAAAAGAAAGGCCAGTGTCAAGCACTAGGATCAAATCAGAGAATACTGTCTTCAGATTTCAAATTTTCAAAAGCCCCCTATTCACAAGAGCCAAGGGTTGGGAATATCTGACTACCAAATTCACACTCTAGAAATGAAATAAAATAATCTGGCATAGGAGCGGTTATAGCTATAGTTTTTTGCAATACTAAAATTGGAATGGTCAGTTCCCATGCATGAAGCATAAGCCGCTTTATGCCCCGCTCTTTTTTTAGTAACTTGTTAAGAGCAAAATCACCATATTTATCATCACCGAGTATCGGATTTCCAATTAAGGCAAGATGTCTCCTGATTTGATGCATCCTGCCGCTCCCTAATTGGAGTTCAACCAATGAAATCTGTTCTGAATGGATGATCTGTTTATACAACGTAAGCGAAGCCTTTTTAGTACCATGGATCTCTAAAGGCTCATCAATTTTACCCTTGCTGGGGTGTATGATACCATTGCAGAGAGCGAGATACTTTTTTTTTACTCTTTTACTGCTAATGACCATACTATAGTAACGTGCAGCTTCCTTTGATTTTGCTACCAACATAACTCCAGATGTATCCTTATCGAGGCGGTGTACAAGAAACGGACGCTGATGCCATATTTCTGCTAAAAGGTTGTCAAGACTTGTTGTAATACGGTCTCCCCCCTGTACAGCAAGCCCCGCAGGCTTATTAAGCACAACACAGTCAGCATCTTCATAGAGAATGTCGATATTCTTCATTATAGGGAGTATAGTAAGAGTATGAGCGTCTCGTCCAGTATATATAAGCCCCTGAAGGGTATCATGTTTATTATAGTAATAGCCTTGTTTGAGAAAAATCTGCTTTTTAGTGAAACCTTCTATTCCCCAACCTGGGGATTTAAAATATCCCCCCCAGCGGGTTATACCTACTCAGGAGGTGATGGAAAATACCGCTTTTCATTCAATTTTGAGAATCGAGCACCCGCATACCTTGATCTTCGGATCTATGAAGACAATCACTATACATCCATAGAAACCCTGGGAAAAGAAATCCAGAAACGGATTGCTTCGACTGGAGAAATAAGTGGCTTTACTTATCAAGAACGTCAAGCACTCCTGATGGAGCTACACTTTTCTTTAAACGGTAAACAAATGCACGGATGGGGTCTCTGTGTCGAATTAGAAGATCGGGGGAGCTCACAGCGACCGATCTTGGCAGCTCTGGCCTATGGCGATGCAACAATAAAAGAACTGGATAATTTTAACCTCTCAGCGCTGGATTCAATAGTTCCTACTAAGGGAGATGAACTTGCACCAGGTCCAGTCTCTGTCTATGCCTTTCCTGGACAGGAATCGGTAGCAACACAGCTTGCAGGGCTTTCGGCAAGCGCCATGATTGATCCTGAGGCAGCCCAGGCATGCAAGGCAACGGTAGACCGGGAATTCTCAATACTGAGCGCTTATGGCAAGGACAGTTTGTGGAAAGAAGCCTGGATCCGTTTTTACCAAATCATATACCGGGATTCCTACAGCAGGCTTTCTGATATAGCCTTTGCCGTTGAACGAGATATCAGTAAGTCGCTTGATGCAGAAACCAGGACAACATCACAGCGGGACAGGCTATTTGCAGAACGGACCCTTGCCTGGGTGCAGCAATTTACCTACGAACGAGACCTCTTAGGTTCTGACTTTGTCGATTTGGTAAGCGCTGCTACTGAAGGACGTGGAGACTGTGATAGCCGGGCGATGCTGTGGGCAATTATCCTGCGGCACAACAATATTCCAAGTGCTATCATGGTTTCCCGGGATTATAGTCACGCCATGGGGCTTGCTCAACTCGAAGGCCCCGGGGCACGGTTTTCAACAGGTTCAGGAGATTCAGAACAAACCTGGATTGTAGCTGAAACCACAGCCCAGGTACCACTTGGACTTATTGGGAAATCTGTGGCTGATCCTTTAAAATGGATTCCTGTTCTCTTTGAATGAGGAGATAACTAAACCGGGACTTTTTGTTACATCTTAGAGCTTTACAGGCCGCCGATTATCCATAAGACGCTGAGAAAGATAATCCCTGTCCAACTTAAGCTTGTTTACTAGTAGTAGTAGTTGATCTAAAGACAGAAGATTCTGTTCTGCATAGAGATAACAGAGTGCTCGCTCAGCAATACAAGGTACAAGAAGGGCATTCATATTTTCGATCTTGGCAGATTCCTGATGGATATAACGCTGCACAAAGTTCTTGTACAGTTCTGACTTCTCAATATCATAATTCATTGTAAAGAGTTCTTGCTCAAGGGCCGAAATATCACCACGGGCTGCGGCTTCACCGAGGGGTTTTAGTATAAAATAGGTATATTCCTTCCCAGGTAAGAAATGGTGCTTATCACATCGGGTACAGTAATTTGGTTCCCGGGGATCATTCTTTTCTCTGTCCCCCCCAACAATAATCAGTGGATCAAAATAGAGGGCTGGACATTCTTTATCATCAACCTTGTAGTATCGATAGGTATAAAACGAATCTTCAAGACAATCCGGATGTTCGCAATAGGCTGTAAGGGGATAGACATCGGTTGCATGTTCGACAAGGAGTCGTGCAGTAGCATTAAATATTTCCCGCCTAAAATTAAGAATTAATGTTGGGCAGACAAAAACGAGCCCCCGCTGTTCTGATTCATTTTTCATAAGGTAGGCAATGCGCTCATCATAGAAAGCGGCCTCATCTACAATCCAGGTGCCAATCTCCGGATGAGTTTTAATAAGGGTTTCCAGGCCGAAGGAATCCTGGACAAAGGCAATTCGGTCTCCGCAACGTTCAAAACCACCACGATAAGCCAAAGCATCAGTAGGGTAATCAGGGAAACGGCCTATGTCGAGACGGGAACGTACAAAAAAGATATGCCTTCGATCCGCATCCCCCTGCCCAGATTCACTGTTGAAAAGGTTTTTTTGTGTGTCCCAATTGGTTGTCTCTGCCGCTACCCTGGGCCCCTTTTTGCGAGCAACCTCTCCATCCCGCCATAGCCGGGCTGAATATTCAGTTTTTCCGGATCCCATGGGACCAATCACTAATATACGGCGGCCGGCAGCACGAAAATTAAAATGTTGGAAGGCCTCATGGACCTCCAACGCAGGAAAGCCAAGACTTTTCAAAAATCCAGCAGTTTCTCGTTCTGAATTGACAGCCATAGCATCATCAATAGGAGTTCCGCAACATTTTAACGATCCTGAACAAGTAGATTATAGGCTTCCTGAGGTGTCTTAGTCGAAAGAAGTGCTGTACGAAGCTCCTTGTTTTTCAACTTTGCGCTAAAATATGAAAGGGTTTGCAAATAATAAGCATGTTGATTGTATGCGGCGGCAATCATAAAAAGCAGACGTACTGGCTGATCATCGAGGGTCTGAAAATCGATAATATCACATTGGCTGATACCTACTGAAACAACGAGGTCTGTTACCGAAGAAAGCCGAACGTGGGGAATTGCAATACCGCGACCTATGGCAGTACTCATCAATTCTTCTCGTTTTAAAATCTCTGAAGCCAGTTCTTGCCGGTTCTTTACCTGAGGAGCATTAGCGAGATTGTCTGCCAGTGCCAATAGGGCATCCCGCTTTGTCGCAAAGTTTATAAACATAATTCGATCTGGAGATAGAATATTTTCTACTTGCACCGAAGAAAACTGAGGGGACATGCGGTTCATAGAAAGCCTGTCATTAACCCACTTTTCTATCTCAGATTTTTTAAACCGCCATACGGTTCCAATTTTGCCTGCGGGTATTTCACCTTTTTGAGCCCAATCATACACGGTCCGTTCGGAAACTCTCAGGTATTTTGCAACTTCTTCTATTGTTAATATATCATCATCAATCATATTCACTCCTTATCTAATATAGACCGTATAACTAATACTATATTGCAATACACCGCAGGATATGTCAAGTAAATGTACTAATTTCTAGTTCTATTATTTTTGAGCCAAATCATGAAGTGAATCAAAGGGAACTAAGGCGCCTATGGTAGTATCAAGCCGCTCCTGATTTGAACCACCACAACGAACAGGAGCATCTTTATCCATAAATTCGCTTAATACTTGTCTACAAGCCCCACAGGGACCGACGGGGTCTATCGAATCGGGAGTTGCTATTGCCAGAGCAACAAATCGACGTTTACCTGCACTTACAGCAGCAACAACAGCACTACGTTCAGCACAAATGGTTAAGCCAAAAGACCTATTTTCCACATTAGTACCGGTAAAGATGCTCCCATCTTCACAAAGTAGAGCTGCTCCTACTTTAAAATGAGAATAGGGAGAATAGGATGCCTCTGCGGCTTTTCTTGCAGTTTCAAAAAGCTGTTCCATATCCATAATCTAACACTCCTATCGTTGACAGATACTATAATACTATATACCATAAACTTTAAAGGGGAGAAAATGGCAAAAAAAAAGATACTGTTTTTTTTCGGCTCTGCATTGACCGTAAGCATTTTATACTTGAGTATTGTTGCAAAACCAATTTCACCGGAATTCTCCTTAAAACCCCAATGGGTCATCAAAATAGATAATGCCACACCGATTGACTATGATGCCGCAACGGTCAAAGAAACCATAATTCCCTTCGTTATCGGCAACAATTATGGATATATTGCACCCAATGGGAGTATACTGGTAAAAAGAACCTTTCAACCCAATCAGTTTGTTTCCATTTCGTCAAAATTTGTATCTGTCTGCAACCCCATTCCAGAAACTCTTACTATTGAATCAATAACAGCAACCAATACCATTATCGTTAAAAACCCTCAAGGCTATCCTTTTATAGTTGATGATACCATTTTGATCATCGGAAAAGATCAGGACTCTATTTCTTTGGTTAATAACACAGGGGCTATAGAATGGAGTTACAATACAACTTCGCCAATTACTACTCTTGATCTTAAAGCAGAGAAAATAGTAATAGGATCTTTGGATGGGACAATTCAGCTGCTTTCCAAACATGGTGATAGCCTGTTTTCCTTTCAGCCTGGTGGTTCTCGGCTCTCGGTTATTCTTGGAGCAGCACTTTCATCAGATGGCAGATATATTGCAATAATTTCTGGAATTGATAGACAAAGATTTGTTTTACTTGAAAAAACAGCTCACACATACAAGGTTTTATATCATCAATTCCTAGATTCTGATTTCAGAAGACCCGTACTTATTACCTTTGCACAAAACGACCAGTATGTGCTTTTTGAAGGAAAAACTCAATTACTCGTTTTTAATATCAATTCAAAAAAAAATTATACAATTCCTATAGAAACACCGATACTCGCTCTAGAAACGTTGCCTCAGTATAATAAGATCTTTGTGATGACCGGAAAGGACTTACAAAAGAATCTAATTGTACTTGAATTGCCAGATCGTAAACTTATCAGTGCACCTTTTATTTCTAAAGAAAGCTTTTTGCGTGTTTCTGGAGATCAAGTCATTTTAGGAAGTGATGGTATTATTGCAAGTTATTCCGCTAGGAGATAGAAATAAAATGAAAAATAAATTATATGTACCAATACTTCTCTATCAGTTTTTTTTGCTTTGTTTTACGAATATAAATCTCTTTGGCTTTGATTGGCCAATACCAAACGGTCAGGCTTATATCAATTTTGGTTATAATGAAAAAGGTACTGCAGAACGGGGAGTTTTATTCTTAGGCGAAACAAGTGTATTTCCTTCCGATGCGGGAGAACTGTTATTTGTAAGCTCAAATAACCAGCGAAGTACTTTTTTTCACCCCCTTGGAAATTGGATAGCTCTACAACATCAGGATTCACTGATTAGTATTTATAGTCATTTGTCTGAATTTGACCAGAATTCTATTACTACATTAACAGATAAATCGATATCTCTGGGACAAACAGGACATTCTGGCTGGGCAAATAGTCAACAATTACATTTTTATGTTTTTGATAGAAAAACAATTGGTTATGTCAATCCCCAATTACTCATCAATATGACCGATGCTCGACCGCCTTATATTAAGCAGACCTTATTAGTAGGACGGGATGGTCAAAAAATACCACTGGGTAGATCAACGGTGGTTAAACAAGGGACCTACAAAGTTTATGTAGAAGCCTATGATGTAGCAGACATATTTGGTAATAATCAGGTTGCACCCTATTTATTCAAGCTCTTTATAAATGGGACTCTTCAATCGGAATTAGAACTGGACTTACTTTCAGCAAGGAATGGAAAACTTCAGATAGGTCTTCGTAAAGGGTATGAGATAAAACAGATATATCAGCTTGATGGAACATATATGATAGGAGAAATACAGCTTAACCGAGGAAAGATTTTATGTGAAATAATTGTAGCCGATACTATGGGTAATGAAAAAAGCCAGATATCTCAGATAATAGCAGAATAGCTTATGAAATCAATAAAAACATGGTCAACTCCTGTTGTTCAAGAACAAAAACATTTCATTCCCTGTAATCTCTGTGGTTCTACCAGTTTTGCCCAACATTTTCACTGCGAGGGTTTTTCCTATGTTCGCTGCACCAACTGTGGACTTGTGCAGCAAAATCCTCAACCCGATACGATGGCTATACATGCCCGTTATGAAGACCATTCAAGTCAGGCCTATCTGCAGTATGAACTGGCAAATGAAACGGCTTTTCTTAAACTTCAGCAGATGGGACTTCAGGATATTGGATTTTTTAATATAGAAGCCACATTGCTTGAGCAGGAAGGACGGCATCCCAAGGTTCTCGATGTAGGTTGTGCCACTGGGGCACTGTTATCTTGGCTCAGAGATAGAGGCTGGGATAGTTTGGGTATAGAACTCTGTAGACCCGCAGCAGATTATGCGAGAAACACCCGGAAACTTTCTATTATTTCAGGAACCATAGAAAGCGCTGGGGTGCCCGCGGCCTCGGTGAATGTAGTCCTGGCATCCCATGTCATTGAGCATGTTACTAACCCAAAATCCTTTGTAACCGAACTCTATAGAAGTCTTAAGCCTGGGGGATATTGCTTTATCACCACCCCGAGCATCGATGGAATCCAGGCTCGGCTCTTTGGAAGTCGGTGGAGATCTGCTATTTTTGATCACCTATATCTGTTTTCTAAAAAGACCCTCAGGGTACTCCTGGAAGAAGCGGGATTTACGGTAGAAAAAATCATCAGCTGGGGGGGACTAGCTCAGGGGACCGCCCCCGGGCCAATTAAAAACCTAGCAGACCGGCTCGCTAAACGGTTCAATTGGGGTGATGTAGTTCTTATGCGATGTCGGAAAGCTTCCGCTCAATAACAGCGCCGCCGGCTAAAATGGCATGTGCCGGCACCCGATTCCCAACCGTTGGACCACTGACAGGGATCTGGTCTTCACTGGCAGTCTGATCAGGCAAAGGTACATAAAAAGCTACCGATTGTCCTGGAGCTATCGCCCGCTGTGCTTCGTCAAAGGAAACCTTCACAGTACCGTCCTTATGGGGTTCTACAAGAGCCCAGGCAGGTTTTGAAGCAAGCCGTATTTTCGCAAGAGCACGAAAGGGTTCATAGCCAAAACCTGGCGCCCAAACACTCTGGGAAGCTTCAAGCCCATGTGAAAAGAGCTCCTGTTCATGGCCTACAACAACCTGATTTTTTTCAGCATTAAGGGCCACCACATAAAGGGGCTCCGTACCGGTGCTGACCCCTACCCCGCGACGTTGTCCAATTGTATAGCGGACAATTCCCTGGTGTTCCCCTAATACTCTGCCCTTAGTATCGATTATATTACCCCGTTTAAGGGCATCTTTTTCAAAAAGGGTTTCATAATCTTCCTTGGCAACAAAGTCCTGACTGTCCTTTTTTTCTGCTACTTCAAGTCCTCGCTCCCGGGCTAATTGGCGGACCTCATCTTTCCTGAGTACCCCCAGGGGAAATCGAGTTTTTACGAGAATATCCTGCCCAAGGCGCTGAAGAAAATAACTCTGATCCTTAAAAGGGTCGAGTCCTGGGGCAAGATATACACCCAATTCAGAATTGCCATGGGGAGCAAAAAGCCTGGCATAATGGCCAGTAACATAATAATCAAAAGCATAACCAAGCTGGTTAAGGGCCTGAGGAAGAAGTCCAAATTTAATAAGAGGATTACAGCGTAAACAGGGGTTCGGTGTACGTCCCAATTTGTATTCGGTTCTGAAATAGTCGAGAACTTCTTTACCATAGGACTTAGAAAGATCGACTACCACATATTCAGCCTTCAGTGTATCGCAGAGGCGTCTACAGGCAGCTTCATCCTCTACTTCATCGGGACCATAACAGCCATTTCCAGCCCCTTCAGGAAATTGTATGGATCCATCATAGACCTTCATAGTAACTCCGATGACCTTACAGCCCCGCTCGGCCATAAGATAGGCTACCAGAGATGAATCGACACCACCAGACATGGCCACAGCTACTACAGAACCAGCAGGCGGAAGAGAAAGTTCTTCGAGAGTATTTAGAATATCATAGCTCAACATAGTTGACTATTATATTCATATTTTTTTTCTTTTGCCAAGCAACTTGATAATAGATTCTTAGGGTTGATAGATATCTGGGCTATTTCTGAAGCTTCCAGATTGGGAGTAATGTGTTGCATAATACCTCAGTCCAGAGACAAGCTCATATAGTTATGTCATAGACGTAACATTTTCTTTTGTGTATACTATTTTTCCTATTTCTTAGGGAAGGAGCAGTATTGCATGGCACCCATTCGACACCCGGGAACGGGCCTCTTTTTAGGTGATCCTGACGTTATCCCCCTCCAGTCTATCAATGAATCTACCATACATACAGAATTAGAATGTGCATTGCAAAACCTTATCCTATCTGCATCGGGATGGCGAACCGTATTTACCCTGAGTGGTTATGAAGAGGATCCTGCTAATCAAATTGGCGATGCCCATTCTTGTATCGTGGCTACCGCCGCCCTGGTTTTTTCTGATTATCTAAAACAAAAAATCGGTACCCCAAAACCTGTTATTATTGTAGGTCAGGATTCACGTCCGACGGGGACTGCCATTGCAGATATAATTATTAGGACCCTGATCGCCACAGGGTGCGAAGTCCGCTACACATTTATTATTGCAGCCCCAGAAATAATGGCCTATGTTAGAGAGGGCAGCTTTTATAAAATTGGACACCAGAGACATCTGGATGGCTTTGTCTATATTTCTGCAAGTCATAATCCGATTGGACATAACGGCATTAAGTTTGGACTGAATGATGGTGGTGTTTTATCAGCCTCAGAAGCCAAGATACTTATTGAAACATTTCAAAAAACCATACAAGCCTCAGACCATCTAGCCAGACTGCAACAGTTACTTACAACTGTTCATAGCGATACTATTACATCATTATATGAAAAGATTGACGTGATAAAGCAAGAAGCTTATTCAGCATACCTCCATTTTACCAACGAGGTCATTACAGGCAGTCAGAATCAGGAAATACAACAAAGGGTGTTTTCATACATAGAAGAAACCACAAAACAACAGGGAATGGGTATTCTTATTGATTTTAATGGATCCGCCCGCACTACCAGCATCGATCGTTATTTTCTTGAATCATTAGGATGTACTGTAGCTTCTATAAACGATAAGCCCCGAGAAATTGCCCATCGCATTGTCCCCGAAGGGGAATCTCTTGAACCCTGTAGACAAAACCTTGAAGCTTTGCATGAACAAAATCCAGCCTTTGTCCTTGGTTATGTACCTGATTGTGATGGTGATCGGGGCAACCTGGTTATATGGGATGAATTTATTAAAACAAGCAGAAGCCTGGAAGCTCAGGAAGTCTTTGCGCTCTGCTGTGTAGCAGAACTGGCTCATATGGTCTTCACCGGTGAATTGCGATACGACAAGAAGGGTAATGCAATAGATAAGGTAGCGGTTGCTATTAATGACCCCACATCCATGAGAATTGACCGAATTGCACAGGCCTTTGATGTGTCTGTATTCCGGGCAGAAGTGGGAGAAGCGAATGTAGTTGGTCTCGCACGCCGATTACGAGAACAAGGTTACAAGGTGCGTATCCTTGGAGAAGGAGCCGCAGGAGGAAATATTACTCATCCGTCTTCTGTCCGAGATCCTATTGATACTATTGGAGCCATACTCAAACTGCTTACAATCCGTAGTCATCAGGATACTATGGGTTTATTTGAGATCTGGTGTGAACTATCTGGGCAGGCAGAAGCGTACCGTAATGACTTTACCCTTTCTACTATTATCAATACTCTACCAAGTTTTATTTCTACCAGTGCCTATGCTCCTGAGGCAATATTAAAAATTAAAACGACCGACCATGCGCTTTTAAAAGAACGGTTTCAGTATATATTCTTACATGAATGGGAATTACGTAAAGAAGAGCTGGCTAGTCGTTATGGTATTATTGAATGGGAGGCTCTCGCTTACAATGGTATGGATGAACGTCGGAATATTCTTAATTTCCGTGAAGCAGGTAAGGGAGGGTTAAAAATATTATTTCGAAACTTTCATAATGTAGAAATTGCTTATATATGGATGCGCGGTTCTGGAACAGAGCCAGTCTTCCGGATCATGGCTGACGTAGCAGGGAAAGACTATCGGATAGAGCGGGATTTACTCACCTGGCTCAGGCAGATGATTGAAAAAGCTGACAACGTATAATACTTATTACAAGGAGATTTTATATGGGAATGAGAGGGGAGCTTTTCTCCACTAAAGTAAATCTGCAAAACCGAACCTATTTCTTTAATGTAAAAGAAAATCGGATGGGCGACCTATACCTTAATATAGTGGAAAGTAAAAACAAAGAAACCGGTGGATTTGATCGTCAGTCCATCGTACTCTTTGCTGAAGACTTACAGGAATTCCTTAAGGGTTTCGATGGTTCCCTTAAAGTTTTAGAAAAAGCCTATAAAGAAAAGAAACGGGCTGAATTTGAAAAAAAAGATACGGCTAATAAACTAAATGCACCTGAACAAGGCGCTTCTAAAAAACGGTATCTAAAAAAAACTGAAACCTCAGATAAAAAGAAAGACCAAGTGTATTCTCATAAAGAAATAAAAACAGTCAAAGGTAATAAAAAACCTGTAATCAGGACAATAAAAAAAGACTCTGTTCAGGACCGATAGAAAAACTCATCCGCTGTATGGGCGACGGCCCGTACAGTACAATCCTTGCCCGGTGTAATTTAGTGGGATAACCCTTATGCTGTTCATATCCGTACTCCGGATAAATCCAGCCATACCGTTCCATCATGCGGTCTCGGGCGGTTTTTGCAAGAATTGATGCAGCCATAACTTCAGGAACCAATGCATCGGCTTTTACTATGGCTTTGCAGGGTACTGGCAGATGTGGTGCATAGAGCCCATCCACAACAGCTTCAGAACAGAGAATCGCCCTATCAGATTTTTTAAGTGTGCTGATCATTACATCATAGGCCCGCTCCATTGCAAGCAGACTGGCCTGTAATATATTTATTGTATCAATTTCAGCCGCAGAAGCCCAACCAATGCCCCAAGCTAATGCTTGGGTAACGATCAGCTTCCTGGCCTCTTCC
The DNA here is from genome assembly GCF_000219725.1 of Gracilinema caldarium DSM 7334. Taxonomy (GTDB): domain Bacteria; phylum Spirochaetota; class Spirochaetia; order Treponematales; family Breznakiellaceae; genus Gracilinema; species Gracilinema caldarium. Next base: position 1,145,317 of record NC_015732.1, on the reverse strand, counting down.
CGCTTTTTTTCCGAAAGTTTCTTGCTGTCATTGAGGACCTCAAAAGGAAAATCTTCATTGAGAATTACAGCAGCTGCACAGACCGGGCCGGCCAGGGGTCCCCGACCAGCTTCATCCAAACCACAACGCATCATTTTGGCCTTACAACCAGCTTTGGAATCTGCCTCTGCTGAAATTGCTCAACATGATTTCCGGAAAATAGAGACACCCCAAGGTAATAGGTTTTTCCCTTTTCAAGATTTTGTTCCAATACCTTTTCTACGGCGTATTCAACATTGGAAAAGATTCCTTCCCCTGCTTCGTTAAATAGTATCAAGAGAACGGGTATATCACCAATACCATCAAGATATATCCGGTAGATTCCATCGGTATCGACAGAAAGGCGGAACAAGACCGGCTTAGTAACATCGATTTCAGAAACTATGGGGAAAATGGCTATTCTTTCAAAAAGCACGGTATCTGAACTTGCTAAAAGCTGTTTGGTTTTTTCTTGTATCTTACGAAGCGCTTCAGAGCTTGGTCCGATATATTGATTAATCGGATCGAGCAACTCCGGTGTTTCATTCAGGAATCGGTAGGTAACGGTACGCAAATCTCCTTCTAAGACTGTAAGTTCAGCAGTTTCAGCATTAAAACCAGTAAACGCTATAATTAACCCATCGACGGGAAACCGTTGTATGAGCTGTAAATTGTTTGGATCCAACAGTACCAGGGAAGGTTCAGCGTCTGCTAACACGACCGCATTGGTACAGGCGAGTGGACCTGCAGTAATAACCAGGGGGTTCTTCCAGACAGCTTGAACATTTCCACATGGAAGTTGGGCTGGATCAGGAAGAGCATCACCTGCAAATGTAGATTCGTCGAGATATCGCAGACTAAGCTGGTTTGGAGCTTCTACTTCATAGCGGTTCGTTGACATATAGGACCTGTTCCCCACTATAGGCCTCAGAGAGGCAACGTGGTCTTTTGCACGATTCCCAACTGCAACGTCATCAATAACTTCAATAACCTGCAGGGCTTTGGTGGGAAGCTGTATTCCAAAGGAATTCCATGCTGGATCAGTTTGTCCTATAAGACTTGGTTTTGTCACAGATTCATCCTTTATCAGCTGAGTATTCGTTCCAGAGCTTCTCTTTGGTGAAAATCCCAATTTATCACAACTGCCAAATAGTATGGTAATGAGAACGACAAATAGGATAGATGAAGGTCCACAACGTACTATTTTTTTCATTCCCTAGTCCTTAAGCCCTAATCTGTTTATATAATGCACTAAACGAAAACCACTTTTATTTGCTAGGAGAAAGAGATTGTAATTTGTTTCAGTGCCATAAAGATTCTGATTAATAAGAAAATCCGCAGGAATACCCCTGCTGCGACCTACTGTAAGCATATATGTTTTAAGCCATGGTTGCAGTTCCTTGGTGACCACATTCTTATGAGCCTGCAACAAAAGCCCAAGTATTTCGGGAGGCAATAAATCTTTAGACTGCCATTGCATCAGCAAAAAGGCCTGATTAAAAGATAATGGGACGAGAGAAGACACTGACGGCGCCTGGTACAATGCGGTTTTAAATTTTTGAAATAACAGATTCCGATCAGCGTCATATCGATGGCTTTCCAAAAACAAACTGCATGCCTCGTTTTGCAAAACAAATTCGGAAACTAATCGCAAAAGATGGGAAAGTTCTTGGGGTTTCTGTAGTTTCGATGCGAAGGTTTCAGCTTCCAGAACCGCATTCCAGGGAACTTGAGACAACATCGTATCGGAATCTTTCCCAGTATGTTCCAAACCGGTTTTATCCCGTACCTGCAAGAGGGCATTACGAATTGTCTCCGGACTCAATGAACCAAAGGGCCAGCGGTCTTCCTGCCATAGTTCAGGCCTGCTTACATAGACCCAGCTCAAGGAAAGAACCTCGAGCAGAGCCCGGCGAAACATGGTATCAGTACTGCACAATCTTCCATACTGAACAATCTCTTTCGAAAAGAATTGTCCCAGAAAATCCTGGTTTAAAGATGGCATGGGATCTTCTCTACCAGAGAATTGGGCTAAACGATCTGTATACATTCCCAGGTTCATTGCAAGAGGAAGCAATGCACGGACCTGTTTTTTCTGTACATAAAACGAGTTATATAACAGCAGTGACTTTTCAAACTCCCGTCCTTCCAAAGTATCCTTGAGTCCTTTAAAAGCGGTAGGAAGTATAATGGCAGGACTTCCTCGAGCTACCATTACAATCCATTGCCTATAGAGTGTAGTTGGTAATTTCTCAGCTAAGGCAGCAAGTTCAGAAATTGCTTGAGGACAATCAGGATGGCTTTGAAGCCTGCTCGCCAGAGAGACTGCGAGAGGTTTGAGAGCTGATTTCCCAAGACTACTGATACGGGAACTTAAAAAATCAGCTAAATCTTTACCATGTTTTAAAAGCATTTCTTCCTGTTTGCTGTAGGAAAGTAATGCTCCTGCAGTTCGGTGTCCATACTGATAGTCCGCAAAGGTCTTTGCCTCTGTAAGGTATAATAACTTGAGACGTGCCAGTTCTTTTTGAGCCTCGAGCGGAGAAAGGGGAGGTAATTCAAGCCACTGCTCAGCCTTTACAAAGGTGGCTTCATCGCTCCGATACTGGTCCAGGAGAGACTCAAGCAGTATAATCTTGTCCCCATATACAGAGAGCGCATCCAGTGCATTTTGTGTATCCTGAATCATGGCAGCTCTGGTTTTATCCAGAGCTACTATAAGAGATCGGAGACGTTCTTGATCTTTCTTTGCAAATAGACTCACCCAACTGGTACTTTTCGCCAGATTTGGTGATAATAGGGCATCCGCCTTGATCCACACAGGAGAAACAATAACAAAAAGCAAAAAACTATAAAGAAAGAGAAAAAGCGTTTTAGATTTAGTAACTATCATTAAGGATCCTCATTAACAAAATTAGGAGCATCCGGAGTTGCAAAGGTTCGATTAAAGGTTTTAAGATCCATAGGAAAATCCGAAGCATGTACCAGAGAATTAAAGCCAATAAAATAGTTTCCTTTAATAGTACCACCTGTCTGTAACTGATGCGATTTAACCATCTCGCTAACAAGAAAGTTAAACACAGAGGCTTGTCTTGCACTACCCTTAAAGTAGAAGGTAGAATTTTCAACCTGAGGTATGAAGCCCCCAGCAATACACGCTTGGGCAACAAAATTGCTCACCAAGGCAGCCTGAACCTGATGTACCTGAGCCCACTCGAGATTTGAAAACAACCAAATAGTACCATCCTGGGCTGTTACTGTAAGAGAGCCGTCCTTTTGTAAAAAAGTTCCCCTTCTCTGTTCCACCCCAACCGCATATTTGCCCGCTTTTACTGAAAGAGTCGTTGCATGCAATACTATCTTGCAATCTCCAGCATACAGGGCTATGGCACTTTGAGCTGCATCCAGATTAATGGATGAATTACTCATCATTATTTCCCCACTAGTACTCACAATAGCACGTACATCACGACCTTTCATGAAAATAGTGGTATTACTCAGTTCCAAATTTCCCCCATGAACTTCTATGGCTGGGTAGTCTTCGGCATCGGACCGTATCGTTAGTCTGCCAATCCTGATAGTCCCTGACTCTACAAGGAGCATCCCATCTTTACTAAGACGAATCTCACCTCTCTGTTCATTCATAGAACTTTCTATTGTAAAACCCGGTACCAATGTAAGAGGCTTATCTATGAAAACCAAATCCTGTATACGTATTGATGAACGTCCAAGCTGTTTTGCTATTTCCAGGGCTTGTTCCAACGAATTGACCGGTCTATTTCGACTTCCATCACCATTGGGACTTCCCTGATTACTGACATACACAGAATTGGCATCAATCGTAAAATTACGTGAGACTACCGGCCCCTTATTTCCTGTCCCATCCATAGCATAGGACATAATTGATATAGCTACAGGACTTTCTAGAGGTACATCAATAAAAAGCACACCTTCGGCTTGCCTTTTTTCAACTTTACCAGAAGGATAGGAAAAAGTTGCCTGTATAATGGTCTTTAGCTCTTCCTCTGCCTCAGGTAAAGAACTTTCTATACGTACAGCTCCACTTACCCAGGCTGCCTCTGCAGGAGCTGTGAGGTTTGGTTCTGGCGGTGGCAAGGAATCGGTCCTTCGTAGTACTAGTTGCTTCCCTTCCGCAGTAAGGATACTCCATTCCAGATCTTCCCCGGTGCAAGCTACAAAGGTAGGAACATCATTACCATTAAAAGCCGCAAGGGTATGTATTTCGCCGGGTTCTGGATAGAGTGAACGATATTGAATGACCCCTTGGAGAAAAGGAAACTGATACTCTAAAGCTTTAAATACACGTTGAACCGGCCCCTCCTGGGCAAGGCCGTTATCCACAATCCATTCAAAAGTACATGGCTCTGGGGGTACAAGAATTGGTCCAACGTAATCCTTCCAGGACGTTTCTGGTGTAATATGATACCGGATAACACCGATCTCGATGTTTTTCCAAAAAAGCACCCGTAATGGGCCCTCAGATACCAGTATGGGATCCAGATCAACCGCTGTCCCTTTGACCGCATCGTTCTGTTGTTCAGTTTTTTCAGAATTCTGAGTGAACAATCCAGCTTCGTTTGTTATGGTTGTACCCGCAAGTTCAAAAGCATCGGATTTTTCATTACCTGTACCATCCAACAGTATTGGATAACGATATATTCCTCGGGAGTTTTTCAGTACGAGGTTTATAAAACGCCTGTAGGATTCTACAGGCACCAGTTGGATGGGAATCCGTTTATCAAGCCATGGACCAGGCTCAATAGCCCACTGATATTCTCCATCCACATTCAATATGCTAGCTGTATGGATCTGTTCGGGGATGCTATAAGGATCATCCCCAGGACTTTCGACCCGATAGGTTATTTTTTTTTCATAGCCTAGTCCATTGGGGAGTTTTATCCCAATACGTAGCAGTATTATACCAGTTTTTTGTATCAGAACCGGTTTCTCATATAATTGACCTGTTGCACTAAAGGGGTCAGAGCCATCATCGGTCCAATACAGGGTTCCTGGTCCACGATTCTCTATAACCAGACGTTGCATATTTTGCCAGACCCCTGGGGCCGGACTTATGATAGAAAAATCCGCTTTTTCTGCAGAAAAAGAGACTGGTTCTGAACAGTTTCCCGCTGCATCCACTGCCCAGACAATAAGGCTTAGAGGAGCTTTTAATGTTTTAACAAAAGAAGTCACTTCTTCGTTCCGATCGAATGGGATGATCACACCGGATGCGTAATATACACCTTCGAGGACTGTGTCCAGTTCACAGCTGATACGTATGGTATAGATGAGGCCGTCTTCTGTGGACTGAGTAAGTACCGGTTTTTGAGGTGGTTGTTTATCAAGGTGAATGAAATAGTTTTGTTCTTCCAGCAGCGTATTATCTGGAGGCGCTGACCGACGCTGAACCTGTATAGTATAGTCCTTTTCGGCACCTACAGGTACAGAAAGGAGGACCGAAGTTGAACCAATCCCCCTGAAAAGTTCTTTTCCATCCAGATTTAACACAATTCGTTCCTGAAGTGGGGCAGAGAACCAGAACCGCTGATCCTTATTGAAAGCACCACTGTGCGCGTTGGTTTGTAATCCAGACTGCGATGTTCCAGTCTGAGCATACAACGTTAGTGGTAGCAGTATCAGGATACAGCCCAACCCAATTATTCCATAGGGTATATGTCTCTGCCTCATACAAGTACCTATTTAATTGCGTCCAGTACTTTCCTAAGTTCTGGATCTTGTTTGTAGTAATGTTCTTCCAGTTCTTCCCTTGTAAGCCCTACCAGTTCATGGCTCATATAGTGGATCCAACGATCCTCATCATGGATGCTGAGCTCATGTTTTCTGCACCAATAATCAGGTTGGATAGGAAGCTGATCTTCCTTGTCATGAAAATACTTGTAATCGTGCACAGCAACTTTGAGATCCTTCCGCGGTATTCCCTTTTCCAGAATAATTTCTGCAAGCCGGTTAATAGTCCTACCGGAATCGAAAATATCATCCACCAGAAGCACCTTATCCCCTGTACGAAGATGCTCCGGCGCATAGGTCCAGCCATCAACCATGACCCGTTCCTGTTTGCGGATATCCGTATATGAACGGGCGACCACTGCGGCATAATACACAGGCCGCGCCTCAGAGCGTACAATCTTAAAATATTCACTGATAACATTTCCAAGATATGCTCCACCACGGAGGGAAACATAAATCACATCGGGGATAAAACCATCTTCATGAATGCGATGGGCTAACTTGAGTGCATTATTACGCACCATATCATAGGGTAAAAATTCCTTCTTCATACCGTAAATGTAATGCAAAATGCAAGATTGTGGAAGCTGTATAAAAGGGAAGCTATAAAAGAAAGGGGCTGTTCCGATGATGCGAAACAGCCCCTGGCTTCACCAATTAACCAAAAACTAACCTATCAGCCGCCATAGACAGCAATCATAACACCCGCAGCAATTGCAGTACCGATAACACCGGCCACATTGGGGCCCATGGCATGCATAATAAGGAAGTTCCCCGGATCTTCTTCAAGACCAACCCTGTTGGAAACCCGGGCAGCCATAGGAACGGCAGATACACCAGCCGAACCGATGAGGGGATTAATCTTCTCTTTAAGGAAAAGATTCATAAACTTAGCCACAAGGATACCGGAAGCAGTAGCAATCGCGAAGGCCATAAGTCCCATAAACACGATAGAAAGGGATGCGGGGTTCAGGAATTTCTCAGGGGTCATTTGGCTACCAACACCCAGGGAGAGGAAGATGGAAACGATGTTCAAAAGCTCATTTTGAAGAGTCTTGGAAAGCCGTTCCACCACCCCAATCTCGCGGATAAAGTTACCAAACATGAGACAGCCAATGAGCGGAGAAGCAGACGGGATGAGCAGAATGGAAAGGATAAATACCGAAAGGGGGAAGAGCATCTTTTCCACCTTTGATACATGCCGGAGCTGTTTCATCCGAATTTTCCGTTCCGCCGGAGTGGTCAGGGCCCGCATGATGGGCGGCTGGATAACCGGTACCAGGGCCATATAGGAGTAAGCGGCAACCGCGACGGTTGCCAGAAGGTGCGGGGCTAGTTTGGCTGCAATATAAATCGTTGTAGGGCCATCGGCACCACCAATAATGGCTACAGAACAGGCTTCCTTCATGGTAAAGTTAAAGCCGGGAATAAGATTGAAGGCCGTAATACCGAAGAGGGTACCAAATACACCAAACTGTGCTGCAGCTCCAAGCAATGCGGTTTTGGGGTTTGCAATAAGGGGCCCAAAGTCAGTGAGGGCACCGATACCCATAAAGATGATCAGGGGGAAAAATTCGTTTCCTACACCAGCTTCATAAATAATATTTAAGAAACCGTGGGGAGCATCCCCCATACCACCGAAGGGAATATTTACAAAGACTGTCCCAAACCCGATGGGAATAAGGAGGAGCGGTTCAAAGCCCTTCGCAGCCCCCAGGTAGATGATCACAAAGCCCACAATAACCATTAGCAGTTCCTGCCAGCCAAAGACGGTGGTCTTTTCACCCGCAGGGGTCACCATTTCCCGGGCATCATTGATAAAAGCAGAAATACCGGTGGTTTCTAGAATATTCCTGGCAAAGGAAGCGATGGAAATTCTCGGAATATTTTCGCTGCCCTTAATAATTCCATCGGGATTACTCCATGAAGCATATCCCTGTGACGGAACCGTAGTACTTTCAGATTGAGCCAGCACGGTCCCCATAAAGGAGAAGGCAAAGGCAACGGTGATCATGGCAAGCACAATCATAGTTACCCGCTTCGGGTTCTTATTCATATTCAACATATGGATAAATCCCCTATTTCAGTTCAGCCACAGGCTGATGTGCCGCAACCTGAGTTCCAGTAGACACAAGGAAATGCACAGTACCGGATCCGGTTGCCTTAATTTCCAGTTCCATCTTCATGGACTCAATAATCATAATAGTCTGGCCTGTGGATACGGAAGCACCTTCGCTTACAGCGTACTTAATAATAGTACCAGCCACCGGAGCTTCTACCACATGACTACCGGCGGATGGGGCAGGAGCTGCAGGGGCGGCTGCAGGTGCGGCAGGAGCAGCACCAGCGGCAGGGGCAATGGCCATAGTTCCTTCGGGGCGAACCACAACGGTATAATCAGAACCGTTTACATTCACTACATACTTAGCAGCCTGACCAGCAGCAGGAGCTGCAGCAGGAGCGGCAGCCTTGGGGGCTTCCGGTTCAGCGGTGAATTTGACCGGTCCCTGGTCCCGTTTCTTAAAGAAGTCGGGGGCTACCTTGGGGAACATAGCGTAGGTAAGCACATCTTCCACCGCAACCTTATCGGTACCGAGGATCTTCTTGGTTTCTTCTTCCAGTTTGGAGAATTCATTGGGAATGTCATCCGCAGGCCGATGGGTAATTTCTTTTTCCATCTTAAGGGCTTCCAAGGCCTTCTTAACAACTTCGGGATTCTTTGGTGCAGGACACTTGCCGTATTTACCAACCAAAAGATCCATGGATTCTCCAGTAAGCTTATTATAGCGGCCGAAGAGGACATTAAAGACCGCTTGGGTTCCTACAATCTGGCTCGTGGGAGTTACGAGGGGCGGATAGCCAAAGTCCTTCTGGACCACCGCAATTTCCTTGAGCACCTCATCAATCTTGTCAGATGCACCCTGTTCCTTAAGCTGGCTTTCCAGATTGGAGAGCATGCCACCGGGAACCTGAGAAACCAGGATTCTGGTGTCTGCACCGAGGAAGCTGGACTCGAACTTCTTATAGTTCTTTCGAACTTCCCGGAAATAAGCAGCGATATCAAGGAGAAGATTGGTATCCAGACCTGTGTCGAACTGGGTACCCTTGAAGATCTCTACCATTGTTTCGGTAGGACTGTGGCTGGTTCCCATAGCGAGGGAAGAAATGACCGTATCCAGAATTTCAGCTCCCGCTTCGGCAGCCTTAGTAAGGGTAGCTACCGACATACCAGTTGTAGCGTGAGAGTGAATTTCGATGGGTAGATCAACCGCTTTTTTCAGTGCCTTTACCAGTTCATACGCATCGTAAGGCTTGAGAAGACCAGCCATATCCTTAATACAGAGCGAATCCGCTCCTTCTGCGGCCAGCTCTTTTGCTAGATCCACATAGGATTGAATAGTGTGGAACGGAGTCGTGGCATAGGAAATCGTCAGCTGTACATGCTTGCCAGTTTTTTTTGCAGCTTCAGTAGCAGCTTTAAAGTTCCGAGGATCATTGACAGCATCAAAAATCCGGAAGACATCCACACCATTTTTCGCGGCGGCTTCGACAAATTTGGTCACCACATCATCGGCATAGTGCCGATAGCCCAGAAGGTTCTGGCCCCGGAGGAGCATCATGATTTTGGTATTAGGAAGGGCCTTCTTTAACTGCCGCAGGCGTTCCCAAGGATCTTCATTTAAAAAGCGGATACAGGAATCAAAGGTAGCCCCACCCCAGGCTTCCAGGGCAAAATAGCCAACCTTATCGAGCTGGGGACAAATGGGAAGCATATCTGCAGTGGTCATTCGGGTAGCCAACAGGGATTGGTGAGCATCCCGGAGCACGAGGTCAGTAAGTTGTACTTTAGCCATAAAAACTCCTTCCTTAATTAGTGATTCGTTTTACGATATTCATTCACTGCGGCAGTAATTGCCGCAACCACAGCAGAATTACTGCCTGCTGCTGCAGTGGCAGAACCTGCCGCCGAACCTTGCCCTTCCTGAGCATCTATATCCCACCCGAGTGCATGAATAACCTTAGCTACTAGGGTCATAAATAGGACTAGAATTATCAGAAAGCCGAAGACTATACCCATGCCGAGCAGGGTTAATACACCACTCTGCCCGAACATCTCTGCTATTGTCATAGGGCCTCCAAATTGATTGAATATTCAGCGCTATCGTACCAAAAATATCGGTTCTTATTCAATAGACAGATTGTATTTTAGTGTCATTACAGCCTCTTTTTTTGTAAATGGCAGGGCTTGCAGTGCAGGTTTAAATCCTTTTATACTGGCTGTAGAGGAGAAGAAAACCATGGAACAACAGGAAATTATCCGCAGAGCGAAAGATTATATAGAACATGAACAGGATGCCCACTTCAGAGCTGAGGTAGAACAGCTTCTGAAAGCAGAAGACTGGAAAGAACTGGAAGACCGTTTTTACCGGGACCTCGAATTTGGTACCGGAGGCTTGCGGGGTGTCATTGGTGGTGGTTATAACCGGATGAACACCCTGGTGATAAAACGGGCTACCCAGGGTTTAGCCAACTACCTGAAAAAGGCCCTGAGTGAAAAAGCGAAGGCAGGAAAGCTTTCAGCGGTTATTGCCTATGACAGCCGCCGATATTCACCGGAATTTGCCGAAGCCACCGCTCTTATTCTTGCAGCTAATGGAATTACAACCTATCTCTTTTCGTCCCTGCGGCCAACACCGGAACTCTCTTTCGCAATTCGCACCCTTAAATGCGACACAGGCGTGGTAGTCACCGCAAGCCACAACCCGCCCCAATACAATGGTTACAAAGCCTATTGGAATGATGGTTCCCAGGTAATCGAACCCCATGATGTGGGAATTATTAAGGAAGTAAACCAGGTAACCAGTATCATGGAAATAAGCAGGGAAGAAGCCCTTACAAAGGGTCTATTAAAAATCATTGATAAGGAAATTGATGAACCCTATGCAGCCATGGTAAAAAGCCATCTCTTCCGGCCTGAACTGATTAAAGAGAAAGCAAAGGAAGTTAAAATTGTATATACCCCCCTGCACGGAACCGGAGCCCTGCATGTAGAAGGGGTTCTGGGAAGTCTGGGCCTTGAGGTAATCACGGTTCCGGAACAGCGGAAACCAGACGGGAACTTCCCCACCGTATCCTACCCCAACCCCGAAGAAGCAGCGGCTCTTAAAATGGCTCTGGAACTGGGCACCAAGGTAAAGGCCGATGTGGTCATGGCCACCGACCCCGATGCAGACCGGCTGGGTATTGCAGTTCCCGATAAGACAGGGAATTTTGTGCTGGTAACAGGAAACCAGCTCGGGACGCTCCTTGCGGATTACATATTCCTATCTTTACAAGAACAGGGAAAACTGCCTGCAAAGCCCGCCATGATCAACTCCATTGTGACCACCGGTATGCAGAAACGGGTGGCAAACAGCTATGGAGCCGAATGTTTTGAATGCCTTACGGGCTTTAAATGGATCGCCGATGTATGGCGGAAAACCGAAACCGACGGCCGGGGCTACACGGTCCTATTTGGTACCGAAGAAAGCTACGGCTTCCTGATTGAACCGGAAGTCCGGGACAAGGACGGAGTCTCCGCAGCAGCTCTGACCGCCGAAATGACCCTGTACTGGCGCAGTAAAGGGAAGAGCCTCCTGGACCGGCTCAATGACCTATACCTCCAGCATGGCTACTGGCAGGAAATCGGTATTTCCAAATACTTCCAGGGTCCCCAGGGACCGGCCATCATGGCAGGCATCATGGCTGAATACCGGAAAAATCCCCCCAAAACCTTGGGTGGCATTACGGTAAGCCGGGTCCGGGATGTTCAGGAGTCGGTCTGGAAATATCCGGGCCAGCCGGGGAAAACCGAACCTGTGGACCTGCCTAAAAGCAATGTACTCCAGTTCTTCCTGGAAGATGGCACCATCGTCAGTGCCCGGCCCAGCGGGACCGAACCAAAGATCAAATTCTATGCAACCTGCTGTGCCGAAGTTGGACCGGAAGGCTTGGAAGCAGCCAAAAAGGTCGTCAGCACCAAACTTGCCGCCATAGAAAAGGATCTCCGCTCGGTCATTGGTGACTAATGGGCACCTACGATTGGGTTCGGCCGCTCCTCTTCGGGGAAACCCAGGAGGGGACCGAAGGGCCGGTATTTATCGCCTTTGATACGGAAACCACGGGCCTTGAACCAAAAACCGATAAAATTGTAGAAATCGGGGCGGTAAAATTTGACCGCCTCGGTATTATTGGCCGCTTTTCAGTACTGATAAACCCTGGAATACCCATGCCAGCAGAAGCAGCCAGAGTAAACGGTATTACCGATGAGATGCTCCGGAAACAGCCTCCCATAGAAGAAGTCTTACCTGATTTTCTGCGTTTCATAGGAAAGGGCATCCTCGTGGCCCACAATGCCCCCTTTGATGTGTCTTTTATCAATGCAGCCCTGGGATACTTTTGGAAAAAAGATGAGGAACGGGAAAAAAGGGATACGAACCAGCCCTCCCTGCTAGACCCAGTTATATCAGAACCGAAAATTCAGGTTGATGAACACAAGGTGCTGTGGAAGCCCCCCTTCCCTGCTTTGCCACACAAAATTGTGGATACACGGATTTTAGCCAAGGAACTTATTCCCGGCCGCTACTCCTACAAATTGCAGGACCTGGCCGAGTATTTAAAAATTAAGGCTCTGGAAGCCCATCGGGCAGAGGATGACGCCCGGGTATGTATGGAAGTCTTTGTACAATGCACCCGATTAATTCCTGCTACTCAGCAGTAAAATCATTGAGCTGTTTCAGATTCCTCAATTTAAAAATAGCCTTTTCTTGAATTTGGCGGACCCGTTCACGGGTAATACCCAACAGCTTTCCCGTTTCTTCCAAAGTCAGAGGTCCTTCTCCGGTTAAGCCAAAACGAAGTTGGATAATTTTAACTTCCCGTTCAGAAAGATGAGATAGAACACTATCGAGCGTATCCTGTAAGGTCATAGCAAACACCATATCAAAGGGATCTTCCAGGGTCTCATCCTTTATAAGATCTGAAAGACGGGTTACATTATCATCATCAACCGTGGTATCAAGGCTGGTTGTCTCTTGGGAGAGTTTGACAATTTCTTTAACCTTAGATACCGGAACGCCCAGATATTCTGAAAGCTCCTCATCACTAGGGTCACGCCCAAGATCTTGGGTTAGTTGTTTTGCAATAAAATAACACTTTTTAATTGTATTGAGCATGTGGATAGGGATACGAATGACTCGCCCCTTATCAGCAAGGCTTTTTATGATGGCCTGCCTAATCCACCAGGTACCATAAGTAGAGAATCGGCATTTGCGGGTATAATCAAAACGTTCCACGGCCTCAATAAGACCGATGTTTCCTTCATCAATTAGATCAAGCAGCGAAAGTCCTCTATGCTGATAGTTTTTTGCAATAGATACAACTAGTCTGAGATTTGAGTTAATCATCTTGTTTTTATAATACATAAGAGCATTATCTAATTGAACCCGTTCTTTTTTATACTCTGGATCCTGTAAATTTTCATGATACCGTTCATCAAGATGAGCGATTTCTTCCCGAAGGTGAACTATTTTTTCACCAATTGCCTGCTCTTCATCTCCACTGAGTAAAGGAAATCGGGAAATCTGCTTAAGATACATCGCCAGAGGATCCGCTTCTTTTAATGTCTTACTCGTCTTTTTAGGTTTGGAAAACTGATTAAGGGCTTTTTTCTTTGATTTCTTTTTTGCTGGTTCAGGGCGAACTTGGTTCATAGGTTGACCTTTTACAGATTCCATCTCAGCATACATTTCAAACACAGTAGACCACCCCTTCAGTTGTTTTTCCTGACCTTACACGTCATACATCAATAAATATATCCAAAAAAAGAACAGATTCCTAATTTATGTATTAAAATTATATTATTTTTTAATTTATCCACGGGGAGCTAAAACTGGATCTATTGGTTTATTATCCTTATAAACTAGGAAATAGAGCTGCGGCTGTTTTGAAATGGAATCGATCCCAATACGACCTAATATGGTGCCACTTGTAATACTATCCCCTTCTCGAACATTCAGTATTTCACATCCTCCATAGACATAGAGATAACCGTTCGCACCTTGTACAATAGCCACTTTTCCAAAACCACGATAGGGCCCTGCTGATACCACCGTACCAGAAGTAAGACTACGCACTATATTATCGGCTTCTGTAAGAATAACAACTCCGTAGAGTTTTCCTGTTAAATAGGATATACTTTTTGCTTGCACAGGCCATTCAGTGTTTGTGTGAATCGGAGTTTCACTCATCGATCGAACTTGGATTGTATCCTGTTTCATTTCAACAGGCTTTACACCATTGGGTATTTTTAATGACATACCTTCTTTGATTATAGATTTTTCTGTTAAGCCATTTATTTTTCGAATCCCATCGATTGATACAGAAAAAGTTCTGGCTATACTAAACAGGGTATCTCCCCGTTTTACTATATACATCTGCGTATCAGAACTCTCAGGAATTTTAATCTTTTGCCCTACAAAGATTTTAGAAGCATTTGTTATGTTATTGTATTCTAATAATTCCTTGTATGTACAATTGTATTGTTTTGCAATTGAATAAAGGGTTTCACCTTTTTGTACAACATGTATAGTCTCTGCCCCAAGAGAACAAAGGGGGAAAAACCAGGAGACAAAAAAAGCTAACTGAAGTATAACCATTCTTTGGATGTTCATGCCCTTAGAATATCGGTCATAGCTATGAATTTCTACACTATTCATCGAGGAATCTATGGAATATTTAGGGACCTTTCCTGCAGGATTTTCTACACTGGTACAGCATCTTATGTTACGAGATTCTATTCTTGAGCAAGTTATCTTTTATGATGAGAGTATCATTGCTTTTTATTCGGAAAAGCATCTTTCTACATTACCTTATCTTAAAAACCTCTATCCACTGCTTGAATGGGGACAGGCAGAAAATATTTTTTCGGCATACCAGCTGATGTTACAGAAACCATTCATAAAAAAACTTACTCCTCTTGTAAAACTAAAAGCGCATTGTACTTTTACCATTCGAGTGTTTATTGAAGGGAAACCAGCTCCAATAATCAGGGACTTACATGGAATGCTGGAAAAAAAGCTGGCTCAAAGTATTCACGGTCGGCCGAACTCAGAGCAGCCTGAACTTGAATTTCAGCTCCATGTCAGAAAAAATCATCATTGTTATTTGATTTTGCAACAACAGAAATATCCGAAATATATTGATGAAAGACTCCTGCCAGGGGCTCTGCCTCCTTATTTCTGTAGGCTTCTCCTAGAATTATCAGACCCGCAAAGGGAAGATATATTCCTTGACCCCTTTATGGGTTCCGGTGCAATCCCTTTAGAACGCGCCCGGATGGCTCCTTATCATATGATTTTTACAGGAGATATAGATCCTGAGAAGGTGCAGCACTTTAAAATAATCCTGAAGCATAAGGAATGGGAAAAACGGAGAAAAACCATCTTTCCCAAGGTACTAGATGCCACAACACTGGGCCAATTTCAACAGGGATTTATTACACGTATTGTAACAGACCCCCCATGGGGGCTCTATGAAGCCCTTGAAGCAAATAAAATACGAACTTTGTATATCAGATTTCTCAAAGAATCAGCCCGTATTCTAGCACCAAAAGGAAGAATGGTACTCCTGGTCAGCGCAACTATTCCCCTGGCAGATCTACTCAAAGCGGCAGAGGTACCATTAGTTATTAAACAAGGTATACAAGTACTTGTTTCAGGTCAAAAGGCCCTTGTCTATGTCATCATTCCGGAGTAGCTTTACCGTATGGCCATAGAAATTGAAATAAAAGCATGGGTGGATGACCCTATACAAGTACAAAACAGGATAGGATCTTTTGCAACCTTTATAAAAACCTATGAGAAGGATGATGCCTACTGGCTTCCCACAACAGAGATTGAAACCATACAAAATACTCAAAAACGGGGACCACTAGGATCCGGTATACGGATACGACAGGAGAACGGATCTGTCTTCGTCACCCTTAAAAAAAAGGAAGTCCGCGAAGGGATGGAGATTAATGATGAGCTTGAGTTTTCTGTTTCCAGGGCAACAGCCTTTGAAGATTTTTTGCACAACCTCGGTTTTGTTCCCTGGATTCGCAAACACAAGGAAGGACAAGCCTGGCGATGGAACAATATCACCATAGAACTGTCCCAGGTTAAGCACTTGGGTTGGTTTGTGGAGCTCGAGATTCTTACCGATACTTATGAACCAGAACAGATTGAATTGGCTCGAAAAGAACTGTATGCTTGCCTGCATAAAATCGGTATCCCTGAATCTAACATTGAAACCCGTTACTATACAGAATTACTTCTCGAAAGGATCAATAGCAATCATCGAGAAGATTGATTCTATTTCATCGAAGGCCTTCATAAGCTGGTCCCGCTTTTCTGAAGATATGTTATAAAAGCGATCTGTCAGTAGGTTCAACAATGAGGTTTGGGCGGCAAGTAGGCGTTCTCGTCCTTTGGGTGTACAACTATAGCGAACCTGCCGGCGGTCTTCTTTGCTGCGATGCCGCTCTACAAGGCCCTCCTCTTCCAATTTACCTAACATAATGCAAAGACTCGACGCAGAAATAGACAGCCGCTCACTAAGTTCTGAGAGACCTGCTTCCTCCATTTTAAGCAGATAAAGCAGGGAACGATACCGCTCTTCCGTAAGGTGTTGATCTGTCTGAAGAGCTACATGGCGAAACATTCGTTTTAAAGTAATAGTAAACTCAATAAAACGGCGGGCAAGTTCTTGTTCCCCTGGCATTATTTTTATTCCCCGACTATCTGCAGGTTTTGAACAGATTTAGTTTTAACAACAACCTTGTTTTTCCAACGATCAGTCTTATAGTATGAATATGCAATAATCATACCGATAACCCAACCTGTTGGCATGGCCCACCAGATGCCGATTTCGCCCCAAAGAGAAGAAAAGAGCACCGCACTTGGCACCCGGATAAGCCACATAGCAAAGAGAGTCGATACCATTGGGACGATTGTTTCACCAGCTCCACGGATGACCCCATTCGTAATAAACATCATCGTAAAGGCTACATAAAAGGGAGCGATGACATGAAGGTATCGGGATCCTACAGCTATAACCTCCAGATCGGATGTAAAAATAGAAACCAGAGACTTTCCAAAAACAAGAAGAACCACCATCAGCACGAAGGTAATACTCATCGCAATACATAAGGCTGAACGATAGCCCTTTTTAACCCGTTCCGGTTTACCAGCTCCCAGGTTTTGCCCAACAAACGTAGACAGGGCCATGCTTATGTTCATAGAGGGCATGCCTACAAAGGAATCAATCCGGCTGGCGGCAGAAAAACCCGCCATTACGATAGCCCCAAACCCGTTAACCACCGCATTCATGAACATCATTCCCATGGCGACTAATGCTTGCTGAATACCTGATGGAAGACCTATTTTCAGACTAATAAAAAAGAGTTCTCTATCAAAATGAAGGTGACAAAAATCAGTCTTTAAAAATTCATGGGTTTTATTAAGATATATGATTGATCCAATAAAAGATAGGCCCTGAGCTATAATTGTTGCCCAAGCTACACCGGCAACACCCATATGAAGCACTAGCACCGACACCAAATCGAGGACTATATTGAGCAGTGTAGCAACAATAAGCATATAGAGGGGAGTCATGGAATCTCCCAATCCCCGTAATATGGCTCCTACTCCATTATAACCGAAGGTAAAGAACATTCCTGAAAAGATGATTCTAAGATAGGTCAAAGCCTGAGGCATTACATCTGTAGGAACTCTTAGAAGAACGAGAATTGATCGGGCAAACAATAAACCAACAGCAGTCAGTACGATCCCCATCCAGAAAAGGACGACATAGGTAGTATCAATTACAGATCGAACCCGTTGCAAATCCTTAGCCCCATAGTACTGGGCAATAAGAACATTAGCGCCCATACCAAAGCCCATAACAAGGGCAATCATTAGGAAAAGAATGGGAAAGGATGCACCAACCGCAGCGAGAGCAGTAGTTCCAACAAATTGACCGACTACCCAGCTGTCTACCATATTGTAAAATTGCTGAAATACATTGCCTACCAACATGGGGAGAGCAAAAAGGATGATTTGGGTAGTTTCATTACCCTGAGTCAGATCTTTCATAAGTAAAATGTTTTTATCATAAAACGATTTTTTCTGTCAATTATACATGAATTACACCAGGTTTTAGCAAACCCGCATTGAGGCTCCCACATCGAATACCCTCAGTCACAGCGTCCACTAAGGAACACTGATCATCTAAAGCTGCTGCGAGACCTGCGGTAAAGGCATCCCCACTACCAGTAGCGTTAATCGGAACAACCGATTTTAGTGGAACATCATAAAAAGCCGTACCCTCAATAACCCAAACAGGCAGGGGGCCACGGGTTATGATGATCGAACTACCAAACTGTCGAACAAGGGATTGGGCTTGAGAAACCACCTCATGTTGTACAATTCTTTGATAGGATTCATCAACCTGGATTTTACTTTCATCTATTTCCGGAAGATAGGTAGTACAGAATTCAAGCAGATTCGGTTTAATAATATCGGGGCCATATACCAGACTGTTTTGTAAATCCTTTCCCTTTATATCTAAAATAATTCGAAAACCAAGTTCCTTTGCTCGGGACACCATATGGGGAATCATTGCATCAGAAAAACCAGCGGCCTTAGTTCCGGAAATGATAAGGGTTGGTTGTTTAACTGAAGTCCTTGCAATTTTCTGACTTTCCCTGTCAAAAAGCTCTCGCAAAGCCTGTTCTGTTCCAGGATGTACCGGTTCCGATTCTTCTACCAATTCGGTCATACTATTATCGTTCCTATCGATCAAGGTATAACAGAACCGGATTTCACTGGAACTCTCTACCCAAACCAAAGATAGATCATCTTTTTCACATAGGTTGATGAACAAATCCCGGAAGTTTCCGCCAAGTTGAGTTAGATGAAGCACACTTTTCCCAAGCTGCGTTAAAACCCGCGTCACATTCACCCCTTTCCCTGAAGCATCCAGTCTATGACAGCCCGTACGATTTACCTGGTCCCGTTGCCAGGATGAGAATAGCAACGTTTTTTGTAGGGTCGGATTTAAACAAACACTGAGAAAATGTGGCCCATTCATAACTTCGCTCCTCAACAAATACTTTACATAAAAAACAAACATGATACAATGAAGATAGAGAAGGATGACACATGGCAGAAGTTAATTATAAGCGACCAAGCTGGGATGAGTATTTCATGGAAGTCTGCAACGCCATTGCAAAACGGGCAACCTGTGATCGGGGACGCTCGGGCTGTGTTATTGCGAAAAACAACCAGATTTTAGTCACTGGTTATGTTGGATCTCCTGCAGGCCTACCTCATTGCGATGAAGTAGGCCATCAATTAAAAAAAATGGTCCATGAAGATGGAAGTGTCACAACACACTGTGTCAGAACGGTTCATGCAGAACAAAATGCAATCTGCCAGGCCGCAAAACGGGGTATTGCCATAGAAGGAGCTACCTTATATTGTAAAATGACTCCCTGCAGGACCTGTACCATGCTGATTATCAATTGTGGCATTACCCGGGTGGTCTGTGAAAAAAAATATCATGATGCAAAGGATTCGGAAGAAATGTTTGCAAAGGCGGGTATTAATTTAGAATACATCAACACAGAAATTGAAACATATGAAAACATGTAGATAACAGGAAAGGATAGCCGATGAAGATCTTTGCTAAATTGCTTTCTGGAATTGGTCTCGTGCTTGTTCTAATGACCGCAGTAGTAACCTTTGTAGGGTATCAGGCCTATACAATTTATGGTTACTTACAAGTATCGAAACAGACTACCAATTTAATTTACCAATGGGACCAGGTGCTAGTAGCTTCGTATCAATTCTTAACAACACCGGAAACATTAGACAAACAAGAAGAGCGGCTCTTTAAAAATATAGATCTCTTTTCTCAAAAATTAGATACCTTTGTTAAAGACAAACGAGTTAAAAAACTTGGGAAAGATGCTATTGAACAGCGAGAAAACACCGTAAGCCTCTGGAATTTTACCCTGTCTAATCTAGAAGGGGTTCGAGTTGCCTTGGAAGATTTAAGAAAATATACTTTAGAGAAGTATCCCATCATTGGGCGAAGTGGTAATGATGGGATTCAAGCTGAGGTGGATCGACTCATAAAAGCCGGACAATTTGATTATCAGGCAAACTATTATTTTGATAATTTTAAACGCAACCTGAAATCTATTGCCCTAGCCAATGAGGGCTTTAAAAATATTTTAAACAAACTCGAAAAAACCATTAATGGGAGTGTTTCAAGATCGATTCAATGGACCATTATATTTACTGTATTTTTATTTCTAGTTTCTGTAATGGTAGCCATTATATACACCATATCCTTTGCCCGCCGCATTGCCTATAGGACCCAAACAATCGAAGCATCTCTCCGCCAGGTGGCTCAACGAGACTTTTCTACTACACCGCCTCATCTTGGAAAAGATGAAATTGGTATGATTTCTGTCCATCTAAAAGATGTGATCGAGTCTGTAGGTGGACTTTTTACAACTATTAAACATGCTGCTAGTCGGGTAACTGGCCTTAAAGAAGCTCTTTCTGCAGGTAGTGCTGAATCTGCAGCCGCCATAAATCAAATAAATAAAAATATAGAAAATATTAAAAACCAATTCGTTGTTTTAGATTCTGCTATCGATCAGGCATCAGAAGCGCTTGCGGATATTGGGAAATATCTCGAAAACTTTAAAGAACAAACCCAATATCAAACCCACGCAATGGAAAAAGCAGGGGAAGATCTTCAGCTCGCAATCAATCAGGTGAGCCAGGTATCTCAGGATCTTTCAAAACAATCCCAGGATGCAGATTATTTAAGGCAACTCGTAATCGAAGGAGCGGATAGAGTTCAATCAACCAATGAAATTATAAAATCAGTGAGCCGGGATGTGGAAAACATTTCTGAAATAATTGAATTAATTGACCAGATTTCTGAACAAACAAATATACTCTCTATGAATGCAGCCATTGAAAGTGCCCATGCAGGTGCTGCGGGAGCAGGTTTTGCAGTTGTGGCAGACGAAATTCGAAAACTAGCCGAATCTACCCAGGATAATGCTCAGCGTATTGAAGATGCCCTTTCAGATATTTTGGCTAAAATTAACCAGGCTTTGGAAGCAAGCAGTAATTCGGCCCAATCCCTTGAAAGCATTAGCACCAATGCCACCACTTTTGTGAAACAGCTCGACATTTTGGTTGCTACCTCTGATGAAACGAACCGTCGGAGTATTCAGGTAGGACAAGCAATCCAGGACTCTATAACAGCCATAAAAGGCTACAATGAAGGTACCCAAAAGATGTACCAACAGCACCATGCAATCCTGGATGCTATGGAAAATATAAAAAGTATTTCAGATCAGACCCTTGCAGGTATTACAGAAATTGATCAGGGGTCCCGAGAAATTCTGGAGAGTATCGTCAACCTTGAAGATCTTAGCCAGCAGAGCCGAGAAGGAGCCGCTGAACTGGAGAAAGCTCTGGCTGAATTTAAAACAAGTGAGTCAGTACAATGTGCTGATAATCACGAAACTAATATTGATGAACGGGGTGTAGAGATAAAAAAAGCCCCTATAACCCTCTAGGAGAAGACTATGAAGCAGCAGGTTTTAGTAACTGCCGTAGGAAAAGATCGAATTGGCATTGTGGACGACTTATCTAAAGAAATCCTCGATCGATCCTGCAATATCGAAGAAAGCCGTATGGCCTTACTTGGTGGTGATTTTGCAATTCTGCTGCTCATTTCCGGGCCTGCAGATCGTCTTGCTAGACTTATAAAAGATAAAAATCTTCTCGAAAATCGACTTCAGCTTACAATTCAAATGGGCTATACCGCTGCATCACCGAACACCATCAATGCTATACCCTATATATTGGAATCATCTTCGCTTGATACACCAGGCATTGTTCACAGTGTTTCTACAGTCTTAAGGAGATATGGAATCAATATTACCGATTTAGAAACAAACACAGAAAGTGCACCAATGACGGGGGCTCCTCTTTTTATCATTAAGGCCCAACTACTGATTCCTACAGATGTGTCCATAATATCCTTGCGAAAAGAGTTGGAGGAATTGGAGCTGAATTATAATCTTGATTTACGCTTAAGACCAGCAATGTAATACATCTTAATCCTGAAACATTCTATATATCAAGTAGAGTTCTTCCAGTGTTTTATGAGGTCCTGGTACTTTTGCTCGTTGACGATACTGCGCAGAATCCCGCCGTTCTGCATAAAAATCGTAGATTGCCCTGGGATCCCCCTTGTGTATAAATCCTGCATAATCTCCATAAGCAGGTTCAGTCCCAAGATATGCATGAACATCGGAATAATCAATGGCACATATTCCGTATTTAGCTAATCTATTACGAAGTTGTTGTATTTCTTCATAAGAGAGCCCAAAAAGAAACTCTTCCAAAGCAGCTTTTGTTTCTTCATTATGCAAGTTATGTAAAAGAAATTCCTGCCATTCATCATCCAAATCCATTGAAAGGCGAATGAGTTCAGAAGATCCATCCAGGGTTCCAAAGGTTGGAGGACTCGATTCCCTGGCAGACCAGAGAGCTTGCAAAGATGGGACATGCTGAACTGAACGGGGATCAATTCCATGTTCCCAAAGATGAACCAGATCACTTGCAAGTTTTGTCTTTTTTTCTATGGGAAATACTGGATTTTCTAAACAGGCAAGATATACATCTTCTGCCATTAAGGCACAGGCGATCTTAAAAATCACATCCTTTAATCTACTCTGCAAAGGATGTGTGTGATCTAATAAAATACAGAGCAATGAAAAAGCATGAGATTTTGCAACTAAATAACTACGAGAAGCCACAACACGGCTAGGAGTATGTAATATTCTGCTTGATCTTGAAAACTGCGTGAGTGAAGCAACGAGTGTTTTTCCATTCCGTTCTACGCCACGGATAATCTGAGATTCCATTACTGAAGGGAAACGAGAAATTGCCTTACCAAGTAAGTCCAAATCTTGAAAACGCCGGATCGCCAGCTCGGCATCCTCCGGATGCTCAGTCTTAAGGTATTGTAAAGTTTCTTGTACTAACGCTTGCTCATCTGTTTCCAATGTCAGTGCGGAGGTAACAATGTTATCAATATATTCCTCTTTTTGTTCAGAAATCATGTATACTAGACTACCCCAGCTTTCTCATTCGGTCAATGATAGCATAACAAATTGAATTGACCTTACCAGTTAATTAGTGTACATTTAAGAATAGTAAACGTTTCGGGGGTGCACCGGTTTCGACTGGTGCGATTCGGGGCGTAGGCTGCAGGTGGAGGCGCCGTACTCCTACTCTTCGGCGAAACATTAACTGCCGACAACGACAGTTACGCTCTCGCTGCATAAACAGCGGAACGCGGAACCCAGTCCCGCCGCCTTGAGGGGCTGGCATTCCGTCGCAATCAAGGCTGGTTGACCCCTGGGCCCGAACGGGGGAAGACGAGATTAACCGGGCTACGGATCCGCCGCACGCCGTGTAGCTAAGCGAGTCCCGACAATACCAATACACGGCTAAACCTGTAGATGTTTACGCAACGCGTACTAGGACGCGGGTTCGATTCCCGCCACCTCCATATCAAGGCTGTCCATGACTTTGGACAGCCTTTTTTTATCTAAACACAGCCAAGGATGGCTGATGAGCGTCGGAGATGGTCTAGCGCAATGGGCTAGCACGTGTGAGGCAGAATGTCTCGATCAGGCACTGGTCTAAACCGCTTGTTTTCGTGCATAGTACCTGCTATGAAATCTGTTGAGATAATGGCACCGGCGGGGTCCCGGGAAAGTCTTGTTGCAGCCCTCAAAGCTGGAGCCGATTCGGTTTATTTTGGCGTGGGCAAGCTAGATATGCGATCCCTTACCAGTACAGCCTTTACCCCTGAAAATTTGCCAGAAATTGGGAGCCTCGTAAAAAAGTATGGGGCTAAGGCATACATCACCTTAAACGCCGTTATCTTTGATTCTGAATTGGAGGAACTGTATAAGATCCTGGAGTCAGCCCAAAAAGCAGGTATAGATGGCGTTATCGCCAGTGATATGGCAGTCATCAACGGAGCCAGAAAACTGGGAATACCGGTACACCTTTCTACCCAGGCGAATATCTCCAATATCGAAGCAGTGCAGTTTTACAGTACCTTTGCCGATGTGATGGTGCTTGCCAGAGAATTGAGCCTGGACCAGATACGGCATATCCGGAATGAGATTGTATTGCGGGATATCCGCGGTCCTTCCGGATCCCTGGTACGGCTTGAAGCTTTTGTTCATGGGGCGATCTGTATGGCCTACTCAGGGAAATGTTATCTGAGCCTACACCTTATGGGATCCTCTGCAAACCGGGGTGCCTGTCTGCAGAGCTGCCGCCGAACCTATATTCTCAAGGACAGAGAGACAGACCAGGAAATAGAGGTTGATCATGGGTACCTCATGTCTGCGGCGGACCTGAAAACCATTGGTTTTTTAGATAAGATCCTTAATGCAGGCATAGAGGTACTGAAAATCGAGGGGCGGGCCCGGTCGGCGGAATATGTGGATACGGTAGTCCGCTGTTATCGGGAAGCGGTAGACGCGGTTGCCGATGGCTCCTTTAAGCAGGAACGGGTCGCCGACTGGGACCGCCGCCTGGCGACGGTTTTTAACAGAGGCTTCTGGGATGGCCATTACCTGGGCCAAAAAATGGCGGTCTGGACTGATGCCTATGGATCCAAGGCAAGCCTGACCAAGGAGTATGTGGGAAATTGTGTCAATTATTACCCCCGGGCTCAAATTGCTGAAATTGAACTAAAAGCGGGAGATATACAAGTTGGAGATCAGCTGCTCATCTCCGGACCAACGACCGGCGTGGTCTATCTCGAGGTCTCGGAACTACGGGTGGATGAAGTGTCAGAACAACATGCACTCAAGGGTGCCCGCTGTACCTTGCCATGCCCTGAACGGGTGCGAGAGGGAGATAAGGTGTATATCAGAAAGATGCGTCCCTGATTAATTTTGTCCTACAGCCTGCTTAAAAGCAAGCCAAAGCCTATCGGGTTCGATAATTGGAGCAACAACCTGAATATAAGGCCTTGGGAGTTCGGTGGCATGTACGGTGCTGGGATTCAAGGCTCTGGCATCATGAGTCCTGACAGCATCGGAACTGCTATCAAGGTTGTCGAGGTGGTCAGGATCCGGAAAAGCAAGGGACCGGGCATGAAGCCGAATTCCACCATTTTTTTCACTGCGACGGCTTCCGTATTTCAGGTCACCCTTAATATGAAGACCTATAGCCGCAAGCTGAGCGCGAATTTGATGGTGTCTTCCGGTAATGAGTTCAATCTCAAGGAAGATATAATGGTCGCCCTCGCCTACTATCCGGTACCGAAGTTTGGCCTGTTTTCGCTGTGGGCCTTCTTCTGCATGGGCATAACTTTTATTATGCCGGTTATCTACAGCGATCCAATGAACCAACTCCCCTTCCTGGGCAAGGACTGATACCCCCTGTTTTTCTACTATAGCCCAATAGGTCTTCCGGGCTAAAGCCTGAGCAAAACAATCATTCAGAAAGGCTAAAGCCTGAGGGGTACGGGCAAAAAGGGCGCAACCTGTAACGGGCACATCGAGCCGATGAACCGCGGTAGGTGAAAAGGGGTTGCCTTCCCTATTTACAACCGTACCATAGGTGTCTTTCAGTAAAGCTGGCAGATCCAGCACTGATCCAGAGGCACCTTCCACAGCCTGGCCACAGCTTTTGTTAAGCACAATACAAGAAGGACTTTCATACAGTACCGGAGGCATGGTAGGGACCGGTAGTGCACTGGGGATCGTGGAAACATTCAGCTTGTTGTTTGATATGTTCATCGCAAATTCCTTTCCCGTAAAAACTGTTCTGTCGCTTTTCTCATACAGTCATAACCTTCATCATTAAATGCTGTCGGACTTTCCATGAGACCCTGAAGCAGTTTTAGCGTAATAATACGACTCGCTGCATCAACAAGTCTTTCTCTAAAGAGTGTATCCGACTTTGCCTGTTCTACCAAGATCCGGTGAATACGGCGCAAATCCCGGGGCCAGACCATCACCATATCCGAACCGGCCTTTAAAGCGTGTATAATTGCACCCTCAACGGTGTATCCCGCATCGGTTATAGCCTTCATAGCAAAATCATCGGTGAGAACAATTCCTGAAAAGCCGAGAGACTCCCTGATCCAACTATGCAGAA
Source organism: Gracilinema caldarium DSM 7334 (assembly GCF_000219725.1). Taxonomy (GTDB): domain Bacteria; phylum Spirochaetota; class Spirochaetia; order Treponematales; family Breznakiellaceae; genus Gracilinema; species Gracilinema caldarium. Next base: position 1,119,218 of record NC_015732.1, on the reverse strand, counting down.
CTCTATTCGAGAGGCTGGCTGGAAATTTTTCATCGATGGGAGTTACGATTGTGTGGGCAACCATAACTCCTCCAGGCTGAATAGGAAGGGTTATAAGTGACTTTGGATACAAGGTTTCCAGGTCAATGATATGTTTCCGGTTTTTCAGCAAAGCTTCGAAGGGGGCAACGAGATTGGAAAGCCCTTGCTTGTCTATGGTAAGGACCGATGTGCCGTGATGGGGGTCGGCGGCGGCGCTTAAGGGAAAATGCTTTACCACACAGGTAACACCGGCTTCCCCCATGCCCTGGATAAAGGCCGCCGCCGCCGCGGCAACCGCAGTGGGATCGGCGGCAAAACTGCGATTTTGTAAAAAATCACGGTTTTCTGGAGCAAGGGGTTCCGCCACCGGGGCCAAGTTCATCGTAATACCTAAGGATCTCAGTTCCCGGCCCGAGAGATATGCCGCCTGTCGAATAGTAAACCAGGTATCATCATGGATTGCCAGTCTGGAATCTGTGGTGCTCCCAAGATGAGCTGTAGAGGCGATAGATCCGGCGCTTCGAGGGCGCCCAGCGGTATTTTGCTGCGAGGGACCTCTGGTAGTTCCACGGCCTGCAATCTCGAGGGAAACTGAAAGGTACCGTGAGGCTGGTGGCATATGGGTAGCCACCTGACCAAGACGGTAAACATCTCCTCCTTCATGATCGATAGCCACAAAGGGTAAAAGCCTGTTGATTTCCGCTACGGTAGACGTGCCTGCAGTGCTGGGTGTAGATGTGTCCACTTGTTCAGGGAGCGGCTGCGCAGCGGTAGTGGTACATTCAGCTATAAAGGTATAGACCCCTCGAGGAGAATCAGCAATGTTGTACTTAAAAAGCATGATGGCTCCCACCGGGATTTCTGACAGAAGCTTTTTCATTTCCGGGCTTAGTGAATCCCGTCCGGCTACTCCGGTCATCAGGACCTGGGCTACCAAGGCTTCTGTGTGCATTCTTGTTACAATCTGCTGAGCCATTTCACGGTACCGTGATTCTCGAGCAAGTTGGGCACGGAAAGCATGCTCCCGTTCGCTAAACAATACACGTTTATTCTGCGAACTATCTCCTTGGAAGCTTAAAGTCCCTATATTACAAGAAATGAAATAAAGTGTTTCTAAAACTACAATGATACACAAGTATATTGAAGTGTTATTATTCGTTTTGTATATCATAAATTTCTCACTTTAAATTTACTTTGGGCGATAATGTTTCCATACCGTTTATAAAAACAGGGGATATGTCACAGGAAAAGTCGGTAATGGCATCTGGATTGCCTCCATATTTGATGAGATGTTCCTTACATGATTGAAATCGCTCTTTACTACAAACCATTCGTTTCCTAGGCCAAGGGCCGCCTGAAATAATTCATAATCTTTTATAGCCCTTATTATAGCCTACCCACATGTTTTAGCGAAGAGCCGTTTTGTTTCCTTGAAAACCTTTCCTACTCTTGAGGGGAGGTATAAAAATTGTTATGATAAGGCTCCCTCTGGTGGGTCCCTTGAAGGCCCCCATCGATAAGGGTGGTACCAGCATACCGAACTTGTCGACAGCGGCAAGGAAGTCCGGTGAAAAACCGGCGCAGCCCCCGCTACTGTAAGGTGGACGAACCCCATAGCCACTGGGAAACCGGGAAGGCGGGCAGTAGGAAGAAACCAAGCCAGGATATTTGCCAGAGGAGTCTCTGAACGGAGGGTTCAATCATGTTACCAGTTCCATAATCTCCAGTGACCTGTAATAGATACCTAAAAAATCTCTTGTACAACCATCACTGTACAACCGCTACAGAAAAACCCATCCTCTGAGTGCAGGAGGTAGGGTTTAGTGTTTCTCTAAACATATCTTGTAATCAAGGAGTTCCCATGAAAACAACACTTGTGGGGTTCCCCCGGATTGGGAAAAACCGGGAACTAAAGACCCTGCTTGATAGCTATTTTAAAAATCGGATCGACGGAACACGGCTTATCCAGGAAGCCGCGGCCCTGGAAGAGGTCCAACTCCAGGCCCTATCGCAACAGCTCGATGTGATTCCCTGTGCAGATTTTTCATTATATGATGGAATGCTCGATATGCTCTACCTTTTCGGTTGTATTCCACCCCGTTTTAAGGATATTCCCCAATATGCAGGGTCCCTCGCTCATAGGGATCTTGAAACACGGCTTGGGCTCTATTTTGCCATGGCTCGGGGAAGTGAAGTACAGGGAAAAGCCATCTATCCCCTTGAGATGAAAAAGTGGTTTACCACTAATTACCACTATCTTGTTCCGGAGCTATCCCTGGAGCTTTCCTGGGAACTGGAAACTTCTTTCTTAGAAGCCCATATCGAACGAGCTAGAAGACTACATTGTCCCTTTAAGGTACATCTCATTGGCCCTCTCACCTTCCTCTATCTTTCAAAAATACTAGAAGGACCTCCGGATAAATACCTCGATACATTGGTAATCCAGTACCAGAGGCTTTTTAGGTTTCTTCAGCAAAAAGGGGTGGAATGGGTCCAGCTTGAAGAACCCATTCTGGTTACGGATCTGTGTCATGAAGATGTGAAAAGGTTTCAGTATCTGTACAAAACAATCCTTTTTACAAAAGGAACGCTTAAGGTGTTGCTCCAAACCTATTTTGGCGATATCAGAGATGTTTGGTCTGAAGTGTGTCAGCAACCCTTTGATGCGGTAGGCCTCGATTTTGTTGCAGGAACAAAGAATAAAGAACTAATACAAACGGAGGGATTCCCGAAAAATACGATCCTTGTAGCAGGCTGTATTGATGGACGGAACATCTGGAGGGCCAATCTGGAAGAACTTATTCCCTTTATTCAGGATCTACAATCCAAGATGAAAAACGAAATCTGGCTTTCCAGTTCCTGCTCTCTCCTTCACGTACCATATACGGTCGAGGGGGAACGAAAGCTACCCCCGGAACTTAAACGTCGTCTTGCTTTTGCCTGGGAAAAGGTGGGTGAACTGGAGCATCTCAAAACAGCTGTCAGAGAAGCACGGGGCCATCTCTCAGTTTCCGAGAAGGCACATTCCTCCAGTTCACTACCACCTTCAACTTTTGTTGATTTTTCTCTTACACCGCGCCCGATTCCTCGCCACGAACGATACTGGCTCCAGCAAAAGCGGCTTTCTTTGCCGATCCTCCCTACCACCACGATTGGCTCCTTCCCGCAGGATGAAGACCTTCGACGACTACGTAAACAGTATCGGCAGGGGAAGATCGACGAAAACACCTATGAAGATCGCATTCGGCAGAGGATTCGGGCCCTAGTGGTGCTTCAAGAAGAGCTGGGACTCGATGTTCTGGTTCACGGAGAGTACGAACGAAACGATATGGTTGAGTATTTTGCAGAATACCTGGAAGGATTTTATACGACCGAAGAGGGATGGGTACAATCCTATGGAAGTCGAGTTACCAAACCTCCCATTATTTATGGAGATATACATCGAACCCATCCGATTACGGTTCCCTGGATTAGTTATGCCCAGTCATTAACACAAAAACCTATGAAGGCTATTCTTACCGGTCCAATTACCATAATCAACTGGTCTTTTGTACGGGAAGATCTGGCCCTTTCAACAGTAGCTTTTCAGCTGGCTGAAGCACTTCGGGCAGAGATTTCTGAACTACAAGAGAAGGGAATACCCATTATTCAGGTTGACGAAGCCGCGCTGCGAGAAAAATTGCCCCTTCGGCGTGGTGAATGGGAAGGGTATATCAACCTTGCGGTAGCAGCCTTTCGTCGGGCGACCGAGTCGGTACGACCCGATGTACAGCTTCATACCCACATGTGTTACAGTGAATTTGGATCCCTGGTATATGCAATAGAAGCCTTTGATGTAGATGTGATTACCATCGAAGCAGCTCGATCTCATTTTGGACTTCTCTCATCGTTCCGTGAGTATGGGAAGGATCATCCCATTGGGCCTGGCGTATATGATATCCATTCTCCGTTGGTTCCATCGGTAGCAGAGTTGGAAAAGCGAATCCGTCGGATGCTTGAATATATTCCACCTGACATGCTCTGGATTAACCCTGATTGTGGACTAAAAACAAGGGGGATGGAAGAAACAGTGGCTGCTCTGAATAACATGGTTCAGGCGACACAACGGGTACGACAGACCCTTTGCTGACAATGCCTTCTGCCCTCCATGAGGGGGGCAGAATCACGAGATAGCTTATCTCATCAATTTTTACTATATTTTAAGGATGATGCATACTAGATATCGGCGAGCCAAGGCTGATCGTCTTATAGCACGGAATCCGGTATTTTATAAACTGGCAGAACCAATATTCTTAAGCCGTAATTTTCAGCACCTGCGGGACATTGTACATCATGATGCGAGTATCGCGGATCATACAGTTTCGGTAGCCTATCATTCCTTTGTAATTGCCCATGCGATGGGCCTACGGAAACATATAAAAGAACTGGTTCGTGGCGCCTTGCTTCACGATTACTTTTTTTATGACTGGCGCTACGCCCGGCCTCGGAACGGCAAACTCCATGGCTTTGAGCATCCTAATGAGGCATTGGAAAATGCCCGATCCGACTTTGGCCACCTCACAGCCATCGAGGAAGACTGCATACGACGGCACATGTTCCCCTTAACGCCGGTTCCGCCTGTCTATTTTGAAAGCATCCTCGTATGTCTTGTTGACAAGGTGGTTGCTTTGGCAGAGTTGGTAGCAGCGATCAGGATTAACCAGGGATAAGACAGCCATCGGAAGTAATCAGAGATGAGCTCCTTAGGGCATCCACAATAAGAGGTGGATGGGGTATGTATTGAGGGGATAACCATCATCGGCGGGGACCTAGAGTAGACTTACTGCCAGATTTCGTGCATCCCTTCTGGAGGCAGAGCGAGCGTATCGTCGCCGAGGGGGAATGGATGAGCTGTTCTACACAAGATGTATTTGGATCCCGCTTTCCAAGGACTACCTGATGTTTTCAGATCCTTATAGACAGTGTTCATTATGGCTGTATCCTTCTCATCCGGATGTTCAGTCCTTTTGCATCAGCAAATGAAAGCACACCCTTATATTCCAAAATAAAGTCGACTTCTTTACCATACTGATCGCGATAGTACCAAATTCTTGCCCTTCCCTCTCGGTATGCGTTGGTTTTTCGTAACTCTGCAAAAAGAAAGGTTTCCCAAATAGCTCCTTTAAAGGGGGAGCCTTCCAAGGTAGTTTCATCGACCCCGAGTAGAAATGAGAGTAAGCCGCTATCTCTAAAATAAACCTTGGGACTCCGAATCAGACGTTTACCAAAATTCGCAAACCAGGGTTCAAGAAGTATGATTTGGCCGGAAGCCTGAAGCACAGAGATCCAATCGTTTATTGCTTTAATTGAAAAACCCACATCTTTTGCTAGATCGGTTTTATTTAATATTGAGCCTGGACGAAGGGCTAGTAAGCGGATAAACCGTTCAAAATCCCGAAGACTCGTAACATTTAAAATTTGTCTGACATCCCGTTCCAGATAGGTCACAAGATATGAGGTATAGAATATGCGCGCATCCATGTCTGGGTTGCGCCACAGTTCCGGAAATTGTCCCCGGCACAGTAGTCGTACCAGGTTTTGTTCTTGAGTAGCATAAATACCAGCGGTGATTAATTCCCTCAGTGACAAATTTTCTAGTTCAAAAACAGCTGCTCTGCCTGCAAGGCTGTCACTAACATTTTTCATAAGAACAAAATGCTGACTACCGGTAAGTATATACTGGCCATGGTGATGTCTATTCTGATCTACCGCTGCTTTAATGTGTCTGAAAAGCCCGGGGGCATATTGAACTTCATCCACAATAAGTGGTGGAGGATTGGTCGTAAGAAAGGTCTTCGGATCCCGTTCAGCCTGTTCCGCCAGACTTGGGAGGTCAAGACTGATATTAAGGTTGTTGTTTTGCCGGCCTGCCGTGCTCCAGTAAGGATTATCACAGGAAAATCTTCCGCAGCCTGTAGTAATTGATTTTTTATTTCTCTATCTAACAACATATTAACAATATTAACTTCACAAGTTAATATTGTTAACTTTAAAAATAACAATCATTAACTTAATTCATATTGATAAAGGCAACACCCATAGACTGGGCTGCTTCCGGTGTCATGGGGCACCGGATAGCCAGCCTCATAGAACTATCGTCCGGACTATAGGCCGCACATGAAATCCAGAATATGGTCATGTAGACCTGGTAGATCTTCATGGCCAAAATCGGGGTACAACAGGTGACGCTTTGTAGCGGTTATTTTGTTATAGGCGGCAAACTGGCTTGAAGGAGGGCAGATGGTATCCATAAGGGCGATAGCCTGTAAAACCTCAGCTTTAATGCGTGGCGCCAGATGCTGTACATCAATATATCCCAGGGTGGTAAATACCTGGTCTTCCCGTTCATGGAGGGGATCGAAACGGCGGAAATAATCGTGCAGTTCCCCATAAGCATCCTTTGCAAGATCCATCTCCCAGACCCGCTTATAATCACAAAGGAAGGGATAGACCGGCGCTGCCCGAGCTACACGGGGTTCCAGGGCTGCACAGGCCAGAGTGAGTCCTCCGCCCTGGCTCCATCCGGTGACTCCAATCCGGTCCGGATCTATCCAGTCAAGGCTCATTACAATACGGACCAGCTGAACCGTATCTAAAAACATGGAGCGGTACAGAAGATGTTCCGGCTCTCCCCTCAGGGCGTCTTCCAGGCCCCGAATCATATGGCCATTTAAAGTGTTGCCATACACGGGAGTTCTGTCTTCTGAACGGCCGCCCTGACCACGGCAATCCATGGCCGCTACGGTAAAACCTGCTGCGGCGAGCCCCAACCGGGACTGCCAATCACCAGAGTTCATTGAGTATCCATGGAATTGCACAATAGCTGGTCCCTTGCCGTTACTGCCTGCCCGCCGCTGCGCCGCAGAACCTAGGGGTTTTATCAATTTTGCATAAATACGACTCCCACCTACTCCGGTAAAATACAGGTCATAATAGGCGGCAAAGTCCGGCTCAGATCCCTTCCCGCTGGGTGCTTTCCGATCTGCCGGTATGAGCTGGATCTGCGGATCCAGGCGATCAAGCTCGGCAAGGGACCGGGTCCAAAAGGCATCAAAATCCTGAGGCCGGGGATTCCGTCCCTGATAGCTGGTCAGAGCTTCCAAGGGCATGTCAAAGGTCAAGGGCATAGGAGGTACCTCCAATATAGATGAATTATTGTCACAGTGGCGCCATTAAAAACCTGATTAGATTTTTAAAGGTCCTCATGATGTTATTGCAAGACTTTGCAGAACCGCCACTATGGTCTGAATGAGTATTCTACAATCATTCTTCGTTGTTAGGAACAGGAAGCCGTAAATTTGGCATAGGATCCAAAACATTTCTTTGGTAACTCCCTTGGGGCAAAAGTATATAGTCGAATACAAAGAAATAGAAGCAACGGAAAGACTAATCTTCGCTACTTTTTACATTAAACGATGCAGAGGTTTGAGAGAGTAAATACTGCACAAGAGGCGCAATCTCGGAGAGGCTTAAGAAGCTTCCTGTTTCTACCCGTCCCTGACCAAAATACAGATAAGTACAAATACCGGGGGCATCGTCTCCAAGATCTGGGATAGAATCCACACCAGCTTCTCCAGACTGTTTCATTAGCCTAAGAATCCTACCGATGTTACAATTCCACAGGATTTGACTTCCCTTTGGAAACCGTATTACCATTTCCTGCACAGACTTTGAATCGGAAAGAGTGGCAACTCCCATGGTGCTTTGGTTCACCAAATTAGATAAAATATCCCGATTTGTATTTCCAAAGGAAAAATAAAAATTATTCTTTGTAGCTCTATAGTTAAATACACATAATTGTGAAATTATCTCTGACATCAACCTGGTCTGTTCAATCTCATCGGATCTCATAGTGATGAACCTCTCTCCAGGTACTTCCAAACCGATGGTTACAGTATTGTAGGGTGAACTTGTATCTTGAGAATGGGGTGTATAATTAAGTGAAATCTTGTAGGGGCTATCATTTTCCTGGTTAAAATAGGCCTCATAGAAATTTTGAATAATCCCTGCCTCAAAGGCTTTTGCTAGTTCCTTTTCATAAGCAAGTCCATCTTTCATTTCCATAACACCAACGAGTTGGAAAGATATTCCTTGGGCAAGCTCAGCTATAAATTCATTCATTGCATGTTCAGTATGATCAGACAGATTTAAATTTTTTAGATGTTCCGCATCATAGTCAAACCGGAAAGAAAATGCGCCCCGCGACCCAACCCAATTCATTGAGCGATCTACAAATTGTTTATAGGACTCTATGTGATCTAGTTTATCTGGAAATAGTTTTGCATACCAGTTGAACATGGCTAGGGTAAAGGCTCTGTTTTGTTGAGGGTCAAAATCATACACAAGATTAAAGAGCCCATCCTGAGCGGTATATTTCAGAGCTGTTCGTAAATCCTTTCCTGGCTTAATTGCATGTAACAGAGCATCGATCCACCCCTTTTCAGAGAAGGTGCAATAACTTTGCATAAGAAATCCCTTATCATCCCCATGGATCGAAATACCAACCATCTGTAATTGATCAATAATATCAACCATAACATTGGCTATTTTTTCGCTAAACACCATTTCTTGAGAAGAAGTTATATCCTTTTCTAAGGTCTCATATAATGATCTTTTTATTTGCTCAACATCGATGTTGAGCTGACTTTTTAGAGCATCCATATGAACCAAAATTGCAAGTCCATTATTTGCAAAACGGGAAAGTGCATTCAAATCTAAAGGTTTTTCTACTGGAAAACTTGGTGTAGTATATCCAGCAGGAATAAGCACCACATAATTTTTATATAAAATTGGGGTGATGTTCTTTTTTGTAAATCCTTGTTTTGCGGTTTGTATATTAAAGGCCTTAGTAACAGGAATCATAAGTTGGTAATAAAGCCCTGATGCTGATTGCTCACCGAATCTTAAAAGACATCCTAAAGGTTTAGATAAATCAATCCAAGCAACATCGAGCATACCATCGGTTATATCTTTTAATGATGTTGCTAATTCAGAAAGTTCCTTCCCCTGGGTAATAGAATCTATGCCCAGTGGCTTAATAAAAGCATCGAGATTCGAAAGAAACTTGGCAGGATTATCAATTTGTACAAAAAGTGCACTATCGGTACCCACCATTTCTGAAAGCGGATTGTTTGTCTTCCCGCATGAAATAACAATACTACTAATCACTATCATGAGCAAAAAACTCATTTTATTAACCATTTTAACCATAATTTCTCCTTACATAAAAACAATTAGTAATCATTTGGACATCATTAGGTTTTCTATGCAGCTCTAAAGAATTGCATGAAAAATCAATCCTGCTAGAAAATTACTTGAGTTTTAGAATTATATCAAGATAATAAAATACGTTTTATCTATTAAAAAACCTTTACAAATTAACATGTTTAGAGGGCTTTCAATATATTAGGTACCTCCAAAAACCTAGCGGAGTCTTTAGAGGTGCACTATAATAAAAGCACTGGAGTCCCCATGTCTTTAAACTGGAAAGAAATAAACCTAGTCCTCACGGAATTGAACCTGAGCGGTTCCCAGATCCAACGGGTCGTACAAAGCGCTTATGATGTACTTGCCCTCCACCTTTACAAAGAGGGGAAGGCCACTACCCTCCTCATCGCCCTCACCCCGGGAGCCTGCAGGCTCCATGCCACCTACCGGGCGGTACCGAAACCGGACAAACCCTTACGGTTTGCAGAATTCCTTAAATCCCGCATCGTGAACGGCTGGATCACCGAAGCGGTTCAGCTGGGAACGGATCGGGTTGTGCGGATCAGCATACAGCGGGGAGACCTGCGCTATCGCATGTACCTCCGGCTCTGGTCCAATGCGGCCAACGTCATTGTAACCGATGATACAGGAACGATTTTGGACGTGATGCGCCGCAGCCCCCGACGGGGAGAAATAACCGGCGGCCGCTATGTTCCCGAGGAGACTGCCGCTTCTCGGCCCCAACGGGAATTTGAAATCCGCACTTTTGAAGGGCCGGGCACCTTTAACGAACAAATCGACGCTTACTATGCCGAACATGGCGGAGCCCTGTCCCTAGAAGCCCTGCGGGAGCAGGTCCGCAAACTCTACGAAGGCCGCCTGGGCCGTCTCGCGGCATCCCTGGAGCGGCTCCAGGAAAAAGAAGCAGCCTATAAAAAGGGAAACACGCTGAAAGAATACGGGGATATCCTCATGGCAAACCTGTACCAAATACACCAGGGTGATGCATGGTTCGAAGGCATTAACTTTTATACCGATGAGACTGTACGCATTAAACTAGATCCTCATAAAAGTCCCCAGGCAAACGCCGAAGCCTATTACGAACAATATCACAAAGCAAAGCACGGCCTTAAGGACGTAGTAGAAGAAATAGAACGGGGAGAGGCTGAACAGAAACGGCTCGAGGCGGAACTGGTCAAACTTTTGGCAGAAGAAAATCCTCTCCGGCTTCATAAGGCCCTCCAGAAACAACGGCAGGTGATAAAACCGGAAGATAAAAAGCGTCCAGGCCTCACTTTTTTGCGAAAGGGCTGGACGCTGATCGTTGGCCGAGATGCAACAGAAAACGACGACCTTCTGCGCCACTACGTAAAAGGTTCTGACCTTTGGCTCCATGCCCGGGATTACCCCGGATCCTATGTATTTATTAAAGCTCGCCCTGGCAAAACAGTCCCCCTGGATATATTATTAGATGCAGGAAACCTTGCCCTCTTTTATTCCAAGGGCCGAAATAATGGAGAGGGCGACCTGTTTTACACAGCGGTGAAGTATCTCAGGCGAGCCAAAAATGGCCCAAAAGGGCTTGTACTACCTACACAAGAAAGAAATCTTCACGTTATAATAGAAGAAAGCCGATTAAAAGAATTAGAGCAGTGTCGAAGCGATATTTAACGAAAGGTGGGAAGAGCCTATGAAGCACAGTGGTCTTCTAAAAAAAGCAGAAGATACGATTCACAATGAATTCGCAGAAACCGATACGACCACAGGAATTAGCCCAGAAGATCGAGCAGAAATTATTTCACAAATAGAGAAAATTACGCAACAAAACCGGCAACGGTTTGATACATCGTCTTTTTCGGTCAAAGCCCAGAAACGGGGATTCTTCTTTCCCCTTGTTGTTAATATACTCATCATCAGCACCACAGCCCTTGGACTTTATGGTCTTAATAAGCTTTTTTCCCTACGGACCACAGAAATACAACAAACCGGAACAACCATCAACAGCGCTGAGGGGAAACTCATTCAGGAAATTAAAAAAGAAGCCGAAGGACAGCTTGCCCGTAAAGAACAGGAAATTTATGAATTACAGGCTCGTCTTGCACAGCTCGAAAAAACTCAGGCATCATTGCAAAGCTCCTTCGAAGAACGGCTCGCTCAAAAAGAAGCAGAATTTAAAGAACTCATAAAAAAGGAAGTAGAACAGGAACGGGAACGCCTTTTAAAACAGGGGCTCTCAGAAGCGGTTATACAAGAACGATTAAAAAAATTTGAAGCTGAACGAATGGCTTTTTATCAGAAACAGATTGATGAATTTAAAAAACAGTTAGAGCAGGAGCGGTTTGCCGCAGAAGCATCCTATGCTAAATTACGGAAGGAATATTCCAACAATATTGCCACACTAAACGTTGAACGGCAAAAAATACTCGAAGAGGCTCGTCAACGGGAACAACAGCTCCGCAGCAACCTGGAACAAAAAAACCAGGAATTAGCTAGTACCGCGGCGAGGGTAAGTGCTAGTTTAGAAGAGGCAAAAAAAGAATTAGCCAGGATTGATGAACAGCGTCGGGCTGCAGAGGCCGCAGAAGATCAGATTACAGGACTTTATCAGGCTATACAGAGCAATTTTCAAAAACGCAAATATGACGAAGCCTTAAAAAACATTACCAGTATGAAAACCATACTGAACGATCCAGCCATAGCAACACATTCCTCCTTACAGAAACGACGAAGCAGCGATCTTTTTGCCCTAGACATAATTGGCCAAATGGCACGCTTTGAAGTTGAACGGAGTAGTATTGATACCAATCTACTATTTGCCCAAGCAGAAGCCTTGGCGGCGATCCGATCTGCAATACAGCAAGGCAGAGCCGCTTTACAAAAAAACGATACTGCAAAGGCTGCTGCGGCATACCAGGAGGCATTAAACCGAATTCCTGAAATAACTGAGGCCCATCAGTACTTTATGAACCGAAATTTAGGTACAAAAGAACAGGGAATACAGATAGCGTTACAAGCCCTTAGCAGAGCTACAACGGCCCAAAAAAACAAGGATTATACGACTGCTGGCATGGCCTATAGTGAAGCATTACAAGCCTTAGGACTTTCCGTAGAAGACAGCCTTCAGCTCACCCAAGGTTTAACCTCGCTGGCGCTAGAGCAAAACAGAGCCAATGCAATTACCACGGAAACCAACGATGCTCGAACTCTTTTGCGCCGTGGCAACAATGCCCTTGATCAGCGAAATTGGACGGAGGCAATAAAACAGTTTGCCAATTTGCTGCGCCGTTATCCTCATGCGGAGCAGATCAACTCTGCCATGGAAGGGATTGATACGGCAATACTCAATATGATCAGGGAAGCTGAACAGACAAATACAGAAACAACCCAAAAGATGCGTGAAATGGACAGCAAAATAGCATCTCTTACCGCGGATCTTGAAAAAACTATTGCAGAGCTCAATACTTATAAAGCCGGTTCAACTCAGAATGTACAGGAAAAGGACCGTAAAATAGCAGAATTGGAACGGCTCCTAGAAGAAGAACGGCAAAAGTCTAAGATACTAGCGGGGCAAGCTGGAACACTACCTGCAGGGACTGCAGGTACGAGTGCCACGGGAAGCGGGACTCAGACCGCCGGAGGAACTGCCCAAACAACCTTGGAGCAGGACCTTGCCCAACTCAGACAGGAAAATCAACGCCTAAGCCAAATCGCATCTCAATATGATGCCCTAGGACAAGCATACCGATCGTATCAGGGAGAGGAAGACCGGATCCTTTCTCAGGGTGGTAACAGTAGTTTAGTTGCAGCCCGATCTCAGCTTGACACGTTCTTAACTAATACTTCGGTTCAACGTGTTTTCCCAGACTTACGGGATCGTATTGTACGATACGAACGGGCCTATATCGAAGCAGGTCAAAAAGAAAGCCTGTATAATGCCATGACCATAGCTGATACGGCTTTTAAATTAAAGGATGAAACCAGCCGTACCCGATATTTCCAGGACTTAAAAACCCGTTTTAAAGATAATGCTCCAATGTTGTCCTATATTGATGCACTCCAGCGAGGCTTGCGCTAGAGGAAAGTACGCCGCATACCCCCCGATGGGTATGGTCTACCATGAAGGCTAGAAAAGGAGTCTCCAATGGCTGTAAAACGGAATAAAAGTATTGTTATTTCCTACAAAGCTCTGCGAAGGCTTATCGGTGTATTAGGTATGGCCCTGCCTGTGGTGCTGATCTTAGGGGGATACTTACAACCAGGCAATGGAATACTAGGCTCTATCAGTTCCTATTACCATAGCAACATGCAGGATGTCTTCGTGGGTATCCTTTGGGCAGTGGGTCTCTTTTTAATAAGTTATAAAGGATACGATTCGATAGATAACTGGGTTACCAATCTTTCAGGTCTTTTTGCTATCGGTGTTGCCCTGTTCCCCACCATAGCTCACATCGATGATACCCGGCCGCTGGGGGTATTTCAACTGCCGCCAGCTATATCAGGAACCCTGCACCTGGCATGGGCATTTCTGTTTTTTCTCTTGTTAGCCTATAATTCATATTTTCTGTTTACAAAAACCGGAACTAAAATACCGGGACCACAAAAGCTTGCCCGAAATACTATTTACCGGGTTTGCGGCATTATTATCATAGCCAGCCTTGCGGGAATAGTGCTGTATATGCTATTCCTGCAGTATACCTTCCTGCGACACTGGGCACCGGTGCTCATCCTGGAGACCCTGGCCCTCTGGGCCTTCGGTTTTTCCTGGCTCGTAAAGGGTGAAACCCTTTTCAGAGATTAAGATTGCCTGGCTCAATCGCCGAATGACGGCGGTTGTCTTTTTTCATCCGTACTCGCTACAGCTTGAGCTTTTCCAAATCCGCAGTAGGTATCTCATAGATAGATATAAGATAATCCCATTCATCATTATTGGATGCTGCAATTTGGAGGGTTCTCGTAAACACAGACACCCACCGGCTATTTACTGCATCGTATCGTTCAAAAGAAAATTTAAGGGAACCTGTAGCAATGGCAAAGCATTCATTTCCATCCTTATCATATATATAGAGCCTATCCCCCGTGTCTGCCAAAAGTCTGCCATCCGAAAGGAGACCTGTCATAGCCCGTCCCAAAGGAAGCTGAACCGGCCCTTCTTCTTCAAACCAATAATAGGTTACCGGTGTACCGTCCGTAAGGGTCCCTGAAAGATAAGCACCATAATCGTTTTTGGCTGCAAAGATAGGGGCAGCCGGTAACTGGGGAGGAAGAGGATAATAAACTTCATTAGAAGATGTCATATCGTGGCGTGTTAACGTGATTTGTTCACCATCTCCATAGGAAGCTATATAGAGGATCCCAACCTCTTCAGTTCCACTCCACGTTAAGGTAGCCCCCGCCCCAAGAAAGAGATCGTCGGTCGTTTGATAGGATTCAAACCCAGTGGAGTCTATCCTTACCCATCCTTTAATATCAGGATGACTTATATAGAGTGCTTGTAAATCATTAGGATGAGGGAAAACCTGAAGGCCCGCAAAGGAAAATCCATTCAACTGTTCCTTATTAAGGATTACACCGGTCTTAAAGATTGGATCAAAAGTAACATATGATATTCTCAGCGAATAAGCTTCCTTGGTAATCCACCCCCCCTGAGTATAGCTAGATTTACATGGTATAAAGTATCCATACCGTGCCTCATAGGGTAACGAAACTTTGAATTCCAACACAGGGTCACCTAACTTACGGGCACTCAGCACACTTGCGGAAACATCTGGGTCAAAGGGTGGGTGCCAACAGGAAGTTAAAAGTATGATACTAGAAAAAAGTCCCACAACATTTTTTTTCATAGATTAAACCTCACTCCTAATCTCAGGATAGGTATATCAACATACCATGAGTCAGAAAATAGAAACGTAGAGGGAGCCCGGACTTCCCCACCCCGACTTGCGGCCAGATAGAGACCATCACAGAAAGGATAAAAACGGAACCCAAGTTCAATAAAGGGGCGTAATTTTGTTAGTAATGTATATTCTAGACCCGTTTGGGCTGAAATTGCCATAAATGCAACAGGATCAAGCTGTAAGAGGGATGTATTAACCCTCAAGAATAAGGTCCCAGAGACATAGGGCTTTATAATAGAAAGACCATCGCTCAGGTAATATCCCGCCTGAATTCCTGGTTCCAAGAGCGGTAAAGAAACAAAATAATTAGTATAGTTACTAGTATATTTTAAATCCTCTTGGTTTGGGAAATATAACCCAATCCAGTATTGCTGAAAACCTAATCCTAACCATATAGAATTTCCAATATGCCGGTGTATCCAGACATCGCCAAACTGCCCCATAAGGGCTCCACTTTCAAAATACCAGGGACTTTGAGCAGGTTGTTCCAATTGCAGGACCGATGGGCTGTCAAGCAGGGTAAGGACCCCTGAACGGGCTTCGTAACCCGAAGCAAAGGCCCTGTATCGATACGTACCGGGAATCTCTACAGTTATAGTAGCTTCACCGGTGTTATCAAGTTGTATTGGAGCCTTGGTAAAACCAAACAGCTTGCTTCCTGGAACACCTCGAATGGTAAGGCGGCCGGCCCTCCGCTGGGCTTCGAGGGTGTCCATGGCCGCCACCAGGGGAAGCCAGAAGGTGCTTCGCAGTTCTTCTTCCGTTGGAAGGTCCGCTGTAAAACTGGCGGCCATGATCTCCTGGGCCGACAGCACCCGGAACACCCGGTAGTGTATGTCAAAAGAACCTTCGCGGGAAGCAACCTCGGATTCAGGTTTTCCGGGTGCGGTCCTGGTTACATAAAGCACAAAGCCCATGTCCTTAAGGCTGGCCCAGCGGAGGGCCTCGGCAAGGACCTTAGGGGCTGTACTCTGAGGAACCGGTTCAGGCCAGAGATAAACTTCCCGAACCCGCTCCAGTTTTCCCAGGGAATATATCAAGGATGCCGCCCAGGACGATTCTATTGTATCAGAGCATAGAACTACAAAGGATCGGAGGGATACTGACTCTATCGGTCCAAGGGCCAAGGGAACCGAGGGATCCTGGGCAAAAAGAGGTAATATCGGTAAAACCACCAGGAGCCCCAATAAAAAGCCCTTAAACCAACCCGGGAATATATTTTTTGCCAAACGATGCAGTATACGAGCTAAACAGGTTTGTCGTGTCATACCTACCACCAGGGTCGAAGGAGCGCTAGGGAGCCCTTTTGCTCATCGTAAAGGAGCCAACGGCTCCCATCGGGAGCAAAGCTGATTTTCCCCCGAAACTCATTAGGCAAAAGGAAGCGGTCCAGTTCGGTATTGTCCCGATCCATGGCATAGCGGCCGAGACCTTTTCTATCGTCATTGAACTGTACAATGTAGCCAGCAGAAGTAAGGAATGCCCCCTCTTCTTTGGAAACCGGGACCTCAAGAATCTGTTGAGCGTTTTCTCCAATATATGTAGCACTAGTAAAATCATTTGTAAATTGAGCAATAACGTCCCAGCGAAGAATATAGCCCTTATTGGTATACCTGTTATTAAGGGCCATATAGATCCTGGTCCCATCGTAGTACAGATCGAGGAGACTGAATTGAGAAGCAGGCTGATTGTCAAAAAAGGTATCTTTCGCGTAGAGTATTGAGAAAGCCCAATCATTATTATAAATCGATAATGCAATATCATTTTCACGCATCTCACAGAGATACGCAGTTGTTATAGAAAGTGAATAAAGACTAAAACCGGTTTGGCTAAAATAGGGTGTATTATTAACTGGATCAAATAAATTCAATGTCAACGCAACAGGATCAATTCTGATAACACGTGTATTCTCATAGGCCGTAGCAATATAGCCATTCATATCGAGCATTGCAAATTTGCCTATAGCTGGTAAATTGGTAAAAGCCTTAATAACCGAGAGATCTGAACTGTCGAGGAGTACTATGGCGGGTGGCCCTGAAATTTGGTGAAGTCCCAGAACAATATAGGTTTTCTGAATCGCCGGTACAGGAATAAACTGCAGGAACCCCACGGTTGCCAATGCAGAAATGCCTGCGGCTTTTGTAATACTAGTAAGATCCTTTACTGCTTGGGCTTGACTCAAATAGGCAGGAAAATAATCTTCTTTGAATAACTCACAGGAAACAATACCGAAGATAATCAGACTTAGTATCAAAAAACCTGCAAGAACGTAGTTTTTGCAATGCCTCCCTGTAAAAAGTAATTGATTCATCATTTAAAGAGCACTCCTATAAGGAAAAAGGGCCCCCCATTGGAGGCTTCGAGCCAGCCCTGGGATAGAAAGCCTGAACCGGTTGCATAGGGAAGCCGAAATTCCGTAAAAAGAGCCCAGCGGGGGAAGTGGTACTCGAGGCTGAACCAGATCGGGTCCAAAAGCATATCCAGGTTGGTCGATACAGAGCCTTCTTCTAGCCCTGGCAGGTAGCTTATAATTCCTGAACCACCGGTCCCGATGGCAAGGCGCAGTGCTGAATCCACCGGGTCTTGCAGGTAAAGCCCCATACCGAAGCGAAGTTCATCATGCCAGAAAGGAACTGATCCTGGAGTAAAGTTATATCCCGCCCAGAAGGCATTATCAAAACGGAAAAAGAGCCGATCAGGAAGGGGATAATAGCGATAGAAATAGGTAGCCCCTAACAAACGGCCCCGACCTGTTCCTACCCCCCACACATGAACCGATTGTTTTTGCAGAGCCGGAAGCTTTATTGTTTTTGAGGTAACACCCTTGGGGAGTATCATAGAACGGGGCCAGAACCCCTCTTTGTATAGTGTAATAAAAAGCGGTTGATCTTGAGGGAATGGAAGGTAACGTCCTTCCAGCGTTCCTCCTTCTAGAGTACCCGCAAGAACGCCCGTCTTTGCAGGACCATACCAAACCTCTATACCATCCTGGGGTCCCGTAAACAATTGGGAATATTCAGCCAAATTAACCACCTCTGGATCTGCCGCAATAGAAGCAAGCCATGCCTGTACGAGCCCTCGGGCTGAATCATCCAGAGATGGCAGGGCAGAAAGGCCCGGAAAGGTAGAAAAACTGTCGCTTGCCCGGAGGGCTTCCCGTTTTGTATCATAGGCACCGATGGTCCAGGAAAGGCTCCGATCAGACAGGGTAAGATTAAGTATAAATACCCATCGAAGGGCCCGCTCCTTCCCGTAGGTAAGGGCCAGCTCTGAGGGTTTATCGGTTAAGGAATCAATCTGCAGGTTATCCACCGTGGGGTATCCTGCCTCATTCAGGGCAGAACGGAGGCTCTGAATCAGGTAGGTCATGTATTGGGCTGCATCAGAACGAGGCATTCCCGAACTGTTTTGAGACCAGAGCAGCAACACTGTCCGTTCATCAACCTGAAGCACAGCCTGCCCCTTGAGCTCCTGAGCAGATTGTTCCTGAGCAAAAAGACGAAAGGAGCCTGCCGCCAGGAGAAATAGGAGACCAAAAAACCGGCGCGGAGGAATACCCTTCATTATCATTTCTCCGTCATTACCTCTACCCCATCCCATTCGGTGGGGGGAGGATTTTTGGCATATCGCTGACACCGTTCCAGGTATTGCAGGGCGATGTCGTCTTCGGGCAATATAGTAAGTATTTTTTCAAAGAGTTCTGCCGACCGGGTAAAGGACCGGCGGTAATAAAGATCTACCGCCTCCTCATGAATCTTCCAGGCCTCTGCTTCGGCTTTGGTCAGCTCCCGGCGGGCGGTCAGGATGGGCACTCCCTGGGTCTTACCCTTAACCGCCACCTTATCTACCATGCGGCAGGGAATCTTGCCTTGTATGTGTTCATAGACATATTCAGAAAAAAGTATGGGCTGATGATAATGCTTGGTGAGCCCTTCGAGCCGGGATGCCAGGTTCACCGTGTCGCCGATAACGGTGTAGTTCATTTTTTTGTCACAACCAATGTTACCTACGGTAACAATACCATAATTGATGCCCACACCAATTTTAAATTCCGGCCCGCCGGTACGTTTCTGCTCATCATTGAAAATGGTAAGCGATTCGGTCATTTCAAGGCCTGCCAGCACCGAATCGAGGGCATCATGACCATGGCTGACAGGAGCCCCAAAGACCGCCATAATAGCATCGCCTATGTATTTATCCACCATACCATTCTGGGCAACGATCACATCGACCATAATGGAAAAATAGCGGTTTAGGGCGTTGACCAGCGCATCGGGAGCCATCTTTTCAGAGATGGTGGTAAAACTGCGGATATCAGAAAAGAGGATTGCCACATCCCGGTTATTTCCCACAAGCATTTTATCGGGATTGGTAAAGACCTCATCAATCACATCTTTAGGAACATAGAGCTGAAAAATGTTGCGGATCCGATTTTCCCGTTTCTGGGCTACTACTGCCTCGAAGGCATATTTCTTAATCTGGTTATAAGCCTGGTCTAGTTCCTCCAACATGAGGTTAAAGGTATGGGAAAGCTGGCCAATTTCATCCTTATACAATACAGAAACCCGCTCAGAGAGGTTGTTAGATTCAATAATATGCCGCATGACCTGGACAACCTTTTCGATGGGCCGGGTCAGGTAATTGGTCATAAGAAGGAGGAACAGTATACTGATAAGGGTAGCCCCGACTAAAATGTAAAGGGTCGTCTGAGCGATGGTTTCAACATCACCGAAAAAGGCCTGCCGCTGTTCGGATACAAAGACCTGCCAGCCAAAGGGGGCAAAGGGAAAGGTAACAGCAACCCGTTCGATGCCCCCCAATTTCATAGTGATGAATCCCCGCTGGCCTGCAGGCACAGTCTGCTGAAGTAATGCTACCTCGGCGGCGAGATCCACTGGGTTTGCGGCCCCTGCTGCTGAGCCTGACTGCTGATTGCCGCCCCCTTGCAGATTACCGGCGGCTTGCGGTACCCCCCCTTCCAAGGTCCCTCGAGAGCTGCCCAACGGGAGAGATCCCACCTGGAGAGCAAGTTTGCCATCCCTATCGATAGCAAAGATTGCCTCGGTAGAACTGCGCATAATATTGCGGCCAAAGGATTCTACCGCCGCCTGAGCTGCCTGTTCCATATCCGATCGGCCAACAAAGCCGTTATCCACCAGGAGATTCCACTGACTGTTAGCATAGGTCTCCAGTTCCTCTGCCTTAAAAGTTAAAAAATCCACCGCGAGCTGGGTTACCGCAGAAGCGGCAGAAAAATAGGAAGAAACACCAACAAGCACCACAGAGGCAATTAAAAGCGGTATAACAACAATTATAATTTTAAGGCGGATACTCATAAAAACAGTATATCCTGAAATAATTAAGATTTCAAAGAGGTTTTGAAAAAAAGCATCTGGTTGACTGGTCTACTTGCAAATATGTAGAGTACGACCTAAAATAAGAACATGCAATATCAAAATACCAGTCCTGCCGAATACCATCGAAGCCGAAGTCCCGTTATGGCAGGGATGTTTTACCCTGATACAGATGCCGCTCTTCGAATTGCTTTGAACCGGTATTATGAAATCAGTGGCATGCAGGGACCCGAAACGAGAACCGACTGTAATCCCCTTGGTATTATCGTACCCCATGCAGCATGGGAGCTTTCTGGTCTTCTCTTGGGTCGTGCCTTTTCCTTGGTTAGAAAGCGTCCTATAGAACAGGTTGTTTTATTAGGCCCTCTCCATGCCAGTACCCAGGAAGGGATCTATGTAAGCGAATCAGACAGTTTTGAGACCCCTATAGGAGATCTCTGGGTTCATAAGAATAAGGTTGATGAGCTTCTCTCCTGTAGTACCATTTTTGAACTGAATGATATACCTCACCTCTCTGAACATTCCCTTGAGGTAGTTCTTCCCTGGATAGCCGATGCATTTCCCCAGGTTTCAATCATTCCCATACTTATCGGCACCTCACGAACAAATCATATCCATGCCCTGAGCCGAGCTCTGGAATTGTGTTTTTCTGATGAATTGGACAAAACCCTTTTTATCGCCACCACTAATGTTTCGGCCCATTATGATAATGACGAAGCCTTTGAGCAGGGCCGCCGATTCCTGGAACTTGTACAGACAGGTGACGGGGCACAGTTATTACAGCTTGCCCAGCAGGGTCACATTACGGCCTGCGGAGCCGCTGGGGTTGCCGCCCTGCTGCAGTGCCGGTTCTGGGAAGTAGCGCCCCTTCCAAAACCGCATCTCCTGGGACAGGCTTCGTCCCGGGGTATCTGGGAAGAGGAGGACAAATCAGTCCATTACGCTGCCCTCTGTATTCCCCGCTAACACCAAGGGATGCTTCTATAAAGCTTGTATCTGGCTGATCACATGAGTCCCGCCATAGATCCAGGGTACCCACCGCATCTTACCGGAGATATCGCTTTAAATTCTGGATATGATCGATGGCTAGCATTTTCAGATTGATGGGGGAGTCCTCGGTGGCAATCCGATCAAGAAGTTCCATGGCAGACTCCAGTTCACCCTGGCGTAGACGTACCGATGAAAGGGCATACATGGCCTGGTAATCAAACTGGTTAAGCCGGTAGGCTTCCTCGATCATCCGGGAGCCCTCTTCAAAGTCCCCGAGCCGGTCCAGCACCACCCCCAGATTTCGGAGTACCCCCCCATCCTGGGGAGCCAGTTCCAGGGCCCGTTTCAGGGCTTTTTCAGCCTTTTCGAGAAAGCCGAGCCGGTAGTAGGCACAGCCTAATGCTTCATGGGCTTCCGGAATTGTTTCCTGAAGCGCCAGAGCCCGTTCCAGGGCTTTAACAGCCTTCTGGTGCTCTCCCCCTTCAGTAAAGGCAATACCCAGGGCGGTCAGAGCTGAACAGTCTGTGGGGTCCTCCGCCACAGCTCGTTCCAGAAGGCAGACTGCTCCTTCATAATCCCCATGAGCTATCATATCATTGGCGGCCAGCAGATCCTGGGCCGAGACACCATCATCAATCATATTCATCAACCTTACCAATAAAATACTCAATTTGTAACAGCGGTTACAGAAAAAAATAATACTTTTCTATAATAGTCATATAAGCACTTGGTAATAGGAAAGAGACGAGCAGTCATTGACAGGCCTAAGACCACTTTGGTATCCTTTCGCATGTATCGTAACTCGGTATTACTCCTATTATTACTTTTCATTATAGCCCCCTGGACATTCTCAGCGAACAATCAGGTCATCATTTTAGTGTATCATACGTTTTTAGGGGCCCATACCTCCTCCCTTGATTTTTCTAAAGAAGAATTTATACAACAGTTGGACAAAATCGCCCAGTATGGATTCCATTGGGTATCCTTGGACGATGCGGTGGCAGGAAACGTGCAGGGGTCCAAAAATATTGTTATGACCATTGACGACGGGAACCACTCGGTACCCTCGGTGGTAACAGACGTTTTACTGCCCCGGCACATCGTACCCACCCTCTTTATCAGCGCTAAGTTAGCGGAACGAAGCAAGTTCGCCTTCCGACCGGAGGTGGTGAAGCAATTGTCCGACCTAGGGTGTATCATCGGGGCCCATGGCTTTACCCATCAATATGTGACAAAAAAAGCCTTTGAAAGCGATCCCCAGCGAAGTCGAGACGAAATAGAAAAACCGGGCCCCCTTATAAGCCAATGGACAGGAAAGGCAGTTCCCTATTTTGCATTACCCTTTGGGGCTAGTTCCGACGAAGCTCGTCAGCTGTTAATTAAGGCCGGCTATTCCTACGCTTTTTTAGCTAAATCCCACATTGTGCCCGTTGATTTCACCGATCCCCAGTTGGATCACTACGCCGTACCCCGGACCATCGTTTATCGCTGGAATATAAACCAAATCCTTGCCCAATTGGAAAAACTAGGAGCAAAACCGTAACAGGGACCGCACTGCACTTATGGTTTGTGATGATCAGAGCCCAGCTTTGCTTTCGTAGCCTCTAAAATACTCAATTTGTAACAGCGGTTACAGAAAAAAAATAATACTTTTCTATAATAGTCATATAAGCACTTGGTAAGACATACCAATGGAAGTGCCCATATACTACTATCTTTATGGTGAGGAGTTTGTATGAAACGGAACATCATTACAATAGATGAATCTCTCTGCGACGGCTGCGGAGCCTGTACCAGCGGCTGTCCCGAGAGAGCCCTCCAGCTCATCGACGGCAAAGCCCGCCTCGTGGGGGACCTCCTCTGCGACGGCCTCGGGGCTTGCATCGGCACCTGTCCCCGGGGTGCCATCAGCATAGAACAGCGGGAAGCCGAACCCTACAACGAAGAGCTCGTCATGAGAAACAACATCATCCCCAAGGGTGCAAATACCATTCAGGCTCACCTGGAACACCTGTACCATCATGGCGAATCAGCCTACCTCAGAACCGCCCTGGATGTACTGGCCGATGAGGGCGTTCCGATTCCGCAGGGCTTCGTCGACCTCATGGCGGAGGTTCATCAACCTGAGAACCGAACAGAACAGCCCAGCGCCCTCACCCACTGGCCCATCCAGCTCCATCTGATCAACCCCCGCTCCCCCCACTTTACCCGGTCAAACCTCCTCCTTGCGGCAGACTGCACCGCCTTTTCGGTGGGGAATTTTCACAGTCAGTGGCTCGCAGGTAAATCCCTGGTAATAGGATGCCCCAAATTAGACGACGGGATTGAACGATACATAGAAAAGCTTATTCTTTTAATTGATGAAGCTAAGGTGGATACGATTACGGTCCTCAGGATGCATGTGCCCTGCTGCGGGGGCCTTGTGGCAATAGCTCAGCAGGCCCGCAGTCAGGCGAAGCGGAACGTACCCATTAAAGCGGTTACCGTAGATGCGGAAGGGACCATCTTACAGGAGGAATGGCTATGAGCGAACTCATTCAGAATGATGCGTATAAAAAGGAAGAACTGAAGAAAATTATTAAGCGGCTCCATGATGGAGAACCGGTGAGCCGGGTCAAGAAAGATTTCGATACCCTCATTAAGAATGTCAGCGCCGAAGAGATTGCTGCCATGGAACAGGCCCTCATGCAGGCTGGCATGCCGGCGGAGGAAATTCAGCGGCTCTGTGAGGTCCATGTCACGGTCTTTGAAAACACCCTGGAAAGCCAGGGAAAACCGGAAAAACTGGCAGGGCACCCCATCCATACCTATATGGCAGAAAACGATGCGGGTCGGGCTTCACTGAAACGGCTCAAAGCCGCATACCGCAGGCTCTTCTTTCCCTGGGGACGGAGCAAAGCGGCCATCGACGCCTTGACCCGCGGGGTGGAAGATTTTAAAAAGATTGTCATCCATTACACCCGCAAGGAAAACCAGCTCTTTCCCTACCTCGAGCAGGCTGGGTTTGATGCACCCTCTAAGGTTATGTGGGGCAAACACGACGAAATCCGCGCCCTGTTCCGGGACATCGACGGGGCCATACAAAACCAGGATTATGGCACCGCTGTCCGGAAAGCCCGGCTTCTTGCAGGAAAGGCTCAGAAAATGTTCTTTATGGAAGAACATATTCTCTTCCCCACAGCCCTGCGCAAACTGGATGAAAAAACCTGGGTTACGATCCGCCGCGGCGAGGATGCCATTGGCTACGCATGGGTACGTCCGGGCAGTCTCTGGGATCCGGATATTATAGAAGCCAGATTGATGAACCAGCAGTCGGCAGCAGCGGCTCCCGCTGGCGGAACAGAAAACGCCGCCCCGGCACGCGCTGTTGAAGCAATGGTCGCTTCGCCCACCGGAAGGACTGCTGAAACAGCAGTCCCAGCCCCCGATCAGGTACCGGGGGTGGTAAAACTCGGCGAAGGCTGGATGACCAACGAACAAATCGACCTTATGTTAAAAAATCTGCCTATCGATATATCCTTTGTGGATGAACATGACCGGGTCCTGTACTATTCGGACAACCCAGAGCGGATCTTTCCCCGAAGTCCCGGTGTCATCGGCAGAAATGTGGCAAACTGCCACCCCCCAAAAAGCGTCCATATTGTACAGCGTATCGTCCAGGCATTCCGGAACAAAGAAAAGAAGGTTGCCGAATTCTGGCTGGAATTGGGAGGAAAATTTGTTCATATCCGCTATTTTCCCGTCTATGATGATCAGGGTAATTACCGGGGCACCCTGGAAGTAAGCCAGGATGTTACCGCCATTCGTGCCCTGCAGGGCCAGCGACGCCTCCTCGATTGGGATTAAAGAACAACCTTGCAAAGAATTGGCCGGTTGTGTATGGTTGCTGTACCCATGGAACAGCGGTCATATACTACCGGAACAAAACGATTCCTTGCAGGTTGCAGCATTCTCCTCATAAGTATATCCCTTTATCCGCTGTCCCCGGCCCCTCAGATTCGCCCATCAATCCATGCCCGGCAGGTTCTGGAAGCCTACCGGCGGGCCTATCCGGACCGTATAGAGTCAGTCGCCTGGCAGAACAATGACTGGGTCATCCAAATACAGGGAGAACTGTTTTATTGGGCCCAAGGGCGGCTCCTTCCGGAAAGCCACAGGGAACGGTGGCAGGAATATAAGCCCTATGTGTTTTACCTGTATCCGGATGATGCTCCGGCCCCCCAAAATTACACTGCGGAGCGGATTGCCGAATTGGAACGTATCGGCTCTGCAGAACACCAGATGAACGGCCCGGATCACCACAACGGTTTCCGTTCAGCCCTGTATGGGGGAGCAAAACGGGGCGACGTGGAACGCAATCTGGTGAAGGTCCGTTTTTTAGGCAAAACAATTTCCGTCCATGCCATGATTCAAGAGCAGGTCCTGCGGATTGATGAACGGATCCGCGGTTTTGCAAAAACCGACAGTGATGTGGCTCAGTTTCTTACCAATCTGGGATCAATAGGGGGCTACAACTGGCGGGAAATCCGGGGGACCAGCCGCATCAGCATGCACAGCTTCGGCCTTGCTATCGACATACAGCCAAAGCGGCTCGGCTCAAAGGCAATTTACTGGCAGTGGGAAGCGGAACGGAACCCCCAATGGATGCTGGTCAGCCAGAGCAACCGCTGGGCTCCGCCGGAAGCGGTTATTAAAGCCTTTGAGGCAGAAGGCTTTGTCTGGGGCGGCAAATGGGACCTCTATGACCAGATGCACTTTGAATACCGCCCTGAATTGCACGAGATCAGCAAACTCTATATGATTTTCAGCACCCTGCAAAAATATGGCATTGGGGGAGAGTAATATGAGGCTATTCGCTTTTTCATAGCCCTTAATATAGCCTAGCAGTTTGTCGGACTTGTCCGAATAATTAAAAAAAATCGCGGACAACCGCGATTTTTTCCTTTTTTGGGGCAAGTCTCTAGGGCTCATTATACCCTTGGTGGTCTTGCAGCCACGATCGGTTTCATAACGTAACTAAAAGGCCTGGATGATTACCATCTCTTATTACCAGACATAAATTCCTTATAGGACTGGTCGGATACGGCTATATGTTCCAAAGTCCAATCTCGCAGGTAGCGGGCAAAATGGTTAGGAACAAACTTCCTCCCCTCTTGAAAGGCCTTCACTTCTTCTAGAATGGTTCGAATAAACGCTTCGTGCTGCTTTTTATGATTCTGGTAATCGGGATACCCCGCTTCTTGCAGCATCCGTTCCTCGGTAGCAAAATGATCCTTCACATAAGCTACAGCTTTTTTTATCACACTGCCAAAATAAGCTCGGGCAGCTTCTTCGCCCTGGGTGCATCCTTCATAGAGCTCATTCGCCATCTGGACAAGGCGCTGATGCTGATCATCAATGAGGGGAATACCTACTGAATACCGTTCATTCCATTCAATGAGGGTTCGCTCGTTCATAGTAATAAAAATATATACCTTAATTTATATAAAAAATAAAGAAGGAGCCCCAGAAGCGGGGCTCCTTGCATCAATATGAAATTGTAAGTTGCCCTTATTTCGAGAGAGCAGCTACCGCCGCACCAAAGAGGGAGGCCTGTTCCACAGGGGATACCACGATGGAACGGGGAGCTTTGGCGGAGAGTATGGTATGCAGGTAGGATTCCAGGGCGGGCCGCATGCCCTTGTAGACCATATAGGTGGTGCCTTCGACTGCTACCCGGACGGGCACAAAGGGATCATAGCCAGCACCGGTTTTTTCTACCGCCGCTGCCACCGCTGCTGCAGCAAAAAGGGCGGCCCGCTCAGTGATGATTGAGGTCAGGAAGACCAGGGTTGCCAGGGCATCCCGCTCATCCCGATCAAAGAGGGAGCCGATGGGGCCTTCCCCTGCGAGGGGGTTGTGCATAAAGGCGTTCAGGTCCTTGGTCTGCAGGTTCTGCATAGCAAGAAGCTCACCGGATTTGCGGAACACCAGCACGCCGTCCTGTACCGCTTTCTTAAGCATATAGAGGGTCAGGGGTCCCAGGTACGCTCCGGCCATGGTTTTTTCAAAGGTGTATTTTCCCGGATTTTTCAAGGTTGCATCGAACTCTTCATCAAGCCGCCCCAGATAACGGGGATGGAAGCTGCCGGTTTCGCAGACCACAATCTGGGGAGATTTGGGCGCATCAAAGCCGATTTTGGGGATCCGTGTTTCAGGATAGGCCACATTCATTCCCGTACCGAGGATAAAACCGATCACCGGTCCGCCCTCGACTCCATAGATATCCGGGCCCTTACGATGGCCCCCATCGGCGGGAATCTCCGCAAGACCCGAAAGGAGGGTCGCCACTGTATCGTTCAAAAGGACAATCCGGTCTGGGGCTTTAACACCCTTGCGAGCAAGGGCTTCCCGGAGTCCCGCACCGATAGCCTTACCGATGACTTCAGGGGCATCTACTTCCTTGCTGAAACCTAAAAGAATGCCATCCGCATCCTTGGTCATTTCCATAGGATAGGAGAAACAGAACCCGATACCCTCCACATGGGGGTTTTCCTTCAGAAGCGGCGTAGTTACCTCGGCGATCTCATCAAAGAATTGCTGGGCTTTCAGCTGGCCCTTGGTTCCGGGCATGTGAGTTTTCTGGGTATGCTCAGCTATGGCCTTACCCTTTTCATCAAAGCGGACCAGGGCAGCCCTCAGGTTGGTACCGCCCGCATCCAGGGCAATCACAGCTTTGCCCGGGGGAACCGCAGAGACAGGGTACAAATAGGAGGGCAGCATCGGCAGGGTAGATGGATCTCCCCGAAGACCCCGCTCCATTTCTATAACCAGGTCCTTTACGAGGGCAACCGGGTCACAAACCCCATAATGGAAACCATAATAACGGGCAAAATCAGCCAGCAGTCTGGGATCAAAGGATGAATGCATAGGGACCTCCAAAAACTCGTACGTAATTGGTAAAAATCAGGAGCTTTTGGGGCGTCTGGGTACCCCAAATCCTACAGCTCGGTATCTCTTTTTATACCAGAACCGGTTCTGTAGCAATAGGGCGATAGCGGAATGTGAATTAGTCGGGGACTCCCAAAAGCACCCTGGAACTGATACAATATGAAGGCTTTTAAAACATAATAGGCGCCTTTAAACATGCAGTTTTTAGAGGTGCCCATTAGGAGGTTTCTCATGGTGCGTCACGAAAGTGAAATCACTCCCCTTCCCATGCAGGGCAAGGAAATAGAAGGGGTCATGAAACAAATACTCATCGGGCCCCGGGATGGTTATGAGGGCTACCTCAGAGTCTTTACCGTAGCCCCGGGCGGGCACACCCCCTATCATCAGCACCCCTGGTGGCATGCAAACTATGTGCTTTCAGGGGAAGGAATCGTACATATTGATGGAAAGGACTACCCGGTACGGGCGGGTTCAGTGGCCTATATAGAGGGGGGCAAATCCCATAACTTTGCCAATACCGGGACTGCCCCCCTCAAGTTCATCTGTCTCGTACCGCCCGAAGGGGACTCCTACTGAAGCGGATGCCTGGGGGGGGGACTGTCATCCTATAGGGCGAGTCGGTAGCAGTCTTTCTCAGGGTGACACACGGCGGCGGTCCCGAGGGAATAGGCTCGCTTCTTTTACGTTGGTAAGGCCCAGCACCTTCTGGGTAAGCCGTTCACAGCCGATAGCAAAGCCCCCATGGGGCGGGCATCCATATTTAAAGACCATGAGATAATCCTTCAGATCTTCTGCCTTCAGTCCAAAACGGGGCAGAACGTCGAGTAAGGCCTGGTACTGTTCCTGACGCCTGCCGCCGGTGGTAATTTCCAGACCCCGGAAGAGGGCATCGAAGCTCATGGTATGGGTTGCGGAGGAAGGATAGGTATAAAAAGGCCGATGCCGCCGGGGAAACTGGTTCACAAACACAAGCTCTATCCCCTTTTCCCGGCCAGCCCAGGCGCAAAGCAGCCGCTCCACTTCAGGGCTTATCTCAAAAAAGCTCTGACCTCCCCCGCTCTTTGATGATACACCGGCAGTGCTCCCCCCGCGGCTTGCTTCTGACCGGGCCAGTTCCAGCCCTTCATCGTGAGCTATGGTCGGGGCTTTGAATACCGAGTCCGGATCGGGGACCGTTGCATTCCACAGCGCCAGATCCTCTGCATTTGTTCGAGCCAGGGCTTCGAAAATATGGGCTAATAGATGCTTTTCCAGTTCGATAAGGTCCGCTTCGCTTGAAATAAAGGCCATTTCCACATCCAGAGAAACATACTCGTTCAGGTGCCGGGGGGTATCGTGTTTTTCGGCCCGGTATGCCGGCGCGATTTCAAAGACCCGTTCAAGACCGGAAGCAATCATGGTCTGTTTATAAAACTGGGGTGACTGGGCGAGATAGACCTTTTTATCAAAATAGTCTACCTCAAAAAGTCCCGTGCCCCCCTCGGTACCGCTTCCGATGAGCTTGCTGGTTTTAATTTCCGTAAAATTCTCTTTTCGCAGGTATTCCGCAAAGGCTTCGATAATCGTGGACTGGACCCGAAAAATACTGCGGATCCGGGGGTTTCTGAGGGACAGGGGCCGGTTATCCAGGATTACATCGAGGCCGATTTTCGTCACATCCCCGTTTACCGGGAAGGGCAGATCAGGCTCTGCCCGGGAGAGGACCCTCAGGTTTTGAACGCGGACCTCTGCCCCGCCGGGGGCCTTATCATTCAGCGCCGCAAGGCCCTGGACGGTGATCACCGATTCCAGAGTCAGGTCAGTTTTTTCTTCCAGCACGAGCTGTACGAGTCCCGACCGGTCCCGGAGCATAATAAAGCTTACGCCCCCCAATTCGCGGATCCGGTGTACCCATCCGGAAAGTTCTACCGCCTGTCCCGGTTCAAGCCTCGAAGCCGCCTTCTGGACAGAGTCGGTCCGGGCAACATCCTTTCGGGCAATGTCAGTAACAGCTTTTGCTAACACACGCATGATGTCGCCTCTCCAATAGCTTTTTCTAAGTGCTCCTTCACAAGGATCGGATCACAGCGGCCCTGACTTTCTGCCAGGACCTTCCCCACAAGATAGACCGTGAGGGTTTCATACCGTTTCTGGTTTCCATGTTCCAGGGCGGATAGGGCTTCCTGGAAACTCCCCGCTTCTTTTTCGCAGACCGCCTTCACATACCGGTGGATCACCTCCGGGTCCTGGATTATCTGCCAGCCCCGTTCCTGTACGATGGCCAGCGGATCCCGATCCTCCGCAATGGAAAGCTCCAACACCTGTTTGGCGATTTTCCCCGAAATGGATCCCCGACCGAGAAGCTCCACAATCTGGGCAAGCCGCTCGGGCCTAAAGGACCAGCGGTGCATCGACTCGGGGGCTATTCCATCCCGATTCATAATCCGTTTCACATCCGCCGCAAGCCATAGGGCGATGCGACGGGCCGCCTCTTCCCGTTCGAGCCCTTCGATAGCCTGAACAGCCGCCTCGAAATAATCCGCCAGAGCCCGTTCTTCACAGATATATTCCGCCTGCTCCAGGGGAAGTCCATATTGATGAACCAATCGTTCAAGCCGATCCAGGGGCAGTTCCATCAGCCTGGCCTTAATCTCCTGGCGGTAAGTATCGGTTATTTCCAGGACCGGCAGGTCCGGTTCGGGGAAAAACCGGTAATCATGGGAATCTTCCTTACTTCGCATAGGTTCAGTCTGATCCCGGTTCTCGTTCCAGAGCCGAGTTTCCTGTTTCACTGTGCCGCCAGCTTCAAGGATTCCCCGTTGCCGATCAATTTCATAATCCAGGGCTAGCCGGACAAAGCGGGATGAGTTCAGGTTCTTAATTTCTACCTTGCGTCCGAGGCCAGCACCTTTCAGATTGACCGACACATTGGCGTCGGACCTGAGGGAGCCCTCCTCCATATTGCCGTCACAGACGCCGAGGTACCGCACCAAGCGCCTCAGTTGCTGAATAAAAGCCTCAGCCTCCGCCCCGGTTTCCATATCCGGCTCGGTAACAATTTCCAGCAAAGCCGTTCCTGCCCGGTTATAATCCAGCAAGGTCACATTCCCTGCATGAATCATCTTGCCCGCATCCTCTTCCAGGTGGCATTCCTTAATACGGACCCGCTTTTTCTGACCCTTAAAGAGTATATCTATATACCCACCCTGCCCTAGAGGCGAGGCGAACTGGGAAATCTGATAGTTCTTCGGCATATCAGGATAAAAGTATTGTTTCCGCTCAAACCAGGTGCGGTCGGGAATACGGCAATGTAATGCCTGGGCAACCAGGGCTCCCTTATCAAAGGCATCCCTGTTTAGGGCGGGCAAAACCCCCGGATGCCCCAGGCAAACAGGACATACATTGGTATTCGGTTCTGAACCAAAAGCGGCCTTACAGGAACAAAAAACCTTGGTTTTCGTTAAAAGATGGATATGAATTTCTAGACCGATAAAGGACTGATACATGGCTACCTCCAATAGCTCTGAAATCCCTCAGGATGGGGAATCGGATGATCCGCTTCATATTCCGCCGCAATTGAACAGATCAGTTCTTCTGAGAAGGGAGCCCCAAGAAGCTGGACTCCCACAGGAAGGCCCCCCTCAACTGAAGCAGGAAATGTAAGGGCAGGAAGCCCCGCTAGGTTCGCCGGGCAGGTAAACAGATCCGCCGCTTTCTGGGCAAAGGAAGACAAGGCTGGTCCTCCCGCTCCCCTGTTCTTACCGGCTCCCCCCTTGTCACCCACGGCCCTGCCAAATGCCCTGGTGGGGAACACGGGCATCAGCAGCGCCTGGGGCCCATCCTTTCCGGAAAAGAGAGCATAAAATTCCCTGGTAATCTGCTTACGGAGCTGTTGGGCCCGCAGATAATACCGGTCCTGAAAACCGGAACGAAGCACAAAGGTCCCGAGCAATATCCTGAGCTTGACCTCAGAGCCAAAGCCCATGGCCCGGGTTTTATCAATTAAATCTTCCGGGTTTTCTGCCCATTCAGGACGCTTACCATAACGGATACCGTCAAAACGAGCCAGGTTCGCACTGGCCTCGGCAGTGGCGATGGTGTAGTACACCGGCACCGAATAGGCAAGGGAAGGAATAGTAACCTCTCGGATTTCATAGCCCAGGTCCCGGTAGGCATCTACAGCCTTGGAAAATCCTGCAAGGACTTCTTCTTCCAGCAGGTTGATGAGTTGCGCATCCTCCTGGACGCCTCCTTCGCCAACTTCGTATAAATCGTTGTCATCGCGACGGGTTTTACTCACCAAAGCGGCACCACGAACTACCGCACGTATTGCCTGTACTAACGAAACGGGGTCAAGCACTGCCAGGACTTTTTTGTTACCCGCTACAGGGTGCCACGCCCCATGCACAAGCCGGGCGGCGGCGGTGGTTTGGTCCATCGGGTCCGGTCCCTGGATGATGCGGAACACATCCCGGGCCCGACCTACGGAATCCGCCAGTACCCCAATGGTTTCGAGGCTCGAGGCATAGGCCACAAGGCCATAGCGGGACACGGCTCCGTAGGTCGGCTTTAACCCCACAACCCCGCAAAAGGCTGCAGGCTGGCGGACCGAGCCCCCCGTATCGGACCCCAGGGCAAAGGGCACAAGGCCCGCCGCCACCGCCGCCGCCGAGCCCCCTGAGGACCCTCCGGCCACACGGCTGTCATCCCAGGGATTATTGGTCCGTTTCAGGGCTGAGTTATCCGTGCTGGACCCCATACCAAATTCATCCATATTGGTTTTACCGATGACGACAGCCCCGGCAGACTGCAGGCGTTTCACCGCTGTGGCCGTATAGGTAGCCCTAAAGGATTCCAGCAGTTTGGAAGCACAGGTAAGACCAAAACCTTTTACTGCAATATTATCTTTAACCGCAAAGGGGAGTCCTGCAGCGGGCCAGAGCTCAGGCTCACGAAGTTCTAAAAATGCACCGATACGATTTTCCCAGGCCGTAACATAGGCCGGAAAACCGTCCTTATCGACGGAACGAGACATACAGACCTCCGAAAGAAACAGTAAGAAATTTTATTAGATGCTTACAGGACGTTGGGCACCACAATGAAATTACCATTTCGTTCGCCGGCCTGATTCAACAGGTCATTATTGTTTGGCTGGTTTTCACTATGGTTTCCCACATTATTGAGAGCATTAATAGTAAGATTGGCTGCATTGGCAGGGGAATTATTATTATTAAATTGATGAATAGATACTACTACATCAGAATGAACCGCTGTAATATCAGCTGTGCCGGTGGTATCGGCTATGCTTCCGTCCGCTGTCTGCATAACAGCAAAATAGTCGAGCATTTGCTCGAACGCAGGAAGTGCAGCGCCCAGGTCCTCTTCGTTTAAACCGAGATGGGACAGCCGGGCGGTCACCTTTAAATCATCAAGTTTCATACCTATGAATTACAGAAAAATCCATACATTGTCAAGTATAAATATACATTTATTAAAGGTTTTATGGGCTTTTATTGCATTTTTATACTTTTTCATGCAAATTAATACTTATAAACCCTTATTTTCTCTTTATTCCTCGGTAAGATCGTACAACCCATACACAGCTTGCTTCGAACTGATACAAAGCCCTTTACTGAAAAATCCGGGAAGTTGCAAAACTGGCATATTTTTGCAGAACATTCTATACTTTTACTAGAAAACAACGGAGGCTGAAAGTGAAACTTGAGTTAACCGAAGATGAAAAACAGTGTCTTTTACAGGAAGCCCGGGAGTCTATTGCATCCCAGCTTGATGGACGGCCGCCCCAGTATGAGCGACCCGATTCAGTAGAAGCACAGATTACATCGGGGGTTTCAGCCCTCACCGTTCCCTGCGGAGCTTTCGTAACCCTGCATAAGGGGAAAGAACTTCGGGGCTGTATCGGCAGAATGATCGCCCTTCGACCCTTGGAAGAAACAATCCGGTCCATGGCCCAGGCCGCCGCCTTCGAAGACCCCCGCTTCCCGCCCCTTCGAAGAGACGAACTGGACCAGTGCCAGATTGAAATTTCAGTTCTTTCCCCTATGGAACGCTGTTATGATCCCCGGTCAGTACAAATCGGGGTCCATGGCCTCTACCTGGTTCATCGCGGCTATTCAGGGGTTTTGCTTCCCCAGGTACCAGTGGAACAGGGCTGGAACCTGGATGAATATCTGGATTATATTTGCCGTAAGGCTGGCCTACCTCCCGGGGCTTACAACGAAAGCGGAGCTGAGCTATATACCTTTACTGCCCTTGTTTTCAGTGAAACAAAGACCTAATCCCGTACATACCGGGCCATATTGGTAGGGGTTTCATAAACATCTACCGCATACAGGAGCTTTGCATTATAACCACCATGGGAAAGCAGGGTCAGCATTTCATCAAAAATATACTTTGCAATCCGCTCGGCGCTGGGATCCCCGGAAAATACAGAGAACTCATTCAGATTTTGATGATCCAGCCTACCGCAGACTTCGCGGAGCAGTCCCTTAAGGACACCAAAATCGATGAGCATCCCCCCCGTATCGAGCTCCGACCCCCGGGCCCAGAGCCGTACCCGGTAATTATGACCGTGAAGACGCTCGCATTTTCCATGATAGTGGCTCAGAAAGTGGGCCGCTGCAAAATCAGTTTCTACCCGTACTTCGTACATGGCAAGAGCATAGCCTGAAAAACCCCTCCCTGTCGAGGCTCACCGGTTTCCAGACGCACCTTGTACATACCTGTTTCTGGACACCTCAAAAAACTGTTTTTTATAGGTCTCCCTAGAGCATTCGCCCCCTTTACCGTTCTTGGTATACAATGGTATCATCCCTAGCATGGATCGACGATTTTCAGAGTTTTTCAACCCAGGGTTGGTAAAACGGGTTAACTGTCAGGTTTTGCGGTACAAGGGCCAGGTTTTTAAGCTTTCTCCAGAGGCTGATACACTGCCCCCCTTTACAGAAGCCATCCAATCCGCCATGGATGCATGCATACTCACCGATGTCACCTATGACTCCCGACAGGTACAACCAGGGAACATATATTTTGCCCTCCCGGGGCTCCATACCGATGGTCACCAGTATATACCCCAGGCCATTGAGCGAGGCGCTGCGGTTATCGTTCATCAATATGAATTGGACCACTACGAACCTGAGGTCATCTACCTGCAATGTTCCGACTCCCGCTTTGCAATGTCACCCATATCGGCTATTTTTTTTAACGAACCTTCAAAAGAACTTGGTATCATCGGAGTAACCGGTACGGAGGGCAAGAGTACCACAGTTTTTTTAATCTATCAGCTCTTAACCCTGACGGGTAAAAAAGCGGGCTTTATTTCGACTGTACAATACCGTATTGGCGATAAGGAAGAGTGGAATCCTGAACATCAGACCACTCCGGAAGCGCCCACCATTCACCGGGCTCTGGCGGCCATGCGGGACTACGGTATGGAATATGCGGTCATTGAGTCCAGCTCCCACGGCCTTTCACCCCGGACAAACCGTTTGGGGGATGTGGCCTTTGATGTGGGGGTCATGACCAATGTAACCCATGAACACCTGGAATTTCATGGTACCTGGGATCAGTACCGCAGTGACAAGGCCAACCTCTTCCGGGTTCTGGACAAGGTAAATCATGAAAAAGCCCTGAGAAATGGGCCCTTAAACGAGATGGGACTTCGGCTTCCGGTCCGTATTCCATCCTTCTCGGTAGCCAACGCAGACGACCCAAGTTGCACCTATTTTGCCAATGCGACCGAACGGCGAACTTATACCTACAGCATTCACGGAGAAGATGCGGACTTGTCCATCCGAAACTTGGAAGGTACCGATCGGGGGAACAGCTATGATATCTGGGTCAGGGCAACCGGTGAAATCCTCCATGTACAGGATAATCTGCCGGGAACCTTTAATGCGGCTAATGTTATGGCCTCATTACTGGTGGTTTCAGGCCTGGTAGGACTTCCTGTAACAGACCTGGTGCCTTTAGTACCCCGCCTGAGACCGGTACGGGGTAGAATGACGGTCATCAACCGGGGTCAGCCCTTCGAGGTCATCGTGGATTATGCCCATACGCCCTCTTCCTTTGAAACGGTACTTCCACCTATAA
The DNA here is from genome assembly GCF_000219725.1 of Gracilinema caldarium DSM 7334. Lineage (GTDB taxonomy): Bacteria > Spirochaetota > Spirochaetia > Treponematales > Breznakiellaceae > Gracilinema > Gracilinema caldarium. The sequence continues at coordinate 1,082,692 of NC_015732.1, read as the reverse complement.
AAAAACGGATCGAGGGTCGGGGCGGCCGTCTCATCAGCCTCTTTGGTTCCGGCGGTGAACGGGACCGGGAAAAACGGCCCCGGCAGGGTAAAATTGCCGCAGACTGGTCCGACATTGTCATTTTGGCCGACGAGGACCCCCGTGGGGAAGATCCCATGGAGCTTCTGGAAGAAATTGCCGCAGGCTGTTCTGAACTTGTACGGGGAGAACAGCTCTACCTCATACCGGACCGGCCCCAGGCGATTCGCAAAGCCTTCAGTCTCGCCCAACCGGGCGATGTGGTCCTGCTTCTGGGAAAGGGTCACGAAAATTCTATCATTTATAAGGATCATACAATCCCCTATGATGAAATTGGGGAAGCAGAAAAGGCTCTGGCAGAAATGGGCTTCACAAACTGAGGTGTAACATGGGTGAAACAAAACAAACCGTAGCAGTAATCTATGGCGGCCGTTCGGGAGAGCACGAGGTATCCCTCATTTCAGCTGCTTCAGTAGTACGTAATCTGGATACAACTAAATATAAGGTTCTTTTAATTGGTATAGATAAACAGGGGGGCTGGTACCTCCAAAAGGATGATGAACTTGAACGTTGCCTAGCAGGAGCGGCGGCCTTAGAAATTCATACTGATGTACAGCGCCGGGTATCTGCGGTCTGTGGTGGTGAAACAAAAGAAACCTTCAGCACCCCTGCTACAGGCGCTCTATCGGTAGATGTGGTTTTTCCGGTCCTGCATGGAACCTTTGGCGAGGATGGCACTATTCAGGGGCTTCTGGAGATGGTAAATGTCCCCTATGTAGGTGCAGGGGTCTTGGGAAGTGCCATTGGCATGGACAAGGAAATTGCAAAAATTCTCTGGATCCATGCAGGACTGCCGGTGGTGCCTTTCATTTCAGTCCGCAAACTGGACTGGGCTGTATCTGAAAGGCGGAAACAAATCATTGAACGGGCCGAACGGGACTTCATGTATCCCCTCTTTGTAAAACCCTCCTGTGCAGGCTCTTCGGTTGGAGCGTCCAAGGCTCAAGACAGACAGAGTCTTGAAAAAGCCGTAGCAGAAGCGCTGCTCTGGGATGACAAGGTCCTCATCGAGCCCTTCATTCCCGCCCGGGAAGTGGAATGCTCTGTCACCGGGAATGAACGGCCCGAAGCATATACTCCGGGGGAAATCGTACCCACCCATGAATTTTACGATTACGAAGCAAAATATATCGATCCCGATGGGGCAGCCCTTCTCATACCAGCGGACCTCTCAGAAAACGAATTTAAAACCATCCGGGAGATTGCGGTAAAAGCCTACCGGGCAGCGGAACTTTCGGGACTTTCCCGAATTGATTTTTTTGTTCGCAAAGATACCCGGGAGATACTCCTTAATGAAGTGAATACAATGCCAGGTTTTACGACCATTAGCATGTTTCCCAAAATGTGCGAAGCCTCCGGGCTCGCCTATGCAGACCTGCTGGACAGGCTCATCAAATTAGCTATTGAACGGTACGACCAAAAGAATTCCCGCAGCTATTCCTATAAGAACGGAAAGTAATCATGACCCTTTCGTTCTTGAAACTGCATGTGGCAGGCCATGATTTCATACTCATCGATCAGGATAAACTGGCTATGGAGCTGTCGAAGTCACAGCCATCTCCAAGCCTTATCGCAGAACTCATACTTGATCGCCGTTGTGGTGTAGGTGGTGATGGCTGTATTTTTATGGCTACGGACTGTGGGTTACCCCCCACGAGAGGGATCTTTACGGATGAAAGGTCCCTTTTAGGAAAAGGTTCCCTAAAAGGTCGTCTTTTTACCAGCGATGGCCGAGAAGTCCCCCTCAGTGCTGATGCTCTCCTTTGTATTGCCCGCTATGCCCTGGATACAGGCCGCAGCAGTGCCTCAGTGTTACGTATTCAGGATCCCTTTTCTGAAACAGTCTTTGAACTCAAGGCTATCGATTCCCGCAGTTTCATGTTCACTATCCCCTATCCCAGGGTTCAACCTCTTACCCTTATCGTGGATGGAAAAACAGCCCATGCATACCGTGTCCAGTTGGGATCATCCTACCTCGTTGCCTGTGCGATTCCCAATGGACCAGGATCAAAACGGGTCCGACAAGCCCTACAGGCAATGGAAAAAACAAATGATATTCCCCTGGTATTAAGATTACATGCTAAGGATATAATCCGATATGTTGGACCAGAACGGTCTGACCGTATAGAAGGAGCTATTGCGGCGGTGCTTGCCGCAGGATTTCAAGGATATATCACCGAACCAGTCGTTCCGGGGATCGAAGGGGCTATCGTCGCTGAGTGGCGGGGCCGGGGAGGCGCTGTAAGTTATGCCAGTTTCTCTCAGATAGCAGCTCCTGATCAGATTTCCGGCCCCGCCACGCTGATAGATCGAGGCCGTTTTTGGGTAAACCCTAATCGAAATCACGGTATTCAAGTTGTCGGTAAGGCTGAATATGTGTTTGATGGTAGCTTTGATATATAAGATATTAGAGTTTTAATTTTTGCTGTTCAGTATAACTTGGAATATTGTGAAATGTGTAAATCGATCCTGTTTCTTCAATAAATGCACCTGATATGTAACCAAATACACGTCGTTCTTTAATAGTCTGAAAAAACAGACTGTGTTTAATTCGGTATTCTAACACTGGTTGAAATTCCATAGAAAGCCGTTTATCATCGCTTGAAAAATACCAGGGGGCTAACCAATCCCGGGGGCTTATCCTGAAAGTGACGTGCCCCAACTTATGAAGCTTACCATCTAAAAAAAAGGCATTCTCTGTACCACTACTATTGTCTTCCATACCATAACCAATACAAGATCCAATTAGCCGCCCACCACAGACACCACTAGCAATGGCAAGATAATGAACTTCCCCATGGGGATAACAGCCCCGATTCCAATCCAGAGCCCCCCAGCCATTATCAGTAGTAAAAATCAATTCTTCGTTTCCCAATTGCATGACACCTTCGACTTTATAAGTAGGATTTCTAAGGTTATAACGGAAGGCTTTCTTATCCCTACGCCAAGGTTGTACCGTTGCAAGGCCTTCCTTTGTTTCAAAGGGTGTAAGAACCACTACACCACGCAATCCCGTCCCCCCATAAAAGGTGGGTAAATCTACCTTAATAAGCCTGCTGCCTTTTTCCATCACAGAGAAATCTATAATACAATTTTTCTGTTTAATCTTTACCGTACCACTATCACAGGACGAAGGCAAATCGACCATACCAAGGGGCGTGGTAATGCGATAGGCATCATAAAAGGTTGCACCCTGTACCATATTGGAAATCTGTACCGAAGCGTATATCATTCGGCCCATATTGGTAATTTCAAAAACTAAAATGGCCATATCTGAAAACAAAAAATACCGGTCATATTCCACGATTCGGGTAAAAGCACCCCGAATAGCTGATCGGCTATATAACCAGAGGGGCCCTCGGGCCCACCCGGTGTGCACGAGCTTACCCTTTTCATTCAATAAAGATTGAGGAGTTTTCACTTCTTCAGCAATAGACGGCCTTCTTCCTTGCATACAGTGTATCGCAGCAGGTTTTTCTCTTAAGATTTTTAAGACTTTTTTTACTTTAGTTCCATTTCTGTAGCCCTCAGCCAGTACTGACTGCGGCCGATACCAAGACCTATTTCACCTCGCATCTCAAGGACATCGGTTTTATACTTTTTCCCATCCGCTGGCCGGAAGGTTATTTTGCAGTTGTAGATATCCCCTTTCCTAACATCTATAATAAAGCCGCCTTCCCATTGGCCAGGGGCTTTTTTCTTAAGACCGTAAATCCAGGGGGTGCCTACCACCTTCATCTGGTTTACAGACCCCGGTACTGGAAAGTTTTTATAGCTTGGTTTGGCGGCAGTAGCGATGGTATCATCGGGTTTTCCAACAATTTTCAGTATCTCACCATAGAGCACACCATTTTTCTCATATATTTTCCAGAAGGCAGTCGCTACACCGTCCTCATCCACACTTTTCCAGAGACCCTCCACAGGATCGGCAGCAAAAAGCGCCATACCAGTAAGGGTCAATAAGGCCGCAACGAAAACAAAAAGCTTTTTCATAGTAATTCCTCCCAATAAATTTTGTAAGAGGCATCTCTCATAATGTATTTAGAAGACAGCTCTTGCCCATCATACTATGAAGTCTGGCTAGAGGCAATGAAATTTTATTCGAATTGAAATTACATGTATCCCGTAGTATCATTAACAAAACAATGGAACAATTATTAAATGAAATACGCCCCGGTTATTCGGATCGTATCATCAACCAAAAGTTACAAAGCCCCCACAGTTTTTTAGAAAAGCCCTATAGCCACCATTATAACCAAAGCGAAGAATATTTTATTCAGGTACCAGAGCCCTTTATCGTTCCCCGCTTTCCCATTCATCACGATGTACGACAGTCCGTCCCTCGAACAGACTATTCCAATGCACTCCATGATTTTATTGATGTAATGTTACCCCTGGTGCCCGACTTTTTTTCGGATCTGAATTACTTCTTTGATCCTGCAGAAATACAAAAGCCTTGTTTTTATCGGGTTTACAAGATCGGTGAAAAGTATTTTCTTTTTCTACTCCGGATAAATCTTCAATATCGTCCCCTTGAACACGAACTCATTGAACGGGGTTCCAACGATTATACCGCTGTGTACCGAACCAATCGGCTTTATCTTGAAAGTGACTGTATACCTCTGGATACGGTCTTGACCGAAATGGGTAAAATTGTTTCTTTTAAGATACACCAAACCATATCAAATACCTGGATCGGCGAAACCGGTAAGGGTTATCTCGTCCGGGGCATCTGGATTGACACGGAACTCACTAAATTCTTTACCAAGCTGTTTATCGCTGAAGGACAGAGGATGTATCCCTATTATCCCTTTACCTGTAAGTATAAAACCATTTGTATGACCATACTGGGCCCTACACCGGAACGACGCCGACAACTCCTACCATATCTGCAGGGGGCTCTGCACTTTCTGGAACCCTATCTAGAAAAAATACAACACGCTCTCAAAACAGTTCCCTTTTCGGAGGAACTGTCCCTCTTTAAGGAACTGCATCAAAAAGTGAACAGCAACTATAAAAAGCTCTGGACGAACCTGACAGTTACAGCATATCTTAACCGACAGGAACAGAAGGAGTTTCGGATTGAATTCTAAATTTTCTGGAAGCCGTGTCGTCGTCATGGGACTGGGCCTCAACGGTGGCGGGCTCGAAGCAGCCCGGTATCTTGCAACCCATGGAGCCCAGGTCACCGTTACGGACCTGCGGGATGAAAAGGTGTTACGACCCAGTATCGAAGCACTGGCAGATTTACCAATACGGTTTGTTCTTGGGAAACATGAGATTGATGATTTTAGGTCCGCTGATATGGTGGTAAAAAACCCTGCGGTACGGCCAGATTCGCCCTATTTAGCGGCAGCCCAGAGAATTGAAACAGATATTTCCCTCTTCCTGCAAGAAAATCCTGCCCGTCTCTGTGCAGTAACCGGATCTAAGGGAAAATCCAGTACTTCCAGTGCCCTTCACTGGGTCCTTTCTTCAGTTCGGAATAAGGTTTCTGCTATGGGCATGGACCTTCCCAAAGCCCCACAGGTAAGCCATTCAGCAAACCCTCACGAAAACAGCGGATCTGTATCTCACCATAGCTTCCTGCCAGGCAAGGCCTATCTGGGTGGAAATATCACCGTGTCACCCCTTATTTTTCTTGACCAGCTCACTCCTGAGGACGATGTGGTTTTAGAGCTTTCGAGTTGGCAGCTCGGGGACCTGCGAGCCCGTAGGGTGTCATTACAAGACCATGAAGGAACCGCTGAAGCCCTGGATACCGGGGCCACCCGGGCTCTCTTAAAACCCCGGGTCGCTATCCTGACCACCATACTGCCAGACCACCTGGACCGCTATGGAACCATGGAAGCCTACGTGGCAGATAAAAAAGTCATCTACCAGGGTCAGGACAAAACTGATGTTACCATTGTTGGCAGTGACTCCTGGGGGGGGCTTTTTAGCCGGGAAAGCCCCGGACGGCCCCGGACCTACCAGACCTGGGGCACAGACCAGGCTGTTTCTCAAGAAGCCCTCGATGGCTGGCTCGCAGGTCCCCAGGGTCCTGGCTTAGCCCGCTTATCCGATGGCTCCATTGTAGAAGTAGTACCTGAACGAACGCTGGTACCGGGCATACACCAGAAACAGAATCTTCTTGCCTGTGCTTTGGGGCTGCTTGACCTCGGACTTCCTCCAGAGATGATTCGGGAAACCCTTGCCACCTTCCCTGGACTAGAGCATCGGCTTGAGTTTTTCTTTGAAACTAAGGGGATTCGTTTCTATAACGACACCGCCGCCACCATTCCGGAAGCTGCCGCTGCGGCAATAGAAGCTTTTGAGACAGGACCGATTCTAGTTACCGGCGGCACTGATAAAAACCTCGATTTTAGCCCTCTGGCTCAGGCCTGTAAAAGGGCAAAACAGGTTATACTCCTGGCAGGAACTGGCACAGAAAAACTCCTCCAGCTTCTTAACACGTATGGAATTTCCTATCGTGGTCCCTATGACAATCTGGACAAGGCAGTGCTATCAGCCCTCGAAGCGGCGATCACGGGGGACAATGTGGTACTAAGTCCCGGCTGTGCTTCCTTCGGTATGTTTCTGAATGAATTTGACCGGGGAAGAAAGTGGAAGGAAGCGGTACAACGATTGGCGTAAAAAGGTATTTCTGATGGACATAGAACTCTTAGAAACACGAAGTCGGACTTTTCGAAATATTCGTTCCTTTTTTGACAGCAAAGCATATCTTGAGGTAGACACTCCGACTCTTGCATCTCACCTCATTCCGGAAACCTGCCTCGAAGTTTTTAAAACCGAATATGTTTTGCCGCCGGATAGTCAGGGCAGACATCGCAGAAAAGAGTACTATCTGGTCCCATCCCCAGAACTCTGGATGAAACAGCTCATTGCCCAACACCGGCGAAGCATGTATCAAATTTGCAAATGTTTTCGTAATGGTGAATCCACAGGGGAACTGCATAGTCCTGAATTTACTATGCTGGAATACTACACCATGGATGCGGATTACCGGGATTCGATTGCAATTACCGAAGAGCTTTTTAAAGCAGTACTTCCTCAGGATGTGTCGATAGAGCTAAGGCCTCCCTTTTTGCAAATACCCATGGAGGAAGCTTTTTTACAATGGGCAGGCTTTTCTCTCTATGATACTGCAGCACAAGGCAGGGATGCGATGGCAGAAAAAGCACAACAACTTGGCTTACCCGTTCCTGATTTCTTGGACCTGGGGGACCTCTACAATCTCATCTTTGTACATGCGGTAGAACCCCAATTGCCCCGGGACCATCCTGTGGTCCTCATGGATTATCCTGCCTTTGTTCCCTGCCTTGCAAAAAACTGTAAGGGGAAACTGGCCAAGGAACGGTGGGAACTCTATGTACGGGGCATTGAGCTTGCCAACTGTTACACGGAAGAGACTGATCCCGATGAGGTCCGCCGTTATTTTGCAGCGGAAGGGGCTAAAAAACAGCAGAAAGCCCTCATTCCCCATGCCATCGATACAAATTACTGGCACATATTTCAGAACCGCAGGAATGCACTGGGCGAAGCCCAATCCTTCCCTGCATGCTCCGGGGTGGCCATGGGTCTGGATAGGCTCATCATGGCTATAGTGGGCCGATCAACCATAGACAGTGTCTTACCCTTCCCCATGACAGGGAACCAGTAGGTACTCAGTTCCGCCGGAGCCAACCTTTAACAACCTTTGACAGCCCCGGTAGATTCTTCCTTTGCCAGCCCTTACCAGCCCGGCAGAGCCTGCAGGTAGGCCAGGCCGGTACGTTCCTTTCCCTCATGAATAGGACCTGCAAAAATATGCCGATGCACCATGGCCGCTGCACCACGAACAGCAGGCTTTTCATCTGAAGAAGCAAATTGGATCTGAATCTGCCGGGGCAGGTACTCCTGGTAAAGCCAGGTTGTTTCTATTGCCCGGTCAAAGGCCTGTTGCAGTTCTGCCCCATACCGTTCAATACCTCCACCCATATACACGAGCTGAATATCCAAAAAATTAGCGAGATAGGCCATACTACCCGCGAGATCATGTATAAAAAGAGATCGCCGTTCCGGGTCAGACCGCATAAGAGTAAAATAATCACAGGTGTTTCGGCCGAACTGCCCCGGAATGTCAGGGTTTGCATAAAGGTTCTTGAACTCACCAGCTGCAAATCGACTTCCATAATAGATTTTTTCATGTAAAACCACCGCAGTTCCTATACCGATCCGGTCATAGCGATCTTTATCCTGTGGATTTTCGATAAACTCGCAGAAGGTATAGATAAAGTTATCCAACTTTGCTCCAGGTCCCTGATAAGGCCAGGAGAGGACCTCATAACAGCAACATTTAGCATCATTATCAAGAAATACGGGAACACCGAGCTGATCTTCCAGAGCTTTACCGAGGGCCAGTGGAGCTTCCTTGGCTCCCAGGGTAAGACTGAAGAGCAAAATACCATGAATAGGATCTACCAGTCCGCTTAAGGCAATACCAACCCCCATAAGCGGTGCTTCTGTCTGAATCTGCAGATTTTTCCGTGCAAGCTCAACCGCTGTGAGAATATCCTTCAGAAGATTACCCTTTCCATGCCGGTACATGATACCCGAACCAAGTTCTCTACCAAGAGGGCTGAGCGCTCCATACTTTATAAACTCACACTGGACTTCAAGACCAATAGTATATCCAGAAGTATCAGAAATAAAGAGAGGAATCTTCTTCCGACCTGCCTGGTCTGAGCTTTCTTGAATTTCCTCTCCCTCTTCTACCAGACCGTTTGAAAGGAGGTATTGAACAATCCGACTTACGGTTCCCCGGTCAAGATTCAGAAGTTCCGCTAGATCGGATCGACTAAGTCCCGGTTGTTTATAAAGGATCGACAGTATCCGAGACCCATAATATTCATTTTTGCCTTCTATCATTCACCATACCCTGCAATAAGATCCCGGTAGTAATAGTAACTGTCTTTGGGAATCCGTTGCAAGGTACTGTAATCAATATAAACAATACCAAACCGTTTTGAATAGCCATGGGCCCATTCAAAATTATCGAGGAGGGACCAGAGGAAGTAGCCCTTAAGGGGGATACCCTCGTCCAGTGCCTGTTTCATGGCAAGGAAATGGTCCCTGAGATATGCAATGCGGCCAGCATCATGCACCCGTTTTTGACCATGTTCATCAATAACGACCACATCCTTTTGGGCACAGCCATTCTCGGTAACATAGAGCGGTATACCGCCCGTTTCCGCGCTGAGCCAGCGTAAATGTCGGACAAAGCCCTGGGGAACGATAGACCAGCCCATATCGGTCTTTTCTTGCCAGGTTGGCATAAAACGAATATGGTCTTCTGTCAGTTCATCCCAAGCTACGACGTTTTCACTGTAATAGTTAAGCCCTGCAAAGTCGATGGGAGATGCAATAATGTCCAGATCCCCCGGTTGTTCCGGAATCGTTATACCTGCTTGTTCGAGGAAACGGCGGGGATACCCATGACCACATACAGGACCGGTGAACATGCGGCTATCCCTCTCAATAGCAATTTCAGCGGCCAGCCTATCCTTTTCATTCCGAGTTGCAGGCCGGTGCACCATGATATTCCAGGTGATACCAATAGTCCCTGGTTTACCCGATTCCCGGAAAGCCCTGACCGCAAGGCCGTGGGCCAAGTTCAGGTGATGCACCGCCCGGACAGCTGCGTGTTTATCCTGAATACCCGGAGCATGGGCTCCCATTCCATAGCCTAAATAGGCTGAACACCAAGGCTCATTCAGGGTAATCCACTGGTGAATCAGATCCCCCAATTCGGTAAAACAGGTACGGGCATAGGCTTCAAAGGCATAGGCTGTTTCCCGGTTTTCCCAGCCCCCTTTATCCTGGAGAGCCTGGGGCAGGTCCCAGTGATACAATGTAGCTACCGGTTCTATTCCTGCTTCCCGTAATGCAGTAGCTAACGCGCGGTAATAGGCAATCCCTTTGGGATTCACCGCACCCGTACCAAGAGGGATAATCCTGGGCCATGCAATGGAAAACCGATAGGCTTGAATACCCGCTTCTTTCATCAATCTAATATCTTCTGGATAGCGATGATATTGGTCGCAGGCTACATCACCGTTATGTCCGGCAAAAACCTTGCCCGGGATCCGGCAGAACCGGTCCCAGATGCTTTCACCCCGGCCATCCTCGAATGCAGCCCCTTCTACCTGAAAACTGGCTGTAGCTGTACCCCAAACAAAATCCCGGGGAAAATCTAACTGTGACATAACCTGAACCTCCCGTTAAGCTTTATTTCTATTTAATTGTAATTTTTCAATTATTATCTGTCAAGGGGCCCGACTGATCCACAATGGGCTTCGCCGGGCCACGCAGGGATCCGCACCACTTCAGCGGCCTATGGGTATACTATTTTATAGGATTGACCTCGCCCACTGAAGGGCTTACTCAATAACCGGAGAATTTCCCGCTCGGTCAAAGGTAAAGGGAAAAACAGGAAGGTAGGAAAAGGGGGTTCCAATCGTGACATCCCCATGGAATCGGTATTGTACCGATTTAAGGGCAATAACCTGGTCCAGCAAATCCCGTTTCATATTGATGAAGTTCATCAGGAGGTATATATCCTTTTCCTGCGCTTCGTTGCTTGCTATGGTTCCAAGGTCCGCCATATTGCCATCGGCCCAAAAGCGGCCATTTCCATAAAGTTCATAGGAAAAACGGGACAGACTCAAGGGAAAGGGGTTGGGGTTTTTTATAAGGATGCGAACCTTGAGCCGGGTATTAATCAGTTCTGCCCGTTTTACCGCTATACTGATGATTTGCACCTGGGGCTTATAAATACGGGGGAGCGGTATGGTTATAGTCTGGTCAATTTTTTTTGGCTCTCCCCGTGCATTTTGGAGAAGCGATACCACAGTACATGCTATGGTTGCAGTCTCTGTACCCTCAGCTTCCGGTGAATCTGCGGGATGCTCAAAAAGAATATTTTCCAGGGGCACCTTAAAGCTTATAGTCCCGGAAAGGCTGGAAGAAGCATCTAAGAAAGGGCGGCCTTCTGTCGGTGGAGACCATTGTATCGTTTCCGGTTTCAGAATTCGATCCTCATCCTTCCGGTATAGCGTTGCCTGCAGATCAAGATTTTGTATTTCATACCGATCATGTCCCGGATTATCCAGTAGAAGCGGAATTTGCAATAAGACAGCTGCCGGTACATTTGAATTCGCTGCAGCGGAGCCAAGCACCGGGTTTCCAAAGGAAAATGCAGGAAGCGGCTCTGGAGTCGTCAGGGATGGTGGGGTGTCATTTTTTTTAACCGTTGTACAGCTTATACTTACAAGAACCGCATATAACAAAAAGCAATGATGTTGTCTTTTCATGGATACCCCACAGTGACCAGAAGCTCGCCTGAAAATCAGGAACCTCCCACAACCATGAGTTGTGAGAGGTCCCCATGCGTTATTGTAAGGATATCATAATATTTTGTACAAGACTATCAGCAGTAACACGTAAATCTTGAGGCAAATCATTCCAGAGGAGGGCGCCCCGCTGAGCCAGTTCCTGCCGCCAGGGGAAACGGGCCAATACCGGCAGCTGGAGCGTATCCCCTTCCCGAGCCTGCCCTTGGGCAAAGAGAGAAAATTCAGTACCACAGTGGGGACAAATCATAGATCCCATGTTTTCGACCATACCAAGCACTTTTACATCGGTTTTCAGTGCCATTTTAATCGATTTTGCAACGATCATGGAAACAAAATCCTGGGGTGTTACCACGACCACAATGCCATCCAGGGGTAATTGCTGAAATCCGCTTAACACTACATCGCTGGTTCCCGGAGGAAAATCTACCACGAGGTAATCCAGTTCGCCCCACTCAACGTCTTCATAAAATTGTTTGAGGGCACCAGCAAGCAAAGGTCCCCGCCAGATAACCGGTTCGTCCTCATCGGGTAAAAACATATTTACCGAAATGACCTTAATTCCCTGATCTGCCTCGAGGGGGAATATTTTTTCACCATCGCTCTCGCCCTTAAGTCCTTCGATACCCAGAAGCCGCGGGATGCTGGGACCGGTCATATCCGCATCCAGGAGGCCCGTTTTATACCCCCGGGCTGCAAGAGCCTGGGCTACTAACACGCTGATGGTCGATTTACCGACACCGCCCTTACCGCTGACTACACCAATGAGGTGCTTGATATTCATCTTTGAGAATTTCTCGATTTGTGCACTCATAATAGGTTCATTATGAGCATATGACCATTTTTGTCAAGGCAAAGAAAAACCCCCGAATCAGAACTGACCCGGGGGTTTCGTTTCAAGCGTGGTTTCTTCAGGGTTTCCTGCGAACCAGCTGCTTATGCATATTTTGCAATCATCTGGGAAATCATTTGTTCCAGATTACTCAGATCGGTTACATTTTCCAGGACCTTTCCATCCTTCATGAAAATAAGGGAGGGGGTCTTGGTATAATCCAAGCGGCAGGCGATACGATCAGACTTATATACATCAATCCGTCTGAGCTGGATCTTATCCTTGTGTTCCCGCTGAACCTGTTCTACCCTGGCCAGGAATTCCCGATCGAGAGCTTCTACTGCGTTATACACAAAGGCCATGATGAGCCCTTTGGCTTCGAAAATTTCCCGCTGTACATATTCAAGCTCTTCCACATACTTTTCAGCCATAAAGCCCGCAATGGCACCATCACCAACAGCGGTTGCAACCTGACGGAGGATTTTATCCCGGCAGTCACCGACCGCAAAGAAGCCTTCCCGGCTGGTTTCCATGTTCTCATTGGTTTTGATATACCCCCGCTGGGTCATATCGATGAAACCTTCGAACATTTTAGTATTGGGTACATAGCCGATGAAGAGGAAACAGGTATCTACATCAACGGGAATGAGCTCGCCGGTTTTAATGTTTTTCAGCACTACCTGTTTTAAGGTGTCATCCCCCTCGAAGGAATCGACCACGGTGTTCCACATGAATTTCATCTTGGGATTAGCCAGGGCTTTTTCCTGGGCAACCTTGTTGGCATCCATAATGCCTTCATCATGAATAACCGATACGATCACTTCCCGGGCAAACTTGGTAAGGAACATCCCCTCTTCGATGGCGGCATCACCGGAACCGATGACCATGATACGTTTTCCCGTATTGCGGGCAGCATCACAGGTAGCACAGAAGGAAATCCCCTTATCATTCAGGAATTTTTCCTCATTTTTTGCACCGGTTAAGCGGGGCTTATTCCCTGTGGAAATGATGACCGCCTTCGCATAGTAATCGGTCCTGAAGGTGGAAACGATTTTCTGATTGCATTCCACCGATACAGACCGTACATCGGTCAGTTTTACATCTACCCCAAAACGGCGGAACTGCTTATCGAAGAGCTTCATGAGCTCAATGCCATCAATAGGTTCCGGGAAACCGGGATAGTTTTCAATCTCGCTGGTGTAGGTTGCCATCCCACCAATGAGAGACTTCTCGATAAGCAGGGTTTTAAGGCGAGCCCGCCCAGCATACAATGCTGCGGTCATTCCGGCGGGACCTCCACCGATAACGACCACATCATAGTGTTCTATTTTTTTCTCCATAATTAAAGTTCTCCAGCCTTTTTCTTTCCGTACCAGTCAGCTAATACATACAGCATAAAGAGCAGGCCAAACTGAACAATGATTGCCGGTACCCATCCGCCGAGAAGCTGGGGTAAATATACAGGGGCCTTCTGATACAGAATCGGATTAGCCTGAACATAGGGCAGAATCACCATACCAATAACAGAGCCGGCGATAAAGAAGATGATCGCAATCCACTGCTGAACAAAGCCTTCACCCATCCGCATCAGGGTTCCTGAAGCACAGCCGCCGGCAATAACTGCCCCTATACCGAAGAGGAAACCGCCGATTACCGTATGCACACCAACAGCCCGCACATGTCCGGGAAGCTTGGTTGCATCCTTCAGGGCATCGGTTCCCAGATTTTCAAGACCGACACCGGTGAGCTTCATCTGCAGCGCCATATACCCGATAGAAGCGAGGGCAAGGGCGATAATGACCGCCTTGGTAAGCTCTGTTGAACCGGTCAGCACCGGATCCCGCATGGATGCGGTAAAGCAGAACCGGGACCGCTGCAGGGTATAACCAAAGCCTAAACCAATCATCCAAATAAAAGCACCCTTGGGGTTCTGGGTCTGAATATACAGGCCTAAAAGCACCAGGAGTACAGCCACAATCACACCAGCAGTAAGCTGGATTTTCTGTTTTCGGGCCCGCTGTTCCGGAGTTTCCTTTGCTCGCGTTGAGGTTCTACGAATGGTAGAAGTTGTTGTATCACTCATGTCTCGCCTCCTACATAAAGTATTTTTTCAGTAATTGACTACCCACTGCAGCTCCAGCAAAGATGGAAACCCAGAAGACCCAGCCATGAAGAGAGAACGCAGGAAGGGCGGTAAAGAATGCTCCAATATTACAACCCAGAGAGAGGCGGGCACCGATACCCATGAGCAGACCGCCCAGGACTGCAGCCCAGACATTCTTCATGCTCTTAATTTTTTTAATCTTAAATTGTGTTGCTAAAAGAACAGAAAGGAAGGCACCTAATACAATACCCAGGTCGGTAATTGCTGTAGCATCTTTCCAGAAATTATATTTTGCGAGACTGCCGTTATAACCCTTCCATGCATCCGCATTAATACCGATAAACTGCAGTATTTTTCCACCCCACATGCCAAGAGGACCGGTTACACCCCAGGAACCACCGGTCACAATAACCAGGGCCAGCGCGAGCATCACTAACAGAACAGAACCCGTCGTATAGCTCCATTCTTTCTTAAAGTATTTTTCATGAAAGGGATATTTCTTTTTTTCGTCCATAGATTTCCCCTTATTTCACCTTTTCGATAATAATGTTCCATTCGCCTTCGGCGACTTCTTCAATCTCAACATTGTGGCCAACAGAACGGGCCCAGTCAGGTACATTCTTCATTGCACAGCTGTGATCAATATTCACAATTAACACATCACCAACGGCCATCTTTTCCATAGCCTTCTGAGTTTTGATAAGAGGTACTGGGCATGCTTCGCCAAGACAATCTAAGGTCTGTTCTGCCATAATAAAGCTCCTTGCAATAAAATATGTACCGAGATGTTTCGGCAAAGATATTTATGCAAAATGTATGCCAAATTACTCTAAATCAGGTGAAAACAATAATAATAAAAATAATTCTTTATAGATAAATAGATAAAGATATATGCAGAGCGCATATATCTAAAGAGCTTCAGTAGATTGATGTACGAAAATGGACACATAAGCATGGGGTGTCCGAAAACGGACGCCCAAAAACGGACATTTCAGAGATAGATGTACAGTGTACGCCGCTGGGGATTATGCTTATTGAAGTCCGTACTTTTTCATTCTCCGATCCAGGGCTTGCCGGGTGATGCCAAGGAGCCGGGCAGCGGCGGACAAATTTCCCCGGGAGGTTTGCAAAGCCACTTGAATAGCATTCCTTTCGAGCTGTTCCAAATTTAATTCTTGCATCTGCATTGCCCTTAAAGACACCTTTTTCACAGGAAGATCCAGGTGTAGAGCTGGATCGTTGAAGCCTGGTTCAGAAAAGGTTTTAAAACAGCCACAATGTTCTGGATCAAGCCAAGCCATCAGATCCCTTTCGCTGGGTTTTCTTCCCAGGATAACAATCCGTTCCATCAAATTTTTAAGCTCCCGGATATTGCCAGGGAAATAATATTGGGAAAGGATAGCAAATAAGGTCTCATCGAGAGGTTCGACAAGTCTACCGGAACGAAGAGAGGCCTGTTTGTAAAAAAAGGACGCTAATTCTGGAATATCTTCGGAACGTTCACGAAGAGGTGGAATATACATGTCCATCACATTCAATCGGTAATAAAGATCTTTACGGAACCGACCTTGTCGAACTTCTTCCAGTAAATCCCGATTGGTCGCACCGATGACTCGGACATCGGTCGGGATTTCCCGATCCATCCCGACAGGCCGAACCCGCTTATCTTCCAGAACTCGCAGCAATTTTGCCTGCAACTCTATAGGGATTTCTCCGACCTCATCAAGGAAAAGGGTCCCACCATCGGCGGCTTTAAAAAGACCATCCCGCCTGGTTTGGGCATCGGTAAAGGCTCCTTTAGCATGACCAAAAAATTCACTTTCGAACATTTCCCGTGGTATAGCAGCACAATTCACAGGCACAAAGGAACCTGAAGATCGATTACTTTTCCGATGAATGCTCCGGGCTACCAATTCCTTTCCGGTTCCACTCTCACCCCGGATCAGTACAGAAACATCAGGAAATTGGGCAGCCCGTTCAATTTCTTCCCGTATTTTTATAATGATAGGAGATTTCCCAATCAGATCATCACCGGAATAGATCTGATCTTCCAATTCCATACATTTTTTTGCAAAACGCCGGTAATTCTGCTGAACATCCAGAAAACGGCTAATTCTGTTGATGGCCGCTTCCAGCTCCAGGCTGGTAAAGGGCTTTCTGAGATAATCAAAAGCCCCAAGCCGCAGCGCTTCAATCACGCTTTCCATATCACCATGACCGCTCATGATGATGGTTTCAATGATGGACTGTTCTGCCTGAAGTTTTTTTAAAAAGGTAAGCCCATCGTATTCCGGAAGCTTGATATCGACCATGGCAATTTGTATCGGATTTGCATGAATGATCTGGAATGCTTTAGAAGGCTTATCAGCTACATATACAGAAAATCCTTTTGACTCAAGATATTCTCCAATTTCTTCAGCCAATCGAGTTTCATCATCTAGTACAAGAACTGCTATAGGTGTATCACTCATACCAGACCGCCTGATGTATTGTCAGCAACCGGAACTTCTACAAAGGCCCGGACTCCCTGAGTTAGACTCTCAAATCGGATCGTACCACCCATCTGGTGAATAATACCATAGGATATGGATAGACCAAGACCTGTTCCCTTCCCAGGAGGTTTGGTGGTAAAAAAGGGATCAAAAATACGTTGTTCTATCCCATGTGAGAAGCCAATACCATTATCTTCAATCACGAGCCTGATCAGGCTCTGTACCAATACGGTTTGTATCCTAATTTTTCCAGGGGCTATATCTTTTAAATCGGTAACAGCGTCACCAAGTAAGCGCTCCTCCACCGCATCCCTGGC
The DNA here is from genome assembly GCF_000219725.1 of Gracilinema caldarium DSM 7334. GTDB lineage: Bacteria > Spirochaetota > Spirochaetia > Treponematales > Breznakiellaceae > Gracilinema > Gracilinema caldarium. Next base: position 1,065,476 of record NC_015732.1, on the reverse strand, counting down.
ATTTGATAATAGATTGATGACCACCTGCTCATACTGAAAGGGGTTCCCTTTTACTTCCGGCAGGCTGTTGTCGAGTTCCAGCTGCACATCAATACCATGAGTAGCCAGTTGGGTCCCCATAAGCGAAAGGGCATTTTCGACACAATTATTGACAGAAAATACTGTCTGATAATCGGTTAGTCCGCCTCTCGCAAAAAGCCGGACATGCTCAATAACCCGCCGAACCCGTTCAATATCTGAAACAATGGCAGCATTTTTTTTATAGAGATATTCTTCGGTGAGATTATTTTGATCAAAACGATTCTTTATATTTTCTACAGAAAAAGCAATGGCATTCAATGGTTGGGTTATTTCATGGGCCATACCCGTAGCAAGTTCACCAAGAGCTGCCAACCGGGATTGTTGTTCTGCAATCCGTTCTCCCTCTTGGCGCCGCGCAATTTCTTCCTCAACTCTCCGTTCCAGAGTTTCGTTCAGTTCTCTCAGTTCCATTTCAGCCTTACGTTTATCAGAAATGTCTTGGGAGATTCTGATTACATGACTAATGGTTCCATCACTATCACATACCGGAACAGCTACATGTTCCCAGCATTCCTGAACATCAGGCCTGATACTATAACAAGCATCATAGGATTCGATATTCCCCGAATTAAAGACCCGAAGCAATAACTCCCGTTCCATGTCGAAAAAACCTGAGGTATAGGAATCGAGATAGTTATCCTTAAGCTGGGGGAACCGCTGAAGGGTAAGCTTATTCGCCCAGAGTACCTTATGATTTTTATCCACATAATACACGATACCAGGAATACCCTCAACGATAGCCTGTAAAAGACTCTCCCGCTCCCTGAGGGCATCGATAATGGTATTCACTGCATGGATAATTTCCTGATACTCCGCCGCTCCATGCCGAATCGAGCCTCGAAAACTTACATCGCCGGCAATGATTTTTTCGGATATTTGATGAGTCTTGGCCACCACCTCATCCAGGGGGCTTAAAAAACTATTCATAGCAAAAAAGCTCGAAGCAACAAGCGAAATAACCAGAACCAGCCCTAAAAGAAAGAGTTGTTTTTGAATAGAGGCCAGCGCATCAGAAAGGGGTATTTTTTGAAGTTCTGCTTTGATAAAGCCAATAACTGTTCCTGAATAATCCCGGTAAGGGTATAACCCAACCGCCCGGGCATGACTGCAATCAAGAGAAAGTTGGGGCTTACCTTCCCTCAGATTTTCAATTAAACGATCTGCCGTAGGACAACGGGGTTTATCTAAAGTTCCAGCTACGAGACGATATTGCATTGAATCTTCAAATACAAAAATATAATATTCGCCTCCGTACTTCTTTTTAAGGCCTTGCACAAAAAGAGTTCCGAAATCCATGCCAAATTCAACAGCTCCAATGAATTCCCCATCCATCCAAAGAGGCATAAGAACCCGTAACCCTAAACCATCACGACCACGTTCCATGCCCTGTACTTTCTCTTTCTTAGCTAACACAGCCCGTACCATAGGACGGAGATCTAAAAGATTATCACCATAATATTCAGGATTATGCATCCTTAAAAAGGAAGTCCCGTTCGGAAGATGAAAATGGAATCTCACTACCCGCTGCTTGAGAGGTTCATATTTATCTTTTAAGTAATTGTATAACCCCAGCCGATCCCTTTTTGCAAATAACGAAAGTAGCCTCTGGTCCTTGACCAGATAGTCCAGGGTCAGTTCAGCACTGGCAATTTCATCTTCGATTGACCAATGGATGGTATCCCCAAGGAGGCGGAATGAATCCTGCTCACTCGCGGTAATTGCATCGGTACTCCCTTTAAAAATGAGCAAGGCAAATAATATATAAAGTAAGAGTTGGGAGCCAACAATGATGGCGATCACTTTAAATGACAGGGGTATAAGCCGTGGTTTCATAACTATATAGTATGCCCTATGTAGGCGCTGCTTTCTAGACTAAGAACCATGAAATTGCTATAATAACAGAACTATAGATGGTGACGCTACCATACCATTACCGGCACTTCTAAACAGTATAAATCCTTTAGTAGTGCCCATATTGCATTCAAAGAAGAGAGGAACATTATGATTCGAGGCGGAGATATCGCCAAAGGAACCTGTTTATTACAGAAGGGCCAGCCCTTTATCGTTGTGGAACGAGAATTTGTAAATCCCGGAAAGGGCGGCGCCTTTGCCCGGGTAAAGATGAAGAGCCTCAAGGACGGCTCGGTGCTGACCCAGACCATTCCTACTCAGCTCGAAGTAGAAGACGCCCAGGTAGATACCCATTCCTGTCAGTATCAGTATGCCGATGCAGACTACTATCACTTCATGGACAACAACACCTATGACCAGTTCGAAGTACCCATCGCTGGCATGGAGGATAAAAAATATTACCTTAAAGAAGGGGAAACCTATGACCTCCTCCTGTGGGAAGGCCAGGTTATCGATATAAAGATTCCCTATAAGGTCGTATTTACCGTTGCCGAGAGTGAAAACTACGTTAAGGGTGATACTGTTTCCGGGGCTACGAAACCGATTGTTACCGAAACTGGGCTTACGGTACGGGTCCCCCTTTTTATTAAACAGGGTGAAAAAATCCTGGTGAACACCGAAACCAATGAATACGTTGAACGGGTGAATGACTGATCCAGTCTGCCGGGTCATACAAGCCTATGGGTCAAAAACCGTACCGCTGCGATTCAAAGGTGTGGATATAAGCCTGCACCTGTCCCATGGACTCTTCAGTTCCTACGATGTTGATACAGGGACCCGCCTCCTCCTGCGGGTCCTTTCTCATTATATTGATGAAATCACATCCCAATCAAGGACTTTGCCCCGCCGGTTTCTCGATGCCGGTTCGGGTACAGGAGTCATAGGTATTGCCCTGGGAACTTATTTTCTTAAACAGGGCTGGAGAGACTTTGTCATCCGCGCTCAAGATCGGGATGAACTGGCCCATCAGTTTACCGCCTGCAACGGTATGGAAAATAGCCTCGGATCCCCCCACCTTTCAGCCCACACCGAAGCCCTCCTCTACGACGAAGGGCCCTATGACTGGATCATTTCGAACATTCCAGCAAAAGCGGGCCTTCCTGTGCTCGAATACTTTGTCCGCCGGTCCCTTGCCATCCTTGACACAGAGGGTACCGTATTTATGGTAATCGTAGAAAAACTGGCAGAAACCTTTAAAAGCTGGATAATTCAGGCGGGAGCAGAACTCATCGAAGAAACCCAGGGACCTGAACACCGGGTCTTTGTGTACCGCAGGTCTGCGCAGGGGCTCCATGGAGCACCATACACACAGGGGGAAAGGAGTTTTTCCTGGACTCCCTATATCCGTCATCGGGACACCTATAAACTTCTGGATATATCCTACCCCCTTCAGAGCCTTCACGGGGTAGCCGATTTCGATACCCCCCATTTCCTCAACCAGTTGATGGCCACCCTTTCGGCAAAGATGAAGAACCGCCTTTTCGATGTACTACAACAGAACACCCATAGTCCCGTACTGTTCTTTGAACCCGATCAGGGCCACTTTCCACTCTGGTTCAGAAACTTTTTTTATCAGAACTACCCCGGCAGAACTATACAACCTGTCCTCGCTGGCCGTAACATACTTGCCCTGGAAGCGGCCAAACAAAACCTGCTTCCGGAAACAAAAGCTATGCTCGTACCAGCTATAGATCCGGATCTATCGATGGAAGATCTCCGTATTGCGGTGAACGGCACCTTTCCACTCATTTTTTTATTTCCCGAAATAGTCCCTCAAACTGACCGATGGCAAGCCTATTGGACAGGCCTTGAGGGACTCATGGAGACCGGTTCTATCTTTTGCATCGGAACTACCGCCACTGAAGCAGACCGTTTTGACCGTATAAAACGTACCGGCTTCCAGCGGCTCGGAGACATCAAACGCCAGGGCTATCGAGTCCTGGCGTACCAAAAGCTTTAGAAGCCTGTCGGACAATTCCGAAAAACTGCCAGGCCCCCCTAGAAACAGCGGCCCGTTTCCTTGCGACTGCAGGTCTTTTGGGTACAGCGATAACAGATTTCGTTGGTAAGATCCCCCGTTTCAAAATAGTTTTGTATATTACCCAGGGTAGTTGTTGCTATAGCGGTTAAGGCCTCGTGGGTCAGAAAGGCCTGGTGACTTGTGATGAGTACATTGGGGAACGTTAAGAGCCTGGCCAGTACATCATCCTTAATAACCGATGTGGAATGATCTTCGAAAAAGTACTCATCCTCCTCTTCATACACATCCAGGGCAGCACCTCCCAGACTGTTAGTTTTAAGGGCATGAATTAGCGCTTTAGTGTCTATTAATGCTCCCCGGCCCGTATTAATAATGATGGCATTCTTTTTCATCCAGCTAAGGCTCTTGTCATTGATAAGATGATGATTTTCCGGTGTCAGGGGACAATGAAGACTTACCACATCGCTCTGGCGGAACAGATCCTCCATACTGACATATCGGACCCCCGTTTCGGCAGCCCAGATCTCATTGGGATAGGGATCCGATGCAAGAACGTCCATGCCAAAACCCCGAAATATTTCCGCTGCAATACGCCCAATCTGACCTGTGCCGATAATGCCAGCGGTTTTTCCGTATAGGTCAAACCCAACAAGACCAGAAAGTGTAAAATTACCCTCCTTTGTTCTCACATAGGCCTTATGGATTCTCCGGTTCAGTGTTAAAAGCAGAGCTACCGCATGCTCAGCCACCGCATGGGGCGAGTAGGCAGGGACCCGAACCACGTGGAGCCGGCCCCAGATCGCTTTCAGGTCCACATTATTATAGCCCGCACAACGCATAGCCACTAATTGGACCCCACCTTCAACTAATATATCCGCCGTTGCTGCATCTAGTTCATCATTTACAAAGGCGCAAACCGCATCGTAGCCCCTGGCGAGGCTTGCGGTATCTGCAGAGAGTTTTACCGGGTAATATTTTATTTCAACGTTATAATTATTTTTATGAACATCAAAATATTCCCGGTCATAGGGTTTGGTATCAAAAAAGGCAAGCCTAATTGGCCCTTCTCGTTTCGTCAAGGTTTTCATAGAACCTCCTTGAGGATTATAATGATGACTATATTAGTCATCATTTATACGATAATTAATTATCGAATAAATGTCAAGAACCTTTTCTTTTTGCTCAACAATATATCTGCACAATTCATAAGCTTACCGACATTGTGATAAAGTCCTAAATAGCCCGTTTATAAAGAGGATCTACCACAGGAGCATCGACAATACGTTCTAGGATAGTTCCCATACTGGAATCGGGTAGACTTACCTGCAGCTGTTTTCCGTCCCGGTAATGAAGTTCAGCATTCTTTGGATTGTGGATTTCAAGATTGGAAATTGTACCATCCGAAAAAGTACACTCAATAGCACCAGTAAAAGCAGGATAATTAGGATCCAGCTGACTATCAACCTGAATTACCCTTCCTTTAGTACGGTCCTGAATCCAACCTTTAAGCAGTTGGAGGGCCCAGGGATCTGAAGTATGGATAGAAACTTTACGAAGCTGTTCCAGATCCTGGGCATAGGAAGAATCAAAAAGGCGGGACATGGCATACCGTAAGGGAAGCAGCTGTTCCCAGGTAAGATCCACCAAGGGGATCGACGCCTGCAGAACACTACGAACAGCTTCCTGGTACGAGGTTATCCCCCGTTTATAGTGTTTTAAATCCCAACTCCCGTTGATAATCGTCAGGTTCACCCGTTCTGCACAATCATATTCACAACTGGTAAGTGTTTCTGGTCCCAGAGTCCACAGCAGAATGGCTGGCAGTTCCCGTAATACCAGGGGCCCCCAAATCCGTCCCTGAAAGGCTCCATCATCGGGGGTCTCAATATACACATCCTCAAAACAGATACCTCGCTCCTGCCGATCCAAGGCACAGCGAGCTGAAGACCAACTGTGTAAACCATCCTTGGAATAACCTCGCAAATGTAAGAGTCGTACTGGACGACGACCCATGAGGCTTTCCACCCAACGGTCAATCTCATCTGCATGAACTTTTGAAGCAAGGGCAATCATGGTAGCCGACATAGCCCGTGCATTTGCCCCGCCATGTTCAGTGAGCCGCTCATGTAATTCCTGTTCCAATTCGGATGTTTTCGGATACATTATAATCGCCTCCAATGATCGCCAATTCGTTCTGCTAGGCCCTGTGCTGCTACTGGACCAGAACTGCCTGCTTCATACAGATGCAAGGGTACGGATCCAGAATCCCAGGCAGCTCTGATAGGATCAATAAATGCCCAGGAAGCCTCTACCTCATCTCGCCTCGTGTAAAGCGTACTATCACCAATGAGAGCATCCAGCAAGAGACGTTCATACGCCTCTGGCGATGGATGCCCGAACCCGGTTCCATACAGAAAATCCATGGAAACTGTACGGGAATGATCCGTAAGACCGGGTATTTTAGTATTAAGATAGAGCGTCAGCCCTTCATCGGGTTGGATACGGAATACCAGTTGATTGGCTCCGCCAAAGGCTTGCGGAAATAAATTCATAGCAGGCTTTTTAAAATGGACAGCTATTTCGGAAACTCTCCTGCTGAGCCGCTTGCCGGTCCTCAGTATAAAAGGAACTCCGTACCAGCGCCATGAATCAATATGGGCGACCAGGGCTGCATAGGTTTCTGTCTGAGAATTGGGATCTACCCCCGGTTCCTCTCGATAAGCCGGAACCTGCTGTCCATCGATAAGTCCCGCCTTGTACTGACCTCGAAGGGTATTAGCGAAAATATCCAAATCCAAGAGGGGCCGCAAAGCTCGAAGGACCTTTACCTTTTCATCCCGGACCATATCGGATGTAAAAGAAGTGGGAGGTTCCATAGCCACAAGAGCTAAAAGCTGTAACAGATGATTTTGTACCATATCCCGAAGTGCACCCGATTGTTCATAATAAGCGGCCCGTTTTTCAACCCCTACGGTTTCAGCAACGGTTATTTCTACATGATGAATATAGTGATTATTCCAGATCGGTTCGAATATGCCATTTCCAAAACGAAAGACCGCAATATTTTGTACGGTTTCCTTTCCAAGATAGTGATCTATTCTAAAAACGGAAGATTCATCATACCTTTCTGTTATAAAATCATTTAGCTCTGCTGCTTCATGGCCACTGCGCCCAAAGGGTTTTTCCACAACCACCCTGCTTGCACATGAATGCCGTCGAGAAAGTCCGGATCGATACAGATTATCGATAATAGGCTGATATTGTTCAGGAGGCACTGCAAGATAGCTTACCAAATCCCGATCTGTATGGATGGATTCGGCCAGTCTCTGATATGCTGCTAGATCATCAATATCACCCTGTATATAAAAACAGCGTTCCAGAAAATCCCGATGATCATCATCGGTTAGATGATAACCACCGAGAGCTTTTTCAACTTCCTTTCTATAGTCACTGTCTGTCCAGGGACGCCTTCCAAATCCTACAAGGAACCAATCATCGATGGCACCCTCACGGTACAGCGAAAAAAAGGCAGGATACAATTTACGGTTAGCCAAATCTCCGGAGGCGCCAAAAACAAGCAGACAAAAAGGCCGAGGCCGTCTGCGTACCGGTAAACCTTCTGCAAATATATTGTGTTCCATGCTATGTAATATAGTAAATATTTTATACAGGAACAATGGGGGCAGGAAAATTATTAAGGGGAAAAATAAAAATCCCTTTTCAGAAATTCTGAAAAGGGATTACCATGGGCGATACAAGAGTCGAACTTGTGACCCCCAGCGTGTCATACTGGTGCTCTAACCAACTGAGCTAACCGCCCGTACCCGCTCTTTATACCAGACAAGAGCGGACTTTGTCAATACAAAACGCTCACAGCTATGCAGTTGACGTCTTACCTAACACCTGTGCAATACGTTCCAAGACCTTTTTACGATCTAATGGTTTCACTATATAATTTTTAGCACCGAGCAGTAAGGATTTCTTTACCAGATCCTGTTTACCCAGGGCACTGATCATTACCACTTTGGCGTTTTTATCAAAATTCATAATATGTTCCAGAGCGGTGATCCCATCCATTTTTGGCATTGTAATATCCATGGTAACAAGATCTATATTGGGGAATAGCTCCTTGTATTTTTCTACCCCCTCTTCACCATCTGCAGCTGTAGCGGCCACTTCATAGCTTTCAGAAGTTAGAATTTGCCCGATTTGCTTGGCTACAAACATGGAATCATCGACTACGAGCACTCGGTAGGGTGTACCATCAGGTTTGAGTCCATCCGGTTCCCGTTCGTTAATTGCCGGAAAATCCTGCTTCGTCTTCATAGGTATTCCTTGTTATGCCCGTTCACGAATCGCTACATTAATCTCAATTTTTCCCTGGGGTGTTTCCATGGGAACAATGAGGGCTTCCACTTCATGATCAGAGACTTCCATATTATCCCCCGTAAAAAGGGCTGGCGGGGTAAGATCAAATCTAAATCCCAGATCGTGCAATTTGGTAACTGCCTGTGCAGTAATCATATTAGCAAGCTCGGTAATCGTAGCCTTTGCGAGTTCATCAAGCGCAGATAGTTGTTCACCGTTCATAGTAGATGCCACTGCAAGGGCAGTTTGTTTCGACATATCAAACATCACCCGACCTTCTACATCTCCAGCGAGACCTACTAAAGCGGCCACACCCAATACAGGCATGGTGGTAGATTTAAGATACAATTCTCCCCGTTTGATATCTGTGTTTAATACTTCTTTAAGAACATTAAATGCAGATTCAACAAAGGGATTGATGTACTCGACTCTCATGGGTTTCTCCTTCCTTTAGCTATTCAACATATACAGGGATACTGGATCCGTACCAAGCCGGGTCCATTCATCTTCAGCGAGCATCTCATGCTGTCCTACCAGCACAAGACCTTTTGTTTTGAGCTTTTCACTAAAATCATTCACAATTTTTGCCTGTTCTTCCGGACTTTGGAACGACAGCACATCCCGAGCCATAATCATATCTAAATCTGTAAATGGATTAACGTTTTTCATATCATGATATTCAAAAAGAATAGCATCTTTAATTTCCTGGTTAAAAGAATAGCCATACCGGCCCTTCACGAGATATTCATGATACATACTGGGAACCGCTTCTATCTCAAAGACCATATTGGGTGCAGAAGACACCGCCAACAGATCATTGTCACTGGCCCAGATTTTTATACGGGCATCCTTATAACGCCTTTTCAGAATGCAGGCTAGTGAGTAGCTCTCATAGCCCTTTCCACAGCCAGGATTCCACACGGTTACAGTTTTGGAGGGAAGATCGGGCAAGGTAGACAGTATCTGTTCAGCATAGGTCTCATCCCAAAGGCTGCCATTACAAGGAGAGTAAAAGGTAGCGAGATATTCTTCCGCATCTTCAATATTTTTAAGCTGTAATTCCTTATTATTTCGTATCTGTCTCCATTCCTCAAAACGTTCTTCAACCCATGTTGCATTCAGCGCGGTTGTTGCAAAATGTTTAAGCGCAAAAAGGGTTTCCTTAATAAACTCAAGCTCAGAAGCTGAAGCTTTTGATGAACTAGAAACAGTCTCCTTTTGCAGAGCTGCTGTCTGGGCAGCAAAAAAGGTACCGCTCGCTGTTTCAGAAATAAGGCGAGGCTTTTCTTCTTCTTTTTGCTCAAAGATACGGTTCACATCAAGGATGATGTAAAGTCTGCCCTGATTTTCCACTACACCATGAATGTATTTAATATTGATATCCCCAAAAATCGGATGGGGTGGTTGAATGGTACTGGACTGGATACCAACAACCTTATCGATACTATCTACAATAACGCCATACACATGGTCTTCTAACCGCAAAATGAGAAGATTTTCCAATGCATCTTCGCTTTTTCGTTCTGCTGGCAGATGAAAAAAGATGCGGAAATCTATAACAGGAATGATTTCTCCCCGCAGATTATAGACCCCTCGTAAAAATGGAGCCGCATTAGGAACATAGGTAAATTTGCTGGCCTTAGCAATCTCTTTAACATTCATGATGTCAACACCATAGTCTTTACCAGCCAGAGAAAAGGTTACCATTTTAAAATCTACTATGGTGACTTTTTCAGCCCTTGCTGTTTCTCTATGACCATTTTCATCATGAACTTCCTGTTGCAAGTTTTGCTCTTGTGTTTGCATATTCATCCCCATCTATCGAACCGATGCTTCCCGACGGCGCCGTTCTTCTAGTTCTTTCCGTAAGCCTAATTCCAGAAGTTGGCTGACATCGATAATAAGCGAAACGGAACCATCACCCAAAATTGAAGCTCCTGCAATACCAGGCGAGTTGGTAAACTGATCCCGCAACGGTTTAATAACCACATCTTCTTCACCGATGAGACTGTCTACCATGAGCCCCATTTTTTTCTCTGCCGTACCGACAATAACCACAAAGTAATATTCCCGTTGTTCGTCAGTCTTAATTCCAAAGAGCCTATTGAGACGCAGTAAGGAAATGACATCATTTCGGATATTAAACACCTCATAGTTATCGATCATTTTAATTTCTGAAGGTCTAATTCGATGACTTTCGATAACTGAGGTTATCGGTATGGAATAAATTTCACTACCGACCCGTACCAAAAGCCCCTGAATAATAGCGAGGGTTAAGGGTAGTTTGATGGTAAATCGTGTTCCCTTTCCACGTTCTGAACTGACTGTAACAGTACCATTGAGCTTCTCTACCTGCCGGCGGACCACATCCAGCCCAACCCCTCGACCAGAAATATTGGTAATTTCCTTGGCGGTCGAAAAACCAGGTTCAAATATCAGATTAAAGGCTTCTACATCGGTTAATTCTTTATTTGGATGGATTAATCCTCGTTCAATTGCCTTTGCACGAACAGCCTCAACATCAATACCCTTGCCATCATCGGCAATTTCGATGATGATCATATTGCCTTCATTGCTGGCTTTGAGGAGCACCGTGCCGGTTTCACTTTTTCCTGAGCTAAGGCGAACCTCTGGAGCTTCAATTCCATGGTCTATACAATTGCGGACCGAGTGCATGATTGGATCCAGAAGATCTTCGATAACCGATTTATCAAGTTCAGTTTCTTCACCTTCAATAACAAGATTAACCTTTTTATTAAGACTCTTGGAAAGATCCCGAACTAAACGGGGAAACCGGTTAAAGATCTGGCTAATAGGCACCATCCGGATCCGCATGACCCCTTCCTGCAATTCCCCGGTGATACGACCTAAATTCTGGGCAGTTGATCGATATTTACCAATATTAACCTTAAGACCTGTCTCGATGGGATCAAAGAGGGTGAAAAGATCCCCATACCGTTCAGTAATTTCTTTTCGGATTTCTTTAACCGTCCGCCCATTTTGGATGCCTTCAAGATATTCAGGCAGACGATCAAAAAGCTCTTTCATTTTTTCCCGATATAGTGTTTCGGTACCTTGTAATTGAGTCATGAGTTCGCCGAACTGGTTGGAAATCTGATTAAAGGTTGCCTTGGTAATAACCGTTTCAGATACAAGATTCAGCAGATTGTCGATTCGTTTGGAATCTACCCGTAGAATTGAACCGACATCTTTTCCAGCCCGTTTAGCTTCTGCTTCCTGATCCCCACCCTTAGATTCGTCCTGATGGATCGATTCTTTTGCTTCTGGTACAGACGCAGACGATTGAGCGACAGATTTTGCTTCTGACTGGATGTGGGTTTCAGCAATCGCTGGCTTAGAATTCATAGCTCCTGAAGGCTTTAATTGGCTGCTTGCGGTACCACCACTTCCGAGTTCATCAATTTCTGCACTTAATGTTACATCTGGAATTGATACAATTTTGTAGAGATCATCCAGACTGTGGGTACTAGCAACATAATACTCTACCACGGGATGAAAAACATCTTCATAAAGCTGTTCAAAGTCAGGTACAGTTCTGAGGACTGTGCTAACCCCCTTTAGAGCAGCAAATACCTGAATACCGCCTACGGTATTCATGACGTTATCCTCATTAAAGGTCACCGCAATCCGATAAATGGTGGTACCGTCCGGAGCAGCTTGACGCATCTCTAGAATGTCATATTCTGTCAAGGAGTGCTTGCTCGTTTTCAGACCAGAAGGTGCAGCTGTTGGGGCTTCTAGATGAACAGAAGCTGCAGCTGTTTTTACTTGAGAAGGGGCTTTCCCAGCCTGTTTCCCCTTCCGTCCACCCTCAGGAAGCAACGCAGAAAGTCGCTGTTCAATCCCGGAACTATCCCCACCGAAGACCGATCCCTTCATACGTGCATCGAGCATTTCCTTAATAATATCTATCGCAAGGAGTAATACATCAATTACATCCTCATTAATCTGAACCAGATCGGATCGGATTGCATCGAGCACATCTTCAACAAGGTGGGTAAATGATGACAGTTCATGCATTTCCACCGTAGCAGCACCACCTTTAAGGGTATGGGCTGCCCGGAAAATCTCATCTACCGCATCACGATTATGACCTTCATTTTCGAGCACCAGAATATTTTGCTCCAGTACTTCAACTTGCATCTGGGCTTCACTAAAAAAGTCTTTTAAAAGTTCTTCATTGTTGGGGTCTAAATAATCACTCATGACATTGATAATGTTTATACACAAATCGTCTTACGTCAAGGCTTATTTGTTGTAAGTTGTGTAATAACATGATAAAATTGTTACAAGGAGCGTTATATGAGCTTCAGAAAAAATTATGTCCTAGTCATTATATTGTTGCTATTTACTGAGCTCTATGCATTTTCCGCTGAACTAACCGTTCCTTCTTTAGAGATGGCCAGTACAGGCACTGTAGAAAATGGAATTTTTACACTTTCTTCAATTGCTCAAGCAGATATTGCGCTTTCAGGCGGTTATAAATACGGTGGATTACTGCGACTTTCCTTCTCTTCTCAAAACCTAGAACGAGCCCTCGGTTATGGCAGGACACAAGTAGAGCCCATAACGACGACACCGACTGAAGAAGAATATAACGCTCTTGTTGACCGATTCAACAATCTTGCAGCACTTCAGTTCAAATTAGCCCAGGTTACCGCACGCCAGCCCTTTGAGTTACCTCTAGAAATCAGCTATTTCATCGGTTTTTCTGACACCTTTTGTTCAGGAGAAGATTTTCCTCATGTATTTGGAAGTGTTCCCATAACAACAGAATTTAAAGGGTTTTCCTATTTTCCACAAGGCATAGGTGGTAATCCAACATATCAATATAACGGTATTCATCAAGCTATAGGAACTGGATTTCATCTTTCATTTCTTCCATGGAAACAGATAATACCCATGTTATATCTCTATCAGGATAGCGCATTTATTGATGAGAGCACCGGTATTCCAGAATCGGGACGTTACTCTGGGGATCTGCGACTATTAGTGAATAGTCAATATGTTAAATTTGAAGCCTTCGTGGGTGCAACCACACCCTATGGAACCTATGGTATGTATCGGGGTGGTATGCTTACCTATTTTACGACTGGTACTGGGGCAGATTTTATGGCACAGGTGGGCATTCCTGGATGGGAGGGAGGTACGGCATTTAAAATCGATAATCTTTTCTTTTTATTTGAACCACGGCTTTCAATCGGACTTTTCGCACTCCATATAACCCTTTTTTATCATCCTCTACGATACCTCCAGTTGGTTAATCCTGAAGAACGGGGAGCAACAGATATAAATATTAAATTACTTTTCGGCGATATACTGAAACATCGTCTTCAGGGTGGCCTCGAAAACACCATTAATATTCGATCCGAATCTACAAATAGAACGTTAGATGTACGAATATCCCCATTGCTGAGTATTATTACCGAGGGAATCCGCTGGGATATGAAGATTCGTCTTGATCCATTTAATTATAACGAACCTTTTGAAATGGCAGATATTTTTATTGGTGTACGGACGGCATATTGATATGAAACAGAATATACGATATTTATTTATAGGTTTGTTACTAGCAGGGGTGGGTGTAACAGTTTCTGGCATTGATATCAGTTTATATGGTTCTTTAGGGAATATCGCCTTCGATACAAGCAGAACTACTGCCTTAAGTGATGGGAATCAAGCTTTTAGTGAAAACCTATCATTCTATGGAATAGCCCAATTAGATCAGAAAATTGCAGAAAATACCAATTTTACTGTCCTATTCAATCATGACCCTATTCTGAGGAACAGCCTGTACACAACCATAGCCTATGATACAGGTTATGCCAAAATTACTGTAGGGCCTTTTTTTGGACTCTTTAATTCTTCCTCTTCGATGATTACTTCCGGGCTTAGTACCACACTGACAATGACAATTCCAGGAATCATCTATGGTAGTTTTCGTTCAGATACCACTATAGGAGCTGGCATCAACCTCCCAGGTGATTATGTGCAACAACGTAACGAATTAGCCATAGGTCTTTGGGGACCTAACACACTCACCAGTTTTAAAGTATCAACAAAAACCTTTACCTATAAAAAAAATACCGATCTAACTGTAGTTGATACAGTAACTAACTATGATTGGGTTACTGAGGTATTTAAAAAATATATACCATACACAGCAACAATAACCCTTGGATATCAATCACTAAAACGATCGTATATAGACGTAACTACGAGTAACGATGAGCTTGCGGCTTTCATGATTGGCCTTGATGCCAGTTTTAAATTCTCTGATAATTTTAAAATCACTGGCGGTGGTAAGGCTCCCCTTTATGCTTGGGGAGTTGGTAATTTAAAAAGTCCCGATGACACTACCATTTTATATGAAGCAACCCTTGGTTTAACAGCTACAATAGATACCCTTCGTTTACCCAAACGAAAACCAACACCCTTAGTAGAGCAAGTTGAAACTGGACAGGAGGCTATAATGAGCCCTGGAAACTGGGCCAAAAAAAATGTAAAAATAAGGTGGTAGGAGTACAGAAATAACCTGCCTAACAGGAGGAAACTACCAACATGAGGAAACGATACGATAAGGCATTTAAAGCGAAGGTGGCTCTCGAAGCCCTTCGCGGTGATAAAACGGTCCAGGAACTAGCAGCTCTTTATGAGGTTCATCCAAACATGGTGACCCTCTGGAAGAAACAGCTTCTTGAAGGAGCTGAAGTGCTCTTTGAAAAGCCAGGGAAGGATACGGAACGGCACGAGCTGGAGCAGAAACAGGATGAACTGTATAAACAAATCGGTAAGCTCCAGATAGAGAACGAATTCTTAAAAAAAAAGTACAAACAATTATACGGGACCGAACCGCCGCTATAGAACCGGACTATCCAGACTTATCGATACGAGAGCAATGCCGAATACTGGGAATAACTCGAGCAAGTTATTACTACAAGGCCGTAGAAAAGGACGAAGATAGAGACCTTGCCATTTTGAATGCCATCCTGGAAGAGCTCAAAGTTCACCCGTTTTATGGGTATCGCAAAATAGCTCGTGCCTTAGCAGATATGGGGGTAACACGGAAACAGGTGCGTCGTATCATGCATAAAGCTGGTTTACGGGCCATATATCCCAAAAAACGGACCAGTATTCGCTCTAAAGGGCATAAAAAGTACCCCTATCTGCTTAAAAACATGGTGCTTTGGATTCCTAACCAGGTCTGGGCGACGGATATCACCTACATTAAGCTCGGTAAAGGCTTTGTGTACCTGGTGGTCATACTCGACCTGTATTCTCGTAAGATATTGTCCTGGAAGGTCTCAAATACCATGGATACGGACTTTTGTGTAGCTTCCCTTGAAGAATCAATCAAACAGTGGGGAATCCCGGCTATCTTCAATACGGATCAGGGGAGTCAGTTTACTAGCGAAGCGTTTATTTCAGTCCTTGAATCGTATGGCATTCGTATCAGTATGGATAGCAAAAATCGAGCTCTTGATAATATTTACATGGAACGGGTCTGGCGTACCATCAAGTATGAAGATATTTATATCAAAGACTATCAAACCATGACTGAACTCAAGGAGGGACTAAAAACCTATGTAACTTTTTACAACAGTAAACGGTACCATCAATCGTTGGACTATGCTACACCAGATGAAATCTATGCTCAGGCATTTAGATCTACCCTACCATTAGAGGAGGCTCTCACTGCTTGAGCCCCCATACTCTATCCACCTTATTTTTTCTTTATAATGGTCTTGACAGGTGGGCTCACCGTAGGCAGAGGTACAAAATTTACAGGAACCCACAGAAACAGAGAAAAAAACCTCGCAGCGCTTAGAGGAAACAAATATAGCCAAATAATAAGAAACAAGCTAAAGGCCTTCAAAAACACCCTTTTCGTAATTTTTCCGTACCTTGTCCCAGGGAAAAACTCGGCCATTCATGGTAATATATACTCCTGGTGAGAGCAGTTGCACCGCCGTAAAGGCGCACCCCAGATTAAAAAGAGAGTCACTCCCTGCAACCGAATAGGGAATCATGGCTCCGGTAAGTACGATGGTTTTATTAAGGCTGGCAGGTCCGAGAACTTTAGCGGTATCGACCATCCGGTCCGTACCATGGGTAATAACAATCCTATCTTCAGGAGTTTTTCTACAGGCTGCAAGAATGTTCTGCCGGTCCTGATCGCCCATTTCCAGGCTGTCCACTAGCTGCAGTATTTCCAGCTCCACCGGAACCGTTATACGAACCTGTTTGATAATGTCAGGGAGATGACTGTTTTTAAAGGTTAAAACGCCCTTAAGTTCATCATAATGTTTATCAAAGGTGCCGCCAGTAATGAGAATTCGTATTCCGTCCATAAAAAATAACCCCTATGAGCCTGTCGGATGTGTAGCTTTTAATATGTCCGCAATTTTTTAAGCTTATTCGGACAAGTCCAACACACTGCTCTACTACCCCCCCCCTGAATTTTTTTTGGGGAGCAGAACGGGGTTACTATACTAAAAATAAGGCTACTTTGCCAATCGCTCAAGCCTTGTACAGGCTTCGACAATATCTTCCCGGTGGCCGAAGGCAGAGAATCGTATAAAAGACTCCCCTGCAGGCCCAAAACCTGAGCCGGGGGTGGTTACCACCCAGCAGGTTTCCAGGATGGTTTCAAATACATCCCAACTTGTACGGCCGGGGAAATGGGCCCATATATAGGGCGCATTATCCCCTCCAACACAGGCAATTCTCAACTTTTGCAGGGTACTTCGGATATGCCGGGCATTCTCCAAGTAGTAATCGGTGAGCTGTCGCATCTCCTGTAAGCCTTCCGGGTCCAGAGCAGCCAAGCCGCCGTATTGAGCTATATTGGAAGCCCCATTAAAGACGGTGGTACAAATGCGGTTCCAGTCCGCATTCACGCTTTCGCCGCCCTCATACACAAGGGTCTTCGGAACGATGGTCCAACCCAGCCGTACCCCGGTAAATCCTATAGGCTTGGAAAAGGAATTTACTTCAATGGCGCAGGTTTCCGCTCCGGGAATCTGGAAAATACTCTTAGGCAGTTCGGGGGACCGGATGTATTCCGCATAAGCCGCATCGAAAATAAGGATAGATCCCGATTTTTGAACAGCCTTTACTAGGGCAGTAAGCTGTTCACGGCTAGCAACCGCACCGGTGGGATTATTGGGAGAACAGAAATATACAAGCCCGTTTTTGGGAAGCCTATCTAAATCGGGGAAATAGTTATTCTCTGCGGTACAGGGCAGATAGTGGATACCCTGGTAGCCCGTACCGTTCCAGGGCCCGGCGGCTCCAATGAGGACCGAGCCATCCACATAGACGGGATAGGAAGGGTCCTGGACAGACACCGGCACCGATCGACCAAAGAGCAGCTGAAGCCGGCCAATGTCACACTTGGCTCCATCGGATATAAAAACCTCGTCAGCGGCTATGAGCCTACAGCCCTCTAAGGAATTATAGAAAACCTGGGCAATCTTCTCCCGCAGAGCAGTCATACCCTGCTCATCCCCATAGCCGCTGTAGCCTTCCCTGGTGGCGAGCCGCCGGGCCCCCTCGACCAGCCCTGCATCAATATGGGGCGTGATGGGTTCGGTCGTATTCCCGATACCCAGACTGATGATCTTTGCTTCCGGGTGCTTCGCAAGAAATTCCCGACGCCGTTTTGCAATTTCGGGGAAGAGATACCCCGCTTTCAGATTCGCCAGTGCCTCATTACGTGCCAGCATGCTTAACTCCTCTAAGATGGTTCAGCCGATGAAAACTGAGAAAGGGCAGTAAAGTCCAGGGTGGCAAAATAATCTTCGACGGTTTCACGGCGGCGGATTGGTACCACCGAGCCATCGCTCCGCAGCAGCAGTTCTCCCGCCCGGAGTTTGCCGTTATAGTTAAAGCCCATAGCCCGGCCGTGGGCACCTGCATCGTGAATAATCACCAGGTCGCCCCGTTCTATCCGGGGTAATTTCCGCTGGACCGCAAATTTATCGTTATTTTCGCAGAGGCTGCCTACCACATCATAGGTTTCCGTAAGAGGCGCCGATTCCTTGCCAGCCACCGTGATGTGATGATAGGCCCCATACATGCCGGGCCGCATCAGGTCCGCCATGGTGGCATCGAGACCGATATAGTCCCGGTAGATATGCTTTTCGTGGATGGCGGTACTTACGAGCCACCCATAGGGCCCCGTGATGATCCGGCCCCATTCGAGGTGTATCCCCAGGGGATCCAGTCCGGCAGGCACGATAATGGCATCATAGGCCCTTCTTATACCCCGGGTAAGCGCATCATAATCGATAGCCTGCTGATCAAGCCGGTAGGGAATCCCCGCGCCGCCTCCAAGATTGACAAACTCAAGGCGAATACCCAGCTTCTGATAGAGCTCCACCGCCAATTCAAAGAGAATTCGAGCCGTTTCTATATGATATTCAATATTGAGCTCGTTGGAAGCGACCATGGTATGGAGGGCAAAACGCCGGGCACCCTTTTCTCTGAGCCGCTGGTAGCCTTTAAAGAGCTGATCCCGGGTAAAACCATATTTGGCTTCCTCAGGCTTGCCGATGATGGCATTACCCTCCTTAAGCGGCCCCGGGTTATAACGGCAGGAAATGAGTTCCGGAATTCCGGCGACAGATTCAAGAAAATCGATATGGGTATAATCATCCAGATTGATGATGGCCCCCATCTGTTTCGCCTCCTGGTACTCATGGGCGGGGGTATCATTGGAGGTGAACATAATTGCTTCCCCCCTGATACCCGCCTGTTCAGACAGCAGCAATTCAGGCAGGCTTGAACAGTCTGCACCGAAGCCTTCATCCTTGAGAATCTTTAAAATAAAGGGATTTGGCAGGGCCTTAACAGCAAAATGTTCAAAAAAGCCCGGTAAAATAGCAAAGGCCTTTTTTATGTTCCGGGCATTTTCACGAATCGCCCTTTCATCATAGATATAAAAGGGCGTTGGATAGGTTGCCACAAGCTTTCTGAGCTGTTCAGCAGTAAGTGGAAAGGTTTTATTGTTCATAATGCAATCTTACAGATATCCCCTGGCTTTGAGAAGCTCCGCATTGAGGATACCCCCTCCAGCAGCTCCACGAACCGTATTGTGGGAAAGCCCCACAAAACGAAGATCAAAGAGCTTGCAGGGCCGGATGCGGCCTACCGTAACAGCCATCGCTTTGTCCGCATCCCGGTCCTTCCGCGGCTGGGGCCGATCGGCTTCTTCCCGGACTATAATCGGTTGTTCCGGAGCAAAGGGAAGCTTCAGTTCCTGGGGCAGGGCCCGGAATTGTGCCCAGATAGCCTTTACTTCCTCGATAGAGGGCTTTTTGTCGCCGAACTCTAGGCTTACACAGGCGGTGTGGCCATCCACCACCGGGACCCGGTTACAGTGGGCAGATACAAGGGGGCCTGGGGCATTCACGATGGTTCCGCCCTGAACAGATCCCAGAATTTTGAGGGGCTCCTGTTCGGATTTTTCTTCTTCCCCGCCAATATAGGGGACAATGTTATCAATCATATCAAGGCTCGGGACCCCTGGGTAGCCCGCACCGGATACGGCCTGCAGGGTGGTCACAAACATCCTCCGGATTTCATATCCTTTCTGCATCAGGGCCCAAATGGGGGTCATATAGCTCTGGATGGAGCAATTGGGCTTTACCACAATAAAGCCCTTGTCCCAGCCCCGCTGTTCCCGTTGCTGAGGAATGATATCCGCATGATGGGGATTGATTTCAGCAATAAGCATGGGAACATCCGGCGTCCAGCGGTGCGCGGAAGCATTAGAAACTACAGGTATTCCTGCTGCAGCATACGCCTCTTCCAGAGCCTTAATTTCATCTTTAGCCATTTCCAGGGCTGAGAACACGAAAGCACAGTCTCCTTTCTTAAAGGCTGCCAGGGCAGACTGCACATCATTGGCATCCGCCACCATAAGGTCCCCGACGCCCTTTCCATAGCTACGGCTTAAGTGCCAGCGGCCGGCTACGGCTTCTGCATAGGGTTTGCCCGCACTGCGGGGAGACGCGGCCACATAGCGGACCTCAAACCAGGGGTGGTCCGCCAGGAGGGCTATATACTGCTGGCCTACCATACCGGTAGCTCCAAGAACACCTACGGGTATCTTCTGCATAATCTGTTGCTCCTTATCTTGTACTATTCGTGCTAGCGGACCGCAATGTCCGCTGCAGCCAATGCGGATTTAAGCTTTGGTATATTAGCCGCCTCAAGGTCACAGAGGGGCAGCCTGCAGGGCCCTGCAGGCAGTCCAGCCCAGCCCATAGCAGTCTTTATAGGTATGGGGTTCGTCTCAATAAAGGCTCCCTTAAAGAGGGGAAGCAGGCTATAATGCAGCTCCCGAGCCTTAGCAAAGTTGCCAGCCAGGCAGGCTTTTGCAAGACTACTCACCCGATCCGGGACCAGGTTAGACACTACAGATACTACCCCATCCCCACCCAAGGCGCAGAGGGCAAGGGTAAAGGCATCATCCCCAGAAAGGACTGCGAAGGGCTTGCCTTCTGCCCGCCGCGGCTGAGCCACCATCTGGATAATGTCTCCCATCTGTGCCAAATCGCCTGAAGCCTCCTTTACACCGATTACAGTGGGTATTCGGGAAAGCCGCTCCATGGTTTGCACATCAATATTTTTGCCCGTCCTTGAGGCAATATTATAAATAAGGATGGGTGCATCCGTAGCGTCCGCTATGGCAGAAAAATGTCTATAAATCCCCTCGTTGGTGGGCTTGTTATAATAGGGGGTTACCACCAGGATTCCATCGGCACCAAGAGCCCGAGCCCGTTTGGCATTCTCGATTGTTTTAGCCGTAGCATTGGACCCAACCCCGACGATAACAGGCACCCGGCCCTTCGCTTCCTGTACGGCGATTTCGATAAGCCGATCCTGTTCATCCCGTTCTAGGGTTGGAGTCTCACCGGTGGTGCCCAGAGGCACAAGACCGTGAATACCCTTTTCCAACTGAAACCGTATGAGACTGCGAAATCCTTCATAATCTACTGTCCCATCCCCATGCATGGGGGTAATCAGGGCCGTAAAAGCCCCCTGTAATTGCATCATACTAGGTACTCCATTACGTTTTAAGAGATATGGGCCAGCACATCATCCATGGTAAAGACCCCTTCCCGTTTGAGATTTCCGGGGCCTTCAGGACCGGTGCATCTAATAAGCCACTCAGCAGCCCGTACCGCACCGCGGGCAAAACCCTCCCGGCTTCTGGCGGTATGGGTCAGTTCGATGGTATCGGCGGTGGAATCGAAAAAGAGACTGTGGGTTCCCGGAACGGACCCCATACGAAGACTGGGGAAATGCAGTTCCTCAGGGCTAGGGGGACGATCCAGGGTGTCATAGACCGGTGTTATTTTCCGATTCAATTCCTTAAGCACCCGCTCTACCAGGGTTTTTGCGGTTCCCGAGGGACTATCGGCCTTTTTATTATGGTGGGCTTCGAACCCACCCACATCATACTCCTCATACTCATTAAAAAGTTTCGCCGCGTAGCTGGCGATTCTGAAAAAGAGCTGGACTCCGATAGAAAAGTTACTGGACCAGAGGAGCGCAGCCTTTTCTTCGTTAACAAGCTTGGTAATTTCCGGCAAGGCTGCATACCAGCCCGTAGTGCCAACCACCACAGGGATACGGGCTTTTACCAACTCTGTTATGTTGGGAACCGCCGTATCAGGCCGGGTAAACTCTATAGCCACATCAACCTGAATACCCGATGCAAGCATTTCCCGGACCGATGCGAAGCCCTGATCTGAACCACCGGCAACAAAAGCAACAGGGTCCACATAGGCAACGATGCGATGCTGTCGTTCCAGGGCGGCGGCTTCGATCATATGTCCCATTTTTCCGTACCCGACGAGGGCAATATTCATAGTTCCTTCCTCCGCTTAGGCTTCAAAAAAGGCTTTATGCAGGCCCTGAACAACCTGGGAGGCCTCTGTGTCATTCACAATAAAACTGATATTCACCTTACTGGCTCCCTGGGATATCATCTGAACCTGGATCCCCAGGGAACTGCAAACCCCGAATGCCCGTTCCAGGATTTCAGAAGATCGTCTGATATCTCCAATGATGGTGATAATTGCCTTTTTTTCCTTGATCGTTACGTTGGCAATCTTTTCGAGATCCCCTTTCAGGGCTAGAAGGTCATGGGCAGCATCGAGGGTAAGAGAAATAGAGACTTCACTGGTGGCTACCATATCAACTGAAATTTTATGGACCGAAAAGGCCTGAAACACCCCAGCTAAAAAGCCGTATTGGCCCAGCATACGGCTCGAAACAATATCTACCAGGGTTACGTTTTTCTTGGATGTAATTGCCCGGACAGGCCCAGCATTGCCATCGAGCTTTGCCACAATTCTTGTCCCTTTGGCTTGAGGATTATAGGAGTTCTTTACCCTGACGGTGGTTCCAGTAGCAATGCAGGGTTGCATGGACCGAGGATGCAGAACCTGGGCACCAAAATACGCAAGTTCTGCCGCTTCTTCATAGGTGACCATCTCTACGGGACGGGCAGTTTTCACCAGCCGGGGGTCTGCGGTGAGGATTCCATCCACATCCTTCCACACTTGCACTTCCTGGGCTTTGCAGGCGGAACCGATAATGGTGGCGGTCAGATCCGATCCGCCCCGGCCCAGGGTGGTTATGTTCCCCTGAGGATCCTTGGCAATAAAACCGGTAACAATGGGCAAGGCCCCAGATTCCACGAGGGGGGTAAGATTCCTTGCAATACTCTCCCAGGCTTCAGGCAGAACCTCAGCCTGGCTGTAGTTGGCATCGGAACGAAAGCCCGCATCCCATGCATCGAGGGCCTGCGCCTTGATACCTTCTGAACGGAAATAGGCTGCTGCAATCCGTATGGAAAGCCGCTCTCCGAAGGATACGAGATAATCTTTGGTCCGGTTGGTGAGTTCCTTGATGAGGGAAATACCCACGAGAAGACTCTTCAGTTCCGAAAGCAGGGCATCTACTTCCCCGACAACTGCAGTATCAAGGTTCAAATCTTTAATGGTCTGTTTATGGAGGTTTTCAATTTTTGCAATAGATACAGATCCTTGTAATGCCTGATCCGCCGCTTCGAGAAGATGATCGGTTGTATCCCCCATTGCAGAAAGCACTAATACCGGTTTCTGATCGATTTGGGATTTCACGATACCTGCTACATACCGAATCCGTTCAGCATTGGCAACAGAACTGCCACCAAACTTCATTACAATCATCGAAAAACCTCCATTATGCCTCGCACTGTATCAAATATTGTATTTTTATGCAATAGTAAAAGAAAAATTGTATATAAATTGTATAAGCTTCGTGCTCAAAACCTGTTATTTTAAGTGGTCTGCTCTACCTGAAGAGCCAGGTTGATCAAGCTTTGTCATGGCTAAAGGGACACCCTGAGCACAAATCTACAAGTCCGACAGGTTCCTAGTTGAGCCATAGGCTCTTAAAATGATAGACTTGAATCTATGAACATACGAGAAAAAGCACTGGTTATTTATAAAACAAAACCCGCCCTTATTACAGAAATCGCTGATAAATTAACCATCCAGCTCGCTACGGGTGAACAGATAAAACTGAGACCCAAAGATATAACCCTCTTACACCCAGGTCCCCTTGGGTCACTCAAAGAACTTGAAAGCCCCCTTGCAGAGGGAGACCTGGCAGGAGCCTGGGAACTTCTTGCAGGGAGCCGCACAACGGTAGAGGAGGCGGCGGAGCTTATATTTGGAGCTTTTACGCCCCGGACAGCCTGGGAATTGTATAAACATGTACAGGATGGGCTCTACTTTACCGAAGCCGCCGCCGATGCATCGGGGGCGAAGTATGTGCCCGAACTGGCGGTTCAGGTGCGCAGTGCTGATGAAGTAGAGCAAATTCAGCGGAAACGGAATGAGAAAAACCGGGAACAGGAAGAGCGGGAACAATTTCTCGAACACCTGCGATCGGGCACCTACGATAAAGCCAGCGAAGGACGCTTTTTACAGGATGTAGAAGCCCTCGCTCTTGGTAAAACCGATAAAAGCCGCACTCTACGGGACCTGGGCAGACCTGAAACACCCCAGGAAGCCCACAAACTGCTCCTCAAGATTGGGTACTGGGACCCGTTCATCAACCCCTATCCGAGCCGTTTCGGTTGTCCCTCTGGCTCAGGTCGGATAACCATAGAGCCGCCTCCAGCGGAAGAGCGGATCGATCTTACAGGACTTCCTGCCTTTGCGATTGATAATCCCTGGAGTACCGATCCGGATGATGCGGTATATATTGATGGATCTACCCTCTATGTGCATGTGGCGGACCCGGCTGCTTCGGTACTGAGTGACTGCGAAGCAGACCTGGAAGCCCGCAGCCGCGGTTCCACCCTCTATCTGCCAGAGGGGGCCCTCAGAATGCTCCATGAGGAAAGCCTAACCCACTTTGCCCTTGGATTAGGTGAAACATCCCCGGCTCTCACCTTTAAAATTACCCTTGCGGAGGATGGCCGGCCCGAGGGAATCGACATTTTCCGCAGTCTGGTACGGGTTACCCGGCTCACATACGATGAGGCGGACCGGCGGATCGAAGAGGAGCCTCTGAAAGCCCTCTTTGCATTTGCAGAGAAAAATGTAAGCCGCAGACAGGCCGCAGGGGCGGTAACCATTGAGTTTCCCGAGGTGCATCTCCATGTGGCGGATAGGACTATCGAGTTTACACCGATTCCCGCCTACAGGTCAGCCGAAATGGTACGGGAATGCATGCTTATCGCAGGGGAAGCTACTGCCCTATGGGCTATGCGAAACCGTATTCCTTTTCCCTTTATAGCCCAGGAACTGGGGGATCTGCCCAATGAAGTCCTGCCAGGCCTTGCGGGCTCATACCAGCTCAGGCGCTGCATGCGGCCTCGCCGGCTCTCCGCCCAGCCGGGGGATCACGCCGGCCTGGGTCTTCCGGTGTATACCCAGGTAACCAGCCCCTTGCGGCGCTATACGGACCTCCTGGCCCATCAGCAGATCCGGCGTTACCTGCGGGGTGAAAACCTCCTCAGCATTGATGAGATCCTTGAACGGGTTGCCGCCGGCGAGGCCGCGGCCCTTACCAACATTCAGGCAGAACGGGCTTCAAAACTGCATTGGACTGCTGTATACCTGCAGGAACGGATTGGCACTACCTGGGATGGGGTGGTGGTGGACCTTAAGGGGAACCGGGCTACTCTTATAATTCCAGAGCTCGCTATGGAAACCCAGGTCGTTGTAAAGGGCTCAGTGACCTATAATGAAATGGTCCGACTTGAGTTAAAAGCGGTAAAACTTCCAGAATTAGAATGCATGTTCATTCTTCCTTGAAAAAGTGGACTGAGCCTTCGACCGGTTTTGCCTTAAGCCGTTCTTCGTAGACATGTTCTTCCTGGGCAACCAGACTAGTATAGGTACCCCGGATCCGTTTTAAGAGGACCTTACCGCTTTTTACAAAAAAGAGAATCTTTCGAGATTCTTTTCCACCGACATCGGAGGCAAGAATGGGAATCTGTTCTGTTTCCAGATACTCAAAAACAAAATCGATATTACTCTGGGCTACTGTCTTTCGGCCAGCCCTGCCTAAACCAAGGACAGAAGCGCCTCCAAAAACCTTCGCAATCAAATTTGCCCGTTTCGCACCAAGATGAAAGAGCCCATTGATTAACACTTCCATAGCATACATGCCGTATCGGGCACTATCTTCAAGAAAGTCCCGTGGATCCGGATCAATAAGAGGTCCCATTTGGCTTAGCTTTGGGTCATGCTGAGGTACGAAGAAACCAGGTAATAAAAAATGATTCAATCCACCAACGCCACAGGTAGCATCGTACATAGCCACCGCAATACAGGAGCCCAGTACAGTAGATATGATAATATCATCCTGGGATACTAAAAATTCACCTGGCTTAATAATGGTAATTGGCTGTTCATAGGCTAATACTTTATGGGAATACATACATCCATCATCCTAAAAGAACTTTAAAAAAAAGTTACTTCACTTGCTTCTATCGCAAGATCTCGATGACCGTTAGAAGAAGAAGC
This sequence comes from Gracilinema caldarium DSM 7334, assembly GCF_000219725.1. GTDB lineage: Bacteria > Spirochaetota > Spirochaetia > Treponematales > Breznakiellaceae > Gracilinema > Gracilinema caldarium. The sequence continues at coordinate 1,039,070 of NC_015732.1, read as the reverse complement.
TACTTCAAAGTTTCCAATTTCTGCCGCAGCCTGTTTATGAGCATAAATAGTAAATTTTTTAATAAGTTCTTGTAGATGTTGATTTTTAATTTCTATATGCACCATACCAACAGGTATAGACTCTTTCACTTCAGAAAATATAGTACGGACAGATTGGCACAACATGACTAATTGCTTTATTTCATCCAACTCTTTATTTTGGGTTTCTATTAATTTAATAAAGGTTTCCGAGAAAAGAGTAAAGTTTCTAATATGATTTTCTAAATTCTCACGATATATTAAAAATTGTTGAAATGACTTTGAAAGTTCTTTTTGAGCAATAGAAAATGTTGAAATTTCTTCTTGATAGGTCTTTGCATATTCTAGAATAGCATGATGAGTATCATCAATAAAAGAAAGACTTGTTTTTTTTGCATTTTCTACATCCTGGGTAATTCTTATTATTAGTTCTGACATAGCAAAAACAGTATCTTTAATAGATCGTAAAATACTTTGTTTTGATATTTCAATCCGTGCTGCGATGTCAACAGTTTTAAATCGATTAATTATTTTATCAAATTTATCATACTGCTTAGATAATATAGCGACCATATCTGCAATCCGACTCCCTTGAGAGGCAACGGCTTTCTTAATAGACATATAATTTGACAGATTCTGTTCAACTAAGGTAAGGGCTTTTGATGCTTCTTCAAATACTATCACGACTGAATGTTCTGAATGAGTAGAAAAATGTTCTCTTAATATAAGTGTTCTCTGTTTTTCGCCCTTTTGAATAAGTTTTTGTATTTCCATCAGGGCTGTCTCAAAAATAACAACAGCTTCTTCAAGCCGCTTAATCACATCAATCATAATAACTTCACCGAGACTTGCAAGCTGCCACTTAAATTCTTGCAATTCTTCCGGATTTATTGAAGTATCCGCTTGTATTGATTCATACGCGCTCAGTGCAATTTGGATATGATCAAGGGATTGACGAATTATATCCTGAATTTGTACAGTCTCCATTACTGCAGAAACAGGGCCTTCTAGACGCTTACTTTCTATAACAAGAGCATAAAGAGACTCGGTAAGTCCTTGTATTTTTCCAGCTATTGCAGAAAATTGGTTGTTAATTTTAGTGTCTAAGCCAGAAAAGATACTACTTTGTAATAGTTCTAGTTTTTGTAATTCACTGGTAAAACTATTCAATTGTTTTATGAGGGATGTGCTATCGGTCTGTAACACAATTGTTAATTGATGTATATGTTCTGAAAGCCGCTTGAGTTCATCGGTAATTACACTAAAAGCCTTTCCAGCACTTCCTGATTTTATAGCTCCGGTAAGTGCATTGAGAGATACAAGGGCCATATCTTCTGAATCGTTTCTAATATTGTCAATTATTTTATCTAATTTTTCCAGCTGAAAAAGAGAAGCAGATAAAGAACGTAGTAGATTATTCCCGCGAGTATGCATTTGTGAAAAAAAAACGGAACCTTTATTAATAGTGCTCGTTGTTTCTTTGAACAACAAATCAAATTCAAATAAAAACGTTTTCGATCCATCCTGAGTGGAAAAGTTTTTTTCAAGTAAGATTAGGTTATTATGAAGTTCTTTTACAAAGAGTGGGGTGATTTTCCCAAGGTTTAAGAATATCTTTTCTGATATATTAGAAATAGATGTAATCTTTTGAGAAAGCTCTTCTATAGCAATAATTTGATTCACCATAACCTAAGTATAAGATGATTATGTATTGTTTACAAGAAAAAAGGACTGTCTGTGCATGTACAGACAGTCCCGAAGTTACTTGTAAATTATTATCAGAAATGTTGCTTGCTTACCTAGCACCCTGCTCTACGCTATCGAGCTCAGCAAGAATGGAAAGCTCAGTGTCCTTATCAAAGAACCGAGCCTTTTCCATATGGGGCACAAAGTTGACTGTATCACCTACATGGAACACATGGTGAGGTTCAGTTCGAGCAATCATTGGCTGGGTTTTTGTAGAAAGCCAGAGGTTAATGTCCGCACCAAGGGGTTCAACTACAGTTACTTTAACAGAAATATTATTATTCGCTGCAGGAGATTCAACAAAGGTCAAATCCTCAGGACGAATCCCGAAGTAAATTTCCTTCCCAACATATTTTTTCAGGTATTTCACATGTTCTTCGACAGGTTTTACTTCGAAAGAACCTTCATCAAGAACAATGGTACCATTCTTTTCCACAACCTTCACGCTGAGGAAGTTCATGGGGGGAGAACCAATAAAGCCTGCAACGAACTTGTTAATCGGATGATTATACAGGAAAAGGGGTGAACCAATCTGTTGAACCTTGCCGTCTTTCATAACCACGATCTTGCTTGCCATGGTCATAGCTTCTACCTGGTCATGGGTAACATAGATCATAGTAGCGTTCAGCCGGAGGTGCAGATCCGACAATTCAGCACGCATCTGAACACGTAGTTTAGCATCCAGGTTGGAAAGGGGCTCATCGAAGAGGAAGACCTTGGGGTTCCGGACAATAGCACGACCTACGGCGACACGCTGGCGCTGCCCACCGGAGAGGGCCTTCGGCTTGCGGTCCAAGAATTTTTCAATATCCAGAATACGAGCAGCTTCATGAACACGGCGGTCAATTTCTGCCTTGTCTACTTTCCTGATTTTAAGACCAAAGGCCATGTTATCATACACAGTCATGTGAGGATACAGGGCGTAGTTCTGGAATACCATGGCAATGTTCCGATCTTTGGGTGGAACATCGTTCATCAGTTCGCCATCGATATAGAGTTCACCTTCGCTGATGTCCTCAAGACCGGCGATCATACGGAGGGTGGTTGACTTACCACAGCCAGAAGGACCGACGAAAACGACAAATTCCTTGTCGTTTACGGTGATGTTAGCATTATCCACAGCACGGACATTGCCTTCATACACCTTGCTAATACCTTTGAGTTCTACCTTTGCCATAAGGCCTCCCATAAAGGGTTATTTTATTGGTTTAAAGTTTACGACGCATTTTTTAAATTGTCAACTTAATTAATCCCCCAAATAGCAGCCAACGACAAAAGATACGGATCCAGAAGCGTCAGAATAACAATAAGCACCAGGGCTGGCAGGAAATTGGCGGTTTTTATTGATTTTACTGATAATAAATTTAATCCAATCATCAGCACCATAGCACCGCCAACACCGGTTAATTCAGAAAGCATGAGGGAACTTACCAGGGGCTTAACAGACTGGGCGCCTAATGTTAGTAAACCCTGATATACGAGAATTGGCAGGGCAGAAAAGGCTACGCCAGGCCCCATGGCGGCGGTCATGAGGATAGCCATAAAACCGTCTAGTATAGACTTGGTGAGGATAAGGGTATAATCTCCTTCCGTACCAGCCTTAAAAGATCCCAGTAATGCCATAGCACCCACACAAAATAGAACAGATGCATTGAGAAAGGCATGTCCAAAATCCCAGCTTGAACGATGGTCTGTGGGATTTTCGGTAGACTGTACTTTGGTAGCCTTAAGTTCGGATTTAGCCTTACCTTTCAAGCTAAGTTTTTCAAGAAATCTTCCAAAACGCAATATAGCACTATCAAAATCCAAAGCAGTGCCAATGAGGCCCCCAATGATAAGAGCAAGGGCTAAATAGATAATCCTCTGGCTTGTTATGGCCATAGTAATGCCAATAACAACCGTAGTAATACCAGCACCGTCAAATACAACGGTACGATATTTATCCGATATTTTCCCTCCCAGGACCAGACCTAACAGAGACCCGAAAATAACTGCAAGGGCATTAACTATAGTGGCTATCATAATAATAGAAGCCTATGCAGTGAGAGATATCTTGTCAACGGCCTTCGGTTTTTTCTGAAAGGGACTGCCGAAAAATAACATATACTATGAGCCCTATAAAACTAAAGATTGTATAGGAACCAAAGAGTATCCGATACCCAAAAAACTCAACCACATAGCCCCCCAGAGCACTTCCAATAAACGTTGGCAGTCCTACGCCAAGAGAAATGTACATGGTAAGTCCCACTGCCCGTTTTTGAGGTGGTACATGGGTACTTACAAAGGCGACTGCCGCAGGATGAAAGAGACCATAACAGAGTGAATGGAGGAGCTGTCCTATAATCGCGCCACCCATGGTTGGGTAGAATGCATAGAATCCTAATCTGGCAATAACCGCTACCATAGACAGGGCAATTAATGGTGCGGCACCATATTTTCGCAGCAATCTGCCAGAAATGAACATAAAAGGAATTTCAGAAACCGCTGAAAGGGCCCACATAAGACCTACCGCATTCCAATGAAGTTCCTCAGAAACATAAAGAGAAAAGAATGAAGCAATTGGTGCCATAGAAAGCCGCCCTAGGGCGATAATAATGAGACCAATGATAAATACCGGCGGAAAAGCAGGATGAGTTCCAGCATTATTGGACAGTGTAGGTTCTATTTCATTTTTAAATTCAGGTTGATGGATAGCTCCTTCCCGTAGAAGGGGGAGTGTTATCATGGCAGCCAAAGCGGTTATACCAAGCCAGATACCAATCGCAAAAGCGGTGTGCGGCTGAAGCACCGGAGTAAACTGCAGGAGGAGCGCAGTGAGTACAAAGCTAAGCGAGCCTATTGAACGAATTTTCCCATAATCATCTTTTTTTGTGAGCAAAAGAGTTGCAGCCGCATCAAGGAGCGGAATAATCGAGCGGATACCGAAGGCGAGCAGAATGAGAGCAATGGTAGTTACCAAAATATGCCGCCATATAAGCAGGGGGATTAACGCTAGGGGAATAATAAGCAGTACAATAAAAAGACCAGGACGGTATCTTCCCCGAGAATCGGAGTAGCGGCCAATAAAGAAGGGTCCTACAATTCCTGCAATTTCAAAAAGCCCCAAGAGAAGCCCGACCATTGAGGGGGGATACCCAAGATCCCGAACAAGAACTGAAAGATAGGGCGAAGCTACGCCGTACACGGTAAATGCGAAGAAAAATACAATGCCCAGATTCATGCCCCCATTCTATCAGGACTGGGGTCGGTACGGCTAGCAGCACCTCTTAATAGCGCTCGGCAGCAAACTGGACCCAGCCGCCAGAATGAACCAGGGCAGATTCAAACTCAGTAAGCCGGAATGTAGCCAGATAGGCGGATTTACCGGGAGCGCTAAACTGCAACTGCCGCCCCTCAAGGTGCACGGACACCACCGTTTCCAGCCCTTTAAAAAGGGTGAAAAGTTCATCAATCTGAGCAGGGGGGAGTTCAATGGCAAGCATGCCGCAGTTGTACATGTTCTGCCTGAATATTCGGGCAAAACTTTCGGCTACCACGAGGTTAATTCCATTCACTTCCAGGGCCCAGGGGGCATGTTCCCGGGAACTGCCACAACCGAAGTTGCCCCGGGTGAGGATAACGCTTTTACCCGGTAGGTCCCGTTTGGCATCAAAATCCGGAAGCTTCAGGTCCTCGAGGCAATAGGGTTTCAGGGCTTCTTTTGAAATTTCAGTCAGGTATTTTGCTGGGATTATTTCATCCGTATTGATATCACTGCGATCGAGAAACAGTACGTTTCCACCAAATTGTTTCACCGCTTGCTCCTTATGTAAGGTCTATTCCAGGTCTTCTGCCCTGGTGATATAGCCCGTAACCGCCGTTGCGGCGGCGCTGGCGGGACTCATGAGGTGTACCATACCCCCCTTCCCCATCCGTCCATAAAAATTGCGGTTTGTGGTAGAGGCACAGACTTCGCCCTCCGCCAGGACTCCGTTGGACATACCGAGACAGGCGCCACAGGTAGGATTGGTAACACAGAATCCTGCATCCATAAAAATCTGAATAAGTCCTTCTTTAAGAGCCTGGGCATAGACTTCGGGCGTAGCCGGGGAAAGAATGCCCCGGACTGAATCGGCAATTTTCCGGCCCTTCAGCACCGCCGCCGCTTCCCGCAGGTCTTCGATACGGCCATTGGTACAGGAACCGATATAGACCTGATCTACCCTGGTGTCCTTTAATTCTGCTATGGGCTTAACCTGGTCGGGCTTGTAACCGATGGTTGATACCGGCTCCAGGGCAGAACAATCCAGATTGATGACCGAATCGTAGCGAGCATCTTCGTCGCTCCACCAGGCCTTATAAGCCGCCAGGGCCGCCTCTTTTGTGGCAAACTGCCCTTCCCCATCGGGGCCGATGAAGGGCCAGAGGTATTCTACGGTGGTCATGTCAGGCATACAGACCCCGCTGGTACCCCCAGCTTCTATGGCCATATTGCAGAGGGTCATTCGGCCTTCCATAGAGAGGGCATCTACCACCGGGCCCCGGAATTCCATAATTTTATCGGTGGCGCCGGAAACGCCAATCTTTGCAATAACCGCGAGGATTACATCCTTGGCGGTGACACCCTTCTTGAGTGTGCCTTCCAGATTAATCCGCATGGTAAGGGGGGGCTTAAAGGCACAGACCCCTTTAAGGATCCCTACCTCCAGGTCAGTGGTGCCAACTCCGGCGGCAAAGGCTCCAAAAGCGCCGTGGGTGCAGGTGTGGCTGTCCCCCATGATGACCGTATAGCCGGGCCGGACAAAGCCCTTTTCCGGAAACAGGGCATGGCAAACCCCGTTCCGGCCAATGTCAAAAAAGTCCTTAATGCCATGCCGGCGGGCCCAGTCCCGAAGGATCTTGCCCTGCAGGGCTGTTTTAGAATCCTTGGCGGGGGTTACATGATCAATGACGGCTTTAATTTTGGTTGGATCAAAGACCCGATCCATACCCTTGCTGACCAGATCATTAATCGCCACCGGGGTAGTAATCTCATGGCAGAACACCGCATCGAGCCGTAAAACCCAGGCTTCGCCGAAGGGCTGGTCAACCAGATGGGTTTCGAAAATTTTTTCTGCCAGGGTCTTGCCTGTCTGTTTCTGTTCCATCAATTTAAACTCCTGAACCAATTTCTCCCTTTGGGGGAGTGATTATCCAAAATACTTTAAGAGGTCCTTCGCCGGCATTGGCAAGCACATGGGGGGCATCGGAACGGAAACTGGCTGAATCGCCGGGATTAAGCCGGTAGGTTTTGGTGCCCACGGTAAGTTCCGCAGTTCCCTCTACAACGACCCCCAGTTCCCAGCCCCTATGGCCGTACTCTTTACCACCGGTCTTTCCATTTTTTTCTATGGTGATATAATAGGCTTCGATACCGTCCTGACCCTGGGACGCAGCGTCCAATTGGGCAAGCCGCTCATAAAGCACCCCCCCGGGACGGGTAAACGTGGGCCGTTCATCGACGTGGACAATCTGGACAGCCCGTTCCCGCCTGAAATCGGAAAAGAGGTATTCCAGATCTATGTCCAGAGCCTCTGCAAGGGACAGAAGCGTATCGATTGCCGGGGATACCCGGTTTCGCTCGATCTGAGAGACCAGGCTTTCGCTAACCCCGGCCCGATCTGCCACTTCCTTCAGGGTAAGGGAACGCCGTTCTCTAACCGCACGAATCTTTTCGCCAAAGCGGTAGTGCATAGTCACCTCTTTAATAAAAATGTAGTGCATTAAGTATAGTTAAAGTTTTATGGTATTGTCAACCTCCTATAGCTGTTTTTACCCTCTTTACATTGTATATATTTTTTCATATATTAAACTTTATGAATGCTATATCCAGTTTGGAAGAATTTCAAAACCTGCTCTCCCGGGAACAGGCGGTGCTTTTTTATTGTTCTACCCCCACCTGCGGGGTCTGTACCAGTATTAAGCCCAAAATCATCAGATTGATGAATGAAGAGTTTCCCCAGATGAAACTCTATTATATTGATATCGAGGCCCTGCCGGAAGTGCGAGGCCAGCTTTCGGTCTACTCGGTACCGGCAATTCTTGGGTACTTTCAGGGCAAGGAACTCATCCGTGAGGCGCGAAATTTTGGTATCATGGAACTGGCCAGCAAAATTGACCGATACTACAGGATGATTTTTGAATGAATCCTAAAAAATTACTTTCTGTTATCTTTGTGGTGGCCGTAGCGGTGGGCGGATACTTTTATCCGCCGGTGGGGCTCCTTGTGATCGGCCTTATTGTTCTGGCGGTGGTCCTTAATTTCCGCAGTACCCGCTATTTTTGCGGCCGCATCTGCCCCAATGGGGCATCCCTGCAGGCGGTACTGCCTAAGGTGTCACGAAAACACAGGCTTCCTAAAACACTTTATGCTCCGGAACTGCGGCGAGCCCTCTGTGCGTTCATGCTGTTCTGTATGGTAAACCTGCTGGTGCGATTCGGACACAGCTGGGCCCAGGTGGGGCGTATTTTCTGGGCCATTTATGTCATATCCCTGGGGATAAGCTATACCATGGGTATCTTCTTTAAGCCCCGAGCCTGGTGTGCCATCTGCCCCGTGGGGACCTTGCAGGACACTTTGGGAAGTGCTTCCACAAAAGACAATGCCTCTAAAGATAGCGCTAAAGCCGAATCTTAAAGGCTGAGGTTTCCCGGATAAGCACTCCTAATTCTTCCTTGATAGACTGAGCAAGGTCTACCAATGTATGTACTGATGCAGGAAGGATACAATAGTCTCTGCTCAACTGCTCATTAAGTATGCTACTAACTTCAGGATCCGTCATACAGACGAACAATGAGACCGAGTTTACCGCTCCCTGGAACAGCAACAAAGTCACGATGTTTACCCATGCAGTAGAGCGATATTAAAATGCACAACACCATCTGATTCCACCAGGTGCAAAGACCTTCCAAAGTGATATCGAGAGTCTCCATCGATAGTCAGAAGAGGAACTATATGCTGCTGAGTCTTTTGAGAATAAAACTGATTTTTTGACGAAAGCGGCGTATTACCAAGCTTAGTTCAATTGTCAGCGATACAATCACTATAAGAGAGGAACCCCACTAGGCGCGTTGACCAGGGGGTACCTTGTCTATTAAATATCCATTTTTCTATATTCCAAGCCGATCCCGCATCTGTGAATGATGAAAAAGCTGGTTATATTCCATATAACCTGCAAGAGCGTTGTAGCTAACTGAAATGCCGGACTCTTCAAAGACCGCCACAGGGTTAAGGCCGCCGATAACAATAAGGCCGCAGCAGCCCTCGTGGACCGGTACATTTAAAAGGTCCCGGGAGGGTCTGCCAATCTTCAGGAAGGCTCCCAAGCCAATGTCCTGAAGCTGCCGGGCCAAATCCTGGGCGAGCTGGTAGCTTTCCCCGGGAATCTCCCGGAATCCAGCCCCAATTCGTCCATTTCCATCCCGGATCGCTCCCATATAATCGGTCATCTTACCCCGAATAAAAAGCTGCAGGGGATCAATACTGGTACCATCATAACTTATCAACTCTACAAAACGCCGGGCCTGACCCTGCTCTAGCTGTAAAAGACCGCTAAACAGAGATCGGGTTGGAATGCCATATTTAAGAAACACCCCATTTAATGTAACCGAGCAGACGGTACAAAACCCGATATGTCCTGTTGGAATGGTATAGGACCCAAGCCTTTCTCCCTCATGAAGGAAACTTACCAAAGTACCCATGGCATAGCCTTTTTCAAAAACAAGCTCCACCTGTGGAAGGTAGCGTAAAAACTCTTCCTGCTTTATTATAGCGAGATTAATAACCACGGTCCCCTTACGGCGGGGCAGGTCAAAATCCATAGTATAGGTCATTTGGTCTATTCGGGCAGACATATACCCCACCCGGTGAATCAGCCGCTGTTCGTCCAATAACATTCGGCCCTGATCGGTTATTTTTCTCCCCTGTTTTCCAACAGATTCGGTATAGCCTTCCGCATCAAGATGCTGCAGATAGAGCCTTATGGTCCGTTCACTCAGTTCATAGCCCTTATCCCGCAGGCGCTCTTCCAATTCAGCACCGCTCAAGGGAGAATCGGCTTCATCGAGGATAGACAGGATGGCTAGTTTCTTTGCTTTCTGTGATTCAGCTTCCATACAAGAGAACACTATAACAAGCGGGGTGCGGCATTACAAGTATAAAGCATCACGAAAAATTTGGTTGACGAAGCACAACTTGTGCTTTAGTATTACTGCATAAACTTTATTGCCAATTATACGGCAACAGATTGCCGATCCTTCGGCTTATTCAAGGAGTTACGCTATGAGCAGCACTTTTGTTGATTCTATCATGGCTACCGTTACTGCCCGGAACCCTGCGGAACCGGAATTTTTGCAGGCCGTTAAAGAAGTGGTGGAATCCATAGAACCGGTCATTCAAAAACGGCCTGAAATGGCAAAGCTAAAAATCGTAGAACGGATTGTGGAACCGGAGCGGCAAATCATGTTCCGCGTCCCCTGGGTGGATGATCAGGGAAATGTCCAGGTTAACCGGGGCTTTCGGGTTCAGTTTAACAGTGCCATTGGCCCCTATAAAGGAGGCCTGCGGTTCCATCCATCGGTGAACCTGGGAATTATCAAATTCCTGGGCTTTGAACAGATCTTTAAAAATGCCCTTACCACAACGCCCATCGGAGGCGGCAAGGGGGGCAGTGACTTTGATCCAAAGGGGAAAAGTGACATGGAGGTCATGCGGTTCTGCCAGTCCTTTATGTCCGAGCTGTTCCGCCATATAGGCCCCGATACGGATGTTCCTGCCGGGGACATTGGTGTGGGGGGCCGCGAAATTGGATACATGTATGGGCAGTATAAAAAACTAACCAACAGCTTTACCGGAGTACTCACCGGGAAGGGGATTCCCTATGGTGGATCCTTGGCCCGAAAAGAAGCCACCGGTTATGGTCTGGTTTACTTTACCACCAAAATGCTGGAAGCCCGCAATACGGACTGGAAGGGCAAACGAGTCGTCATTTCCGGATCGGGGAACGTAGCAATCTATGCCGCTGAGAAAGCCATGAGTCTGGGGGCTACCGTGGTGGCCATGTCAGATTCCAACGGCTATGTAGTAGACGAGGCTGGTATCGACCTGAATGCCATTAAACGGATTAAAGAAGTTGAACGGGGCCGTATTAAGGAATATCTGGATGTGCGGCCAAAGGCTGTATATACCGAAGGCTGTGCAGGTATTTGGACCGTTCCCTGTGCTATCGCCCTCCCCTGTGCAACCCAGAACGAGCTCGATGGTAATGCAGCAGCCACCTTAGTAAAAAACGGCTGTATTGCCGTTGCAGAGGGAGCCAACATGCCCTCCACCCCGGAGGCAGTTAAAACCTTCCTCGATGCGGGTGTTTCCTTTGGTCCCGCAAAGGCAGCCAACGCTGGTGGGGTTGCTACCAGTGCCCTGGAAATGTCCCAAAACTCCATGCGCATGGCCTGGTCTTTTGAAGAAGTTGATGCAAAGCTCCATACCATTATGAACAACATTTATTTCCAGTGTCGCGATGCCTCGGAAGCCTATGGCATGAAGGGGAATCTCGTAGCCGGTGCAAACATTGCAGGCTTCCTTAAGGTTGCTGAGGCAATGCTTGCCCAGGGGATTGTGTAACCAAATAACATATAGCCTTCTGATCTGTGGCATCTGCATAGAGCCGCAGTTCAGAATGGTCAGTCGATTCCAGTACCGTCAGAACAGATGCCCAGAGTTCATTTTCTGGCGGTACAAGATGTAAAACCTTCTGTGCATACTGAACAAAATCTTCGTTAAACTTACAATGTTTCCGCTCAGGAAAAACTGCAAAATAGAGCATATCCATTTCGACCAGGTCATTAAAAAAGTGAGTTCCCAGAGAAACATCGGGAACCAGCCCTTCATGCATGAGAGCTAGTTCCACCAGCACCTTAACCTCTTTAATATCATTAAAGGTCACAGGTACACCCATAGAAGGGGTACTGGTGCCCCAACGACCGGGGCCAACCAGCATGACTATACCCTCAGGGTGCACTGATGCAGCCTGACTTCCATAGGGCTGACTTTCCCGAGGATGGGCTACCTGCCCGATGAGCCTGGCCAGGGCATATTTATCCTGTTCACTCAAAGCGGTGTAGGCCCGGCTGGACACATACACAAGCCTTGCAATGGGAGCCGCCACACTGCGCCCCACAATCGGACCATCACTTCTGAGAAAGAGGTGTTCCTTGCTGATGTTTGAAGGTAGGATTCCGAGGGATCCGGAACCCATCAACTTTACCTGAAACGGACGGCACTGTACCAGATTAATACGGTAATCCTTGAGTGTTCCTTCATCGCTTAAGATACAGTTAACGGTAAATTCCACATCAACCGGATGTTCATAGGCCTTTTCGAGAACCTGGAGGAGTTCCCTCATTCTCTCACAAAAATCGGTCTTCTGGAAAAGTTCGGAAAAATCAACCTGACAAGCACTTTTTTCAGGAAGCCCCAGTTCTCGAGCCCGGGAAGCGGCTTCTTGGTCTATCTGACAGAAATAAGGCCTCAAAGATTCGGGAAGCAGGCTTAGAGCATCACGGACTGGAATAGTTTCAAAACAGTTATCCTTTAGATTGATGAGATCCACCTTGCGTTGGGTATGCTTTTTGGTTTCTTCACGATCCTTTTCCGGCCTCGAGAGAGGTGCGTTCAGGGCAACAATTCTGATATAGTCATCGTCAAGACGGTCTACTGCCCGTGTACCCAGGCCAAAAGCAAGTCTCAACACTCCTGCATGGGGATCGATAGTAGGATTCCATACAAAGGGATTATAGGAAAACCCTACCCCTGCAGCAGGAGGAAAAAAATAAGCCCCCCAGACATCCCCAGAAACCCGCTGAACTAAAAGCGCCATTTGTTCATCCTCATGGAGCAGACCATGATGGAGCCGGTACATAAGGGCATCTTCATTCAAAGAACTGGCATAGACCTGACGCACCGCATCTAAAAAAGCAGCCAGTCGTTCATCAAGATTACCTTGATTGGCACAGAATACACTTTCATATTTTCCAGAAAAAGCATTTCCATAACTGTCTTCCTGAATCGAACTAGACCGGACAATAATCGGAGCCTGGCCAAAATATTCAAGCATTTCTCTGAATTGGAGAACTATATAATCGAGAAAGGTCCCTTTAAGAATCCGTTCCCGGGCAATACGGGCATTGGCGAGGATCTCCTCCATGGAGCCCCGTTTTCGCCGGAGCCACCAGCAATCGTTCTGTATGACAAAAGTATAAAAGACATCTGAACCAATAAAGAAGGAATCATGGCTTTCCAGAATGGTAGACCACCGGGGATGGGATCCCTTTAAGATAAGTTGGGCCAGCAATATACCCCGGGCTTTGCCGCCAATTAGTCCTGAGCCGATCAGCCGTTTCAGTACATCCGTTAAAAAAGACAGGGTAAAATACTTGCGGGCCAGAGGCAGAAAACTGGTCTGACGGGTAATGACCATGTGAAGCAGCCGTTCAAAGAGAGCTTTTGCCTCCGTCTCTTTTGATATGCCCCGGTTCAATTCCTCGATGAGGGTTTCTGCCTCACGGTAGCTTGCGGTCCAGGGACCATAGCGCTGGATGGTAAAATTAAGCAGAGGCTGTTTTACCTGGGCTACCACATCGGCAGTTTGGGCACTGTTAGTAATTGGTACAAGCTGGCCATCGGGTTTGAGGATATGCAGCATGAACAGGGTGGGTGAAAATCGATGTTCGACCCGATGAGGTTGGAGATAGTAATCACCCTGATGATTCCATACTTCTATGATAATCTGGGCAGTAGCATATATGGTATCTGTAGCGTGATTCGAATGCAGGTGTTTATAAATGGCAAAATAAGCCAGGGACTGTAATCGTAATACCAACGGACAAACTACCATAAAAAAATTGGCCATCATCCGATCAGAATACCAGACCTTTGCGAGAGGAGAGAGACAATCAAAAACATACCAGGCCTTGTCTCCATTAGCTTCGATGATATCCACAATATCGGAAACAAAATGCTCAAAACCTCGAAGGGGATCCAGTGTTATTACTTTACGTGTAACTGATTCGGTGAGAAGCGGTTCATCACCAGAAAAGTGAAAGTAGATGAGCGTTTTCTTCTGATTCTGAGCTTCCTTCAGAAAGAATTGTATGAAATAGTTATAATGGTTATCAGTGTCGATTTCCCAAACAAGGTTATCACCGGGAAGCAAGCCCTGTAAGGTGCTATTAAGATAGAGAAGCCCTGTGGAATATAACCTTTGCAATCAATAATCCCCTTAATACAAGAGTAACATGGTTAACTTCAACTGTGAATAGTTTCAGTTTATATTATATAAATAGGGATGCTCAAGAATTGATGAATAGAAAAACAAGCCGTTGAAATGTTATACGTATTTCAACAGCCTGCAAGATGTTCTAACCTATCACTATGAAGGAAAACTACCTTTTAATAAATGAAATAAAGTAACGATGGAATCGGTCATCGTCGGTTAATTCAGGGTGGAACGTAGAAGCCAGCAGATTTCCCTGTCGGCAGGCGACAATAGCGTCCTTATGCCGGGCAAGGACTTGAACGTCGGGACCAACCTCAGAGATAACCGGTGCCCGGATAAATACCATGGGGAAGGGCCCGCCTTCTAAGCCTTCGATGGGTTCCGATACGGTAAAACTGTCGAGCTGACTCCCATAGGCATTACGGTGCACCTCGATATCCATCACCGAAAGATGCCGCCGATGATCATTACGGATACTCCTGGCTAAAAGGATTGCCCCCATACAGGTTCCCCAGACAGGAAAGCCCTGTTGGATTCGAGATACGAGCAGTTCCCGTAAAGCCTGCCCCCGGCTGTCATGGGCAAGGATGGTACCAACAGCGGTACTTTCACCTCCGGGTATAATGAGGGCATCGGTGGCAGCAAGATCCTCAGCGGTACGAACCAGCACCGGTTCGACATCGCCGATGCCTTTGAGCATCTCTGCATGCTCTGCCACACCGCCCTGCAGGGCCAATACCCCAATCCGTTTCATTTACCAGCCCCGTTCAGCAAGCCGTTCCTGGGGTGCCAGATCCCGAAGATCGATACCGCTCATGGGCTCACCGAGACCTGCAGAAACTTCTGCCAGAACCTTCGCATCCTGCCAGTAGGTTACGGCCTTTACAATAGCCTTAGCCCGTTTTTCTGGATCCGAAGATTTGAAGATGCCGGAACCGACAAAAACCCCATCTGCCCCCAGAGCCATCATGAGGGCCGCATCGGCGGGGGTTGCCACACCGCCGGCTGCAAAATTGACCACCGGCAATTTGCCGTTTTCTGCCACATAGCAGACCAGATCATAGGGGGCCCCCAGCTCTTTGGCGGCAGTCATCAGTTCTTCCCGGGGTAAACCCTGCAGCCGGCGGATGCCATCATTCACGGTGCGCAGGTGCCGGACCGCTTCTACCACGTTGCCCGTACCGGCTTCTCCCTTGGTTCGTATCATGGCAGCCCCTTCGCCGATGCGGCGCAGGGCTTCACCCAGGTCACGGGCACCGCAGACAAAGGGAATACGAAAACTCTTTTTATCAATATGATAGGACTCATCGGCCGGAGTCAGCACTTCGCTTTCATCAATATAATCGATACCCAGAGCCTCGAGGATCCGGGCCTCGATAAAATGACCAATCCGGCACTTGGCCATGACGGGAATACTGACCGCATTCTTAATTTCAGTAATCATGGCAGGGTCGCTCATCCGGGCTACCCCACCCTGCTTACGAATATCAGAGGGGACCCGTTCTAGGGCCATAACCGCTACTGCACCAGCGGCTTCGGCAATTTTTGCCTGCTCAACGTTAACGACATCCATAATAACCCCGCCCTTCAGCATCCGGGCCAGGTCACGATTAATTGCAAATCTATCTTCCATTTTACGCTCTCCCTGTGTAGAATATCCACCACAAGGACCAGATCTGTCAATACAGTACCGATACAGTTGACAGGTAAAAAAACACAACCATGCTCTCAATATGATATGATGAGCCCTGGGGAAATGTATGAAATATGAAAACCTGATGTTAAATACAGACAGCGAAAATCCCCTATATCTGCAGCTGGCTGACAGCCTGCGCCATGCAATCAGCCGGGGAGAGGTTATGGATGGGGAGCGGCTCCCTTCCATACGCAGATTATCTCACACCATCCAGGTGAATCCTGCCACCGTTGTTGCGGCTTACCGCATTCTTGAACAGGAAGGCTGGGTCCGTTCCCGGCCGGGAAGCGGGGTCTATGTGAGACATAAAAAAAACCTTGCAGATTTAGACATTACGGAGACTGATCTTCGGTCAAGCCTCGCCTTCCAGCATACCAACGATGGAACCTTTCTGGACCTTGCGGCAGGAACCCCTTCACCGGATCTCTTTCCCGTCGATCAGTTCAAAACCATTTTACATGAAGTCCTGGACCGGGACGCGGGCTGGGCCTTTGAATATCAACACAGTGCCGGTTGGGCGCCCTTCAGGCAGACCCTGTCCCGATATGCCGAAGAGATTTTGCAAATTTCAGCACCACCATCGACGATCTGGGTTGTATCCGGAGCTCAGCAGGGAATAGACCTCACCTCCAAGGCCCTGCTGCATCCCGGAGATCGGGTTATACTTGAAGCGCCTACCTATCGGGGAGCTTTGGGAGCTTTCTGGTCCCGGGGGGCGGATACTATCGCCTTACCGCTGTATCCCACTGGATGGGATATGGATCTTCTGGAGAAACGGCTTGCAGAAACGCGACCACGGCTCCTGTATATTCAGAGCCGTTTCCAGACCCCTACCACCTACAGCTGGGGAACAGAAGAACTGTACCGACTCCTGGAACTTGCTGCTAAGTATGATGCCTATATTTTAGAAGATGACCTCCTTTCGGATCTTTATTTTGATCAACCTCCCGAACCGCTGAACCTGAAGTCGATAGATCAGCACAGCCGGGTTATCTATGTTCGGGGTTTTTCAAAGGTCCTTCTGCCGGGGTTGCGGCTTGGGCTCCTCATAGTTCCACCGGCACTTCAAAATCTTTATGAACAGGCAAAACAAAGCTCCGACATCGCCACCGACAGCTTTATGCAACGGGCTGTGGATTTATATCTATCTGGGGATCATCACAAAAGGCGAATGGATGAATTACGCGAACGATACGGCAGGCTTTATAAACACAGCATTAGTACCGTTTCACAACATCTCCTTCCTCTCGGCTGCAGCCAACACAGCTGTACTGGCGGTTTGCATCTCTGGATAGGCTTGCCAGAAGGAATAAAAAGCGCTGACCTGTATACCCATGCTCTTAAAACTGGCGTACGGATCATGCCAGGGGAAGCCTTTCAGGACCCAACCCATATTCGCCTCAGTTTTGCCTGCATCGAAGCAGACCAGATTGATGAAGGGATCAGCAGGCTGGCCCAGAGCCTAAAAGAGCTAATGCACACTCCGTTATATTAAGTAAAGACATCGTCCTGAACGAAAAGTAGATCCAGACATCAGCAGAACAAAAGTTTTTTGTAGAAGCAGTACCTTTATTTGTTTTTTATATATGCCCCCTTGTTCGCAGGGCTCCCAATTGATACAGTAAGCACCGAAGGAGTACCTCATGGCTGTTATTTTACCTAAAGACTATAGGCCAATATTAAGCCTTAAACAGACTGAACAGGCAATTAAGCTGGTAAAGGATTTTTTTGAACGTAATCTCTCTGCAGAACTGCAGCTCTCCCGGGTGACATCCCCCCTCTTTGTTCCCCGTGGTTCAGGTATTAACGATGACTTGAATGGTATTGAACGGCCTGTCCGTTTCCCGGTTAAAAACCTGGGGGATACTGAGATGGAAGTGGTTCAATCCCTTGCTAAATGGAAACGGATGGCTTTAGCGGACTATGGTTACAAGGCAGGGACCGGGTTGTATACTGATATGAATGCCTTACGACCCGATGATGATATCGATGCAATTCATTCAATCTACGTTGATCAGTGGGATTGGGAGCTGGTGATGAAAAAAGGTCAGCGTAATCGGACGTTCCTGAAAAAGATAGTAGAAAAAATCTATGAGGTGCTCAAACGAACCGAATTTGTGGTGAGCGAACACTATGAAGAAATAGAGCCGGTGCTCCCTGAACAGATCACCTTTATCCATACTGAAGAAGCCCTGCGCCGATACCCTAAACTGACTCCCCAGGAACGGGAACGGGAGCTGGCCCGCGAATATGGAGCCATCTTTATTATCGGTATTGGGGGAAAACTATCAGATGGCTCCATTCATGGAGGCAGGGCTCCTGACTATGATGATTGGACGACCCCTGCAGAAGATGGAACCGCAGGCCTTAATGGGGACATCATTGTCTGGGATCCAGTCCGAAAGGATTCCTTAGAACTTTCATCCATGGGTATCCGGGTAGATGCGGAGAGCATGAGGCGTCAGCTTAAGATCACCAATACAGAAGAACGGGCTCATCTATACTGGCACAGTCGACTGCTCGCAGGCGAATTCCCCCAGACGATTGGCGGCGGTATCGGACAATCACGGCTTTGCATGTTCTTCCTGCGAAAGGCCCATATTGGTGAGGTTCAAGCTTCCGTATGGCCCCAGGAAACAATAGACCTCTGTAAACAACAGGGGGTGCATCTCATGTAAGATACACCCCTGCGATTAGGCTACATAGCTTTCAAGATACTGCTTACGGGCAGGATGCTGAAGCCGTTTAAGCGCTTTTTTTTCAATTTGCCGGATCCGCTCCTTGGTCAAATGGTACTTATCCCCTATTTCTTTTAAGGACATAGGTACATGGCCATTAAGACCAAAGCGGTACCGGATAATTTCAGCTTCTTTCTCTGTCAAAGTATTGAGCACTGCATCAATGTCTTCACGCAGCGCTGATTCAATAGCCGCAGCTTCGGGGGCTTTGTAGGTGGTATCTTCTAAAAAATCCCCTAGAATGGAAGAATCCTTTTCTGTAAATACAGGACTTTCCAGAGAAACCAGTTCACGGCTAATATTGATAAGATCAGTCACATGGGAAGGTTCCATATCAAGGAGACGGGCTACTTCATTGATCTCTGCATCGCTGGTAGCACCACCCTGCAAGACCTTACGGGCCTTTTCAATCTGTACCAGTTCATTAGCCCGATTCAAGGGCAGACGGATCATACGGGATTTTTCACAGATAGCCTTTAATATAGCCTGCCGAATCCACCAGACCGCATAGGAAATAAAATGATACCCCTTATCTACATCGTACCGTTCAATAGCATTCAGGAGCCCAATATTACCTTCGCTGATGAGGTCCGAGAGCGATAATCCTTGGTTTTGGTACTTTTTTGCCACATTCACAACGAATCGCAGATTAGCTGCAGCAAGTTTATCCCGTGCTGCCTTATCACCCTTGGCTGCAGCCCGGGCTATTGCATCTTCCTCTTCTCTTGTTAAGAGCGGAATCTTATTGATTTCTTTAAGATATATAGAAAGAACATTTTCATCGTTCATCGTTTCTTTTTTTACCGATTTTGATTTTACGATCTTTTTTGTTTCTGCCATGTTGTACCTCCTAAATAGGTACTTACATACAGCAAATATCGTGCCAAGAACATCGAAGAAAACAGCAAAACGCAGATCGTAATTATTTATATATATTATATATATTTATATTTCACAAGTCTGCATTATCACTGTAACCATTTTCATATTTCTATCACTATTTGCAAATTAGTGTGTCTAAATGATACAACCGTTAAAAATAAAGTAAATTATGGTTCTAAATGACCCACATCAGCGTTCATAGTGATGCGGTGTGGTATGTTCCTGTTCCACACAGGAATAAATTCTGCCGCAACATTGTCGGAATGGTAACCCAGAACCGCAGGGACAGCTATCATCGCCACTCAGACGAAGCGGTACACCTGGTCTTTTTCCTTTAAAATTGCCTACAATAGGTTCACAGTCTGATTGTAATAAATCCTCAGCATACATATAGGGAAAATCAAGCTTTGCCTTTTTAAAGATCGAAATCTTTTGTGAACATGAAAGCGAAGTGAGAATCCGTGACTTTGCTATTAGTTTCCAGGCATCTTCGATGACCGTATACACCACATCCCGTTCAGCCTCTGAACAAAATCGACCTGCCCCTCGTTTACTTAAATAATGGAATACCTGTATTGATTGGAAAGCCCGGTAATCATCCAAGAGGGGACTACCTGTTTTTCTCATACCATAATCGTTTATCCAACGGGAGTACATAGCGGCTAGATGACCAGAACGCACAAGCTTACGAGCGTTAACCCAGCTTTTTGCGGCGAGGCCTGATTGCCCGGATCGATCTAGAGCTAAGCCCAGGTAAAACAAAATACGGGCCATCTCTCTGGATGCTTTCACAGGACAATATTCCAAAGCAGCTCTAAACTCTCTCACAGCAATGGTAGTTTTATGTTTTGCAAGGGCCTTACGGCCCCGTTTAAATGGTCCATACCAAAGATTCATATTTATTCCTTTCCTAAAATACTATAATTTTTCATTATAAGCAAATTTATCTTTATGAACGAATTTTGTTGACCTTAGCCGGTCATTTTCCGTATATTTAAACCGTAATATCCATTACTACAATTTTATCTGTACCTCAGGAGGAATTATATGACTGTAAAACCCTTAGACGACCGCGTCATGGTAAAATTAGAGAAAACTGAATCTAAAACCGCAGGGGGTATCATTATTCCCGATACCGCCCAGGAAAAGACCCAGACCGGTACGGTAACCGCTATCGGTGACAATAAGGATGTCATTAAGGTAGCCGTAGGGCAGAAAGTCATGTATGACAAATACGCCGGAACCCAGATTAAGGTTGATGGTGTTGAGTATCTGATCCTTAAAATGTCTGACATTATTGCAATCATCGAATAAGACTTTTAGATTGATGAGAAAAGGGGCTGTCCAGAAGGGCAGCCTTAAGGAGGCTGTTTTGGAAGGAGATCCAAGACAGCCTTTTTTTATCGGCCTTTTAAGGCATTTTAAGGCAGTGGTTTCTATAAGAAAGGTGAACCTATAGACTTTATCGATAAAGATCAAACTGCTGAAGGGCAAAAGCGGCTGTAATGTTATCAGGATTCAGCTGCAGCGCATATTCATAACTGCGGCGGGCATCGGATGCTTTATCCAGTTTACGATAACAATGTCCAACCTGTTCATAGAGTCTGGATGCAATCACCGGATTATGCACAAAAGAAGCCGCTAGCTGATAATACTCAATAGCTTTGGGAATTCTGTAGGTTTTTTCATATATCTTTGCCAGATTGGCTGGAGTATACCAAGCTTCACCATGATACGAAGCGAGGAGTTGTTCTGCCTCAGAAAGATTTCCCTGTTCCATGGCCAGAAAAGCCCTATAGAGCAAGAGAGATGGATACTCAATGTTGTTTTCTTGGGCCATAGACAGAAGCTTCTCTAATTCTTGATAGTTTCCAATTCGAAAGAAATACCAGGCTGCCCAATGATATATACGATCATCCACAGGAAAGTGATTGAGAAGTAGCCATAAAGCACCCGTCTTATATACTGATGTTCCTAGGAGGTCATGTTTCACCTTCTCAAGCTGAATGAGTGAACTTTTCGTGTAGAGTGGAGATTGAGTTAAATAAACATCCATAGCTTCCGGGTATAACAACCTGCTATAGTTGATCAATGCATACTCATGGGATGTTTGCATATCGAGGAGCTTACGAAAAAACAACTGCCGCTCTGCAGGATTCGTTGCCAGGGAACCAAGGTTATACAGGGCGAGCTCCAGGTTTTTACCCGACAATTCCTGCAACAGATCTAGCCATATGGTCCTGGCTAACAAGGGCTTACCATCCTTAAGGAGGGCATCGGCTTCATGCAGCGCAAACCGTTGTTTTTTTTCACGGTTATATAATTCATGAAAGCGACGAGCCGCTTCTTCAGGGGAGCCAAAATCAAATACAAGGTTTGCAACAAGCTCCTCCGCAATACTACTTTGAGACTGAAGTTGTTTCCCTCTTCCTAGAGCAGCTTGTATATTGCCCGTCAAAGCCAGCACAAGGATTTCATTAATTGCAAATACACTGCCTGTAGATCCATCACTATGGGCAAGCTCATGAAGCAATATGGTCCCATAGGGTAATTCCATACAGTTCTCAGGGGTATCCATACGGGCTTTATGAATAACCAGCATG
The DNA here is from genome assembly GCF_000219725.1 of Gracilinema caldarium DSM 7334. Lineage (GTDB taxonomy): Bacteria > Spirochaetota > Spirochaetia > Treponematales > Breznakiellaceae > Gracilinema > Gracilinema caldarium. The sequence continues at coordinate 1,017,094 of NC_015732.1, read as the reverse complement.
AGAAGTGCCCGATTTTGTTCAGAAATAGATTCCATACTGATATGCCTGAGGCTGTCTAATTCCATCTCGGAAAAAGGCCTGAGAACTTGGTTCAGACTGTCTAAAAAAAAGACGAGTAATTCTGTTCGTTCAGGGAATTTCTGATACAAGATCCTGGACCGATCAACATAAACATTTAAGAGATTATTATGCTGGGCCCTCGATTGAGCTTTCAGCGTTAATATCCGATAGCGTTTGAGAAGAGAAAGGGCTATTCCAGAATTGTCGGTAGAACCTAATAATTCAGATAAGTCTTGTAAAATCGACTGCGGTTCATCCAAGCCAGCCCAGGTCCGGATTGCCTCATCTATGGTTGAAAGAGATGGGCGCCGAACAGGAGATGAGCGATGTCTAAGAAAAAGGGTCAGAAGGGCAGCCACCATGATCAGACTGCCCAAAAGGAGTATGAACCGAACAATAGAACGGTTCTGCCAGTTCATTGCCCCGATCCGCCCTGAAGGTCTTTTTTAATTGCGTCTAAGACACCATTGATAAACCGGAAGGAATCATCGGTGCCATACTCTTTTGCAATATCAATGGCTTCATCAATAACTATAGATGGAGGAACATCCTTCTGATACTTCAGAGAGTAAACACTCATCCGCATAATTGCTAAATCAACCCTATTAAGCCGGTCAAAATTCCAATTTTTAAGATGTCCTTTAATGAGTCTATCTACCGTTTCTATATTCTCTATGGTACCAGCGATCAGCAGCCGGGCAAAAGTTGCAGTGCCTTCATCGATGGCGTCTCGTTTCTCGCTGTCCAGCCAGGAAAAACTCACCAGGTCTTGAATGCTAGCCTTTGAGGTTTCCCAAGAAAAGAGGGCCTGAAAAGCCAATATTCGTGCTTTACGTCTCGATGCCATAGTTAGTATGCAATAAGCTTATCGAAAACCTGAAATGACTTACCACCAGCGCGCAACTCATCAACTAGCTCTTTACTAGCCCGATCGAAAGCAGCTTGCTGAGTTTGCTGATATAGTACATTACCGATATAATCATGAACAGATACCTTGCTTCCCAATTGGTAGATATCATCCAACTCAAGTGTTTTCTGACTGTAAGTTTCGGTAATTTTTATAATTTGATAACCCTTTGTATTCTCAATAAGTCGTGATACTTCACCTTGTTTCAATGAAAAGGCAATATTAATAAATTCTTTACCGACAATATTCTGCGCCTCAGGAGTTTTTGGTAAATACCCACCATCGCCAGCTTGGTAGCCAGCAGTACTTGACTGTCCCCGAAGCACAGCCTCATCAAATTTGGATGGATTTGTACCAATATCTTTGATTAGTTTTTCTGCTAATTCCTTAGCTTTAGCCTTAGCAGTTGCATCACTTCCATAGGGAATAAAAATCATGGAAAAACGAACTGTATCAGGCCGGACAAGTTTTGCTTTGTTTAGTTCATAGAAGTTTTTTATTTCTGATTCAGTAGGTTTCTGTATTGATTGAATAATATCTTGCTTTTTAGTCATAAGATATTTTTGTACTGTTGCAAGCCGTTTCATTTGTTCTTTATAAGAAGCTAGATCCATTCCAGTCTGTTGTTTAATAGCAGTTTCAAATTCGGTATCCGTAGGTTGTCTTCCAATATTTTGAGCCATAGTTGATCGAACTTGTTGTAACTGCTGATTAATTTCGGCATCAGTTACGGATATTTTGTCCCGTTCTGCGGCCTGCAAAGCAAGCCGTTCATTAATCATAATATCCAGCACCTGTTTCCGCTCATCAACTGTCAGGGACTTCCCCGTCTGTGATTCAATTTTCTGAACCTCAGCTTTTAATTGCTTAACTGTAATAGGTTCAGTTTTAGTTAATTTTACAAGAGCTACGGGCTGTAAATCAGTCTGAGCATGTATGAGGACCGTCACAGCACAGACAAATAATGTTAGTAGTAGGTTGCGTTTCATATGGTTCCTTCTTTTCTATTCTATAAAATAATAGGTGCTTCAATTTGGTTACAATAGACTTACTCCAATACAGCCCGAATACGACGTACTCCAGCAGAGGAGGATTGTTCCTTCTGGATTTTAAACCTACCCAGTTTGCCGGTCCGATCCACATGAGGACCGCCGCATACCTCTTTTGAAAAATCACCAATGGTATAAACCTTAACTTGAGCTTCATATTTTTCACCAAATAAGGCGATCGCTCCTGAGGCTTTTGCATCTTCTAATGACATAATTTCCATGGTTACCGGTAGATCCCGTTGAATCTGTTCATTTACGATAGCTTCTACCCGGGCAATCTCCTCAGCCGTCATTGGTGCAGGGTGGGAAAAGTCAAACCGCATCCGTTCAGCGGTAATATTTGAACCCTTCTGAGCCACATGTTCCCCCAGCACCATTCTGAGGGCCTTGTGCAAGAGATGGGTTGCGGTGTGGTACTTAATAGCCTGTTCGCCGTGATCTGCAAGGCCGCCCTTAAAGACCTGCTCGCTTCCAGCTCGGGATAGCTCCTGATGTTTTTTAAAGGCTTCATCAAATTCTTCCCGGTTAATGGTCATACCATGTTCGGCGGCCAGTTCCTCGGTGAGCTCTATGGGGAACCCATAGGTATCATAGAGCTTAAAAGCAAGACGGCCGGAGATGATTTTCCGGGGATCCTTGAGCAGATTGGGAAGCAATTTTTCGAACTCATGTTCACCCTTCTGCAGAGTCTCCAGGAACTTCTGCTCTTCCTGCTGGAGTTCTTCCATAATGCGATTGCGATTTTCCGCCAATTCAGGATAGGGGGCGGCGAATTTTTCTACCACCGCTTCCGCAATTTCAGTCAGGAACAGCCTGTCGATACCCAGTTTACGTCCATGGCGAACCGCGCGGCGGATCAGTCTGCGCAGTACATACCCCGCCCCCACATTGGAGGGGCTTACAGCCTTGGGGTCACCAAGAATAAAGGTCGCCGCCCTGCCATGATCGCAGATAATGCGGACCGATTTGTCCTTTTCTGTATCACTGCCATAGGTATAACCTGAAATGCTTTCCACCGCCGCAATAAGGGGAGCAAAGATCTCCGTATCATATACAGATTTTTTACCGTTCAGAATGGTTACGGTGCGTTCAATACCCATACCAGTGTCAACACACTTCCGGGCCAGGGGCTCATAGGTGCCCTCTGCGGTTTTATTGTACTGCATGAACACATCGTTCCAAATCTCGAGCCACTTGCCGCATTTACAGCCAGGACCGCAGTCAGGTCCGCAGGATGGACGTCCCGTATCAATAAACATTTCTGTATCGGGGCCGCAGGGGCCGGTAGTACCCGCTGGGCCCCACCAGTTATCTTCCCGGGGAAGGAAACGGATCCGCTCTTCAGGAATACCAAGACGCTTCCAAATAGCCGCCGATTCATCATCCCGGGGAATACCCTCTTCACCGGCGAAAACGGTAACCCCGATTTTTTCTATGGGAATGCCAAGCCATTTCGGGTCCGTCAGAAACTCGAAACTCATGGTGATGGCCCCTTCCTTAAAGTAATCACCCAGGGACCAGTTGCCCAACATTTCAAAACAGGTAAGGTGGCTGGGGTCGCCTACCGCATCAATATCGCCAGTGCGTATACACTTTTGATAGTCCGTCAGTCTGGTTCCTGCGGGGTGGGGCTCTCCTAACAAATAGGGCACCAAAGGGTGCATTCCCGCAGTGGTAAACAGAACCGTAGGGTCGTTGTCAGGAATCAGGGACTTTCCCTGAATCTGGGCATGACCCTTAGATTTAAAAAATTCGATATATTTCGATCTCAGTTCATTAGCATCCATGATGAACCATAGTAGGGGACAGTTCGAGGCTCGTCAAGAGACCTGGAAATAGAATATAAATGGCTGACTGAATTGACAGTCAGCCACAAAATCTTTTGATCTATTACCGTTTTCCCGGGTCGTAGATTTCGCCGGCCGCTTTGGGGCCGACGGCTTTGCCTGAGAAGAGAATCAGGGCGATGATGGTAAGCACATAGGGGAAGAGGTAAAAGAACTCCTGGGGAAGGGTGGCCATAAAGGGAATGTCCTTGGCATAATAGGACAGGGCCTGGGAAAAACCGAAGAAGAGGCCTGCACCGAGGACTCCCCAGGGGCTCCACTTTCCAAATATTAAAGAGCCGAGAGCGATAAAGCCCGTACCATGGATGGATGTCAGGGTATACTGAATATCCTGGGTTAGTACCATAACACCCCCTGCAAGACCCGCAAGGACGCCCGAAGCCATAACACCGAGATATCGCATCCTATAGACGTTAATACCCATAGATGCCGCCGCCTGAGGATGTTCACCACAAGCCCGAAGGCGCAGTCCAAAGGGAGTTTTATACACGATAAACCAGGTAAGCACCACCAGTAACAGGGCAACATAAAAAGTGGGATAAACATGGTCAAAGAGGGTGGGTCCCAGTATGGGAATATCCTTGAGCCCAGGAATGGTGATTTTAGCAAGACCAGTGGTAAAGGCCTTGGTGCGTTGTTGACGGAAAATAATTTGGGCCAGATATACCGTAAGGCCCCCTGCCAGAATATTTAAGGCCGTACCGGAAACGACCTGATCTGCCTTAAAGTTAACTGAAGCAAGGGCGTGGAGCAAGGAAAAAACCATCCCCGACAGGAGTCCAACCAGCATTCCAATCCATGGAGCCCAGCCAGGCAGTATCGGTTCCAGCATAACCGTCACCGTGGCAGCTGCAAAACCGCCTACCATCATAATGCCTTCCAGAGCTACGTTGACAATACCGGAACGTTCGCTAAAAAGCCCACCCAGGGCTGCAATAACAATGGGGGCAGCAAACATCAATGCAATAGGGAACATATTAATGAGGAGATTCATTTCTTGCCTCCCATTTTTCGAGATACGATACGAGAGTTTCCATTTTTTCGGGTAAAGAATTCCAAAGCGGCCTCAATTCCTAGTTTCATAGCTACAAAGAGAACGATAGATGCCTGAATAATGGAAGCAATTTCCCGGGGAATACCCTGGGATTGCATGAGGGGCTGAGCAGCCTTAAGCATACCAAAGAGGAGTCCCGAAAGGAATACACCGAGCGCATGATTACCGCCAACCAGGGCAACAGCGATTCCGTCCATGCCATAGCCTTCAAAGGATGGCAGAACCCGCCCGAAATTAAAGGTCCCCAGGGTAATGACTGCCCCAGCCAGTCCCGCAAAAGCCCCGGATATCATCATGGAAAGGACGATATTCTGCTCTACCTTCATACCGGCATAGCGGGCCGCATCCTTATTAAAACCGACTGCCCTGAGCCGGTAGCCAAAGGTAGTCTTTTCTACGACAAACCAGAAAATAATTACCGCAAGAATAACCGGAATGATACCCCAATTAAGCCGGGACCCGTTGGTCAGATTGGCCAGAAATTCACTTTTTAATGTAGCAGATGGTGGAAATTCGGGGGTTTTAACCCGGTCGACAGAACCAAACTGCAGAAGGCTCCAGTTTACAAAGTGCAGGGCCGTATAGTTCATCATAATGGACACAACGACTTCGTGGACATTAAAGCGAGCCTTCAGAAGTCCTGGGATTGATGCCCAGAGGGCTCCTGCAGCCATGGCAGCAAAAATACCGATGATAGGATGAATAACCGGCGGAGCCTTAACCATGAGGGCTACTGCGACCGCAGCTAAAGAACCCACCATTAATTGGCCTTCGGCACCGATGTTAAAGAGCCCGGTCCTGAAGGCAAAGGCAACTGCAAGACCTGTAAGGGTGATGGGGAGAGCTTGTAAAATAAACTCACCCACATACCGTAAATTGATACCAGTTCGACCGCTAAAATCAATACCGGTAAGAGTACGCCCCATGGCAAGAAACATACCCCCAGGGGATTTACCGGTAATTGTAATAACAATAGCGCCAAGCACAAAGCCGAGCAAAACCGCAATGAGCGGTACAATAAGTTGAAGCCGTTTACTGCTTTTCACGGTTACACCGCCTTTCTCATCGAGCCAGCCATATAGAGCCCGAGTTCGTTTTCATTTGTTTTGGCTGCATCCACCTCAGCAACAATTTCGCCATTAAATATTACGGCAATACGATCTGAAAGGTCCAATATTTCATCCAATTCCAGAGAAACGAGTAGAATTGCTTTACCCTTATCCCGCTCTTCTACAATACGCTGATGGATATACTCGATAGCTCCCACATCTAGCCCCCGGGTTGGTTGGGCTACAATGAGTACCTCTGGTGACCGGTCGATTTCCCGGGCAACAATAGCTTTCTGCTGGTTACCGCCAGAAAGACTGCGGGAAGGTGTAGCAGGGCCTTCACCGGAACGAACATCGAATTCCTTAATAAGCCGCTCCGCATTAGCACGGATCGAGGTATAATCGAGGACCCCAAGCTTAGAGAAGGGGCGCCTCTGGAAGTTGTGGACCACCAGGTTTTCGTCCAGACGGAAGTCGAGCACCAGCCCATGCCGGTGCCGGTCCTCCGGTATATGGCCAAGGCCGGCTTCGAGCCGTTCCTTTACCGGCAGGTGGGTTATATCTTTGCCGTTTAAAAGGATCTTTCCCCCTTCGACAGGGGCGAGGCCGGTGAGCGCATAGACCAGTTCGGTTTGTCCGTTGCCATCTATACCACAAAGACCGAGAATTTCACCCCGGCGAACCTTAAGAGAAACACCTTTTACGCCAAGAAGCCCCTTGGAATTCTTTACCTTTAGGTCTTGAACCTCAAGCAAAACCTCGCCAGGGATCGCGGGCTTTTTATTAACCGAGAAATTGACAGCCCGGCCAACCATCATTTCTGCCAATTGAGCTTCTGAGGCATCCTTAACAGGCACGGTACCCACGAGGCGCCCTCGGCGAAGCACGGTACAAACGTCTGCGACTGCTTTTATTTCCTTAAGCTTATGGGTAATTAAGAGGACAGTCTTCCCTTCTGCAGTAAGACGACGCATTATTTCCATAAGTTCATTAATTTCCTGCGGTGTGAGGACTGCGGTAGGCTCATCAAAAATAAGAATATCCGCATTCCGGTACAGCATTTTAAGAATTTCTACCCGCTGTTGCATACCCACGGTGATATCTTCTATTTTCGCTTTTGGATCTACTTCGAGTCCATAGCGTTTCGAGATTTCAGCTACTCGCTTTTCGGCACTTGCAATATTGATAAGCGGGCCCTTTCTTGGTTCCAGGCCCAGCACTATATTCTCTGCGACCGTAAAATTATGGACCAGCTTAAAATGCTGATGCACCATACCAATCCCTAAATCATTAGCCACATTAGGATCGGTTATTTTCACCTCTTTTCCATGGACCCTGATAACCCCAGAATCAGGTTGATAAAGACCAAATAAAATACTCATCAGGGTGGATTTGCCCGCACCATTTTCACCTAACAGTGCATGAATGGACCCTTCTTCTACCTGAAGGGTAACATCATCATTTGCGCGAATACCCGGGAAGGTTTTTACAATATTAAGCATCTCGATGATATATGCCATCGACTTCCCCTTATATTACCAGTTTGAAAGGAATAAGGCCCACCACATTCATGCACTACTCTGTGGGCCATAAGAATAAAACGGGGTGTCCCGGAAAAACGAACAACCCAGAACACCCCGTTCAAATCATAGACGTGAAATATTACTTCGCAGGAGTTTCTGAAACCTTAAGCTCGCCGGAGGCGATCTTAGCTTCAAATTCTTTTACTTTGGCGACAATATCGTCAGAGAGGTTTTGGTTGTTTTCAGGGATACCAACACCCTTATTAGCTACAGAGAATACGAGGGTCTGACCACCGGGGAATTTGCCTTCCATAGTCATCTTGGCTACATCATGGGCAGCAACATCAACCCGCTTCATCATGGAGGTCAGAACAGCAGACTTCTTGTTGGCTTCGTCATAAATACCGTCAGTATACTGATCCTTATCGACACCAATAGCCCAACGGACATCGCCCTTGGCGGTCCGTTCTTTGGCTTCCTTAATCATACCATTGCCGGTACCACCCGCGGCATGGAAAATGATATAAGCGCCAGCATTGAACTGCTTCTGGGCAATAGCCTGACCCTTATCGGGTGCACTAAAGTCTCCGGCATAGTCAACAAGAATTTTGCATTCAGGGTAGACGGCCTTAACACCCTGTTCAAAACCAGCCTGGAATTTTTCGATAAGGGGGAACTGCATACCACCAAGGAAGCCGACTATTTTTTTACCATCAGCCTTGGCTTTGAGCCCTGCAGCAACACCAACCAGGAAAGAACCTTCATGTTCTGCAAACACTGCGGACACTACATTGGGTTTAGCAACTACAGAGTCAATGATAAGGTACTTATTGTTGGGATATTTGTCTGCAACTTCACTAATAGACTTTTCAAAAAGAAAGCCAGGTGCAGCAATCAAATCAAGTTTTTCGTCGGAAAAGGTAGAGAGATTAGGAATATAATCAGCTTCAGCAGCGGACTGGAGATATTTATAATCCCCCTCTTTCAGACCAACTTCTTTTGCAAAACGAACAATGCCTTCCCAGGTACCCTGATTAAAGGACTTGTCATCAATACCACCGATATCAGTTACTAATCCAATCCGGAAAGCAGGAGCAGCAGCTGCAGCGGGTTTCTTCTGTGTACAGGACACAAAAGCCATGGAAAACACAGCGAGGGTTGCGATAGCAGCAACAATTACACGTTTCATAGTTCCTCCTATAAAAACTTGTGCGGCCTTTTCAGCCGGACTACTATTATACGCACAATTAGAAAGACCGTCAAGGAAATTGTATACAATCTAGTATAACAATACCCTTAATGGACTATACCAACTCATTATTCCGGCAGTTCCGCTACTATAGCCACACCGGAGGAGGTGCCAATCCGATCAGCTCCCGCATCGAGCATAGCGATAGCATCATGATAGGACCTAACCCCGCCGGAAGCCTTAACCTTCATGGTGTCACCAACAGTTTTTCTCATCAATTTGACATCTTCTACAGTAGCACCGCCGGTACCGAAACCGGTGGAGGTTTTAACAAAGTGGGCACCTGCTTTCATTGCGGCTTCACAGGCGATCCTTTTTTCATCGTTGGAGAGGAAGCAGGTTTCGATAATAACCTTAATAGTCGCTTTGCCGGCAGCCTTTACCACTGCTCGGATATCTTCTTCTACGGCTTTATAGTCGCCTCCTTTGAGGGCACCTATATTGATGACCATATCCACTTCCTGGGCACCATTTTTAACGGCCCATTTGGTTTCTTCCACCTTAATTTCTGTAGGATTAGCTCCCAGGGGGAAGCCGATCACGGTGCATACCAGAACGTCGCTGTTATTCAATTCCTTCGCAACCAGGGGCACCCAGCAGGGGTTCACGCAGACCGAGGCAAAATGATTCGCCCGGGCTTCTGCACAGAGCTCTCGGATCTGTTCAGCAGTTGCAGTGGGCTTTAAAATGGTATGGTCAATAGTCTTTGCTATTGTCGCTTTGGTCCATTCTTTAGACATAATTACTCCTTCCTCATTCAGGGGCTACAATCATATAAGTTCCAACCGGTTTTGACAACGTAGCACACCAGCATACCACATCGTCAGCTTACAAATGCACCGGAATGCTCAGTCTCAGTCCCGTTCGCCAATGAGGGACTTGAGTTCCCGGATATCCCGGACCAACTTGGTCCGGTCCAGGTTCTGGAACCGTTTAGGTACCATTTCCTTAGAGGTACATTCCAAAACAGCTACTAGATTCTGCAGTTCAATTTCGTAGGGGTATGCGGGGGGCACAAAGTCTGCCATGGCCTCTTCCACATCTTCCCGGGTCACAAAGGTCCGTTCATCCATGGCTGCCCGAAATTTAGCTCTTATCAGGACCGCTTCCAGGTCAGCCCCGGAAAATTCATACTTAAACCGCCGCAGTACATCGGTAATTGGGAATTTCCGGATCGAAAGATCCAGTTTTCGCACCAGGGTGTCAAAGAGGGCGATTTTTTCTGCCTCCGTTTCAGGATAAAAGAGGGCCAGGTGCTCCTCTGCTCGCCCCTGCCGTTTCAGATCGATGGGGATAAGGTCGGGACGACAGGTAATGAGAAACCAGATGATTTTCCCCCGGTATTCCGTATTACCCATAAAACTGGCAATCTGGGCAAAAACCCGGTTGCTGGTTCCAGAGTCGCCTTCCTGGTCCCGGTCGCCCAGGAACGCATCAGCTTCATCGATCATGACCGCCACGGGGGCCATTGCCTTAAGGATATTTAAAACCTTTTCCAGATTCGATTCGGTAACCCCCTGCCACTTGGACCTAAAATTGCGAAACTTAACCATGGGAATACCGATTTCTCCTGCAAAGGCACTAACCATAAAGCTTTTCCCCGTTCCGACAGGACCTGCAATGAGGTATCCCATGGGAAGCACATCGAGGCGGCCCTGTTTAATCGCCCGGGCCGCATTTTTAAACCGCTTCTTTACAAAATCATGCCCCGAAACATAGGAAAGGTCATGGTTTGTTTCCATAAATTCCAGAAGGCCTGCAGCTTCGTTTTCTATAATTTCCTTCTTTTTCTGCCGGATATATTCCAGCGAAAGAGGCATATCTTCCTGATAACTCTCCGAAGCTAATCGGTTCAGGTTCATCAAATTAAGACCGCTCGTAACCGCCGCAACCCGCCGACAGTCGAGGCCCCGATCCAAGAGCAATGTCCCCTGTTTTTCCAAAAAGGTCAGGAACTGTTCCCGCACATCTTGGTCAGGGATTGGTATGCTCACCTTAACGGTTGAAGGGGAACCTACAAGCCTGGGTGAGAGATCCGCCAAATTTTCTGTAAGTAATAAAACTGACACATCCCCCTTAGTAAAAACAGGGTCATGGGACCAGCGGTTGAGTGTTACCAAACAATAGCGATCCTCTTCGGTAAGCCGGGCTATGTCGCTGGCGGGCACCACCGTTTCTGCATAATCGATGATAAGTACAATCCGCCGCTTTTCCGGAATGTTCATCAAAAAATACTTTTCCAGATAATAAAAGCTCTTTTCAGGATCAGTTGATACAAAGTCTGATACGTCTACATCGGGGAAACGGGCAGTCATCGTCTTCTGATAATCCCGGGCCATCTCTTTGGTACAAAAGGTTACGCCACTAGACCGATCATAAAAGGCGATGATGTCCCGATTACCAAAGAGAACCTCTGCAATATATTCCTGGATACGGACAAAGATAAACTCACCCTCGTTCATTTTGTGGGGCAGAAAATCCCGGATATTTCCATGAATAAGGTAAAGGTTTGCTGTTTTTGAGCAATATTTATAGGATAGCTCTTGAGCCCAGGCAGGTAATATTTTGATGAACCCCAGATTTTTAACTATCAGTTGTTCGGCCATGTATTAAGCTCCTTTGTTGCTATTGTTGCAATAGATCAATCTTTTTTTCTAGTTCTTCCAGCAGATGGGTGTTGGTATTCATCCTAAATTCTAAAGAGTTGAGGACCCAGAAGACAAAATGGTTAAATTTCTGATTTGCGTGAATCATCCAGACAATTTTTAATGAAACAAGAAAGACACCAATCTCGATGGAAATCGTCGTCGGCAGGGGTTTAAAAACCAACTCTATGCTGAAAAAACCGACAACGAGAATTATGAAAATAATATTTACAATTGTATCTGCTTTAGAATACTGGATGCCGCCGATCTTGCCAATTGCATCCCGAATCCGTTCCCGTTCTTTGTAAAAGTTGTTAATTTCTTCAAGCATCCGTGCATCCATCTGGCTTGTCAGCTCTTCCTTTGTCATCTTGGGTCCCCCTTCTACCCATCAGTATACATCACATTAGCAAAAAAGGTTTACACAAAACAAAATTCCTGGTGTACACTGTTTTCATGGAAACCATTAAACATACTGCCATAATCTCAGGGGCGGAGCCCTTTTATTTTTCAGGCGAGAAGGATGCCCCGGGGGTCCTTCTTATTCATGGCTTTACCGGGACGCCTAAAGAGATGCGGTGGATGGGTGAATATCTGCACCAGAACGAGGGCTTTTCCTGCATCGGCCCCCGGCTTGCTGGTCACGCTACCAGCCTCGATGACATGATGCGATCCACCCATCATGACTGGATGGTATCGGTAGAAGAAGCCTACTACATGCTGAGAGATCGGACCAATACTGTTTATATAGCTGGACTTTCCATGGGTGCGGCCCTGGCTTTACTCTTTGGCAGTATCCTCCCTGTGAAGGGTATTATTGCTATGGCTTCTCCCTATGCCCTCCCCAATGATTGGCGGCTTAAATACACCAGGCTCCTCAGCAAGATTCAGCCTCTTATGCCTAAGGAACACGCGGACCCTGAAAGTGGCTGGTTCGATAAGGATGCTGCCCGGGATCACCTTTGTTATAGCCATAACCCCCTGCGTTCTATTGGGGAACTTAACCTTCTCTTAGGAAGGCTTCGAGAAGCGCTTCCTCATATTGCAGTACCTACCCTGCTTATCTATTCAAAGGATGATCAGGCCCTGCCGCTGGGCAGTGAATATTGTATGAACGAAATTTTTGCATCCATAGGAACTGAACAAAAGGAGAAAATTCTCCTTTCCGGCTCCGGCCATGTTCTTACCCGGGATGCAAAGCGGCTCGAAGTATTCCAGACCGCGGCAGAGTTTATAAAGAGGAATGAAGGCTAATTAAAAAACATCACATCCGAATTCCTACAGAAAATTGCCATATCAATTCCCGGCTACCCGCACTATATACTGGGTCCATGACAAAATTGACATCAGGAGACCCTATAGTACGACTTGCGGTAGAACCCTTCACATAAAATGAACGTACTTTAAGCCCCATATAGCAAGTCTTTTCTCCTCTAGCCGTCCCTTCAGAATTGACTACAAGCTTTACTGCACCCTTATAACCGCTCCCGTCCTGTAATTGATCATAGAACTGCATTGGAGGATCCCTGAGGAAGTGGTTATCAAGGGCCTGTATGTGTAGATAGGGAATCCAGCTACCCCCAACAGATAGCCCTGTAGTTCCAGATAGTCCCCAGTTTACAGCGAGCACCAGCCGGGGATACCACAGGGATTGTTCATAACTGATTACCGGACCAGCAAGGATTTGCTTACTTTCAGCCCCTGTCCAGTAACCTGACACTGGATACTGAAGATACCCATTTTGGCCGGTCCACTTACGATTCTGGTAGGCAAAACCTAACTGGGATTCCACCGCTATTCCAGTAACAAGGGGAAAACGTATTCCCCAGGAAGTCCCAAAAAACATATCCTTATCCAGATAGGCCTCGTGCCACGAATAGTGGCTAGGCTTTGACGCATCGGAAAGGAGATAATCAAAATCTTCTAAAGCACCAGAACGGACAGGAAAAGCAGTAGCAGCCTCCAGTGTGCCTGTAAACCACCTATACCGGACTGTGCCTTTTACACCGAGATGAGGAACCCAATTGGTATCCCATAAAAGGCGACTAATCTGCTTCTCTCCCTGAAAAACGAGCTCTTCTACGCGCCCCCATGATACTCCAGTGTTGGTTTCACTGGAAAAAGAGAATTGTCCCATACCTCCCAGGGGAAAGCAAGAAGCTATGGGACCAATGGTATTCCATACACCAACTAACAGTAGCAGGTTCGCATACTTTACGTTGAACAAGCTTCTCATTTATACCAGTAGGTGCTCGACTCTAGGATATGGGTTACATTCACGATAGTGTACACAATCCCCGCACAGAAAGTAGCGTCATCGAGAGCAACCGGATCACCGCTATCAAACACCTGATAGGTATGATTGTATACTTCGGCTAGAGCCTTCCCCTCCTTATTCAGCCTTGAAGCACTAACAACGCAAGGAATCCAGCCGGATGCTTGGCCTGTGCTTCCCTCATATTGGAATAGCGGAACCCATGGAGGAAAACTATTCCCGGCTCAAGGCTCTTAACATCCTAGATATATTTCTTTTTATTGCGAATCGAGACTATCGCTCTGGAGGGCAATGGAAGCCTATTGCCTTTGGGACTGCACAGGCCATACAAATTTTTATAACCGCTCTCTCATGGGCGAGCTCTTTCTTATTGGATCAATCCTTATCATCGGGCTGTATAACGTTGGGTTGAGCTGCGAGCGGGCTTGTCCCGCGAGTCCGCTGCCGGGTAGAACTGGGCGGTCATCCGCCCGGAACCCCCACAGACCCGGACGTGCCCAATTAAGGCATCCGGTTCTTCGGAACAAAGATTCGCTAGGTATGTCGCCTACCCATTTTCAGCTATCCGGCAGCGTTTCGTTAACACGTAGTCGGCAACTTCCTGCATTGTCCTGGGCTCATGCGTGCCCACCGTGTTTCCCTCCATCGGTTCTTTGTTCAGGTGACCCCTTCCCTCCACCGGGTCGCCGCGGTTCGGCTTCCCCGCTTTCATCGGTACTATGAATCACTACGACTTCTCGGCGTTCTTCCCGACTGACTTCGTTATCCTTCGCCTGGTCAGTACTGCTCTCTTTGCATGAATTGGGTTTGTTTCCCATTTCTGGCTCCCCGGCTGTCCATGCGCCACCCAGGGCCTGGTTCTTTTGTATCCCGCACACCAGCGCGGCTAATTCGAGGGTAGAAACGCCGAGATCTCTTACGTTCCCAGGTTACCCTTTCTCATTCGCCCTGTTCTCAGACCCCGGGGGAACCTCGCCATCAGGCACTTCGATGGTTCGGTGTTGTTCCCGCCTAGTTCAACTACAGAAATTTCCCCGATTATACACATTTCGAGGCTCAATAGCACGGCATTTGAGATCGCTGTCTACGCTTCACGCCCTTAAGGTCGCCCTTGAGCATGCAAGACTCGCTTCCGGCTGCTTGCCAGGCTTGGCCGGTTGGGATTTTCACCCACTGGCTAACTACAGAAAATTTCAAAACTTTGGTTTCAGTTTATCCCCCTTCTCTGAGCTTTACGTAACGCAATGAACTGGTTGTTAGTTAGTCCACATTTTCTACTTTTTTCTCCCCAATTACAAGCAAACGATAGTTTCCCTGCGTATGTATAGGTATGGGAACCTATATTCCCCATCGGGAAGGGATAATACCGACAATAGTCCGCAATTCTCTAACCCGTTATCAAGCCTATGCCAGTCCATTGCAAACTATTCTTGACCGGCTTGAGAATTTTACTAAATGTGCTGACTGGACGAAAGGAGTAGCCCGAATCCGTTGTGAAGATTGTGGCCATTCGTACTTTAGGCCATTTTCCTGCAAGGTTTTCCACTTATGCCCATCGTGCGACCAAAAGAGGACCTTACTCTACGCTGAATACCTGGCTGAGGATTTGCTGTTGGATTTACCGCATCGGCAATTTGTTTTTACGATTCCCAAGATTCTAAGGCCATACTTTAAATCTGATAAACGATTATTCGGAGAGGTGTCCAAGCTGATATTTTCGTTGCTATCCAAATTTTTCTTATTGGCTGCTGGCCAAGAACTGCTTTGCGCCTGTATCGTCAGTTACCAGTCGTTCGGCGAATTTGCCCGGTTCCACCCTCACTGGCATGTTCTGGTTCTGGAAGGCGGATTTACCAAGTACGACCGTTTTGTATATTTGCCAATCGGAGCCGACGAAGGGATGCTCAAGGTCTGTCAAGCAGCCATTCTTGCATTGTTTCTGCGCAAGGAACTGATTGACCAAGCCAGAGTCAATATGCTCAAAGACTGGAAGCATTCCGGGTTTAGTATCGAGAGTAAAACCAGGCTGTTCAACAAGGCTGATCGAGAAGCCCTCGGCCAGTATGTCGTTCGCGGCGCTACCTGTGCAGAAAAAATCCATTATGATCCAGCTTCCGACACGGTAATCTGGACAGCTGCACCTAAGGGATTCTACAAAGGAAAAACAGAGACCTTAAAAGGCTTTGAATTGGTCGACCAGCTTGTGGCACATGTACCACCACGGCGGGTTCAATTGGTCCGCCGTTATGGGGTATATGCTGGAAAAGTACGTAAGCAATGGCAAGAGCGACCCAATATTTACCGCCTATCACCTGAGGGTTGGCAAAAAGGTCATCCAAGCCAGTCCCAAATTGTTCAAACCATATCGCCAGAGAATGCGGAAACTGTCCAAGCCCCCGATGCTTGGTCTAAGCTACGCAAGCAAAGCTGGGCACGGTTATTACAAAAAGTCTACGAGGTCGATCCGTTTATCTGCCCGAAATACCAAGGGACAATGTCGGTTGTAGCGATAATCGAGGATCCCAAGGAGCTTACCAAGATTATTGACTAGGCAAGTCAGCAAGAACGAGAGCAACCAGTGACTGTCTGTGCACGTTCTCCCCCGAGGCTGGAATTGGTTTCGGTATAATACCCAAAACGAAGTTTATACGGAACAGGATAACAACTCAAAATCGGAGTTTATACGGCTTCGTGGGGGCGTTATATCTTTGAGCTTTGTCACCTTGGCGCGAATCAGGACTTGACGGCAGAAATAGACTGGAAATATACTGCACAAGATCGGCGTTGCCGAAAAATACTGATTGGAATAGTTGTTCGGGCTGGAAAATAGTTGTAGTTCGGGGGAAAAAACCGAATTTTGACGCAAAACCGCAAAAACCCCGAAATGATAGTTCCTATTAATTATTCAATGACAGTTCCTATTAGTTCGCTGTGCGTGTTTTGTGCTAATAGAAATCATGAAATTTCCTTATACGAAGGTTTAGGTTCTGCTACTATAGCATGATTTTGTTCGCGGCTACATGGTATAGGACTACGAAGAAAGGGGAGCCGGAAATCCGGACCGGGTTTTCCCAGGGACGAGTTTCGGCGGGGGGGGGGGGAAGGCCTTCCCCCCGGCGAAGGGAACCGCATCGTGCGGCAGGGAGCGGATGATGGAATTCAAGGATCGATTGCAGACGTTGCGGAAAAAAAACGGCATGACCCAGGAGCAGCTGTCCGAACGGCTCAATATTTCGCGGACGGCGGTCTCGAAGTGGGAAAGCGGGCGCGGAATGCCGAATATCGAGGCGCTGAAACGCCTTTCGGAGGTATTCGGTGTTTCACTCGACGAGCTTTTAAGCGGAAAAGAGCTTTTAGACGCGGCCGAGAACGAGGGCCGGGAGAGGGTCGGGCGGCAGTCAACGCTGACCTTCGGCCTTCTTGACCTTCTCGCCTGCTGTTTCGCCTTTTTGCCCTTTTTCAGCCAGCCCCGGGCCGATTATATCGCGACCGTGAGCCTTTTCGAATATAGCCAAGCGCGCGCGCTTAAAATCGCTTTTTTCGCCGCTCTGGGAAGCATGGGCGCGTGGGGCTTGGCCGCGCTGGCCGTCCCCGTTTCGCTTTCCGGCAGGCTTCGCCGTTTCGCGCGCTTCGGCTCACTCGCGCTTCATTCCGCGGCGATCGCGCTCTTTATCGCGGCGCGGGAACCCTACGCGGCCTTCTTCCTCTTCGTTCTGCTCCTCGCGAAAGTCGTCTTGATCGCGCTGGAAAACCGTTAATCGGGCTTGTCCTGCCCCTTTTCGCGCATAAAAACGGCCGATGACACGAAAAGTATCGGCGAATATCCCTCCATTCCCGCCAATGTGACGAATCGTTTCTTGAAAACGGGCTTTCTGAACGGCATACTCACGCTGAGCTTCCGGAACGCTACACGATTTTCTAGAGAGAGGTTTGTCACCATGATTATCTCAAGCCTGGCGGGCGCGATCGGCAACGGCGTGTCCGCGTTTGATCAATTTGTATTGTCCCTGTTCCATGGGATAGCCGTAAGGGATTCTGGGGCTCTCGCGGAACTCTCCTCTTTTTTGGGCCTAGCGACCGAGAAAGGTATTCTCTTTCTTTTCTTGGGGAGCGCCCTCCTCCCGTTTAAAAAGACGAGGGAAGCCGGGGTAATGCTAATCGGGGCGGTGCTAGTATCCGCCGGTATCGCCGGCGCCCTTAAAGAGCTCGTCGCGCGGCCACGGCCGTTTCAGGCAGTCGGCCTATTCGCCGATTGGTGGCGCCTCGCGGGCTCTTCACCGGAATCGGGATATTCCTTTCCCTCGGGGCACGCGACCGTGTCCATGGCCGCGGCTGCCGCCCTCTTTTTCGCGGGCCATAAGCGCGTCGGTCTTGTGGCCCTCCTGGGCGCTTTGGCGATCGGCGCGTCACGCTGTTGCCTTTTCGTTCATTATCCCTCGGATATCCTCGCCGGGTTTGCTGTCGGCTTCCTCGGCGCCCTTGCCGCCCGGGTAGCCGTTTCCCGTTTTACCCGGCGTTTGAAACGCAGAGGCAGTGTCTCGCGCGGGCGGGTGAGTCGATGAACGGCGCGATAACCGCCTGTCGTCGAGGCAGAGCCGCTCCCAGGCAGCCGCAGAAGGCGCCCCGGGATCGCTCGGGCAAAACCGCGGCCCTCGCCCTCGCGTGCCTCCTCTCGGCCCTGACCGGTCTTTCGGCCACTCCGGCGGCCTTTCGCCTGTCCACTTCCGTGGACGGAGCTCTCGCCGGAACCGGCCTTTTATTGGGCGCCGGTGCCTTCGCGTACGAGCGATCGGTCGGTCAACCGCTACCCCCGTCGGGAATCCTCGATCCCGGCTCGGTGAACCCCCTGGACCGCCCCTTTATGGCGCCCTTTTCGGCGACGCTCGATCCGATTTCCACCGCGTTTACCCTGACCGCGCTCGCCGCGCCCGCCGTCCTTTTGTCCGCTCCCTCGGACGATTGGTTTCCCCTCGGCGTCATGTACGCGGAATCCATGCTCCTGACCTGGGGCGTGAAGGAGCTCGGGAAAAACCTTCTGCCCCGGTATCGGCCCTATATGTATTATTCGGGGTATCCGGAAGCCGAGCTCAGCAACGGCGATTACCGCCAGTCCTTCCCGTCGGGCCACACCGCGCTTGCCTTTACCGCGGCGGGGTTTACCGCGTGCGCGTTCTCGCTCTATTACGCCGATTCTCCCTGGAAAGTTCCCGCCATCGCCGGCTCCTACGCCCTCGCGTCCGCCGTGGCCGCGCTCCGGGTTGCGAGCGGAAACCATTTCGTCACCGACGTTCTCGCGGGCGCCGCGCTGGGAACGCTTTCCGGCTGGCTCGTCCCCGCCCTTCACGCGACGGCCTTCGCCTTGCCGGGGCTCGGCGCAAGCAGGGCGGGGGTCTCAGGCAACGCTTCACCTGGCGAAGGTAACACCCGCGCGGGTACCCTTTCTTTCGCTGTACTCCCGACGGGGGTAAGCTTCACGCTCCGGCTCTAGCGAGCGCCCTCACGTCGCTACCCCGGCGAGCGCCGCCTGCGTGCGAACGTAGGCGGCGGCCTTGCGGTAACTTTCGAAGTCCGGTAAGTGTTCCACGAAGAGGGTCGTGTCGCTCCCGAGCCTTTCGCAGAGGCGGGCGATATTCTTGATGTTAAATAATCAAAATCTTCAAGATAACCACTCTTTATTGGAATGGAAGTAGCGTATCAAGTTTTTATAAAAAATCTCCAAATTCTAATATTAATATCAATCCCGAATTGTAGAGACATTGATTGATCCCAAACCAGTTTACTTATTTTATTTTCATTTTCATATACAAGCTCATTAACTGAACCATTCTTGATTCCAAAGAATGTAATAATACTAAAATCAAAAATGGACTCTTCATCCGCAAACAGGAAAATCCTTTTCATTAAAAGAAAGAAAAATGTCAAACTACTTTTTCTTGAAAGCATTTTCTTAATCCTTTATTGCGCATTTTACTATATGAAATTTCATAAAGCAACATGATTATTCTCGTTTCGCGCCGCAGGCGTCGTTCTAACATTCCGAATGAGTCAAGATAGATGACATACCCTGTTTTAAGGAGATGTTGTTATGGGCTACTCGATCAAGCATAAAATGCTGATTCTTCAGAAGGTACTTCCGCCAAATAATAGACCGGTACATGAAGTTAGCAAGGAATAAGGAATATCTGTACAGACCATATATAAGTGGATGCAGCAGGTAAAAGATGATACTCTAGAGCCAGGTACTCAACCGGACCCTGGATTCCTTGTACCCCATCGTGTTTCTCGACGCCATTGTGCTCAATGTCCGAGATGATGGGAACGTAGCTAAAAAAGCCCTATATCTGGCCCTAGGTATCACCATAACGGGCAAAAAAGAGCTCTTAGGGCTTTGGATCGACCAGGCTGAAGGAGCATCATTTTGGCTGCGGGTGCTTAATGAGCTTAAGAATCGGGGCATCCAGGATATTTTGATAGCAGCCGTAGATGGTTTAAGCGGCTTCCCTGAAGCGATTACCACGGTATTCCCCAAAACGGAAGTCCAACTCTGTATGGTCCACATGGTGCGTAACTCGTTGAAATACGTGCCCTATAAGGACCAGAAAGCAGTAGCTGCGGACCTTAAAAAGATTTACACTGCGGCAAGTGAAACTGCAGCAGAAGAGGAACTCACTCAATTTGCCCAACGGTGGGATACTAAGTACCCCATGATTGCTCGATCGTGGAAAATGCGTTGGGCAGAAGTAGTGCCCTTTTTTAAATACCCGGAACCAATACGCAAAGTGATCTACACCACGAATGCGATTGAATCGTTAAATTACTCAATCCGAAGAATCACTAAAAACAGGTTGAGCTTTCCCACAACCGATGCAGCGCTAAAGCTGGTATTTATGGGATTACAACATATCTCTAAAAAATGGACCATGCCTATCCGAGACTGGGGTATGGCAATGCATCAATTCAGCATCTTTTATGGCGATCGGGTATCGCTAGGATAATTACCGTTTACACAAATTTAGGGATAGGCTCAAAAAGATCCTTTTAGTCCTAATTCAAGGCCTAAATTAGACAAATAATCGGTTGTTTTAGTACTTGTTTTAATAAATTCCAACAGATCAGTACATTTGCTTTTTAATATTGTCACCTTATAATACGAATCGAACTTTGACTGTAACGCGGCTTTCTGGCTTTTGTAGTCGTTGTATGATACAGCCCGATTGGTTTCAGAGCTTATATCATCGCTTGTAGACCCTAAGGTAACACTGAAGAGGGGCAGTATCTCGGTTATATCATTGCTGCCCCCATCCTTTTGTGGACAAACATCGGGATACTTGTGGCCCAGATACAGCCGATTCAGGGCGACCAGTTCCAATTCCGATAGACCCGAGGTATCGGCTACAAAGGCGGCTACCTCTGCATCCAGCACTTCTCCCGTATCCTGGGCTATCGTTTTTACTAAATCCCGTTCCTTAAGCAGTTGGTTAAGCCCTGCAAGGGCACTGGTATTATCATTAACAGGGTCCTGAATACGGCTTTGAATACTAACCGGAAGTTGTTGATACAATGCCAGGGGGGTTATGATTTCGTTAAATTCGGTTTCTGCAAAATAAAAACTGTCGGCACTAGGACTACTCTCCAGATCCCCTTCATCGAGCATGCGAGCGCTCCGGCCCATACTGGCACGGATGACCCGCTGGTACGTACCGGTAGTAGTATCAAGCACATAGTCACCATAAACGACGCCCCGCACCATTGAGCGGCTTCCGCTGGCCCCTTCGTACTTGCTTACAATAAACTTACCTGCTGGATTTACCCCGATAATCCCGCTCGGATATACCCCACGGTTATATTGCTCGGGTAGTACGGAAAACATACTGGTATAACCTTCTTCCTGGTTACTGACAAAGGTCAGATATACCGCTTTTTCCATACCTGGTCGTTTCTGTACCGGCGGGGCATACAACAAATCCGGCTTGCCATCCCCGTTGATATCCACCGTTTCATTTCGAGCAAGTTGATAATTCCCAGACCCAAGGGTGGCACCCTTGGCATCATATAAGGTGACGCTCAAAGAAAGCGCTTGCTCACTTATAGAATTGATGGTAAGCACTCCATACTCCGCTTCAGCAGGCTTATCCTCCGACACCAGGGAGCCATCACCGGTGGTTTTAGAAAGGATCTTACCAAGCCGAATAGCAAGTGTAGTGCCCGCATATAAATGCCCGGCTTCTGGAGCTTCAGGATTATACACTACGCTACCACCCATATATCCTTTCTGCGCAATTTCTCGAAATTCGGTAGATACCGAATTAAGTGTTACACCCTGGCTGCCTCCACTGAATGGAAAGGCACAGGCTCCTAAAAGGAAGGAAGGAAAGAAGGAAGGAAGAAAACAGACAGAACGATTACCCTTTTCAGAGTTTTAAAGAACCCTTTGTACATACAATAACCTCCGTTACTTTTTTAGGCCTATTATTTTAAAAAACCAAGCTGCAGCTTTTGGTTTTGTGCTTTTAGGATAAAAGCTATTTTTGAAATATGTCAAGTTCATTTTTATTTTTTTAATTAACCTAACCGAGAGAGAGATGTGTATTCCGATGAAACCTGTCAGGGATTCCGGCCGAAACCTGCCACCTATCTGGTACTAACAAGAACTTAATAGAGTTGCAGATTTGGACCGGAATATTCAATTACATCTTTAGCAAAATAATCTCTATTATTTGGTATATATAACCAAAGAACATAGCACCGACCGCAATAATACCTAAATAAATAAAAAAGACACGCTTCGAGACAATTCCATATACAGCGGACATGGCAGGAAGTGTAGTGGTTGCCCCAGAAATCAAGAAGGCCAGAGCAGCTCCTCCACTCATATTCTTCGCAAGTAGTCCTCCAATCAACCCCAGCGCTGTAAGATTTGTGGTATAGAGAGGAACACCAAGAATTGTAGCATATAGTACAGAAAAAGGATTGCTAAATCCCAACAGGTTCTGAATCCATTCCTTAGGTATATAAAATGAAATAACTGCCTCCAAGAAATAGGCAATAAAGAGATATTTCCCCACCATCCATAAAACATTCATAAGTTCTTTCCAAAATTCTTCCCAGGTAAATCTTTTATTGTTCTCATCCAAAAGCATATTGTTACAACAAGATGATTCAACTTCTTGTACTTTAGAGATTGAGCAACAATTAGTTTCTTGCTTTTGTTCTGAGGCCAAATTAATAATATAAGGCGATATATTGATTTCCGAACAACATGATATCTTAGCTTTTTCTTGCTGTGAAAAATCTTTCTGTGGTTTTGCTGCAAAATTAATCTCAAGAAGATTCATTTCTTCATTTACAGCCTCTATGTTAAGTATAGCCTCTTCACAGC
The DNA here is from genome assembly GCF_000219725.1 of Gracilinema caldarium DSM 7334. Lineage (GTDB taxonomy): Bacteria > Spirochaetota > Spirochaetia > Treponematales > Breznakiellaceae > Gracilinema > Gracilinema caldarium. Next base: position 994,057 of record NC_015732.1, on the reverse strand, counting down.
AAGCATTTTTGCTGTTGGAGATTTGTTGTGTCTTTGTATTGGATAATTTATACAAAATCGATTTTATCCTTTCTTTTAGATTTCGTAAAGAATAGACAGTATGCTGCGGCTTACTTTTGAGCTTGAGATAGTCGTTACCTATCCATCCTTTTGAAATAAAAAAGTGTGTTATTAATCCTCCACCAAGACTTAAGAAGAAAGTAGCAACTAATCTTGCAAAAGCAAGCGGCCAACCAAGTGATGCAACACTAAGAAAAAAGATTTCTGGATCCATTGATGGCGAAGCAATCCAGAAAGACATTACAGCGGCAAGTGGAGCACCTGTTATTAAAAAAGAAGTAATTACGGGTATAACACTACATGAGCAAAATGGGCTAAATGCTCCAATAACAGTACCAAAAAATATTGACAAAAAAACGTTGTAATTTGTTAGTTTTTTTACATACTTTCCAAAGTCGCTGATATTTACCCACACCGCCAAAGGAATGGTAATTAAGAGTAGCCACCAGATGTGCATAAATGAATCCCAAATAAACTGCCCTATTCTGAGTAGTTCATAAAAAATAGCAGCTACACTCATATTTTTCCCTCTCTTCTTAAACATTAACTTAAAAAAATCAGTAACATATCCCTTAATACATTCATCATTTAAATGCCTTTTATGAAAATAACATAATCTCAATATTTTATTTTTTCATTTAACGTTGCACAACAGTATAAAGCGCCTCTAAAAACTCTGTTAAATTTTTAGAAGCGCCTAAGCAAATCTTATCAGGATTTCGCATATAAACTAAGTTAACCTCTTAAAACTGAAATTTCTAGAAGTACCCTATAATTTATATGCAACATTCACTTCAATATCTTGATTAAAAAGTAGTCTGGTAACTCTATTCCTCATTATTGACAGCAACATGAACTTTTGTTCGTCCCTTCGTTACTTCCAGGCTTTGTAGAACCTGTTGTCAGAAGATGTACAATTTTTCGGCCTTTCAATGCAATTACTATTGCTTCAATTTGTGCAATCTCTTCATTGGTCAATCCTTCTTGTTTTGCTTTTATAAGACCCTCTTTTACAAGTTCTGGATTTTCTTCTGAAAGAGCAAATGTCAAAAGCACTATCACCTTACTTTTATTACAAAGAGTTTGGTTTTGATAGGCTTCCGAAATAAATTCAGCAAAACTTTTTTCCAATTGTGAGATAAAATTTAACATATACATCCTCCTCTTTCTTTTGGATTTATAGTAATTTGCACTTGTTCAACTAAAGCATCAATAAGCTGATCTACCATCTCACCCTCTGGGTCATAACAAATAATATGACCCAAACGAGAGAAATTATCGACCGTTTTCGCAACACAGTCACCAGAACGAACATAAAACTCCAACTCCACAACGTTATTATTATCTTTTATATTGTTAGGATAAGATATCATAACTTCACCATCCCTATCACTAACAAAAAACCGAATAGCTGCTGATCTTGCCACAACGGAATCACGAGGCATTTCCTCAAGACTATATCCTAAAGCCAAGTAAAGTGCAATCTGACGAATATCGTAACCTGTAGTAAGCTGTACAAGTCGTGGTATTTCATCACCTCCCGGGCGAGCATTAACTTCCACAATCCTTGGCCCCTTAGGCGTAAGTTTGATTTCCGTATGTGTTACACATCTTCTAAGACCTAGAGCATCTATGGCCTGCATAACCAAATCCTCCATTTGTTGCTTTATAAGCGGATCTAATTTTGCAGGACTTAAATGACCAATCTCTACAGCATAAGGAAGAGGAGTTGTAATCTTAGCGGTAATAGAATATATAACCGTTTTTTCATCATCAGTTCCAGCTTCCACGCTATATTCTGGACCAACTAAAAATTCTTCTACCAGAATATCTGTATCAAGTTCTTCATTTACTTGATTTACTTTAGCATTGGTAATAATATTAAATGCCTCTAGTAGTTCAATTTCATTTCGGCAACAAAACACGTTACGACTTCCAGAATCATTAGAAGGCTTTACAACAACAGGATAGCCAATTTCCGACGCGAATTTTTTTGCACTACAACTACAAGTCACAACTTGGTACCTAACAGGTGAAATTTCTTTTTCTGCCAACTTGTTCCTTGTAAGTTTCTTATTGCGGCATTGCAAAACAGCATCAATATCGGCAGGGTGTGCCAAACCAAGCAACACAGCGATCTCCTTTGCTAAAGGAACACGATACTCATTTGTTGTAAATGCAGCACAAATATAGAACTTGTTTCGCAATTCTTTGACTTTTTGCATTACCAATTCTTTATCGTTTAATTCGATTTCTACAGGAATATCTACCATTATCAACGCATCCATATCTATTTTTCTGCTTAAAAGAATAACTTTGTACCCTAATCGATGAGCAAGGTTGATATAATAATCTAGATATTTACTAATAGAAACAAACAATACATAATTATCAGCTTGCATACTTAACTTCCTTAATCATGTTAACAACAACTACTCTCATTAATATCATTTTTAGATATATTCCCCCCTTCAAAAAGTGGTCTAAGCCCCTTTGTCACTTTAGGATTTCGTTTTTCAGAAATATCGCAATCGAAAAGTCGAACATCTCCATCTGAAATTTCATTGTAAGGTGGAATACCAATAATTTGCCCCTCATAACTACAACTTGTGAGATTTTTATATGTTTTCTCACACACAGCCATACGTTGACCACGATATAATCTATGCCCATCATCATCAACCACTTCTTTCCAAGGACCAATATAAAAAACTGCATGCCCCTTTTCAAAACAAGGTCCTTGCTCTCCTTTGTAAGCCTCTATTAGAAAAGGTCTTATCTCTATATTATTATGGATAAATTGCGGAATTTCTGCACGCCATTGATAACGCATTCCTATATATCCATGTAATGCTAAAACCTCTTCTATCTCATTTTCTAAAGGAATATAATGCATTTTCATATTGTTACACACATTTAAGTCAGCACTTTTTAGTGGTTCATCACTCAAATAAACCTTAATCAAAAGAATTCCCTTTCTTTTAAGTATTCGAAATGCTTCGCTAAGCAACAAATTGACATATTCTTTCTTATAACGATTTAGCAAATCAATATAAACAATATCTACACTCTCATTGTTCAAGAAAGGCTCAGCTTCTTTTTGATTTTCTATCTTTTTTTGTAAATTTATATAATCGCTAAAAGTACGCACAGGAAACATCGATAATTCTTTTACAATATATTCAGGGTTAACCCGCAGATCATATGAACTTACTAAAACCAGTTCAGAATTATAAAAACCAATTTCCTTTTGAGTTGCTTCTAAATCCTCTTCTACTTTTTCTTTTTCATCCTTATTTTCTGTCACAATTATAACTTTACCCGCTTTCCCTGCCGTTAAAACAATATCTTTCAAAAATTTAATACCATTGCATCCCATTAACAAAACTTTTTCTTTACCTTGAAAGCTTTCTAAAGGAAAATAATAAAAATGTTCTTCACTTCCTAACATTTTTGCCAAGTCTAAATTACTGTTATGTTTTAACGCACTTTTGATCATCTTCTGTAACATTTCTCTAAGATTCTCCATTTTCGCACCTCCCATTTTTACTTATGTTTTTTTCCCAAAAAAGACATCGTTCCTTTTTACAATCCGGTTGTAGCCTACTTGCCCAGCATTTTTTTATTTCTATTCTTCGGGTAGGAAAATCAATTCCGAGCGCTTCCTTTATATACTTTACTCCAGCTTCTAAAACACCACGCACAGAACCTATACAGCACCTTGGTCCACCTTGTGATGCCACAATTTTTAGCCCTTCAGCTGTAGCTTCATTTGCCATACTACGCGACTTATCCGTCATAGGTGTAGCTTTTGTTAATATACTAACAGCAACACCCAATCCGACTGCAGCTCCACATGAGCCGTAATATCCACACCACCCACCAGGAATTTGAGAAGCTCGCATCATTCCTTCAAAAACATCTTCGAGCGTTACAAAACTTAAATTCTTTAAAGCCAACAAGAAAGCTATTGCAACAACAAAATGCGGAGAATTACCAGCATACCCACATTCAATTAAAAGCTTTTCTCCTATATCACAGGGATTTTGGCAATCAATCTCGGGTATCTTTTGAAAGATTTTAGCCATCACCGTTTCAGTTGCACAAGCATTACAAAGATAATGCTCTTTTTCACAAACAATACATGTCCTCTCTTTTTTTCCACATTTAGAGCACATGACAATTATGCTTTCGTCACGATGTTCTAGTTTAGCACCGCACACAAGGCATTTCCCACTAATCATTGAGTTTTTTCTCCATCTACCTTGTTGATTTATACATAAAAGCATATAAATGCCCGGCTTCTGGAGCTTCAGGATTATACACTACGCTACCACCCATATATCCTTTCTGCGCAATTTCTCGAAATTCGGTAGATACCGGATTAAGTGTTACACCCTGGCTGCCTCCACTGAATGGAAAGGCACAGGCTCCTAAAAGGAAGGAAGAAAAGAAGGAAGGAAGAAAACAGACAGAACGATTACCCTTTTCAGAGTTTTAAAGAACCCTTTGTACATACAATAACCTCCGTTACTTTTTTAGGCCTATTATTTTAAAAAACCAAGCTGCAGCTTTTGGTTTTGTGCTTTTAGGATAAAAGCTATTTTTGAAATATGTCAAGTTCATTTTTATTTTTTCATCAGACCGGTGGCAGGTTTTATTAAAGTACCTGTGCTCATAGCTCGGAATAATTCATGAGAGGGGGTAGGCACCAACAAGGAGCACCGGGGCGGTGGGGGCGGCCGGAGCGACAGCGGAGCGGTCGCTCCGGGCGGCACCGGGCTCGTCGAGACCGGTGCGTTACATGGGGCAGCGCGGGGCCCCGCGTGGGGCCGAGGGGGAGACTTCCCCCCTTGAAGCTCCATGGGGAATCTCCCGAGCTGCTATAGGTTTTCTTATTTAGTGCGCTTGTAGTTTTTAATTTCTGCGCGGATTCGCTGGACCAGCTCAGAGCGGTGCACCCGAACCTGTTCCATGGAGTCCCGGAAACGGAGGGTAACCGTGTTATCCTCTTTGGACTGGTAATCGATGGTGACACAGAAGGGGGTGCCGGCTTCGTCCTGGCGGCGATAGCGGCGGCCGATGGCTCCAGACTGGTCGTAGTCGGTGGCGAAGTCTTCCTTGAGTTCGGCCCGGATATCCTGGGCGAGTTCAGCCAGACCGTCCTTCTTCATGAGGGGGAGGACCGCCACGGTGATGGGGGCCAGGTTGGGGTGGAAACGGAGGACCGTGCGCCAGTCGTCGGAGTTTTTATCCGAGGTGGCCGGGTCTCCGGTGCCGACGTATTCTTCGTCGTAGGCGTCGCAGAGGAGCATGAGGAGGCTTCTTGTGAGGCCCGCGGAGGTTTCGATGATGAAGGGGATGTACCGTTCGTTGCCGTTGTCCTGGTCGATGTATTGCAGGTCCTTGCCGCTAAACTGCATATGCCGTGACAGGTCGTAGTTGGAGCGGTTGTGGACCCCTTCGAGTTCCTTCCAGCCCATGGGGAAGAGGTATTCGATATCGTAGGCGTCCTTGGCATAGTGGGCCAGTTCGTCCGGACCGTGGCGGTGCCAGCGGAGGTGGTCCATTTTTACGCCCAGTTTTTCATAATATTTCCAGCGGCGGTCCCGCCAGGTGTTGAACCATTCCTCATCGGTGCCGGGTTTTACAAAGAACTGCATTTCCATCTGCTCAAATTCGCAGGTGCGGAAAATGAAGTTTTTGGTGACGATTTCGTTCCGGAAGGCCTTGCCTATCTGGGCAATGCCGAAGGGGATTTTCATCCGATTGGATTGGATGATGTTCTTATAGTTTACATAGATGCCCTGGGCGGTTTCGGGGCGCAGGTAGATAACGCTGGAGCTGTCTTCTACGGCGCCGATGTTGGTTTTGAACATGAGGTTAAACTTGCGGGTATCGGTCAGTTCGCCGCCGCATTCGGGACATTCCTTTTTAGCAAGCTTTTCGGGATCAATCTGGTCGGCCCGGAAGCGGGCTTTACACTTTTTGCAGTCCACCAGGGGGTCGGTGAAGTTTTCGACGTGACCGGAGGCTTCCCATACCCGGGGGTGCATAAGGATGGCCGCATCGAGACCGACGATGTCATCATGAAGCTGGGTCATCTCCTTCCACCAGGTTTGGGCGATACGGTTTTTCAGTTCGATGCCCAGGGGACCGTAGTCCCAAGCGCCTGCCTGGCCGCCGTAAATTTCCGACGATTGAAACACAAAACCACGTCGCTTGGCGAGGGACGTGATTTTCTCCATGGTAGCCTTGCCTTGATACTCGTTTTGCTGTTCAGCCATGAAATACTCCTAGCGCAAACGGGCCTGCCGTTCGCATACACCTCCGCGGTGTGAAGGTGCGTATATAAAAAGATGGTCCGGCTACTATTCCGCAGGGAGCGGAACGTCCCGGACATGGATGGGATTATAGTAAAGCAGGCAAGGCATGACAAGGGCACTGTTTCATAAACAACGTCCCAAATAGCGGGAGTAGAGGAAAAGGGCGGCGGTCATGAGGGCGTGGCCCATCTCTTCGCCCCCCACAAGATTGATGGCTTCGTCTTCTGGCACCAGGAGGACCTGGATGTCCTCATGTTCATCGAGATGGGGTTCCTGGACCAAATGGCAGTCCTCCGCCACAAAGGCATGGAAATGGTTGGTCATCATGGCGGGATTTGGAGAAAGAGATCCGAGGGGAATGATCATTTCCGCCGCATAGCCTGTTTCTTCTAGTAATTCCCGCGAAATGGCTAAAACCGGGTCTTCACCGGCATCGATGATGCCGCCGGGGAATTCTATAGACCTGCGGCCCGTGCCATGGCGATACTGTTCTATCATAACAAATTTACGGCCTTCGGGGGTATTCACCACCGGGATGACTCCAGCCCAGTCAGGGGCATCTATAAGATAAAAGGTCCCGGGGTTATTTTTATTAGTATACCGTTCTGCTTCAAAAACAGAGAACATAGAACACTCAAAAAGTCGTTTACGACTTTTTTCATACCAGTTTGAATTGGATGCTTTGTCCATACTAATAGTTATACTCTAAAATGAGAAGCATTACCATCAAAACGCTTGGTCAGTATATTGATTTATATATCTTTGTTGTTATTATAAGAATAATTTATTGTATAATAATTGAATTATAGCGTGAGACACGTTATATTTTTAATACATTTTCTTAACTATGAGGTAAGGAGAAAACGATGAACAAAGTTACGTTTTATTTGGTTTCCTTTGTGCTGGTTATCGGATTAATACCCACCATTTCGGCTCAATCTCTTAAAGGCATGAGTTTAAATGGTTCAACCGGACTTATATCTATTCCCAACGGACGAATTGGATGGGAAAAAAGTGCCGATATAGGTGTAGATTTGGGATATCATGGAATTTTTGAAGATAGTGAAATTGCCCATATTGGGGCTGCAAGTGTCAGTCTTTTTAAACGGGTAGAGCTATCCTTTGCCTATGATAATCAAATTGGCGATGACAATGGGGATACATTAATCGGTGGTAAAATTCAGTTGCCAACCTCTGGGACTGCAGTAGCAGTTGGTACCAATTTTCAAATGTTACAACAAGGTGGCTCAAGTTCGAACGCTACCCAAATCTACCTTGCAGCAACCTATCCATCAACCTTTTTTAATATGCCTGCCGAGACTACAGTGGTAGTAGGAAAAACCTTTATTAAAGATAGCAATGACTCTAATATTGATTTTGGTATGGGCTTTGATTTACTACTTTTTCCCAAAGTTTTTCAAAACTATATTCATTGGATTACTGATTTTTCTAACTTTTCTTACAGTGTACAGGCTGTGGGATCAAATGCATACCAACGGGGTAGTTTAAACACTGGTATAAGAATCGACCTTGCCGCTTCTCCTTCTCTTAGAAAATACAAATTTGTTATTGATGCAATGCTGACTGATGCGTTAGATACTAACCGAGCTTTCACACTTGGCTTTGCAGCAGGGATACCAATTCAATAATAAAAACCTTTTCTATCGTTTAGTTAAATACATGCTGTAGTTAAATAAGCCTGGGAAAAGTTATGTATTGCTTTTCCCAGGTTATTGTTAATATACCCTCGAACCTAAAAGCCGCCCTGCAATTTCTACAGCCATCCGGGCGGTCTGGTTGCGAACATCGAGGACGGGGTTTACTTCTACCAATTCAGCGGAAGCCAAAATGCCCGATGAAGCCAGTTCCTCCGCCAATAACAGTACTTCCCGGTATGAGAAACCTCCAGGAAGTGGAATACCCACCCCGGGAGCAATCATGGGGTCCATCACATCCATATCCACGCTCACATGAAGCCGATCCACCCGGGATGTAAAAAAAGCTACAAGTTGGCGGGCGGTTTCCGCAATACCTAAGCGGTCAACTTCGGTCATAGTAAAGACCGTAACACCGGCCTCCCGCATATTCACCTTTTCCAGGGGGTCCAGATCACGGACCCCCACAAGGGCTACGTTGGCGGGGTCCAGTTTTCTGAATTTTCCATAGAGATTAACCAAATCGGGGTGGCCATAGCCGCAGGCAATGGCAAGGGACATACCATGGATATTCCCGGAAGGGGTGGATTCAGGGGTGTTAAAATCTCCATGAGCATCGATCCAGAGGGTTCCCCAGCGGAGGTTCCGTTTTCTGTAGGCAGCACCAAGGCCAGAGAGGGTGCCGATGGCGATGGAGTGGTCCCCGCCCAGCACCAGGGGGAAGGCTCCGGCATCGACCGCCTGCTCTACCCGCTCTGCTAGGGCCGTACAGGCTTCTGCAATGGGCTTGAGGAATCTGACCTGGGGATCGCCTTCTTCCAGAAATTCCTGGGCGGGGACCGAAATGCCGGGGAAGGACTCTTCACAGGTATGGCCTAGCTCAGTGAGTACCTGCTTTAGCCCTGCGAGCCGCATGGCCGAAGGCCCCATATCACTGCCGCGCCGGTTAGCACCAAAATCGAGGGGAAGCTCAATCACACGGATGTTCATTCTAATGTCTCCAATAAACTTATAAACCAGTTTTTAAGACTGATTGCCCGCCGATATAGCGGGGTCTCCACTGTTGCGGCGGAGGGTATAAAAAGATAAGCCCGAACACTCCAGGCAGTATATACAAAAGATGCTCCAGGGCCCATACCGTATACGATATCTACCAGAGCCTGGCCTGGTGGTACAGCAGGAAACACCAGATATGAGAGCGGGTCGAGATTTATCATTTTTAGTATTATCTTGGTTTCATCATATTCGAGACTAGTTTTAAATTTGATGGTTCCAAATTCGGTATCTTCCACCTGGATAATCGCTTCAAGTGTAACAGGGTCAGGAGTAGTGATAAACCGGACGTTCCGGAAGAGGAGAACAGGTCCACCCTTTTTTCGATTGTAGCTTAAACCGGCGAGACTGGGAGCTTCCATGAGTAGTTTATAGAGATTATTTTTATTGGTTGCTATGGGTCGAGGTGATAATAGGAACAGAGCCTCCTGTACTGCATGGGGTTCCAATGTTTCATGACGGCGTATAAAATCACTACGACCTGAGAAAAATGGTACCAGTTTCAAGGTCTTGGGTTTCATACGGAAGGACGTAAGAAAACCGGATTCCTGCAGATCCTGTTGCAGTTCCTGAGGAAGAAACGAAAGGTCCAGTGAAGGCTTGGAAGCAGAGAAAGCCTGACCATGCAAGTTTTGCTGTAGATTTTGCAGAAATAATGAATAAATAAGAATAATGGCCAGTTTTCTCTGCTTCATGAAATTCATGCTCTAGCTAAGAACGGAGATATTCTAAAGCTCGGTCAACCCTGGCCAGAGCTTTTGCTTCGCCGAGAAGCTTTATAGAACCAAAGAGGGGCGGACTCACCCGGCTGCCGGTAATGGCAACCCGGAGGGGCATCATGAGGTCCCCCATCTTTACCTGTTTTTCTTCGGCATACTGCTTTACCATGGCTTCCGATGCTTCATCGGACTGCCTGGCCATGGCCGGAACTAATTCACGGACCATGGTAAGCAGATTGATGGCAACTGCCAGGTCGGCCTTTTTAGGAAAGAACTCTTCCTTTTGCGGCATGGCAGGTTCATCAAAAAGATAGGTGAGCTTGGCCGGACCTTCATGGAGAAAACTGAGCCGCTCTTTAATGAGGGGCATGGCGGCCACAAAAAGCGACCGTTGTGCTTCTGAGGGTGCTGTTCCAGGTTCGCCAAAAAGACCAGAGGATACGGCATAGGGTTCGATGAGGGTCGCCAGTTCAGCATCGGATTTCATCCGGATATATTGGCCGTTATACCATTCCAGCTTTTTATAGTCAAAAATTGCGGGGGCCTTGTTAAGCTTATCCAGACTGAAGCGTTCTGCCAGTTCGGCTACAGTATAGATATCCTTGCCTTCTTCATAGGAAGCACCCAGGAGGGCCACATAATTGATAAGAGCCTCAGGCAGATAGCCCTGTCGGCGGAATTCATCAATACTGGTGGCTCCATGACGCTTGCTGAGCTTTTTACCGTCCTGGCCCATAACCATGGGGAGATGGCAGTACTCAGGATGATCCCAGCCAAAGGCCTTATACATGATGACATGCAGGGGTGTGGAGGGTATCCATTCCTGGGCTCTGAGTACATGGGTAACCTGCATCAGGTGATCATCCACCACGTTGGCCAGGTGATAGGTGGGAAAACCGTCGGATTTCAGCAGTACCGGATCGGGATTTACATCATCATTCTTCCATTCAATATCACCTAAGAGGTGATCATGGAAACGGGTTACCTCTCCGAGGGGGATTTTAAGGCGGATTACGTGGCTTTCCCCGGCTTGAGCCCGCTTTGCGGCCTCAGCGGGATCCAAGGCGCGGCAGTGCCGGTCGTATCCGGTTTCGCTGGATTTGGACTCTTCCCGTTCTTTCCGGATCTTCTCGAGCCGATCTTCGGTGCAGAAACAGTAATAAGCCTGCCCCATGGCTACGAGTTTTTCCGCATATTCCTTATACAGGGCAAAACGCTGGGATTGAATATAGGGTGCCGCAGGACCGCCCACATCGGGGCCTTCATCCCAGTGAATACCGAGCCAGTTAAAGGTATCATAGAGGTTCTGAACATAGGCTGGGTCATACCGGGTCTGATCCGTATCTTCCAGGCGCAGAATAAACTTTCCGCCCTTAGACCGGGCGAAAAGATAGTTAAAGAGGGCGGTCCGTACCCCTCCAATATGCTGAAGCCCCGTCGGCGATGGGGCATAGCGAACGCGAACTTCCATATAAATCTCCCGTGGGTAATAATAGAGGGCCTATTATACCGATTCAGTGGCAAAACGGGAAGACCGGCTCGAAATAAGGCCCCCCGATATGAGCGGGCCTGCGCCCAGGGGGATAGTAAAAAGGCTGCGGGGGTGGCGGGGGAAACCATGGGGAAACAGGGGACCCCATGGCTTTCCCACGACAGGACCCCCAGTAAGAGCCCTATCCCCCTGAGCGCAGGCCTAGTGACTCTACTGTTTTCTTTTTCCCCACCCTCGATTATAATTTCATCTGGAGGCTTGTATGAAAGCAATTGTGAAACATGAAGCTGGCGTAGGGGTCCGTATGATGGACGTACCCATACCGAAGGTGGGGCCCAATGACCTCCTTATTAAAATAAAAAAAGTAGCCATTTGCGGGACCGATGTGCATATCTATAAATGGGATGCCTGGTCCCAGAAACATATCCGGCCGCCCCTGGTAATTGGCCATGAATTTGTAGGCGAAATTGTAGAAATCGGGTCTTCGGTAACAGGCTGGCAGGTTGGCGAGCGGGTTTCTGGTGAAGGCCACATTGTATGCGGCACCTGCCGGTCCTGCCTTGCGGGGCGACGGCACCTCTGTCCTAATACGATTGGGGTTGGGGTAAACCGGGACGGCTGTTTTGCCGAATACCTGGCCCTGCCCGCATCGAATGCCTGGAGGGTACATCCTTCGATACCCGATGATGTGGCGGCGATTTTTGATCCCTATGGGAATGCAACCCATACGGCCCTATCCTTTGAAATGATTGGCGAAGATGTGCTCATTACCGGCGCAGGCCCCATCGGCTGTATGGCCGCCGCAATCAGCCGGCATGTGGGAGCCCGGCGGGTTGTGGTAACCGATGTAAACCCCTGGCGGCTCGAGCTTGCGATGAAGCTGGGTGCGACCCACACGATTGATGTAACAAAAGACTCGGTAAAGGCCTTTATTGAGCGCGAAGGGATGAAGGGCTTTGACATTGGGCTCGAAATGTCCGGCTCCGGCACCGCCTTTGAATCGATGCTCGAGGGTATGTACCCCGGCGGCAGGATTGCCCTCCTGGGTATTCTGCCCCCTGAAACAAAGATTGACTGGGACCAGGTTATTTTTAAGGGCCTGCACCTAAAGGGTATTTATGGCCGGGAAATTTTTGAAACCTGGTATAAGATGCAGGCCATGCTCTTAAGCGGCTTAAACATCGCCCCGATCATTACCCATCGGCTTCCTTTTGACCAATATCAAAAGGGTTTTGATGCGATGTTAAGCGGCCAAAGCGGCAAGGTGGTGCTCAGCCTGGACTGAGGAGCAAAAATGATCTCCATGATCAAATGCTATAGTATTATCGATTGGTAGTTTTCGGGGGTGATAACTTTATAATCCGCATCAGGATAGGCAGTACTCCATGTTTTTGGCGGTCTTACTTGTTTTTTTGATGACCACTTAAACTCAAAAGCATGGAGTTTACCTTCGTATTCTTCTATTAAATCTATTTCCTGTTGTTGATAGGTTCGCCAAAAATAAGAATGAGCATACATTCCTTTGTATGTTCTGTACTTAATACGTTCAACCTGCATAAAATTCTCCCAGAGCGCACCCTGATCATTCCGCATATCTAAAGGATTAAATTGATTGATGAGTGCATTGCGGATACCAGTATCTATAAAATAATATTTTGCCTTATTGGTTACTTCATCCCGAAGATTTCTGCTAAAGCCATTAAACCTTATAATAACAAAAGTTTTTTCAAGTAGATCGAGATATCGCTGGACTGTTTTTACATCAATATTAAGCTTAGTGGCCAATTCATTTAATGAAACCTCGTTACCAATTTGATAGGCCAGCAACATTAATAAATCTAGTAAAGTCCTGGAATGTTTAATCTTATCAAAAGCTAATATATCTTTTAATAAGTAGGACTGGGTCAACTCATACAGGAGCTCTTTTTTTTTATTATACGTACTGGCGGTAAGTACCTCTGGATAGGAACCAAAAACCAAAAAATCCGATAATCCCTCTGTGAGTTCAAAGCGGTTATAGCTCTGCAGTAACTCTAATTGTGACATAGGATACAATATGAAGGTCTTTTTACGACCGGTTAGTGGTTCTCCAATTTGTCCAGCTAGCTCAAAAGATGAAGAGCCCGTAACCACCACTTGCATATTCGGACATTGATCTACAATAATTTTTAGGGCCATACCGATAGAAGGAATATTCTGAGCCTCATCTATAGCATATATATCATAACCTTCGAGATATGAAATAATCCGTGAAAAGTCCTGTGATCCAAGGATGTCCCTGACTCTAATATTATCGCCTGAGTCTAATTTATATCTTTTATGAGTTTTCTTTAAAAACTGCTGCAGTATTGTGGTTTTTCCAGTACGACGGGGACCAAATATAATCAGCGCTTTGCCCACTTCAAGATGTTTCTCTAATGGTTCATAGGCTCGTAAAAACATACTATCAACTTAGGCTATTCTGCAATATTTGTCAAATTTATGGAGTTAAACTCCATAAATTTATAATAATTTATGGAGTCTTACTCCTGATTTTTCTACTGGGGTTTTAAAACTTCAGTTTTTGAGGTGCCCTACTTCTCGAGCCGGCGGCGCAGTTCGGCGATTTGAGCCTGGACAGCCTCAGGGGCGGGGCCGCCGGACCGGGAACGGTTGCGGAGGGCTGTGCCGGGACGTATCACTTCGTAGAGGTCTGCATCAAAAAGTTCAGAGCGGCTGCGCAGCTCCTCCAGGGTCCGCTCTGCGATACTCCGTTGTCCGGCGGCTCCGCAGTCCCGCACAACCTGGGCGGCTACCTCGTGGGCTTTACGGAAGGGGAGCCCCTTCCGCACCAGGTATTCGGCCACATCGGTGGCTTCCAGGAAGCCACCGACGCAGGCGGCTTCCATCCTATCCTTGCGGAATTGGGCGGTGGCCATCATGGGACGGAACATTCTGAGGGTAGCCCGGGCCGTATCCAGGGCATCGAAGAGGGCTTCCTTATCTTCCTGCAGGTCCCGGTCATAGGCATAGGGAAGTCCCTTTAAGAGGGTAAGCAGGGTCACCAGATTGCCAATTTGTCTACCCGTCTTGCCCCGGATAAGCTCGGCGAAGTCGGGATTCTTTTTCTGGGGCATGATGGAAGAACCGGTACTCCACTGTTCCGCTAGATTGATAAACCCAAATTCTTCTGTAGCCCAGAGGACTACATCTTCGCAAAACCGTGACAAGTGGGTGGCCAGTATGGCACAGGCTCCGGCCAGTTCCAGGGCGAAGTCCCGGTCAGCCACCGAATCCATGGAATTGACCGTAGGTCTCGGAAAGCCAAGGCCTCGGGCGGTCTCATACCGATCCAGGGTCAGCGTGGATGTGGCTAAAGCCCCCGAACCCAGGGGACATTCATCAAGCCGGGTGAGGGCATCCAAAAAGCGCCCGCGGTCCCGTTCGAGTCCCGCAGTCCAGGCCACCAGGTGATGGGCCAGACTGACCGGCTGGGCCCGCTGAAGATGGGTATAGCCCGGCATCAGGGTCTCCAGGTGCTGTTCCGCCAGGTCCAGCAGGGTTTGGCAGGTGGCCCGGATTTCTTCGGCTATTTCGGGGACAACCCCCTTTAAGTAGAGCCTCAGGTCCACCGCCACCTGGTCGTTCCGGCTCCGGCCCGCATGGACCATGCGGCCCACGTCGCCAAGCCGCTCCGTGAGAAGCCCTTCGATAAAGGAATGAATATCCTCCGCCTCCTGGTCGATGGAAATTTTTCCTTCGGCAAGTTCCCGGGAAATCCGCCCCAGTTCTGTATCGATGGCCTGGGCGGCTTCGGCGGGGATGATACCCTGCTTAGCCAGCATGGCCACATGGGCACGGCTTCCGGTTATGTCTTCCTGGGCAAGACGGCTATCCACTGCGATGGAAGACTCAAAGGCAAGGGCTTCCGCATCGGGTTTTTCCTCAAGCCTGCCGGACCACAAGACCTGGGCCATAGCCTACCCCGCTACGCCTGAAGACTTCGCTTCAGTTCCATCAATATGCTGGGTTCCCTTAACAAAACCTTGTTCCATCAGGGCACGGACCAGCACAGGAAGGCCGTACAGGCGGATAAAGCCCTTGGCGTCGGCATGGTTGTACAGCTCGCCGGTGGTGAAGCTGGCGATGCTCGTATTATAGAGGGAATAGGGGGATGTGCTGCCCGCGGCGCTGATGGAGCCCTTATACAGCTTAAGCCGCACCTTGCCGCTTACGGTCCGCTGGGTGGAATCGACAAAAGCACTGAGGGCTTCCCGCAAGGGGGTAAACCAGAGGCCGCCGTAGATAACTTCGGCCATCTTCTGGCTTACCATCTGCTTAAAGGCATAGGTCTGCCGGTCCAGACAGAGGTGTTCCAGTTCCTGGTGGGCATAATAAAGGATGGCCCCGCCGGGGGTTTCGTAGACGCCCCGGCTCTTCATGCCGACCACCCGGTTTTCCACCAGGTCCACGATACCAACCCCATGGGCACCGCCAATCTTGTTCAGGGTTTTAATGAGGCTTACCCCATCCATCCGCTTGCCATTTACCGCAACCGGAATACCCTGTTCAAATTCTATTTCCACATATTCGGCCTTGTCAGGAGCCTTTTCAGGGGGAACGGTCATCTTAAGCATCCGCTCCAGGTTGGGCTCGTTGGCGGGGTCCTCCAACTCGAGTCCTTCGTGGGAAATATGCCACAGGTTGTCGTCCCGGCTGTAGGAATCGCTCTTTTTCATGGGAACCGGGATGCCCCGTTTTTCCAGGTATTCAATTTCCTCTTCCCGGCTTTTAATGTCCCAGGTCCGCCAGGGGGCGATGATTTCCAGGTCCGGAGCAAAGGCCATAATACCCAGGTCAAAACGGACCTGGTCGTTTCCCTTGCCGGTAGCACCATGGGCTATGGCGACAGCCTTTTCCTTCCGGGCATATTCCACGAGGACCTTGGCAATGAGGGGCCGGGCGGTGCTGGTACCCAAGAGGTATTTATCTTCGTATACAGCCCCGGCCTTAAGGGCGGGCCACACATAGTTCTCTACATATTCCTTTTTTACATCCGCCACATAGCATGCTGACGCACCGGTAGTCAGGGCTCGCTGTTTAATGGTTTCCCAATCCGCTTCCTGCCCCACATCCACGCAGACCGCTATAATGTCACAGTCATAGTTTTCTTTGAGCCAGGGAATAATAACCGTCGTATCCAGACCGCCAGAATAGGCTAACACAATCTTCTTTTTCATCTCTTTCTCCTTGTATAGGAATTGTACCCTTGGAACTATGCGCCGAGGGATATAGTATCCAGAATAGACCTAAGGATCTTAAGACCCTCATCTATTTCATCATCGGTAATGATATAGGGGGGGAGAAGCCGCAGGGTTTTCTGCCCCGCCGACAAAAGCAAAAGTCCCTGTTGCAGGGCCGCTTCCAGTACCGGCCAGGCATCACCGGCAATATCGATGCCAATCATAAGGCCCCTTCCCCGCACTTCCCGCACCGCCGGATGTTTCCAGGCCCGAATAGTTTCCATAATATGGTTCCCTTTCCGGCTAATTTCCGCCAGCAGGGCCGGCTGGTCCACCACCGAAAGCACCGCGAGGCCCGCCGCTGCGGCCAGCGGGTTGCCCCCAAAGGTACTGCCATGGTCTCCCACTCCGAGGGTTTCCGCCGTTTTTTGACCCGCCAGAACAGCCCCGACAGGCACACCGCCGGAAAGCCCCTTAGCCAGGGTCACTACATCAACTTGAACCTGATAGATTTCAGAAGCTAAAAAGGTTCCGGTCCTGCCGACGCCGGATTGAACCTCGTCGAACATGAGGAGTACATCCCGTTCCCTGCAAAGCTGGGCTACACGCTGTACATAAGCGGCATCGAGGGGCCGGATGCCGCTTTCCCCTTGAATGGGTTCCATGAGCACCGCCGCCACGGTCCCGTCCAGGGCTTTTTCCATGGCGGGGATGTCATGGGGCTCCACAAATATAAACCCTTCGGTATAAGGCGCAAAACTGTCCGGATGAAACCGGTCCTGTCCGGTCGCAGAGAGGGTCGTCAGAGTTCTGCCGTGGAAACTGCCCTTTAAGGTAACAATCCGGTGGCGGCCATTACCATACCGGCTTTGAGAATACTTGCGGGCTATTTTAATGGCCCCTTCGTTTGCTTCAGCACCGGAATTGCATAAAAAGACCCGTTCCATTCCCACGGATTTACAGGCCTGCACAAGCCGTTCTGCGAAGGCGATGGATGTATCACTGAGAAAGTAGTTTGATGTATGGATGAGCCGCGCGGCCTGGTCGTTGATGGCTTTGACCAGGGCCGGGTGATTATGCCCCAGACAGTTCACCGCAATACCGGAGGTAAAGTCGACATAGGTTTTGCCCTGACTGTCGGTAAGCCGGGCACCTGAACCCTTGGTAAACACCACCGGAAGCCGGTGGTAGGTATTCATAAAACTATTCATGGGATGTTCCGCCCTCATTTACAACCTGGGTTCCAATACCTTCATCGGTAAAGAGTTCCAAAAGCAGGGCATGGGGGATTCTGCCATCTATGATATGGGCCTTCCGTACCCCCGCATCCAGGGCAAGACGGCAGCAGTCTACTTTGGGAATCATTCCCTTGCTGACTATGCCTTCTTTAATAAGGCTATCGAGTTCTGAACGTTGAATTTCCTGCAGGAGTGAATCAGGGTCCTTCACATCCTTCAGTATGCCCCGAACATCGGTCATGAGGATGAGCTTCTCCGCCCCAAGGTCTGCGGCAATCCGGGCAGCAGCCGTGTCCGCGTTGATGTTCAGCGCATGTCCAGCCGCATCATCAATTCCCTGGGCTACGGTAGAAATAACAGGAATATAGCCCCGCTCCAGAACGTCCTCCAGAACCGCGGTTTTTACGGTGCTAATGTCGCCCACGAGGCCCAGGTCTCCTTCAAAAGAAACCAACCTTCGGGCCTGAAGGAGTCCCCCATCGAGACCGCAGAGTCCAAGAGCCTGGCCTCCGGCCTGCTGTATCAGGGAAACAATGTCTTTGTTTACCTTTCCGGCCAGCACCATTTGGACAATTTCCATGGTTTCTTCATCGGTATACCGGAGACCATTCACAAAACGGCTTTCCTTACCGATTTTCCGAAGCATATATTCAATCTCAGGGCCCCCGCCGTGGACCAGAACCGTTCGGATTCCCACACAGGCCATGAGGACCACATCCTGGATGACCGCTGACTTTAGGTCCTCGTTAATCATGGCGTTCCCGCCGTACTTTACCACAATGGTCTTGCCCATAAATTTTTGAATATAGGGCAATGCCTGGATAAGCACCTGGGCCCGGTCTTCGTTACTGACAGAAAATTCCTTCACGATGGCTCTCCTTCTGCATCCTTCGCTCAATACCTGTTACGAGCGGTAATCACCGTTTATTTTCACATAGTCGTAGGTCAGGTCACAGCCCCAGCAGGTGGCGCTGGAGGTCCCCGAATTGATTATATCGATGAGTATTTCAATTTCTTCCTGCGAAAGGACTCTCTTGGCCAGTTCTTCTGAAAAGGGTATTGAAGCGCCCCCCTTGCAGACCGCAACTTCTCCTGCGGTGCTTCTAAAGCGGACCGACACCGTGTCCGGTTCAAAGTCTGCGCCGGAATACCCCATGGCACAGAGAATGCGGCCCCAGTTGGCATCGGCCCCAAAACAGGCGGCCTTTACCAGACTTGAACCGACCACGGACTTGGCCAGTATTTCGGCGCATTCTTCGTCCTTTGCGCCCTTTACGGTGCAGGTAACAAGCCTCGTAGCCCCTTCCCCATCCCGGGCAATAGCTCGGGCCAGGTTGATGCTCACCTGTTCCAATGCGGCGCTAAACCGTTGAAAATTGGCAGAATCCTTTTCTATGGGAGTATTTCCGGCTTTGCCGTTGGCGAGGATAAGAACCATATCGTTGGTACTGGTATCCCCATCGACGGTGACCCGGTTAAAGGAACGGCGGACCGCCAGTCGCAGGGCACTATCCAGCATGGCCGGTGCTATGGCGGCGTCGGTGGTAATAAAGCTCAGCATGGTAGCCATGTTGGGATGTATCATCCCTGCGCCTTTGGCTACAGCCCCGATGCGGACCGGTTTACCGTCAAGCTCGAACTCCAGGGCTATTTCCTTTTTACGGGTGTCGGTGGTCATGATTGCTTCCAGAGCCGCTGAATGGCCCGGGTAATCGGCAGAAAGGACAAAGAGGAGTTCCGGCATGGCCTTTTCGACCTTTTCCACCGGCAGGGGAACCCCAATAACACCAGTAGAGCCCACAGCAACAAGAGCAGGATCGATTCCAAGGGCAGATCCTGCAGCCCGGGCCATGCGGCGAGCAGCATCGAGCCCTGCTTCGCCGGTACAGGCATTGGCATTGCCCGAATTACAGATGATAGCCTGACACTGCCCTTTCATCAGATGTTCTTGGGTTACCAGTACGCTAGCAGCCTTAACCTTGTTGGTTGTATACATACCTGAGGCGGTACAGACCGTATCGGATACAATGAGGGCGAGATCCCGTTTATCATTCTTTTTTCGGATACCGCACCATACCCCTCCAGCACGGAAGCCTTGCGGGGCACAAAGGCCGCCCTGTATCTGTTTCATATTAGCTCCTTCTTCCTTGTTTGATCACGTTTTCTTAACTAATCATCAATTATACTATTATTCCGGATAAAGGGCACCTTAAAAACTCATGTAGATTTTTAGAGGCACCAAAGAGAGCAGGCCGTTAGCATACTAGTTGTAGTATAACAGCTTGCATGACCCTAGCAGGGGCTTTAAAGGTGGGTTAGATTTTACGGAGACGCCGGTGATGCAATTTCATAGGTATAAATATGCATAAATATAAATTCCTGTCAATGTCTTAATAATGAAATAATATTCTTGTTGATTTTAGAGAAAAATGACATTTTATTGCATTACAATGAATAAATAAACAAAACACAAACGTTTTTAATATAAATTTTATCAGAATAACCACAGAATCCTCTTGACCTTTCATCTGTTTTAGCATATTTATACATTAACTTTAACTGAACAACAGTAACTAAAATTTGACTGTTCAGTTAAAGGGGGGTTATACTTCCAACATTACTAAAAGGGGGAAGGCTATGCTGGACACCATTGAATCGGAAGTTGAAGTTGAACCTCACGGTGTGGACTTTGACGATGACGCGGCTCTGAGCGGCAAGATTTACTGTGCCAACTGCATTCACTGCAAGGTGGTACCTTCCAGTCCCGATGGGGACGAACGGTACTTTTTACGGGTACGCTGTGATGCGGGGAAATGGCGCAAAAAGCTGGGTGAAGAGAAGATATATAAATATTGTACCGTATCCCGGCGCAGCTTAAGCTACTGCGATGCCTACGAGGAAATGGGCGACCCCCGGGAATTCATGCGGGAATTAAAGAAAACCCTCCCGGTCAGGGATGAGCTATACGTTCGTTAAATGATGGGCTGGTTATCGAGGGATCCCCTGGTAACCGGCCTTTTTTAAGGGTCCCTAGAAAGCAGAACACTGTTCTTGTCATTCCTTTTAAAGCATGGTATATCCTAAGGTATGCGTGAAAACACCTTTACTTTATTTATCGTTGTTCTTATCATAATTGCAGGATCGTTTCTTTCCTGTACATCAACACCAGTCGTAATTCCTGAAGATCTCACTCCTATGGAACTGGTACAGCGTGCCCAGGATGCAACCGATAAAAACCAATACGAAGTAGCGATTCAATACTACCAGGCAATTTTAGACCGTTATTCTGACAATATTGAAATGATCTGTACCGCTGAATACGAAATTGCCTTTATAAAATACAAGCAGAAAAAATATGCCGAAGCAAAAGCTGGCTTTTCTGCGCTTCTTAAACGGTATGAAGCAGTGGATGCAGAGTTTCTCCCAACCCAGTATAAAATTCTTTCAGAAAAGGTTCTCGCTAAGATGGAACTGGAGCGGAAATAAATACTATATGGGAATTGAAAAAGCCGAAAGTGTATATTTCAATTCCCTGTTATAATCTTTTTACTGTGGCAATATCATAACGTTAATTTTAAGATTCCTTTCGGCTGCTGCTTTTTCGACCATTTCTTTGGTTATATCTCCCCGAGGCCGTGGATGAGGCGGGGCGTCGCCTATCAATATGATGAGTTTTTCTTCTGCCATCCAGGGGAATTTGGTACATGCCACATAAAGGGCCTCATAGACCGCTTCGGGAATATCTCTGCCGCCGCCAACTCGTATGGCATTCAAGGTTCGCTGAAAACTGGTAAAATCGCTCGTAAAAGGAATTACCTTATTCAGATATTCTTCGAAATAATCCTTGTATAGTACCATGCCAATTCTAAAAAAAGAATAGTTCTTAATAATCTCCTGAAGCATGGGGATAAGCATAGCTCGTACTGAATCGATATCATCCCGCATACTGTCGGTCGTATCCAGAGCAACCACAAGATCGACCGATTTACCCTGTACGGTCTCAAGAATCTTTTTCATTTTAGGAACTATATCATCCACACCGGTGGAATAGACCAGTTCACCCTTCCCTGCTGCGGCAATTTCGGCAAAGGATGCTATTGTATCCTTCATAAAGTTCCCATCCGGAGGACCTTCGAGGGGTTTCTGTACTACTCGAAGCACGAAAGGATTGTCTTTATAGGCGCCTTGATAGTCTGCATAGGGTTTTTCAAAGGCCCGGATATTCAGGTAGGTACCATCGACCACATAGATTTCTCCATGCCGAGTCCAGCTATATCCATAATTGAGAATATAAGGGATATAAATATGGAATGCTTGGCCAAACTCAAGGTCTGGTTCGGGAGTGGAATCGATGAGGGACCAGATGTTGCTTTCCTTTGGGATAGGTTTGCCATCAAGATAACGGATTTCATCACCATTTATAGGATTCCATTCCGGTGCTCGATAGGCATAGTTATCAGCCTTCAACGTCGGATCCCTGGTGGATTCAGCAAGCAACACCGAGGCGATATCAGGCTTTTTTCGGATAAAGAGATGGTAACCTCCATCAACCCTTTGTTCAATACGTACATCATTTGGGGAAACTAATAAATCAAGTGCAACAAGAGGAACGTTTATAACGAGTATTAGCAATAATTTAACGGCTTTGCCTTGCATAACATACTTATCGGCATGTTTCATGCTAATTCTTTTTAAAATTATGATTCCCGGCTTTTCCCTTGAATTAAATTGTAAGTTAGGTTATAACTTAATTAGGAGGATACCGCATGATTGCCAAAAGCGATATGCCCAGTATCAATGAGAAGGAACCGGATGGTATAAAGCCAGATGGAACACCCTATCGGGTACTTATTATAGACGATTCAATGTTTATTGCAAAACAATTGGGGCAAATCTTAACCTCTGAGGGTTTTGAAGTTGTTGCTGCTGTTACCGATGGCTTACAGGGAATAGAGAAATACAAAGAGCTTTATCCTAATATAGATTTGGTGACCATGGATATTACTATGCCGGTCATGGATGGTGTATCGGCCCTTGAAAAAATACTTGAATTTGATAAAAACGCCGTAGTTATTATGGTCAGTGCCCTTGGAAAGGAAGATGTGGTAAAAAAATCGTTACTTCTGGGTGCAAAAAGCTATATTGTAAAACCATTGGACCGTAAGAAGGTACTTGAACGGGTCGTCTCGGTATTAAAAAAATAAGTTCTTTCTCAGAGCCTGTGTTTTAAAACATCTAGTTTTAAAACATCTAGTATCTATGGCGGGGACGGGAGAATGCTTCTGTCCCGGCTTTTATTTTTTCTGATAAAAAGCGTACCCATTTTTATTTTTTCGCTTAATCTCATACATTGCTTCATCTGCTTTCCGAAGAAGATCGTCACCTTGTTTTCCATCCTTAGGGAAAAGAGCTATCCCTATGGATACCCCTAAATTACAGGGCATATTTTCAATATAGATGGGATCGTTAAGGGTATTTAATAATTTTTCTGCTACAACAATTGAAGATTCAAAATCCTGCAAATCTGTCAGTAGAGCTACAAATTCATCTCCCCCGACTCGGGCAATAACATCCATAGCCCTGAGGGCATTTTTGAATCGATGGGCTACTTCAATAAGCACTAAATCACCTGTATGATGACCGAAGCGATCATTGATTGGTTTAAAGTTATCTAAATCGAGAAAAAAAACAGCCACCATAGTTTCATGCCGTGCTGCACGGAGTATTGCCTTATCAAGTAATTCCCCCAAGAGAAGCCGATTCGGCAATCCCGTTAAACCATCATGATTTGCAAGACGGCTCACCTTTTTAGTAAGTTGTTCTAGAGCTTCTTTTTCAGCACGCAACGCTTCATTGAGCCTTAGTAACTCGGCATGATTCTGGCTATTTTCTAAAGCTATTGCAATATAATTGCTGACCAATCGTAACAGTTCTACATCTTCATCGGTATAGGCTCGCTCCTTCATACTTTGTACACTAATTGCCCCAAGAACCTTACCGCCAATTAAGAAGGGAGCAAAAATCAAAGATTTTGTTTTACGATCTCCAAACAGCGAAACATGTTCAACATACTTTTTATATTCTAACTCAATATTATCGAGCTTAATAAGCTCCTTGTTCTTAATCACATAAGCGGCAAAGCTTTCCTTGCTATCGGCTGTAATAGTAAAGGGCTCGTGGAGTTTTCCAGCCTCTATAAAGAGGATGAAGTGAATCTGGTTATGAGCCTCATCGTTCTGGGCTAAGGAAAAACCTGAGACGTCTATCAACATAGATAGGCTTTCATAGACAGTTCTGGCAATTTCCTGTAAGTCTAAGGATGCGGTAACCACCCGGCCAATTTCCATAACCGCATGTAACCGTTTATTACTCTGTTCTAATTCTTCTTTATGCTGCCGAAGTTCCACAATACGCAGTCGGTATATTTCTGCTTCATTTTTTGACCGTTCCAGCTCAAAGATGATTTCTGCATCCCGCTTACTCTGTGCAATTTGTTCTCCTGAAATTGCTTCCTGATTTTTATGAAATTGTTTATAGTCTTCAAGAGCAGCGGCGGCATCGCCCATCAATTCATAGGCCAGGGAACGAAGCCGGTAGGCTTCTGACAGTAATGGAAGGAGTCGATTTTTTTCCCCCTCGGCTATAACCCGAGATAGGGTTTCTATAGCCTCCGGGTAAATATCCGCCTCAATAAGAATGAGCGCTTGTTCCAGGTATAATTCAAGAAGCATTAGATCCTGCTGTAAAGTTTGCGCAAATTCAATCGCATGAAATAGAAGATCTTGAGCCTTCGATCTATTTCCATTTCTTCGATATGCAATAGAGAGGCCTTTATAAATTAACAATTCCAATGTGTTATCCTGATTTTGCTCGGTGGACTCAAGGGCCAACTCAAAATGCTCAATGGCATTATTAGTTTCACCAATGCTCAGGAACGCATTCCCTAAGTTATAAAAAAGCCGTGCGTGTAAATTTAATATTTCATCATCGGCAGGGCTATATTCATCTTCAGAAAATACTATATCAGAACTTTCTTGTTTAAAATTGTTTTCTAACTTCTTAAGATACGATGAAGCTTGCATGAGATATTCCAAGCTTTCATGGACCGCTCCTGCTTTTAACAAAACCTCTCCAAGACCATTCTCAGCTCTAGCTTCGAGTAGTATGTCATTACAGGATTTTGCTATTTCAAGGGTTTTTGTAGCAGCGTTTAAAGCCTTATCTAGGGATCCTTGTTTAAGGGAAATGGCTGATTTAATTAAAAAGGCTTCAGCAAGGCTCGATATTTCATTATCTTTTTGAAACATCGAAATAGCTTTGTTAACTGAGCTATTAGCAAGTTCCATATTAGACATCATAAAAGCACTTCTTGACTTTATAAGCAGAGCCCAAGCTTTACCCTTCTGATACTGCAGTTCTTCTGCACGATGAAAGAGGGTTTCAACCTTTTCGATTGCTAGAATCGGATGAGCACTAGATAGTTTCCAGGCTATTTCCAATTCCTTATTCAGTTCCTGTACCAGTTCTGTATATATATTATGTTCCATTACATACCCTTGGGATACTGAAAATGAAGTCTCTCCCTTTGTATACCATCTAACTATAATAACTATAGCCCACTCATACCACTTCATGCAAATAGAGCTTTGCAAAAGTCTTGCAAGAGCCCTAATTTTTGCTATACTAAGTTTAATTCTTTTAGTAATCTTTATACAAGAAAGAGGAACTTATGAAAGCATATTCTATTTCCGATTCAATTTACTGTTTACATGCGGACATACAAACAACCGATTTATTCGAAGGCATCTGGCCTATTCCAGAAGGAGTATCTCTTAATTCCTATGTAGTTCGGGGAGATAAAATCGCCCTGATTGACCTTGTTCGGGATTGGACCGATGCACCCAAACAGTTGGAAACAGAGTTAGCATCGATCGGTATTTCTTTTAAGGACATTAGTTACCTGATCTTAAATCACCTGGAACCGGACCATACGGGGTGGCTGGGAGAATTTAAAGCTATCAACCCCAACATAGAAATTCTTTCGACCGCCAAGGGGATTGAACTGGTTAAGAGTTTTTACCACCTTTCAGACAATGTACGGGCGGTTAAAACCGGGGATAAGCTGGATCTTGGCCGGGGGATGGTTCTTGAATTTTACGAAACCCCCAATGTGCACTGGCCTGAAACCATGATGACCTGGGAAGCTACATCGGGCACCCTCTTTAGCTGTGATGCATTCGGATCCTTTGGAGCCCTCGGGGACCGGGTCTTTGATGATCAGTTTACCCCAGAGGAACATGCTTTTTATGAAAGGGAAAGTCTTCGCTACTATGCCAATATTGTGGGATCCTTTTCCATTTTTGTTGAACGGGCGGTTAAAAAGCTCGAAGGCCTGCAGATCCGCTGTGTTGCACCGAGCCATGGTATTGTGTGGCGGAAGGAACCGCTTAAAATTGTTGAGCGCTACCTGAACTATGCGACCTATACCAACGGCAAACCGGAAAAGGAGATCGCTATAGTCTGGGGATCCATGTATGGGAACACCAAGGCTGGCCTCGATGCGGTTATCCGTGGTATCGAAGCCGAAGGGGTCCCCTACTCAATCCACCGGGTTCCCAACGAGGACGTATCCTATGTGTTGGCAGACGCCTATAAAAGTGCCGGTATAGTTCTGGCCATGCCAACCTATGAGTACGCCATGTTCCCGCCTATGGCTTATGTGATCGACATACTAAAACGGAAGCATGTCTATAACAAACAGGTGCTCCGCATTGGTTCCTGGGGCTGGGTCGGAGGAGCAAAAAAGGAATATGAAGCGGCCATTGCTGATCTTAAGTGGACCTCTCTGGAATCCCATGAATGGCCCGGAGCTCCGACCGAAGCAGACCTGAAGATTCTGGAAGAACGGGGCCGGGCTCTGGCTCAGGCAGTAAAAGCTCTCTCGAAGTAAACACTTCCAGGAACAAAGGCTCAGACTGTGTATGGAAAAAACCACCGTAATCCGGATGCTCGAACAACAACATATACCCTTTCAGGTTCTGGAGTATGAGGTTGATGAAACTGACCTCTCTGCTACCCACGCGGCGGAACTCCTGGGCCTGGAAGCGGACCGGGTATTTAAGACTATTGTTTTGGAAGGTGAGCGCAGTGGCTATCTGGTCTGTGTTATTCCAGGAACCTGTGAAGTCGATGTAAAAAAAGCAGCAAGAGCAGCGGGGGACAAGGCAGTTCGCCCCCTCCCCCTCCGCGAATTGGAAGCGGTAACAGGCTACATCCGCGGGGGCTGTTCACCCCTACTTATGAAAAAGAAATTTCCCACCTATATTGATGAAACGGCCCTCATCTTTGAATCCATTTCAGTAAGTGCAGGCCGCCGGGGCCTGCAGATCCTCATTGATCCTCAGGTATTGGTTGAATTGTCACAAGGAGTTTTCTGCGATCTCATTGGGTAATTTATAGGACCGCTGTTATATTTTTGTAACCAATCAAGTGTTTCTAAGAATAGAAATAAGTATTTCTTGCATTTTTAGCCTACAAACAAACTGGTTTTCAGCTATTTTTTATAATTTCTATTCCTAATTTTTCCTAGCTATCTTGTAAAATCTTCATTTTATCCGTATTATTGGGAAAATACCCACTGGAGGTTCCATGAAACGCAAGGTAAATAGCAGCCGGCTCTCCGCCAGGCTTGTATTGGAAGACGGTTCAGAGTTTTTTGGATTGGCCTTTGGCAAGGCCCGTTCCCAGGCAGGAGAAGTGGTCTTTACCACTGGGATGACCGGTTATCCTCAGTCACTCACCGACCCGAGCTATCGGGGACAAATTCTCGTAGCCACGTACCCCCTTATCGGAAATTATGGAGTCCCCCTGGATATACAGGGGAATATGGCCCTGGATGCTTGGGGGATCCCGATTCACTTTGAATCTCACCGTATCCAAGTTGCAGGTTTTGTAGTGGCAGACCTATGCGAGGAACCAAGTCATTTTGCCAGTGGTGCAACCCTCTCCCAATGGATGGAAAAACAGAATGTAGTGGGAATTTCTGGAATAGACACCCGGGCATTAACTGAACGTCTCCGGGAACATGGGGTGATGCGGGGTAAAATTCTCGTAGAGGGCAGCCGGGATGTAACCTTTGATTCTGGCGATATTGCTCACCCAGTCGCGGAGGTTTCCCCAAAGGAAGTTCAGATCTATAGCCCCCAGTCGATGGAGCATGGTGCTGTTCCGAGGATTGCCCTTTTAGATTGCGGAGCTAAAGCCAATATTTTGAGAGTACTTTTAAGTCGGGGAGTCGAAGTCATCCGGCTACCCTGGGATCATGACCTTTCAGATATAGAGTATGACGGACTCTTTTTATCCAACGGGCCGGGGGACCCAAAGGCCTGTGCAAAAACCATTGCTACGGTCCGCAGGGCTCTTCAGGATACCAAACCCATCTTTGGCATTTGTCTGGGGAACCAGCTTATGGCCCTTGCGGCTGGTGCGGATACCTATAAATTGCCCTATGGGCACCGGGGCCAGAATCAACCCTGCAGAGAAAGCGGTACCGAACGGTGTTACATTACCAGCCAGAACCATGGTTATGCGGTCCGGGAGGATACCCTGCCGCGGAATTGGAAAACCTGGTTTGAAAATGCTAACGACGGCACCGTAGAAGGGATCAGGTCTGAAAAGGGACTTTTCAGAGCCGTTCAGTTTCATCCCGAGGGCTGTCCGGGTCCCCGGGATACGGAGTTCCTCATCGATGCATTTATTCAGGATGTGAAGCGAAACATGGCAGGGGGTAAATAATGAGCAGAACAGCATTACATCAATATAAAAAAATACTAGTCCTGGGGTCCGGGGGGCTTAAAATAGGTCAGGCCGGTGAATTTGACTACTCGGGTTCCCAAGCCCTTAAGGTGCTCCGGGAAGAGGGCATACATTCGGTGCTCATTAATCCGAATATAGCCACCATCCAGACTAGCGAAGGCATGGCTGATGCTACCTATTTTTTACCAATCACCCCTGAATATGTTCGGCAGGTCATTGAAAAGGAACGGCCCGACGGGATTTTTCTTTCCTTCGGCGGACAAACTGCATTGAACTGCGGGGTTGCCCTGGCAAAGGATGGGACCCTCTATAAATACGGTGTCGAAGTGCTGGGAACTCCGGTAAAGACCATAGAAGATACGGAGGACCGGCAGCTTTTCGTAGACCGGTTAAACGAAATTGGAGCAAAAACGCCCCGGAGTATCGCCACCACCAGTACCGAAGCGGCAGTGGCTGCGGCAAAAGAGATTGGCTATCCGGTGATGGTCCGTGTGGCCTATGCCCTGGGAGGAGCCGGTTCTGGGCTTTGTAAAAATGAGGCAGAATTGAGACGGCGCTGTGATCGGGCCTTTGCCCATGCTCCCCAGGTGCTGGTGGAAGAATGGCTCGGAGGATGGAAGGAAATTGAATATGAGGTTGTCCGGGACCGTTTTGACAACTGCATTACGGTCTGTAATATGGAAAACTTTGACCCCCTGGGTATCCATACAGGAGAAAGCATCGTCGTCGCACCTTCCCAAACCCTCACCGATTCGGAATACCATAAACTGCGCCGTATTGCCATCGATGTAATCCGGCACCTGGGTATTGTGGGGGAATGTAATATCCAATATGCCCTGGACCCCTATTCGGAGGATTACCGGATTATCGAAGTAAATGCCCGGCTTTCTCGGAGTTCCGCCCTGGCATCCAAGGCTACAGGCTACCCCCTAGCCTATGTAGCGGCAAAGCTTGCCCTGGGGTATTCCCTTGTCAATATCGAGAATCGGATTACCCAGGTTACCAAAAGCTGTTTTGAACCTGCCCTGGACTACTGCGTTGTAAAAATCCCTCGGTGGGACCTGACCAAGTTTAAAAATGTAGACCAGCGGATCGGCTCAGAAATGAAATCTGTTGGAGAAGTAATGTCCATCGGCCGAACCTTCGAAGAGGCCCTGCAAAAGGCAATCAGAATGACCGGCATCGGAGCACCGGGCTTAAGCGGCGAAGACCGGCTTTTGGGCAGCGAGTTTAAGGACCTCAAGGAAGCCCTGGCAAAACCGACGGACCGGCGTATATTTGCGATTTACCGAGCCCTGGACTCTGGCTGGTCTGTGGATAAAATTCATAAAATTACTAAAATAGACCGCTGGTTCCTCTCTAAAATAGCTGCGGTACTTGAGACGGAACGGAATCTTAGACAACTTAAAGCTAGAACAACCCAGACGAGAACCGGCGTTCCAGAAGGCTTCCCGAGCACGACAGCGGTCCGCCCTCGTGCTATAGCACACCGCCCAGATCGCTCAGATAATAATACAACAGCGAGCCTACCCGACAGGGCACTCCTTGCTCAGGCAAAGCGGCAGGGTTTTTCCGATGCCCGTATTGGAGAAATCCTGGGGTTTCCAGAAGAGCGGATTCGCAAGCTCCGGGACGAGTACCGGTTAAAACCAGCCATTAAACAAATTGATACTCTGGCGGCTGAATATCCAGCAAAAACGAATTATCTCTATATGACTTACGGTACTACAACCAACACCCAGGCAGCACCAGCAGCCCTTGCTATCAACGATGTGCTGCCTGCTAACCGGGGCGTCATGGTTCTGGGTTCCGGACCCTATCGGATTGGCAGCAGTGTCGAGTTTGACTGGTGCTGCGTTAATACGGTACAGACTGCCCGCAAGATTGGCCGCTACACTATCATGGTTAACTGTAACCCCGAAACGGTCTCCACCGATTATGATGTGTGCGACCGGCTCTATTTTGAAGAACTCAGCCTGGAACGAGTTCTGGATATATACGAATACGAACAGCCCGAAGGTCTCATCCTTTCCATGGGGGGACAGATTCCCAACAATCTAGCCACCAAGCTCTACAAAGCGGGGACCATCATTTTAGGAACCAGACCCGATTCCATCGATATGGCCGAAAACCGGCACAAGTTCTCCGCCCTCCTAGATGAGCTTGGGATTGAACAGCCTGAATGGAAGGAACTAACCGACTTGGCCAGCGCTAAAGCCTTTGCGGCACAAGTAGGTTACCCAGTACTTATCCGGCCCAGTTATGTGCTTTCCGGAGCGGCAATGAACGTCGCCTGGGATGATGAGAGTCTGGAGGATTACCTGGGGCTTGCGGCAGAGGTTTCCGCGGAACACCCGGTAGTAATTTCAAAATTTGTGGAGAACTCTAAGGAGATCGAGGTTGATGCGGTGGCAAAGCGGGGTGAGATACTCTTTCATGCCATCACCGAACATATAGAAAATGCGGGGGTTCACTCGGGGGATGCCACGGTAGTCCTGCCGGCTCAACGGCTTTATATTGAGACAATCAGAAAAATCCGCAAGATTACCGCCCGTATTGCCCAGGCCTTGGACATTACAGGCCCCTTTAACATCCAGTTCCTTGCCCAACGGAACCGGGTACGGGTTATTGAATGCAACCTGCGGGCCAGCCGGAGCTTCCCCTTCTGTTCCAAAGTAAGCCGGGTAAATATGATCGAAATGGCAACACGGGCAATGCTCGACGAACCGGTCCAGAAAGCACCTGCTTCGGCCCTTGACCTGGAATGGGTCGGCGTCAAGGCTGCCCAGTTCAGCTTTTCCCGGCTCCATGGAGCAGACCCGGTTACGGGGGTGGAAATGGCATCCACCGGCGAAGTGGGCTGTATTGGTACGGACCTTGACGATGCATTCTTAAAGGCGATGCTCTCCGTTGGGTACCGGATTCCGAAGAAGAAAATCCTCCTTTCTACTGGTCCTATTGAAGACAAGGTAGACTTTTTGGATTCCGCAAGGAAACTGGTAGAAATGGGCTATGAGCTCTATGGATCCCGGGGCACGGTTAAATTTCTTGAATCTAATGGGGTAAAAGCCACAGCACTAAACTGGCCTCTGGAATCCAAGGAACCCAACATAGCAACTATGATCAAGTCTCGGGCGGTGGATATGGTCATCAATATACCTAAAAATAACCGGCAGACCGAATTGAAGAATGACTACCTCATCCGCCGGCTGGCAGTTGACTTTGATATTCCCCTCTTTACCAATATCAAGGTGGCCCGGCAGTTTATCGATTCACTGGTGTACAAGGAACAGAGGGGTCTCGAAATTAAGGCCTGGGAAGAGTACCGCTAAGGTTTGCGTTGAGGTTTAGTACTGGGCACCCCGAAAGGGTGCCCAAAATACTTATTAGACTGAAAGGCCTTCCTGGCCAGCAAGGCCTTCTCTGCCAAAGCGCTCCCGATATTCAGGAATTGCTATCATCGCAGGCCGCTCAATACTAGGGATTTCGGTCTCGATAATCCGATGAATTTCTCCCTCGCTTTCGAGGCTTATATGATAGGCTCCCAGAGTCTTGAGAAGCTGGGCATCTCCGTACCCTGTGGCCCTTTTAAAAAAGGTATTTAAAATACCATAGGCCATCTTACCGAGGGCCTGGGTCGTCTGGTTACGGTGTATTCGGATATCCAGATCAACCTGGGCAATACTTTCAATGCCAAATTGATAATAAATATCCAGGAGGTGCCCCAACTCGACCCCATAACCTACTGAAAAGGGGAGCTGTTCAAGTATACTGCGCCGGCCTGCATATTCACCAGAAAGGGGCTGAATGAGAGCTGCTAGTTCTGGATAAAACAATGAGAAAAGGGGCCGAACCAGGATTTCAGTTACCCGCCCGCCACCGGATGGCTTGAGATCACCACTGGAACGTATAGGCCGCTCATAAAAGGCTTTTACGTAGCCTATGGTCTCGTTTTCCAGGAGGGGCCCCACTAGAGCATAGACAAATTTCGGGGAAATATTGGCAATATCTGCATCAACCCAAACAACAATATCCCCCTGCAATACATACATACTCTTCCACAGATTCTCTCCTTTCCCTCGATAGGTACCATAGGAGGGAAGGATGTTTTTAGATTGATAGACCTTCGCACCGTATCGTTCAGCGATTTCTCTTGTTTTATCCTGGGATGAAGAATCTATTACAATAATCTCATCGAGAAGGGGATAGCGATCCATCAACTCGGTTCGTATAACCAATATTTCCTTGCCAATGGTGGCTTCCTCGTTGAGGGTTGGAAAGGCAAGAGAAATGGTATAGCCCTTTTTCTGTTTTAGTTCTACGAGTCGGCCTATATCAGCAAAATGGGAATGATGCCAGGTTCGGTTAAGAATCGACTGATTTTTTACCATTTACAGTACCCTTTCCTTAGATAACCGTTCTAACAGTGAAAAGAGAAGGAGCCTGCCGGACTCAAGGCTAGCGACTTCTATCTCATCATACTCAAGTCCTATGTGTCCCCGGGTCATACCAAGTACAAGTGCAGGGATTTCCCTGGTGGTAAAATAGGAGACCGCAGAAAGAGCTGGTTTTTCTTTTATCTTTATATGCAGTTCTTTCATAGTTGAAGCCACAATTTTGGTTAGCTGTGTATTCACCTCGGCTTTACCCACTGGAATGGAGCTGACTACTTCGACTTTGGCTTTTCCCTTATATTGGGCAGCAGTTTTTTCTGCAGTAGCCATAACAGCTTTCATAGCCATATCCAACACAGCCGAATCGGATGAAAACAACTCAATATCTGCCATACCTTCAGTTGGATGTTTCCCAAAACCGAAGCCTGCCTCAATACGACTTATCACTAAGGTTGTTTCTCTCTTATCATCCCACTGTACCAGGGACAAGCTTTGAGCGAGTTGAGTTATTACATCAACAGCAGAATAGTTTGATTCCATTTCATCAGAGTCATCCAGAGTTAACTGGACACGAATTTGATAGGTACCTTTATAGGAAGTATTAAGCACCCCTAGTGAGAGTCCGCGAACCGCCAGAACAACCCCAGGTCTCGTATGTACTTCATCAACTAGGGTATTAAACAATGCTACTGGCACTTTTCCATAGGGAGATGTGGTAAACAGTAAAAGCACATCTCGACTACAGCGGAGGGTTCCTGTTTTAAGTGCCTCTGCAACAGCCAGAAGGCTTGCAGGCCCAACCGCATCGGCAAGTCCTGAACCATACGCCTTATCTATATCCAGTCTTCCAAGGCTCTCTGTCGGATGCCAATGTTCACTTGGCAATGATGCGACTAACAGTATAGGCTGTAGATCATCCGGTGTGGGACTGGGTATTCGGGCAATCAGATGTCCTTCCTCCTCAAGGGTCGCCTGGATACCCACCCCCAACAGACGTTCCACAATGAAGGTGGAGCGGGCTTCTTCTTTGGTTGTAGGTGAAGGTATACCACTTAACTGCAATGCATCGGACAGAATACGCTCGGCCAGGGGATTTTTTGACTTACTGAGGGACCTCAAAAGTCGTTGCGATACTCCCAGGAACTGTTGAAAAGTCCTACCTATGGAATTTTTAATCCTTGAAATAATATTCATGGATACCCCCTTTGTTAATTCTATAGTATAATGATACAATTGAAAACCAAAAACAGGAGATGTTTACATGACCACAAAGGCTCGAGATATCGGCAGGCTTTTTTCACCACTTCAGGTAGGTTATATTGCCGACTGTGTTGAACCCCTCAGCGCCGGCTCTGAGGCAGGCTGGGCACTGGAACTGCTTGCGGATCGTCCTGAGTTAAAGGTTTTACCCATTGAGAGGGATGGTGCGGTCCTTGGGGTCGTACCGCGGCATGTACTCGAGGAAATTGTAGGCTCTACCTGGAAGCGGTTCTGGCAAAAAGATCTAGACGCCTATGTTATTCCTGCCCGAAAAACCGTAGAAGCTACCGATTTTGTCGATCGTATCGTAGCAGAAGGTTTACGAGAAACCCAGGAAGATGATCCAGGTTGGTATATCGTACAGCATCATAGAAGTTATCTTGGAATTGTTAACTTACGGCAAATGCTGGAACACTTAAACGAAATCAGAGCCCAAGACCTCCGGAGGGCTGGCGAAATACAGCAGTACCTGCTCAGTAAACCCATTCCGGAGGATCCCCGTTACAAGGTGCTTTTTTATAACCGCATGGCCCATGAGGTAGGGGGAGACTTTTACCGAGCCGCCCGTATCGGTCCCAACAGGTACATGGTAGCCTGCTTTGATGTGGCAGGGAAAAATATTTCCGGATCCCTGGCAACCACTGCCCTGGGTGCTTTTTTTGCTTCCTTTAAACTGTTTTCTTACGAAGGGGATCCTCGGAAAACAACAGGGCTTATCAATGCCATGATTAAAGAGGTAAATCCCGATGATGTTTTTGTAGTAGCAGTATTCTTTTATATCGATTTCGATACGAATACCATAGAAGTACACAACTGCGGTTTTTCACCGGTACTCGCCTTTATCCCTCAGGAGGGAGAAAAGAAAATTTCCTGTAAAATCGCCCGCCCCAACCTGCCGCCTCTTGGTATCGAAGAAAAATTAGTCAATGATGCTCCTATTTCGCTTCCTATTGTGAGGGGTATGCGGCTTACCGCCTATTCCGATGGCCTTACGGATATGACCGATCCTTTTGGTGAACGGTATGGGGAAGAAAAAACCATTGAATTACTCCGGGAACTGCATAAGACACCCCTTTCAGAAATCTCACAAAAAATTGATGAAGAGATAGATCGGTGGATTGGAGAGTCCCACCTGGCCGATGACATTACCCTGGTGGATATCCGCTTTTAAAGAAGGCCTTTATCTAATGGCGGAGCAACACCAAACCGCCAAGCATACCAAGACTAAGAGAAAAGGCGAAGAGGAGGCCCGCAAAACTGGGCCTTCGAACTTCCAGTACATGGGTGATATGCTTTCCCAGTGGACTTGTTATCCCAAGGTATACCAATACCCCCTGCCCCAGAAGCAGCAACGTACCTTGCAATGCTGAAAATGAAAACAGCGAAGCGGGCACGGGATTCTTTGCTGTTCCTGCAAGAGAACCGGCTACTGCCCCGATCTGGGGTGCAAAAAGTCCTGTTATGAGACAAGCAACAGAAAAAAACACAAGGGATGTCTTAAGCCAAAAACCTTGTACATAGTTCGGTTGTGTAAAGCTGGTTCCACTTGTGTTTTCTTTTTGTCCGATAGGCCAGAAGATACGGCTCAGTTTTATCATAGAAGCAACGGTGCCTGCCGATGCGAGGCTCAGGACTATATATTCCCAGGAACCCTTGTGCAGATAAGAAATGGCAGCCTTACTGGCAAATCCATTAAACGGCGGAAAGGCTGAGATTGAAAGAGCTCCCACAAAGAAGCTTATGGTTGGGATAAAACCAGTTTTATACGCTCTTCGGATTGCATACACATTCTTTGAGCTCGCTGCATCGGTTATAGAACCAACACTTAAGAAGAGAAGCCCCTTAAAAAGGGCATGATAAAAAGCATGCATCCAGGCAGCAGCAATTGTCAGGGGACTTCCCAGAGCCCAGGCGCTCACCACATAGCCAATCTGACTTATCGAATGGTAGGCAAGGAGTCGTTTTGCCTCTTTCTGAGCAAGGGCAAAAATCACTGCAACCAGGGCAGTAAGGGTTCCAGAAACTTTGAGTACATCCAGGATTTCCTTAAAAATCACATCAATCGCTGACATGTGAGACATGAGAAGAAATAGAAACCGCCCGAGTGCAAAGAGCGGCACCTTGATGAGCACCCCAGAAAGTACCGCCGAGATTGCATGGGGTGCCGAAGCATGGGCTTCTGGCAGCCATCCATATACCGGTAATATGGCAACCCGTACGGCGGTGGCTACCACAATACAGACCAGTGAAAGACCAATACTAAGAATCTCAGATTCTGTGGTAATCCTTGTAATATGTTGTAAAATTCCATCGTAAGAAAGAGAACCTGTTATGCGATAGAACCCAAAGACCCCTAGTAAGAAAATTGCCATAGCCGTTGAACTTACGGCCATATAGCTGAAAGCTGCCAAATAGGCCCGACCCTTTTCTGAAAAAGCTGTCAGGGCATAGGATGCAATGCCTAAAATTTCAAAACAAACAAACAAATTGAACAAATCCGAAGACGAAGCAGTCGCTGTCAGTGCAAAGGTCTGAATGAAAAAGAGGGCAGAAAATTCCGGTGCATGGGGCCCTGCAGTCCGAGAGTAAAGCCATGCACTACCCGCACTGATGAAGCCCATTCCATTAAGAAGCCAGCTCATACCATCGAAACTCAGTTCAATACCAATGAGCGGATGCTGGTTCCCGACAAAAAAACGTACTGGACCATCTCTAACGATTGGATACAACCATACCAGTAATCCAATGGGTATAAAAAGACCGACAAAGCCAGCAAAAGATTCAACCCACTGCCGTAATAACCGATGTTGCATCAATTTGGATGAAAAACAGAGGGCTGCTCCGGCCAGTGGAAGCAGGATCTGAGCCAGCACAAGATTTTCAGCTCTCATCGATAGCTTTCCTTTGAATCTCTTCTATATCCATGGTTTCATATTTTTTATATAACCGGTATACAAGGGCTAACGCCAGAGCAGTAACACAGATGCCGACAACAATGGCTGTTAACATAAGGGCTTGGGGAATCGGGTCTACATAAGCAGCCTGAGATTCGGTAACTATCGGAGCAAGGCTGCCAATCCGACTGCCTTCCAATATAAAAAGCAGAACTACCGCAGTATTTTGTATTGAGAGGGCAAACACCTTTTTTACCATATTTTTTTGGACTATGAGGCCATAAAAGCCCAAAAGAAAAAGACAGAGTACCAGAATTCTGTTAATCATGGGTCATATCCATCATAAGTAAGCCAAGGAGTGTAAGACCAGAGGCAACTTTTAGACCAATTGCCATATTAAAACTAATCACATAGATAACTCTGGGCAGCATCTCATCAATCTTAGTAAAAGGGTTTTCAAGAATGGATGCACCAAATGCTAGGGGAATACATACAAGCACTACAAGAAACCATAACGAGAGAACTTCTATCAGGTGGAATCCATGGTTATTCAGTTTTGATTCTCTATGATACCCTTCCCGGCCAAGGGCTATGAAGAGCATACCCGATGCAAGCACAACACCTCCCTGAAATCCCCCTCCGGGAGAAAGATGTCCAAAAAACATGACATACCAACCAAAGAGCATGACTACCGGTGCTAATTTTCCTGTGGTTAATCCTATGATAGTAGTTCTGCGCTTTGGTTTAGGCTGTGGCTGGGCGATACCGATTTGGGGCAGGGGTGCACGTTTAATAAGATATAAAGCGCCAGTAACAGCAGCTAGAAGTACAATCGTCTCGCCAATGGTGTCATAGGCACGATACCCCAAATAAATTGCTGAAACCAGATTACTCGCCCCCGTATCATTCAATCCATTGTATTGTAGGAAATCCCGGGCTGTCTGTGGCCACAAGGTATCTGGAATCATAAAGGGGCCAAGAACAATGAAAAGGAGTACAATACTGATAATCCCCATGGTATAGATCATGGATCACTCCGTCCTGTTTGTTTAATAATCCAGAGGAAAATAACGGTAGAAAGACCTGCCCCCACTGCGGCCTCAGTAATTGCCACATCCGGAGCATGTAACAGGTAAAAAATGAAGGCAGAGACCACACTGGTCATGGAAAGGGCTATCGTACTATGCAGGAGATCCCTGGAAAATAATGCATAGGCAGAACCAATTACCACAAACACAAGCAAAACCGTAATCATGATTTATCCCCGGGTTTTGTCCAGGGTATTATACCTGAAAACCATGCATAACGGCTGATAATATGGGTCGTTGTCGGTGAAGAAATAAGAAAAAATACCATAATAAGGAGAATTCTGAAGGCCGAGGCCACATCACCCGCATTGATGAGGCTCAGTATAAAGATCGTGAAAGGTGCAGTAGTAGCTGCCAATGAAGAAGCCTGCAGTCGAGTGTAACAATCAGAAAATCTAAATAAACCTATTGTACCCACAATTGCAAAGAGACAGGCCAATAAGGCAATACCAATAGATATCAGATCGATAATGCCGCTCATCATAGCTTCCGTTCCCCCGATTCCTTATCCCGGAAAAATTGAGCAATCGCTAAAATTCCAAGAAAACCAAAAACATCATATAAAAGGGCCACATCAAGATAGAGAAGCCTGCCTTCCTGTGTACCATATAAGACAAGTAGAGCGAGAATGAGCGAGGAAATAACCGCCAATGCGGTGAGCCGGTCTGCACCCCGTGGTCCCAGCAACAACCGTATAAGGCTCATACCAATACACAGAATAAAAACCCAGCTGGTGATAAAAAATATCTCGTCTTTCATATCCAAATCTTCCGCAACTGTCCCTCTAGAGAGCCTTTAATCTCGTTACCAGCCTGCCTGGAGTGCCGTGTACTCACAAACATCCAATGCACAATAAAATGATCCTCATTCAGATCCATAGTGATCGTCCCGGGACTGAAGGTAATAGCGTGGGCTAATAGTACCCGGGCAAGATCAGAACGAAGGGTACTTTTAAAATGCACGATTCCCGGAGCTATTTTCCCGGTCACTATGGCTTTCAGCATGTTAAAACTCGAACTATAGAGAGCCCATAGCAGTAGTGGGAGATACCCTAGTAATGGTAGAAACCGTGGAATAACTGAATGGCGACCCGCTTCATGTTCTTCGATAAAAACAGGATAGACCATCAGGGCAATCACCATAGATCCAATCAGGCCAATAAACAAATAGGGTATATCAAAGGTTGCAGAAAAGAGGATCCAACAGATAAACAAAAACAATACAGTAAAACCGTACCGAATGATACTCCATACATTCCGAGCCTTCATACTCACTGGCTATTCCTTTTCTAACATCAGGGTTACCAGTTTTTCAGAACTGCTAGCCCTCCGTGCCTGTTCACGGAAATGGGGATCATGCAACAAGCGAGCAAGCTTAGAAAGGAGTTTAAGATGATAGGCTGTATCGTTTTTAGGGCCGGCCATGATAAAAAAGAGGTCCACCGGTTTTCCATCGGGGGCATCATAGTCAATGGGGCTTTTCAGCCGAACCACCGCCATAACAGTGGCTTGCATAGCATCACTTAAGGCATGGGGCACCGCAATTCCCTCACCAATCGCGGTGGTGGCTAGTTGCTCCCTGGCCATAATATCATGATATATGGAATCTCCCTGGGTAATTTTACCTGCTTGCTCCAACATTTGAACTGCTTTTTGAATTACTTCTTCTTTATTTCTGGCTTCCACATCTATTTCGACACAGCTTTTATCCAAAATACCGGAAAAGTCCACCATACTTACCGCTCCTCTGTACAGATTTTGGAAATTCCATGGACCCAATCTACCGGAACGGTAAACATGAGTCCTGTTCCCGGATTTTGCAGGGATCCTATTGTTTTTTCAATAAGAGGCACCAGATGATCTAAGAGTGTATCATCATTGATAAGGGAAAGTATTGTTTTATTATAGGGTTTATTACCCTTCATAAAATCCTTGAAATCAGCAAAAAGGGGAACCTCATAGGTCAGAAAGCGGCCCATACCTTCAGAATCCAAAATGGTAGCCCGTGAAATACCTGCTTCCACATAAGCTTCGAGAATTTCTTCCAGATACTCTTCATCATTCAAAATGAAAACTAAGAGTTTCATACTCCAAGTATCCTGGGCACCGGTTGGTATTGTCAAGTTTTTTTAGTATTATAAAGATAGGTTATTGCAAAAGTGACATATTTTTGCAATTGTCATCTTATTAATCGGTGTTAGATCCGTTGTTAATCTATACGAAAGGAGTTCCCCATGGTGGAAGCCCTCAAAAAAAATTCGGCCTGGAAAGGCCGCCGGGGTCCGGTAGTCCTCGTTATTATGGATGGTGTCGGATACGGAAAATATAAGGAAGGCGACGCAGTTGCCGATTCCAAAATGTACAATCTGGAGGCGATTAAGGCAAAAAGCCCCCATACCCGCCTTAAGGCCCATGGGACGGCCGTTGGGCTCCCCTCAGACGAAGACATGGGCAACAGTGAGGTTGGACACAATGCCATTGGTTGCGGCCGTGTCTTTTCCCAGGGTGCAGCCCTGGTATCTAAATCCATCGAAAGCGGCGCCATGTTCCAGGGAAAAACCTGGAGAGAGGTCATTGGCAATGTAAAAACTTCAGGTGGAGCCCTTCATTTTATCGGTCTTTTCTCCGATGGTAATGTCCACAGCCATATCGATCACCTGAAGGCCATGATTATTAAAGCAAAAGAGGAAGGGGTGAAAAAGGTACGAATCCATGTACTGTTCGATGGACGAGACGTGGGTGAGACCAGTGCCCTTGAATATGTGGATCCCTTTGAGACCTTTCTTAAGAGCTTGAATAATGCTTCCTTCGACGCCCGCATTGCTTCAGGAGGCGGCCGTATGTGGATCACCATGGACCGCTATGGTGCGGACTGGGCCATGGTCGAACGGGGCTGGAAAACCCATGTACTCGGTATGGGCCGGCAATTTAGCTCTGCCCGGGAAGCGGTAGAAACCTATCGCAAGGAAATCCCCGGCATTATCGACCAGGACCTTAAGGAATTTGTTATTACAGAGAACGGCAAACCGGTTGGTACCATAGAAGACGGCGACTCGGTCATCTACTTTAATTTCCGGGGTGACCGGGCCTTGGAAATGACCGCCGCCTTTGAACAGGACGATTTTGATAAATTTAACCGGATTCGCCGACCCAAGGTAGTCTATGCTGGGATGATGGAATATGACGGAGATATGCATGTACCCAAACGGTACCTCGTGAGTCCCCCTGCGATCGATCGCACCATGGGCGAGTACCTGGCAGCTTCGGGAGTGCGGACCCTGGCAATTTCTGAAACCCAGAAATATGGCCACGTGACCTATTTCTTTAACGGGAACCGTACCGGAAAATTCAGCGAAGAGCTGGAAGATTATATTGAAATTACCAGCGATGTCCTGCCCTTTGAGCAGCGGCCCTGGATGAAGTGCGCCGAAATTACCGATGCAGTTCTCGAAGCTATCGAATCGGGTAAATATAACTTTATCAGGCTTAATTACCCCAACGGCGATATGGTTGGTCACACGGGAAACTACGAGGCTGTTGTCTGCTCCATGGAAGCCATGGACCTGCAGTTGGGACGCCTTGCCAAGGCGGTTGAAAAGGCTGGTGGTATCATGGTTATTTCAGCAGACCATGGGAACTCCGATGATATGTTTGAACATGACAAAAAAACCGGCGCAGTGATCTACAAAGAAGACGGTCAGCCAAAAGCTAAAACAAGCCACAGTCTGAATCCGGTCCCGTGTATTATCTATGATCCTGAACATAAGGGAGAATACACCTATAAGCCAGGAGAAGGGGTGCTGAAAACCGGTCTTGGTATTAGCTCCCTCGCTGCAACCTGTATACAGCTTTTAGGCTTCATACCCCCCGAGGATTACGACCCCTCGGTGCTTGCAATGTAGGTGGAGCTGATACAGGACTTTTGTAGCAGCTGGCTATTGGCCCCGATGGAAAAGTCCTGAAGGTAGCACTTAAAGAAAGGGGCTATCCTGAAAGTTGATCCGGGACAGCCCCTTCTGTTTGTCAGAACCTGTCAGAACTCCTCAAAGTCATCATCGCTTGCCGTAGGGGGAGGGATGATACTTTCCGGTTTATGTTCAGCTTTATGTTCGGGCATAGGAATTTTCTTTTCAGGCTCTGGAGGAAGTGGAAGTGGTCGCTTTGGCAGGGCTTCGCGTTTAGGTAAGGGCTTCGATATTTTCTCAGCCTTTAGCTCTTCCTGAGGGATAGCACCTTTTAAGGTAGCAGACCGTAACAAGGGAGTATTCACCAGATGTACATCCGCCTCTTTTAAAGAGAAATACTGGACTGTCTGCCGCAGATTCATCGACTGGGAAGAAAGCTCCTCTGCCATGGAGGCCAACTCTTCGCTGGAGCTGGCATTCTGTTGAATAACCGAATCCAACTGCATGATAGCCGATACGATTTGTTCTATACCGATACTCTGTTCACGGCTTGCGGCGCTAATTTCCTGTACCAGTTCAGCGGTTTTTTCCACATCGGGAAGCACATTGGTAATACGGTGCCCCGCTTCTTCTGCAGTTACTACACTCTGTTTGGAAATACCCAGTATTTCGTTAGCCGCTGTCTGGCTCCGCTCCGCTAGTTTGCGTACTTCACTGGCCACCACGGCAAAGCCCTTGCCAGCCTCCCCTGCCCTCGCCGCTTCTATGGCTGCATTTAATGCGAGGAGGTTCGTCTGACGTGCAATTTCATCAATAATACTGATCTTGGATGCAATAGACTTCATTGCCTCTACAGACTGCAGCACCGCTTCAGCACCCTGCCGGGCATCTTCCAGGGCCCGCCGGGCAAGCTGTTCCGTACTGGCTGCATTATCCGCACTCTGCTTTATAGTAGAACTGATTTCTTCTATCATGGAAGAAACCTGCTCAGCGCTGGCCGCCTGTTCGGTAGAACCCTGGGACAGGTTCTGGCTCGTCTGGCTGATGGCAGCAGCCCCCTTCTCTACTTCCAGCGCAGCAGTCTGTATAGAGTGAACAATATCGGTCAGGGTCCGCATGAGGGTGGTCGTAGCCTGTACTGCATCACCCACCTCATCCTTCACAACTTGAGCCCGCTGTAACTGAAGATTCGTCCTTTCATCCACCCAAACCTGACCTTTCCCAACCTGCTGAATCACCGAAGACACAAGCCGTATAGGACTAGTCAGAGAATTGATGGCAAATAAAATGATAACAATTAAAATCAATAAAATGATGAGAGACATAACAGCGATAATAGAAACAATTCGTATGGGGGCTTCATTGATCTGACTGGCGGGAACTACCATAATAAAGTTCCAGCCCTGGCTTAGAGGGACCGGTGCAAAAACCATAAATTTTTCTATGCCCTTATCATCCCAGTAGCGCTGACTGCCGGACTTCCCCGCCTTCATAGCTTCTATTGCCGGTTCCATATCACGGTACCCAAGTTTAGAAGGCTCGGCGAAATTTGCCTTGAGCACCATATCTTTATTGGGATGGGCGATTACATTAAACTTACTGTCAATAATTTCCGCATAAGCCTGCCCATATTTAATCTGGGAAACTATCGTAGAAATGGTCTCCAAATCGACCGCAGCTGCAGTGAGTCCGATCCGTTTACCATTTTTATCTTTTTGGGGCACCACAATAAAAGCTGTCGCCTTTCCAGTAGAAAGCGATATAAGACCTTCGCTAATAACATAGTCCGCTCCATTGGCAATTTGCTTAAAATAGTCACGGCTCGAAAGATTTCCCTTGCCTCCAGCGGAGGTAAAATAGTCTCCCTGTAGATCTCCAAAATATTCATAGGCTACATCAGCTGGCAAATTCGCATTCCTGGACATAATATAATTTTTAATCCGTACGAGGTCTCCACTTACCATTTCACTGTTGCCGGCAGTCCGTTTAACATTATTGAGGTGGCCTTCGAGCCAACGGCCAATTTCTGCGGCCCGGCTTTCAACATTAAGCTCTGTAAGTCCCAAAATAGATTCATGGCTCATATTACCAACCGAGATGGCAATAATCATAGCTAATCCAATGAGCCCCAAGGCTGATGGCAAAGCAAGGTACAAAAGCATTTTTCCTTTTAGCTTCATAGTGCCTCCCTCCAAAAACTATATACATTTTGTAATAGAATGCAAATCGGAGCACCTTTAAAAAACTCGGTTAGATTTTTAGAGGCATCGTTCCTGGTAGCGCAGAAACCAGGCTATTCGCTGTTCATATTGCTGTTCCAGAACAAGATCGAGGGGAAGCGGATCGGACCAGCGGGGCTTACAGGGCTTCCCCTCCGTATCACATACAGAAAGCCCTCCGTTTCCGATTTGTTCTGCCGCATCGAGCGGGACATGTCCCGTATCAATAAAACTTTCGATAAAGGTAAAAAGAAATTCTGCACCCCTCTGGCAGGCTT
Source organism: Gracilinema caldarium DSM 7334 (assembly GCF_000219725.1). Lineage (GTDB taxonomy): Bacteria > Spirochaetota > Spirochaetia > Treponematales > Breznakiellaceae > Gracilinema > Gracilinema caldarium. The sequence goes on along the minus strand of NC_015732.1, from coordinate 949,440 downwards.
CTTGAAATATGTCGATGAACGAACGGTTGTCATCCCTGCCTTCCTGACAGGGATGGTGCCAGCTTTTGCAGGCCAGGTTAAGATAGTCGATGGTGAGCGGTAGCCCCTCTGGATACACCAGGGCTACCGAGGCGGGAGTCTGGTCATATTTTAAGTAAAGACCCTCATCCTTTTTCCGGTAATTAAGAGAAGTCCGTTGTGGATTGGTATTTCGGTAAAAATCTGCTGCATCCAGAAGGGCGTTTTCGATACGTTGATCTAAGCGTGTATCCTTTCCGGCCCGTTCCGGGTAGGCAGTTCGCAGGGCATCGGCCAGGGTTTCCACAAGGTACAGGGGTGGCTCTTCACAGGCCCGGGTTAGCATCTTATCCTGGTTCCAGGAAGAAATATGGATTCCTTTCATCAATTCCAAAAGCTGAACATCCAGAATACGCTCAAAAAAGGCATGGAGCCGGCCGTATTTTGCCGTTTCTGGTTTTTCCGGTGAGACCCAGCCTGCTTTATAGACAATATAGGGATGGGCGGCCCGATCGAGGTAGGCATGGGTGAGAAAGCCCAGGGCATAGGCGCCGAGGCTTGTGAGAGCAGAACTTAGGGTCTTCTTTAGGAGCACCGTCATAAAAGTCCCATAACCCCGACGATGAAGCAGACTCCCATATTCAATAGCTACGGGTCGCCGTTTCTGGCTGTGATACAAGATATCCGGTCCCTGACACCCAAGGGCAAAGTAAGCACTATATTCATGTTTCAGCTTACTTATAGGTTGATGAAACCGATCACCATATTTGTGCTGTAATAACTCCTCACAGATACGGATCAGTTCCTGTCCAAACAGAATATGGACAATTTGGGCTGGCATACCATAATAATAGCATATCCCCAGTTGACATACCAATTAAGAATATGATAGGGTCTTTTTCGTTCCGGAGTAATCCTGAAATCGGGCAATAGCGCAGGTGGTTAGCGTACAAGTCTGGGGGACTTGGGGTCGGCGGTTCGAGTCCGCCTTGCCCGAAAACAATAGATTCTTTTATTTCATTATAAAGCATTCTTATATAAATATTTACAAATTAATTTACTCATGGCTAATAGATCCTTTACATAGGTTCTGTTTTGGGTTTTGGTATAGGATCATTGTAGTGAGTCGGTTTATCTCCCGGGTAGTGCAGACTGTGGTTCAATGATCTAAAATAGTGATATCAATATTGCCCTTTTACCCTTCCCCATTGTACAGATGATCAGTTTAGACCTGGACAATAGGGCAGGTGCACTGTTCGATAAACCTAGGGCTTACTTCCTATTCACAAGGATAAAGATCTTTTTTACAAGGCCTACCCTACCGAAAAGGAGGAGCCAGAGGAGTGCCAGGATGAGTACCAAAGGTATGCCATAGATGATAAGAGCGATCAGGATTACTATGGCGCTTTGCAAGAAAGAGCTGAAGGAATTAAAAAGGTTTCTGAGCCGTTCCCCAAGGGTCGGCGAACTGGTACTGGTGGTGACAAGAGGTTCCAAGGTAAGGGATATGGTGGCATATTCAACCTGTTTAACAAGGCCTCGGAAACTGCCTTCAAGGCTCTCCAAATCGGTGGTGGCGTCATTGAGAAAGCGTTCCACATTGAGGAGGTCTTCTACATTTTTGGCATTTCTGAGATACGTTTGGTACCGCTCAACGAGAATACGTTTATTTTTTACACGGTTTTCCAGATCATAGTAATATTCGGTCACATCCCGGGCCTGGACAGTTTTTCTGCGGATTTTTCCCGCTGAGCCTAGTGATTCTAGAAGTGCATGAAAGTGTTCTACGGGGACCTTAATTTCATAGCTTATGGAAGATTCGTACCAGTCCTGTGAGGCGATATAGGCCTTAAAGGCTGTAAGCTGGGTTTCGAGTTTTTTTGCCGCATCTTGTACTTCAGGCACCGCAATAGTAAGACTCGCCGTATAGATGAGCTTTCGACCGTCAGAACCGGCCTCAGACCGATTCGCTTCAGCAGAGCCTGCTTGCCCTGCTGTATCAGATACAAGCTTTGCTACTTCACCACTATCTGCTCGGGTCCTGGACTCTGCCATGAGCGGAGCCTCTGCCATCAGCTTGGGACCGCGGTCAAGGCTGGTAAAAGCAGCCTCATTTTTGCTACAGCCCATAAAAAGGGCTGTAACAAAAACCACTGACATGAATACAAAGCGACTGCTGTTCATCAACATAACCTCTCTTTTTTCAGTGTAGCTCACTGGTAATGATTAATCCAGGCCTTGCATAATATATAAAAAATGTGCTATTTTTTCATATCACACCTTATTTGCGAGGTTTTTCATGGCATACAAGGTAACCGATGCTTGTGTAAACTGCGGCGCCTGCGAAGGCGAGTGCCCGGTTGAGGCTATTTCTGAGAAGGACGGAATGCGCTGGATTGATCCTGACAAGTGCCAGGATTGCGGTGCCTGCGCCGGGGTTTGCCCCACCGAAGCCATTATCGCTGGCTAAGGCATATTCTATCCTTAATGGAGCCGTTCAAGGGGGTGCTGGCATACGTGCCGGTTTAGGCCCGAACTTGGACGGCTTTTTTTATGCAGCATCATACGCAGATGGTGATGAATAGATCTGGGAAACCTCCTGGAATAGTTACATTTCTTGTTTTTTTTGCTGTATCGAGCTGGTCTTTCCCTTTATATACAGCTGCAGCCCCAAATTCGCCCCATCCGCTCATCAATCTATTGCAGAGTTCTGATCCGACCTTTCTTCAGTTCCAGCAGGATGTGGAAGATAACCGGATCCTGCTTGCCCGGTATCGCCAAGGGCTGTATAAAAACGATGCAGAGGCCTTTACAAAGCTCGCCCAGAGCCTCACAATCTACCGGTATACAATCCGATCTGGAGATGATATTTTTTCCATTGCAGCCCGATGCACCATTCCCTATGAGGCTATTGCTACATTAAATCGCCTGGAACACCCCTCATTGTTACAGGCGGGTCGGGAAATTCTCCTTCCCTCTCTACCAGCTCTTTTTCTTCCCGAGACCGCGATAAATGACCTGGAACAGCTCATTGCAGGGGCCCATAGTGAAGATGCGGCTTTTAGCATAGGTGTCTATCCGGACGGGGCCAGACTTGATATGGAGTGCCTGCCAGATCGAACCTTCAGTGGTACTGAACGGGCCTTCTTTCTGAACACGATATTCAAGTATCCCCTTCGGGTAGTTCGGATCACCAGCGGCTTTGGCCTTCGAAAAAATCCTGTTACAGGGAACTTGAAGGTTCATGAGGGGCTTGACCTCGCGGCTCCTCTGGGAACACCGGTCTATGCATGCCGGGAAGGAATTGTATCAAATACGGGATATAATGAAGTATATGGAAACTACATTATTATAGCCCATGACGGGGGCTGGACAAGCCTCTATGGGCACCTGGCATCCATCACGATAAACTTGAATAGTGTTGTACATTCGAGTACAGTTATTGGTACCGTAGGAATGACTGGACAAACGACCGGTCCCCATTTACATTTTGAATTACGGCAAGATGGTAAGGCTCGAGATCCGGCCTCCTTTTTGCCGGGGAAAGGAACAAATCGATGAAGCCCAGGCTCTATGCCGCGCTCTGTTTAGTATCTATTCTTGTCCCGCTCGAAGCAGAAACCTTTAGGACAACCCTCAAGGGAACAATTGAGGTGTCTCCCTTACGTCCTGAGGGGAAAAGCCTTACCATGACCTACATTGACGCGGTAGTGGTAACCCTGTCACCGGAGTCGGCGTTTTTAAAGGGCATCGAAATAGAACTTAAGGTTCCTCAGATCTATTTAAAGTACCGCAGTAGTGTGGGTATGTCTCTTTATAATGGTCTCAAAGAACTGCCAAAACCTGGAGTGGTGGATTTCCAGTTGGACCGGCTTGCCTTTGAGATTATTCCTGCAAAGCTTCAGGCAGTATTTCAGATTCCGCTCAGACAAGGCCATGGATTAAGGACCAGTCCCTATGTAACAGTTCCCACAGGGATTATTCCGCCTACCACGTTTCCGCTGGTCATCCGGCTCATGCCTCTTATAAAAGGCCTCTCCGAAGAGGTGGAGACCATGGAATTTAATCTTACTGTCCGGCCTATTATTGCTGATGAAGGGGCCTTGAGACTGCGGGTCCGCCCGCCAGAAGCGATGAAGGATAAACCCTTCACCGTGCTGATCGATGATGTGGTGGTGCCTGATTTTTCCAAAGAACGGATTCTGAAAACCGGTGAACATTATCTCAGCATTATCTCAGAAGATTTTAGAACTGAAAGCAGAACTTTCATTATAGAACGGGCCAGAACTCTGGATATGACGGTGGACCTGCGGGATACAACGCCGGTACTCCAATTTGAAGTTCCTGAGAATACCCGGGTGTATCTAGATGATATACTGCTCACCAATTCCCGTCAGCCCTTTTCTGTAGAACCAGGGCAGCATACGGTGCGCTTTCAGGTTGGTGATTACTCAGTTGTAAAACATCTCACCATAGAAAAGGGAAAAACCTATAACATTGCGTTGACCATCGATGTTTTGATTAAGGAAGATTAGAGAGAGGCCTTGTAAATTTAGTTAAGAAGTTTTCTATAATTCCGATGATATCAGTGTCGGACCTATAGTTCCCCTCCCAAACCGCTATACTTCCGACAGCCACATTGGCAGGGCTGCCCGAAAGGCAGCCCTTTTTTATCGTTTTTTTCATGCTTGACAAAAGGGCTAGGCTTCCGTAGGCTCAGGGCATGGCATTTACCTTGAGAAAACCGAAGAAAAAAACCATCGTAATCTTTGTAACCGTCTTTGTATTATTCTCTGCAATATTCCTAGGTATCGGAGTTGGCCTTTTTGTTGCAGAGACTATCAATATTAAAAATCAAGAAAACTTTATTGACTTTGCGCCAGCTTTACCGACCAAACTGCTGGATATTAATGGCAATCTTATCACCGAATTCTCTGCGGAAGAGAAACGGGAAATCATTACCCTGAAAGAATTGCCGCCCCATTTAATTCATGCGGTCCTTGCACGGGAAGATCCGGATTTCTACAAGCATCATGGATATAGTATTAAAGCCATCGTGCGGGCTGTCATTGGACAGTTAATCGGTAAAAACCTGGGAGGTGGTTCAACCATTACCCAGCAGCTTGCAGGGACCCTGTACCTGGACCGCTCAGAACGGTCTGTTATTAGAAAAATTCGTGAATTATGGTGGGCACTGCAGCTTGAGCGCAGGTACAGTAAAAATGAAATTCTAGAATTGTATTTAAACAAGATGTATATGGGTGCTGGTACCTATGGAGTAGAAGCGGCCTGCAAATATTTCTTTGGCCATAGTGCCCGGGAGATCACCCTTGCGGAATCGGCAATTCTCGTGATTCAGCTCTCGAGTCCAGCCCGGTATAACCCCCTGGACAACCCCAACTTAGCTCGGGACCGGCAAAAAGCTGTTCTGGATAAAATGGTAGAACTGGGGTATACCACACGACAGGAGGCTGATGCCTCCTTTGAAGAGTACTGGGCGAATTATGATTATACCAGGGTATCTACCTCTGCCTACTTTGCCCGGGATGATAAAGCCCCCTGGTTCAGTGAATATGTCCGCCGGCAGTTGGAAACCATGCTCTATGGGTCCCTCGACTTATATAAGGACGGGTTCGTGGTTAAAACAACCCTGGACCTCAATTTTCAGGCCGCAGCGGATCGCCAGATGGCTCTCGGACTTGTCCAGGCAAACGAAGAGTATAAAAAAACTATTTCTACCCGTCTTGATGCAGCAGAAGCCCTCTATGTTCCCATTGTAGATCTACTCTCCTTATCCTTTGGTATTGATGAAATTCATGCCACATCGGAAACCAAAAGCGCTAAAAATGCGATGGACCGTTATGTTAAACGGCTGAATCCTATACTCGATGTGGCAGCGATGATGTTCAACATCCCGAATGTTAAAATGATTACCAATACAGCCTATGGGAAATTAAAGACAATAGCAGAGAAGAATACTGTTGAAGGGGCCCTGATCTCTATTGAAAACGAAACTGGTTATATTAAGGCTATGATCGGTGGCTCGAAATACGATCAGAGCAACCAGCTTATCCGGGCTGTTCAGGGAAAAATCATGCCGGGAAGCTCCTTTAAGCCGCTCTACTACTCAGCCGCCATAGATTCACGAAAATTCACCCCCGCTTCGCTCATCTATGATTCACCGGTAGTGTTCTATAATGAAAATGGTACCCCCTATATACCGCTCAATTATAAAGGTGAATGGAAGGGTCCGGTTCTGCTCTGGTATGCCCTGGCCCAATCGATGAATGTGCCATCATTAAAGATTCTTGATGGTATTGGTTTCGATGCCGCCATAGATCGAGCTGCACTCCTCCTTGGTATTACCGACCCGGAAGAGAAACGAAAAACCTTTCCACGCCTCTATCCCCTTGGGTTAGGTGTTATCAGTGTGGCTCCGGTACAAATGGCCCGGGCCTTTGCGGTCTTTGCCAACCAGGGGCGGGAAGTAACTCCTATTGCCATACTCCAGGTAGAAGATCGTAATGGAAAGATCTTTTTAGACCCCGAAAAGGAACTTAGGCTGCAACAGAAACGTAAGGGTTCTGCGATTCAGCTTATCAGCCCCCAGACTGCTTATGTGATGACAAGCCTTTTAGAAAAGACTGTCCAGAGCGGTACCCTGGCCTATGCATCTGGTTATGGGACCAAGTTTACCTATACGGACAACAACGGGAAGAAATATACCATTCCTGCGGCGGGTAAAACCGGTACAACCCAGAACTGGGCCGATGCCTGGACTGTTGGATACACTCCCTATTATACCACTGCGGTCTGGTTCGGTTTCGATAGGCCAGGAAATTCTCTTGGGGTTACTCAAACAGGGGCTACCATTGCGGGACCTGTCTGGGCCAACTACATGAGGGAAGTACACCGAGGACTGCCAATGAAGGATTTTATTCGGCCTTCGACGGGGCTTATTGATGTTACGGTCTGTGCAAAATCGGGACTCTTACCTACCTCCTATTGCAATGAAGGCACGATTACCCTCACCTTCCTCGAAGGGACACAGCCACAAAAATATTGCGATATCCATGATGCCGGTGGCCAATATACGCGGCAAGCCCTGGATATCATGATGCAGGACAGCTACCATATTGATGATACGGAACTGCAAAACCGTTTAAAACTACCCACCCTCGATATGAATTCGTTACCATCGGCGCCCCCTGCATCGACACCATCATCGGTGCCTCCTGCAAATACGACCAATAACAAAGAAGATGCACCGTCCAATCCATTAAACCAGGAATACAATCCATTATTGGATTAGGAGGTTTGCCATGCAGGTTCCACTGGAACAAATAAAGGTAAAAAGAAGAATCCGCAAGGATATGGGAAATCTTACAGCCCTTGCGGAGAGCATGAAACTGCATGGACAGATTCATCCAATACTGATCACTAAAAAAAATATTCTCATTTCCGGACGCCGCAGGCTGGAGGCTGCGAAACTTCTGGGCTGGCGTACAATTAACGCCCAAATTGTGGATGCTCAAGATGAGGTTGAAAAACTGGAACTAGAGTTGGAAGAGAATCTACAACGACTTAATCTAACCAATGATGAAATCCAAAGTGCCAGGGATCGCATCTACAAATTACGCAACCCCGGCTTCTTCCGCCGCATCTGGAACGCCATCGCAGGCTTTTTTATAAGGCTCTTTCATGTAGACTAGCGCCCCCGGCGGTACTCCGATGGGGCTTAGCTAGCCCGCTGGCGTGGCTCCTTACCGGCATCCGACTGGGCTCCGGAAAGAGAATGGCTAGCCCCTGGTGGTGATCTGTGTTATCCCTGTTTTTTTTCGAAGTGGGAGAATTCCATAGAAAAAGTAGCCCGGCCCTGGCTGACTGAACGAAGGGCGGTCATAAAACCGAACATTTTTGCCATGGGGGCCTGGGCTTTAACGTGATCCATCGTTGATTTAGAATCCATACTATGAACAATACCGCCTCGTTGAATCACAAGGCTGATCACATCTCCCACAAATTCCTTTGGTGAAATAAGGGTTACCGCCATAATCGGCTCCAGCAGGAAAGGATCTGCATTCCGGCATGCCTCATCAAAACCCATGCTGGCACAGGCTTCAAAAGCGAATTCTGAACCGGTAAGCTCCGAATATTCTAAGTCTAAGAGGGTTACGCCAATATCGATACAGGGATAGCCCATCACAATACCCGATGGGAAGGCTGCATTGATGCCCCGTTCAATGGCATCAAAGATTTCTTCGGGGGCCTTATTTTTCTTAGCCGCACAGGTATAGCGATTTCCTGATCCCCGAGGGAGACCCTCTACCTTCAGGGTTAACTTTGCTTTATGCTCCTTGCCAGCGAGAACCCGGGTGAACTCCTGAGTATGTTCAATTGTTTTTGCAATGGACTCCCGGTAGGTCACCTGGGGGTTACCTACCTTTGCCCCAACATTGTATTCTTTAAGGATACGGGTAACCAGTACATCCAGATGTAATTCACCCATACCGGAAATAATAAGCTGTCCTGTTTCTTCATTTTCCTTGGTGGTAAATGTAGGATCTTCCTTCGCAAGAATAGCAAGCACTTCCCGCAGTTTATCCTGTTCAGAAAGGCTCTTGGGCTCTATGGCAACGGAAATAACCGGCTCAGGGAAATGCATTTTTTCCAAGACCACCGGCCAGCCTTCACTGCCAATGGTGTCCCCTGTTTGAGCTTCCTTCATACCGATAATGACCCCAATATCACCGGCAGAGAGTTCATCCATAGGCTCGCTTTTATTAGAATGCATTCTAAGAATCCGGTTTGCCCGTTCGCGCTTTTTCTTACCTACATTAAAGACCACCGTTCCAGGTTTGAAACTACCCGAATACATTCGTACATAGCAGAGACTTCCTGCTTCCCGGTCATATTGTATTTTAAATACCAGTCCCAGCGGAGTTCCTTTTGGATCACAGGGAACCTGTACTTCCTCTTCCTTTTTTAAGTGGTGCCCTACCGCAGGCCCAACTTCATCCGGTGCAGGAAGGAAATCCACCACCGCATCAATCAGAGGCTGAACCCCCATATTTCTTCGGGATGCACCGCATAAAAGAGGAACAAATTTGTCATGAATAACCGCTTTCCGTAGTTCTTTTTTAATCAACGAAAAGGGAATCTCTTCCCCATTCAGATACAGGTCTGTGATAGCCTCTGAATGTTCAGAAAGGGCATCGATGAGCTTTTCTCGCCATGCCTGGGCAATTTCAAGGTTACCTTGAGAGAGGGGGCTGTAAAGTACTGTTTCGCCATCCGTGCTGGCATCCCAGCGAATCTCCCGCATCTCAAGAAGGTCAATCACTCCTTCAAAGGCACTTTCCCGGCCAATTGGTAGTTGTATGGGAACCGCTTGGGCTCCCAGTTTTACCTTTATATCCTCCAGAACCTGAAAAAAATCGGCTCCCATTCGATCCATCTTATTAATGTACCCAATCCGGGGAACCCGATACCGGTCTGCCTGATGCCAGACCGTTTCGGTCTGAGGTTCTACGCCACTTACAGCACAAAAAATACAGATTGCTCCATCCAGGACCCGTAAAGACCGCTCTACCTCGGCAGTAAAATCCACATGTCCAGGAGTATCTATAATATTGATTTGATGATCCTTCCAATAAGTTGTAGTGGCCGCGCTCTGGATGGTGATTCCCCGTTCCTGTTCCTGTTCCATCCAGTCCATAATGGCTTCACCATCGTCTACTTCTCCGATACGATGGCTTTTTCCGGTGTAGTAGAGGATTCGTTCTGTAGTTGTAGTTTTTCCGGCATCGATATGGGCCATTATGCCGATGTTGCGCATCCGTTCCAGCATTATCTTCTCCTGCGGTCATTGTACCCGATGAGGGGATAATGTTGCAAGGGAACCGATAATTGAAGGATATCCTATGCATCTACGCATTTTTGTCACAAATTTCTTGCATACGAATCTATTGTTTTTCATACTTACAGTATGGCCATTATACTACCGATAGCGTCAGGGAAAGGTGGCGTAGGGAAAAGTGTATTCGCAATCAACTGTGCAGTAGCCCTGGCAAAGCTCGGAAAAACCACAGTTCTTATCGATTTAGACCTTGGTGCTTCTAATTTACATACCCTTCTGGGAATTAAAAATAGATATCCCGGTATTGGCAACCTCATCAACCGTACAGAAACGTGTCTCGAAGCCTTACTGATTGAGACTGATATACTTCGACTTTTTTTTATTCCCGGGGACACCCTTCTTCCAGGAACAGCCAACATTGATTTTTTTACTAAACAAAAGATTATGAAAAGTATTACTAATCTTCCTGCGGATTATATCCTCCTTGATCTTGGAGCAGGTTCCTCTTACAATACTGTGGATTTTTTCCTTACCAGCAGTTCAGGATGTATCGTAACGATGGGAGAAAGCACCGCAATCCTTAATGCTTACTCATTTCTTAAAACAGTGTTTTATCGAACCTTGATACGATCGTTTCCCCCTAAAGGACCAGAACGACAGGTAATAAGCAACTTTTTTGCACAAAAAATGGAAGGTACTTCAAACACCTCTTCTGTTCTTAAAAAAACACTACTCGAAAATTTTGGAGAAAATGCTCAACAAGCTATCTCAGTGGTTGAACGGCTCTATCCTCGAATTGTGCTCAATATGGGTACTGGCCCCCATGATCTGGGAGTTGGTATAAAGCTTCGAGAAATTGCAAAAAAGAACCTAGAACTAAACGTAGAATATATTGGTTATATTCCTTGGGACTCCTCGGTAAGTGCCTCTGTAACAGCCCGTAAACCGGCAATTCTCCTCCAGCCTGACAGCCCTTTTGCCCAGGCTATTCAGGCTATAGCGGGCCGCCTGATTTCAGAGCCAATTCCGACGATGCCCCATTTATACCCCGATAATGAAGACCTGAAAGCCGTCTACCTCTCATGAAGGGTAGCCATCCTCTTTTTTTTAAGGATATCGACGCTTAAAGGCTTTCACCCGGGCAGATGCGGTAACCGTCCATGGGGATCGATCACCCCTGGCCAAATACTTATATCCTAGGCCGGCTACCATGGCTCCGTTATCACCACAGAGATTGAGGGGCGGAAAGAGGCAGCGGATATCCTTCCGTTCCGCAAGACACTGCCTGAGATAGGAATTCGCCGCAACCCCGCCTCCGGCAACAATCGTAGTAAGGCCCGTATCTTCTATAGCCCGAAAGAGACTCCGCAGCAATATATCGATAGCTGTTTTCTGAAAAGAAGCAGCTATATTTTCGGGGCTTAAGGCAACTGGGTTTCCCTGTGCATCGGTCTGTCTGAACTGCTCAATCTGGTTGATAACCGCTGTTTTTAGGCCCGAATAGGATACATCGTATCGATGCTCTCCCTTGTATAGATTAGGCAGAGGGAATTTAAAGGCGTTGCTATCACCATTTTTTGCCAGCCTATCAATATGGACACCGCCGGGATAGCCAAAACCATAGAATTTGGAAACCTTATCAAAGGCCTCGCCAACCGCATCATCGATGGTGGTACCAAGAACCGTGATGGCATCGAAATCATCTACCCGGCAAATGATACTGTGGCCACCGGATACAAGAAGCCCTAAAAAAGGATAATCTACATTTTCGGATAACATTGGAGCATAGAGGTGGGCTAGCATGTGGTCTATCGCAATAAAAGGCTTATCCAGGCTATAGGCAAAAGCCTTGGCAAAACTGAGTCCCACAAGGAGCGAACCCAAGAGTCCAGGCTGTGTTGTGGCAGCTACCGCATCGATATCACCGGGCTTACAACCCGCATCGCTCAGGGCAGTCTTTACGACACCACTGATCCACTCAGTATGCATACGGCTAGCAATTTCTGGCACAACCCCGTTATATACCTCATGAAAGGGTATCTGGGTAGCTACCACATTAGAACGTATGATTTTTCCATCCTCGACAACCGCCGCAGCGCATTCGTCGCAGGAAGATTCAATCCCCAAAACCTTCATCTTCAAAGGTTCCCATCATAATTCTTGATATAGTAGTAAGGGAAAATCCCTGGGCTATCAGTTCTGGATAGAGTTCTGACAGGGTAGCGGCCAGTTCATTTGACCATACATGACCAATGACAATTGCGGCCCCTTTTTTTTCTGCCTTCTGCAAACCCTCTTCCATAAAGCGGATCATGGCCGCCTTCTCCTGAATGTTATCTACGAACACATCGCGCTCCCCAATTCGTATTCCCAACCGCTCTGCCACAGTGGGGACTACCGTATCTGCAGTAGTCCGTGAATCTAAATAATATATACCATTTCGCCTGCAAAAGGCGAGAACTATTTCCATAATACGTTCATCTGCAGTTATTTTCGACCCCTGATGATTATTCATGCCCACCACAGGGCCAACTTCTGCCAGATTGTGCTTCAGCACTGCTTCGATTTCATCCCGGGACATACCAGCATAAATGGCTCCAGGTCCCGGATTTTGTCCTCCCACTGCTTCCATAGGTTGATGGAGGATCACTTCTTTCCCCGCTGCCCGAATACGCCGAGCGGCCTCCGCAGAATAAGGAAGACCAGGCAATACCGCGATCGTAAGGGGGCCGGGAAATTTGAGAAAGGGCTCCAGTTCCCTAAGATTATTGCCCGCATCATCTAGAACGATAGCGAGGGATCCCTTATGTTTAGGTGGGGGCTGCGGAGGCCGCTCAAGCGGTGCGGAAACCACAAGCCCTGTACTGCCGCCGTTAGGTTTCATAGGTCGAGTTGTCTTTGGAACAGTAGGGGTAGTCGAATCCTTTCTCGAAGATGTCGTACACGAAGGTACTTCGGTTGAGTTTTCTATTGTTGAAGCAATTTGACTGGGGCTTCCTGTTTTTGGCTTAGCATCTTTGTCCGCTTCAATTGGCTGGTTTTTGATTGTCGACAGCGTACCTGATTGAATAGCAGTTTCTGGATTTGGTTTTACCTTAGCCGGAAAACTAGTTTGCTCCTCTCCATTGTGTTTTAGATCTTGCTGCTCCCGGGGAGGCATAAGGATTAATAAACTCACACTCAGTGCTATCGCTAGTCCAATAAAGAGAGAACTAAGCAGTACAGCCCGTACTGCATCTTCAGAGCTTAGCTTTTTTTTCTTTTTCTGTCGTCCGCGTTGGGATGCTTTCCCCTGCAAATTAGCCACCAACTATACTGTACCGGCTATAACTAGCAGGGTCAAGCCTATTCTTTCTTTAATTCGTAAAACAAATAGGACTACAAATTGATTGAAAGAAATTCCTATATATAAACGTATTCCTTCAGGTCAGCCGCTTCTTCCTTAATCTTTTTAAGAGCCCTCATTTCAATTTGTCGTACTGTTTCAGGAGAAATACCCATTGCATCACCAATTTCCTTAAGGGTATACCTCTCTCCTCCAAAAAACTGGAATCGATACATTAGAATTTTCTTTTCCCGTTCCATAAGTCGTTCTAAGAATTTCAAAGTATCTTCCCGAACAGAATTGCGCAAAAATTCCATATCTGGACTATAGGTATAGTCTTCACACAAATCGAGAAGTGATGTGCTATCTTCATCACCCGTCTCAGCATCAAGGGACACCATACCATTAGCGATATTCATAATATGTTCAACTTCGTCCTGAGGAAGTCCGACTTCTGTAGCAATCTCTTCTGTTGAAGGCCTTCGCATAAATAATTGAGAAAGTGTGTTATAGGCTTTTTGTATTTTTTTTAAAGCCTCTTCTTTTCGATGGGGAAGCCGTATGGTACGTCGCTTATTTGCAAGGGAGCGGGTAATTGCCTGTTTAATCCACCAACTCGCGTAGGTTGAGAAACGAACCTGTTTTTTAAAATCATACTTCTGAGCTGCATGAATTAACCCAACATTACCTTCTTGGATTAGATCAAGTAGAGCAACATCGTTGGACACATAAGCCTTTGCAATTTTAACCACCAGTCGCAAATTGGATTCTATAAGTCGTTGACGAGCAAATTCATCACCCTGCATGATTCTCCGGGACAGTTCCAGTTCTTCTTCAAAAGTTAGAAGAGGGGCTGCCTTTATCTGGTCAAAGTAGGTCTTAAGCACATCATCGGTATTAAAGTTGTCCTTCTTCTTTGCCATATAATCCTCCAGAGCTTTAGCTCTATGGAACATACTGCAAATATCATGCCAAGTCAGTTTATCAAGCTAATTTAAATATTTTTTCTTTATATAACAAAGAATTATAATTAAAAATTAACTGTACCAAAAAAGTTTATGAAATAAATGTATGATTCTTTATACAAATATTAATAATACATGTATGGAAAAAGTAACGGCTCTGTGCTATGCTGAACTCATGGAATCTGGTATTACAGCACGAAAAAAAGGAAAGGATGCTTTTTTTTCCATTCATTGGTCTAAACTGACTAATGCCAATCGTTGGGCCATTGCCAGTTCCGTTCCTGCAGTTGGTGGAGTTTATGAAATTTACTGGATGGATGATCATCAACATTTACGGTTACTTACTATTGGAAATGCCCGTTATGGTGGGCTCAGATCAGAAATTCGACGCTTAACAGATCCCGAATTAGTTGAAAATCCTGAAGTGATACAAATTCTTCAGGATAAAAAGATTTATTTTCGGTATGCTGTAACAAACTCGGTAGATGATATGGCAGATGTGGTCTGGTTTTTTAGAAAAACCTATTTTCCAGAGAACCCGGGAGTTGCACATTCTGGGAGATTTGCGAGAATATATATAAATGAGTGGGCCCCAGACAAGGTCCGCTGGGTAGATTAAAGGGGTAACTATGAAACGAACAATAGGCTTTATCCTGCTCGTTGCAGGGATTGTGATTGGTATCTACGGTTATTATGAATACCAAACGGCACATCAATCTTTAGGAAATGTTATCACTAAAGTGTTTACTGGAAAATCTCAAGCGGAACAACAGGGTTTGTATCTCATGATAGGTGGTGGCGCTGCAACTCTTATTGGCCTTGTGCTTACACTAACAGGATATTTACGAAGACGCTAACTCTTTAGTGTATCTAGGGTCCTATAGAACATCAAGATGGAATCGTCAGCCCTCTTACTTTGATACCACAGTATTGCTTTAATTACACAGTCTGTAACACAGTAAAACGCCCCTGTTGTTTCAGCAGGGGGGCATCATTATCACAATAAAGAATTATTTATATCTCAAGTAAAGTCGCACTTGCTTCTAGGTTTCCTGCAACCAGTTTATCTGTTTGTAGCTTTGTTTGAACCTGTTGCTCTGATTGGTCTGAATCTACACATGTACCCCCTGTGGTAATTTCTCCTCCATTCTGTTCACAAGTTGTTTTAAAATGAGAAATACGGGCCTCCAGATCTTTACCAATTGCTGCTAGTTGATGGGCTAATGAAATCGTTAGGTCAGTTACCTGGGCCATATCGCCATTTTTCTGGCTCATAGATACCATAGCCCCACGAAGGCTTTCTGCGACCTGATCAAGCTGTTCCATGGTAGCTTCTATAGACCGTGTGTTTTGGGCCATATTTCGAGATTCTTGATTAATAGAGGCAGAAAGTTCTCTCAAACTAGTCATAGCGGTCAGAATCTGTCGGCCCCCCTCATTGGTCTCTGCAAGACTATTGCTGATTTCCGCAACAGATCGGGAAACATCCTTAATTTTTTCTTCAATTTCAGCAAAGGCCTTATTTGTTTCTCCACTACCTGCTTTTGCACTTTCTATGGAGTTTACAATATCTCTCACTGAATCAGCTATTTCTTTCGAACCTTCCTGAGAGGCTTCAGCGAGTTTACGGATTTCATCGGCTACAACTGCAAACCCTTTACCAGCATCACCTGCATGGGCCGCTTCTATAGCTGCATTCATAGCGAGAAGATTGGTCTGGCTTGCAATATTGTTGATTATTTCAATCATTTCCTCAATTTTATCGACCTGTTCGGTAATAGCCTCGACACGTTCGAAGGCAGAAGAAAACACTTCCTTACCATCGTCGGAAATCTTAACCAAAGCATCGGCCAGTTCTTTATCGCGTTCAGCAAGCCGGGCCATATTGCCAATAGTGGCCAGCATCTGTGTGATGGAAGCGGTAGATTCTTCGACCATAGCGATCTGATCAGAAAGCCGTGCATCAAGCTGCCCTACACCACCGGTCATATCGGTTACTATTTTTCGGGTATCCGCAATACGTTGATCTAGAAGCCGTGCCTGTTCTTCTACATTGTGTACAGCCGATTGCATTTCTTGAAGTGTTCGATGGGTGCGTTCTGAAGATTCGAGCAATTGGTTCTTAACCTGATTATTCAGATCTGCCGCATCTTTTATTCCGAGAAGGGCCATATCAAGAGATGTAATAAAATCATTCATCTGTTTGGAAAGTTTACCAACCTCATCCTTGGATTTAACTGTAAAAGAAACAGAGAGATCCCCTTCTGCCAAAGCCCGAACACCCTGAGCTATTGCAATAACCGATTTGGCAATCGTGTTGGCAAATACAAGAGCCACCAGGGCAATAAGGATAATAATAAAACCTACTATAAAAAGAGCTACAGTTATAGATTGCCGTTGTATGTTTTTAATTTGCCCATCGATGAGACTACCTTGTTCAGAAATAACATTGATGGACGATTCTAGACTGTCATTTAAAATATTTACATAGGAATCGAACCGAGATAAGGTAAACCGTGCATTTTGAACTAAATTGGAATTTTTATTAATTATCAGATCATCCCGATAAAACTGTTGCAAATTAATATTATCAGGAAACACAAACAGTTCTTCTGCATGTTTATAAAGCTCTTCATAAACATCCAAGACATTACTAAGGTTCTCTTCATTCAAATTCTGTAACCGTTCAACAATCATAAGCGCATCAGCAAGAGCTTTGTCGGCCTTTCGTAAAAAGGTAATTTGCTGAATATACTTAAATGCTTCTCCGAATTTAACCCGGGCAGCATAAAATTTAGGACGTTCTGTAACAAATTTAGATGAATCTAGTCGATTTACTTCGGTTTGTAACGATTGGGTTGTTATCACTAGGTTATCAAGATACTCACGTTCTCTAGCAATCTGAACAAGTGGTGCCTGTAGAATAAAATAAACCGATGAAGCTCCGGTGATGAGAACAATCATCCCGATTACTAATAGTATAAGTTTAGCTCGAATATTCATATCGGTATTATACCATTACTCTCCAAAAAGTAAAATTCCTTTATAAGCAGAATGGCCTTATTCCGAATTTATTCTTCAATTTTAATCTTCGGTCTTTGCCATGCCACGACTGTCTAAGAATAGAAAATTATGTTATCATTAAAAAGTTGAATTGACAAAGTAGGTGTTGTTTCATATATTTTTTCATATATAGGAGTATTATAAGATATGAATCGTGAAGTAGATCTCATCATCATTGGAGCCGGCGCAGCGGGCCTTACCGCGGCTCAATATGGAGCCCGGGCAAATTTAAGAACTGTTATGATCGAAGAAATGGCCCCGGGTGGTCAGGCCCTACTGATTGATCACCTGGAAAACTATCCCGGCTATGTGGAACCCAAAAGCGGCTTTGAATTTGCCCAGGACATGCACCGACAGGCAGAAAAATTCGGTGCTGAATTTGTTAATGATACGGTAACCAAGCTCGAAAAACAGGGTAACCTCTTTACTGCCTACCTGGGCTCCGGAGATACGATGACCGCACCGGCGGTTATTCTTGCAACGGGAGCCAAACACCGGCACCTGGAAGTCCCCGGTGAAATGGAATTTCAGGGCCGCGGCGTTTCCTACTGCGGCACCTGCGACGGACCATTCTTTAAGGGGAAAAAGATGTATGTGGTCGGCGGCGGCGACGCGGCCTGCGACGAAGCACAGTATCTTTCCAACCTTTCAAACCAAATCGTTATGATACACCGGCGGGACCGTTTCCGGGCCCAGAAGGCTCTAGCCGATCGGGTACTGCATAATAAAAACATTCAGGTTCACTTTAATACCCGGATTGTGGAAATTAAAGGGGACACCAAGGTCCGGTCCGTGGTTCTGGAACAAACCGATACGGGAGAGCGTTATGAGGATAACACAGAAGCGGTCTTTATTTTTGTTGGCTCTATTCCCCAGACTGACCTGGTCCCTGAGGCTGAAAAGGACGAAGCCGGCTATATTGTAACCAACCAGCGGATGGAAACATCGATTAAGGGGCTTTTTGCCGCCGGAGACGTCCGCTCTAGCCCCTTCCGTCAGGTAGTCGTCGCCGCCGGAGAAGGGGCTATTGCAGCCCACTGTGCATCCCAGTATATTGATGAACTCAGAGGTGAAGCATATCGGTGATATTGAGAGCATATAAAAAAGTTTTCATTGCAATCCTGCTAGTACTATTCTCACTGCAAAGCTATCGGGGCTTCGGGGCTGAACATTTTTACAGCCCCGGAAAACCCGAAGAACTGGCAGAAAAACTCCTCGCCGCCATGTCCGATGAGGAAGCCCTGGCTCAGACCTTCATGCTGGGCTGGGTAGGCGCTGATCCTTCACCGGCTATCATAGACTGGATTCAGAAACGGCATATAGGCGGCATAAAAATCTTTGGATGGAATACCGAAGACACCTACCGGCTGGCCAACACCGTTGGAGTTTTACAAAAAGCGGCACAACAAAGTGATAAAAAGATCCCTCTCCTCGTTGCCACCGATCAGGAGGGTGGCTGGATCCGCCATGTAAAGGGCATTACCAGCGAAACCCCGGGAAATATGGCCATCGGTGCCTCTGGGGTTCCCCGGGATGCCTATCTTTCCGGGTATTATATTGGCCGGGAACTGGCGGCGCTGGGCATCAATATGAATTTTGCCCCTTCGGTGGATCTGTTTACGAACCAGCAGTCGGTTCTGATTGGTCCTCGGGCTTTTAGCGATAACCCTGTAACCGCAGGAATTTTAGGCATCGCCTTTGCAAAGGGTCTGGAAAAGGCCGGGGTAATTCCTACAGCCAAACATTATCCCGGACACGGAGACACGGAATTGGATTCCCATGGGATTCTTCCCCACATCCAGGCCAATTTTGAGACCCTGTGGAACCGGGAATTGCTTCCTTACCGTATGCTCAGCAAGGAAGGGATCCCTGCCATTATGACGGGCCACCTCGCATTTCCCAACACCAGGGGAGGGAGCGAACCAGCGTCGCTGAGTCGCTGGTTTATCACCACCATTCTGAGAGAAACCATAGGGTTTAAGGGGCTTGTTATCACCGATGATTTATTGATGAATGGTGTCACCATACCGGCAGGAAGCCTCTCACGGGCTGCTAAACTGGCCCTAGAAGCAGGAAACGATATCCTGATGATGTCTAAAACCCCGAACCTTTCCGACCCGGTTTGGAACAATCTGCTTGATGCCATGAAACGGGAACCTAAGTTCCGGGAACGGGTCAGAGATGCAGCCCGCAGGACCCTGATCCTAAAGCTCACCCATCTCAAAGGGGACACTGCCCCACCCCTGTTTCCACAGGCTGATGAAATTAAAAAACGTATCCCTGATCCTCAGGGCAAGGCTTTTTTTCTTGACCTGGCAGCAAGAAGCATAACCCTGGTATCGGGTACCGATCCAAGCCCCCTCGAACCAAGCAAGGCAGGCAAGGTGCTATTGGCGGCCTCCTTTGAGGATTTCCTGTCCGTGGGTCTCCTGGCCTATCCCAATGCACAGCGATTTAAATTTTCCTATTCAGAAGAAAGCTCTCCCCAGGATAAGCTCAATTTCCAGTCCCAGGCAAAACAGGCAGATACGATCATTTTTTGTCTTGCCAACGGATATGGGGTCGACCTTTTACAGAGCATCCGCTATTCAGGGAAACGAGTTATTGTGATTTCAGCCCTGTCTCCGGTGTATCTTCAGCGGGTAACCTGGAATACCAGCGGTATTGCGGTGTATAGCTATTCCCGGGAGTCCTTTATCGCAGTCTTTTCTGCCCTCCTGGGCCGCATTCCCATGCAGGGCAAATTGCCCTTTGCTATGAAAAACCTGGGGAGATAACCCCCATGACACCTCATAGCCTTCACTGGCGAACAGCTCATTCACAAGATTATGATAGTTTTTCACAATTTTTACAAAATCATGAACCATACCTCGTAGCCGCCGCAAGTCGTTTTAGAGCTTTTAGAGAACGCAGTACCAAAACCTCACTTCCGGGAAGAAATCATATACTGATTGGCATGGATAACTTAAACCATATCCAGAGCTTTATCTTTCGCTCAGGCCAGATTCTCCATCCCTTTTTCCTGGATTATGATGCGGAAAGGGCTCAGAGGGTTCTCAGACGATTCATCAACCTGCCCTTTTCGAAACGAATTTATTCACTTCAGGGCCTTGAGCAAGATGTCAAAATTGCAGAACAGGCGCTTGAACAGGAGGGATACCGAATTCAGGATCAGTTTGATTATTACCTCATGCAGTTGGACACTCCGGTCCTTAAGCCGCCGCAGCCTGAGGGACTCACCCTTATCGAACTGGCTGCTATCGGGCGTACCTCTATCAAACAGGCTTCTATCAGGCAGGTATCTATCGAAGGGGCTTTAGCCGGTCACGCTGTGGCAGACCTCCTCTATCCCCTCCAGGCGGCCTATGAACAGGAAGAGGTTATCCCTGCCCATAGCACATTTAACCAAGCGTCCTGTCGCCGGGGCTTAGCAAAAATACTTTCAGAAGAAACGATTGTGTATGCAGCATATGAGGGGCTGCCAGTGGCCAAGGCAAATACCAACGCCACCGCCTATCGGTATAAACAAATCGGCGGAGTCTATGTACAGCCCGAATTCCGCGGCCGTGGTATTGCATCCTCTGTGGTGGGCACCTTACTGGCGCGGATTCAACAGCAAGGTTATGGGGTGAGTCTCTTTGTAAAAAAACGGAATCTGCCCGCCATCCGGCTCTATGAACGGCTTGGCTTTGTTACCATCGGTTCCTATAGGATCGTCTATTATTGATGTATTGATAACCATATTCCTAGCCCAGTTCCTGTGCCCGGCGGAATGCAGCATCCACCGCAGCCATAACAGTCCCGCGGAACCCCCGATCTTCCAGGGCCGCAATACCCGCAATGGTAGTCCCCGCCGGGGAGGTGACCCCATCCTTAAGCACACCCGGATGCTGGCCCGTTTCTTCCACCATGGCTGCCGCGCCCAGCACGGTCCGGCTTGCATAGCGCAGGGCCTTGTCCCGGCTCAAGCCCGCTCGAACCCCTGCGTCGGCAAGGGCTTCGATAAAGAGATACACAAAGGCAGGGCCCGAACCTGAGAGGGCCGTCACCGCATCCATATATTTTTCATCGATCCGGTCGATAAGCCCTGCCTGGCTGAGGATGTGCTCCAATGCCTGTACCGCTTCAGGGCTTACCTCTGGGGACGGAGCCAGGGCAATCATTCCCTTGGCAACCAGGGCTGGGGTATTCGGCATAAGGCGGATGATGGGCTGAGTTTCCGGGCATCCTGCGGCTGCAAGATTGCGCTTCATTGTATCGATGGAAAGACCCGCCACAATGGATACGAGGATCGCCGGCGAACGGCTTTGCAGCCGCCGGGCCAGCACCGGCCCTATTTCTGCCAACACCGCCTGCGCCACCTGAGGTTTCACCGCGAGGAGCACGTACCGGCCCTCCGCCGCGGCCTCAGTGTTCGCCGCCAGGGCGCCGCCGCCCAGCTCCGCCGCAAAGGCCGCAGCCTTTTTGGTGTCCGCGTCAGTTACCCCAATGGCCGCCCCGCCGATCGCCCGGGCGGCGGCTTTCATGAGAGCACCGCCCATATTTCCGCTTCCGATACAGGTTATGGTGTAGCTCACGGTTTACCTCCCGCTGGAATAAAGGCGGTCCCCCGCTGTTCCCCCCTTTGTAGGGATTCGAGTACCCGGTTTTTGCCGCCATGGGCAAGAATCATCGGTATACCATAGGAAAGCACCTTTTCAGCCGCTTCCAGCTTGGTTGCAATACCGCCGGTTCCGAAGCTGTTGGTACTGCCCACTGAGATGGAAGCCTTCAAGGCCGAAAGATCCTGAACCATCTCGATAAGTTCCGCATCCTGATGTTCCTTGGGATTCTTGGTATAAACCCCATCGATATCGCTAAAGAGTATCAGGAGATCGGCACTCCAAAGTATGGCCGACAAAGCGGCCAGATTGTCGTTATCGCCGATTTTAATTTCATCAACACAAACCGAATCGTTTTCATTAATAATGGGTACTACCCCTTCATCAACCAGGGTAAAGAGGGTATTGCGCATGTGGAGGGTACGAATATCGTTGGAAAAATCATCGGCGGTGAGGAGCAGTTGGCCGATATGAATCTGGTGTGGTTCAAAGGCTTTGCGCCAGGCTTCCATAAGTTCGACCTGGCCGACAGCACAGAGGGCCTGTTTGTAGTGGATGTCCCGTTTTCGTTCCCATTTACCGATGGTGGAAATACCTGCAATTCGGGCTCCGGAAGAAACGAGGACAATTTGCTTGCCCTTCTGCAGAAGGCCTGCAACCTGTTCAGCGAACTCCGAAAGAAAGGCCCGGTTGATGTGTCCCTGTTTGTCTGCCAGTGTATTGGAACCGACTTTTATAACAATCTTCCGGGATTGATCTATTAATTGAGGAATCATAGTGGTGCTCGTGTTTTACTCCCGTATTTGACCTGTACCTCGTACACGATACTTGATTGTTGTCAGGGCTTCAAGTCCCATAGGCCCCCGGGCGTGGAATTTCTGGGTACTGATGCCCAGTTCGGCTCCGAAACCAAACTGGCCGCCGTCGGTGAAGCGAATAGATGCATTGGTGTAGGCACAGGCTGCATCAACCCGCTTTTCAAACTCCTGACTTGCGGCAAGGTCATTGGTTAAAATTGCCTCTGAATGTTTTGTCCCATAGCGGTTAATATGGGTGATGGCTTCGTCGAGGGAATCGACAACCTTAACCGCCAGGATGTAGTCCAGATATTCCGTAGCCCAGTCTGCTTCAGTCGCAGGCTCAATCTTGAGACTGGATGGAATGTTTTGAGCCTTTTCCAGCACGGCACGGCTTCGGTCACAGCAGCGAAGCAGGACCCGTCCAGCAAGTCTTTGAGCCACGAGGGGTATAAAAACCTCCGCCGCATCCCGATGTACCAGCAGGGTTTCCACCGCATTGCAGGCTCCGGGTTTCTGGATTTTTGCATTTTCGACGATATCAACAGCATTTTGGAAATCGGCACTGGGCTCTACATAGATGTGACAGTTGCCCTCTCCTGTCTCTATAACCGGAACCCGGGCATTGTCCACCACCCGGCGGATGAGGTCCCGGCCGCCCCGGGGGATAACCACATCCACCAGGCCCCGGGCGCTAAGAATTTCGTCTACCTCATCCCGGCTTCCCGAATCGGCCAGGGCAACCGTGTCAGGGAAGCGGTTCACCGATGCAAGGGCCCGCCGGATCGAGGCCACCAGAGCCCGGTTCGATTCGAGGGCGGCAGAACTGCCCCGCAGTAAAATGGAACAGCCCGCCTTGTACGCCAGGCAGAAGGCGTCTACCGTTACATTAGGGCGGGATTCGTAGATGATGGCACAGGTTCCGAGGGGCACCGTGACCTTTTCAATAAAGAGACCATTAGGCAAGGTCCAGCCATCGAGAACCCGGCCGATGGGATCTTCCTGACGGAGAACAACTTCGACGCCTGCAATCATCTCATTGATACGTTTGTCATTCAGGGCAAGACGATCTACGAGAGCTTCTTTCATGCCCGAAGCGCGGGCCCGTTCTACATCCTGTTTATTTGCGGCAAGTATAGCTTCCCGGTCCTCATCGATGGCGTTCATCACCGCCTGAAGGCCCTCATCCTTTTCTTTTCTACCGGCAAGGGCTAACTGTTTCTGGGCTTCCCTGAGGATAGTAAACACACCTGTAAGATTTCCCATGATTATTCTGCCTCTCCCAAATAAGCCTTCCGTACCCGGTCATCGGCTAAGAGTTCCCTGCCGCTGCCGGATAGGGTAATCCGGCCGGTCTCAAGGACATAGGCCAGGTCTGCCGCTTCCAGGGCGGCCTTGGCGTTCTGTTCCACCAGAAGCACCGTAACGCCGGTGCTGTTTATTTCCTTGATAATATCAAAAATCATCCCAACGATTATAGGTGCAAGCCCCAGAGAAGGCTCGTCCATCATGAGGACCTTGGGATTACTCATGAGGGCCCGGCCGACGGCGAGCATCTGCTGTTCACCCCCTGAAAGGGTTCCTGCCTTTTGTCTGATTCGTTCCTTAAGGCGCGGGAACAGGGTAAAGACCCGTTCCCGGTCCTTTTCTACCTGTTCATCGTCGGTACGGGCATAGGCTCCGAGGGTTAAATTTTCCTGAACCGTCAGATTCGGGAAAATCCGCCGCCCCTCAGGAACCAGCACCAAACCCTGTTCAACCAGATTTTTGGTCGGCTGACCCAGGATATTCTTTCCTTCGAAAATAACTGAACCGGATGAACTTTTCACCAGTCCTATAATGGTATTCAGGGTGGTACTCTTCCCTGCCCCGTTTGCACCAATCAGGGTTACTATTTTTCCGGCAGGCACTTCCAGGCTTATTCCCTGTAAAGCATGTATACCACCATAATGAACCGACAGATTCTCTATTTTCAGCATGCGTCTGCCCCCAGATAGGCTTCGATAACCTTTGGATTCTTTCTTATATGCTCAGGGCTTCCATGGGCAATGGTTACACCATAATCGAGTACATACATTCGCTCACAGACGCCCATAACCACCTGCATGTGATGTTCAATAAGCAGGATAGTCAGCTTAAAATCTTCCCGGATCTTAAAAATAAAGTCCATTAAATCCCGGGATTCCTGGGGGTTCATTCCTGCCGCAGGTTCATCGAGGAGGAGCAGGGTCGGGCCTGTAGCCAGAGCACGGGCAATTTCGAGGCGCCGCTGTTTCCCGTAGGGCAAAGAGGTAGAACGTTCGTAGGCCTGATCTGCGAGGCTTAGCCGTTCAAGGAGCGACAGAGCCAGTTCGCGGGATTCCTGTTCCTTTTTTGTATAGGAAGGGAGTTTCATAACCGATTCAATCAGGTTAGTTCCCATCCTGAAGTGGTGTGCTACCAGTACATTTTCCAGGACCGTCATTTCCTTAAAGAGCCGTATATTCTGAAAGGTCCGGGCGATACCCATAGCGGTAATCCTGTGCGGTTTCATTCCATCAATATGATGCCCCTTAAACAGGATCTGACCAGAACTGGGTTTATATACACCGGTAATCATATTAAAGGCTGTGGTTTTCCCGGCGCCATTCGGACCGATAAGCCCAATAATCTGTCCCTGGTCTATTTCGATATTCAGGTCCGAAACCGCAGTCAGGCCTCCGAATTTCATGGTGAGTTGCTTTGTTTCAAGTAGATATGCCATAGCTAGCTCCTCTTCCGGTTCTGGCCTAAGCGTACGAAGTTCTGAACCCAGCCTTCCAGCATATCCCAGGATAATTCCTTGCGACCCATTAGCCCCTGCTGGCGGAACAGGATAACCACCATGAGGAGGATGGAGAACACCACCATCCGGATGCCAGGTATACCCGGGGTCGTAAAGAAAATAAAATTCAGGGGCCCATCCAGGAACCGGAGGGCTTCCATCAATATGGTAACGACGATAGCGGCTATGATGGATCCCGATATGGACCCAATACCCCCCAAAACCACGATCAGCAGGATGTCGAAGGTTTTAAGGAACATGAACTGTTTCGGATCTATGGTGGTAAGGTGGTGGGCCAGAAGGGCTCCGCCGATTCCGGCAAAAAAGGATGAAATAATAAAAGACATGAGTTTCATTCTAAAGACGTTAATCCCCATGGCTTCTGCCGCAATTTCATTATCACGAATTGCTTTAAAGGCACGGCCATAACTGGAATGGATAAGACTGACAATCAGCACCACCGTGACAATTGCAGTCCCCCAGGCCCACCACATGGTGGTAAATCGGGGTAAGCCCTTAATTCCCAGCGATCCATTTGTAATCGTCTGAAGGTTTGTAAAAACAACCCGGATAATTTCAGAAAATCCCAGGGTAGCGATGGCTAGATAATCATCCCGAAGCCGTAAAGCCGGGGCACCGATGATAAAACCAAAAAAGGCAGCTACGAAGCCTGAAATGAGGAGAGCCGGCAGAAAGGGAATGGTGATATGGGCCAAAAAGGGCTCGATGGGCTTTAGAAAAAAGTTCATCTCTTTTTGGGCAGCAGTCATGGTAAGAAGGGCACAGGTGTAGGCCCCAATAGACATGAAGCCCGCATGGCCCAGGGAGAAGAGTCCCGTAAAACCGTTGAGCAGGTTTAACGAAAGGGCCAGAATTATATTGATGGCACAGAGCTTAAAGATCTGCATCGAGAAGGGGTCCAGCAAGGCATCGGCCAGAACAAGAATAACAATAAAAAGGGCTGAAGCTCCAAGCGAGAGCAGGGTTTTCTGTTTCATACCTTTTCCCCCTGGTTCTTTCCGAGAAGCCCAGTAGGCCGCACCAGCAGAACCACAATAAGCAGGATAAAGGCAAAGGCATCCCGGTAACCGGTAAGATCCGGCAAGAACGCGACGGTCATAATTTCTATAATTCCCAGAAGAAAGCCGCCAAGAACCGCCCCACCAATGGAGCCGATACCGCCGATAACTGCGGCGATGAAACATTTAAGCCCCGGCATAACACCCATCAGCGGAAGAAGTTGAGGATATTTTAAGGACCACATAATTCCACCCACAGCTGCAAGGAGGGATCCAATACCGAAGGTAAAGGATACCGTTTTATCAACATCAATAGCCATGAGCCGGGCCGCATCCTGATCGGTCGAAACAGCCCGCATGGCCATACCGGTTTTCGTTTTATGAACAATAAAAAGCAATATTCCTAAAAGGGCAAAGGTAATGAGGGGAATGAAGAAACTCACACTGACAATAGAAACTCCGCCAAGGGTGACGACGGTGGAAAAAAGTTCAGGCACCTTAAAGGCCTTGGGACGGGCATCGAAGAGTACAATCGCCAGATTTTCTATAAGAAAGGAAGCCCCGATGGCACTAATCATAATGGAAATCCGGGGAGAATCCCGGAGGGGGCGATAGGCGACCCGTTCGAGGCCAATGCCAAAAAGACAGGTAAGGCCAATGGCTACGATGAAAGCTACCCACCAGGGCATGAGGGACGATGAGACTAGATAAAACGCAATATAGGCCCCCAACATGAATACATCCCCATGGGCAAAATTGATGAGCCTCAGGATCCCATACACCATGGAGTAGCCGATAGCGATGAGGGCATAGAGACTGCCCAGGGAGAGGGCATTTGCTACATACTGCAAAAAGGTTGATAGATCCATATTTCCTTCATATAAAAGGGGGTGCTTCGCCTCTTTTATGCAAACGAAACACCCCGGATTCACCGGCATTTAAAACCGGCCACACTTTACAACAGGGATCTCAGAGACCTGACGGCATCAGTCCGAGGGGCTTCTGAAAATCCCTTGTGGTTTTATGGCTTTACCGTGGTCAGATACTGGAATTTTCCGTCCTTTACAACTTTTATAACCGCGTCCTTTTCGGCATTCCGATCCGCATTGATACTGATGGAACCAGCGGCCCCTTCGAAGTTCGTGGTTTTGGCAATTTCATCCCGGATCTTTACCGGATCTACCGAATTGGCCCGCTTAATTGCATCAAGGATGACCAGGTAGGCATCGAAACCAAGGGCAGCAACGGCGGCGGGTTCTTTATTGAACTTAGCCCGGAATTCCTTTAGGAAGACCGCACTGGTGCCATTGATCGGCACATCATTGGCGAAGAAGGTGGAAAACACCGCCCCTTCAACTTCCTTGCCGCCTACTTCCAGGAAGGCAGCCTCATCCCAGGTATCACCGCCCAGGAACGGAGTGGTGATACCCTGCTGGCGGGCCTGTTTTATGAGCAGGGCACTTTCAGTAAAGTTACCGGGAGCAAAAATGACATTGGGCTTAGCTTTTTTGATATTAGTAAGCTGGGCATTAAAGTCCTGGTCATTGGTGTTATAGTCTGCTTGGGCAACGATAGCATTCGGATCCCCGGTCAGTTTGATGAAACTATCCATAAAGAATTTAGCCAGTCCGACCGAATAATCATTGGACACTTCACGGATAATGGCAGCCTTTTTTGCGCCTAGATTCTTAAAGGCATAGTTGGCCATGACATCACCCTGGAAGGGGTCGATAAAACAAACTCGGAAGTAATATTCATTGCCTTTGGTCACGTTGGGATTGGTACAGGAAGCACCAACTGCGGGGATTTTGGCTTCCGCAAAAATGGGGCCCCCAGCCATGGAAAGAGAAGAACCCCAGCTTCCGATCACTGCATTCACCTTAGCTTTCTGGGCCAGCATGGTGGCTGCATTGGCCGCTTCCACCTTGTCAGATTTGTTGTCTGCTACCACAAGTTCAATTTTATATTCCTTGCCACCAACAGTAACAGTTGGATAGAGCAGGTTTGCCAGCTTGACACCCTCTGCTTCATCGGCACCACCGGCACCATTGGCTCCCGTTAAGGGTTCAAATACACCAATTTTGATGACATCCGACTGGGCTTTTCCGCCGCAGCTCACCAAGACTGTAACGAGGCTTAGTGCTAAGGCTGTAACTAAAATTAAACCAAAACGCTTTTTCATAAGACTTCCTCCTGTCTCTCGATGCATAATAATTGTATAAATATAGATTGTCAATGAATAATTTAAATATTTATGCATTTTTATACTATAAAATAACTTAATAGACAAACCAGAAATATTTGTTTATTATTAAATCTTTATAGGAGTTTTTATATATGGAACAAACCCTTTCATACGTTTTGGTTACCCCCTACACTATTGCAAAAAGCCGGACCGGTGGTGTGATTGCCCGCCTACTATCTCGCCTGGATCTCGAATTGGTAGGCGCCCAGATGATTGCCCCTGACGAAGCCTTTGTAAAGGAATATGCCGGTTTAATACGCAATCAAAAAGATCCCGCAAATCCGAAAGCAGCAGACCTGCTTGCAGATTATGTGCTCAACCATCTAGCCCCTTCTGGGGGTCGAAAACATCGCTCGTTACTATTACTTTTCCGGGGTACCGATGCGGTTCGGAAACTCTCTGATATTGTCGGCGCCCTTTATCCGGAAAACATGGGGATTGAATCGATTACCGGTGAAACCATCAGGGACACCTATGCGGATATGATTGTTGATCCTAATGATCCAAGCAAAGTAACTTACCTGGAACCTGCAGTTTTAACACCACGCAGTCAGGAAGCGGCAGATCAGAACCTGGCCCTCTTCGCACGATTCCTTGAAGATCAGCCTAATATCATTGAAAACGTAGTATATCAGGATCCTTCAAAGATTGAACGAACCTTGGTCATTCTAAAACCTGATAACTGGAAATATAATTCTTCCCGCCCAGGGACCATCATCGATATGTTCTCCCGTACCGGTTTGCGTATCATCGCAATAAAAGTACATCGGTTTTCTATTGCCGAAGCCCTCGAATTTTATGGACCGGTAAAGGATGCCCTAAAAAATAAACTCAGCCCTGTGTTTGGTAAAAAGGCTAAAGAACTATTGGAAGCAGAATTTAAAATTAGCCTGAGCGAAACCACAGAGAAAGCTCTTACTGAAAACTTTGGGGTTGAATATGCTCTTGATCAATTTGAACAAATTGTTGAGTTTATGTCGGGGCAAAAACCTAGTAAGTGCCCAGTAGAAGAAATGAATCAGCCCGGTTCGGTTAAATGTATGATACTTATTTATGAAGGCGAAAATGCGGTTAATAAGATCCGGGATGTACTTGGACCAACTGATCCGCTTAAGGCTCCCATGGGAACAGTCCGTCGCGAATTTGGTAGTAATGTCATGGTTAACACTGCCCATGCATCGGATTCACCAGATAATGCAAAACGAGAAATGGGAATTGTTAAGATCAATCACAACAACTGTGCAGAAGTTATAAAAGCGTATCTGGCAGTAAAATAGGTCCTTGAGACCTCAAAACCACAGGATTTGGGAGCCTCCGTCTGCACAGTACTAGACATAGGCTCCCTAAAAGCCCCCTTTGCCTGAATTGGTGTGGGGGCTTTTGCTTAAAGCAGGCATCACCACAAGGATGTGCAGATTGTAATGGTGATTTGTTACTTTTCAATACCTAAGAGTTCTACTTCGAAAATAAGCGGAGCGTTTGGTGGAATAACGTTACCTGCACCACTTTCACCATAGGCAAGGGCTGAAGGGATATATAGTTTATATTTACTTCCCACGGTCATAAGCTGAATACCCTCAGTCCAGCCAGGAATAACCTGATCCAGAGGGAACGTTGCCGGTTCACCGCGGTCGACGGAGCTGTCAAATTTGGTTCCATCCATGAGAGTACCGGTATAATGAACCTTTACCGTATCAGTAGCCTGAGGTTTTGCACCGGTACCTTCGGAAATAACTTCATATTGCAGTCCACTGTCGGTAGTCTTTACTCCAGGCTTCTTACCATTATCTTCCAGAAACTTTGTTTCTTTAACCTTATTGTCTGCAGCTTTCTTGGTCTGAGCTGCCATAATGGCTTCCTGAATATAAGAATTGGCCTGCTCTTCGGTCAGCTTCAGTTTTTTACCTTCCATGTTATCTTTAAACCCCTGTAAAAAGGCATTGTAATCGAGTTCTAGGCCAGTATCCTTGACACTTTTTCCTAGGGCCATACCAACTGCATAGCTTGTATCTGATTTAGATGCTGGCTTTGTTGCATTGGTGTCTTTGGATGCATCGGCGGAACCTTTGGCATTACAGGCAAAAAGTACAGTGGATGCTAAAAAAATTGATAATACGGTCTTTTTCATAGGATTATCCATGTAAAATTAGAATATTCAGGTTCCAGGCACCTGAAGGCCCTATAAACAGGGTCATTCTCAGCATATCGAGATTTGATAAACACCGCAAGGTGGTAAATGCCTACCCTTTATAAAATGATATATCTGCGATCGTTGCAGCCTTCCCATTCGTACTCGTATAAATTTTAAATTGAGCACCTATTTGTTTTGCCATGAGTTGAACCACCTGCAAACCAAAACCTGCAGTAGAACTAGCCACATTGTCCGAATATTTACCGCCGCTGTCGATAACGCTGATAGTAACAAGATCCCCCTGCATTGAAGATACAATCTGAATGGCACCTGATTCTCCAGGTGCAAAGGCATATTTTAATGCATTAGTAAGCAGTTCGTTAACGATGATTCCAAGAGAAAAAAGAATTTTTGCATTAATCACAATGGGTTCTATTTGTTTAATAATCCTAACATACGGTTGGAGTGGAAACATAGATACCAATTTATCAATGAGGGGGGATAAGTATTCATCCAGAGGCATCTCCTTTGATCCATCGGAACGGTACAGCTTGTCATACAGTATGGACATACTCTGAACACGATTGCGGGCTTCGAGGAGGGCATTTTTTGCGGCTTCATCCTGTACAGTTTCAGATTGCAAAGATAATAAGCTCCCAATTACACTTAAATTATTTTTAATTCGATGATGAACTTCTCGTAGAAGTAAGGTTTTTTCATCAAGTAATTGTTTAATCTTTTGTTCAGAGATACGAAGATTTGTAATATCATGCAATAAAAAAAGAATACCAAGTGATCGAGCCCGGCTATCTACTATATTTTTAACCGTAAGGTCAAATATCTTTTGTTCATCCTTTATGAGTAGTTCCACATCCCGTTGCCCAGGACCTAATTCAGCCTGGATCTTAAAAAAGGTGCCCCAATGGCCTGGAAGATAGTCATTAGGAATGCCTACATACCCCTTAGGATTCAGGCCGATAGCCTGAATGGCTGCAGGATTAGCATCGACAATTTGAGCCTGATTATCAAATACAATCACTAAATCGGAGATGTGCTCTAACACAGTAGAGCGGGCAATAGGAACAAAACCGAAAAGCCGATACTTCATAAGGGCTACTAAATAGGTTCCTCCAGTAAAAACAACAGTACTGGCTGCAAGATTATAACCTTTGATAGGAGTGATATTATTTATAAACAAAATTTCAACAATGATGGGGATTAAAATACCAATCATTAATAATAACGTAGATTGGGGTTTAAGTGCCCGATCTTGTAAGGAACTCAACATAATAACTAGTGAACCAAGAATAACAACGGAATTATAAATATTACTGAGTGTAAAAATTGGCCCTGGGGTATAATAAAGAATGGGTAAGCTCCCTGTTGCATCAAGTACAAAATTATAGCGAAACAGTGTATGCCATGGACTCGTCATGGAAGCCAAAATTGCAATAATCGGGATGAGCAACACCAATATCACATGCTTTGTGGTTATCCAACGACCTTTTCCAGTATATTCAAGGGCCATATAGAGAATTACTGGAGCCATAAGCCGGGATGGAATGTACATGGCCATAGAAAGGAATAATCGTAAAGGATACCATACTGTAATGATCGAAAGACCATAAAAGGCAGTCCACCCTGCACCAACCCACATCATATAAATAAAGGGCCTGGAAGCCGGCGTTTCCGGGTACTTTTGTACGTAAAAAGCAATGACAATGCAGAGTACCGTTGCAATGAGTAAGGGCCATATATAGGGTGTGTAAGTAAACATTACTTTAGTCTTACATCAATTATTAAAATCGTCAACATTATTCTCTAAAACCTCTAAAAATACTTGGTGGCCCCTCGCAACATATTCGAGGAGCCCATAAGAAATTCAAGTATGTTAGTATCTCTCAAAAACTTTTTCTAAAAAAGAATATGAAAGTTCTCTTGTATCATGTATAGTTTTATCCGCATGCTTAAGACCCTGCCCAACTCCAATGGCAATCATCCCTGCAGCCTTAATTGCGTCGATACCAGCCTGAGCATCCTCGATGCCAATACAATCCCTAGGATCAACATTAGCTCGTTCTGAAGCTTGTAGAAAAAGCTCTGGATCTGGCTTACCACAAGTTACAGAATCAGGGTCCACTATGCCTTCAAAATATGGACCAGGAATCGGGCCTAATTGCAATTGGTTAATAATGCGAAGTGCATTTTTACTTGCCGAAGCAATCATTCGCTTTACACCCTTTTTCCCTAATTCCATAAGTAGTTCCTGAATGCCCGGCAGTATATCCTGGGGCCCAAGATCAACAAGTAATTCGTTATAGTAACTATTTTTCCGTTCAGCAAATAGGTGTTTCTTTTCAGGGGTAAGGGATACTTTGTTATAGTTTAGGATAATTTCTAATGAGCCGATCCGGGAAATTCCTTTTAGGTTTTCATTTAATTTTTCGTCGAAGGACCAGCCCTGCTCATCAGTAAGACGTTTCCAGGCCTTAAAATGGAGACGGGCAGTATCAGTTATGACTCCATCTAAATCAAACATAACAGCACGCAAAACAGGTTTAAGAGATATCGTCACCGAATCGCCTGGATACAGGGCGAGCAATTGGTTGCGATGTACAATGGGAAGACCCCTTAATTCACCTGCTGACTGACCTTTCAAGTCAGTGTGCTCATCTTTGGACTGTACAGCTAAAGCAGCCAGCTTAGTCTCTGAATCCTTTTCTAATAAACTGTACTGTACCACGTGACGACCTACATCAACCTTAAGGATATAATCTTCTAATTGTAAAGAAACTACGAGCCGTTTCCATTGGGCAGGCAATCTGGGATTAAAGGAGTACCGCACATCGGTTCCCTGGCGAGGACGATCCCGAAACCCCGCAAAACCATAGATAATTGAGAGCCAACTCCCGGCCATCGCGGCAGTATGGATACCATCCTGACTGTTGCCATGAACATCATCCAGATCCATTCGAACCGTCTTCAGGAAGTAATCATAGGCCTTTGTTTCATCTCCAATCTCTGCAGCCATGATGCTCTGGATACAATGGGAAAGAGAGGAATCGCCGGTGGTCAGCTTTTCGTAAAACCAGTAATTTCGAATCTTTTCTGCCAGAGTAAATTGTTCAGAAAGCAGGAACTGGGCAAGCACAAGGTCAGGTTGTTTCAGAACCTGATGTCGGTAAATTACCAGAGGATGAAAATGCAGCAAAAGGGGGTACTTATCCCGCGGGGTTGTGTCGAAGGGCCAGGGTTCCTTGTGCATAAAAGAATCATCCTGGGGATAAATGCCTGTTTTTGCATCGAAGGGGATATACATCGAATGGGCAACCCTTTCCCATTGCTCAGGTTCATCATGTTGTATCGCAAGACGCTCACAAAAACGTTTATAAAGATTAGGCTCATCTTTTTGTAATTGTCCCAGGGTCTTACAAGCAAAAAGAAGGTTGTTTTTTGCCATGAGGTTCGTGTACGCATTATTATTGACTAAGGCAGTATATTCATCAGGACCAGTTACACAATCAATACGGAATTTTCCATCCGGTCCAAAGTGCCCCAGGGATAACCAGAGCCGAGCAGTTTCTACCGCAACCTCAGCCGCCTGGTTATATAAAAATTCCCGGTCCCCAGAGGCCATACAATATTTTTCCATAGCATAAACAATATCCGCATTGATATGGTACTGGGCTGTTCCCGCAGGATAGTAGGCACTGGTTTCTTCACCATCAATAGTACGCCAGGGGAAGAGAGCCCCTTTTTCTGCCATGGTGTGAGCCCGCTGCCGGGCTTTATCGAGTATGGCATAGCGATATTCCAGCAAGCTGCGAGCAATTTCGGGCTTGGTATAGGTAAAGAGGGGACATACATAAATTTCAGTGTCCCAGAAATAATGGCCCTCATACCCTTCACCGGTTAATCCCTTCGCAGCTATACTGGTTTTTCCTGAGCGGCCAGAAGATTGCAGAATATGAAAAATATTAAAACGAATTGCCTGTTGTATCTCCGGATCACCATCTATGAGAATATCTGCATGATTCCAGAAGGCCTTAAGATACTCATGCTGTTCTTGAACCAACTGATTATAACCAGCAGCCAAGGCATTTTGAATAACCTGTTTATTTTGGTATTGAAGAACATCCTGTTCACCTGCATTTCCCATATTATAAGAAAAATATTTATATAATGTAAAAGTTCCCCCAGGGATCAGAACACCTTCCCAATTATGGACAATAGTATGATCAGAACGCTTATAGGAAGCCTTCATATCATTATGAGCAACCATTTGATAGTGCAGTACCATTCCTACTGCAAGACCACTACGATGGGTCTCAAGGCTTAAAGCTGCAGAATGTTCATCAACACTTAGAGAACTTATTCGATAGGGGTGCCGGGAAAATTTTGATCCGACCCGGGGATCCTTTTCAGCTTTTCGGTTCGAAGCAAGGGCTTCCAGCGGACATTCCACACGGATGGATACAGGTTTGTTCTCAGGACTTTTTAAGAGTGTACACTGATATTCCAGAGCACCGAGGGTTTCTCGGCTAAAACTTACAATACGTCGGCTTTTTAACCGTATACTGCAGCCATTTGGAAGAAGAGCTTCAAGTTCCCGGACGAGAAGCCCATGTTTCATATCCAGATATCGCTGGTAAAATCCCAATTGAACCTGATCGAGGCGGAATTCTGTCTCATTTACATAGAGTCGAACCTGTTTTGGATCAGGAAGATTCAGAATCGTTTCATGATGTTCTGCATAACCATAGGCTATTTCGCCATATACGATGGGTTCCTTTTCGAAAAAGCCATTGATATAGGTTCCTCGATGAAAAGCCGGTTCAGGTTCATCAAAATCTCCCCGTAAACCAAGGTGACCATTGGCCAACGTAAAGAGGGTTTCGTCTTTGCCGAGTTTTTTTTTATTCCAGGAATTTTCGATGATTTTCCATTCATATTGATCATTGCTGCTCATGCTGTAGACTCCTGCAAGATTCCCGTAGTGCAAGCACCGTGGGCAAAATAATTCTATGAATATTTGAAGCATCCGAAGTATTAAGCTCTGTCATATTTGTTTTTGGTGATGGAGAAAATATTTGTTTAAGGACCAAACGTGCTGCTGCTTCACCAAGGCCGGCCGCAGGTTGGGTAACCGTGGTGAGCGGCGGGTTTAAATAACGGGAAAGATAATCGTCATCAAAACCAGCGAGAGATATATCATCAGGGATAGACAAGCCCGTATCCTGAATTGCCTGCATGGCACCATAGGCTACCACATCGTTACCTGCAAACACTGCGGTGGGCCTTTCTTTTACGTCGAGGAGTTCCCGCATAGCTCTATAACCTGAAGCTTCGGTAAAATCCGCAATTTTGATATATTCCTGCCGAACCTGTAATCCTGCAGCATTTAGAGCCGCAGTATAGCCTGCAAGACGATGGGCTGCAGCATAATAAGAAACCGGTGCATGCACAATCATGGCGATCCTGGAATGCCCCAATGATATAAGATGTTCAGCCATTTCCCTGGCAGCAGCAGTATTATCGATATCAACCTGAGGAATGTGGAGCCCTTCTACAGAACCAATCACTACTAGGGGAATACCCGCCTGTTCCAACTCAAAGATACCCGGATCATTCGTATGGGTGTTGATAAGAATAACTCCATCTAGTGATTGAGAACGAACCAGTTCCACATAATTGGTCTGTGATTGCCGTAAGGGTTGCAAAACAAGCCGGCATCGGTGTTTGTTGAACACCAGCGCCATGCCATCAATCAACCTAATAATATAGGCATCGGTAAAGATAGAACTTGAATGGCTGATAAAAAAGCCGATGGTAAAGTGGGTTCTCCGGGCCACACTCACCGCATCTTCATCGGGAACATATTCCAGTGCAGTTGCTGCTTGCAGCACCCGCTGTCGAGTTGCCTCACTGATGTGTTTCCCTGGGGTATTATTTAAAATAAAGGATACGGTTGTTCGAGATACCCCTGCGAGCTTTGCCACATCGGATGCTGAAACCATTCGTTTTTTCATCTGCCATATATCCTTATTATAACATGGATACTTGCGTTATTCCTTGACCGAACCGGCCAGAACGCCCTTTACAAAATATTGCTGTAATCCAAAGAAGACCACAAGGGGTAGCGCCATGGAAATAAATGCTGCTGCAGTAAGATATTCCCATCCTCCACCATAGGAATTAACAAGATTCCCTATAGTAACCGTCATGGGTGCCACATCGGGGGTTCCTCCCAGATACACAAGGGCAATGAGAAGATCATTCCAGACCCACATAAACTGGAAAATAGCGAGCGAAGAAATTGCCGGAATAGATGTGGGGAGAATCAGCTTGAGGAATATGAGCGGATGAGAAGCCCCATCAATTTCAGCGGATTCGATTATAGATCCCGGCAGCTGGGCAATAAAGTTCCGTAAAAGGTATACCGCGAAGGGGAGCCCATAGGCTGTGTGGGCAAGCCAGATGCCGGTAAAGCTGCCGGTAAAGCCAAGGCGGTTAAAGATCCGCAGAACGGGAATCATGGTCATCTGCAGAGGAACCACGATAAGAGCTACGACCAGCAAAAAGAGGGTTTTCCGCAGGGGAAACCGCATCCATGCAAAGGCATAGGCCGCGGCAGCGGCGATAAAAATGGGAATAATCGTAGAAGGAACCGAAATAAGAAGACTGTTGATAAAACTCCTTCCCATGTTTCCCTGAGAAATAACATGAATATAGTTATCTAGTGTAAAGGAAAAGGGGCTTGTAAAGGCGTCCCACCAGCCGCTGATAGCTATCAGGTTCTTTGGCCGAAAGGAACTGATGAATAGCCCCACCGAGGGAACCATCCAGACAATACAGGCAATGATGAGTACAAGATGCAGAGGAATAGCTGCAAGGGCTTTCCGGTACCGTGCATCAAGAGCATTGACAGATTTACTCATGGGATCCCTCCGCATTGAATCGCTTTATATTCATCACCATTACCGGAATAATCGCCAAAAGCAGAAGTGTTGCGATGGCACTAGCCCGGCCGTAGTTACGATAATTGAACATTTCTTTGTACATCCGGTTAGCTATGACTTCGGTTCCCAGATTCCCATTGGTCATTACATACACAATATCAAACACCTTAAGTACATTTATAATCAGGGTGGTTGCCACCACCGTAATCGTCGGTACGAGGAGGGGAAGGATAATTTTAAAAAATATGATAAACTCATCTGCCCCATCGATACGGGCAGCTTCAAGAAGATCTTCGCTAATACCCTTTAAACCAGCAGAAAGAATAACCATAGCAAAACCGGTCCACATCCAGATACCAACAACAATAAGGGCAATATTATTAGTGGAACGATCAAAGAGCCAGGCTTTAGGTTCAAAGGAAGGGTTAATAGTCGTAAGGAAGGCGTTCACCGTTCCAATTTGCGGGGAGCCCGCAGGCCGATATTCATACATAAACTTCCATATAACACCCGCAGCTACAAAGGAAATTGCCATAGGTAAAAAAACAAAGGCCTTTGCAACCGATTCATACCGTACCCGATCCGCCAGTAGGGCAATTAAAAGACCGAAAAATAGACAGAAGAGTGTAAAGAGCACCAGCCATAGCACATTATTGCGAAGTACAATAAGCATGTTGGGATCGGTAAAAATATAAATATAATTCGCTAGACCAACAAAATTGGCGGACTTTGCATCGAGAAAACTCAAAGCAACTGTGTGTAATGCGGGGTATACCAGGAAGACAAAAAGCAAGGACAGAGCTGGTAGAAGCCACAACCAGGGACGAAGATTCCTGGAAACCCTCCTTGGCGCCCTGGATACCACCATTTCCGTCACTAACAAATAAGCCCAAATAATGAGGGGTATAATCGCAATTGCCAGAACCGCAATAAGAAAATAATTGATATGCATTATATTCCGCCTTTTACACTGTACTGATAAGAAAAGCCGGATCCTCTCGGCTCCGGCTTATCCATTCTATTTACCTTTTATTTATATACATCCTTGCGGACCTTTTCGAGCCCAGCGAGAATAGAATCCAGGTTTTTGGGATTTTCGATATAGCTTACCACCGCAGACCAGAAGGCGGCATTCATTTCGGGTTTCATCATATCGGAAGCATCAAAGACTACAATTTCAGCCTTGTTCATAATGTCCGCAGCTCGTTTGGTAAGCGCATCGGGATAGAACACCAGGGAAACATTTTTATTGGTTGCAAGAGCACCAGTTCCTGCAGCCCAATAAGCTTGAGCTTCTGCACTGGCAAGATAATTCACAAAGGCGCGAACTTCAGGAGTATTCTTAAATACCCCTATAACATCCGCAGCCCCCTCCACAGCCTTGGCATATTTTGCGTCGATGCTGGGGAAGGCTACAAAATCAAAGTCTTCTACCGGTTTTAGGCTGGGAAACTGATTGGTGATAAAGCTCTGAATAAAGCTGGCCTGATGATGGAACAAAGCCTTGGGAGGATTGGTAAAGAGGGGTTCATGGGCATTGCCAAAGTTTGTTGAATTGACATAATTGGAACCGCCATAGATCATCTTGGAATCAGCTATGATCTGGCCCCAGATTTCCCATGCTTTTCGGACTTCAGGGCTCGTCCATGCAAGCTTACCCTCATACCAATTTTTATATTTTTCAGGACCATTGACCCGGAGGAAAATGTTTTCCAGCCAGTCAGTCCCTACCCAGCCAGAAGCCGCACCGCTTTCAACGCCGATAGCCCAAGGAGCCAGTCCCTTTTCCTGGGCTTGCTTGGCATAGGCCATCATATCATTCCAGGTCCAGGTATTCGTGGGAGGGGTCATACCAGCAGTTTTAAAGGTTTTCGGATTATACCAAACAAGACCTTTGATAGCTGCTTTCGCAAAAATACCATAGAGCTTGCCATCTACAGTCCCAAGGTCTTTCCAGCCCTTGGAGTAGTTTTTATCAAATTCAGCCATATCGAAAACCTGGGAAAGATCAACCAGTTTACCAGCTTTAGCTAGTTCTACCAGCTTTCCAGGACCAGGAAGTGCAGCCAAATCTGGGGGGTTCCCCGCCTCAACCCGGGTAGTGATAACCGCATCCAAGTCCCTGGTTGCTTCCAGCTCAACCTTAATACCGGTGCGTTCCTCAAAGGGCTTTACCATCGCTTTGAACACTTCTGCTTCCTGACCGCCCCACACAGCCAGGAAATTGATGGTCTTTTGACCACCGGCGCTCTTTGATGTCTGTTCGGTTCCGCCACTTGCATACACAAGGCCGAATACCGCCACAGCCATGACGAAGGTCATTGCAAGCCGTTTCATAGATACCTCCAATTGGTTTTATGTAGACCCTATGTAGTATCATTATACTTAATGGGTCTATATGCGTTACTAACGCATGTTAGTAACACTATAACTCTACTATTACAAAAACGCAAGTAAAAATTTCAAAAAAAAGAGCTCTTTACAAACCCAAGCAATTACCCCTATCATTTACATATGAATACAACAATACAAAAACCTGTCGTTTACCTGACCAACCTCAGAACCAAACCGGGTAAAAATCTACTGGACAAATTCGAAGCCCTTATTAAGAAAGCAGGGATCCTAAGTATAGATTTTGATAAAAAACTCACCGCCATTAAAATCCATTTCGGCGAACCGGGCAACCTGGCGTACATTAGACCTAACTATGTGCTGCGGCTTGTACAATTGCTTAAAAAGCAGGGAGCCCTTCCCTTCCTTACCGATGCTAATACACTCTATAAGGGGCGCCGTGCCAATGGTGTAGACCATATCGAAAGTGCTTTTGAAAATGGCTTTAACCCCTTGGCTACCGGATGTCCAGTTATCATCGCCGATGGTATTAAAGGAACCGAATATCGGGAAATAGAAATAAACCAGAAACATTGTAGAACCGCTAAAATTGGCTCGGCTATTGCAGAAAGCGATGTGCTTATCTCGATGAACCATTTTAAGGGCCACGAACTAACCGGTTTTGGGGGAGTGATAAAAAATCTTGGCATGGGTTCCGGTTCCATAGGCGGCAAGATGGAAATGCACTCCAATGGGCAACCAAAGATCAATCTTGAACACTGCATTGGGTGCTGTATCTGTGTAAAAAACTGCGCTCAGGACGCTATCCATCTGGAAAATAAAAAGGCGGTTATCGATTACCAGCGCTGTGTTGGTTGTGGCCAGTGTGTAGCGGTTTGTATGTACGATGCTGCCCAACCTCAATGGGATTCTGTTGGGGCTCAGGAAAAAATTGCCGAATATGCTCTGGCGGTGGTGAAAAGCAAACCGGCCTTTCATATCAATTTTATCATGAACGTATCCCCAAACTGCGACTGCTGGTCCATGAACGATGTGCCGATTGTGGGGGATATTGGTATCGCAGCCAGCTTCGACCCGGTTGCACTGGATCGGGCTTCGGTAGATCTCGTTAATAATGCACCGGTAAACCCCGCTAGCTGTATCGGCCATGCAGCTCAGACTGGCCTTACGAAAGAGACCGATCGTTTCACCCTGGCCCAGCCTCATACCAACTGGAAACTGGGCCTAGATTATGCAGAACACATAGGATTAGGTAGACAGGATTATGAATTAATCGTGGTAGAATAGTGTAGCCGCCAGTGGGAGGGGAACCATGGGGGAGACAATAGAAAAATTAGAACAAGCTTTACAACAGTGTCGTGCATCGTATGACAAACTGCTTATTAAAATCACAGAACTCGAAAAAGAACTTGAAGAAAGAGAATTCCATCATCGGAATACGAGACAGCTTCTTCTGAGTATCATTGACATGGATACGGTCTCCGGCGGGGATCGAACCAGTCTGAAACGACGCATTAAAATGCTCTCCTACATAGATGATCACCTGCAGGATGCTGTAAAAAACTATAGAGCTATCCCCCTTTATGACATTCTATTAGCTATCATAACTAATCCACATGAATTCAGCCTTCCACCAGGGGGCATTCATGTAGAGTCATTTTTTGAAAAAGACAGTTCCTCCCAATGGCATCATACCATGGATACCCAAACAGCTCTTTTAACTGCTATTTGCATTTCAGATATTTTTGCTGGTCTTTTTACTATTTCAGAATCGGTGCACATTAGTGCCTATACACTTGAAAGACGGGACCGGTTACGTTTTCGCTGTCATAAAGAAGTGAGCTCCCGTTTAGCAGAGGAACTATTATCTCAAATTGAGCGGGGGCCATTTTTTTCGTTGCTCAATACAAGGGCCAGTATTAACTTTTTACCCCCGAATCCTCAGGAAGGACCGGGAGTCGATTTCGAAATCAGTTATAATTTCTGATACACGCGGACATAATCTACTTCCAGGTTTGCTTCTTTTAAGTTTTTATCAATTCCTTTCTGACCACCCCAAGAGCCTCCTATGGCCAAATTCATAATTAAGTAAAAAGGTTTATCGAAGGGCCATTCTGCATAAGTTGCATGTTCATTTTTAAATTGATAAAAGAGCTTACCGTCGATAAACCATTGTATGGACTCTGTATCCCACAGGATTGTATAGAGGTGAAACCCATCCGTTGCACCTTCTATTTTTGCATGGTGATTTTTCTGAGTACCAATTTTATGATTGTAGGACAGGGTATGTACCGTTGTATGCACCACATCCGGATCAAAACCGACATGTTCCATAATATCAATCTCACCGGACCGGGGCCATCCACCATAGGAATCATAGGAGGGTAGCATCCAAATGGCAGGCCAGGTACCAATTCCTCTGGGAAGTTTTGCCCGGACTTCGATATAACCATAAGTCCAGTCTGCCTTGTATTGGGTTTTTAATCGGGCGCTGGTCCATAATCCATTTTCATTACGGGCTTTTATGGTAAGGTGACCCTGATCAACCCATGAATTAGTCCGTTTATCCGTATAAAATTGAGCTTCTCCATTGCCCCAGCCATTACCCCCAAGCGAATACCCCCATTTTTCTGGGTCCGGTGCACCAGCAAAGTTAAACTCATCTTGCCACACCAATGTATATCCTTCAGGGACATAGGCAGTACCAGGATCGGGAACTGAAGAATTAGAACAGGAATTCAGGACAACGGCAATGGTCATACCTATACGCCCCCAAAATAAAGAGCCGCTTATGTTGAAAAATAATAGCCCTTTCGTACCTTTCATTCCGGAACGCCCCTTATAAAAATACTAGAGGCAAGGATATATGGTGTCAACTACCATAATTGTAAAAAAAGAGTTTACAGAGTACGCAATCGATGGCAAGATAAGAACCATGAATAAGAACTACTGGCCCATTTTTACCATTTTTTGTATTATTCTTGTTTCCTGTAGGCCCCAAACAATGCGAACTGTTACTGATAGCAAGCAATTTCTCTTCGGAGTGGCTGTTCGACCCAGTGATCTTTTAGATCCCAAGGACTCAAAGCTGGTGCAGGATAATTTTAACATTCTCGTCGCAGAAAATATCATGAAATTACAGTACCTGCGCCCCACAGAATCCTTCTGGAACTGGTCTGACCCGGATAAGCTGGTACAATTTGCAGAATCGAACAAAATGAAACTTCGGGGGCACACCTTTGTCTGGCACAATCAGAACCCGCCTTTTATTAGTAATCTGACTGATAAAGAAAAGGCAATTCAAGTACTTAAAGAAACTATCACCCAGGTTTTAACCCGTTATAAGGGTAAATTCTATGAATATGATGTCTGCAATGAAATAATTGATGATAATGGCCAGTTGCGCAATTCCATCTGGATGAAAACAATTGGCAGAGATTATATCGATATGGCATTTCAAACAGCCCGTGCAGCAGATCCATCGGTTAAACTTATTCTG
Organism: Gracilinema caldarium DSM 7334; assembly: GCF_000219725.1. Taxonomy (GTDB): domain Bacteria; phylum Spirochaetota; class Spirochaetia; order Treponematales; family Breznakiellaceae; genus Gracilinema; species Gracilinema caldarium. The sequence continues at coordinate 905,804 of NC_015732.1, read as the reverse complement.
AATGATTACAACAATGAGTATGCCGGCACTGTTAAAGGAGATGCATTTTATCAACTTGTCAAGGACTTGGTAGATCGAAACATTCCTATTGACGGGGTCGGTTTCCAATTACATGTGATGGCCGAACAACCAATTCGGGAAGACGCCCTCAGAGCAAATATCAAACGGTTTAAAGATTTAGGCCTCTCGGTGTCATTTACCGAAGTAGATGTACGGATTAAACTGCCGGTGACCCCTGAAAAGGAAGCCGCCCAGGAAAAGATATACATGGATTTATTAAGGATTGCTTTGGAAGAGCGGGTTTCTTCTTTTGTTCTCTGGGGCTATACCGATGCTTACAGCTGGATTCCAGGCACCTTTGCCGGCTACGGGAGTGCCCATCCCTTTACCAAAGATAAGACTCCCAAACCAGTTTACGAAAAAATGAAACAACTTATTGCGAACTATAAATGATCAGACTCTGGCTCCCGGGACTCTCGGGAGCCAGATAACCGTACCTATGCGATCATTCCAAAGAGCAGACCCGCCAAAGTAGAAAGTACCACCACAAGGGTTACATAGACTACAGTCTTTTTCCAACCTAGTTCACCACCAATGACGAGCATAGAAGGCAGGGAAAGCGAAGGGCCGGCTAATAAAAGTGCCAAGGCAGGCCCCTGTCCCATACCACTCCCTAGAAGCCCCTGAATGATCGGAACTTCAGTCAGGGTTGCAAAATACATAAAAGCGCCCGCGATAGCAGCAAAGAAGTTTGCAAAGAGCGAATTGCCACCCACCAGTGCTGCTACCCAGGCATTTGGCATGAGCGCTTCATGGCCAGGACGGCCAAGCAGAAAACCTGCTACCAAAACACCGCCAAAAAGGTAGGGTAAAATCTGGAGCGCAAAGTCTCGGGTAGCTATGACCCAGGTATAAAGATCATCTTTGGTAAACCATTTATACAGACTGTAGATCAGCATGAGGGCAAAAACACCGGTAATCCAATATTTTGCGTTATAAATGGCATCCCATATAGCAGAGGTCCCCTTGGAGTTAGCCCAGTTTACAAAGACCAGAATACCAATCATGGACACCATATAGACAATCATCTGCCTCAGGGTTCGTTCACCTTCAGATTTTTCATATTTAAACATCCGCTCGTCGGCCAATCGTTCTTCATCGCTCTTGCGGAAGATCAGCTGCATGAGGAGCCCAATAACAATCGCAAAGAGGATCGCTCCCACCATACGTGCAGTCCCGAGCTTCCATCCGAATATCTTATAGGACATAACAATAGCCAGAATATTGATGGCAGGACCAGAATAGAGGAAGGACACCGCAGGACCGAGGCCAGCGCCTTTTTTATAGATACCCTTAAAAAGAGGCAGAACCGTGCAGGAGCACACCGCAAGGATTGCACCGGAGACAGAAGCCACACCATAAGCTAAAGCCTTAGGAGCCTTAGGTCCCAAGTACCGAATAACCGCCCGCTGGTTCAGGAACACCGTGATAGCACCGGCAATGAACATGGCAGGGACAACACAAAGCAGAACATGCTCACGGGCATATTCACTCAGCATTAAAAAGGCTTCCTGAATAGCACCCGCAACCCGGGGTGCATCAAAGGGAATAAAGTAAGCACCAAGGAACACCAGAGCTACAATACAGAGGGCTTTATTAGGAGACATTTCTTTAGAAGCCACGATTTACCTCGCTAACAGTTCTTTAATATGATCTTTTGTGACAACTTTACCGACAAACTTTACATCATCATCGATAGCCAAAGCGGGGGTCATCATGACACCCATGGACATAATATCATCGATATTCGAAACCTTGACGATTTCGACATTAATCCCCAGTTCCTGAACAGCTTCCCGGGCATTTTTTTCAAGCAGTTGGCATTTAGCACAGCCGGTTCCCAAAATCTGTATCTTCATAGGATCCTCCTAAATGTGTCATTGTTTCAAAATATAGCAACAATAAGAAAATGAGTCAATATATATTATATACGGTTGCTTTTTTTTAAAATCTCACAGGGGAGGTCTCTTTTTAAGCTTTTAGAACCCAGTTGCTTATAGCACTGGCAGCAAGGCGGGAATCTTGATGAGCTAAATGGGCACTATTGATTCCCGCATATACCGCCAAAAGCAGGGTCACTTCATCAATCTGTAGAGAATTTTGTTCCTGTTTTTTGGCATAGGGTAAAACCTGCTGGCCAAGTACTATTTCGTGCAAATACTGGCCTTTCAGAGATCTGAGCCGATACTTCTGACGAATCTCAGTTGGAACCGAATCGAGAACCCATTCGATGTATCGCACATGGTTAACATGGTTATTGGTATCAATATCGAAACTGCGGACTTCGCAGGGCTGAATACGGAATCTTTCAAAGTCTGGCAACTCGCTCACGTTTTCCGGTAGATCTATGGAATAGGTTTCCCGGTGTAGAACAAGGGCGGGATCAGGCTGCCAAATCTCTAGAATTTCCGTAAGAGGAGTGGCAGGTCGTTGCCGTCCTATATCATAGAAAAGCCAAATCGACTGGGCACTACCGATGTTTAGGCCCTGTGCATCCTTTATCTCGAATTGTCTGAGACCATAAAAGTGCCGCTGAGCTGGGACCCAGGTTTCTATGGTGAACCGCTCGCCGTAACGAGGGTATCGAATCATAGAAAAACTACCCTGCAAAAGAATCCAACAAAAACCGGCATCCAGGAGACGGTATACATTCCACCCGGTGATACCCAAATGGGAAACAGCCGTTTCTTCGAACAAACTTATCAGCGCAGTAGGGATTAGTTCCCCCTGGTTATCCAGCTCATAATAACGGGCCTCAAAGGAGCGAACGTGTCGTGGTACTTGTTTCATAATTTATTTTGACTACCATTCAAGTGCGAAGGTTGCAGTAAAGAACTGGAAATTCCAAATTGATGAAGGGCTGGCCGGTTTTAGGCTTTATCCCAGCTCCCGCCGCCATGGGATGGAATCTGCAGCACCGGGCCTGCTGACACAAAGCGAAGCCGCCCGGGCAGCCAGGTCCAGGGACTGGGACACAGCAAGGCCTTCCACAAGACCGGCAATAAAATAGCCGGAAAAGGTATCCCCTGCGGCGGTGGTGTCCACAGCCTTAACCGGGTAGGCTTTTTGGAACAGGACTTCGGTACCCCGTCCCCAAAGAGCGCCCTTCTCGCCAAGGGTGAGTACCATGTGAGCATGGGGGAATCGGGTACAGAGTGCATCCAGAGCTTTGCGAGGGTCCGTCTGCCCCGTAAAACCCTCGGCTTCAATTTCGTTTAACAGGAACATATCGATGAATTCCAGGGGATAGGTAAGAATTTCTTTTGTATATGGTGAGGGATTGAGGATGATGAAAAGTCCTTGAGCTTTTGCCTTTTCAATAATAAGAGGTACCAGGGAAATCTCGTTTTGCAATACCAGGTAATCCCCCTGGCCAAAAGAAGCAAGGACCTCATCAATATAGGTTTCATCTATATCCTGGTTTGCTCCACCAAAAAGAAGGATGCAGTTCCGCCCCTGGTCGTCCACCTGTATTATGGTATGCCCCGAAGGCTCATCGGAACGACCGATAAGGCTCGTATTTACCCCACCCTTTTGTAGCGTATCAACCAGGTAGTCCCCCTCTGCACCAACTTTACCCGCATGATAGACCGGAAGACCCGCCTTTGCCATGGCGAGGGATTGGTTCAAACCTTTGCCCCCTGCAAAAACAGCACGGGATTTCGCCGCCTTGGTTTCACCAGGCTTTAAAAAGGTATCAACCCGGTATACATAGTCTATATTTAGTGAACCAAAGTTAAGCATGCGCATGGGGGGACTCCTAAAAGTATTTAGCTTATTTTACCAGTTCAAGCGGTACGGGGATCTTTGCAGATACGGTTTCACCCTTCAGATATTTAACCGCCGTATCTACTGCCATTGAACCAATAAGAGCAGGTTTTTGGGCAACAGTGGCCTTCATTCTTCCTGCTTTTACCGCTGCAACAGCATCATCGGTTGCATCAAAACCGATAACAACCACAGTCTTCATGCCTACAGCTTCCAAGGCCTGAACAGCACCAAGGGCCATTTCATCATTATGGGCAAAAACACCTTTAATATCCTTGTTTGCCTGGATGATATTCTGCATGACTGTAAAGCCTTTGTCTCGATTAAAGTCCGCACTCTGGCTAGCTACAACATTTAATTTACCATCAACGGCCTGATGGAAACCAGTTCCCCGGTCTACTGTAGCAGAAGCGCCAGGAATTCCCTGAAGTTCTACGACTTTTGCGCCCTCTCCTACCAAAGCAAGTAGTTCTTCACCAGCCATTACACCGCCCGCCACATTATCGGATGCAATATGAGAAAGGACAGTAGCACCATTGACACCCCGGTCAACAGAAATGACGGGTATTTTTGCCTTTGTAGCCTTTTCTACCATGGTCTTTGCTGCATCAGAGTTGCAGGGATTCAACAAAATGATACTGACCTTTTTTTGAATCAAGTCATCAATTTGGCCAGCCTGCTTAGCAGGATCATCCTGGGCATCGGTAACCACCAACTCATAACCCAATTCCTTAGCCTTCGCCTCTGCTCCTTCCTTAAGGGTTACAAAGAAGGGGTTGTTCAATGTTGAAATGGCGAGACCGATTTTTTTGGACGGAGCACTTGTTCCGCCGCAACCGATAAGAATTGCTGCTCCTGCCAATGCGACAAGAGTTACTGTCCGAAGCTTTTTCATAGCTTCCTCCTCTCAATGTATCATTTCCGGCGATCTAAAAGGACCGCCAATAAAATGACTGCACCTTTAACTATCTGTTGGTAAAATGAAGATACTTCCAACAGGTTTAGACCATTGTTAAGAATACCAATGATAAAAGCACCGATAATGGTACCGACCATATAGCCCCTGCCACCAGATAGGCTGGTACCGCCAAGTACAACCGCGGCGATCGCATCCAGTTCATAGCCTTGGCCGGCCAAAGGTTGTGCAGAATCGAGTCTCGACGTAAGAATAATGCTTGCCAAAGCGGCGAAAAAACCAGAAATAGCGTATACACTTGCCCTAAGCCGTTTTACTGGTAAACCTGAAAGACGAGCTGCTTCGGCATTACCACCAATTGCATAAATTCCCTTACCATACACAGTCTTATTAAGAATAAAGGCTGTAGCTATAAAGGATATAAGAAGAATAATGCCAGACCAGGGCACACCTACAATCTCACCGCGACCAACAGCGACAAACATGCCACTATCACCCAGGCCGGTAATCGGTCGCCCCTGTGTAAATACAAACGTAGCACCTCTAAACATGGTCATAAATGCCATAGATACGATAAATGGTTGAAGATTAAAAAAAGAAATAAAGACACCGTTCAAAAGTCCAAAGAGAGATCCTAAGATAACTGCGATTACTATGGATACAACATCAGATATACCAGATTTAAGCAGGGTTGCAACAAGTGCTCCGGATAGTGCTAGCACGGATCCTACAGAAAGATCTATGCCTCCTGAAAGGATTACAAAGGTCATACCAACAGCTACAAGTCCATTTAACGAAACCTGATTCAAAATATTCATTAGATTAGAAATCGTTAAAAAATGAGGGGAAAGAATAGACAAGAGAAGACCTAATAAAAGTAATCCAATTAATGAACTATACTGCTGAGGAATTGTAAAATGAAATTGTTTCATAGTTATACTCCCGTAGCCAGGCTCATAATACGTTCCTGGGTAATATCAGATTCAAGCATCCCGGCCTGATGTCCAAGCCTGAGCACCAACACACGATCACTCATACCAACTATTTCTGGTAACTCACTGGAAACCATAATGATAGAAACACCCTGATGTGCCAAATCATTCATGATTTCATAAATTTCTCGTTTTGCTCCCACATCAACACCCCTGGTTGGTTCATCTAAAATAAGTATGGTAGGTTTTCTTCCAAGCCACTTGGCAACCACCACTTTTTGTTGATTGCCTCCGGATAGATTTTTAGCAGTTTCATAGATAGATGATGTTTTAACCCGTAATGATTGGATAAGCGACTCCACGTAGGGGACAATCCTTTGTTGATGTAATAGCCCATAAGTTGACAATTTTTTAAAATTTGTTGCGATAATGTTAAAATGCAATGAAAAGTCTATAAACAGCCCTTCAGTTTTTCGATCTTCGGTCACAAACCCCAAACCAAGGGCCATTGCGTCTTTTGGGGATTTGATGGTAACACGTTTTCCGTTTAGCCAAATTTCTCCTGAATCTGCTGGTTCTGCACCAAATAGCGCACGAACAAGCTCTGTTCTACCAGCTCCCATGAGACCTGCTATTCCAAGAATTTCGCCCCTTCTCAGGTTAAAAGAAATGTTATGAAATTTACTGGTACTACTTAAATTGTGAACTTCTAGTATAGTTGCACCGGGTCTATTGGTCTTTTTAGGAAATCGATCTCCAATTTCTCGTCCAACCATCATAGATATAACTTGATTAAATGAAAGCTCCTTAATAGTTGATGTTCCAATATATTCACCGTCCCGTAAAACAGTAAGACGATCACAAATGGTGAAGAGCTCTTCCAAACGATGGGATATATACACGAAGGACACCCCATCCTGTTTTAAGGACCGTATAATGGTAAATAGTCTTTCAATTTCGTAGTCAGTTAAGGCGCTGGTTGGTTCATCCATAACAATAAGTTGAGCTCTATGGATAAGGGCTTTCGCGATTTCAACTAACTGTAATTGGCCAACTCCCAAATTTTTACAGCGTTCTTTTGGGTTAACATCCAGCCCTAATTTACCAAGAACCTTTGTCACCTCCCGATTCATTGTTTTTTCGTCCACCAACCCCCAAAGAGTACGTAGTTCATTACCAAGAAAAACATTTTCAGTAATGGTCATATCGGGAATTACACTCAACTCTTGATGTATAATAGCAATTCCTAACCGTTCAGCATCCCGAACCTTATTAATCTCTACAAGCTTGTCATTAATCCGAATTTCCCCTGCATCTTTTTGAATAACCCCACCGACAATTTTCATTAAGGTTGATTTACCGGCTCCATTTTCTCCAACCAATGCATGAATCTCACCGGGTAAAATCTCAAGTTTCATATTTTTTAATACCTGAATAGGACCAAAGCTTTTACAGATCCCTAACATTTCTAATTTCATAGGTTACCCTCAAAAATTGACACCAGAATGAAGAACGATGTTAGCATAGGGGCTAGCCTCTCCGGTCCGAATGACCGCTTTAGATTGTACTGTTAAGACTTTGAACTCCTCATGGCTTATAAATTGAATTACGACATTGGGAAAACGATTTTTTATTTTATTGTACATTTCTGCATTATAAATTTTTATCTCCTCTGCCAGAGTTATCTTTTCAACAACCATATCTTCACGAACCGCATCAAGCACATCTAAAAATGAAGGAAGTCCCTTCTTCACCGCTAGATCGATTCGTTGGGTTGTATCCGGAATTGGTAATCCACAATCAGCAATAGTGATCATATCAGTATGTCCCATATGGGCTAGAACAGTAGCAATTGCAGAATTCAAAATCCCTAGCTTTTTCATCAACTTCCTCCTCACTCGACTTATATTGCGCTTATACTACTTTGTGCCTCGTTGTTTCTCGTTCTATAAGAGAAACGCTTAACAAATAGGTAACACCTTGTAACTTCTCACCAGCAATTTGCCGTAATAGTAACTCTGTCGCTGCTCGACCCATTTCATAAATTGGTTGAGCAACAGTACTAAGTGATGGGGTATACAATTTTGCAATATGTATATCATCAAATCCAACCACAAGAGCTTGTTGAGGAACATTTACCCCCACCTGATGCAAAGACCGAATTGCCTGAATTGCAGCAAAATCGTTCCATGCAAAGATACCGTCATAAACCGAAAGCTGCTCTCCCTCTTTATTCAAGATTTGATATTCATCGGTCTCATCGGCAGTAAAGAGCGCTGGCATGGGAAGCCCCATCTGTGTCGCTTTATCAAAAAAACCTTCACGACGATATCGCTGACTGGTCGACTCAACAGATGCCCCAATAAATGCCAACTTTTGACAACCCCGCTCTAGTAAATGTTCGCAAACGATTTTTCCACCAAAATAATTATCTGAGGTAACATGAGGTGCGCCAGTGCCCAGTTCACGATCAACCGATACTACCGGGATACCATTTTTTTCATAATAATCCCCACAATTTCCGGTGGAAGAAATAATCCCGCTTGCAAAACTCGAAGTCAGGGAATCGATAAAGGCTTTCTCCTTTTCTATAGAACCCTCTGCGTTACAAAGCACTACCTGGTACCCCTTTCTACTCGCTTCGCCTTCTACAGCCCGTGCAAGTTCAGGAAAAAATGGGTTTGTAACACTCGGAACTACAAGTCCAATGATTTGGGATGATTTATTTGAAAGGGTCCGGGCTATCCGGTTTGGTTTATAGGCTAAAACATTCACCGCAGCATCAATCGCTTCTCGAGCCGCAGGGCTCACATAGCCTCCATTAAAATATCGAGAAACCGTAGCAACTGAGACACCGGCCTGTTGTGCCACATCATACATGGTAGACATATGTAACCGCTTCCATATCCTTTACACATTATGGGATGGCTTTTTCTTTTTGTCAATTAAAATTTTCAATAAACAACAAAAATTTCTGTATTTTATTTATTCCACACCGAATCGATTGATTATTGCTATAAGCCGTTTAAAAAGCTGAGCTGCTTTCTGAAAAAACATTTCTATAGTCTGACTAATCGTCAACGTAAGAATCCATATAATAAGATAATCCAGAGGTTTTTTCATTGAATGATTGATATAATCTGAAATCAGAATAGCAAATAGGGGACTGAAAAGTATAAATGAAATAATAAAGGGGTTTTTCTCCTTCTTTTGCAGGTCTGCCATATCAGTAATGAGCTCAAGCTTCTTTGGCTCTTCGCCCGCTACTAGGGTATTATTTACAACCACACTATAGCTCAATGATGAATAATCTGTTTTACCAAATCTTATATTAATACAATATGACTTCTGGTCAATTCGTACCCAAAATTCATGGCTATAGTGGTTGTGTTGCCACAGGTCTATGGGGAATCCTTCACGATATACCAAGACCCCTTCACGGTAGAGCTTAACATGAACCATCGAAAAATAGGCACGAATAGACAGGCGAAACAGTTGTAAATCATAGGTAAATTCTATTGGTGACCAGCCATCCATGCCTGTATGCTACTAAAGAATTTCTGGACAGTACAAGAGGAAAATTAAAAAATTACAAGGCTCTGCAGGGAGAGCCCCCGGTGAATAACTGGCCATAGACTGCGGGCACCAGATAGAACTAAATAAATGTTTATGAGAACCTCACAAACTTTCAGTTTTTAAAGACTCCCTTATTTCAGGGTAAAGGCCCCCTTTTCATCAAAGCCCAGGGGAATCGGTTTCGAACTGATCTCATCGGGCAGTTTGATGCTGGTACTTCCCTTCACCCGGAAACTGCCCTTTTTATCTGTAAACAGACGCTTCACCGACGCAGTAAGCCTCTTGGTACTAAAGGTATTCGCCACGGTAATGAGCACTTCCTGGCCCTTTTGGGAAATGGAACTGCTTTCTCCGACTACAAGACTCTCTCCGTTAATAAACAATTCATAATTGAGCGCATTAAAATTGATGGGCCCCCGGGCATCATTGCGGATTTGGATAGTAAAACTCACCTTCAGGGGCAGGTCCAATTCGGCCGGGTCGATGACCGGGGCCGCGGGCTTTTTACCTGCTAAAACATCCGCGATAGCCCCCCTGGCTTTGTCAGGATCTGCCTTTTTACCTGCCTTAACTAAAGCCGCAGATACTTCTGCCGCAGTAGGAGGCGTTACAGTAAAACCGGTAATAGCTACTTCTGGCTTTATGGCAGGAATCTTTTTCTCCAGCTTATAGTTAAAACTGATATCTGCCGGTACACCCGGCACCTTGGGCAGCGGAATGGTCAATTTGCCATTGATTACTGTGTTAAGCCATTCTTTTTCTGAATAATTTTTAACGAGCTTATAAATATCTTCGTATGCTAATTGGACTGTAAACTGATTTGACTTTTTACCTTTAGCAGGTACACTAAAACCTCCCTGATTAGCGGCACTGAAGACCTTAGAACCTTCTACTGAAAAGTCAAGGGTCATGCCTGAGAAACTTAATCCTAATGGATAGGGATTACTTACCGTCAATTCAAACTGGAAGGTCACATCACGGAGAGAAATTGCCTTTATCTGGAACTGGGTGAGCTCAGCCGTTGGTTTTGCTATGGACTGGGAAAACAGCGCCATAGCTATTACACTCATCAATATGAAGAAAAAACTGCGTTTCATACCTTTGCCTCCATCACTTCTTTTTTAACAGTATAACACTTACTAGTATAACACGTGCTAGGGTTTCCTGCTTAACAGGAAACCCTTTTTATTCAAGATGATGAAGGCTCTAGTATAACAGTCCTTTTATACGTGATTTCTCATGATGGCAAGAGCCGGAGCAAGGGCCTGGTCAATCGCATCGAGTACCGGCTGGGTAAGTTTTGGTACCAAGTCCAGGGCTTTCAGATTTTCATCAAGCTGTTCCAGACGGCTTGCCCCGGTAATGACCGTACTGACATGGGGATTTTTCACACACCAGGCAATTGCAAGCTGGGATGCTGTGGCACCCAGATCCCGGGCAATGGGATCCAGGGCAGCGGTCGAAGTCAGCACGTCCTGGGGGAACCGGTCCTTGAGCCACTCATAGCCTGGCAATGATAGCCTGGAACCGGCGGGAATTCCCTTGGCATATTTACCGGATAAAATTCCCGAAGCTAGTGGGCTCCATGTAGTAAGTCCAAGGCCAATATCACCATAAAGCCGCTGATATTCCTTTTCAACCCGGTCTCTAAAAAGCAGGTTGTACTGGGGCTGTTCCATTTGGGGCTTACGAAGATTACGCCGGTCTGCTATTTCCCAGGCCTGACGGATTTCCTCTGCGCTCCATTCAGAGGTACCCCAATACAGAGCCTTGCCTGAAGCAACCATATCATTCATCGCCCAAACGACCTCTTCCATAGGGGTATTGGGATCAGGGCGATGACAGAAGACAAGATCCACATATTCAAGTCCAAAACGTTTCAGAGAACCATCGATAGCCTGCATGAGATATTTCCGGTTCAGGGTATTTTTCTCGTTTGGACCTTCATGAAGTCCCCAGTAAAATTTGGTACTGACCAGATAACTCGACCTGCGAAGGCCCAGCTTTTTCAGGGCCGCTCCCATGATTTCTTCAGATTTGCCACCCGCATAGGATTCAGCATTATCAAAGAAATTAACCCCCTGATCATATGCAGCTTTAAGCATCGCCGCCGCGGCATCTATATCAACCTGAGACCCATAGGTAACCCAGGACCCGAGTGACAGGGCAGAAACCTTTACTCCCGCTGAACCTAGTCTCCGATATTCCATACAACACTCCTAAATCTTTATTGATTGATATATCTCAACCAATTATAAGATACCAATACTTTCTCACAAAAGTAAATGAATTTTATTTAAAATAAAGGGCGTATATAAAAGATGCGGTTAGCTTTTTAAAACAAATAAACTATGGTAGAGTTCTAAGAGACTAAATGTTTAAAAAAAACCTTCAGCAAGAAGTTTACTAGCTCATTATGTAGATAAAGTTTACTTAAAACTATTACAAAGGGTAATATTTCTTTAATAAATTCTGCAATGTACGATTCTTTGATTGCTTTACCTTATCACATATACTTTCTCCATGTTTATCTTTTTTAAATATATCTATATGGTTTTGGAATAATATTTCTGCGGCCTCACAATTATTAAACACAAAAACGGCGTCGAATATTGATTTTCCATCGGTTGTTTCTTCGTTTAAATAAATCCTTTGACTCTTTAAGAAGAAGTAATAGGTCATCGAGCCTGTTTTCAAGAATAGCATTATAGATTTGATCATTTATCAATTTTGTACGAGTTATTGGATGAGCAACAACAAACAGCGGTATGATCAGAAAGACCCATAATATATATTTTTTTATAGTTAATCGATTCATATTTTTATAATATTTAATGTGTTATAATTGTCAATACATATTATGTTGAGATTTTAGAGTCATCTGAAATAACGCCTCCGCCTGCTGACGGGGCCATCCTGGCCCCTTTTCCTTGCATGCGCTCGGCGCAGGCTCCGGTTCAAATCCGCCCGCCCCTCGCTTGTATCTCTATTTGCTCATGATATTGGCTGCAAAAAAAAGAACTGCCAACTTTAGCAGTTCCTCTCTGTTCTCGGGCTGGGCGGATTTGAACCGCCGACATCTTGGTCCCGAACCAAGCGCGCTAGCCCCTGCGCTACAGCCCGTCTTTTGTCATTGATTTTGTATTAAGGTCTATATGGAAAAAAGCCCGTCCAATATTGGACGGGCTTTACGGGAGCGACGGGGCTTGAACCCGCGATCTCCGGCTTGACAGGCCAGCGCGATAACCAGCTTCGCTACGCCCCCGTAACGGCTGTGAATATATCGAAATACTATTTTTATGTCAAGCAGTTTTGCTAAGAAATTTATTTAAATTAATCCATTTCATGCACCACATTAGGAGGATAGATAAAATCTGATTCAGTATGAATAACAGCACTTTTTCCCAAAAAATCCTTAATCTTAAAAGTTCAACCGTATTATCCAGAAAATTGGAGAGAGCCAGATAGGTACCTGAAGGGCTGATAACAAGACCAGTGGGCTGGTTTCCAGCAGAAAATTGCAAGAGTATGTTGTGATTGTTTACATCGATCACTGAAATAATCCCACTTCGGGACTTCGGAGCAGATATGATGTTGGATTGTTCGGGCCACGGCAGGATACAATAATGAAAAACCAGAGGTACTGCGGAAGAAACCTGAATTCGACACACTTCATCAACAAATCCTTCTCGATGTAGTCGTATACGATGGATACCCGCAGGAAGTTCTATCGTGATTGGAGATGTATAATAGGGGGCTTCAGCCTTTAGGGTATGAACATCCCTAGGCCAGGGAAGCAGGATAGGCTCATCTATATGACATATTTTTCCATCGATATAAATTACCACATAAATTACCACCTGCGGCGGATCTACCTGTACTTCAAGGCGGTATAAACAGGAATTAAACATACACATAAGGTAATAATTAAAAACAGGGGGTATTTGTATAATAGACAAAAAGAAAAGCGGTACATCTGTCACTCCCACTCCAAGTATAGCATGCTAGTATGCATCCGTGCTATTTCAGGAATAAGGCCAAGTCATTGACGACCCTTTATCGGCATGCTATGTTTTAGTGCCTACGGTGCGTTTTTTATAATACCGTACACGTCGAGCTTCAATGCAGAGAGGTACATAACCCTATGGCATCAAAAGAGAAAAAGCCTGTTGTTCAGAATGAGCTTTCAGGATGGCAGGAATTTGTCCGTCGGTTTAAAGCCCATCCAGCCCTTTATACGGGGTCCATTCTTATCACCCTTTTCACCGTAATTGCCTTTGTGCTGGTTCCGGCCATGGCACCAAAAGCTAACAGTCTCGCAGCGGGAGGACGCCTTTCCTTCGGGTCCTATGACGGCATTCCTATAGAATTTTATCCTGGAAACTACTTTGCCCAGCAAAGGGATTATTATAGCGAACAACTTCGGTCTTCTGGGAAGGACCAGAATAACCAGTATGTAGCATTCCAGGTTTGGCGGGCAGCCTTTGAAAGTACGGTTGTTCAGACTGCAGCCCTTCAGGAAATGAAAAAAGCAGGATACACCACTCCCCAGGGGCTTGTGGATAAAAGGATGGCTACCTTGCCGGTATTCCAGGAAAATGGCAAATTTTCTGCCGCCCGCTATAAGGCTATGTCTGAAGCAGACCGGATGAACCTGCGGCGAGACTTGGAAGGTCAGATTGCATTAGAACGGTACATGGAAGACACCCTGAATCTCCGTATCTCAACTCAAGAAAAGGACTTTATAAAGTCCATGGCATCCCCTGAACGGAGTTTTGACATGGTTGTGTTTCCCCTCGCTTCCTATCCTGACAGTGAAGTAAGTGCCTTTGTAATCTCTAATCCTAACCTGTTTAAGCAGGTACATCTTTCCAAGATTACCATTAGTTCCAGTGAGGGGGATGCTAAAAAGGTATATGAGTCGGTAAAAAACGGCTCAGTCAGTTTTGAAGACGCTGCAAAAACCCACTCGAAAGATGAATATGCCGATAAGGGCGGCGATACAGGCTTGAAATATGCCTTTGAACTTGCTACTGAAATTACTGACATAGCCGCCAGAGAAAAGGTTCTGAGTCTCAGCAAAGGCACGTTAAGTGAACTCATCAAGGGCTCAGCGGGCTGGGTGTTCTATCGTGCAGAAGAAGAACCTCGTATAATAAGTATTCCGGATTCGGCTCTGCTTACTAAAGCTCGATCTTATATGATGTCCTTTGAAAAGGGAAAAGTCGAAGACTACCTCATTGCTAAAGCCAACGAATTTGCCGAAAAAGCCCGTACCATGAGCTTTACCAATGCTGTTTCAGCCCTTTCGTTAACCAAGAAATCCTTTGGGCCAATAGCACTTAACTATGGGGATGTAGAAATCTTAAAAGGCTTGAATACCCAGAATATCCCAGAACTTTCAGGAGCTTCCACTAATGAAACTTTCTGGAAGACCGCCTTTTCTACGCCCCTGCAAAGTCCTTCAAAACCCATCGTAGTGGGGGACAATATTATTGTCCTGAATCCAGTCTCAGAAACTAAGGCTGAGGATTCTACCTCCACCATTATTGATTACTATTACAACTACATTGCCAGCCAGTATTCCGAGCGGACCCTGCGGAACTACTTCCTAAACAGCAAAAAACTGAAGGATCAGTTCTTCGACACCTTCGTCCGCACCTTTATGGCATCGAATAATTAACTACTCCTATGACCCATGAAGTTCCCCAGCCGCGTCCTGCGCGGCGGGGTCTTTCACTTTCATATCGAGGAAAAACCCTCCTTTCAATCATTGATCCCATAGCACAGTCTGAAAAGACAGCTGCTACCTATACTGTTAAACAACGAACCCTCTATCTCGTGGCCTCGCCCCTCTTTGGCTATGGGATTCCGGTCATCTTAAATTCCTTACCTGAGGATTCAGCTCTAATAGCCCTTGAGGTAGACCCTGCCCTTTTCTCCGTAACAAAAGAAGTGTTCTACCAAACCATTGCCCCTACAGTTCCTTATATCTGTATAAAAACCGAAGCAGAACTCTGTCATTTTGTTCGAAAAACCTGGGGGCCCCGTCATTTTCGCCGCCTAGAGCTGGTAACCCTGAACGCAGGCTGGACCTTATATGAACAGAAATACAGAGAGCTATTTCACACACTGCAGCAAGACCTAGCCATCGACTGGTTCAACGCAATGACCCTTACCCGGATGGGTCGGCTCTATGCGAGAAACACCCTGCGAAATCTTTCAGCCCTAGCCCATCGACCTTCGCTGGACCAGCTCAGCTTTGGCACAACACCGGTACTTGTTTTAGGGGCAGGTCCCAGCCTGGATGAATTCCTTGACCGGCTTCTGCATACATACCCTTATATACTCAACAATGAAAAGCGTACCTTTCGCATCATCTGTGTTGATACGGCACTGCAATCATGTATATCTAGGGGTATACCGGTGGATTTGGTGGTTGCACTGGAAGCTCAAATTTGGAACCTCAAGGATTTTATCGGTTATAAAACGGCAGATTTTGCCCTGGCCATGGACGTATCAGCCCATCCCGATACTATCCAGACTGCTCAAGAAAAGGTATATTTTTTTTATACCCCCTGGACTGAACTTGGCTTTCTAACCAGACTTGAACAAGCTCAGCTGCTGCCTATCCTTATCCCGCCTTTAGGTTCCGTTGGACTTACGGCAACCTCTATTGCACTATCTCTTACCCGTGGTCCGGTATACATCGCAGGGCTCGATTTTGCCTTTACACCACACCTCTACCATGCCAAAGCCAGTCCCGGTTATCAGAGAATCTACGGCAGTCAAAATCGGCTGGCTCCGCTGAGTTCTCTCTCAGCTGTATTTAAGCAAGATCTTTCAACACATATTGATGAACGTGGCCGACTGCTTTTCACTGACCGGGCACTGCAGCGATACCAGGAACTGTTTATCAGAGAATTCTCGGGGCAAAACCGGCTTATAGATTTACGCCCCTGGGGTCTTGACCTGCAGATCCGCAAGGGAACTCTGGAAGAACTCATAGGTCATATTGATGAAAACCCAGCGGTTGCGGCCTACTCTGACAAATCCGCAGCAGCTATAGCCCTGGCAGATAACAGCCCAGGGACCGCAGCCTTTCATGCCATAATCAGCCCGACTCAGGACAACAAAGGCCCCGCAATGACAGCCTGTGATACAACAGCCGCTCAGCACAACGACAAGGTTGCAGCCTTCCGGGTTTTACTCACCTCAGAACTGACTTCACTCACCCGGTTACGGGCCATTCTCTCCGGCGAAGCTCCGGCGGCGGCGGGCGAACTTGACCAGCTCCTGGACACCTGCGATTACCTGTGGGCCCATTTCCCGGAATGCGCCGCCGCCGGCAGGCAGCGCCCCGGAACCAGTGACATCAGCTTTTTAAAACGGGTTCGTGCAGAGCTGGATTATTTCATCAAGGTGGTGGAGACGAGCCTTACTCATCTTTAGACTTCAGGACTGCGAGGAAGGCATTCTGAGGCAGCTCCACATCACCTACCATCTTCATGCGCTTTTTGCCTTCCTTCTGTTTTTCCAGCAGTTTCCGCTTCCGGGTAATGTCACCGCCATAACATTTGGCGAGGACGTCCTTACGGAGGGCATTTACCGTCTCCCGGGCGATGATTTGACTGCCAATGGCGCCCTGTATCGGAATCTTGAACTGCTGACGGGGAATCTCGTCCCGGAGGCGCTCACAGATGGTCCGGGCCCGTTCATAGGCATTTCCCTTGTAGACAAGCTGGGACAGGGCATCAACAACCTTACCATTTAAAAGGATATCAAGCTTTACAAGTTCCGTGGGTTTATACCCCGTAATATCATAGTCAAAGCTCGCATAACCCCGGCTGATGCTTTTCAGTTTATCATAAAAATCAAAAAGGACCTCCGCCAGGGGCATTTCATACACGAGTTCCACCCGCTTTTCATCCAGGTAGGTCATGTTGGTCTGAACACCCCGTTTTTCGGTGCAGAGGCTCATAATTGCCCCCAAATAGGTGGTCGGGGTGATGATGGAAGCTCGAATATAGGGCTCTTCGGCGCTTTCGATTTTACCTTCATCGGGATATTCGGTGGGGTTATCCACATAGATTTCCTCACCGTTGCGAAGATGAATCTTGTATTTTACCGAGGGAGCGGTGAATATGATAGATTGATCAAATTCCCGTTCCAGTCGTTCCTGAACAACTTCCAGATGCAGCAGACCCAGGAAACCACAGCGGAAACCGAACCCAAGGGCCGCCGATGAGTCCTTTTCGTAGACCAGAGATGCATCATTAAGCTTTAATTTTTCCAGGCTATCCTTGAGTTCCTCATAATCGTTGGAATCCACCGGGTAGATTGATGAGAACACAACTGGTTTTACTTCTTTAAACCCAGGAAGGGGCTTCTCACAGGGATGTTCTGCATCGGTTACCGTATCACCAACCCGGACATCACTTACCGTTTTAATGCCTGCAATCATGTAACCAACACTTCCGGCCCGCAGTTCCGGCTGTTCTACTAGAGCCAGCTTAAATACACCAACGGTTTCTACCTCGTACTCAGCATTATTGTTCATAAAACGGATTTTCATGCCCGGTTTAATGCGGCCTTCGAACACCCGCAGATGCACAATAACACCCCGATAGGGATCATAGTGGCAGTCAAAGATCAGCGCCTGAAGGGGTTTATCAGAACTGCCCTTTGGCGCTGGTATACGTTCTACAATTGCTTCGAAAAGTTCATCAATCCCAATCCCCTGTTTGGCTGAAACCAGCAGGGCATGTTCCGCATCGAGGCCCAGGTCGTGCTCAATCTGATGCTTGGTGGATTCCACATCGGCGGCGGCCATATCAATTTTGTTGATAACCGGTATGATTTCGAGGTTATGCTCCAGGGCAAGATACATATTCGACAGGGTTTGTGCCTGCACGCCCTGGGTTGCATCAACCAAAAGCAGGGCTCCCTCACAGGAACTGATAGCCCGAGACACCTCATAGGTAAAATCCACATGCCCGGGGGTATCAACAAAATTGAGCTCGTAATTCTGGCCGTTCTTGCTCGTATAGGGAATGGTAACAGCCTGACTCTTAATGGTTATACCCCGTTCCCGCTCAATATCCATATTATCCAGGATCTGATTTTGAAAATTACGGTCATCCACCAGTTTAGCCTTCTGGATCAGCCGATCCGCCAAGGTGGATTTTCCATGATCTATGTGGGCAATAATACAAAAATTCCGAATATGCGCAGTTTCACTCATATGGCCGGACTATACCGGAATTTACATAAAACCTCAAGGGTAAGGACAGCAACCTATGGGGGCCTTTAAAACTGCAATTTTAGAGGTCCTCTGGTTCGATTATGAGGCACTTCATAGTTACAGAGCGGCTAATTTGTCTAAGGCTTCAAGTAGGGCCTACTGAAAATGTCTAAAAATGATATTTCAAAACTTTTTTACGTTAAAATGGGTTTAATTTAGTATACTAAAACTTTCAAATATGATTTATGAGGTTTAAAACCAAGTAAAAATAAAAAGCGCATAAAAAGATCCCTCAGGATCTTTTCACAGTTGGTCAGCAATACACATACCATAATTGCTGTTTCACTAGTTTCGCGTAATTTTTCATAGATTGTACCAAGACCAAACTTTCGTTTCATATATCCAAAGCCACCTTCAATCGCTTGTCGAATGGCTTCGTCAAGTCTTTGAATCTTTCGTAGCTGTCGTACTATCTTTTTATTCTCTAATGTTTCTTTAATCGGTCTGCCTAAGGGTGGTCCAGACAATCGTATTCCTCGAGCTTCACAATAGGCTCGGTTTGCTCGTGTCCGATATATTTTATCGGCATGCACCGATTCCGGATATCGACCACATCGCCTCTTATATTTTTCTATTTGTGTTGGCAAATCTTCTTGTTCGTTATAGGGTTCCCATTGTAATCGATCTATAAAAATCATCCCGTGTTCGGTCATCGATGCTGATAGTTTTGCTCCGAATTCAAAGGCCGCTTTTGCTTTACCTCGGGCTATTGGTCGTACATGGGGTTGACTGATACTGACGATTTTTCCCGATATCGAATGGGTCTTTCCCTTATACATCTGTACCTGTTGCCGGTAAACCTCATGTATCACGATAAGATCACGTCGCTGTTTTGCACTCAACGTTGTACTGGGAACCTTGTTTTGTAATTCATTGATAGTCCGTAAATTACGTCGTATGTATTGGAGTTGGGTCCGAATCGCTCTGCGTATTTCTTTTTTTGTTCTTCGTCGCCCTCGTATAAAATTGAGATATTTGATACGGGCCTGTTTTCTATAGGTTCGTGGTTTTATGGTGAGCTCACTCGCTTCATATAACGTATCAATTATCTTTTCTGTTTTCCTTCGCGCTTCATCCAATAAAGTGACATCATGGGGATGCCGGATATCCTGGGGGACGCACGTGGCATCTATAATGAGTTGCCCTCGATTTCCATGATCATGGTCATCCTTTTGGTTTTCTTTGTTCTGTTTTTTTTCAGATTCTGCTTCTACCTGTTCTTGATACCGTTTCGCTATCAACTCATTTATCTTTGCTATTGCATCAGGTCCAAGCCGTTTTCGAAAATGAACCATCATGCTTGGATCAAAGGGTTTTTCATCTTTGTAAGATTCATATCCTAAAAAATATTGCAGGTAATGGTTCTCTCGTATTGTTTCTACCGTTTCTTCATCTGTTAATTGTAATTTCTCTTTTATCAATAATGATCCCAAGGCGAGCCGTACGGTCTTGGCTGTTCTTCCAATTCGTTTTGAAAAACATTTTTTATATTCAGCTTCTATCTCTTCCCATGGAATAATTGCGGCTAATCGTACCCATCGATTATCTTCTCGTAAATGTCCTCCGAAGGGTACATAAAAGTCTTCAAACTCAGGTACCTGTTCCTTTTCCTTATACATCGTTACCCCATAGTAAAGTGCACGCTTTTTAAGGCCTTACCCCTTTCTTCCGTGCACTTCTTATTGAGATTATCTCTGTATTTGCTTCTTTTGTAAAGAGTTGTTTGTTTTTCAGGAAGCCCCAAGTAGAGCTTCATGGGAAAAGGGCTTTTCAAGAAAAAGATTTTTAGCTGGCAACGCCTTTTCAGGTACAATGAAAGACCTATCCTGATACCCTGACATGAAAAGGACCCTTAAATCAGTTTTTTTTTCGCCCAACCGTGATGCAAGTTCATAGCCATTCATATGGGGCATTACGATATCGGTGAGCAACATGAAATCCGATTCCCCGCTGGCCAACCGAATGGCTTCTTCAGTATTTTCGGACTCAAGGACCCGGTACCCGCTTTTTTCGAGGAGCCTGCAAATGAGCCCTCGAATGTAAGCATCATCTTCAGCCACAATGATCGTTCCTGAGCGTCTTTTTTGTTCTATAGTTTGAGGAATATCAGGTTGTTGAACAACTATATTTTCCACTTCAGGCAGATAGATAAAAAAGGTGGTCCCTTCACCGGGAGCGCTTTCTACGGCAATCTGGCCGCCGCTTCGATTGATTATGGCATAGACCGTTGAAAGGCCAAGACCAGTACCTTTGTCTTTATCTTTCGTGGTAAAAAAGGGTTCGAAAATATGCTGTAAATCTTCTGGAGCTATGCCGCAGCCCGTATCTTTAACAATGATCTGCAGCCATTTACCCTGTTTTAACCCATGTTGATGGCATGAATTATCACAGATAACACTTTTTGTCTGAATAATGATAGATCCATTGCCCATAATTGCATCCCGGGCATTAACTACTAAATTTACGATTGTCTGTTCAAATTGACCAGGATCAATCGAGATAAATGGTGTATCAGCATTCAGTACCATGGAAACCTTTATATTTTCATTGACCAACCGCTGAATCATCTTTTCCAGTTCTTTTAATATTTCGTGAACATTTACAACTTTAGCCTCAATTGCTTGTTTGCGGGAAAAAGATAGTAATTGCCGGGTGAGATTCACCGCCCGCTGGGTCGCTGAGAGAATTCCATCAACTTCTTCCTGTAAATCCGGATTATCCTGAATATCTTCCCGAAGCAGATTGGCATACCCCATAATGGCAGTGATAATATTATTAAAGTCATGGGCAATCCCACCGGCAAGCCGGCCAATAGCTTCCATTTTTTGTACCTGTCTTAGTTGATTCTCCAAATCCCGACGTTCTGTATTATCCAAAAGGTAACCCTGAATTTCTACAGCATTATTATCTGTCTTTGGTAAGGTTGAAAGCGTAGCCAGCACAAAGATTCTTGTTCCATCAGATTTATTCAATTCCCAATCCTGAGCAACACTATGGGTATGATGTAAAAAGGATTGCCAGAGACGATTACCCGTATCGGAATTTACAAACCATGAAAAAATTGGCTGCCCAATTACCTGTTTTTTTTCTTTTATTGCAAGTAAGGAAATAAAGGTGGTATTGCAGTCTGTAATGGTTCCCTTTTCATCGGCTGTGAAATTAGCCGTTGGGGCTTTTTCAAAAAGCGTTCGATAACGTTCCTCACTTTTACGTAGTTTCCCATCCATCTCATGCCGGAAAAGAGCAATTTCTATGGCTGTTTTGAGTTCCCTGTCTTCAAAGGGTTTTATAATATAGCCGAAGGGAAGACCATCCTTCGCCCTAGAGAGGGTAATATCATCAGCGTAGGCGGTCAGCATGATGACCGGTATATTATACTTTTGAAAAATGATGGTCGACGCTTCAAGCCCATCCATGGAACCAGCTAGTTGAATATCCATCAATACTAGATCAGGCTTTGATGTGGCAATTACTGAGATGGCCTCTTCAGCGTTATCATATATTCCAAATATTTCATAGCCAAATCGTTCCAAATGTCGTTTAATATCTAATGCGACAATATTTTCATCCTCACATATTATTATTTTAGGCATAATATACCCTATTTTAGAATAAGTTGATCTTTTAATATAACATTTAATATTCGTTCTAGGGAAAAGAGAATTACAAACTGATCTTGAACTTTTGCAATACCAGAAATAAAACTTTCTTTAATCGTTTTTCCGATAGAAGGTTGCGCTTCTATATCCTCATCTGGTATAGAAATTACCTCATACACCTGATCTGCCAAAATACCGAGGGGAACCTCTTCATTGGCATATTTCATTTCCGCAATAATAATTGAAGTACCCATAATAGTATCTTGGACGGTTATTCCGAAGATAGGGCGTAAATCCAACACAGGGACTACCGATCCCCTATGATTAATCACACCTAATATAGAAGGGGCACTGTTTGGCACTCTCGTTATAGGCAACATTTCCAATACAACTTCAACTTGGCTTACTAATATTCCATAGCGTTCATTCTGTATATCAAAAGTTAAATATTGTTCTGCCATATTAAGCCGTACCTATGACCTTTTTCACTACTGCTAATAATTTGTCCGCATTAAAGGGTTTTACGATCCAAGCGGTTGCACCGGCTTCTTTCCCTTCATTCATTTTGTCCCCCTGAGATTCAGTGGTAAGTACTACAATTGGTATAAATTTCATTTTAATCTGGTCACGAACACGGCGGATAAATCCAATTCCATCTAAATTAGGCATATTAACATCGGTAATGATTAAATCTGGTGGCTGAATAGTGTTTAAAGTATCCAAGCCATCCTGACCATCCTTGGCCTCGATTACTTCATAGCCGCCCTGTTGCAATACATAGGTAATACTCTGCCGAATTGCTGCAGAATCATCTACCACCAAAATTCGCTTAGCCATGAAAATCCCCCTTCACTACAACCTTTAGTATGAAACATTTTGATCATTTTATCAAATATAAATAGCCATCTTAATTTAATAAGCCCTTCTCAAAACTTCCAAGGCAATCTTGGGTAACGGCAATACGATATCTACAGCTCCCACTTTAATTGCTTCATTGGGCATTCCAAAGACCACACAGGTTGCTTCATCTTGAGCAATAGTATAGGCCCCTACCTCATGAAGTTCCTTCATACCCCGGCTTCCATCATCACCCATTCCGGTCATAATCACTGCGACTGCATTTTTACCAGCATATCGCGCTGCAGAACGGAATAGTACATCCACACTAGGGCGATGCCGGCATACTAATGGGCCGTCTTTTACTTCTACATAATAACGGGCTCCAGCTCGTTTAAGCAGCGTGTGTTTGTTTCCCGGTGCAATCAGTGCACGGCCCCGAAGCACTGTATCATTATCCTCTGCTTCTTTTACCGATATTTTACATAGCCCATCGAGGCGCTTGGCAAAGGCAGTAGTAAAATGCTCAGGCATATGCTGTACAATAACAATCCCTGGTGCATCTACAGGGAGTACTTCCAGGAATTCCCGTAATGCTTCGGTACCACCTGTAGAGGCTCCGACCACAATTATCTTTTCTGTAGTTTCAAGATTTCCAGCGATAGGTTCGGGTTTAGGGAGGATTACATCGGCTGTAAGCTTTGGCTGAACCGGAGGTGAACTATATTGAGGAAGGGGCCTTACTTTTGCGTGATATGCAGCCTTAACGGCATCACAGATTCGGACCTTAGACTCTTCGAGAAATTCCTTGGTCCCCAATTTTGGTTTCTGAATGATATCCACAGCACCATATTCCAGAGCCTTGAGGGCGTTTTCACTGCCAGTTTCAGTTTTTGAGGAACAAATAACAATCGGTATGGGTTGTTTTTCCGACATAATTTGTTTTAAAAAACTTAGTCCATCCATCCGCGGCATTTCGACATCCGAAATAATGACATCGGGTCGTTCTTCTTGTATTTTTTTTAGAGCAAAAATAGGATCCATAGCAGTCCCAATAACCTTAATAAGACGATCTGATTCCAGAACTTCGGATAAAGTTTGACGAACCACTGCTGAATCGTCCACAATTAAAACTTTAATATGCGAACCTATCATGGATACTCCTTATTTTTACAATAGATTGTTGGAGCTACCAGGCTAAGAGGCAAATCCATACCGGTCATGGATTCTGAATGCCCAAGGAACAGAAGACCCTCATCTTTTAGATGGTACGACAAGTGCTTGACGAGCTGTTCTTGGGTTTTTCTGTCAAAATAGATTATGACATTTCGACAAAAAATAATATCAAAGGGTTGTTTAAAAGGATACTGCCCATCCATTAAATTTAAGCGTTCAAAGTGGACCTTATTTCTAAACTCTGGTTTTATCCGTACTTCATGACGATCGATGTTTTTACTTTTTAAAAAATATCGCTTCTTATATTCTAATGGAAGATTGATGATTTTTGCTTCTTCATAAACTGCATTGATTGCCTCTTGCAAAACCTTTACCGAAATATCGGTTCCAAGAATTTCATAAAAAAAGAAAGCATTTTGCCGTTTATACTCTTCCATAACAATCATGAGGGTATATACTTCTTCACCACTGGCACAGCCTGCGGACCATATTTTACAAGGTTTCGATGCATGCCAGAGGGATCTCTGCTTTGGAAGCCACGTATTTAAAAGAAAATCAAAGTGGTCCGCTTCTCTGAAAAAATCGGTTTTATTTGTAGTTACCGCATCTATCATATGATACAGTTCAGAGCGGGCACCCTCATCGCTAAAAACAAAGTCGATATACTGAGAAAATGTAGGATACTTTAAAAGTCGCAAGCGTTTTTGCAAACGACTTTCAAGCATTACCCGTTTCGATGGCGGCATTTTAATGCCCAAATGACTTTCAATAAAATGAGCAAGCCGGTGAAAGTCTGATTCCTTTAATGTATCCATTGAAAAGAGAGGGTCCATTTGTTTCTAAAGAACCTTTATATTTTTTGCTTCCTGTTGTTGTACTAGACTTGCAAGACGATTTACATCAACAATAAGGGCAACCGTACCATCACCAAGGATCGTAGCACCGGAGAGACCTTCGTTCTTTTTAAAAAGAAGACCGAGAGGTTTTATAACAGTTTGATAATCACCAATTACCTGATCTACAACAAATCCTATCGTTGTATCTAAAGCATTCACAACCACAATCTGTTCAATGGCAGGTTTGGTTCCTGGAATAGTAAAGAGCTCCCGTAATGCTATATAGGGCAAAACTCGTTGACGATAGGTAATAATTGAACGTGACTTTTGCTTAAGTTGTAATTCATCCCGTTGTATTTCGACACAACCGTCAACTACAGAAAGCGGTATTACATAGAGTTCATTACTAACTCGAACAAGAAGACCATCGATGATGGCGAGGGTTAAGGGGATTTTCAGGGTAATATTGGTACCCTTCCCAAGGCTCGATTCAATAATTACCGAACCTCCAAGAGAATCGATTTGTCGTTTCACCACATCCATACCAACACCACGACCAGATACATTTGTTACGTTGGTAGCTGTAGAAAAACCTGGAGCAAAAATGAGCTGGAAGATATCCTGGTCGCTTAATGCAGTAAGTGGTGTTGTTTCAGCTATCAAACCTTTTTCGATAGCTTTTGCATAAATTCGTTCCCTATTCATACCAGCACCATCATCACTCACTCTTATAAGCACATACGCTCCAGAATGAAATGCTGAAAGGCTTATAGTCCCACTACGTAGTTTTCCCTTTTCTTCCCGTTCTTCAGGTTTTTCAATCCCATGATCTACACTATTTCTGATAATATGTACCAATGGATCGGTCAATTTTTCAATCACCGTTTTATCAAGCTCAGTTTCTTCACCTTCAGTAATGAGATTTATTTCTTTGCCTAATTGAGAAGACAGATCTCGTACAAGACGGCGAAACCTATTAAAGGTAGTTCCGATGGGTAGCATACGTATACCCATGGTTGTATCTCGCAATTGAGAAACTAATCGTTCAAATTGTTCAGAGATTGTCGTAAGGCTACCATCCTGAATAGTAACTGCAGTCCGTGCGAGCCGGGCTTGCAGGGTGACCAACTCACCTACAAGGTCTACGAGAGCATCTAAACGATGACTGGGAACCCGAATAGACGCTGTTGTTATTTCCTGTCGTTCTTTCAACTGTTTTAAGTGTTCCTGTTCAACTAAGGCACTTTGAATATCCTCAGGTTTTACAATTTGTTTCTCAACTAAGATTTCTCCAATTTTACGTTTATCTTGTTCGACATCTTCAATTACCTCAGGACTTGCGATTCCACGGTCTACTAGAATTTCACCAATTCGTTTAACTTTATCAATCTGATCTGTGGGTGTAATATCAATGTTGGCAATATCTTCTACAAAAATAAAAACATCTTTGATTGCATCAATCCCCTTATCTGTTGTGAGAGTAATATCCCAGCTTATATAACAAGACTCAGGATTGAGTTGTGATAGAATTGGTATGGTACTTTTTCGTGCAATAACAGAAAGATGACCTAATTCATAAAGCTCTTCAATCAGCCGAAGTGGATTTGTCCCATTCTTAAAAAGTTCCTCTTTAGGAGCAAAATAGATCCGATAGGTTATCATTCCTTCGGATTTAGATTGAGGCTGATCTATATCAACGTTCTGTTTTTTAGATTCTGTCCTATCTTTCTCGTTTACTTCTTGTGCTCCCAAAGTATTAAATTCCTGTTCTAAAAAGTTCATCTCCTGTTGTATATCAGCATTTGGATCCACAAGAAGGGTACTGATTACATCTCGAGCCCGAAGCGTTATATCGATAAGTCGCTTGCTAACAGGAATAAGTCCATTTCGGAGTCTATCAAAAGCATTTTCTACCTGGTGAGTAAATCGTGCAATCTCATCAAACCCAAACATTGCCGCGGATCCCTTTATGGTATGCATAGCTCTAAAGATTGCAGAAATGGTCTCATTATTGTTTGGATCCTGTTCAAGTTCTAACAGCTGATTTTCTAAGGTACTTAACAAATCAGTAGCTTCTTCTTTAAAAGCATCTTTAAATTTATCTATCATAAGGACCCCTGATTTTGCATAGACCATTGCTTTTCTAGTTCTTCAGCGATTGATGTTTCTTTCATTATAAACCCATAGCGTTTTAATTTTGTCTGAAGTAACGTTTGTAGTGTACCGGTAAGATGAAATGCCTTTTTTTGTGTAGGGGCTTCTTTAATAGCAGCACATATTAATTGTATAATTGAGCTATCCATATCGGTTACATTGGACAGGTCTAGGTAAATGGTCTGATGCTTCGTAAAAGCTTCCAACAAATCTTGATGTAAGCCCCTTGCATGTTCTATACTAAGCGAGCCCTTCCATTCAAGATTAATAGTCAGATCATTGATTGAAGTCTGTTGTTGCTTCGTCATACTTTTAGTATAATCGAAGTTTTTAAGAATGCAATGATTAAAATAGGGCCTTCAAAATTTGTTTGATATTCTTTTTATAGCGTATCAGATATTTCAATACCTCCATAAAGGCGCATCATTACTTCTAAATAACCCATTTTTCGTTTTTTAATAGAAATATCCATATAAGCAAATCCTTTTTTCTCATCAACTACAAAACCGTGTATCGATAAAGGATCATTTTCAGATAGTCCGCTTTCATCCGCAATTGAACCCCGCATAATCTTTTTAATTTGGTACTGAGGACTTAGATGGGATCCAAAGCCAGGAGACAGAATCATACCAAAAAGAGGTGCAGTCAGACGTTCTTTTGTATCGAGTTTAATAGCATCCTTTAAAGGCTTTAGTGGACGATTGGTTAATGTAAAAAGCCATCTCTTGCCATCATCAGTCATTAATGAAGCCAATTCACCAGGCTGGCATGATAATAATTGATCTTGTAAATAAGAAATTCTCATACCTTGAGGAGCTTCAACAGTTTTCCCATTCAATCGAACTATTTTACGTTCTACTGGTATATTTTGTTCATAGGCCGGTGTATTAGGCGCTACATATATAATACCTACGCTATCCCGTTCTTCACCAAGAACAAGGCCTAGCCAAGGCCGTTCGACTTGTCCACCTGAAAGTAGCGCAGGTAAGGCAGAGACAAGGCGCTGAACCGGGACAGCAAAGTTAATACCCTGAAACTGTTCAACACCAGCAAATACTACTCCTAGTAAATTCCCCTGCTCATTCACCACCGGGCCACCGGAATTCCCATGATTTACTGCTGCATCTAATTGGATCACATCCCCCAATTGTAATAGACGGCGATTTAAAGCAGAGATAATACCTGAGGTTACTGTTTTTTCAAGTCCTGCAGGAGAACCGATAGCATAGACCTTATCACCTACCTGAGCTACATCGGTACCAATAACCGAAAAGACATAATCTGGCATAACTTCTGCTTTTATAACCGCTAAATCCATAATGGGATCCCAGCCAATTACCTTGGCAGGAATTCGAGGACTTGAACTATCTCCCATACGGATATACATTCGAGATACTCCGTTGTATTCAGGATCAACCTCACTTGCTATAACATGATAATTAGTGATAAGTAGTCCACTTCTGTCTATAAAAAAGGCAGACCCTAAAACCCTATCCGCATAGGATCGACCTTTTTCTATTCGGATTCCGCGATCCACCAAAACAGTAGCTACCCCCCGAATCATATCTGCAGTACTATCTCGACTTTGTAAATACAGCTTCTCCGATTCAGTAACCCTTGTATCGTTCTGGAGTGCTAAATGATACACAAAGAGAGCCAAGGGCCTGAGCTTGAGTTCTAAAGCCCTTGTAAAAAAGGGATAGGCCGTATCAGCATGAATGATAGCCCCTGCCTGTGATGCTTGAACAAAAGCAAGGAAAGCTTCTAAATTTCGATTTTGGGATAAATAATCCTGAGCCTGCGAAAGTAAAAGCTCAGATTCAGTTACACCAGAAATTTGATTTGATAGTCCTAGAATAGATACAGATCGATACAAAGATCGGGCTCTCTTCCATTCTTTCTGTGCAATGGCCTCTTTGGTTTGTTCAACCAATCGTTCTGAAGCCTTTTGAAACATGCTATCCAGATCTTGCTGTTGAGATGTATCTATCATAGTATACCGGGCTTTGAAAACTTCTATAGCCTGAATAGCCGTTGTTGGAGAGTCCTGTATGAGCTTTTCAATATCTGATATTCTCAACTGCATTGAATACTGCGGTGGTGTTAATCGCTGTGCCGCTGATACACAGGATAGAGACAAAAATACAACGGTAAAAATGAAAATAAAATAATAAATTCTTTTGTTATTCATAATCTCAAAAGTCCTTTATATCCAGATAGGTTACAACATATAATACTCATTTATCGGATTGTTTCACGGTCCTCATAGATACCATCACCATCCCAGTCGCTTTCTATTGATTCATATCGCTGCTGATAATTCAGCGCCTCAACCGGATCGAGTTGCGCCGTCCCTTTGCGAAAGCGTCGCACCGTTTCCATCCGTCCATCCAGATCCATATCCATCCGTTGTATTGAAGGTTGACCCAAAGAAAAATCAAGGATGGAAATAATGCGCCCCTGTAACGTTTCAGTAGAACGTAAAGGCAGGCTGTTTTTAAGTTCTATGGTTTCAATTGAGTCTTTTGCAAGACTTCCAGGCCGTATAATTTTTGCAGCAAAGGAAACGAGAGCCCGCTCTGTCAGCCGCGGCAGCAGCTTTTCCCGTTCAGGAAACAGCAGGGTGATTTCAGGATAGCTGCCTACAATAGGCTTGAGGGTAAAAGGCGCATAGCTGAAACTCGCAGGTCCTGGAATATAGGTAACAGTACCGGCGATACATTGTTCCACGAGGGGGTACGACTTCCAGAACAGCCGGGCTTCTAGTGAGCCTTCATAAGGGGCAATGGTTCCTTCTTTAGGTATACCCTGTTCAAAGGTGATTCGGATTTCATCAATCCTATCCTGATTCGCATCAAAATGATAGGTTTGTATCCTGCCCTGGTTATATTCAACGACTACTTCACTGATACCATCTCTATCGGAGTCTTCAGTAATTCTACCTGAATAGCGGGAAAAGGTTTCTGAAAAATAACGACGGCTTCCTTCAGTGCGTAATTGGGCCCATACCTGACGGATCAGTTCTACCGGTATAGTTTGATGAACGGCCAGTTCAGTACTGGCAGTCCTTTCATCGATAACACCTAATTCCAGAGCCTGAGGCAGCATAAACAGCATATCAGTATTATGGGCGCGGTATTCTTCTATAATACGGCGTCGTTCATCAATATTCTGTATAAAAGGAAGAGCCAGAATCGCTAATCCGGGATCAGTTTCCTGTAACATGGGCAGTCGGCTTAATAAGAGGGCAACCAGACGTTGATCGAGCGTCCCCGGGCGGTTTTGTTGCATGTAATTAAAATAAAGTGCTGCGAATCGGGGATCCAGTGGATAGCTTTGTACCGCCTGCCAGATAAGCTGGGTAAATAAGCCTTGTTTTTGCTGAAGAGCTACAATTTTTGCCTGATAATACAGTACATCCGCTGTAGAGAAGAGTGACTGCAGCAACTGCTGGGCTGTTTCAAACTGGCGCATCTGGATTAACGCCTGAGCCTCCAGCAAAGAAGCAGATTCTGCGGAGTACCGCTGCCATCGGTCAGTATCCCTGGCTTGGCGCAGAGCTGCGAGTACAGCGCCTAAAGGCCGGCCAAGCTGGAGCCCTACTAAAGCCTTGAGGTATGAGAGATCCGATGAAGCGGAAGAAAAATCAGTCCCCTGTTCGAGCAGGGCTTCTGCGTCCTGCCATCGTCCATCATGAAGGGCTTTCAGAGCTCCCTCAACGTATACTTGCGCAAGGGGTGTTTCATCAACCTGTGCAGAAAGGGAAGGTCCTGAGGCTAAACAGCATAGTACTATCATTATTCCGGAAAACAGGAACCTTCCTTTCATACATGCTCCTCTTTATTCTGCCTGTACCGATGCTCCTTCGATTGAAGTTGCCTGTCGGAGTGGTAAACCAAGCAGAGACCGAACTTCATCATCCGTTAGGGTCTCCCGGGCCATCAGGCTGTCCGCTAAAAGCTCAAGTTTTTCCCGTTCCCGCTGCAAGATAGTCTGAGCAGTTTCCAAAGCCCTGGAAAGAACCGCTTTTACTGCATGATCAATTTTTTGTGCCATATCTTCTGAGTAATCTTTATGGCGGGCTATTTCCTTACCGATAAAGATGGGTTCTTCTTCCTGTCCGTAGGAGATAGGCCCAATATCATCGGCCATACCCCATTCACAAACCATACGTCGGGCAAGCTCAGTAGCCTGTTGAATGTCCTGTTTCGTACCAGTAGTGGTCTCGTTATAAATTAAATTCTCCGCAGCCCAACCACCATACATAATCGTAATTCGGTCCTCTATCCATCCACGGGTCCTGCTATAGGAATCTTCTTCGGGTAAAGACATAGCCATACCAAGAGCCCTGCCATGGGGTACAATCGTGACCTTATGTAAAGGATCGGCATTTTTAAGGTAATAATGCAGTAGTGCATGACCTGATTCATGGATTGCGGTCATTCGGCGTTCTTTATCGGACATTACAAGGGATTTTCTCGCCACACCCATGAGTATTTTATCCCGGGCTTCTTCAAAATCTGCCATCTCGACAACCGACTTATCCTTGCGGGCTGCAAAGAGTGCGGCCTCATTCACAAGGTTCGCAATATCAGCGCCGCTGGTACCGGGGGTTGCCCTGGCGAGACGGACAAAATCTACATCGCTTCCGAGAGGCACTTTACTGGCGTGGATTCTGAAAATGGCTTCCCGTTCTTTAATATCCGGCATTGCTACCACAACCTGACGATCAAAACGTCCGGGACGTAAGAGAGCCGGGTCCAGAACATCGGGCCGGTTAGTTGCAGCCAGAATAATCACACCATCCTTGGAATCAAAGCCGTCCATTTCAACCAGCATCTGGTTTAAGGTTTGTTCCCGTTCATCATGGCCGCCGCCATAGCCAGCTCCGCGGGTACGACCTACCGCATCAAGTTCATCGATAAAAATAATACAGGGGGCATTTCTGCGGCCCTGTTCAAAAAGGTCTCGAACACGGCTTGCACCCACACCAACAAACATTTCAACAAAATCGGAGCCTGACATATGAAAAAATGCAACCCCCGCCTCACCGGCCACCGCCTTAGCCAGAAGTGTTTTTCCCGTACCAGGCATACCAACCAGAAGTACCCCTTTGGGTATCTTTGCCCCCATTTTGGTAAACTTCTGAGGATTTTTTAAAAAGGCAACCACTTCCTGCAGCTCATACTTGGCTTCTTCCTGACCAGCTACATCTGCAAAGGTTATCCGTTTTCCGGCATCCAGATATCGCTTTGCCCGGCTTTTCCCGAACTGGAAGGCCTTATTACCTGCCCCCTGGGCATTCCTGAACATGAGCCAAATAAACACAAAGCCAACGAGCCAGGGAAGGAATTCAAGAAAAATCATCATGGGGCTGATTCCGCTGACAGAACCGGAAACACGTACCCCCTTTTGCTTAAGCAAAGGAATCAGTTCCGGGTCTTGATACGGAATAAGTGTTTTAAACTGAACTACATCACCATTTGGTGATTTAAAGGTACCTTGAATTTCATTTCCATCAATTATTTTTACCGCATCCACTTCATTCCTGTCCAAACGCATCACAAAAGTGGAATAGGGTACTTCCTGAGTAACCGGTTTATCATTGTTTAAAAAATAGGTAATAAAAAGGCCTGAAACTATTATAAAAAAAAGCAAAGCAAAACGACTGCCTCGCCCCCCCTGAACCGGTGGTCGGGATGGGATATTATCTTTTTGATCGTCGAGCATGGTTCCCCCGTATCTGTATTTCTAGCATAAAACTGGCTATTTTTTCCACTGTCGGAGAAACAGGTTCCCGCCAGTAGATGTGTACCTTTGAATGTATATCTATAAGCATGTAAACGGCAATACCTAAAGTATCTTCAAAGATATAATGTGTCGCTATGTAGTATTCGGATCTGTATGCCTCATCCCTGGTGTCACCTATCTCAAGCTGTCGGACTTCTGCAAGGGTACGCATGCGGCCACGATACATAATCCGATCTCCAGCCTGAGGGGTACGGAACACACAGGGTAAGAAGATCATCTGACCGTTCGTCTTTGTTCTATCGGGTACTAGAGCTTGCATAGGTTGAATAGAAATACGTACATTCTTTACCCTATAGGTACCTGAAGTGGTGAACGTCATCGAAAAGCCAGTAGCACTAACAAGTTGTGGTTTTTCCTGAACTTTGACCCATTCCCCGGACCGTATCAGCCTGCAATTGGGAAGATCGAGGGTCTGAACTTCTCCAAGCGCGAACTTCCGCACCGAGCTTCGTCGAACCGTTTTGGCACATCCTAACTTTATTCCATCAGGATTAAGATAATTCAAAGAGAAAGCCTCCGATTTCTTCGATGATACCACATCTATAGCCCTAAATAATGCTTCTTCACGGACCATAAGGGGTTGCTTAAAAAAGTTTTCACAGACTGTTTGATAGCCCTGCAAGGTACTATCAACAAAGCCCTGCCATGAAATATTGTTTTGTGCAGCATCCTTTAAAAAAAAAGACACCTGAGATTGGATAAAGGACGCTTCCAATACACCGGTACGCCAAAATGGGAATTCCCTGTCTAAAAGGGGTATGAGAACATTCCGTATTCGATTTCTCAGATAATGATTATCTCTGTTGGTTGAATCATAAACATACTCAATATTCCGGTCTCTTACATAGTCTTCTATCTCAGCTCGGCTTGTATACACCAATGGCCGTACAATATTCCCCCGTCGCTCAGGAAGACGGGCCAAACCGTTGGGGCCAGCTCCCCGTAAAAACCGCATTAAAGCCAATTCCAGCGCATCATCCCTGGTGTGGCCTAGAAAAAGCCAGGTTCCCGACCATCGACGCATTTGGCGTTTTAAAGCCCGATAACGAAAATGACGGGCCGCAGCTTCTATACCGGTCTTATGTTGTTCCGCATAGGACTCAATTACTCCAGGTGCAATGTTCACAATAGTAAGGGGAACCTTGAGTTTTTGACAATGGGCTCGAACAATATTTGCATCTATATCGGTTTCTTCTACCGGACGAAGCCGGTGGTTAACATGAATACAGCGAAGTAAAAAGCCGAACTGTTTTTGCAAAGTAGCAGATATATATAAGAGGGAAACAGAATCTGCGCCGCCAGAAAGGGCAAGTAATACTGTTGTACCTGCTAACTGTGATGAATATCTTTGGAGTACAGCGGCTACTGAAAGTTTTAAATCCGCTGGCCCGTTGTTCATAGGATATCCTAGGAGTTCCAATAAAAAAGCCGGAACAGAGATGGATAATTCATCCTGCCCCGGCCGGCTTTACTTAAAAAAAGGCCCTTATGCTTTAGGGGCTTCAGTTGCAACTGCAGGAGCAGCTGTTTCTGCAGCAGCTTCTACTGTAGTTTCAGCGGCAGCCTCAGCTTTGGCAAATTTAACCAATGCAACTACCTGTTCAGGGTTGGTTAAAACCCTAATTTCGGAGGCAAGTTTCAGATCCCGCACATGGAGAGCTTCATTAGCTTTAAGGTTGGTCACATCGATATCGATATGTTCTGGAAGATCCTTGGGAAGACATTCAACTTCAAGTTCATGGAGTGGAGCTTCCAAAATACCACCAAGGCGAACCCCCTCAGCGGTACCGATCACACGGACAGGCACCTTTGCATGAACAGTCTTTCCTTTCTCAACCTCATAAAAATCAACATGAATAAAAGAACCCTTGAAAATATCCCGCTGGGTATCTTTAATAAAGACTTCGTGCTGAGCACCATCGATAGAAAGATTTAAAAGGGTACTTTCAGAAACACCCTTTATTTTTCTTCCAAAATCAAGAGCATCCAACACAATTGACATAGCCTGTCCGGAACGTCCATATACGACCGCCGGAATTTTCCCATTGCGTCGCAGACGGGCAGCATCAGCAGACCCAGTAACAGCTCGTTTCTGAGCAGTAAGAACAACATGATCCATTATATAACTCCTTACCTTACCAACGCTATCAAAATATTAAAAAACATAACTGGGACGGCAGGACTCGAACCTGCGAATGCCGGAGCCAAAACCCGGTGGCTTACCACTTGCCGACGTCCCAAAATACTTACAACTCTACGGTCGGATCATCCTGAACATTTCCAGAATCATACACATCCAGGATTCTCTTTTGCAGTTCAGCCCGAAACTCAGGATGAATCGGATGTGCTACATCCTTATACTCCCCAGAGCGGGTTTTTCTGCTCGGCATAGCGATAAATACACCGCTTTTGCCTTCGATAATTTTTACATTATGAACAACAAAGCAGTCGTCAAATGTAACCGTTACGTATGCTTTCAGCTTCCCTTCTCCGGCCACCTTGCGGATCCTGATGTCGGTGATCTCCATGTCGCTCTCCTCTTTTTAGGCCCAGGTATAGTTGTACAAACTATTCTACTACTGGATTCACCTTACGCGCAAGAGGAAAGGTTAATTCTACTAAAGGCCATCGACCTTTCATGTTTTGAAGCGTCTTTCTGGCCTTATCGTGATCAGCAAAAACACCAAAACAGGTTGAACCAGAGCCAGAAAGATTGACAAAATCCGCCCCTGCTTCCCTAAGTTCCCGTAAAATCGCCTGATAGGTTTGTTGAACCTCCAATGTACCGTGTTTTAGAAACACCTCTAAAAAATCATTGTAAAAAGTCCAATGCTGCGGATGGCTTTCCAGCAACCTTACTAATACATCCCTACCCAACAGAGGTTTAGTACATACTCTGGTTTCACTTCGCACTGTATCCAATAAACGAAAAGCCTCTGGAGTACTACTATGAATTCCGGGATTTACTAGTAATACAGCCCAAGAAGTGGTCACCGAAATAGGTGAAATACGCTCACCCCGTCCGGTTACATATGCAGTCCCACCTTTTATAAAAAAGGGAACGTCACTTCCAAGCTTAGCAGCAAAATGTTCCAAACTGATATCTGAAAATGGTTTACCACAAATTTGATTAAGTGCTAGTAACACTGCAGCGGCATCGGCCGACCCGCCCCCCAACCCCGCACCAAGAGGAATATGTTTATTGAGACGGATATACCATCCACTTTCACAGCCAGATTCCATTTGGAACAGACGAACTGCTGTATATATACTATTTTGCTCAGGCGGCACCACATCCTTCATTGGAACCGAACCTTCCATATGAAGTTCAATACCAGAGCTTTTTTTCAAAGATTCAATCCAGATAGTGTCACCAAAATCGAGCATTTGAAAAATACTTTCGATCGGATGATACCCATCGGATCTTCGATCAAATATTCCGAGATGGAGGTTGATTTTGCAAGGTGCCGCAACTCGTATACCATCTCCCATGATCGGCGTCTTATTATACTTAAAAATAGACTTTTGTAAAGCCCCTGACCTTTCTCATATATATTGACAGAATATACTGCACTGCGTATCTTATTAATGAGCTGTGAAGCATGCAGTTTTAGTAGTTTTAAAGATTTTTGATATATTACATGCATTTTTCCAGCGAAAATATTAAAATTGCGAAAAATACCTGTTGACAGATGGTAATACTCTCCCTTATGTTTCAAGGGTAATATTTGTTATTTATGGAGTATGCTATGGTTCTTTATGAGACCATCAATAATGATGATATGCTCAACCTGATCCCAGTGACCGGTGAGCAGTATGACGGACTTCCCTTCCCCATGGCTGTCTTCGATGATGATTTTGATGATGACTTCGAAGATGAGGGTGAAGACGAAGATTTTGACGACCTCGACGACGAAGACGACTTCGACGACGAAGATGATTTCGACGATGAAGACGACTTTGATGATGAAGATGACTTTGATGATGAAGATGAAGACTTCGACGACGAAGACGAGGATTACGACTACGACGACGATGTCGATTACGACGATTTTGATGAATAAAGCGTTGTACGTTCCTGCCTAAAGTTTAGGGTACTGAACTCTTATCAAGGACTGCCATAGATTCAAGGCAGTCCTTTATTTTTTATATTTCACGATTCAGCTTTCCACAGTATCGGTGCTTCGCTCCAGAGCCGCTCTAAATCGTAGAACATACGGGCCTTTTCGGTCATAAGATGTACCACAATAGTGCCCATATCAATCAGGGTCCATTCGTCCTCTGCAGGAGCTTTTCGCTGCCGTCGCAAAATATCGATATGTTCTGCCTGAGCAAATTCTTTTATATGCCGCTGTAAACCTTGCTGATGAGTACTACTCGTAACGGTACTGATTATAAAAAAGTCAGTCCATGTATGTAAAGATCTTAAATCCAATACAACTACCCGTTGGCCTTTATGTTCAAAAATAAGCTTAGCGAGATTACAGGCAATTTCTGTCTCTTTAGTATGTAACATATCGTCCATTAAAATCCTTCCCTATAATAAGTGTAAAATCCGCAGAATAATTCAAATCCTGGGACATTTCTGGTGTATCGATATTATTGCTTGTTGTGATATTTTTACATTTGATTACATCTGCTAAAGCTTGTGCAACTTCGGGATATTTCGATCGATCAATAATGATGGTCTTTTCATAATCATTTCGATCAGCATTGCCATATGAAAGAACATCATAACCGAAACCCTTTAACAATTCTGATGTATTTCTTGCTAGTCCAATACTTGGCGTGCCATTAAGAACCTCAACGGTAAACACCCGATCAGGGAATTCGCCTTCACCTTGACGAACCAAACCCGAAATAGCCTGCTTCACAATCTCTTTGATTAAAACCCCATCATAAAAAGGAAAAAGCAACGTTTTACCAGAAACCTGCTTTATCGTACCACCAACCCTTTGCATAGCCAATCTTTGTACATCTAGCTGAGTCAACTCCTGAAATATTCTTAAGGTAGATTCAGCATTCAATTTTGTAGAAATAAAAGAAGTAAAGAAGGCTCTAACCTTCGGATCCCTTAATAACATTCGTTTCTCGTTCAAACCGGTAAGTAATGCGATAATCGTCTTTTGTTTTCTCGTAATTAAAGCTTCAGTTTCAGGATCATCTTTATCTAAGGTATACGTAGCATATGCTACAGCTTTGTTTCCATCAAGTTTTACAAAGCCAGATGGAAATAACATTGGAATTTGCGGATTATACTGTTCAACTTTCTCTGGAATGAACAAATGTATCCCTTCAATTAGATCAATAATTTTTTCCAGATTGGTGATAGTAATAGTTACCGAAAAGGGTATACGTATCCCTAAAAGGTTTTCAATTTCTTTGATATATTCAGGGCTCTCCAGACCTTTATATAAAACATCTATACGATCAACTCGATTAAGGGATTTAATGATAAGGCCAGTTTCTATAGGAATGTCAAACACACTAACCCGTTTTGTTGGGGGATAATATAAAACCACATAGGATCCAATAACTTTTTTATCCTGTTCAATATTTAACAGGATATTCATAACCCGTTCATCACTTAATATTTCTTCAAGGGGATCTGTTTTACTAAAAATGTAAATACCTATTCCACCAACAAGTACAATTAATATAATCAGTATCATCAACATAATACTGGAGTCAAAATTCAACCGTTTCACAGGAGTCCCTCCTGCTGTAATTCTTTAAGAAGAGCAGCCGTTTCTCGAGTCAGTAATTTTCCTTGTTTTTGTAAGTACTGCACAGTGTCCCAAACCACCTGAGCAAATAATACTGGTAAGGGTGCGGTTCTACAAGCGATGCGCAATGCAGAATTTATATCAGATCGAGAAGGCTCAATTTTATCAGCAATATAGACGATTTTCGCGAGATCTCCCATATGGGGACCTCCAAAGGTATGCATTTGGATGGCCTGTAATAAAGCTTTATCGGTAATACCATGGTACTCCTTTAAATACATTGCTGCTGCCCTTCCATGCATCAATTCAGGTTTTTCCTTCTCTATCGAGTCTACAGGCAGCCCATCATATTGAACGAGTTTAAGTATTTGTTCTGATTTCCAATGTTTGCATATATCATGGGCTATACCTGCAAGATAACCCAGTTGTTCATCAATCTGAAAACGCCTGCACAATTGGGCAGAAAGCACTGCCACATTTTTAGAATGAAGATAACGACTCGATGATAACCAGGAGCGGGCGATATCTTCTATCAAGTTAATAAAGTTTGATGAAAAACTTACACAACATGACTTTTCTCGAGAATTCTGTTCCCAGCTTGTATATAAAAACCTGTCCTTGATAATAGAAGCCACTGCAGGAGGCACAAGATGAGTCCAGTCTGCAGAATGTGCAATTCTATCTCGAATTTCACTGGAGGATACCATCCATTTTGGATTATCAATCCCAACAAAGGGATAAGGGAAATTGTAATGCTGCTTTGGCGCTCTGCTTGCTACAAGTAATTCGGTTTTCTGAGCAATCAAAGTTGCATCTTTCCATTTATGAAACGATACGAGGTGATCATCTCCAATTATTAAACCTAGCTTTTGTTCACTTTGATATCGTTCTTCTATATCGTTAATTGTATCAATTGTGTAGGATAGACCACCACGCCGAATCTCACAGTCATCTATAATACATCGAGGATGCCCTGAAAGGGCGGCTATAAGCATATCAAGACGATCCTGGGGAGTGGCTCCAAGGGTAGCTTCTTTGAGTGGAGATTGATAAGCTGGTATAAATACAATCAGATCATACTTTAATTTTTGCAACACTAGTTCAGCTAAAGCCAGATGACCATAATGAACTGGGTTAAAACTGCCTCCAAATACTGCAATCTTCATGACCCCTATTATTCCTCAGATTCCATTTCCGTAACCATCCGCGCAAAGGCATGGGAAAGTGATTGAAGCCCCTGCCCAGTAAAAACCGATATGCCTAAGACTGTTTCTTCAGGGTAACGAGTCTGTAATTCAGTGAGTCTTTCTATTGTTCCTTCTATATCGAGCTTTGTACCTACAAGGATCCGTTTCTTTGCTACTAATTCTGTAGAGAAAGCTTCAAGTTCCTTTTTTAATACATGAAAAGCTTCAAGATAGGTATCATCAGAAAGATCGATGAGAAATGCGAGCCCTGCAGTCCGGGATATATGCTTGAGAAAACGGATACCAAGTCCCGCTCCGTGACTGGCTCCTTCAATAAGGCCTGGAATATCCGCTAAAATAATATCCCGGTCATCTACCGTAAGGATACCCAGGTTCGGAATTTTTGTGGTAAACGGATAGGGAGCTATTTTAGGCCGTGCATTGGTAAAGCGGTCCAAAAGGCTTGATTTCCCCGCATTAGGGAAACCTACAAAGCCAATATCGGCCATCACCTGTAATTCTACCTTTAACCTGCGGGTTTCTCCCCGCTGACCAGGCAACGCTTTTCTTGGCGCCTGGTTTGTTGAAGATTTAAAATGCACATTGCC
Source organism: Gracilinema caldarium DSM 7334 (assembly GCF_000219725.1). Classification (GTDB taxonomy): domain Bacteria; phylum Spirochaetota; class Spirochaetia; order Treponematales; family Breznakiellaceae; genus Gracilinema; species Gracilinema caldarium. The sequence continues at coordinate 865,314 of NC_015732.1, read as the reverse complement.
CCAGCCGCCATTACCCCCTTTTAGGAATACAAAACGGCCTTCTTCCTTTCCAAAATCACGAATAATTTCGCCGGTATCAGCATCTTTTAAAATAGTTCCCGGCGGCACCGGTATTACCACATCTTCCCCATGGCGGCCATACCGCTGTGAACCTTCACCATCTCGGCCGTTTTCAGCCCTGAATACTTGTTTATAACGCAAATGAGCTAGGGTCCGCAAGTTCCGGCGAACTTCAAAAACTACATCACCGCCCCGGCCACCATCACCGCCTGCGGGACCACCCATCGGCACATACTTCTCTCTGCGAAAGGCTACACAACCATTCCCGCCGTTTCCCGAGGAGACTTCGATTATCGCTTCATCAGCAAATTTCTGCATAGTTTTATAAACACAAACGGCGCGCCCAAGGGGCGCGCCGCGCACTGTTCCATAGATAAGCCCCGTGGGCTTTCCTGGCCCGTGATATTTATTCGGCTGCACCGGCGGGCATAACACCTGCCAGTTTCCGGCCCCGGCGTTCAGAGAATGTAACCGTGCCATCGACCAGTGCAAAAAGGGTATAATCAGAACCACAACCCACATTTACACCGGGATGAATCTTGGTACCCCGCTGACGCACGATAATAGATCCTGCCTTTACAAATGAACCACCAGCTGCCTTAATTCCAAGGTATTGGGGGTTAGAATCCCGTCCATTTTTTGCTCCACTACCACCCCGTTTCCGAGCCATATTGCTACCTCCGCTCTCTTTGTATTCGAACACAGCAATGTTCAGGAAATTCTTCTGACACCGATAACATACCTTCCAGAAGAAAGGCCGTAATTCCGGCAACCTGATCTTTAGAAGCCTCGGTATAATCGATTTCCATGAACAATTCCCCCCTTTGGGGTGCTTTTCCCCGTGCAGTAACCCCATCTGTTTTTGTAAGGGTCCTGAGGGCCGTCCGGGAAAGAACTGAAACGGCGGCACATACCACATCGCCATTTCGTGGCCCAGCGCCGGCGTGTCCGGAAACTTTACAGGACTTTATAAGCCCTGCGGGATCAAGGACAACGTCGACGGCAACCATAGAAAGGAATTAAGCTCCTACAATATCCTGGATACGGATATAGGAATACTGCTGCCGGTGGCCCTTCTTGCGGCGGTAATCTTTCTTTGGCATATACTTAAAGACAATAATCTTCTTGTCTTTGCCGTGATTTTCCACAACCGCCTTAACAGAAGCACCCTTTACATAGGGAGCCCCGACGGAAACCGTATCGCCAGATACAAGGAGTACCGAGTCGATATCCACAGCGGAACCAACTTCAGCATCAATCCTATCCACTTTTAACAAGGCGCCTTTTTCAGCCTTGTACTGTTTGCCTTTAAATTCTACCAGTGCGTACATGAACAATCGCCCTCGATTCTATTCGGATAATAATACTTCGGTGTTTATACACCAGCAATTCCCTTTAAGTCAATAGGTTGTACCGAGCCCTGTTCCCACTTCCTGCCTTACATAACATCCAGGAAGGGAATACAAACCAGGGTCATGGCAGATCGCAATACCTGTAAAACAGCCTGAGATAAGGCAAGCCGGGATGCGGCCAGATCCGCTGTTTCGGCGTTAAGAATGGGACAATCATGGTAAAAACGGCTGAAAGCCTTGGATAACTCATAGAGATAGGCCGCGATGACCGAAGGGTCCATCTGGGTTGCCGCCAGTTGTACCGTCTCAGGATAGGCAGCCAGGGTTTTAATGAGAGCCCATTCGGCTTCCCCGGTTAAAAGTTCCGGTTTAATCTGTCCTGACTCTGCCAGGGTTCCAGTCTTCTTCCTGAGCATGGAGGAAATTCTCGCCCCCATATACTGGAGATAGGGTCCTGTATTGCCATTAAAGGAAAGAGATTCCTTAGGATTAAAAAGCATATCCTTCGTAGGAGATACCTGAAGCAGGTAGTAATGCAGGGCACCTACAGCTATTTTTTCTGCCACCGATTCGCCATCCCCTACCGCTTCCTCCCGGTTCTTTTCCCGGATTTCCTGCAATGCCATTTCTTTCAGATTGTCGATGAGATCATCCGCATCGACAACGGTGCCTTCCCGGCTCTTCATTTTGCCTTCAGGCAGATTTACCATGCCATAGGAAAGATGGTACAGATTTTTGGCCCAATCATAACCGAGTTTTTCAAGGACTTTAAAAAGCACCTTAAAATGGTATTGCTGTTCCGAACCAACCACATATACAAGCCGTTCAAAGGGCCAGTCATGGTGTCGGAAGATTGCGGTGCCAATATCCTGGGTAATATACAGAGATGTTCCATCCTTACGAAGCAGTACCTTTTTATCAAGCCCCTCCGCAGTAAGATCCACCCACACAGAACCATCTTCTTCGCGATAAAAGAGCCCCTGTTCAAGACCCTTGAGCACTTCTTCCTTGCCTTTAAGATAGGTCTGGCTTTCAAAATAATATTGATCAAAGGACACTCCGGTCCGTTCATAGGTCTTTTTAACACCTTCAACGGCCCACTGGTTCATCTGCTTCCAAAGGGCAACCGTTTCCGGGTCCCCCTGTTCCCACTTCCGGAGCAGTTCCTGAGCCCGTTCTTCAGCCGAAGGGTCTTCCTGGCTCATTTTATGAAATTTAACATACCAGTCCCCTACAAAGCGGTCACTTTTAACCCCCTCCGATTCAGGGGTCTTTCCCTGACCATATTCCTTATAGGCCAACATGGACTTACAAATATGAATTCCCCGGTCGTTAATAATACACACCTTCCGGATCTGGGCACCGCAGGCGGCAAGAATTCGGGAAATACTCTCTCCCAGCACATCGTTACGCAGATGCCCTAAATGTAAGGGTTTATTGGTATTGGGACTGGAAAACTCTACCATTATTTTACTGTTTGTAAGACTTTGAGGCCGGCCGAAGGTCTCCTTCTGTTCCAGAATTGAGCTTACTACCTGTTTGGCCACGGCGGATTTTTCAAGACGAATATTCACATAGGGACCTTCTGCTTTTACGGAACCCCATCTGGTGCTTGTTCCGACTTTTTCCAGATGGGCAATGACAGCTTGAGCAATCTGGGGTGGTCCCTTCCGAAGCATTTTTGCAAAGGGGAACATGGGGATACCTAGATCACCCATCTCCGGTTTTGGTGGAATTTCAACTACCACCTGATCTTTGAGTACCTGTTCAGCAATTCCATTTTGCCTTGCCAATTCAGTTAATGCCGCGGCAATTTCATGTTTCCAAATTTCTTTTATATCCTGCATGGTGCCATCCTGAACCCTAACCATACCATAGTTTGATAATTAACTCAATTGATAAGGGCTACCATCCTGGTATAAGAAGCTGCACCCTGTCTTCGGAATGACCCAAGCCGAGGATCGGTAACCGTACAGTTCTGACAGATCGCCAGTTCCTCTACTCCTGCTTTTGCAAGAAGGTGTGCGTTCGCGGCTTGCAGATCAAGATAATATGTAACACCCGATATCTGAGTCTGCCGCATCTGCACCACAGGACCAAGTGGGTAGGGCCCGGGGGACTTGCCAAATTCTATTTCAAAATTATGAGCCCGCTCACTATCTACCTGATAACAGTCTCTACAAATACAGGGGCCAAGTACCGCAAGAATATCTCTTGGGTGTATTCGCCATTCATCAATAAAAATTGATAGAGCCTTTTCAACAATGCCGGTACCTTTCCAGCCAGAATGAAGAACAGCTCGACATGTTCCTGATCGATCCCGTAAAAATATAGGAAGGCAATCGGCTACAGTGATCGAAAGCCAGGCCTCTGCCAAGGTGGTGGCAAGACCGTCAGCCTGTAGGACATCGTACGGTGATCCATCCTTTACAAGAACCACATCACGGGAATGAATCTGCTCTACCGCATATACTGGAAGCTTCTCCATATCCTGTCGCTTTGCAAGGGCAGTAAAAAAACGAAGTCGATTAGGATTTTTACTACCCGGGATAAACTTCATATCTCCTGCATCAACGGTAGATAAAAAACAGGCTGGATCGGATACCGGATTCCCATCAGCTATAAATGTAAAGACAAAACCATTTAGTACGGGATCGAGTACAAGATTAAAGGGATAGATGTTCATAAAGGCTCTCCATCATGTCTCGATTTTTGAAATTTCTGTAAGCAAATATAGAGCCCGTTCAATTTTGCTCTGAGTGTTTTTTATCATTGCTATATAAGAAGCATTTTTCCCAGCGAGGCTTCCGAGGTTAACCAAAGAGTCATATCGGCCACCCGCTTCTCCTTTAATAATTCCACCAAGAACCGCAGTTAAAGATTTCAATGCTTTAGCTGCTCGGGCAATAATATCAGCCGCTTCATCTGAGGCTTCCATTTCAAGGGTCTGAATTTTTCGCCGTTTCACCGAGAGTGCAGTAATTTCCTGACGGGCTACATCATATCGTTTACCCAAATCACCTGTGGGGGAAAGTTTTTGATCAAAAGCACGAATAGTATCACCAAGCTTTAATAATTCATTATAGGCTTCTGTAAATTCAGTGCGGTTTTCTTTTTTATAGAATTCGCCATCTATCAAGATAGGTTTGAGGACCTTATTAATATCTTCGATAAAAAGAACAGAATAGAAGGTAAGAAGAAACGCAAGACTGAAGGTTCCACGAACCGGGATACCTTCCTTATCTGTTCCCTCTGCTACATATTGAAGGCTTTTAATACTGTTGCCTTTAAGAAAATCCCGCAGTTCCTCAACGAGCTCTCGTCTATGTTTTTCCTGTATAAAATGAGTATATCGTTCATCAATCTGTTTTTTCCAATAATCTCTATAGACTGCAAACCAATCCTCGCCACCGGTAATTATCTGAGGCATATAGGACAAGTTTCGGCTTGCGCAACGAATGATTTCAGTAAGGGGGATTCGTTTGTTAAATTGTCTGATTCGGCCAAGTGATTCTTCTGCTCGAGATAAAAGAGACTTCAATTCATCTTGTAAATCAATTGAGGTCTCAACATTCCTTTCCTGAAGCTGAAATATAAAAAGGGTCTCCAATAACGCCATGGATGGTGGTTCTTGTAGGGAATAGAGAATGTTGCTTAAGGCATAAAGCTGATCCAATACAAGATAGGTTGGTGCAGAGAGACCTTTTGTTTGATGATCCTGATTAAATGCAGATAAGAGCCTGTCATAAAGAAACGACGAGAGCTCCTTAAGACAATGTAAGGAACGGGCATTGCGATACATTATGCGGCGTTCATCCTCATTAATAGCCTGAAAAATACTATCTAAGGTTCTGCTTATTGTATTTTTAATATCCACATCAGTAAAACTTGGATTACCCGCAGCAATTGCTGCAGGATCTGTTTCAGTTAGTATTCTGCGATGAATAAAATCAAGCTCTAAAGATGCAAGAAAAGAAAAAAAAGCCCCTTTATCTTTATTCAAGCTTATATCGAGAGCTTCATAAAAAAAACGGGCGGCTTCTTTCAGAGATTGTATTTCATCCCAGAAACCAGAAATGAGCATATTTCTTCGTCGATCAAAAAGGCCAGGCGCCCTGTTTTCAATCATTGCACCTAAGGATGCAATAAGCCGCTCCTCAAAAAGATTAAGAGGTGTTCTCCCTCGAAAAAAGCCAAGAATAATCAAGAACAGCTTAATATACCAGGGTGTTTCTTTATATTGAAGTTCAACATCAATCTTTGGTGAAATTTCTTCTTCACGGAACAAGACTTCTTTGGATAAAACAGCATAGCTGGACAGTTTTGCTAATAGAGCCTGCCGTTCCTCGATAGAAAGCCGAGATGCTAATCTTTCAAAGGTATCTATTGTTCCTGTAGATGACATACTGTGAACTATAAAAGATATGGCTCTTAATGGTCAATGAATTTAGAAACTTTATACCATGTTACATCAACAAAAAAGGTTTAAATAGCCCCTAGGGGAGTTGAACCCCTCTTTTAAGATTGAGAATCTCATGTCCTAACCGATAGACGAAGGGGCCAGAGACATAAAAAGCCCCGCAGAGCTAACGGCTCTTAAAAGGGCTTATAACGTTCCCCAGGGAGGATTCGAACCCCCACAAGCAGATCCAGAGTCTGCCGTGCTACCCTTACACAACCGGGGAATAAGCATCATGTAATATGACCGGACTCTAGCATATAACATTTTTTTTGTCAACAGGAATGACTTTTTTTATTCATGGTGATATTCAATTAATGTTTTGATCGGAATATTTCCTAGTACAGCTCGATAGTTCAGAAATGGAAGTCCAACCACACCAAAAAGACCTGCAACCTTGGCCCCTGCAGAAGCAATGAGATCCGTAGCAGCACGGAGAGTCCCCCCTGTAGCAATAAGATCATCCACCACAAGAACTTGTTTTCCTACGGGTACATCCTCTGGATGCACCTCTATTTCTGCCTCACCATATTCAAGCTGATATTTTTTAGAAAGAGTTTTTCCGGGCAACTTTCCTTTTTTTCGAATGAGGATAAGTGGAATCCCCAAACGATCTGCAAAAGGTGCGGCAAACACAAAGCCCCGTGATTCAATCGCAGCTACTGCATCAATCTGTTCATTACGATATAAAGCTTCCATCGCATCAAGACAGTATTTAAAGGCTTCGGGATTAGCAAGAATACTAGTGATATCATAAAACAAAATCCCTTTCTTTGGGAAATCCGGCACTTTACGAATCGCAGCATCAAGATTAAAGTTAGTTTCCATTTGACAGCTTAACTCCGACCTAGCACAGCATGAACCCAGGCTTTCACCTTGGGGGCCCTATCTACAGGTTTTAATGATTCAAAGAAAAGGGGTTCTGAAAAGACCGCCAATTCCGCATCCTGACTAATTGAGCGAAGATACTCGATAGCACTTTTTGAAGAAAGCGTAAAGAGGCCACAGGGCCTGCCTGCCAGATTGATCCCCTTAAGTACCCGTTCTACTTCGCAGAATCGGGCAGGGTGTGGTTCTTGGCATCCTAAAAAATAAGCATCCGCAGGGAGAAGATCCGTTGCAGCAAAATCTGCCGCATCTACGATAGCTACATGAACAGGGGCCATGTAGCTTGCTAATTGTCTGCCAACTTCCTTAATCGTATCCGCTTCATCAACTAAAATAAGAACATTCCTTATAGTTTTCACAATGATAAAGTCTAGCTGCAGTGGAAATAAATGTCAACGTTTTCCTCCGATTTATAAAAGCGCCCCTTCATAGATAAGCTTCTCATAGCCATCCAGAGTAACCGTGATATGCTCTTCGAAGTGATCGAGAGCCTGGGGCACTTGGGAAACATAGACGATGCTGGGATTGATTATCTTAACCATTTCCCAGGGCATTTCAGAGACTCCCTCGAGAATTACCCCATCTACAACCCTAAGTATGGGAATAAAACTTTCGTCCAGAGTGTGGGTAAGAAGAATTTCACCGCCATTTTTCCGAAGCGCCAGGGCGGCATCCTCTAGAGTCCGAGCCTTCACAATCCTACCGGTACAACGACCTCCAAATCCATTAAGTCCTCGACCGAGTATATTGCCGATTACATGAACCCGAATACTGTTGGTCATAAGGGGTGAATTAAGAGGAATACCCGCAACAACCACAACCTTATCAGCTTTTTTTGCAAAACCTTCTTTAATGGCTGCGCTTATAGCCTTTTGTATCATGGATTCGGAATCTGATTCCTGTTCTACCTTGACTGGAACCACGCCCCAATGGAGTAGAAGCCGCCGCTGTACCGTCTCGCTTGGAGTAGCGGCGATAATTTTGCGTCTTGGACGATGCCGACTAATAAGTTTGGCCGTATTCCCCCGTAGGGTCGGTACTACCAGAGCAACCGCCCCAATACGATCCGCAATCTGCGCAGACGCATCGGCGATGGCATCCGCGATATCTTCGTTCGTAGCAATAGTATTACGCCGTTCTTCAAGAGATCGTATATATTCATCAGAAGCTTCCACCGTACGGGCAATCTGATCCATTACAGAAACGGCAGCTTCGGGAAATTGGCCATTAGCGGTTTCTCCTGACAACATAACACAATCGGTACCATCAAGAATTGCATTAGCCACATCTCCTGCTTCAGCACGGGTAGGGCGGGGATTTTTAATCATCGATTCAAGCATCTGGGTAGCGGTAATGACAGGCTTACCAGCATGATTACATAATCTGATGATACGTTTTTGTTCGAGAGGCACCCGTTCGGTAGGAATCTGGACACCTAAATCGCCTCGGGCAACCATAATACCTGCAGAAACCCGTATTATTTCTTCGATATTTTCAAGACCCTCTTCATCTTCAATCTTTGCAATGACAGGTATATCCGAATTAAGGGTTGCTAAATATTTGTGAATGGTCGTTACATCAGCGGCTTTCCGAACAAAAGATGCGGCAATAAAATCCATCCCCTGTTCAACCCCAAATGAAATGTCCGCCTTATCTTGCTCTGACAGGGCAGGTAATCGGGTTCGCACACCGATAACATTCACATTTTTTCGGCTTCCGAGGACTCCCCCATTAGTAACCCTACAACGGATACTGGGACCATCCACCTGAACAACATCGAGGGAAAAAAGGCCGTCAGCAATCAATATTCGGGCGCCTGGCTTAACATCCTGGGCAAGATCAGCATAGGAAACTGTAAGCCGGTCCGGTGTTGTAAAAAGACCTTGATCTCCATAGCGGTTCTTTGCCTCAACTTCAGCAATCACCTCGATAAACTGCCCGTTCTGAAGTGTTATGGTTCCCCCATCTTGTATCTGACCGGTTCGAATTTCGGGACCCTTCGTATCCAAAATAAGCGCTATTGGAACCCCTTCCAAACGAGCTGCTTCACGAACCATATGGATCCCTTCCCCATGATACTCGTGATCCCCATGGGAAAAGTTAAACCGAGCCATATTCATGCCTCGGCGTATCAGAGAACGGATCATATCCACACTGCGAACTGCCGGTCCCATGGTACAGATAATTCTGGTGTTTCGTTCAAATGCCATTACTCTCCTACCTTTCCTTGAGCACCTCATTAAGGTGTTACCTAAAGAGGACCTCTACATATCTAACCGCGTTTTTAGAGGCACCTTAAAATGAATCAACCCAGTCCTATAGTAAGGACTGCTTGTCAAAAATATTAAACCGGTTTAATATTGTAAGATGTACACCTACAAATACCGAGGAAGCTTATATAGCCTCCAAAACATAGGTTACAATCCTATATATTACATTTTACACATAAAGCATGTCGTAAAATTGTAAATCTTTCAAGAGGCGTAATTATGTCATACTCCGTAAGAATGAGTAAAGCCGTACCGGAAACAACCTCCATCTATCAGATCTTTATAAGAAACTATACCCCAGAGGGCACCTTTGCCGCGGCTACAAAAAAATTATCAGAAGTGAAACAACTGGGCTTTTCTTGGGTCTACCTCACACCGATTCATCCTATTGGAAGGGTTAACCGCAAGGGCAGCAAGGGAAGTCCCTATGCTATTGCGGATTACCGAAAAGTGGATAGCGAACTGGGGACCCTGGAAGATCTGAAACAGTTTATAACCGAAGCACAGCGGTTTAACCTCAAAGTAATGATAGATGTGGTCTACAACCATACATCACCCGATTCACGACTCGCACAGGAACATCCCGAATGGTTCCTTACAGGACCGTCGGGGAAACCTGGAAGAAAATGCAATGACTGGTCCGATGTCATCGATCTGGATTATCTTTCAGAAAGCTCACGCCCACAGCTGTGGGATGAACTCATTGAAACCCTCGTATACTGGCGGGAATTGGGTATTGAAGGTTTTCGTTGTGATGTGGCATCCCTCGTACCCCGGGAATTCTGGATAGAAGCTCGCAGTCGAGTCAACCTCTGGGACCCCGCCATCGGCGATGAAAAGCGCCCCACCCTGTGGCTTGCTGAGAGTGTACACCCTTCATTTTTACTGTACCTACGGGACAGAGGTTTTCCAGCTTGGTCGGAGGCGGAACTACACGATGCCTTTGACCTCACCTATGACTACGATGGCTGGCAACGGCTTGAGCAGGTATGGGCCGGAAAGCGCCCTCTGAGCTATTATTTAGATTACCTTGAGGTCCAGCGGGCTTTATACCCTGCATGGGCAGGGAAAATACGATATCTGGAAAACCATGACCAGCGCCGTGCTGCATATCGCTTTGGTAAAGGGAAACGGCTTGAAGCATGGACTGCTTTTTATCAACTTCTACCGGGCTGTACCTTTGCATATATGGGCCAAGAATATGCTATTGATGAATATCCAACCCTATTTGAAAAAAATCCTGTTCCCTGGGAACAGGGAGACAGGTTGTTTAAAGCATTCTTTACCACATTATTCTCAATAACCCAGACAATCAAAGCCCAGGCTCCACGATTCTCCTATAAAGAACTTGCTGAAGGGGTGGTACTCATTGAGCGATCGGGGGAGAAGGTCCGCTATCAGGCCCTCTGCAACCTGGATGACCGAAGCGGGTTTATAGAATTGGACACCACTTTAGAGGGTACTAATATGCTCACCGGCGAGGCTATTTCACTTTCAGGACGGGTAGAACTCCCCAAAGGGGTGCTTATCCTAAAAGTCTAATATATTGATGGATGCCCTCCGGCTATTCCTTGAACCGGAGGGTTACAGTAGTCCCCTGGTGGGATGTAATGTGCACATTTCCCTGTAATTGTTCTACAAGAAGCCGCACTAGAGTCATACCAAAACCATCGTGAGGCGCTTGCTCCTTTTGTGAAGACTTACCGGTTTTTACAGAAGCTAAAGGCAAACCACATCCATTATCAGCCACAACCAGAACATAAAAATCCCCGTCTCTGTGCAGATCGATAGTAATGGATCCGTCATTTCTTTCTCTAAAGGCGTATTTTATGGCATTGGTGACCAGTTCGTTTATCAATATGCCCAAATACTGAAGTGTCTTAAAATTCATCTCCACATTAGCAATAGAGAAGTTTGGGGTAATTCGTTTGACCTCACGAGTATTATCTAAAATATCCTGGACAAGGGCAGGAATGTACTCATTTGCTTTCGCAAAGCCTACCAGATCACCAGTATACAGCTGTTCATAGAGGAGCATCATACTCTGAACCCGCCCAGCCGCAGAGGAAAGGGCATCCCGGTCGACCGGATCCTGTATGGCATCAGCCTGAAGTGTTAAAAGGCTCACTATCATGGCCATATTATTTTTAATTCGATGGTGCACTTCTTTAAGAATAAGACTTTTTTCTTCCAATAGGGCCTTAATTTTTGCTTCTGCAGCTTTTCTTGCTGTAATATCGGTCACCCTGCCACCAAAGAGGTACCCCTTGGAACTCGGTATGAGAAAGCCTACATTTTCTACAGCGATCCGTCGCCCACTTCGGGAAACCATTATGGTTTCTTTGGGCTGATTCAGAAAAGCACCTTCTCCTGATATAAGGGCGTTCTGAATGGTTTGACGCAATGAATGTAATACCTCAGCAGATTTTTTTTCAGGAACCATACATTCAAACTGAAGATCCCACAAATACTGTCCACTAGCTTCCGTTTCACTAATACCCGTAAGATTTTCATAGGTATGGTTCCAGTCGGTTACTCTGCCTTCCGTATCGGTTATTAAAAGCCCATCGGTAGAATGGGAAAACACAAGCCGGAACTTTTCTTCACTATCCCGAAGGGCTTGAGCAGTATAGTATTGTTCTGAAATATCTTCTATAATGCCTACCCCGCCAGCAAACCTCTTATCATTGGTTAATTTAGCAGTAAATAACCCACGTACCGGAATAACCTTTTCTGAAGTAACCGCTCTATAAAGTCCTTCATAAAAACCGGTGTCACCATCCAGTGCGGCTTTCACAGCCTGTACCAATTTTTTATCCGGCAGAGTAAGCATACAAAGCCCGATCAGCTTTTCTTTGGAAGAACCAATAATATCAATAAACCTAGTATTACAGGTCTGAATAATTCCCTGATCATTGAAGGAAAGTAATCCCAGTGGGGCATTCTCGAAAATCAGACGATATTCTTCTTCATTGCTCATATTAAAAGTATATAACGGCCCGCAAGGGGTCGTACAGAGATACATGAGAAATAGCAGCATAGCAAGGCAAGACATCAGCTCGGGGCGCTGCGGCGATCGATTCCCGGTTTTGGTGGCAGGATGCCGCCAGGTAACGGTGCAGTTTTGCCAGAGGCAAAACTGAAAAAAAGGCTGGACAGGACGTCCAGCCTTTTTTAAGCCAAGACCGGGAATCGAACCCGGGACCTACGCATTACGAGTGCGTTGCTCTGCCGACTGAGCCATCTTGGCGATGGGGCAAATCTAACTGAAAGCGGAAAAAAGGTCAAGATTTTCGCTGGCTTATATATTAGGAGACTTAAAGAGGCTTCTACAACAAATAGCTTGTTACAAGTAGCCTTTAGGTTCAGACCTTTTTTCTGCGGGAATTCACAAAACGCTGGAAATCGTTAATATTTTTAACGATTATTCGATCTGCATAGATCTCAACTCGACGCTGGTTTACAAAGTGATTAATAATATCTTTTGCCTGATCCCCCGACATCCCAGCCCAGTGAGCAATGTCATCCACTGTGGTTTTAAATTCCCGTCGTTCCGTAGTTCGATCTATGGCAGGCTGGGTTTCATCGAGCATGAGGAATACATCTGCAATTTTTGCCTGGGGATCTTCCAGAGTAAGAATCATAAATCGTCGTTTCTGGTCATAAATTCTTTTTGTAAAGAGTTTTAACAGCTTCAGAGCAATTTGGGGATTGCCCATCATAAGCACTTCGAAATTTGCTCGGTTAAACTCCAAGACCTTTACATCATCAAGGGCTAGAGCAGTAGCGGATCGGGGTGAATCTTCAAGAATCGCCATTTCACCAAACATTTCAGAAGGGTGAAGTATATCCAGGGTCTTTTCAATATCCCCAATTATTTTAACCAGTTGAACCCGTCCAGATTGAATTAAATAAAAGGCGTCTCCCGGTTCAAACTCAGAAAAAATGATTTCTCCCTTTTGAAAACTGCGGGCAAACCGGCTGAATGATCCTAAATCCATGGACACTTATGCCTCCAATGCCTTCAAAGCCTTTTTGGCCTTAAGATGAACCGTATCATCCTCATCTTCATTCATCGAAAGTATCTTTTTATAGAATGTTGCAGCCCTATCCTTATCGCCCTTCTTTTCATAACATTGAGCCATAAAGTACAGGGCATTCCCCAAATCAGGGTGCTTCGGATAGGTGGTGATCATGGTTGTAAAATGTTTAAGACATTCATCAAATTTACCCATGAGAAACAAACAACGGCCAATTTCATAAACACTTTTCGCCACATATTCCGGGTCCTGATTGGCTTCGACAATTTTCTTAAAACCGGCAAAGGCCTGGGGATATTTATCCTGGGAAAAAAGACTCACCGCATCGTAGTATGCCTTTGCCACTACCGAAAGTTCTTCTGAGGACTGCTTTGCCCCTGTATCACCCATGGCGGCATTCATGGAAGTTGAGCCGATACCAGTTGAACCAATTACACCCGCACCGGCTGAGCCAGAGAGAAAGGGCCGATCAGGGATAGGAGCTGGCCCCTTGCCATCACCATAACGAACTAACGAAGTTTCAGCAATTTCCAAGTTCTTCGCAGCCTGGGGAGCCATTTTACCTGCTGGATAATAGGTAAGGTACCGGCTAAAAACATATTTAGCTTGAGCATATTGTCTATTTTTTAAATAATACTCACCGACCATATAAAGACCAATTTCAGGACTCTGTTGTTCTTCCTTTTCCATCAGGTTAGAAACCTGTTTATGAATCCGGCGAAGCTGGTTAGAAAATACCTTAAGCATTTTCATCACAATACGAATGTTAGTGGTAGCCAGCTGTTCAAATTCAGGGACCGTAAAGGCAATAACCGCCGCATCCTGCAGAACAAGGGCTGTCTCTTCCCGGGGATACCGGCCCATAGCAGATTTTACACCAAAAAATTCGCCGGGCTGAACTGGATCATGATTATCCTGCCCCGTTTCTATATCTTGATAGTTAAGACTAATTTTACCGGACTGCAAAATAAAAATTTTGTCTGCCACATCACCCTGGAAGTAAATAACTGATCCTGCACGATACTGTAACGCTTTCGGCATTCCGATTCCTTCCTAATTATGAGGGGTCAAAGGGTAGATAATCCAGAACCTTTGCGAATCCCACTTTTTTCCTAACCTCTATATAGAGAGCTGCTGGATTTCCTACAACGAACATTTCTCGTCCAGCTACCATTATAGTGGAATATCCCACAGGCAGGCTATCCCCGAGCAACGGTAAGAAACGCATTTCTCCATAGAGGGGCTTCCCTTCCATGACAAGAAGTTCAATATCCTGCATAGACATATGAGCAAGATTTTCAAAAGGATCATCCAACAATGCTTTTACCACAAGAATATCTGCCAATTTTCCCGTTTCAAGAGTACCAAGCCGATCAGCCATTCTAAAGGCCTTAGCAGGATTTATCGTAACCATAGAGAACACTGTTTTTGCATCCAGTTCCTCACCATACATGTCTTGATACACTTTTCGAGCAAAACGGATTTCTTCCAATAAATTGATGGACCCCGTATGGGTAGAATCGGTCCCAATGCCAATATTAATACCCGCCTGGAGCATTTTGCGAATCTTACAGGTTACATTAAACATAAAGGTGTTCGAGGCAGGACACCATGAAATACTTGCCCCAGCCTTTGCGACCTTTACAATATCGGCATCACTAAAACCGATACAGTGAATGAAAAGACAATAGTCATCCAGACAGCCGAGACGTTCCAGAACCCCTACCCCATCCTGTGATTCAGGATCAAAGCCCTCTTCGAGATGGGTTATAAAGGGCCAGTTATTCCGGCGAGCCCGTGTATGCTCAATTTCTATGCCCTCACCCCATTTGAGATCAAAGGAGGAACATTCATGGGCCAGAGTATATTCCTTAAACGCCCGGATTGGCAGTTTAGGCAACAAATCATTATTTAGTTCATGAGGAAAATGATCGTTTACTGTGGTAACACCAGAAAATAGATTCTTATAAGCACTCAGAAAATAAAGATTCTCTACAGAAAGATTGGATCGTTCAGAATAGGTTGATGAAGATTTTAGGTCATTGTCCCAGGGGAGCCAGTTGAGGTAATAGGATCCCTCTTTTGGGCCAACCCGGGGAAGATAATTACCCCGTAAATGATCATGTATATTGATGAGTGCAGGATACACATAGGAAGCCTGCCCCAAATCTATGATCAATTTGGTTTTATTACTCTGATCAACCAGTTTTCCTCTAGATACCGCCAAAGAAGTGGCACCGGTATGAGCACTCGTTGCTATAATTCTACCATTATGTAATGAATAGCTATCCACTCTGGGACCATCCTTACGTTATATTCTAAGTGTGACCAAAACTCTCGTCAATAAAGGCAATCTCTAACAACTCTGTTGTAAAAGATTCCTTACAGCATCGGTTCTTTATCTATTTTCGGCAAAAAAAAGGATTTTTATGATGCATAAACCCCTAAAATTTGCTCTTACTAGGCCTTTAACTTAAAGTCTCGTATTACTATACTAGCACAGTATGGTAAAATCTCCAAATTTCATTGTCGATTTACATAGTCATTCCACCTGTTCTGACGGAATTCTGAGTCCAGAAGCCCTTATCAATATGGCAGCAGATATGGGTCTTCGGGCCCTTGCCCTCACAGACCACGATACTATCGCAGGCCTGGCATCTGCAAAATGTCAGGCTATAAAACGAAATCTGCTCTTTATTCCAGGAGTGGAATTGGAAATTGCATGGGAACCGGGAGAATTTCATCTGCTGGGTTTAGGTATACAACAACCGACTGATGAGTTTCAGACTGCATTGGAAGAATTGGCCCAGCTCCGGGAAAAACGCAACCGGGAAATTATTAATCGTATGAATGAGATGGGTATAGAAGCCGATTATGAAGAAATTAAAAAACTTTCAGAAGGAACCATCATAGGCCGCCCCCATATCGCCACGTTTTTAGTAAACCGAAAAATTGTGAAAAATAAACAATCAGCCTTTGATATGTATTTAGGTAAAGGCCGGCCATTTTATGCACCGAAGGGAGCTTTAGAATTGAAAAGAGCAATCCGGCTTATCACTGAATCAGGAGGTATCCCCATCCTGGCCCATCCTCTTTCACTTTATGTTTCCTGGGGGAAATTGCCCGAGCTTATCGAACATTTTCATGAACAGGGAATTGTAGGACTGGAAGCCTGGCATCCCCTTGCACGGGTTGCAGAATGTGAACGGCTCGAAGCAATCGGGAAAGGTCTTAAAATGGTGATAACCGCTGGAAGTGATTATCATGGAAATAGTTACCAAGATCGTCGCCTGGGTTATACAGCTGGGAACAGACCAATCGATGGATCCTACCTGCGGGGTATTCCCGATACAGAAGACTGGCTTGCCAGGGAAAGTACATCATAGGGGTCTTCTCCGGCACAACGAAAACTCAGAGCCTCTGCTACATCATCAGCATGGATATCGCTTCGTCCTTCCAGATCGGCAATAGTTCGGGCTACCTTTAGAACACCCTGAAGAGCCCGATTTGAAAGGCCCCGATGGGCAATTTCGGATTCGAGGATCTGGGCAGTATCTAGGGACAACCTGCAGAACTTTTCTACCAGACTTGGACTCATCCTAGCATTCCTGCGGCAGGATAAACCCTGAAAACGTTCCCGTTGAATTGCAACCGCCCTCAGAACCCGCAGTGCAACGCTTGTACTATTGTTTTTACTGACCTGCGGCAACGAAGCGGTCAGCTCACCTACCCAATTCTGGGGTGCAGGAAGCACTGGCACACGGAGCTCGATACGATCAAGCAGAGCCGATCCTAATCGCTGCCAGTGACGATGTATTTCGTCGTCGGAACAAAAACAGAGGGAGCCACCATCGCCTGTTATTTGGCCTAGCCGTCCACAGGGACAGGGATTAGCCGCCAAAACCAATTGAAATTCAGCGGGTAACTGTACTGACCCTTCTGCCCTTGCTATGGTAATTACCCCATCTTCCAGGGGTTCCCGAAGAGCCTTTAAAATTGACAAACGGAATTCGGGGGCTTCATCCATAAAGAGTACCCCAAAATGGGCAAGACTTATTTCGCCGGGCCGCACTGTTTTGCCACCACCGAGAAGCCCCTCAAGACTGGCTCCATGATGGGGACTTCTGAAAGGCGGAGCAAGATTTGCTCCACCCTGCAAGAAACCGGCTTCAAATCTGCCCGCCAGGCTGTAGAGCCGGCGGATTTCAAGGGCTTCCTGGGGAAGCAGGGGCGGCATAATCGAAGGGATCCGCCGGGCTAGCAGAGTCTTTCCGCCCCCTGGGGGACCGAATACCAGCAGGTTATGGCCTCCGGCGGCGGCGATTTCCAGGGCCCGTTTGTAACGGTCCTGGCCATACACATCGGCAAAGTCTCCCACCGTTCCGACGGAGGTAGTGGTTGGTGTATCCGCTGAGGAGCTCTTTTTGGGTGCAATAGGAGCCGGTACTGCACTTAAGTCGAGAAAGGTACCGCATTGGTACCAATGCTTCAGGGCCTGTATTGCCTCACCGAGGCTTGCGACCGCCGCACTGCAATCCGGAGCCAGAACCTCCGCTTCGGCCTGGTTTTCCAGGGGCACAATAAAGCCCTTTAGTCCATGGGCAAGGCCCGCGGCGGTCGCCGCTACCACCCCCCGCACAGGCCGCAAATTGCCGGACAACTCTAGCTCCCCCAGTACCATAAGGCCCTCTGGGGGTGGGATATGCCCCGCAGCGGCAAGAATGGCAATGGCAATCGGTAAATCCAATTCGGGGCCATCTTTACGGATACCCGCCGGAGCAAGATTGACAAGAATTCTATCCTGGGGAAAACTGAATCCACCATTCCGGATTGCCGCCCGGACCCGTTCCCGGGCTTCCCGGACAGCCCCGTCAGCAAGGCCGGAAATATCAATGCCGGGTATACCCCGGCGAATATCTGCTTCGACCCGGATAATGATTCCTTCGAGCCCGAAGGGTGCATAGGCATGGACATACATACCAGGGGTACTAAAAACTTCGTTACTTTTGCTTGAAACCGCCTCGATTTTAATCAATTTTTAACATATTCTTTACAGTATATTCATGGATTTCTGATAGATTGCACGTCCTGCAGAGGAGGTATCATGAATATTAGGGCCCATTTTGAAGAAGAAAAGCGTTTGGTCAGAGAGGACATCCTTTCGATGGGAGTCCGGGTAGAAGAGGACCTACGCAAAGCCATAGTAGCATTTAAAAATAAGGACATGCAACTGGCAAAGGCTGTGCGGGATGATGATGAGATTATCAATCATCTGCAGGAAGCTATCGAAGACCGCTGTGCCCGTATCATCGCAACCCAACAGCCGGTGGCTCAGGATATGCGCTGGCTCATTACTTCTATAAAGATTGCAGACCAGTTGGAACGGATTGGAGACCATGCGGTGCACCTGGCTAAGGCGGCTATCAAACTGGAAAAGGAGCCCTACATCAAACCCTTGGATTACCTTGAACGGATGGCAAGCAATGGGGCAAACATGATTCAGGGGGCTGTCAGCGCTCTTATGGCTTTGGATGCGGAAAAGGCCCGGTCTGTGGCGACCATGGATGATGCGATCGATCGGGATCATAAAGCTCTGGTTCAGGATATTCTGGATTATGTACAAAAAAATCCTGATAAGGCACCACAGGGCACAAAGATTATCCAGACATCAGGGTTCCTTGAACGGCTGGGAGACCATGTAACCAATATCTGCGAAATGATTGTCTATTGTGTAGAAGGCCGCCGGGTAGAGTTAAACGAATAACAACAGATGTATTAATACGGGGGAAGATGTGGCAAAGGCAACTATCATGGTCGTGGAAGACGATCAGGATATCCGGGAACTTATCAGTTATAATCTGGGCAAAGAGGGATACACAGTAGTATCGGCCGAATCAGGGGAACAGGCTGTAAAACTCATCGAAACAGCAAATCCAGACCTGATTGTCCTGGACATCATGCTTCCTGGTATAGATGGTATTGAGGTACTGAGAAGTCTCAAGCAGGGGAAACGCCATAACACCATACCGGTCATAATGGCTACTGCAAAGAGTGAAGATTCAGATATTATTACCGGGCTTGAACTGGGAGCAGACGACTATATTGCCAAGCCTTTTAGTCCAAAAGTCCTTATAGCCCGCATTCGCTCCCTTCTTCGTAGAACCCAGTCTCGAGCAAACGAAACGAGGGCTTTAGATGAACTGGTCCATATTGGCCCCCTCACTTTGGATGCGGGCCGGCATGAGGTTACACTGGAGGGAAAACAGATAGAACTTTCAGCCACCGAATTCGCAATTCTTGAATTTATGATGCGAAACCCAGGTTGGGTGTTCTCCCGGAATCAGATTATCGATGCAGTAAGGGGGAAGGACTATCCAGTTACAGAGCGATCGGTAGATGTACAGATTTTAGGACTGAGAAAAAAACTAGGTTCTGCAGGAAATATGATAGAAACCGTGAGGGGTGTGGGTTACCGGTTCCAGGATATGGCTGAGTCCCGATGACGAAACATAAAAGTCTGTTTCAGTTACTCTTTCCTCCTGTACTGGCATTGATCCTCTTGAGTCAGATGGGGCTGGCTTTTGTTATTTCCTGGGCAGTACGAATCTATGCCCTTAAAGAAACCAGACAGGAATTATCGGATACCCTGCAGTTATTGGAAAATATACTCCGTCTACAGCCCACATTGATGAATGACCAGGCCCTTAAAGCTCTTTTTTCAAATCAGCGATACCGTATTACCATCATAGCTCCCGATGGAACTGTTGTGGCCGAATCAAAGGCAGACCGGGAATCCCTGGATAACCACTATAATCGGCCTGAAGTTTTACAAGCCCGCATAACAGGAGAAGGGACCTCAGTACGCTTTTCTCAATCTGTAAATATGGAAATGGTCTACCTGGCCCGGGCAATCAGGACTTCTGAGAATGCAGAGCTGTACCTGCGCGGTGCCATGCCCCTCCTTATTTTGCAAGATTTTTTTAAAAGTTTTTATATTCAACTCGGCATCAGTATTATTATTATAAGCAGTATTGGGCTTATTTTTGTTGTGATGGTGGTAAACCGTATTCGCCAACCCATTAGTAGTTTAGTTGATACAGCCCAAGCCTATGGCCGGGGGAATCTGCAAAAAAGAACTCTGGTAACAATCCCACAGGAACTGGCCATACTAAGCGAAACCTTAACGAGTATGGCTATCCAATTACAGCATCAGATTGATGAAAGTCTAGGCAAACAGAAAGAATTGGAAGCAATTCTTTCTGGCATGACCGAGGGGGTCATATTTCTCAACCAGAGTTTCGTAATAACACAATTAAATAAAAGCGCCCAGAGAATCTTTAGCCTTCCAGACAGGGATTATTGCCTTGGGAAATCCCTTCTCCAGATTGTCCGAAGTACAGAACTACGGGACCTGGCAGAACGGGTATTCCGAACAGGGACCAAAGAAGAAACCATTATTCAACCACTCACAACCCCATCACAAACCTTACAAGTCTATGGGGCTCCTGTCCCAGACCAGCAGGGCTGTATCCTGGTGTTGCACGATATAAGCCGTCTCATGAAGCTCGAACAGGTTCGACGGGACTTTGTGGCTAACGTTTCTCATGAATTAAAAACGCCCATTACCGCGATAAAGGGCTATATCGAAGCCCTGCAAGACGGTGCTTTGGAAGAACAGGAACGGGCCCGCCGATTTTTAGAGATTGCATCGGCCCATACCAACCGTCTTGAACTGATTGTTGAGGACCTCCTCTCTTTAGCCCGTCTGGAAGCACAGGAAGGGCAAAATCTGGAAAAACAACCGGCAAACCTCTTTGAACTTTTAGACCAGACTCGACAGGCCTGCCAATATTTAGCGGAAGAAAAACAGATTCAGGTGCTACTGGAAGGTCCACAGGATCTGATCTGCCCGGTAAATAGCGCCATCTTAGAACAGGCATTCATCAACCTGTTGGATAATGCATTAAAATATTCCGAACCCGGCACCGAGGTACGGATAAAATTGTCCCAGGAGGGCGAGTTTGCCCGAGTTGATGTAATTGACCAGGGCCGGGGTATACCTGCCCGGGATTTGGACCGGATTTTTGAGCGGTTCTATCGGGTGGATAAGGGACGCAGCCGGGCTGCTGGAGGGACGGGTCTTGGGCTTTCTATTGTAAAACACGTGGTCTCCCTCCATAACGGACAGGTTCAGGTAGAAAGCCGGGAAGGGGTTGGCTCCACCTTTACAGTGCTGCTCCCCCTCTAGTTTCGCGCCCCTCTACATTGCGTCTTGTGCCTTTGGCGCTCCGCAGGGTAAACAAGGGTATTATAATCCAAAACCTCTTGGGAATAGGGGTTTTTCTTTTCCCTGTATAAAGTTATCCAGTGGAAGCTGTTCTACTGAGGATAGCCAGTCACAGGGCAGCCGCCCCGTGCTGGGAACTTTACCGGTAAGCACATCAGCGACTCCTGCGCCTTCCGTGCCGGGGATCCATGCTGCTTGGAATAATCCGGATCTACCTGATCTATACCACCCCAGTCGGACACCACAAAGCCGGTAAAGCCCCAGGTTTTCTTGAGAAGATCTGTAATCAGCTCCCGGTGGGCATGCATCTTAATACCGTTGAGGCTGGAAAAGGAAACCATGATGGTACGGACCCCAGCTTTAATTGCTTGCTGATAGGGAGGAAACAACACATCCTGAAGGTATGTTGCATCAGCCTGGGTATCTCCCTGATCAATTTTGTAGGTATCCGTTTTTGATGAACCCCATCGGGGCTCTCCATCACCCAGGAAGTGTTTTGCCGTTGCGATGGGGCGCAGGGGAACCGGTAAGACTGCGGACTGGAACCCTTCGATATATGCCTGGCCAATACGGCGCACCAGATCACTATCCCCAGCTGCACCTAAACCGATGTTATGGGGAAACATGGTGGTATTCTGAAGATTATTGTGCCCATGAACTGCATCAATCCCATAAAGAAGCGGGATTTGCAGACGGGTAGCCCTGGCTTCTTCCTGGTACTGGGCAATCATGGCATTCCAGGCTACTATCGTATTTTGCGTGAGAGCACCACCTCCGCCGCTTAATACACTGCCTAACTTATAACGGCTGATATCACCAGATCTCAGACTCCCCTTCTCTATCTGGGTCATCTGCCCCAATTTTTCTTCCAGGGTCATTCGGGAAAGCAGATCTTCTACTCTTTTTTCTACAGCCAGTGCAGTCTTTTTATAGGGAGCATTGGCAGGGACAGGGCTCTCTGAACGGGACGGACCGGTGCAAGACAGAAGTATCATTATTACAATCCCTGCACAAAAAAGAATGGCGCATTTCTTGATTTTTTTCACATAATCCTTTAGATGGGATATTGTCTGCTGCCTGAAAAGGATTGTCAAGGAAAAACTTTTTATAGACCAGAAATCTCGTTTCATGTATGATAGGGAACTATGAACAAAACCCATTCTATACATCCGGAATTGATGGCAGACATGGTGCGTCAGGGAGCCGATGTTGAACGAACTCTTAAAATACTTTCCCTTTTGGACACGGCAGTAGATGCAAACACTGAAGGCTCTGCAGCATCTTCTTCGGTTACCCTTCCTCTGGAAGGGGACCCCAGAATTATGGATTTACAGAACCTTACAATACTCCGGGTACCTCGGAGGGATTTAGAGGAATTTTTTAGCCGATTTCATCTCCCTGTGCGGTTACTTGAACAGATAGAGACCCACAGGAACGAATACCAGCTTACCAGAAAACTCCTGTACAAAATCGGAATCTTCCTATACCCCTATACGGCCTACGGGGTTTTGAATGGGGGATCAGCCACTACCTATGGGGACAGTAAAAAGAACCAAGCCCTCTCACCCTCAGCATATGAGCTCCTTCGAGAGGATTTTTTTAGCCAGGCAGAACAGTGTAAAAATAATCCCAAGGGCATCACCAGCGCCTATTTCGAAGCCGATGGAACCGCAGGCCCTTCCTTTCTGCTCCTCAAAATGAGGTCCCTTCTTATCCATGCCCTGGAATATCGGCTTCTCTCCGGGGATTATTCAAAACCGATCCTGCCCTTTTTTCAGATGACCAGCGACAGTACCGATGAAAAACTCTACGAAGCCTATGAACAATACCGTGAGGCCCCCCTCCTTGCAGAGCTCATTCAAGAAACCCATGTGGATCCCACCAAAGCCTTAAGTGCAAAACAAGGTCTCATCGGGGCTCTTACCCATTCAAGTGAAGGACTGCCTCGGCGCATCTTTGACAGGGCCTATGGCATACCGAATCGGGGGCTTGCTCTTCCAGGGGGACATGGAGAGAATTTTCGGATCCTAGCACCAATTTATCGTCAGCTTCATGAACAGGGCATCCGCTTTGTGTATCTCGGCAATGTGGATAACTCAGGATATACCATTGATCCCATAGAACTTGCCTATTTTGCCCTGAAACACCACTGTGAAGGCTCGGAAGCAGCCTTTGAGTTTGCCTGGCGAACCCCAGTTGATGTAAAAGGAGGTATCCTAGTACAGGACGCCACAGGGAACTTTACCGTAGGTGAAATCGGCCAACGGATCAGTAGTGACCAGGTTCAGACAGAGGAAACTAAGGGAGCCCATGTTCTTTTTAACTGTGCCACAGGACTCTTCAGTCTCGATTATCTTCTTGACAATCTCGATTCTATTCCGGATAAGCTTCCCATACGAGTTTCCGACCAGGACAAGGAAGCTGGGAAATATGCCCAGGCAGAACAAACCACCTGGGAAATATTAGGTCTTATGAAAAAACCCCAGATAATGGCGGTAAAGAAAAACAAACGTTTTATTGCGGCCAAAATGCTCCTGGAAACCTTTCTCGCGAGCCCCCGGGGCATTATTCTTGACCAGGCAGACAACGTGGATGCACCAATTAAAGAAACGAGCAGGCTTTTGCGGAGCGGACTTCAGAAACTTTTAGTTGAAGAATACGGTTTTAAACAAGAGTATGGGCACTACAAGCCCCGGGGGCTCGCAGAGCTACGAGATTTTATTCAGTTTTAACGAATCCTATGGTTTATTCCCCAGGGTTACAGCTTTCACAGCCAAGGGGACCGATCGAGGAGTACTACTGGACTCCCGAATCACAAGTTCAGTTGGCAAAATCACAGAAGCCACAACCCGCCCTTGCATCATATCCAATACGGCTCGAGCTGCATAGGATCCCTTTCTTTGTCCTGGTTGACGAATCGTAGTCATTGCGGGATTTATTATAGAAGCAAAAGGAATATCATCCATACCAGTTATGGTGATTTCTGCTGGAATAGCAATTCCTAACCGTTTGCAAGCTACATAGGCGCCTAAAGCAGCAGAGTCGCTCATGCTGACAATAGCGGTAGGAATCTTATAGCTCATAAGGGGAAGGAGTGCTTCTTCTGCTGATTCCATCGTTACTTCTACCGGAACAACACGTATATTCGGGCTATGCAATGAGAGACCATGATTCTGTAATGCTCGTTCGAAACCGGCAAGCCGACGGTCTACTGTTCGTGAGGAATGTTCTTCCGCAGTACCAGGCCCCTCACTCTTTAGAGAAAGAATAATAATTTCACGATGCCCAAGTGAGAGTACATAGTTCATAATTGTTTCAGCTGCGACCGTATCATCAATACCTACATTGGTAATGCCTGAATCGGCGTCTCCATCTATAGTTACAAAGGGCACATTACGTTGGCGGATCAGAGCGGCGATCTCCGGTGCAGTTTCAACTCCAAGGGAAATGAAACCATCCACCACCGCATTCCGAACTGCCTGAGAAAGGAATCCTTTGATGGGTGGCAATATGGTAAGAAAAAGATCTTCTTGATGGCAAACCGTGCCGATTCCCCGGAGCACCTCTGAGACATAGGGATTTCGAAATGTATCCTGGATAGCCTGGGGAAGCAGTACACCGATAGCACCAACCCGTTTGCTGGTCATAGTACGGGCAATTGGATCAGGAACATAGCCTTCCCGTTCTGCAATCTCCATGATCCGTTCATAGGTAGATCGGGCAATTTTAGAAGGGTCATTAAAAGCAAAGGATACGGCGGTTTTTGAAACTCCAGCTAGTTCCGCAATTCGTTTTATCGTAGGACGCATAATAATTCCAGTTTACTCTTATCATTTGATTTTATAAAGACCTAAAGCAATAAAAAACCCCGGCGACATGTCGCCGGGGTCTAATAGAGAGGCGCCGGACAGAATCGAACTGTCGCATAAAGGTTTTGCAGACCTCTCCCTTACCGCTTGGGTACGGCGCCCTGACTGCAGGAAATATACCAAAATTGCTAAACTTTGTCCAGTGATTTGCGGAAACAGTGATCACAAAGGCCAAAGAAATCCAACCTATGGCCGCTAATGCGCTGACCCAGTAAGTCCTTAGCTTTCTGTTCAAGTTCGGCCTGGACCGGTAAATCCACATCTTCCACTGCACCGCATTGGGTACAGATCAGATGATAATGAGGCTTGGTATCTCCATCGAACCGGTCAAAGCCGCTACCTGAATGGAGCACCTGCAATTTTCCTTGAATTTCAAGGATCTTCAGGTTCCTGTACACAGTGCCGAGGCTTAAATCAGGCATTTCTGGTTTTAAGGATTCATAAATCCAAGCCGCAGTGGGATGACTTTTCGTACTATGAAGGAGTGATAAAATCCGTTCCCGTTGGCGGGACCGTTTAAATCTGGTCATCATTGGTACCCCGTTATAATGGATTCTTTTGGCATACGGATTTTTTCCCGTATTGGCTCATCTCGATAGCCAAGGGGAAGTAGCAGAGATATTCGCCAATCTCTTCTCGGGAGATCCAGAATAGCAAGAACCGCCTCTTCTTTATAGCCCTCTATAGCACAGGAGTCAATCCCAAGACTGGCGGCCATGGTCATCATATTAGCCGCTGCAATATATCCCTGAGACCGTGCCCAGGCTTCTACGGCGCCGCTCTGAGTAAGAAATTCCCAATAGCTCCGATATTCTTCAATAAATACCGGATATCCTCCAGGGAAACGTTCTGCCCGGGACCGGACAAAGTCTGATTCAGGGTGGTACGCTGGTGCAGTTCTGACTGCTATGGTAATAAGGGCAGCACAGGTACGAATATTTTCCTGGGAAAAACAGGCTTCATAAAAGCAGTTAAGCATAGCCTGTTCCCGGGAAACAAAAAAATGCCAGTGCTCAAGTCCAAAAGAGGATGGGGCTAGACGTCCTGCCTCAAGAATCAGATCCAAATCCTGGGCTGCGATCTTTTGTGTGGGATTAAAGCGTTTACAGGCATAGCGGCGTTCCATCGCACTGAGTATGACGTGAGCCTTGTGGTCCACCTGCATCATTCTGCAAACTCCAGGGCAACTTGAAACATGTTATGCAGGCTGGTCTGCCGCTCCTCACTGGACATTTCCCGGTGGCTTACATTGGAATCTGAACAGGTAAGTATGGTCAGAGCTTTTTTATGAAGATAGGCGGCGTTACAATAAAGGGCATAACATTCCATATCGGTGGCGGCACAGCCCATCCGGGCCCACTTCTTCCAGCCTTCTTCTCCCTGGGCATTGTAGAGGGAAAAAATATCTGAAGAGAGAATATTCCCAACCCAGAAAGGGATATTGCGGCGGCGGGCGGCGGCCACCGCCGTCTCTAGGAGTCCGTAATCTGCACAGGGGGCAAAGGTGCCGCCCAGATTATATTGGGCAGCGTAATTTGAATCGGTAGAGGCCGACTGGGCAAATACCAGGTCCCCCACTTCCACATCCGCCGTAAGGCCGCCGCAGGTCCCAATACGGATGATTCGTTCCACACCATAGTGAGAAAAGAGTTCATAGGAGTAGATCCCCATAGAGGGGCCTCCCATACCAGACCCCATGATCGAAATTCGTTTTCCCTTATAGGTACCGGTAAAGCCCAGCATGCCCCGGACCTGGTTAAACTGCACCACATCGGAGAGGTAAGTATCGGCCACATATTTTGCCCGCAGGGGATCCCCCGGCATAAGAACCGTGGAAGCGATCTGCCCTGGCAGGGCACTGTTATGGGGTGTTCCCCGGTCCTGGTGATACAGATCATGGGGATGATGGTTCATTTCGTGCTGTGCCATAGATCGGCCTTCCTTTTCGTCAGTTAACTGCGGCCCTTGTCATAGGGCTGGCCCACCGCACGGGGCGCATATTCCTTGCCGCTAAAGATTACCAGGGTTATGAGGGTAATCAGGTAGGGCATGACACTGAAAAACTCGCTGGGCAGGAAGCGCAGAGAGGGTATATTTACCATGTAGATTGCCAGGGCGACCGATGTTCCAAAGAGAAGGGATGACCCCAAAACGCCTTTGGGCAGCCAACGGCCAAAGGAAACGGCGGCCAGGGCAATAAAACCTGCGCCGTTAATGGTGTAGACCGTATACTGAATGGTTTGGGTGAGCACAAGACAGGCCCCCGCAAGGCCCGCCAGGGCCCCGGAAAGGATAACCGCGACATAACGGGTCCGTTCTACATTAATGCCCGCCGAGGCCGCCGCCTGGGGATGTTCACCGCAGGCGCGGAGCCTGAGCCCGAAGGGTCGCTTATAGAGCATATACCAGGCTACAATCAGTACCACCAGGGCAATCCAGGCGGTGGGGTAAATGCCGCCCCAGCCGGGCAGCATGCCCAGCCGGAAGGGTTCGGTCCGTTCCTGCTTAAAAATAATCTGGCAAAGGAACACCGTGATCCCCGTAGAAAGGAGATTTATACCCGTGCCGGATACAATCTGGTCCGCCCGCAGGGTAATCGATGCAAAGGCATGGATGACCGAAAAGAGGGCTCCTGCCAGGGTGGCAAGTACCAGGGCCAACGGTATGGAATAGGGGAAGGACTGCTCTAACAGTACATGGGTGGTGGCGGCCATAAAGGCTCCGATGCCCATCAGGCCCTCCAGGGCAATGTTTGCCACCCCTGACCGTTCACTGATAAGCCCGCCCACCGCCGCGATAAGGATGGGGGAGACAATCATCAATATGGATGGAAGCATTTGCAGTAGTACATTCATTCGATTACCCGTCCTTTCTTTGCCTGTTCCTTCATCCGCCATTCCATGAGCATTCGAACCCCTGCCCGCAGGGAGATAAAGACAACCACGAGACCCATGATGATGGCGGTAATTTCTTTAGGGATTTGCCGGGACTGCATGAGGGGCTGGGCCGATTTAAGCATGCCAAAAAGCAGTCCCGACAGGGCGGTTCCCCAGGCAGTACTGTTGCCCACCAGGGCCACCGCTATGCCGTCGAAGCCGTACCCGTCCAGGCCGCCTAAAACCCGGCCGTAATTAAAGGCCCCCAGAGCAACCACCGCCCCTGCAAGGCCGGCGAAGGCCCCCGAAATAGCCATAGCGGTGGTGATGCTGGCGTTTACATTAATCCCCGCATAGCGGGCGGCTTCCTTATTAAGCCCCGTTGCCCGGAGGGAGAAGCCGAGCCGGGTCTTGCCGATGACAATCCAGAAAAAAAGTACTGAAATAAGAGCCAGATACAGCCCATAGTTCAGCCGCGAGCCGTTGGTTAGCTGTTCCAGGAAGGGGCTCGCAAGCCGGGCGGTCTGGGGATAGGTGGGGGTCCGGTAGGTGTTTGCCCCGGGGATCATCATGGTAAGCACCCGGGATGTGAAATAGGCCACATAGTTGAGCATTATGGTGGCCACTACCTCGGAAACACTGTACTTAGCTTTTAAGATACCCACAATACCGCCCCAGAGGGCTCCCACCACAAGGGCGGCCAGTATGGCCAGAATCCAGTGAAGAAAGGGAATCTGGGGGCCGAAGAGGGCCACAAACTGGGCCGCAGTGAGCCCTGCCACATACTGGCCTTCTGCTCCAATGTTAAAGAGTCCCGTCCGTCCTGCAAAGGCTACAGACAGTCCACACAGTATGAGAGGCAGGGACATGACCAGCCATTCTCCAATATAGCGGGCATTCCAGGTACCCCGCCGCAGGTCCCAGCCGGTAAGTACCTGAGTTATGGCTGAATACATACCTGAGGGGTTCCTGCCCACAAGGAGCACCAGGATAGTTCCGACAAAAAAACCGAGTACAACAACAACAATGGAAACCATTGCTTCTGAGCGGGTAATAAAGTCCAGGAACCGGTCAGTAACAGTAACTTTTTTTGTGTTACGCATGGGAGCTTCCCTCCATAACCATTCCAGCCATCATAGCCCCGATTTGCCGTTCATCAGCATATTCTGCCTGTACGATACCGACTATTTCACCCTTCGAAAGGGCTGCAATCCGGTCGCACAGGTTCATTACCTCATCGAGCTCAAAGGACACCAGGAGTATGGCCCGGCCCTTGTCCCGTTCTTCTACAATGCGGCGATGAATGTACTCTATGGCCCCCACATCGAGGCCCCGGGTCGGCTGGGCCACAATGAGGAGTTCCGGCGACAGGTCTATTTCCCGGGCAATGACTGCCTTTTGCTGGTTGCCCCCTGACATGGATTTGGCTGGGGTGGCGGGTCCACTGCCAGCCCGGATATCAAACTCGGTGATGAGCCGCCGGGCATGTTCCCCTATGGCATCGAACTGGAGAAAGCCATAGGTGTTGGAGAATGGGGGCTTACGGAAACTTTTCACAATGAGGTTTTCATCAATCCTGAAGTCCAGAATAAGCCCATGTTTGTGCCGGTCCTCAGGCACTAAACCCAGGCCGCTTTCTATTCGGTCCCGGATGCGGCTGTGGGTAATTTCCTTGCCCTTAAGAAGCACCCTGCCGGACTTTACCGGCAAAAGGCCTGCGATTGCCGATACAAGTTCGGATTGGCCGTTGCCATCCACACCGGCGATGCCGACAATTTCGCCGGATCTTACTTCCAGGTTCAGGGAACGCACCGCTGGGACGCCCTTTGCACCCAGCACCGTAAGGTTTTCGATCTGCAAGACCACCTCGCCGATACGGGGCGGCTGTTTATCAATCTTAAAACTGACTGAACGGCCCACCATCATTTCCGCCAGCTGATGCTCGGTGGTTTCCTTAACATCTACGGTGCCGATATATTTCCCCCGGCGCAGAACCGTACAACGATCGGCGGCGGCCTTTATTTCCTTAAGTTTATGGGTGATGAATACAATGGTTTTGCCTTCTGCTTTTAGGCGATGGAGAATTTCGATAAGTTCATCAATCTCCTGGGGGGTGAGGACCGCGGTGGGTTCATCGAAGATGAGGATGTCCGCATCGCGATAGAGAATTTTCAGTATTTCCACCCGCTGCTGCATGCCGACCGTGATGGATTCGATCCGGGACCGGGGGTCTACCGCGAGGCCATAGAGGTCGGAGAGTTCCTGGACCCGTTTTTCTGCCTTGCGGACATCTAGGTTGCCCAGTATGTTCCGGCTTTCTAGCCCAAGCACTATATTTTCAGTAACCGTAAAATTATGTACCAATTTAAAATGCTGATGAACCATCCCGATTTTCAGGGCCGTTGCATCATTGGGGTTACGGATCCGGACTTCCTGTCCCCGAATTTTTATCTGACCGCTGTCGCTCTCGTACAGGCCGAAGAGGATCGACATCAGGGTGGACTTGCCCGCTCCGTTTTCACCAAGCAGGGCATGAATTTCCCCCTGGGCAACTTGAAAATGGACATGATCGTTGGCGATAACCCCGGGGAAAATTTTGGTGATATCCGTCATTTCAATTGCATAGTTTTCCATGTAGGACCTCACCACCCACTATACCCTGAAATAGGAAAAAATGCAAAAGCCAGGGACAGACAACCACCGTTGATCGCCGGCTTAGTTTGCCGACTTCGCGGGGTACATAAAAAAAGGGACTAGGCCAAAAAGGCCTGGTCCCCATTTTTCATACCGCCCCCTTTAGGGTGAACGGTCTTTTATAAAAGTTTTTAAGAGCCCCCAGAACTACTGGGAATCCTTAGCCTGCAGGTTAGCCGGGAAGCCAGGTATCTGTTTGGCTTCTGCATAGGTTGCGGCAACCTTAATCTCGCCAGCGACGATCTTAGAACGGACTGCTTCGACCTGGTTTACAATATCCGCACCCAGCTCGGCATTTTTTGTAGAGAAGCCGACACCGCCAGCTTTGATATCCAAAACAACCACATTGCCTGTAAAGGTGCCGTTTTTGACCGCATCAAGACCATATTTTGTTGCGGTTTCAACCCGTTTTAACATAGAGGTAAGAACAGCGGATTTTCCTTCGGCATAGAGACCATCATCATGCTGATCCGAATCGACACCGATGGCCCAGACATTTTTACCCTGGGAGCGGTATTCCTTAGCCTGTGCAATGGTTCCGTTGCCGGTACCGCCAGCGGCAGAGAAGATGGCATAAACCCCCGAATCGTACCAGTTTTTAGCCTGGGCTTTTGCCAGTTCAGGCTTACCCCAGTCGTTGGCATAATAGTCCACAATCTGGGCATCGGGAAGCACAGACTTAATCCCCTGGACATAACCAACTTCGAATTTAGTGATAACTGGCCCGGGGATACCGCCGATAAAGCCAAACTTGGGATTTTTGATACCATCGGCCTTTGCCTTAAGGGCCGCAGCAACACCAACTAGGTAGGAGCCTTCATGTTCGGAGAAGGTTACCTGCATGACATTGGGAGCATTAACCCAGTCCACATCAACGATCATATATTTCTGATCGGGATATTTGGGTGCCACTTCCCCAAGAGCGTCGGACCAGGTAAAGCCGGTTACAACGATAAGATCATACTTTTCGTCTGAAGCCTGCTTTAAGTTGGGTATATAGAGGTCCTGAGTCTGGGCGGTAACCACATCGTAGGCTTTGCCCTTCTGGCTCTGGTTTTCCCAGGTATCACCGTAGAATTCCAGGATACCCCGCCAGGCAGCGGCATTAAAGGATTTGTCATCGATACCGGTGGCATCGGTGAGGAGCCGAACGGTAACCGCGGGCTTTTCAGCGCTGGCCGCAGGGGCGGCTTTCTTGGCATTACAGCCAATGAAGGCCAGGGCGGCTACAGCGACCAAAGCGGCAATAACAGATTTCTTCATCATATCTTCCTCCTGAATGAAGTGATTTAACCATAGTGAGCTTTAGTCCAAAGGTCAAGGCATATTCATCAACCATTCGGAGACTGAACCTACTTTAAGTATATTTTCCACAAACCATTTATCTGTGGTGGATGCAAATCAGACCAGTCTTGCGGTGCTAGACCGGCTAGACGCTATGACCTTTACCTGGCTAGAATGGAAACATATGTACAAAACTGGACTGACGGTTGGTAAATTCGCACCCCTCCATCGGGGGCATCAGCATTTAATAGAAACAGCGCTTAAAGAAACCGAACATTTAATCGTGGTGGTATACCAGGCAAAAACAGTTACCCCCATCCCTCTGGAGGTTCGTGCAGGCTGGATCAGAAGGCTCTATCCGATGGTAGAAGTCCTCGAGGCTCCAGAGGCTCCGGAAATCTCAGGGAACAGCCCGGAAGTACGGAAAATGCATGAAGATTTTCTCCGCTCCTTTATGGCAGGCAGAACAATTGATGTATTTTTCTCCAGTGAACCATACGGAGACTGGGCGGCTAAGGTATTACACTGCGACCATAGAATCGTAGACCGGGAACGTATCAGGGTTCCCATATCTGCCACGGACATACGGGCGAACCGGGAAGCCTATTCCCATTTTCTTGATCCCATAGTACTGGCGGACCTGGAAAAGTATGAGTAAAGTTTAATTACTTTCTTTGGGGTATCGCCAGAGGGTGTTATCCCGGCTCCTTAAAAGGTACCAGACTTGCCCCGAAGGATCCTCATCTTCACCTTCGATGCATCCTGGATGCAGATGAACCTTACCGCCGCCGCCGGGTAAATCGACCGCAAAAGCAGGCAGTCCAAGACCAGAAATAAGCCTGGTCAGTTCCTGATAGATACTAAGGGCCCGTTCCAGATTTACCCTGAAGTGGCTGGTTCCTGGAGCAAGATCCCCCTGGAAGAGGTAATAGGGAGTCACCCCAAGGTCGAGCAGTTCACGGAAGAGTTCCGCAAGTTCCAGCGCGGTATCATTCACCCCTCTCAGAAGCACCGTCTGAGTATGCACAGGGATACCAGCTTCTATAAGGCAGCTAAGGGCTGAGCGGACTTCGAGAGCCAATTCTTTACTATGGTTGATATGCAGAATGAGTCGCAGAGGCCGATAATGCCGCAACAGTGCCACCAGATCCGCGGTGATCCGTTCCGGAGCCATAATTGGAATACGACTTCCGATTCGGAGCAGTATCCCCGGCCGGGCATCCCGAAGGGCTGTAAAAAGCTCCGCCAGCCGGTTATCGCTCCCCATCAGGGGGTCTCCGCCAGAGACCAGTACTTCCCGCACCTCAGGGTGGGCTGAAAGGTAGGCCTTTACCGGTTCGAGTTCTTCCGGGGTGATAAAGCCCTGCAAGGTTGATGTCCAGGAACGGCGAAAACAATGACGGCAGTAACCAGCGCAGGTACCATTAGCTAAAAGCAATACCCGGTCCCGATACTGGTGCACAAGCCTGGGAGCTACCCGAAAATGAACTTCCCCAAGGGGATCTTCCAGCTCATAGGGCAAGATGCGCGCTTCTTCGGGACTGGGAAAAAACTGCCTGCGTAATACATCACCATGACGTTGAGCCCCTGATGTGGGGTTCAACGCACCGGAGGTACGAGCCGCTACAAGAGAAGCCTGGATTTCCTTATTTGCCAGGTCAGCATAATAGGAAGTAACCGCAAAGGGTAGTATACCTTTTGCCTGCAACGTATCAACAAAATCTGACTCCTCCTTGGTAACCGAATCGGCCAACGCAGGCGGAAGATCTGAAACACGGGTAATCAGCTTCATATCAGGTGCTTCATCCGCTCCCGTTTTGTATTTAGATAGGCTTCGTCATAGGGATTTGGCGGTATCACAATGGGAATGCGATCCACAACCTTAATACCTTCACTGGTTAATTTTGCTATTTTATCAGGATTATTAGTTAAGAGCGCCACCGATTTGATCCCCAGAAGTTCAATAATTTTTGCAGCCACCGAATATTCTCTGCCTTCATCGGGGTAACCAAGATACAGATTTGCTTCGACCGTATCGAGCCCCAGGTCCTGCAGTTGGTAGGCTTTAATCTTGTTCAGTAATCCAATACCCCGGCCTTCCTGCTTCATATAAATAACCGCCCCAAACTCCTGACTATTTATGTAAGAAAGGGCTGCTTCGAGTTGGTCACGGCAATCACAGCGGAGACTCCCGAGTACATCCCCGGTATGACATTGTGAATGAACCCGAACAGGCACCCGTTCCTTGTCCTCTACAGAACCTTTGACAATAGCCGTATGCTCCTTGTCATTCTTGGCGTCATAAAAACCATATATAGTAAAATGACCGAAACGGGTAGGAAGATCCGCATGGGCCACTAATTCTACACAACATGGACCGGCATCTTCACAATAGGTGTTCCGGCCCTGGCAATAATGTTCTTCTAAAATAAAATCCGGTTTGCCCTTGAGTTTTTTCTCAAGCTCTTCCCGGCTCACAGCCTTTTCACAGGGTGTTTCAAGATTAACTGCATCCATAGCTTTCGCTCCACAACTTGGCGAAAGCAGTTCAAATCAGGACAACCTTGCTTTCGCCCTTTTAAAGATAGATGCAAAGCAACGTACATCCTTGCATCTATCCAAAGATACTAAAACGTAAGGGTATAGGAAAGGGCAATCCATCAATACACTATTATCGCTGTTCCATCATAAGGGTGGCCATAACCTTGGCATCGCCGATGATATTTTCTATGAGTGCATATTCATTAGGTTGATGGGCACTCTCGTGGAGCCGGCCCCATACGACAGAATCGATACCCACATTCCGTAAATAGGCTCCAACGGTGCCGCCGCCGATACCGATGGGTCTTGTTTCCACCCCATAGACCTGTTTAACCGCCTGGGACAGGAACTGTACCAGGGGAGCATCGGGCCTGGTAGCCTTGGATTCTACCCGCTGGAGTGCTTCATAGCTCATCTGAACCCCCCGTTTTGCAGAAACCTCTGCCATAATCCGCTCCACTTCGGCCAGAACATCCTTAAGGGGATACTGGGGAAGAACCCGCATATCCATGTAGAACACATCATCGCCGGGGATGGTGTTTACATTGGGCACATTGGCTTCATGCTTGGTCGGTTCAAAGGTGGAATAATCGGGATCAAACAGCCTGTCATGGGCATTAAAGCGGAGCGGCAATTCGTCATGGAGACGGACCGCCAGTTCGCAGGCCGCCAGATGGGCATTAGCTCCCTGATCAGGCCGGGAGCCATGGCACTGCTTGCCTGAGGTTTTTATCTTAAGCCAGAGGAGGTTCTTCTCGGCTACTTCGATGGTTTCGCCCCTTTCATCGCCTCCGTCGGGAATTACCACCATATCATCAGGCCTGAACAGGTTGCGGTTGGCCAAAAGCCACTGGATGCCGTATTCACTGCCCATTTCCTCATCGGCCACAAAGAGGAGCTTTACCGTATGGGGCGGTGTAATCCCCTGACTGACCAGGGCAAGGGCGGCCAGTACCGATGAGGTAAGGCCCTGCTGGTTATCTTCCACACCGCGGCCAATGAGGCGGCCATCCTTAACCACCACCTGCCAGGGATCATTATTCCAGAGTGACAGCTCCCCCGGGGGAACCACGTCGGTATGGCTCATAATCCAAAGCCGCTTGGTGTCGGATTTTCCGGGGATGGTAGCAATCAGATTAGGGCGAATACCGCCCTTGGCCCGGCTATCCGGCGCATCATGCCGCTCTAGATTCTGTATGCCATGGGCCTTAAGCCAGGACTGGAGAAACTCTACCTTTTCAAGCTCCCCTACCCCGCCAGAATCGGGGGACAGGGCTGGACGCTTACAAAGTTCGGTTTCCAGCTCTACCAACGTGGCGGTGCTTCCGTCAATATAGGAATATATTTTTTCTAACATAGTAGGATCTCCTTATAAACCAGCCTTGTTCCGGTATACGTCCCAGCTTGTTCGGACCAGGGTTTCCACATCCGAATACTGGGCAGTCCAGCCTAAGAGTTCTTTAGCTCGCTTCGCTGAGGCGGTGAGCTTGGCCGGGTCCCCGGGACGGCGGCCCACAATCCGTGCCGGGATCGGCCGGCCGGTAATCTTACGGGCCGCATCGATAATCTGGAGCACCGAAAGTCCGCTTTCACTGCCCAGGTTTACCGTGAGGCTCTGGTTCGTTCGTGCGAGGTAATCCAATGCTGCCACATGGCCCACCGCCAGGTCATTGACATGAATGTAGTCCCGGACCCCTGTACCATCGATGGTGTCATAATCGTTACCGAAGACCTGAACCTCGCTCCGCATCCCCACAGCGGCTTCCATCACCACGGGGAGCAGGTTTGCCGGGTTCCGTTCAAGGCCCGTAATCCGGCCCTTCACATCATAACCGGCCGCATTAAAATACCGGAGGGCTGCAAATTTCAGACCCTTAAGCTTATCATACCACTTCAGGAACCGTTCAATTTCAAGCTTCGTAAAACCATAGTAATTTTCAGGCTCCGTGGGGTGATCCTCATCAATAGGAAGATATTTGGGCTCTCCGTAGGTAGCCGCAGAGGAAGAAAACACCACATACGTAATGCCGGTAGCAACAGCCCCATTCAGTATATTGATGGTCCCGGTAATATTGTTAACCGAATACTTTTCAGGCTTAAGCATGGACTCACCGGCGGCCTTAAAGGCTGCTAAATGGATGAGAGCATCGAAGCCCCGGGACATGGCCTTTTCCAGGGCTGGGGCATCCAGAATATCACCCTTGATGAAATCCTCCTCGGGGAAGAGGTTTTCTTCGAGTCCGCTGGAAAGGTTATCAAATACCGTTACCTGGTGTCCCTGATCCAGAAACTCCCGACATACATGACTGCCGATATAGCCGGCACCACCAATAACCAGAATCTTCATGGTTACTCCTCACTGTAATTGCATCGTTTATCTTTAGCCCTGTCGAACCGTTTCCAGTTCCTGGGCAACCTGTTCCCATTGGATTGTCAGTTCATCAATCTTTCGTAGTATACCATCTAACTTGCTCTGGATATCCCGTACTTTTGTACCATCCGCATAAATTTCGGGGCTCGCCAGGGCTTCCTCGAGGCGAGCCTTTTCTGTTTCACATTGTTCAAGCTGGGCAAGCAGATCTGCTTCCTGCCGTTCGAGGCGCCTTATTTGAGCTTGCCGCTTTTTTTCTGCCTCCCGGTAGTCCGCCGCACTGAGCCCAGCTCCCCCTGTAGCACTGCTCTGGGCAGTATTGGAGCCGTGGCCAGCGACAGATCCAGTGCCCGCCCTATTGCCGGCTCTAGGAGATGATCCTGTTGATGAACCTGCGGAGCTTCCTGGGTTTTCTGCTCCTCCCGCTGACTCCCCTGCAAGCCGTTCCAGATAGTATGTATAGTTCCCATAGAAAAGCCGGGGCCGGCCCTGATTCAGCTCGAGGGTTTTTGTGGATAGGGCCTCCATAAAGGCCCGATCGTGGGAAACAAAGACCACCGTCCCGGGGTATGATTTCAGTGCATCCAGGAGGACATCCTTGGAATGGAGGTCCAGGTGGTTGGTTGGTTCGTCGAGGATGAGGAGGTTCACCGGATACAGGAGGAGCCTGAGCAGGGAGAGGCGGCTCTTTTCGCCTCCTGAAAGAACCGAAACGGCCTTATAAACATCATCGCCCCGGAAAAGAAAGGCACCCAGCATATCCCGCAGTTTGGGAATAAGTTCCAGGGGAGCCTCGGCTTCGAGGGTTTCCAGCACCGATTGGGAACCGGTCAAGGTTTCGGCCACATCCTGGGAAAAATAGCCCACCGCTACACCGGTACCGAGAGAGAGCTGACCCTCATAATCCTGATCAATACCCGCAAGTATACGGAGCAGGGTCGATTTACCGGCCCCATTCCGGCCGACCACGAGAAGCTTTTCCCCTGCCTCTACAACGAGGTCTACGCCATATAAGGCCTGGCGGCTGCCGTACTTTTTGCCGAGACCCTGGAGGATCAGCACAAGCCGGCCGGAATGGGGCGGCGGCGGAAAGGAGAAGTGTATCCGTTTCAGCGACTCCGGAATCTCGATCCGTTCCATTTTTTCAAGCCGCTTTACCCGATCCTGGACCATGGCGGCCTTTGAGGCATTATAACGGAACCGACGGATGAAGTCTTCGGTTTTTGCTATCTCTTCCTGCTGGGCTTCATAACGCGCAAGAAGGCTTTCCAGTTCCACTTTGCGGATTTGTTCATAATTGGAATAGTTGCCTGCATAGCGCTTCAGGTTTCCCTGAAATAATTCATAGACTTCGTTTACCGTTACATCAAGAAAATACCGGTCGTGGGATACCAGCAGGTATCCACCTTTAAAATCTTTAAGCCATTCTTCAAGCCAGGTACGGGCTTCGATATCGAGGTAGTTAGTAGGTTCGTCTAGTAACAGAATATCCGGTGCTTCCAGAAGGACCTTGGCCAGAGCAATACGCATCTGCCAGCCCCCGGAGAATTCATCCACCGGACGGTCCAGGTCATCTTCGGAAAAGCCGAGACCTGTAAGTACCATGGCAATACGCTGGGATCGCTGATAATACCCAGAAGCTTCTATCGCCTCATGAAGGACATGGTATTCTTCAAGGAGCTGGGTAGTCTTTTTCGTGTCATCTTTAACCTGTTCTAGCTGAGTACCGAGGGCTTCCATCCGGGAAATAAGCTGTTGGATGCTCACATAGGCAGTCTCAGCTTCTTCTCGCAGAGTTCGGCCTGAGTGAACTATACCCGATTGGGGGAGGTATGAAAGCCTGCACTCCCGTTGTACGGCCCGTTCTCCAGAGTCAGGTTGTATCTGGCCGGCAATCACCTTCATCAATGTAGACTTTCCTGACCCATTTGCTCCGGCAAGGGCTGCTCGGCTCCCTGCAGACAGGTTAAGAGATACATCCTTGAGGATATCCCGATCACCAAAAGCAAGGGAGACTCGGGTAAATTGTACAAAGGCCATACCTTACTGCTCCAGGGTGGTAAAGTAAAGAATAATCGGTGAGCTGGATCGCTGAAGAACCGAGGTTCCTGTTATAGATGAGGATGGTAGATAT
Organism: Gracilinema caldarium DSM 7334; assembly: GCF_000219725.1. GTDB lineage: Bacteria > Spirochaetota > Spirochaetia > Treponematales > Breznakiellaceae > Gracilinema > Gracilinema caldarium. Next base: position 826,189 of record NC_015732.1, on the reverse strand, counting down.
TCTAGACGAAGGCTCCCTGGTTCGACCTTGTACAAGAAATTAACAGGAATTGTAGTTCCAGGCGCTGCAAGTGCCGGCTGACCATCACCCCCGAGCGCATTAAAATACATGGTAAAGGCTCCATCATAGGTAGTCCGGATACTTTCACGAATAAAGAGCCTCATAGAGATGATTCCTGTTCCGATTGCTGTTTGCGGGATAATACGAGGGACCAGAAGATCAAAACCTTCCCATTGGAAACTGCCATCCGGAGAGAGCGTAATCTTACCATAGGTTTCACTTTGGAAAACGGGCCCCTGGGCTATCATACCTTCGATAAGTTTTAACCGTCGCTCCTTTTCCTGGGTAATTACATCACTGACCGATATGGGAAGAGCAACAAAGAGGGCTGTTCTTTGGATTCCGCCGTTTATCTCATATTGGACCCCCAGGAGGTCTGTATTCCGCAGGGTGACCACAAGAGGAGTCCCTTCGAATCGCCAACTGTTTGTATCAACCTTGGTGATAGCCGTATAGGAATAGGTCTTATCAAAATCTGGAAGCGCTAGATGTAGTACCCCCGTATCCTGACTGGGGAAGAAGCCCCACTGGTCAGTAAAGGTATCAAGGTCAATGGTTTGATTATCCAACATATCTTGATACCAGTCAGGGGCCCAGGATTTACTGAAGATGGATTCCAGGGTGGGATCATTTTCAGGGTTGCTGATCGTTGCCTGGGTGCTCGTAAGGGTTTTGCCTGCTTCTGTTTCAAAGATTCTGAGCCGGTACGAAAAGCAATAGCCAATGGTTCCATCATCGGTGAGCACCTGGAGCCATTCACCGGGAAGCGGCTTATTACCGCTCATGGCGGGACTTCCTTCGGCTTTTGAAAGGATTTTAACTACCTGCCCCTGTCTCAGCCGATATACCCGACGGGCTCCATTATCAGGTTCCGCCCTGATGGGAAGCCCATCCTGAAGGGTTTCTGCATAGAGGCTGGCATAATCGGCAAATTCTTTTACAAAAGCCTGGGCTTTTCCTCTATTTGAAAAAAAACTAATTTGCCAGAGGGGGACTTCCTTTTTATCAATGACAGGGTCGGTTTTCTTTTCTGGTTTTATCTGGAATTCCTTAGGGATACCAATAACATAGACTGAATCTATTTTAGATTTAATATACACAGGAACCAAAGTTCCTGAAGGAATTGCTGGATTTTGCACATCCCACAGGACAACACCCCAACCTAAACGTTTTGAGCAAGAGCTTATATAACCAGAACAAAGAACGGTTATTACAAGAGTCATCATGAGAGGAATAAGACTCATTCCTTTTTGTTTCTGCATAGGTCCTTCTACCTTTAAAGGTTTATACTATATCATATACGTAACAAAAGGCGGTTTGCGGCCCAGGTACATACTAGCAGACGGAAGCGGTCATGGGCAACAAGGTCATCTTCAAGAATAGCCTGGGAAAAGAGGTACACATCTAATTTTTGAGTGTCTCCCAAATAGGTAATAATCCATTGGGAAAGTGGTTTCCCATCATAGGAATTAACTAATTGAGTGACCCCTTTTTTTAGTTCCTCAATACTATGTTTTACATTTTTATTATTATATTGTGAGTTCTTAAGCCATCGACGGCTGACAACTTGTTCAGCAATTTCCTCAATTTCATCTAAAGCGAGAGCGTTTACCAGGGCGGGATCTTCCCGGTACTGAACTAAAAGAGGATAGAACCGTTCCAGAATGCCAACGATACCAGCAATGGAAAGAACCACCTCATCCCGCAGATAGGGTGGTGGATTTTCTTCCCGAAGCAGATCTAGGAGGACCTGAATCGACTCATAGGAACCGAAGGTTTCGAGGGATGCTGCTCCCATAATCCGGATTCGGGGATTTTTAGTAGTTTTTATACACTCCTCTATTTGGGTACGATATTCATGGTCTCCAAGACGGGCGAGGGCAAGCATAGCCTCTCCGACAAGCATATAATCTTCTGCTTGTAACATGGTTCTCAGCAAGGGTATAGCTTGATGAACCCCATGGTTTCCTAAGATTCGGCAGGAAATATAAGCTGTGGTAAAGGGGTTATTCTGAACATCCTCCATAAGGGCATCTTCTGCTTCTGTATTTAATGATTCAAGAGCTTCAATTGCCCTAAGTGCTTCTATACGAACTGATAAACGGGGTGATCTGAGCCTATCCAAAAGTTCTGTAAGGGCAACTGCACTGGGAACATCATGCAGGGCTTCTAAAACTTCATGTTCTTCCTGAACACTCCGGGTTTTTTCCAGCCGGTCCAACAGTGTAAGGGCCCGCAGATCTCTAAAAGAGAAAATAACGCCTAAGGCACCCCGCAAAGGAAGCGCACCAAGACGGATCAGTTTTCGCTGCCACAAAAGGACCACGAGCAGCAGCAACGTAAGAGCTGCAAAAAGAATCCGGAAAGCAAAAACCGACGATAGCCCCGCATCTACCAATACATCGAGAAAAAGACCTGCCATAAAAGAACCAGCGGCACCTGCAATACCATACACAATATAATAGAGAATGCCTAAATCAAGCATATCAGTAGGACGGATAAGACCAAAAAAGTAAGTTTGGGCAACTCCTTCTGTGCCTGCAAAGGCAAAATTAACCATAAAAAAAAGCAGGGCTAGAAAACCTGGTACAACCCAGGAAGATACCACAACAGCGGTATCCGCGAAGGGTGAGATGATTGCCGGCAATAGGCTAATCACTGCGGCAAAGGTATAGGTAATATAGAGGGGTTTCGCCCCTACCCTATCCACAAGCAGCCGTGTAAGAAGTCCTATTGCAAGGGCCCCCAGACTTCCAAAAACAGAATAGAGGGACACCATACCATCACCCTGGAAATAGACGTTTCGGCTGTACACCACAATAAAGGCCCGTGAAACGGATGATATAAGGCTGAGGGTTAAAAAAATGATGATAAACCTTCGGAAGGGCGCTCGGTGCCAAGCCCTTCGGACAACAGCAAGGAATTCTTCCCGTTTACCCTCTTCTTCGGTTGGCGGTTCAGGGATCCGGTAGAGCATAAGACTCCCAACACCCCCGGCAATAATTCCAATTAACATAAGCAGGGCGTATAGCATGAGCGGTGGTTTTCTGCCTAAAAGGAGTGCCACACCGAGACTGGTAAACATAGACACGGCACTAGAAATAACCTGGATATGGGTCATATAAGCCCCCCGGTCAGGTCCGGTGGCCAGCTCGTTCAGTACCGGATTATTACCAATCATACCTACCCCACGGCTTGCATGAAAGGCAAAAACACCAAGTATCATAAGTGCGAGGGCTATATCGGTTCGACCGAGCCGATCAAAAAAGGGGGCAATCACAAGGGGTATCATAACGAGATAACGGATAAGCCAGGCGGTGGCAAATACCTGTACTATAGGGAAACGATGAACAAGCATTTTCCCCACTGGCATAAAGAAAAAAGCAGAAAAGACAAAGGCGTTTAATATACCAATTATCGTTGAGGTCGCTCCTAATCGCAGAGCGTACAGGGTTATTACACTACCTGAAAGAATTGTAAAGGAAAAGGAGTTAAATGCATTGAATACATTGTACAATTTCCTGAATTTTTTAATCTGATAGGGAGTCAATTGACCTGGCATACTACGTATTGTATCAATTTAACAGGGAATATTACAAGAGAAAATGTTTCTATGAACCTATGTTGGCCTCTAAACATCTCACCGAGTATTTAGAGACCAACATAAGGTTGATCTCGCTCAGGTCCTACAAAGGGATGCCAGGTTACTTTACATACCCCATAGAAATGCTCGGGTTCTGTAAAGCAAGACGATCCAGTTCATCCTGTGTAAAGGGCTTGAGAGATGAACAGGATGTTAACACAGCGAGCGTTGTAAGGATGAGGGCAACAGAGGCCGCTACCTTTCGATACAGTTTCATATAAACCTCCAAACAATATAGTTTATTCTACACATATTGCGTATATAGATTACGTAATATGCATATCATACACATAAAATGACACACAAACATTTTTTGTTGAAATAAAACAATATTCTTGCTATACTTTCAGAAACGATCCTAGATCGGATAATTAACAAGGAGGAGTTTTATGAGAAAAATCATCACCCTCGTCATTATCGCCCTTTTTATTACTGGCTCAATGGTGTTTGCCAGTGATGCCCTGGTTTTGCCAGCCCATGTGGGCCGTGTGTATGTCACCAATTCCTATGCCTTTGCCAATGGTGCATATGATCAGGATGGCAAGTACGAATCCTATGAATCCGGAGAGGGGGCATTTAAGGCCTACAACCTAGGCTTTGCCCTTGAGTACGGCGTCAACGATTGGATTTCCGCCGCAATTCAGTGGGCTCCCGGTTGGAACCTTTGGTCCGACATGGATATGCCCTCATTAGACGCAAACATTAACGGAGTCTACGATATCTTTGTCGGCGCTAAGATCCAGATCCTCGGCGAAAAGGCTCCCGTTCAGGATTCCCGTTTCCGTTTTGCCGTTGCTCCGGGGGTCAAAATTCCACTACCCGCCACGGATATGGAAGAACAATTTAAAAATGCTATGAAAGGCGATGCGGTTACCGTGGCTAACCTGGATAAACATCTCTTTGCCGTAGGGGGCCGTCTCTATTTCGACTACATCATAAACAAGCTGTTCTTTGCCAACCTCTACAGTGAACTCGTCTATTACCCAACCGAAGGTAAGGTTTCTGAATCGTCTTTATCACTCTATAATCCTACAAAAGATAAAATAAACTACGGCTATAAACTTACCCTGGAAGCGGAACCCCACTTCGAAACCCTTATTGACCAGGGCCTTAAAATGAGTGCAGGCCTTCCTATTACCTATATCACTACTCCCGATGTTAAAATCGATGGTGACAAAGTAAAGGATACGGCAACAGCTTCTCTGACCCTGGGTCCCAACGCATCAATCTTCTTCCTGAACACTTTGCTGCCGGTCGAACTACAATTGGGTTATACGTTCCCAGTCTATGGCAAAAACACATCCGCCACACAGGCTCTGACATTACAAGCAAAGGTATATTTTAAGCTCTAAATTCCTCCTTGCTATAAAACCTTTTAGAGGTTAGCCGGCCACCTTTGCTCCACCAAAGGTGGCCGGTTTTGTATCAGTAATAATTACTCTCATCGAGTAATTATTACACACTATGTGCATAATAATAATAAAAATAGGGATTGTCAAGCCTTTACAACAATACTAAGGTTCTTGTCTCTGTTTGGGCTGTACATATTGCTTGATAATCTGTAAGCTTCCCGTAAAGAGAGAAGTGATAAAAGTATCATCAAAATTGCTAAAAATCCCCTTATAGGAAATTGATGCAGCTGCAAGACTGTGGACCATAAAGGTTAAGAGAGCCGCCAGATACTTAGGATCCTCGGAGAATTGCAATGATCCTTCCGCTAAGCCCTGTTGTAATAGATTCGCTATGATGTGCTCAATAGTAAGAAGTGACTGTTCACAGGATACAAATTCTTCACAATCCTTTGGAACAGAACGAGCATTTTCTGTAAAGCTTACAAAAAATTGGAACTTGGCCTGATCTTCAGCCATCATATCCTGATAAGCTTCTATAATATGGCCTAGGCGTTCAAAGGCGGTCCCTTCCTCCTTTGCAATACGGCCAAATATTTGGCTCAGTTCTTTAAGAGCCGCAGCGGTAATTGCTAAGGAGACCTGCTCTTTGCTGTTAAAATATAAATACACCGTTCGACGACTTAGCTCTGATGAATCGGCTATATCGTTCATGGTAGTATTGGTAAAACCCTTGGTAGAAAATATCCGTTTGGCTCCTTCTAGGATTTCCTCTACCCTTCGTTGTCGTTCTCGGATACGTCGTTCTAGTATTCCCATAATGGGTAATACTAGCATTCTATGATACGTCATGCAAGAAAAATTTAATTTGTTCTGGTTTGCACATCCCATATATACTGGGGTACACCATTTTCATTTCTAAAAACCAGATGAAGCCGATCTTTGAAAAGATCGACATCGAGCCAACCGAACTGCCCCACAGCAATCCACTGGCTCGCAGGGGATACATAAGCAGGCTTTGGATCTGGAATTCCCCCCATGGAACCAACAAGAGCATAGGTTACCCCATTATGGAATAAAAGCTCCTGATAGTGGTTGTGTCCGGAAATAACGAGGGTTACTTTATATTGTTCCAGGAGTGGGGCCACCTTCGCCAGGTTCTGATAATGGTCGTACCAGGGACTCTTATTTGCAGGATCATCGTAGCCCGAGGCATAAAAATAGCTATGGGACAGGACGATAATGGGTTTTGTAGAATCTGCCGCCGCCAGGGTCTTTTCGAGCCAGCGCCGCTGCCGGTTTCCAAAGTTCTCGGTTCCCCAGGGAAGGTTGATCGCCACAATTGTCGCGGCCTTAAGGTTCAGACTCCAATAAAAGGGTGAACCCGAATCGTCCATGATTTCCCGGGGAGCAAAAGCCCTGGTATATAGGTACTGCCCGCCAAAGAGGGCATCATGATTTCCAAGCAGTACCCGCAGGGGCACCTGGGGGATATGGGTCCCCAAATCGGTCAGAGCAGCCTGCCACATCGAAGCCACATTTCCCGTTTCTACCGTATCGCCCAGCATAAAAAAGGCATCGGTTTGGTGTCGAGCTATATTTTTTAGAATGCTGGTTCTGGCCTCTGCATTTGAAGTCTCAGCGCCCCAGTGAGGATCCGAAGTAAAGGAAAGTCTTAAAAGGGGGCTCGCGGTCTCTTCAGCGGAAGATTCAGCGATACGAGCTATGGGCTCAATTCCCTTTTCAGGATTGATGAGCGAGAGCTGGGGTATTTCAAGCTTTCCCAATCTGGGAACAAAAATGAGATACACGAGCAGAGCAACCGACACAAGACTCACCATGGCTGATATCAGCAGAGAGAGCCAATGGAGGGCGGTTCTGAGCCATACAGGGCCAACACGGAATACAAAAAAATATAATATTGCTATTCCCAGTGGCACCAACCCCATAAAAAGCATACCCGTCAGGATCGGGAGTGGATGCCAGGTATAGAGCCCTCCGGTACCCTGGAGGCTAAAATGGTAGAGGTTAAAAACAAGACTCAGGAAGCCCGCAATAAGAGCAGTTGCAAAGGTAATTCTCAGCTGGCGGGAAGCTGCAATCATATCGTTATGATGGTTCATAGACACATGTATACCATACCTTTTCCAATTAGACCAGAAAAATCTAGTTCCATCGTAAAGCATGCTTAACGCTCTCGGCCACCTAAAAAGGCAATGAGAGCGCTTCGACTTGGCTGGCCCGTCCGTTTCAGAAGGGAAGAAACTCGATTCGAAATGGTCCTGACAGAGGCGTTTAATTTCACCGCAATTTCCTTATCGCTCAAGCCCTGCAGCAGTAACTCAAGGACCTCCCTGTCCCGTTCTGTCAGGTTGATGTACGACAGGCGGTCTTCCAAGCTGGTCTGGGTCTTACTGGATGGCACATCATGCGTTCTCAAGGCACGAAGGACCCGCTCTTCTAAACCTTTTTGCTGGCAATCCCGTAATGCCATAAGAGCAAAAAGTTTCGATGTAAGATCATCAATATAAAAGGGCTTCTGTATAAAATCCACCGCACCAGTTCCAAGAGCTCGGGAACGAACTTCGGGTTCCGGATTAGCAGAGATGAAAAGGAAGGGAATAGCATCAAAGCCTGGTATGGAACGGAGCTGTTCACGGAACGCAAGGCCATCCATAGGATGCATCATGACATCGGAAATAATAAGGTCTGGCACGAGCCCTGCATGGATTTTGTTCAGGCCCTCCTGGCCAGAACGGGCGGTATGAACCGTAAGGGCCCGTGAGAGGTTTTCCTGCAAAAAGGTCCGCATATCCTCATCATCCTCTACAATGAGGATGGACTGGGCCTTCGGTGATTTACAATGGGGTTCACAGGAAGATCTTTTTTCGTCGGCCTTGTGTTCATGTCTCTGAGTATCCTGCCAGCATGGGATATGAACCTTAAAACAACTTCCATGACCGATTTCGCTCTGTACAGTTATGGTACCTCCCAGCAGTTTAATAATTTCCGCAGAAAGGGGTAGTCCCAGACCAAAACTTTGTATTCTCGAATCTCTGTTCCCCTGAGATGCAGCATAGCGAGTAAATAGCTTGTGCTGCTGCTCCAGCGGGATCCCCGGTCCAGAATCTTGAATACTCAACACAATATAAGCCGTTTCAGGATCCTCTAGTTGGATCAGGATATAGCCTTCGGGAGGAGTGAATTTGATGGCATTAGAAAGCAGATTCAATACGACCGTTTCAAGCATGACTGGGTCTGTATTAACAAACAATTTGTGATCTCTGCAAGCAGGGTACCGGGACTCAAGCCGGATATGCTTTTTACTTGCCTCTGCAGAGAAGAGTGCCACATAGTTCTGTACAAAATCCTCGAGGTCAACCTGTTGTAAAGCTGGCTGCATCATCCCTGCATCAATTTTCAGCACCTGTAATAATGATTCTGCCAAATGTTTAAGCCGCTCACAATTCCGGCGAATCAGAGAAAAGACCTGGGCATCATGGGCTATGGTTTCACCATAGGAACCTTTCAGAATGGCATCTATCGGGGTGATAATGAGACTGACAGGAGTTCTCAACTCGTGACTAGCGGCGGCTAAAAAACGGGACCGGGTTTCATCCAGTTCCTTAAGATGCATGTTTAATTCTTCCAAGTTTTCTCTGCGCCGGAATTCTCGGGCAAAACGGCGGGCAAGAGCAAGGGATTGAATCAGAATGAAAACAACCTGGGCTAGGGTTACAAGCGATAGCGTCGGGATATACAACCGGGTTAGCAGGATGTCGTTGAGAGAACCAAGCACCAAGATGCTAAAACTAAACAGAAATAATCCAGAATCTTCCTGTTTGGACCGAAGGGCACGAAACAGAACAAAAAAGGTGAGCACAAACAATAGAACCCAATAAAACTGGATTATGATAAGGGTTTTGATAAAACAGGGAATGGACAGCCCAAGTACACCAAGGCTTGCCAGGATTCCCAGCCCAACACCGCACCAGGTTAACCACCGCGGCCAGGGGTAAGGGCCAAAAAGAACAGAAAAAAACAGAATATAGAGGGGAGCCACGACATAGAGACTCAGATATTCCAGCCTAACCAATATATTCCAGGAAATGGATGGAACAACAAGCATAGCGATTTTTTCACTGGTAGTGATCTGGCGAAAGAAAAAAGCGAGGCATATGAGAGAAAACAACAGGAGGGCCCGATCAGTCCGACGATACATAAAGAGGACCAGATAAAAAAGAAACACAAGGATAAAAATACCCGCAATGGACGAATCTCGAATAACATTCCAGTCTCGAAGGCCCAGTATCTGGTCAGCCCTTCCGAGAAGGACCTGTCCCCAGATACCACCCCCATTGGTATCCTCAAAGTTAGAGACCTCTATGGTAAGTTTTATCCGAGGGGACATAGCCTCAGGCAGGACGATATACAAGGGTGCCACCATCGGTACATGGGTATCTGGTCTTGTACCAAAAATGCCGCGCTGAGCGACCAGCCTGTCATCAATATAAACAGCACAGGCGGTTCCGATTTCACCGATCCTCAGCATCAGGGGTGCCGGGGACTCTGGAGAGGATTTTGCCTGCACCTCACCAAGATCTACAATCCGTTCATAGCGGCCAATCCCAAGGGAAGTTACCTCCCTTTGATGGCCAAGCTGCTTGTTATAGAAGGTCCAGTTCATAGGAACCGAGACTGAATCGAATTCCACTGCCGGTGCGGTTTCATGTTCCCGAAATGAAAAGGCCCAGCCATCCCGCAAGGATTGTACCGGTTCTGCCTGGAGTGAACCGCAGAGAATGAAGAAACCCAATAAAACAGAAAGCATTCGTAACATGCATATATAGTACCATAGATTGATGGATATTTTAGATATTTTTATAAAGCACCAGGGGAGTAAAACTACTCTGGTACCGGGAAATTTTTCCTGGTTGGCAGAACTGCCTTCTGGCCCCATCCTGTACCGGTACTAAACACGAAGGAGGTCCTTGATGAAACAAGGTTCACTGGTAAAACTTTTTATGGCTATGGGCTTTGGTATCGCCCTGGTACTCGTATCCTGTACCTCGCCCTTTACCGACCTGGCCGCACCAGCAGCAGGAGAAGCAGATGTAGAACTCTCCCGGGCAGTTACCAATCTGGCACTTACATCGATTACTCCAGCGGCTAATAGCACCGATATATCCATTGGTCAGCCTGTCATTATCACTTTTAATACCACAATTGTGCCGACATCAGTGCCTGCTTCCTTTATTACTCTGAAGGACACAGCAAGCGGGACTACCGTAGCAGGCCGTCTCATTGTAGATGGAAGCAAGACCAAAGTGTATTACCATCCCATTTTTAAAACCACCGCCGAAGGCAGCGGCAGTTCTGCAACCATCCGTATATCGGGGCCTAAACAGGGCAGAACCTACCAGATTACCATAAATGGAACAATAACAGCTGAAAATGGGACCAAACTCACGGTTAACCAGAGCCGAACCTACACCTGTGCAAATCTGGACTTTGGGATCTGGTGGTTCAGCGATAATGGCGAAGCGCAAAAATATTTACCGGGAGTTCCAAACCAGTTTTACAATGCTTCCAAACCTGTTGTCCTTTATGTGCATGGCTGGCAGAAAGGGAGTGTTACCAACAACTACTGGCGGGAGAACCCCTATTTATGGAACGATAAATATACAAGCAATGTAAATACCGGTACCTATTGGAAACAGAAGGGATACAATCTGGGCGTATTCTATTGGGATCAGTTTGCCGATGAGGACGAGGTAAAGGATGCGGAAGCCAAGATATGGGTGGGCAACAACGGCCTGAAACAGATGCGGTATAAGCTTTCCAATGGAACCTATGTTGCCTACAGCACCACCAAGAGTGCCGCTGACCTCCTCTACGATGCCTATGTTCAGGCCGTAAGTTCCAATACCTCGGGTTATATCCGCCTGGTGGGCCATTCCCTGGGAAACCAGATGGCTACGGTCCTTACCTATAAGGTCGCTTCAGCTGCAAAGAGCGGCAGTCTTGCTTCATCCTTAGTACCTAAACGGGTGTACCTGGCGGACCCCTTCTGGAACAAGGACGGAAAAACCTATCTGGGTGGCAAGTGGACCGGCGAAGTGTGCCGAACCTATATCAATTATGCTATTTCCAACTTTGGGACCATCGTGGAACAATCTAAGTCTACCGCCATTGGAGGCTACCTTGTAGGGGATGAAAATGTAGACATGCGAAAAATGACCGCCTTCTTCCGGATCTGGCCCGACTTTATTTCCCTGACCGACGCGGCATTACAGCATTCCTATGCGGTCCTCTGGTACATGTGGTCCATGGGAGGCTCGGTCCAGACCCAGAACGGCAGTCTCGGCGCCGCCGCTGCGGACAGTACGGTAAAATCGATGATGAATTACGGAAAAACATCCTACTATTACTGGTACAGCGAAGGAAGCGGCAACAATACCAGCACACCCTTCGACGACAGTTATATCCGAGCTTCCGGAGTGAGCACCTGGTAGCATTAGGGAAGGAAAGCCTGTTCCGGAAAGCGGAGTGCAGAGCTGAGAGACCGGTACGTTCACAAGCCCCGGGGACTACACCCTGGGGCAATTGTATACGGATTTGCTTGATATTTTTCAACTATTATGCTATATTCAAGATAAAGCTATATAAGATGGACTCTATGCAAATGAGGCAGAGGAGTTCATCAACCTAAACAAAGGAGGCAAGCCATGAATGGAACCATGAAGTACCGTCCCCTGGGGAAAACAGGGATCACGGTGAGCGAAATCGGTATGGGACTCTGGGCCGCAGGGGGAGATGCATGGGGAAAAACAGAGGATGATGAAGTCCTGCGGGCTATCGATTATGCCCTGGACCATGGGGTCACCTTCTTCGATACCGCCGACGTCTACGGGAACGGCCACAGCGAGGAACTCTTGGGCAAGGCCATGAAGGGCCGGCGGGATAAGTTTATTGTGGCGACCAAGATTGGCTGGCGGGGTTTTGACGGCGAAAAGGGACAGAGCGCCTACACCACCGTAGAAAGTTTTATAGCCGGCGTCGAAAGCAACCTGAAGCGGCTCGAGACCGATTATATTGATGTGATGCAGAGTCATATTGATTTCCGGGACCCTACGATGGAGGTGTTCCTGGAGGGGTTCCAGAAACTGAAGCAGGCCGGGAAAATCCGCGCCTATGGGGTCAGCACGAGCAATTTTGAATACCTGAAGGCCTTCAACCATAACGGTAAGGCAAACACCATCCAGATTGATTACAGCATCCTGAACCGGACGAGCGAACAGGAGATCCTGCCCTACTGCCGCGAGCAGGGCCTGGGGGTGATTATCCGCGGAGCCATTGCCATGGGCATCCTGGCGGGAAAATTTACCGCTGAAACCCGCTTTGGCGAGGGGGATTTCCGGCGCCGCTGGCATGACAACCCCGAAGAATATCAGGTCTTCCTTAAGGATCTGGAAAAGGTAGAAGCCCTCCGTAAACTCCAGCGGCCTGACCGGTCCCTGGCAACGGTGGCTCTCCAGTTTGTGCTGGCACACCCTGCGGTCTCAACGGTCATCCCCGGCATTAAGACCGTAGCCCAAATGGAGGCTAACCTTAAGGCAGCCCAACTGCCGCCCCTCAACCAGGAAGAGCTGAGCCTGATCGATCACATTGTGCCCCCCGGCGGCGGCCGCAAGATCTGGCCAGCCTGATACCACCTCGCAAGATATGGCCAGCCTGAGAAAAATGTGGCATACTGGCAGAGGGGTATAGTTTGATGAACGGACCGATACTTCTGGTACTTGCCGCAGGCATGGGAAGCCGTTATGGGGGACTTAAGCAGATGGATGGCCTGGGCCCCCATGGCGAAACCCTCCTCGATTTTTCTATTTATGATGCACTCCTGGCGGGATTTTCGAAGGTAGTCTTTATTATCCGCAAAGCCATAGAACAGGATTTTACCGAACAGGTCCTGTCCCGGTTCCGCCACCATATCGAATGCAGTATTGTATTTCAGGACCTGGATAACCTCATACGACCGGACCTGGCGGCCTTTGCGGCTCCCGAAGGGCGGACCAAGCCCTGGGGAACTACCCATGCGGTCCTCTGTGCCCGGGAGGTCCTTGACCGGCCCTTTGGGGTCATCAATGCGGACGACTTCTACGGCCGCGAAGCCTTTGCCGCCATGGGGAGCTTTTTGTCCGATCCGGAACAAGAGAAGTACCGCGATGCTGCCCTGGTGGTTTATCCCTTACAGGCTACCCTGACCGAAGCGGGTTCAGTAGCCCGCGGTGTTTGCACGATAGAAAAGGGCTTACTGCGCACCATTTCGGAGCACACCAAGATTGAACAGGTTGATGAACGGATCCTGAGCCATCTGGATTCGGGAGAGGATGTGATACTGCCTCCTGATGTGGGGGTTTCCATGAACTTCTGGGGCTTAAAACCGGAATTGCTTTCGGACCTGACCGATTATTTTGCCGATTTTATAAAAGCCCATGGCCGGGACCCCAAAAAGGAGTGTTACCTCCCCTCAGCCATGGACTACCTTATTAGGGAACGGAACCTGACAGTCCATGCCCTGGAAACCCAAGCCCAGTGGTTCGGCGTCACCTACCGGGAGGACCGGGAAAAAGCCGCTGATCGGATCCGGAGCCTTATCGCAGAAGGGCTGTATCCTGATAATTTATGGGAACACCAGAGATAGGTCGATGCATCGGGATTTCTAGTTATATGACACCCCTACCACAAGATGATGTGTATCGACTTGTATCCTCAGGCCTCGTTCTGTCATTTCCACGGTTCCATGACCAGATAGGATTGTGGCTTCACCGCTCACTGCTAGTAATAAAACAGACCAACGATGTAGATCCCCTTTGGCGCTTATATTATAGATTCCAGCATTCTTATGTATCGTAATGGAAGCAGCAGGTGTTCCTGAATGATCTGGGATTATAACCTTTGCTTCCTTGTTATCTTCAAGTTGGTATACTTCGAACTCAACATCCTCGGTATATGAATAATCAGGCCGGGTATCTACTGATCCAATAGGCAATATCGTATGGGGTCGTACAAGAAGGGGTAGCTCATGATAAGTACAGGCAGTTTCAATCCAGCAAGGTCCTTCTATAACTTCGTTCCTGAATCGATTAGTCCATCTTCCTGCAGGAACATACAATGTAACTCGCCCGGAAGAAGTAGAAATTGGAACTACCAGAAGTGCATCGCCTAACATATACTGCAGATCAATATAGGTACAATTTGGATCCTCCGGGAATTCTACTATCATTGGACGAAGCATAGAAATACCGGTGGTATGGGCCTCAACCGCTTTTTGATAAAGATAGGGCATAAGCCGGCATTTTAAACGAGTAAATTCCCGTGCCACCGTAACTGCTTCTTCATCAAACAACCAAGGAACACGATAAGAACTTGACCCATGAAGCCGGCTTAAGGGAGACAAAAGACCGAATGCAAGCCAACGTTTATAGAGGTCCGATGGGGGCATCCCTTCAAAACCACCAATATCATGACTCCAAAAACCAAAGCCGCTTAGGGCGAGTGAAAGACCGCCCCGTAATGTTTCTGCCATGGCCTCATAGGTTGATTCACAGTCACCTCCCCAGTGTGCAGGGAATCGCTGACTTCCTACAGTAGCAGAACGGGCAAAAAGCACCGCTTTACCGTTTCCTTTTTTTTGCTCTAGTACCTGGAAAACACATTTATTATATAAAAACGTATAATAGTTATGCATCTTGATAGGATCAGATCCATCAAAGTATACTACATCCGTGGGAATCCGCTCGCCAAAATCGGTTTTAAAACAATCAACCCCCATATCAATGAGGCTGCTCAATTTTTCCTGAAACCATTGGGTTGCAGCAGGATTAGTAAAATCGATGATTCCCATTCCTGCCTGCCACATATCGGTTTGCCAAATATCACCATTCGGTTTTTTAAGTAAAAAGTTGTGTTGGACTGCTTCATCAAAGAGTGGTGACCGTTGTGCCACATAGGGATTAATCCATACACAGATAGAAAGCCCCTGCTGTTTAAGTCGATGAAGCATACCCTTTGGATCAGGAAAAGTACGATTATCCCACTGCAGGTCGATCCATTGGTATTCTCGCATCCAGAAACAATCAAAGTGGAATACTCGAAGTGGAATTTCTCGCGCTTTCATCCCATCTATAAAAGATTGCACGGTCTTTTCATCATAGGAAGTGGTAAAGGAAGTGGTAAGCCATAATCCGAAAGCCCAGGGTGGAGGTAAAGCAGGCCTTCCAGTAAGTAGGGTATATTTAGAAAGGATTTCCTTTGGCGTTGGACCATAAATTAAATAATATTCAATAGTCTCACCGGGAACACTGAATTGCAGTCGACTCGTTTTTTCTGAAGCGATCTCAAAAGAGACCTTATTGGTTGCATTAATAAATAGACCATAGCCACGATTTGAAAGACAGAAGGGAATGTTTTTATAAGCCTGTTCACTGGCGGTTCCGCCATCTTCATTCCAAATATCAATAGTTTGTCCATTTTTAACGAGCGGCCCAAATCGTTCTCCAAGACCATAGATCGTTTCTCCAGGAGAAAGCCGAAGGCTATCTACCATATAGGGATATTTTGTATCTACTAACATATATGCTGTGGATTTACTGTCCCAGGAGGTAATGACATCACTATGCCCAAGCACCTCAGCCTTCCATCCCTTAGCTTGTAAATCGACCATAATAGAAAGATTACCTGCCACAAAGTAGGCCCGGGGTGAAGCAGCCTGCCCATTCAAAGCATACTCTTCTTTAGTAGAATCCATACACTTTCCTTGCCAAAGGAGGCGATCCGCAGCTGTAGTTCCTTCCCAATATACCTGAGGGATATAGGGATTTCCGTTATTCTGAGTATTGGCTTCATGTTCGTTGGTTTTATTGATGGTTTCTATTTCTGGATTCCCTGTTGAATAGAGTTCATAATGAGGCCCCCGATCCTTGGTCCCTCGAAAATGCTCTACCCGTACTCGTATTACATCTTGCATAGGTGATGAATAAGAAATGGTAAGAAGAGTACCATTAAGAGTATCGCCTCGGTGGTTTATCTGTTTTGTTGGGGCATATATGATAAGTGATGGGCGGCCTTGTTCATCAAGCCCTTCTTCTACATCAAATGCAACCGTTGCATATGAAGCTTGTACATTATCACGAAGCAGCCAATATCCATTGGTAAATTTCATTTAAGGCTCCCAGCAGTGATTCCCTTAGTAAGGGTCCGTTGAAATATAAAAAAGAAAATAAGACATGGTAATATGCCTAACAACGCTGACGCACTTGCCATAGTAGCGTCCATATTATGTTGCCCTTGAGTTACAGAAATAGCTATAGGAACTGTTTGTCGATTATTAGAAATTAGTAATATAAGTGGTAAGAAAAACTCATTCCAAGTCCATATGAAGAAGAATGTAAACAAAACAGATAAGGTTGGCATACTTATCGGAGCAACAATATGAAAAAGAGTAGTTGTTTTTGTACATCCATCTACTTCAGCTGCTTCCAGCAATTCTCGAGGAAAAGATGCATAAACTGAACTTAATAAATAGGTTCCAAAGGCACTTTGTATAACAGAAAATACAAGTATTACCGCAATTTGCCGATCATATATTTTTAAAAGTTTTGCAAGATAATACAGAGGATATACAAGAGCCTCGTGAGGAAGCGTATTTGCTACTACAAACAAAACAAGTAATATAGTTCTACCTTTTATACGACCTATTCCCAAGGCATACGCGTTAAGAAGTGATATTCCTACAGCAATAATGGCTACTGCAAGACTAATAGAAAAGCTATTCATCAATTTGTTTGTAAAATCGACTCGTAGCCAGAAATTACTAATTCCTTGAAATGAAAATGGTGAAGGCCATACAAGGGGGCCTCGTTGTGCATAATCGACTGGGGTTTTAAATGCATTTAGAAAAACTATATAAAAAGGAAATAACATGATGAGCACAATAAAAGCAATTAAAATAAATGCCCCAATTTTTTCCCATTGTTCAAATAAGCGTTTCGAATGATTCATCAGTATTCACCTACTCCTTCATGCTTCATTTGTACACTTATAAATATAGCTGTTAATATAAAAATAATAGCAGTCATAATTGAAGAGATTGCCGCACCATAACCTACATTTGCCTTTTCAAAAAAGTTTTGATATGCAAAATAAGAAGGCACTAATGTGGCTGTCCCTGGACCACCTCTCGTTAAAACATAGATTTGAGCAAACAGCTTCAGTGCATAAATTGTTGTTGTAAGTACAACAACTAATATTTCTGGCCTTATAATAAATATGGATATAAAAAAACGTCGCAACCATCCAGCACCATCTATTTGAGCAGCTTCCAGGATTTGAGGATCTATTCGCTGTAGTGCTGACATACAAATAACAAGTGGATAACCAATCTGAAACCATACCATAATACCCATTACTGATGGCAAAGCGCTTGTCGGATCTCCTAACCAATTACGTGTTAAATTATCGAGCCCAATTGTTCGTAAAATCATATTTAGTGCACCATATGTTGGATCAAGAATCCATCCCCAAACAATACCTGCAATCGCAACAGGTAGTATCTGTGGTAGATATATAGCGCTTCTGATAATTGCAATATTCTTTTGTCCAAAATGAGGGATCCCAAAATCAAAAAGGAAGACCGCAAGAAGCAATCCAAGAATGGTCGGTATTACTGTAACTGCTAAAATCATTATAATATTATTTTTAAAAGAAGCCCAAAATACCGTATCAGTTATTGCTTTTCTATAATTTGAAAAACCAACCCATTGAGGTAAACCTACACCATTCCATTTAGTACAGCTAATAAACAAATTCATACCAAACGGTAAAAATACAACTAGGATAAGAAGAACTACTCCCGGTATTAGGAAATAACTATAACCTTTTCTTCCAAAATTCATATTATGCCTTTGCCGTCTGCATCAATAATAAAATGGAGAATCTCTTTATAGATTCTCCATTCCTATGTGTTTCAAACAATTAAAATAACATCACCTATTTTTATTTCTTAATATATTATTGTGCTTTATTTTCATTATATGACTTTTCAAGAGCTTCTAAGAATTGAGGAATTGTTTTAGTTTCTCCCATTAATTCTTGAATAGTAGCTACAAGGGTATCGTAATAACCAGCGGCTGGCCAATCAGGATAAAACGCTAGCCCATCATTTTTATTAATTGTATCAAAGCCTTCTACTAGTTCTTTTATTTTTTGATCTGTTATTTTAGAAATATCTGCATTTACCGGGATTCCACCTGCATTAGCCAATATTGTTTGTATTTCTGGCGAAAGTGTTATATCTATAAAATCATAAGCAAGATCTTTATTCTTAGATTTTGAAGATATAACCCAAATATTACCACCAGAACCAGGATGCAGGGTATTTCCTGGGAACGAAAAAATACCCCACTCAAAGTTTTTAATTTCATTCATGAAACGGCCATACCACCAACTACCAGAAATCATGATAGGATAATTACCATTTGTAAATGCAACTCCCATATTTTCAGCTTTCATACTGATGGAATCCTTGCCTATATATCCTTTTCTGACCCACTCTAAAAGACGTTGTGCACCAAAAGTCATTTCGGGTCCTTTAAAAGAAACATTACCTTTATAGAGTTGATATGCATTGACAAAATTACGATCTGCCTTTGATAGAACTAATTCATAGAATATATGTTGGGCAGGATATTCTGCTCCTGCTACCACAAGAGGTACGACTCCTGCTTTTAAGAACACTGACATAATCTTTTCAAATTCATCTAGCGTCTTGGGTAATTCTAGATTATATTTTTTAAACATATCTTTATTATAATAAACCATTACGTATTCACCGTAATTTGTAACACCATACCATTTATCACCACCCATAATTCCTTGTTCATTATATTTGCAGGTAGTTTGCAAACTTGGACTTAAGATTTTATCCCATCCACGTTTATTAGCCTCATCTGTTAGATCTGCTAATAAACCTTGCTTTGAAAGAAGTCCAGCTGATGCATTACCTTTATTATATTCCATTATATCTGGTGCATCATCAGAATTGAGAACCATACTTGCAGTCTGTCTTATTTGTTCAAACCCTTTATTTTCATAAATAATGGTAACATCGGGATGTTTTTCCTTAAATTTATCCATTGCAACTTTCCAAGCTAAGCCCATTGCACCATTTTCCGATTCATAATGCCAAATTTTTAAGGTCCTCTTTGTTTCTTTAGGTTGCTTATCTCCACAACTAACTAAACTAAGAATACCGATAGTTACCAGCATTCCCAACCCTGTAAGTAGTATCCGTTTCATATCATTTCCTCCCTTTCCATATGTTTTTTGTTGGTCTTATAAAAGACCAACGCTTTTAACTAAATAATTGAACCTTCACATCAACCTATAATAATTAGATTTTTATAATACGGATTTTCTTTTTGTAGAGTGACGCTCTATTAAAGGGCATAGTAAAGTGTTTTGAAAATGAACTGTCGGTTTTCCCCTTATCTGTGATATAAGTTGCTGAACAGCTTGCACTGCAAGAATTTCTGTGGGAAATTCAAGAGTTGTAAGCGGGGGATACAGCATTTCCGCAGCTTGTTCTGATGTAACCATACTCACTATTGCCACATCATCGGGAATCCTTTTTTGTGCTTCATAGAAAGCACGGTACATACCTGGTAAAGCTCGGTCATTCATAACAATAAAGGCATTAATAAATGGTTCTTCTTTTATTATTTTTTTTGTTAATTCATATCCGTATTCATTGTAAGCTTCGCAAAAATAATGAACCAGCCTGTCACAGGAATAAATATGCTTTGCTCGTTGGATGGCCTGAAAAGAACGAACGACTGGTCCATAGCCAGAGGTATAGACTGCTTCAGATTGATTAACAAATGCAATAGCTCGATAACCTTGTTCGATAAAATATTGAATCCCCGAAAAGAGAGTTTTTTCAAAATCAATATCAACCCAATTGGTATGAATATTTTCACAATGTCCAATAATTACGAAAGGTATGTTTTCATGAAGAAGGAAGTCTACCCGCGGATCGTGAGTATGAACCTCCATAAGAATTATCCCATCTACAAGACTCTGATGTATAAATTCTTTAAGGGCTATGAGATCATCATACTCATCAGTGACGAGAATTGTATGATAACCTTCTCTCATTGCTTCCTTTGATACATGACTAGCAAAATCAATTTCCGTTTCACCTAAGCCTCTACGAGTTGGAGGAATAAAAAGGGCTAATAAATGACTTTCTTTGCTGGATAGCGCTCGAGCATGAGGATTAGGACGATATCCTAAGGTTTCCATAGCGTCCAAGACTTTCTGCCGTGTCGGGGCTGACACCGGCCGAACACCACTCAGAACATATGAAACCGTACTAATAGAAACTCCTGCATATTTTGCCACATCATGAATGGTAGCCACGTTCACCCAACTCCCTGAAAGGAACTATTACTATAATAATAATAATCGTTTCACCGAAACGTTTCGACATTCTCGAAATAACTTTAAAGCTCTTAGTACAATTTGTCAAGCAAAATGTTACGAAAAAATAGGAATAGTAATGCTAAAGGTACTTCCTTCTTGTTTATTAGAAAAAACTGAAATTTTCCACCCATGAGAATCGATAATGCTTTTTACTACTGAAAGACCAATCCCCATTCCGGCTTCTCTTCTGGAATTTGTACCTCGATAAAATAGTTCAAAGATCCTATCTAAATCTTCCTGATCAATCCCAATACCATTGTCTGTAATTGTAACTAAAATGGCAGATTTATTCATAGCGCGGTTTTCGAGTTGTGCGGTAATTTGAACTTTTCCACCCTCTCGGGTATACCTGAGGGCGTTACTTATAAGATTTTCTAAGGCCCTCGTTATAAGAGCTTCATTCATTTTTACTTGAGTATGTTCTGGTATATTAAGATCAAAAGCAACTTCTCTATGAAGAAGCTGGGCATCTATGGAAACTCTTTTGCAAAAGGCATATAAAAAAGGTAAAAAGGGCTGTTCTATAAGATGTTGCTGCCATTCACTTGTATCCATCCGAACAAAATCCATAAGATCATCTATCATGCCTTCTAATTGCTCAACTTTTGAAAGGATAATGTCAATAGCCCGTGATTTAGAAGCTTGATCATCAGTTATTCCATCTCTGATAGCCTCAGTATATCCTTTAATAAGCGCAAGGGGGGTTTTTAGGTCATGGGAGATTCCCATAATAAAACGAGAACGACGAATAATGTCTTCCTTAAGATCAAGCCTCATACGATTAAGTGAACTTGTAAGACTTGTAATCTCATTACTACCTCGTACAGCGACTTCTAAATCTAATTCTCCTGCAGCAATTCTACGGGTCGCCTGTTCAAGTATTAAAACAGATTTGGTAATTGAATTAGCAATGATAATAGACATAGTAATGGAAAAAATGAGTAAGGTTAGCAACGATATTAACCCATATTGAATAAACCGTTCTACAGGATTTGGGGGACGTTTTTTTTCTCGTAATGCCTGAGTAATAACCAGAAGTCCATTATTAGATAGCCTTGTAGGTGCATCAAATTGAAATATGTAGTGATGACTATTATCTCGAATATATTGTGTAAGTTCACTATCAGAAAGTTTAGTCCCACCCGGGAAATTAGAAAGTGTTGAAAATAAAATAGTTCGATTTATGTCAGTAATAATAAAATCTGCCCATGGGGGACGTCTGGATAAAAAATCAGATATTTGATCCCATGCTTCTCGATTGATTGCATTGCCTGCTATTTTAACAATCTCCTCATATCCTGGAATAGGCTGGAGACTAACGGGGGCATTTCGTTTTTGAATAAGAAAAAAAATAATTCCCATAAGAAATGGAATAAGGATAATACCAGCAATGAGTAAATAAAATTGAGTACGAATTTTCATACTATACGGGATCTCCTTATTTTACTCGAAGGCCTTCAAGATTAAAACGATAGCCCATACCATGAACCGTTTCAATATAACAAGGACAGGAAGGATCATCTTCTATTTTTTTTCTTAGCCGTTGGATATATACAGCAACCGTGGTAAGATCACCATATGTATTTTTCCAAACAGTATTGTAAATAGCATCTGGACTTTGTGGTTTCCCTGCATGTTCTACCAGATATACAAGAACTTCAAATTCTTTTATAGACAGATGAACTATTTCTTCCCCTTTTCGTAATATGCAAGAATCGGCATATAATGTGTAGGGCCCAAAGGTGAAGGTCTGAGCAACTTTAACACTCTGATTTTCAATTTCTTGTACTCTACGTAACAAGGCTCGAATACGGGCTACCAATACCTTTGGTGAAAAAGGTTTCGTAACAAACTCATCTGCCCCATAACCAAGACCGGTAATAATATCTTCATCTTCAATTCTAGCCGAAATAATGAGCACGGGTATAGTGTATTTTCGACGTAACTGACTAAGAAATTGAAAACCATCCATCCCTGGTAAATTAATATCTAAAACAATAAGATCTATATTTTTTTTATTAATAATTTGTATTCCCTCTTCAGCCGTTTCTACTATATCAACAGACAGTCCTTCTTTAATTAAATAGAGAGCAACAAGCTCTGCAAGTTCCCGTGTATCCTCTATAACTAATATATGTGCAAACATTGCTTCGTTATGCTCCTTGTAAAAATATAAAGAGGAATATCAAATCTAACAACGGTCTATCATATATTCATGTACTTTTATAACAAAATATTATTTTTCTTTTATCTAGTATTTATGTTTATTTTTCAAGATTATTTATATCATAAAATTAATAATATCGCTAGGAGGTATTAATGAAGCGTATCAGATACCATGTGATGAGCTTATTATTATGGTTTAACATTTTTCATTTTGCAATAGCCCAAGAGGTTGGAACTGGAAATACGATTTCCCTTAAATTAACTGAGGATGATGCAGTATCAAAAGCACTTAATCTTAATATAAGCCTTCTTCGTGCTAGCAACACCTTATTAGCAAAAAAGCGTACTTCTGATAGATCTATGAATGCATTGTTACCATCACTTACATTAGGTAGTGGAGTAATGCATTCAAATGAAGTAAGTTATGATACTTCAAATTGGACCCGTTTCGCATCAGTAAAAACGAGTCTTAATGTATCACCTGGAGTACTACATGAAATTGAGGCTACAAAGCTTGCATATGATGTTCAAAAAATTAGTTATGAGCAAGCAAAAAAAGATGTCGAACTTTCTGTCCGAAAATATTATAAATCTTTGTTAGTAACCCATGAAAATATTAAGCTGCTTTCTCAGAATGTACAGACAGCACAAAAAAATTATGAAACTGTAGTAGCTAAACAGCATGCAGGGCTTGCGTCAGAAACAGAAACCCTTTCTGCTTTGGTTTCTCTAGAAAATAGTAAATCAAAACTTACGATGGCCCAAACAAACTATGCTGATCAAGTTGAAACATTAAAACAGCTAATCGGAATTGATCAAAACACGTATGTTATTCTCGAAGGGACTTTAAATTCTCCAGACAAAGATAAATTAATGAATAATGTAGCTTCTTTTATAAAAGAAGCTGGGCCTTCTCTTGAAGAACAACGTTTACGTTCTCAATTATTAGTCGCAGAAACAAATCGAAAAGCAATAATAAATAATACATTAGCTCCATCTCTTTCGGTTTCATGGACCTACCAACCAACGTATAGTAGCACTACAAGTACTTGGATTGACCAAGGGTCTGTTAGTGTAGCACTTAGTTGGTCAATAGATGCTCTTTTACCATTTTCATCAGCAGGAGAGAATCGGGATTCATCTGAAGATACCATTCGAGATCTTCATTATCAATTGGAAGATGCTCGAAATACAGCAAATCTTAATCGAGCCTCGTATCTTCGACAAATAGAGCAATACCTGATGCTCTTACAGAGTTATAAAGCAAATGAGCAGCTAGCATTACGAAGTGTAGATCTTACTCAAACAGCATATACCAATGGACTTACAGATCTTATAAGTCTACAAAATGCGATAGATAATCTCTCAGAAGTTCGTTATGCGATTTTGGAAAATATTTACAATTTGAGTATTGTAATTTTAAATCTTGAATATTCATTAGGACTGCCTTTTGGAAGTCTTGGGAGGTAGATAAAAGATGAATCGTCGAAATTTTGTAATTTTTGGAATTTTTATAATACTGATTGGAGCAATCCTTCTCTTGCCCCGAAATCAATCCGCTTCTCAATCAAAAACAAAACCAGCATTTGCTCAGCAAGCTGTAAACGTAAAAACTGAACTTGTAAATCGCAAAAACCTTCAGGATTATATTATAACAAATGGTGAAGTAACAAGCGAAACTATTGTTTCCGTATATCCATTTACGAGTGGAAAGATTGATTCTTTACTGGTTTATATTGGATCAGAAGTTTCTAAAGGTGATATAATCGCTTATATTGATCCTTCTAAACCAGGTACGGCATATGCATTAAATCCAGTACTAAGCCCTATTTCCGGCACGGTGCTTGAACTCCCACTACAAATAGGTGCAACAGTTAGCACAAATAGCAGTATTGCTACGATAGGCGTTCTTGATAAATTAGAAATTGTTACTTCAATTCCAGAACGGTATTCTGCGCTTATGAAAACAGGGCTTACCGCATCTATCTCATTTGAAGCTTTACCAGATCACCCATTTTCAGCAGATGTGATTAGGGTATCTCCTATTCTTGATTCTACTTCTCGTACAAGGAAAGTGTACCTGAAAATTAAAGGAAATCCTGATCCTCGTCTTGTGATTGGAATGTATGCTCGAATTCGCCTTAACACGGTGTTTTATCCCAATCGAATCGTGATAAGTGAAAAGGCAATAAATACATTAAATGGCACCGATTATGTTTTCGTTGTTAAAAATGATAATACGGTAAATCGCCGTGGGATTGTAAAAGGTGTCACAATAGATGGAATGGTTGAGATTATATCAGGTCTTGAAGAAAACGAACGGGTTGTTATTGAAGGTGCACAAAACCTTACCGATGGCATACTCGTACATGATGTAGAATCGGGAGAAAATTAATCATGAGTATTTCTAAACAGGTAGTATCACGACCGGTATTGGTTGTTATTGTATTTGCACTGCTATCAATTGTAGGGATCTATACACTAACAGATCTTGCCATAGAACTCTTTCCAGAAACCTCTATGCCGATGTTATTTGTTTCTACAACCTATTCTGGTGCTGGACCTGAAACAGTAGAAAAATCGGTGACTCGAGTTTTAGAAGGGGTACTTACTAATTTAAGTGGTCTAAAACAGATGACCTCTACATCATCAGAAGGTTCCAGCCGTATTGAACTTGAATTTGATTATGGCACTAATCTTGATGCAGCGGTGAATGAAATTCGAGATAAGCTTGATAGGGTAAAAAATGCTTTACCTGATGATGCAAGTACTCCTCAAATTTTTAAGTTTGATCCTAATTCTATGCCAATTATGCGTATTGCAGTACGAGGGAATCGGAGTGCAGAACAATTAAAAGCCTACGCTGAATCTTATATTCAACCACGACTTGAACAAGTAAATGGAGTTGCCCAAGCAAATGTACAAGGCGGACGAGATAAAATCGTTAAGGTTGAACTTTCTCAGAATAGGTTAGATGCTTACGACCTTACCGTTACCAGTGTTGCAGCTGCTTTAGCAACTCAAAATGTCGAACTTGGTGGAGGTTCTATTTCTGAAGGTACAAAAGAATACTTAGTCCGTACTACAGGTGAATATAAGAATCTCGAAGAAATAGCCAATACACTTATTACCATTAAGAATGGTTATGGAGTAAAACTCTCTGATCTAGGTACAATAACAGAGGGGTATGAAGATCTTACCTCCCTCGTGTATATTAATGGTACACCGGGAGTTTATATTTCAATTCAAAAGCAAAGTGGTACCAATACAGTAACCGCAGCTGATGGGGTTTATAAAAAGATTGAAGAAATTAAAAAAATACTTCCCGCTGATATATCCCTAGACATTATTTCCGATGACACCCAGACCATTAGGTCAACAATTAATGATCTTATCAGTTCTGCATTACAGGGAGCCATCCTTGCTATGGCCATTTTATTTCTATTCCTCCGCAGTATAAAAAGCACCATTATTATTGGCATCTCTATTCCCCTCTCTATGTTGATAACACTGCTTGCAATGAAACTTGCTGGTATTACCCTCAATATGATGACCTTAACAGGACTTATACTAGGAGTTGGAATGATTGTAGATGCTTCCATCGTCATGATAGAAAATATCTATCAATATCGAGAACGAGGAACAAAACCAGATGTGGCTGCAATTCTCGGAAGCCATGAAATGATAGCGGCTGTTATTTCATCAAATATTACTACGATCTGTGTATTTATCCCGCTTATTTTCTTTAAAAACAAACTTGAAATGATTGGCCAACTATTTCAGGATACTATTTTCACCATTTTTATCGCCCTTCTTTCCAGCCTTTTTGTTGCTATATTTCTTGTTCCAGTTTTAGCAAGCAAATATCTAGTACTTTCAACTCGAAAAGAACAACCATTACACAACCAATTCTTAATTTTTCTTGATTCTATCCTTGAACGAGCTTTGAATAGCCTTGTGCAAGGGTATCGCAAAGCACTAACATTAGCTATGCATCACAGACCAACAGTAATACTAATTGTTGTTGGTTTTTTGGGAATTAGTTTTGCGGTGTTGCCGAGAATGAATATATCCTTTATGCCCCGTTTTGGAGATGATTCTGTAACTCTTCGCGCTACATTGCCAGTTGGAACAACGCTTCAGGAAACAGAACGTGTTATGCGCCAGATGGAATCCTATGCACAAAAAGAACTACAAGGTATTAAAAGTGTAATTACTAATGTAGGAAGTGGTGGCGGTTTTGGTAGTGCTTCAAGTTATAGCGGATCACTCAATATTCAGTTAGATACAACTAATACTCAGAAAGATAGTTCAGATATGGTTAAAGCGAAACTGCGTCATCATTTCTCAGAATTTCCTAATGTTTCTTTTTCCTTTTCTGCAGGCAGAGCACAGCAAATGCAAGGCGGAATGGATATCGATATTGCACTTCGTGTGATGGACCTTAAAACAGGCATTCAAGTCGCAAAAGAAATGATAGAAATTCTAAAAAGTGAGGTACCGGATATCTCTGAACCTACGATGGATTTAACTGAAGGACTTCCTCAGGTAGAAGTTGTCATTGACAGAGAACGGGCCTATTCTTTTGGTATCTCGGTACAGGCTGCAGCAAAGGAAATAGAAGCCTGTGTAGATGGAACTACTGCAACAGTTTATCAAAAGGATGGAAACGAATACAATGTTGTCGTTCGATTACAAGAATCCGATAGAGCCCGTATGCCAGATCTTGAACGTATTTATGTACAAGGATCGAAAGGCCGTGTACCCCTTGCTAATTTTGCTACCCTCGAAAAAGGTTATGGACCAGTAAGTATTATTCGAGAAAATCAGACACGGGTTATCCATATTACTGCTAATATCACCAGTGGTGAACGAGCAGATAAGGTAGAACAGAAGATCCAGCAGGTAATTAATTCAAAAATGATTATTCCCGATGGCGTTACGATCAATTTTGAAGGGTCCTGGCAAAATTTACAGAAACAGGGATCAGTGTTGGTACTCATCTTAACCATGGCTATCCTCCTTGTTTTTGGGGTCATGGCTGGTCAATATGAATCCTTTAAAGATCCTTTTATTAATCTTTTTACTATTCCCCTTGCGATTATTGGAGTTGTTTTAATATATGTACTAACAGGACAACCACTTTCTATGTTTACTGCGATGGGACTTGTAATGCTTGCTGGCATTGTAGTAAACAATGGAATAATTCTTGTAGACTATACTAACCTTTTGGTTCGACGAGGAACACCTCTCATTGAAGCCTGTATACAGGGTGGTACATCTCGTCTTAGACCAGTGCTTATGACAACCCTGACAACTATACTCGGACTTATCCCTATGGCATTCTTTCCCAGTGAAAGTTCTCAGATGATTCAACCAATTGGACTGACCGTAATCGGCGGTCTTTCATCCAGTACCTTTATAACATTATTCATTATACCTGTTATTTATTCATATTTTAATCAAAATCGCCACACAAAAAAAAATAAGGAGTCCTCGAAATGAAAAGGATAGAAATTATAGCGAATCAATCGGTACAAGATGCTATTGCATCTCGTCTCGAACAAGCAATAGATGGATTTGCATATACAGTGATTCCAGTTGTTCATGGTATCACGAAAGAACGTCGACGATTAGGTAACGGAACATGGCCGGAAGAAAATTTTTTGCTTATTTCTTACATAGATGATCAACTTCTTCCTCAAGTTCAAAAACTAATGATAGAAATAAAACATAAGTTTCCTCAAGAAGGAATAAAACTATTTGTAATTGAGTCCTGTTTTTCAATTCAGGAATCATAATAACTGTTTCTTTGCTCCTTGTGAAGAAACAAAACAATTAAAAAAGAGGGCCTTCCAGATTTTTGCCTTTTTCTCTGGAAGGCCATTGCTAGTTAGTCAGTTTATCAATCTTTTTTGCAGGTGCGACTGAATCTCTCATAATGAAACTTGACTCAAGTTTGATACTTTGAACATCTTCACCATCAATCATTTTTAATAACAATTGCATTGCAATTTGACCAATTTCGTATTTTGGAATATGAATAGTGGTCAATGGTGGACAGGCAGTTTCTGATAAATAAATATTATCAAATCCTATTACGGAAATATCATTAGGGATATGTAAGCCTGCTTCACGTATTGCTTTCATTGCCCCAAAAGCCATGAGATCATTCAGTGTAATAATAGCAGTAAAATCTTTTCTACCAGAGAGCAACCGTTTTGTATCTCTATATCCATCTTCTGCAAGTGTCATATATGGGGGTGTTCCAGAAACTACTAAATTTGGATCATTATCAAACCCTAATTCATGACTCCATTTTAAGATTAACGTCTGACGAGCCTCTGTAATTAAGGGGTCATTTCCACTCAAGAATGCGATGCGTTTATGTCCTAATCTTTTTAAATATAATAACATTTCATAGATTGAATTCTCATAATTTACTGTAATACGAGGACCAGATAATGTGGCACTAGTACTATCGGATCGAGAAGAATCACCACCAATAATAAAATGAACTCCCTTATTTTTCATATGCAATAGCTGCTTATTTGTGAGACCAAAATTAAAATCAGACAAGAACACACCATCAAGTTGTCGTTCAATTATTCTAGATATATATTGATCCGTTGATCCTTCTGCCATTATTAAGGACACAATATAACCATGATGACGGGCAATAGATTCCATCCCCTCTGCAATAGTGCCATAATAAGGATTACTTAATGTAGGGACTAATATTCCTACATGGTCAGTTTTTTTTGAGGCAAGACTTTTTGCAGCTCTATTAGGAATATATCCTAATTCACTAATTGCTTGTTCTACCCTATTTACCAGTTCAGCACTAACAAACTTCGAACCATTCAATACATTTGATACGGTTGCGGGGGAAACCCCCGCATATTTAGCCACATCATCTCGAGTTATCATCAATATTATTATATACTATTTTAAAGATCCAAGTAACCCTGCAACAAACTGTCGTTGCATAGTTAAAAATAAGACCAATATTGGTAGTATGGAGATACAAACGAGAATCATAAGACCACCATATTCAATAGTATATGCACGCATTACCGATGACATAGCAATTGGTAACGTTTTTTTAACATCCGTTAATATTGTCATCAATGGCCATAAATATGAATTCCATTGTGAAAGAAATATATATATTCCAGCAGAAGCAAAGGTTGCTTTCATTGATGGAAACACAATAGTTAAAAATATTCCTAACTCAGTGGAACCATCAACTCTGGCAGCTTCCATTATTTCTGAAGGAAACATTTTAAAATTTTGCCTAAAAAAGAAAATAATAAATACAGAAGCAATAGAGGGAAGCACAATTGCAGTATGAGTATTTAATAAACCTAAAAAGGCCATTTGTCGAAACAAGGGAATTACTATTGCCATTTGGGGAACAATCATAGATATGAGAAAGATATTAAATATTAATTCCCGATTCTTTGATTTATATTTTTCAAAACCAAAAGCCGCGAGACTATTTACAGCTAGACCAAAAATTACAGTTAAAGATGCAATAATTAAAGAATTCATAAAAAATTGTAATACAGAATATGTAGCATTAATTTTCTTCCAATTTAATGCAAACTCTTTTCCAGGTATTAATACTCCACGGACAACATCATTTGGATTTTGCGTAGTACCTATAAACATCCATATAAAAGGAAAAATACTTATAATTGCACCTGCTAATACAAACACTCTAATTATATAATAGGAAATAGTTATATTTGGCAATCTTTTCATTTTTCCTTGTCTCCTAACAATCGCAGCTGTATAAATGCCAATACTGCGGCAATAAATACCATAACATAGGAAAGAGTAGCCGCATATCCTAAATCTGAATTAAGAACAAATGCCTGGTTATAGATATATAATGCAACGGTCATAGTTTCATTAGAGGGTCCGCCACCCCATGTTAATATATTAGGCTCATCAAATAACTGCATAGTACCATTAGTAGAGGTAATTAAAGAAAAAAGAATAACAGGAACTAATAATGGTAGTGTAATGGAAAAAAATTGCTTTATTTTACCAGCTCCATCTACTTCAGCGGCTTCGTATATTTCTGAATCAATATTTTGTAAACCAACTAAAAAGAATACCATATTGTAACCCGTCCATCTCCAGGTTAATGCAATCATTATTGTAATCTTTGCCCAAAAACCATTACTCAGCCAGCCGATAGGTTCATTAATCAGATGAATATCCTGTAACAAATTATTTAAAATACCGTTAGATTGTAATAATATTCTAAATATAACAGAATAGGCTACAAGCGATGTTACACAGGGTAAGAAATAGATTGTTCGAAAAACACCTTTAAACCTTTTTATTTCACTATTTAGAATTGTAGCTAGGATTAACGCTAATAGAATCATTATTGGCACTTGAATTACCATAAATAGAAAATTATGACTAAGTGCTTTCCAAAAGATACTATCCTGTACCATTCTTATAAAATTACCAAATCCAACAAATTGACGATTAAAACCACGCCATTTCTGTGTAACCATGAAAAGAGAATAGATAACAGGATATAACATAAATAAGATGTATAATAATGTAGCCGGTGTAACGTATAACCAGCCAACCCTATTTAAATATCGATGGTAACGACCCTTCTGTTCCACCAGCAACTCCTTTTCAAGGAAACTAATACCCGTTTAAAAACTATCCGGAGAAAATGTTCCCATATTCTCCGGACTCTATACTATTTATTATTTATTTCCAGTTGCTTGCTGATATTCATCAATTGCGGCTTTAATAACAGCTTCTGGATCTTTTAATTGAGCATTAAACATTTTATTAAGCGCATTATTTACTGCTGTTCGCATAGCAACATAATTAGGCGTGTATTTTAAGCTAGGTACTTTTTCCATCCATTCTGCAAAATCTTTATAAACGGCCTGTTTATTATAGAAAAAATCATCCGGTGCAGTATAGTTAGATCCAACCCGTGATGGTAAAAAAGTCCCCATTGCACCAGCACCTTTAAGTATCGTGTTATAAAATTCTAAAGCATCTTGAGAATCACTAGCCCATGTTTTTTTCATAAAGTCGATAGCAGCAGCCTTATTTGGTGCTTTACTAAAAACATACCAACTTGAACCACCATTATTTGAGGCATTCTGGGCACCTGGCACACCTTCAACCAGTGGAGTTGGAATAACCATCCACTTCCCTGAATTTTGTGGTTGTGATTTTAACGTACCAATTATCCAAATAGCAGTTAACATACCTGCAGCATCGCCTCCATTAAAAGCTGCAAGCCAGTTGTTCCAACCTTCTGTCATATAGAGTAAACCCTTATCATTAAGAGCTTTTAAAATCTCTATAGATTTTACCATCGCTTGAGATGTTAAATTAACTGATCCATCAGGATTAAAGAATTGAGTACCAGTTGACTGTACCATAATTCTTAAGAAATCAAAGCTCGTTGTATCATAAGCAATAAGAGGCTTCCCAATTTTTGCTTTTATTTTTATACCAAGATCAATAAGTTCTGACCATGTTAAGTTTTTCTTATAATCATCAGGATTTAACCCTGCAGCTTGCAACATATCTGCACGAATAAAAAATCCCGTACTACCAGTATCAAAGGGAATTCCATATACCTTGTTTCCATCAGTCATAGGCCCAAGTTTATATTGTGCAAATTTCGTATAGTCGATTCCTTCAGCCTTTAAATCAACAAAAGCACCAGGGTAATTTTGAATAAAACGTTCTATAACATAATCTTGGAATAAGGCTATATCTGGGAGTCCTGCCCCACCTGCTTGCAGTCCAGCTTCAATTTTGCCCTCTATATTCTCAGGGATATCAACAACTTCTATTGTTACATCAGGATTTATTTTTTTATATACCTCTGCAGCTTTCTGCATGGAATACCCATTAAAATTGGGATCCCAGCACCACACAGTTATTTTCCCTTTCGCAGCAGTATTCTGTTTACCGCCACATGACATCACAGCCACAATACATAGCACAACAAGCAGTACTAAACCAAACCGTTTCATCCTAACCTCCTCATAATGAATAGGGTTATACATTTCCAGACAGTTACGCGCGTTACTGTAATTACAAATTACCATAGGTACTTTTACTTGTCAAATCTTATTTTTAATTGGACAAGTATACAAATATCCCCCAACAATTGCTGTAATGGGCGCTACAAGGATAAGCCCAAAACTGCCTACCATGGTATAAATCAGCTCAGCGGACACATAGATCATATTGATAATATTTGCCATGGGAACTCCCTGGGCAATAAAGGTCATCATGAGGGCGGTATAACCGCCGGTATAGGCCAGCAGCAGGGTGGTGGTCATGGTTCCCACCACATGGCGGCCCACATTGAACCCCGAGCGGATGAGATCCCTGCGGGATATATGGGGGTGTTTATGGACAAGCTCCGCAAGGGCGGCAGAAATATCCATGGAAAGATCCATGACAGCACCGCTTGAGGCAAGGAAAATACCAGCCATAAAGAGCTGGGGAAGGGAAATATAATCAAAGCCCATATAAAGTAGATTTTCTGCAAAGGGCCGCACTGCCCCATGTATTTTAAACAAATTGGTGAACAAAATAGAAAGCAATGTGGTAGCGAGAACTCCTCCCATGGAGCCAGCAAAAGCAACCATTCCCTTTCTCGTAAAACCCGCTACAAGAAATATAATGACAAAGGTTAAAAGGCTCACAATACCCAGGGTCAATACCACAGGGTTCCAGCCATGAAGCATGAGGGGTAAGAGAATTTTTATAATCAGGGCTGCGGAACAGATAAAGGAAATGAGGGCCTTAAAGCCAATCCAGCCTGCAAAGCCAATAAGAACAACCATAAAAGCGACAAACAACAGGATCGTTGCATCAAGCCTATAGTGGTCAATCACATTGACATAGGCCACATCGGTCCGATCCTCGGTAAGGTCCACCACAACAAAGGCGAGATTTCCGGGACTGAAAAACTTATCTAGTTCCTTTTTCCCGAGAAGCAGGTTAGAGGCAGAGAAATGGCGGCCTTTAAAAGGACCACTGAGCAGTTCAAGTTCCAGCTGCTGAGCCCCATGTTTCGTTGGCCCGATAGTTTTAACCGTACTATTATCGGTATTCAGGATCTTTGCCTTTGCCCAATGGCTCGATCCCTCCGGGTATGGGGAAGTAAAACCCGTCGGAATAAACAATACGAGAATACTCACCATAAGAATGATAAGGGCAAATATAATGTCCCGTTTCCGATCCCCCATAAAAAGTGCTTTTTTGGTCATATCATCTCCTCTTATACAAAAACGATGGGACTGCCTGCAGCAACAGACAGTCCCGCATATTTTTTACATGTTCCGGGAGTGGGGAGTCAGCCCTCTACTCACTGAACTCTCTCGGTCACTCCCATAGCCATGGCGAGCTTCTTAAAGAGGTCCGTATTATCGTAGTAGGAAGAGAACACATCCTGATATATTCCCTTCGCAAATACGGGCACCGGAACTCCGGTATGGGAATAGCTGGTCCAGCCGATACCAGCCATCTGGTTTAGAATCTGGGTCAGCTTAACTGTTAAGGGTTCGTAGCCACCGTACAGAAGATATTCTTCTTCCTTTATAGAGCGTTCCACTTCATTCCCCATGGTTCGCTTAAAGGCCCGTTCTACCTGTTCCTTCTGGAGCTGATTAAGGCTCGCCAGTTCAATACCAAAGGCGTCTTTAATAGCAGGAGCAAGATCCTCAAGTTTGGCCTTCTCCTTGGGCGTTGCTTTCTTGTAAGGCGTTAGGACCTTATCGTTAAAAGCTACATAGGACATCTTCTGGGGTGCAATTTTATCAAAGAAGGTTTCATACTGGGTACCGGCAAAACCAATGGCCATACCGCCCGTTTCATGGTCACCGGTAACCAGAATGAGAGTCTCTTCTGGGTGCTTTTCCGCAAAGGCAACCGCTTCTGCCACCGCCCTATCGAAGGCAAGGGTATCCTTTATCGCAGAGGCTGCATCGTTGGCATGGCAGGCCCAGTCAATCTTGCCACCCTCCACAAAAAGGAAGAAGCCCTCAGGTCCATCCTGCAGAAGCTCTATTCCCTTACGAACAAAGTCGACCAGTGCAAGTTCACCCGCTTCCCGATCGATGTCATATTTCATAGCGGAAGAATCCTGCAGGTTGGGGTTGATGGCAATAACCTTTCCTGCACCAGCTTTGAGTCCCTGAATTGCTGCGACCGAATCGGCAACCGTATAGCCCTTTGCCTTTGCCAGATCGTACACACTGGGTTTATCCTTGTTTTTGCCGGTGGGCTGTAGAAAACTGCCGCCGCCAAAATAATCAAAGCCGCTTTCGGTAAGCTGCACTGCTATATCATAGTAGTTGTTCCGGGACGGTACCTTAGCATACATGGATGCAGGGGTCGCATGGTCGATAGATACGGATGAAACAACCCCGACCTTTTTTCCACGTTCCTTAGCATACTCAGCTATGGTTTTATAGGTCTTGGTTTTAGACACATCCATATTGATGACCCCATTGAGGGTCTTGTTGCCTGAAGCAAAGGCAGTGCCCGCAGAGGCTGAATCGGTGATGAGCGAACCCGCATCATAGGTAGTGCAGAGCCCTGTTACGGGGAACTGGGAGAACCCAAGCCGCTTAACATTCACATCCTTGGATGCAAGGGCATTGGCATACGCCTCGGTGGCACTAATCTGAGGCATCGCAAGACCATCACCCACAAAGAAGAATACATACTTAACCGCTTTCTGTTTCTGTGCTACCGTACTGCTTGTAGCAGCTGCATCCTTTGCACCGCCCGCATACAGGTTTCCTGCAACCAACAGCACGAACAGGCTCCCCAACAGAGCGGGGACGAAGGCTCTACGTTTCATATCTTCCTCCAATTCTATAAGATGAAGGGGACTGTACAGCGTTTCTGTTAATAGAATGATAAAGGAATATTAAATATTGATAAAAATACCCGTTGGACAGATCCGCAGAACTTGGCTGATCTTATTGACAACTCAGTCAGTCTGGACTTTATAGGCCAATTTCGCTATACATTACCCTAGGAGCAGCACATGGACACAAGCACCATCCCGCCCCGTTCGGCGGTCCCCGTAGAATACACCTGGGACCTTTCCAAACTCTATCCTTCCGATTCAGCCTGGAACGACGGACTGGCGGTCTATGAAAAGATGATAGAAAAAATCGAATCCTACCGGGGTACCCTGGGCCGTTCCGCCGACACCCTGGCAGACTGGCTCGACTTTTATAAAGAAATGGGCATGCTGGAAGAACGGCTTGCCTATTACTGCGAACTCAGGCAGACCGAGGATGAAGGAGCCAGCGAAGCCCGCACCATGACCGGCCGCTTTGCCATGGCCCAGGCCCGCGCCCAGGCCGCCGCATCCTGGGCAGTACCGGAAATACAGGCCATTCCCGACTCATCAATCCAATCCTTCTTAAAAAATGAACGGCTGGCGGAATACCGCATTTACCTGCAGAAACTCCTCCGCTGGAAACCCTACATTTTAAGCGACAAGGAAGAACGCCTCTTAGCCCTCCATGCGGAGGGTGAATCGGTCCCCCGGGATGCCTTTTCGGTGCTTACCAACGTGGATATCGATTTCGGCACCATCGACACACCGGAGGGAAAACGGCCCCTTTCCCAATCGACCTGGTCCTCATTTATGGAAAAAAGCGACCGAGACCTGCGCCAGCGGGCTTATAAGGCCTTTTACAAACAATTCGATGCCCATAAGACCACCCTGGCAGCCCTCTACGGCGGTTCGGTAAAACAGGATGTAATTAAAGCCCGGATCAGGGGCTTTTCATCAGCCCGGGCCATGGCCCTCTTCCCCGACAATGTGGATGAATCGGTCTACGACAACCTGATCGCTACCATCAATGCCAACCTGCCTACCCTGCACCGCTACTATGAACTGCGAAAAAAGGCTCTGGGACTCCCGGAACTGCGGCACTACGATGTCTATGTTCCCATCGTACAAAGCGCTAAAAAGCACACCACCTGGAACGAAGCGGTGGACATGATTTCCCAGGCCCTCTCGCCCCTGGGAGACGAGTATGTACAGACCCTGCGCTCAGGGCTCCTCGGCCGCTGGGCAGACCGCTATGAAAACAAGGGCAAACGTTCCGGCGCCTTTTCCGCCGGCAGTTATACGGGGGACCCCTATATCTTGATGAACTACAAGGAAGATGTGATCCGGGACGTCTTTACCTTGGCCCATGAAGGGGGGCACTCCATGCACTCCTGGTACTCCGCCCGGAACAACCCCTTTATGCACTACGGCTACACCATCTTCGAAGCCGAGGTAGCCAGCACCTTTAACGAGGAACTCCTCTTCCGCCACCTCATGAAAACCGCCGACAGCCGGGAACTCAAGGCATACCTGGTGAACAAACGGGTCGATGATATCCTGGCAACCCTGTTCCGGCAGACCATGTTCGCCGAGTTTGAGCACCGGGTCCATGCTCTGGAAGAAGGGGGCACTCCCCTTACGGTTGATGTACTCCGCTCGGAATACCGCACCCTCCTCACCAAATATTTCGGCCCCGCCATGGTGTTTGAAGATGAAAGTGACCTGGAAGGCCTCAGGATTCCCCACTTCTATGGAGCCTTTTATGTGTACAAGTACGCTACCGGCATCTCCGCATCTCTCGCGCTGGCAGAACGGGTCCTGTCTGGGGGCAAGCAGGAACGGGAAGATTACTTTACCTTCCTGAAATCTGGCGGTTCCCGTTTCCCCATCGAATCCCTCAAAATGGCCGGGGTGGATATGTCCCGCCCCGAACCCATCCAGGCGGCCTGTGATACCTTTGCCCGGCTCGTGAAGGAACTGGAGGGACTTCTCAAATGAAGGTCATCGCGATTAACGGCAGTCCCCGAAAAGAAGGAAACACCTACCAGGCCCTCAAAACCGTAGAGGCGGAGCTGGAAAAGGAAGGTATCGAGGTCAGCATAGTTCAGGTAGGGGACAAAGCCATCCGGGGCTGCCTCGCCTGCGGCACCTGCGGTAAACTGAAAAACGAGCGCTGCATCATCGACGATGAAGTGAATGATATTATTCAGTTGATGAAAGCCGCCGACGGCATCATCCTCGGCTCTCCGGTTCATTTTTCCGGCATCGCCGGTACGATGAAGAGCTTCCTCGACCGGGCCTTTTATGTGGCTTCGGCCAATGGCGGGCTCTTCCGGCACAAGGCCGGCGCCGCCCTGGTAGCAGTCCGTCGTTCCGGGGGCACCGCCGCATTCCAGCAGCTTAACGCGTACCTGCTCTATGCGGAACTGCTTATCCCCACAGGGAACTATTGGAACGTTATCCACGGGGCGGCGCCGGCCGAGGCCCTCCAGGACGCTGAGGGCCTCCAGACCCTGCGTACCCTGGGCAGAAACATGGCCTGGCTTCTTAAGATGAAGCAACAGAGCAGTCCCGCCATCGCCGAACCGGAGGCGGAAGCAAAAATCCGCACCAACTTTATCAGGTAGCTGTTCAGGCGGCCAGCACCTGCACATAAACCTGGCGCTGGCGGGGGCCGTCGAACTCGCAGAAGTAGATCCCCTGCCAGGTGCCCAGCTTAAGCCGCCCCGCCTCAACCATTACCGTTACCGAGGACCCCATAGCCGAAGCCTTAAGGTGGGCGTGGGAATTCCCCTCGCCGTGCCGGTAGGCGGGGCTCTTCGGGAACGCCCGGTCCAGTCCTAAGAGGAGATCATGGACCACATCGGGGTCGGCGTTTTCGTTTATGGTCACCCCCGCCGTGGTATGGGGCACAAAGACCACGGTTACACCCTGTTCTACCCCGCTCTCCTCCACCGCACGGGCTACCATATCAGTAATGTTGATAAGCTGGGCTTCTCGATCTGTTCGTATGGTAAATTGCATTGGTTTCCTCCATCATTTTAACCTTGAGATACTAGCTACTAATCTAATAAGCCATTATTAAATTACTAAAGTGAAAATATATTCAATAAATTTTAAAATCTTAATAATTAACAAAATTCCATCCTGATTTGTTAATATACTGATAAGGTTACATTTTCTCTAAACTATAGAAATAATAAACTATATAGAACTCTACAAACAATCATACAGTATATAAGCTCTGTAAGGAAGAAACAGCTTCTTGAAGGAGCTGAACTGCTCTTTGAAAAGACAGGGAAGGATACCAAGCAGCATGAACTGGAGCAGAAGCAGGATGAGCTGTATAAGCAAATTGGCAGGCTCCAAACTGTGGGTGCCTAACCAGGTTTGGGCAACGGATAGTACCTACCTTAAGCATGGTAAGGGTTTTGTCTATCTCGTGGTCATACTTGACCTGTATTCTCGTAAGATATTGTCCTGGAAAGTATCAAATACGATGGATACGGAGTTTTGTGTAACAGCCCTTGAAGCAGCAATTTCCCAATGGGGAACCCCTGCCATCTTCAATACTGATCAGGGTAGTCAGTTTACCAGCGATGCATGTATTTCAGTCCTTGAATCCTACGGCATTCGTATCAGCATGGATAACAAAAACAGAGCCTTGGACAATATCTACATGGAACGGGTCTGGCGTACTATCAAGTACGAAGACATATATATCAAAGACTATCAGACTATGACAGAACTGAAGGAGGGCTTAGAAACCTATGTAACCTTTTACAACAGTAAACGGTATCATCAATCGTTGGACTATGCTACCCCAGATTAAATCTATCATCAGGCATTTAACCATACGCAACCAATAAAGGAGGCTTTATCTGCCTAGCCCCCCCTTACTCCTATCCACCTTATTTTTTAAACCAAAGGTCTTGACAGCTGGGCTCACCGTACAGATCTATATTAAAACTCATATACTTTAGTTATTTACAAAAATATATAGATTTTGCTATAATAATTAGATATGAAAGAAATAAACTCAACAGAAGATATTATTAACCTGTGTAAAGCACTTATTTCACCAGTACGCATACAGATATTAAAATTAATAGCTGAAAAGAAAAGAATTAATCTTAATGAGATAGCATCTCAGATCGGCCTTTCCAATGGTGCGATAACTCAACATATGAAACCACTTTTTGATGCAGATCTAATTGAATTTATTTACACTTCAGGAAAACGTGGTTCTCAAAAAATATGTATATTAAAAGAGCATAAGTTTTTAATAGATATTTTAACAAACATAGATAAAAGTTGTATGTATGAAATAGAAATACCAATAGGTAATTTTACTCGTTATAAAGTCTATCCAACCTGTGGGATTGCTACCATAAATGAACTTATTGGTGAAGTCGATGAGCCTAGATATTTCGATGCACCAGAAATAAAAAATGCTGGAATTCTTTGGTTCACTAAAGGATTCATAGAATATAGAATTCCAAACTATTTAAAAAACAACCAGATGATTCAAGAATTACAAATATCGTTTGAAATTAGTTCTGAAGCACCAGGAGTCTGTCCAAACTGGCCAAGCGATATTCATTTTGCAATTAATAATATCGAGCTTGGTTATTGGACAAGTCCCGGAGATTTTGGAGGGGATGTACATGGTATTTTTACACCTGATTGGTGGGACCCTAATTGGAATTCCTATGGCTTGCTAAAATTACTGTCTATAAATAAGCAAGGGACATTTATTGATGGAGGGAAAATATCCGATGTGAATATTGATATGTTAACAATTGATTCATTTAGCCCAATTGTCTTTCGCATTTCAGTTCCAGACGATGCTAAAAATATAGGTGGGCTAACTTTATTTGGCAAAGGATTTGGGAATTATAATCAAGACATAAAGGTACGTACTATATTTTGTGAATTATAATTAGGGCTTCCTGAAAAACAAACAACTCTTTACAAAAGAAGCAAATACAGAGATAATCTCAATAAGAAGTGCACGGAAGAAAGGGGTAAGGCCTTAAAAAGCGTGCACTTTACTATGGGGTAACGATGTATAAGGAAAAGGAACAGGTACCTGAGTTTGAAGACTTTTATGTACCCTTCGGAGGACATTTACGAGAAGATAATCGATGGGTACGATTAGCCGCAATTATTCCATGGGAAGAGATAGAAGCTGAATATAAAAAATGTTTTTCAAAACGAATTGGAAGAACAGCCAAGACCGTACGGCTCGCCTTGGGATCATTATTGATAAAAGAGAAATTACAATTAACAGATGAAGAAACGGTAGAAACAATACGAGAGAACCATTACCTGCAATATTTTTTAGGATATGAATCTTACAAAGATGAAAAACCCTTTGATCCAAGCATGATGGTTCATTTTCGAAAACGGCTTGGACCTGATGCAATAGCACAGATAAATGAGTTGATAGCGAAACGGTATCAAGAACAGGTAGAAGCAGAATCTGAAAAAAAACAGAACAAAGAAAACCAAAAGGATGACCATGATCATGGAAATCGAGGGCAACTCATTATAGATGCCACGTGCGTCCCCCAGGATATCCGGCATCCCCATGATGTCACTTTATTGGATGAAGCGCGAAGGAAAACAGAAAAGATAATTGATACGTTATATGAAGCGAGTGAGCTCACCATAAAACCACGAACCTATAGAAAACAGGCCCGTATCAAATATCTCAATTTTATACGAGGGCGACGAAGAACAAAAAAGAAATACGCAGAGCGATTCGGACCCAACTCCAATACATACGACGTAATTTACGGACTATCAATGAATTACAAAACAAGGTTCCCAGTACAACGTTGAGTGCAAAACAGCGACGTGATCTTATCGTGATACATGAGGTTTACCGGCAACAGGTACAGATGTATAAGGGAAAGACCCATTCGATATCGGGAAAAATCGTCAGTATCAGTCAACCCCATGTACGACCAATAGCCCGAGGTAAAGCAAAAGCGGCCTTTGAATTCGGAGCAAAACTATCAGCATCGATGACCGAACACGGGATGATTTTTATAGATCGATTACAATGGGAACCCTATAACGAACAAGAAGATTTGCCAACACAAATAGAAAAATATAAGAGGCGATGTGGTCGATATCCGGAATCGGTGCATGCCGATAAAATATATCGGACACGAGCAAACCGAGCCTATTGTGAAGCTCGAGGAATACGATTGTCTGGACCACCCTTAGGCAGACCGATTAAAGAAACATTAGAGAATAAAAAGATAGTACGACAGCTACGAAAGATTCAAAGACTTGACGAAGCCATTCGACAAGCGATTGAAGGTGGCTTTGGATATATGAAACGAAAGTTTGGTCTTGGTACAATCTATGAAAAATTACGCGAAACTAGTGAAACAGCAATTATGGTATGTGTATTGCTGACCAACTGTGAAAAAATCCTGAGGGATCTTTTTATGCGCTTTTTATTTTTACTTGGTTTTAAACCTCATAAATCATATTTGAAAGTTTTAGTATACTAAATTAAACCCATTTTAACGTAAAAAAGTTTTGAAATATCATTTTTAGACATTTTCAGTAGGCCCTAATTAGATTATTGTAAAGCAATATATAAATCTGGGGATCTCTAAAAACTGAAGTATTTAAAAATCCCCTTTAATAATATATTATTGTTTACTTTTTTTAAAACGAATAACATTCCAGGATAGCGGTTCAATATCAAGCTTAAAAGTATCAAAAGCACCATCAATGTTTTGTTTTAATATAGGCTTTATCTGATCTGGGTTTTCAAATGTATTTCTTACATTTAAATCTTTTCCTTTTAAAACACTCCAAAATATCATTTCCATTTTTCCAAACGAACGCAGATTGAGTTCAATTGTATGAACTGGAGATTTACCAATATTTAAACAAAACAGTGATATATTACCCTCAATATTTTCAACAGCTGAAACATAAACAACAGGTGCATCACCATAGCAAGTTTCTATCGAAGGAGTTACTACAACTGGTTGC
Organism: Gracilinema caldarium DSM 7334; assembly: GCF_000219725.1. Lineage (GTDB taxonomy): Bacteria > Spirochaetota > Spirochaetia > Treponematales > Breznakiellaceae > Gracilinema > Gracilinema caldarium. The sequence goes on along the minus strand of NC_015732.1, from coordinate 783,528 downwards.
AAGACTCGACCACGTCCGTACATTGAGATATCACGAAAAGGATAAAAAATCGTTTGCCTTATAGCAGGACCACCATTCTTTGTAAAGATTGGTGCAATCACATTAACCAATTGTGCAAGACAAGCGATCTTAACTTTATCTGCATTATTAACAAGAGTCATACCCATTCCGGCAAAAACCAAAGCATCTAATAAAGAGTATTGATCTTCAAGAATAGGTGGAGCTGTTACCCAATCATAGCGAGTTTGTTGTTGTTGATACCAAACATTCCATTCATCAAATGATAGATAAACAGATTTTGTACTTCTTTTTAGACTTTTTACGTACTCAACAGTAGAATACACGCTCTTAATAAAATTATTCATATCAACAAAAGATGCAAGAAAATTTATATCATTACCTAAATTTTCATAATAACGGTGTAACGATAGATAATCTATATGTTCATAAGTATGTTCAAGCACCACTCTGTCCCATTCTGGAAAAGTAGACAAAAGATTTGTTGCACTACCACAAACTACAAGTTCAATTTTATCATCAATCCATTTCATAATTTTAGCTGTTTCTCGAGCCTTTTTCCCATAATCAACAGCATCGAGATGACAGATTTGCCATGGCCCATCCATTTCATTGCCGATACACCATGTTTTAATACCATATGGTTCACTATGACCATTTTTCTTTCTTAGATCACTCCAGTAGGTTCCTCCAGGAAAGTTACAGTATTCCAACATTTCACCAGCAGCCTTAGGTGTGCCTGTGCCCATGTTAACTGCAGCCATAACTTCTACATTAGTTTTTTTTGCCCAGTCATAAAATTCATCAATCCCGACTTGATTTGGTTCTATTGATCGCCATGCAAGATCAAGACGAACGGGTCTATTTTCACGAGGACCGATTCCATCGGTCCAATTATATCCTGAAAGGAAATTACCGCCGGGATAACGAACCATTTTAACTCCAAGTTCACGAACCAGACTTATTACATCTTTTCGAAAACCTTGTTCATCAGCTTCTTGATGTTCAGGTTCATAGATCCCATAATACACAGCACGACCAAGATGCTCTATAAACGAACTAAATAAACGGTCGTCCACATTTGCTATAACAAAGTCTTTTTCTAAAGTTATTTTAGTTTTATTCATCTAATTATCCTTTTATACTTCCAATAGTTAAGCCGTTAATAAAAGCCCTCTGGTTTAATAAGAAAATTGTTATAACAGGAACAACTGAGAGAACTGAACCAGCTAAAAGTACATCATAGTTATTCCCATATGGTGTAAGAAGCGACATAAGCCCAATTGGTATCGTAAGGTGTTCATTGGACCGTAATGAAATAAGAGGCCACACAAAAGCATTCCAACTTCCCATAGCTTGAAGAATTCCTATTGCACCAAAAGCAGGAATAATTACTGGTATTATAATTTGGAAAAATATTCTAAATTCTGAACAACCATCAATCCGCCCAGCATCAACAAGATCTTTTGGAATTCCTAATATATATTGTCGGAAAAAAAAGACTGCAAAAGGTGAAACGACAAAAGGTAAAACAACACCAGCATATGTATCTATTATATGTAATGAAATGACAAGTTTAAAAAGAGGCAATATTAAAATTTCAATAGGGATCATCATAACAACAAGAACAATAGTAAAAATAAATGTTCTTCCTTTAAAATCATACATTGCAAGACCATAACCAACCATTGAACATAGTATCAGCGAACCAGCAGTTTGCAACACAGTAATAAAAACACTGTTCTTAAACCATAAGAAATATAAACCTTCAGAATATTCTAATAAGGCTCTAAAATTATTTAGTGTCATACTCTTAATATCAAAATCAACTGTTAAACCATTTTGAACCATCAAGTTACCAGGCCTAAGTGATGATAGAAGCATAAAAACAAAAGGTGCAAGTGTAAAAAAAGCAATTAATATTAAAAAAATATACATAACATATGATACAAAACTGATTTTTCTACCTTTTTGCATATTAAGCTCCCTTCTTTTTAAATGTACCAGTAAAAATTAATTGTATAATATTTACCGTCATAATAATTACAAACAAAGCAACACCAATTGCAGATCCCATTCCAAGGTTTGCATAATTAAAACCTTCAAGATATATATATGAAACAAGAGTAAGTCCAATATCACCTGGTGAGGCCGCTGTGCCAAACATAGTATATGTTTCGGCGAACATTGCAAAACCACCATATATGCTTATTGTGACAACATAAACAATAGTTGGCTTGAGATTAGGAATTGTAATAAAAAAGAGCTTTTGAAGCTTACTTGCTCCATCTATATCCGCTGATTCGTATTGTTCAGGCGGGATTGCACTAAGTCCAGATAGAAAATAAATAACATTTACACCGAGCCATCGCCAAGTACAAAAAAGTACAAGTATAAGCATAGTCGACCATCGTTTAAACAACCAGTCATGTGGCTTAGCACCAATGTTAATAAGGATACTATTAACTAGAGCGGTATGTTGTGCACTAAACGCAAAACGAAAGAAAATACCTGCTACAACGACAGATGTTAACGCTGGTAAAAAATAAGCAGACTTAAAAAAAGTTCTACCCTTTGTTGGCTTATTAGTAATTAAAATAGCAAGTATTAGCGGTAAAGGAATTAAAATAATAATAGTCAAAATTGTATATATAGTACTATTTTCTATTGCACGAAGAAATTGTTCATTTGCTAAGTTCTTATAATTTTGTAAACCTATAAATGTAACATCTTCAGGTCCAAGTATTTCTTGAGTACTCATAATAACTGTTGAAATTAACGGATATAAAAAAAATATTAAGAAACTAATTATAAAAGGTGCAACAAAGAAATAAGGAGCGTATTTTGTTGTAATTATCTGATTTACAGATTTTTTTACCGTAACAATCATATAAAATCTTCCTAAAGATTTATGTTAACCTCAATACTATTTTATGAACATAAAACCATTCTAAATAACAGGATGCTGTTATATATCGTACAGCACCCTGTTAAAGAGCATTATTTACTGTTAAGTATTTTGTTTGCTTCAGAAAGAGCTTGTTGTGGAGTCATACTTTTTTCACCAAGCACTTTAAACATCACATTCTTTTGAACTAGTGTTACAGCTTGAGGAAATTTTGAACTTACATTGATTCCTTTTATTTCATCTTTAATAGATAAAAGCATATCAAATATACTGGATCCAAAATAATCAGTATATTGATTCTTTGCTTTCATAGCAGGATCTGACCAAGCATCCCACCGAATAGGGTCAAAACCTAGAATTGTCCATGTTTTTATACTTCCCTCTTTTGACGCCTTCGCGTATACAAGAAAACGACATGCAAGATCTTGATATTTTGACTGCTTAGTTATTGCTGTACCGGTTCCACCCATACCAGCGGAACGGGCACCCCCTTTTGTCCATACAGGCAAAGGCCGAACAGCGATTTTACCAGAAAGTTTTGGCATGTATGAAGTAAAACGACCCATATACCATAGTGGCATCCAAACGGAGGCTGCACCTGAATTATTCATGAATGACCAATACTCTTCACTGTGATGATAACCTCCTGGTGCAATAATCGCGACCCCTTCATCAACAAGTTTCTTTAAAAACTCTAGAGTTTTCACATTAATTGGATTATCTAGCTGGCCATTACCATTTTTATCGAGGAAATCAGAACCTTGTTGAACAATAAGTGGATAAAAGGACCAATGCTCAGTCGATTCAACTGTACACATTGGTTTTCCAGTCCTCGATAAAACTTGCTTACCAGCTGAATAAAAATCGTCCCATGTTACAATTTTATTGATATCAACACCTGCTTGATTAAGGATTTCAATATTATAGTAAATAACTGAAGCTCCTACATGGTAATCAATACCATAATAGTTCCCATCTTTTTTATAGCTATCCATTCGTCCAATGATAACTTTATCTAAATCATTTTTTAAATATTTGTTTAGAGGAACAAGTGGCGGGTTTTTACTCTTGATAAAATTAGCAAATTTACTTATTTCTATATCTACTATATCTGGAGCACCAACCCCAGCCTGTAATGAAATTAACAATTTATTATGTAAATCATCATATGGAAGAACATCCATTTTAAGTTCAATCTGCTCATTTGGATGAGTATTATTCCATGATTCAACAGCATCTTTCATAAATGTGGTATGTAATTCCTGAAAAGTCCAAAAGGAAAGTGTAGTTTTCTTTTTACTTTCTGGAGTTGCAAATAATAGGCTAACACCCAAAAATAGGAAACAAAAAGTAATTGATTTTAACCTAAATGTCATATCTACCCCCTTATGTTTTAGTAACTATTAAAATAATATAGTTACTAATCAATTATATTATTATATTATCTTATAAAATTATATTTGTCAAATTTTTTTATATTTTTAATGACCTTTATAGAGCGATAATATATATTTTATTATCTAACTTTAACAAATCACTGTAGTTTTACAGTTTTATATACTAACCAAGATAGTTTGTTGTTGTACCGAAGAATGGAAAGCGTATATCCTTTCATCGCTCCTTCCAGGCAACGATATCGGTTTTAGAAAAATCATCACCCTTGTACAACAAGGGCTGGTTAAGCGTTTTTGCTAGAGCATAGGCCGCGCAATCCCCCAGATTCAGGGCCGCAGGATGCCGGCCCTTCCCGTAGGTACGCCATGCAGCAAGGGCAATTTCTGCCTGACTTGCATCGAGGGGCAGTACCTCAATGCCGGAGTGGGTCATCAAACTATGTAAGCTCTCTCCACCGATGGCACCCTTTCGGGCTTCAATTACGATTGCGACTTCCAAATGGTTCACCGCACTTATGAGGAGCCGTTCACCTGAACAAAGTGCATCGATATAGAGATCTGCATCGGATTCTCCCAGGAGAATTGCCAAGATTGCTGAGCTATCTACTACCATAATGAAAAACACCTATATCATCGTAGCCAAGTATTTTTTCCGGCTGGCGCAGATCCAGATCGGGAGCCAGAGCACAGGTCCGGGCAATTTCCTTGAGTATCACCTTTTTTCGTTCCCCTTCACCAGCGGCTTCGGTTTTTAATCGCTGTAGTGCTTCCAATATCGTTTCAGTCATGGACTTACCCTCCGCAGTGGCTAACTCCCGGGCAAGACGTTCCACCTCTGCGTTTCTGATACTAATCATACTACACCTCTGTATATACAATAGTATTACCATATATACAATTCGTCAATGAGGCATAGTGAGATAGGCGTAGTCAGATAGGCAGTTTTTTGTGTACAGTAGCACAAACCACCCTGCACCCCGGAGGCGTCCTATGGCTCAACCCATTCTGGTTATCAACTGCGGTAGTACAACCATAAAGTTTCAGCTCATCGATACGGAACACCGGTCAGCCCTGGTGAAGGGCTCGGTGGACCGGCTGGGGCGGGCTGACTGCGAAGCTAAGATCACCTACCTGTATCTTAACAAGCCCGGCACAGCCAACGCTCACACCATGAGCCTGGGCCATGCAAACCACCAGGAGGCTCTGGCTTGGATGTTCAATAGTCTGCCACAGGAACTGAAGCCTTCCGCGGTGGGCCACCGGGTCGTTCATGGGGGCAATTTTTTTGATAAGGCGGTCCAGATTGATGAAGGGGTCCTGGCGAATATAGAGGCCTGTTCCTCCCTGGCGCCGCTCCACAACCCGATACAGCTCGAAGGCATCCGCGCAAGCCAGGCTCTGCACCCCGAAATACCCCACTTCGCATCTTTTGACACAGCCTTTCATCAATCTAAACCACTGGTCAATCGCATGGTTCCCCTGCCCGCTCAGGTTATCGAAGCCTACGGTTACCGGAAATTCGGCTTTCACGGCGCAAGCCACCGCTATGTAAGCCGCCGGGCGGCGGCACTTCTCGGCCGGGATATCCGGGACCTCAGGCTCGTAACCTGCCACCTCGGTGGCGGCAGCAGTGTTACCGCGGTCCAGGGCGGCGTGGCGGTAGACACCAGCGCCACCTACGGCACCTTCACCGGGATGCCCATGGGAAGCCGGAGCGGCGATATTGATGCGGGGATCATACTGGACCTGCTCATGGAAAAGGGAAAAACACCCCGAGACGTATACAACCTGCTCTATAAGGAAAGCGGCCTCCTGGGAATCAGCGGGGTGTCCGCCGACATGGCCGAGCTCGAACGACTCGAAGCGGAGGGGCACCAGGGGGCCCGTCTTGCCCGGGACTACTATGTGTACAGCCTGAAAAAGTTTATCGGCGCCTTTGCGGCGGTGATGAACGGCATAGACGGCGTCGTATTCACCGCCGGCATCGGCGAGCATGATGCAAACCTGCGCTACCGGGTATGCAAAGACCTTGCCTGGATGGGTCTCCAGATTGATGAAGTGCTGAACCGCCAGGTACAGGGCGAAGGTTTCATTTCCGCCGCCGGGTCGACCGTAGCGGCCCTGGTCATACCCACCAACGAAGAACTGGCCATCGCCCTGGAAATAGAAGAACTACTTCCTAATTCCTAGCTTTTTCATCCGGCTCTGGAGGGTGCTGGGCTTAAGCCCCAAAAGGGCTGCGGCGCCGTCGGAACCATAGATTTTACCCCCGCAGGCCTTAAGGGCCTGCCGGATATGGTCTGCCATGGCCTCATTCAGGGACCGCTTTCGGCCATCGGAGCCCTCACCATCATGGGAGCCAGCCTCTTCGCATCGGGAAGCAGGCTCCAACGCCTCGGTTCTGAGGCCCGTTATGTGCTCCGGCCGGATGATGCCATCTACCGCGAGGATGCTTGCCCGTTCAATGACATTTTTTAGCTCCCGCACATTCCCCGGCCAGGTATACCGCTGTATTTTATCTAACGCTTCGGGACTGAAGCTTAAGACCTGTCGGTTTGAACGCTCCCGGATTCTCCGCAGGAAATAATCGGCCAGGAGGAGGATATCTGCGGACCGGAGTTGCAGGGGTGGCAGTTCTATAGGGAACACTGCGAGACGGTAATAGAGGTCTTCCCGGAAAGTACCGGCCGCTACCGCTTGTTGTAAATCCACATGGGTCGCTGCAATAATACGGACATCTACCTGGACCGGTTTTTCTCCGCCCACCCGCTCAAAAACCCCCTCCTGCAGGGCCCTCAGTAACTTGGGCTGGAGTTCCAGGGGCAGGTCTCCAATTTCATCGAGAAAAAGGGTACCCCCATGGGCGAGCTCAAAACGGCCCCGTTTAAGCGCCAGGGCGCCGGTAAAGGCACCCTTTTCATGACCAAAGAGTTCACTTTCGGCGAGGCTGGCTGTCAGGGCGGAGCAATTCAGCGGTACAAAGGGACCCCTGGCGCGGGGAGAGAGCCGGTGGATAGCCCGGGCAATTTCTTCCTTTCCGGTACCGGTTTCACCCTGGAGCAGGACCGGCACGGTGGCGCTTGCCACGAGCTTCACTGAATCCAATACCCGCTGCCATTCGGTAGATTCCCCAACCAGGTGGGAAAAGACATCGGACTCAGAGAGCAGGAGCTGGTTCCGTTCCTGTAAAAGCCGGCTGTTCTGTTCTGCCAGGTCGCGGGACATATCCAGCTGGATGAGAGCAATCGACATGAGTTTGGAAAGGGTTTCCACAAAGCGGACAATAGCCGGACTGAAGCGATTACATGACCGGTGATCCAGCGTTAAAAGACCCACCAGTTCGTCTTCGATCATTAAAGGTGAAACGAGACAGGAATGCTGGTCCGGCAGATCCAGAATATCCGCATAGGTATCCACATGGGGCTCATCGGGGCTAAAAAGATGGGCCCGTTTTCGGGTAATGACCGCCGCAAGATCCGGCCGTTCATCAAGGGAGATGGTGTAGTTGTTGAGGGCTCTCGTGGAAAGGGGCCCCAGGGCTTTTATAACCCGAAGGTGCTCCTGGCCGTCATATTTCAGGATAACCGCGAGCTCGTATTCAACCAGTTCCCGTAAGGCCTGCAGGATAATTTCCAGAACCCGGGAACTGTCCATCACCAGAGATTCACCGACCATTCGTTGCCTCCACCGATATTATGGTATTAAAAATACCGATTATTCGGTGTTTCGGCAAGATATATTCATCAATATAAAATATCTATTTATATTATATTGATTTAGATAAAACTGAAAACTTGGCACAGTTATTGCTTATAAATAGACACCATGAAAGCGGCCCTGCTATAAGCGGAGGATCGCAAATATAATTATTCTAAGGAGTCTTATTATGGAAGAAAAAGGATTTTCAATGCCCCTCTTGGGAGATGATTTTCCCGAAATGGAACTGGTAACCACCCACGGCGTACTGCATCTACCCCAGGACCTTAAGGGATCCTGGTTCCTGCTCTTCAGCCATCCTGCGGATTTTACCCCCGTCTGTACCACCGAATTTGTAGCCTTTGAACAGCATGCTAAAGAGTTTGAGGCGCTCGGGGTCAAGCTCATCGGTATGTCTGTAGACCAGGTATTCAGTCACATCAAATGGGCTGAGTGGATTAAGGAAAAGCTCGGGGTCTCCATTTCCTTCCCCATTGCGGCGGCGAATGATGCCATTGCGGAAAAACTGGGGCTCCTCCATCCCGGAAAGGGGACCAATACGGTTCGGGCGGTCTTTATCGTCGACCCCAACGGGAAGGTACGGCTTGTGGTGTACTACCCCCAGGAAATCGGCCGGAATATCGGCGAATTTGTCCGGGCAGCGAAGGCGCTCCAGGTATCGGATAAAAACGGCGTTGCGGTCCCCGCGGACTGGCCGAATAACAGCTTGATTAAAGACCGGGTCATTATTCCTCCTGCCAAGACTATGAAGGATGCGGAGGAGCGGCTCAAGAAATACGAAGGCTATGACTGGTGGTTCTGCCACAAGAGTTTGTAGGAGACCTTTACAGAGCCTGTGCCATTTCACGCTCGTGAGGGCTGAAACGTAAACTGCACAAATAGGGGCTGTCAGGAGGCGAACTAAACACCTTCGGACAGCTCATTTTTTTCTGAATTTTACACACCGGACTCATCCAGCTCTATCCCGTACTGTTTCATTTTTCGGTACAGGGTTGCCCGGTGTATACCAAGCTGGCGGGCTGTGAGGGTGCGGTTGTTGCCGTTTTGGGCCAGGGTTTTCCGTATCAGGTCGGTCTCCGCCTGGGCGGCGGTTTGGTGAAAACGTTCCTCGTGGGGGACCTCAGGGGCTTCATGGTGATGAGGTAGAATAGGAGAAAACCCTGGGGCTCCAGCGGGCTTTGGCAAAAGAGTCAGGGCCCTGGCGGCCTGTACATTCCAGTGTACCAATTCTTCAGGCAGGCAGGAAAGCGTGATGCGCTCTCCTGAACAGAGCACCACCGCCCGTTCAACGACGTTTTCCAGTTCCCGGATGTTACCGGGCCAGGGGTAGGCATAGAACGCCTCGTAGACATCCTCGGTAAAACCCTGTATTTTTTTGCCCATTTTAATACGATATTTTCGTAAGAAATAGTCTGCCAGCCCGGGGATATCCTCCTTGCGCTCCCGCAAGGGCGGGAGGGAAAGGGTAATTACATTAATGCGATAAAAGAGGTCCCGGCGAAACCGGCCCTCCTCTACCATCTGCTTTAAGTTCCGGTTGGTGGCACAGATGATACGGGCCCGGCTCCGTTCCGATGTGGTACTCCCCAGCCGTTCATAGACACCTTCCTGAAGCACCCGGAGGAGCTTAACCTGCATGGCCTGAGAAATTTCTCCGATCTCATCCAGAAACAGGGCGCCCCCATCAGCCATTTTAAAACGACCAATCTTATCCCGGTCAGCCCCGGTAAAGGCGCCTTTTTTATACCCGAAGAGTTCTGACTCTAAAAGCGTATCGGGAAGAGCTCCGCAGTTTACCGCTACAAAGGGCCCCTGTGCCTGGGGACTCATACGGTGGATCGCCCTGGCGGTAACTTCCTTCCCCGTACCGGTTTCTCCTTCAATCAGAATTACCGCGGAACTGTCCGCCACAGTAGGAAGCATTTCCAGGATTGGATGCATCGCAGGACTACGGCTCGTTAGTTCCCCCTTAAGAGGATCGGAAACCAGCTGTTGCTTGAGTTCTTCTAATTCCCGCAGATCCCGAAAGGTTTCGGCACCGCCTATCACATGCCCCGCTTGGTCCTTCAGGAGGGCTGTTGATACACTGATGGGTATCCGCTCTCCCGCGGGGTTAATGCAGAACCCTTCCACATTGATGACCGGTTTGCCGCTCTGCATGGTTTTCCGCAGAGGACAGCGGGATTCACACATGTTGGACTTAAAGACCTCGTAACACAGTTTCCCTATGGCTTCGTTCCGTTTAATCCCGATTATGTTCTCCGCCGCCCGGTTAAAGGAAGTGATATGCCACTCTAGGTCTATGGTAAAAACCCCATCGGAAATACTTTCCAAAATGATATCGGTCATGGCCCGATTCTAGCACCAATTGTAGCAACTATGCAACATATAATGCAACACGTAATGCAACAGTATGTTGCATAACTACGACACAAGCCATCCCCCGGGACAGGCTTATCAATATATAACTATAGAATTTATATAGATTTATAAAATTCATCAATGTTGGCACAGTTTATGCTATATATATAATATGAGGCTGGCAATTACCCCCTGGAATCAACGGGTCGCACCGGTGTTCGATTCCGCTGAGCGGATTCTCATTCTGGATATGGAGCCCTCTACAGGAGCTTTGGATCATCAAAGCGGTGAGCATGACCGATTAGGCCATGAGTTCAATTGGTCCATGAAGCATTCTGCTGAAAAGGCTCGTTTTTTGGCTGACCAGGGGGTAAACGAGTTAATCTGTGGAGCCATATCCCGGGACCTGGAAATGGAAATCCGGAACTTTGGGATAGAGGTGTTCTCCTTTATTGCCGGCCCACTGGAAGTAGTACTGCATGCCTGGGAAACCGGGCAACTTAATAAACCAATCTATGCCATGCCCGGCTGTCTTTCCGGACACCGCCATCGTTGGGGTCGCCGGAAAACCGGGCCGGGGAGCAGGCTATTCGCAAACGGCTTGAGGAATTACAAAAGACTGATGAGTGATATCGTCATTGCAAGCGGAAAGGGTGGCACCGGAAAAACGACCCTGTCGACCAACCTAGCCGCCCTTCTTGCAGAAACAGAACCGGTGGTGCTGGTGGACCTGGATGTGGAAGAGCCCAATTCGGGACTTTTTATCCGGGGAACCGAAGCAAGCCGGGAAATACAATACAAATACATTCCCCAGTGGGACGGCTCTGCCTGTACCCTCTGCGGGCTGTGCCAAAGGGTATGTAATTTTCATGCCATCGTCAAATTGGGTAAAGAAATCATGATCTTTCCCCAGCTTTGCCATGGCTGTTTTGCCTGTTCGGATCTCTGTCCCGCCAGGGCACTGCCCATGGTTCCGGTACGGATGGGAGAAACCCGGCGCTTTGATCTGGACAAACTGGTGTTTATTGAAAGCAGGCTTGATATTGGTGAAGAACAGGCAGTTCCCCTGATTGCCCAAACCAAGCGCTCCGTAAAAGAAACCTTTGGCTCATACCCATATCGAATTTACGATGCTCCCCCGGGAACATCCTGCCCGGTGATTGAGACCGTCCGGTCATCGGACCTGGTTATTTTGGTTACCGAGCCCAATCCCTTCGGGCTGAATGACCTGCAGCTGGCCGTAGAGACCATCCGACAGATGGGTAATCCCTTTGGGGTGGTCATCAATCGCTACGGGGTGGGAAATGATTCGGTGGACCGATACTGCGAAACTGAGGGGATTCCCATTTTGGCCCGCTTACCCAACGACCGAAGGGCGGCTGAACTGTATTCCCGGGGTCAACTGATCTATAGGGAACTTCCCCGATTCCGTTCGGAATTGGAAAAAGTGGCCAATTACATTAAAAACCTGAGCGGGAGTACAACATGAAAGAAATTGTCGTTATATCCGGCAAGGGGGGGACCGGGAAAACTTCCATTACCGCCAGTTTTACCATATTAGGCTCTGCCAACCTGGTGGCGGCGGACTGCGATGTGGACGCGGCGGATATGCATCTTTTACTAAAACCTGACATGGCCATACAGGAGGATTTTTATTCCGGTGAAGTAGCGATGATCGATCCTGATCGCTGTATCGGTTGTGGCCGCTGTGCTCAGGTTTGTCATTTTAGCGCCATAGCTCGCCGGGGGCGAATCTACAAGATCGATAGCCTCGTCTGTGAGGGCTGTGGTTACTGCTCTCGCGTCTGTCCTGCCAAGGCTATTAGTAATCATAAAGAAAAAGCGGGCCAGCTCTTTGTGTCCACCACCAGAGCAGGCTGTACCATGGTGCACGCAAAACTGGGGATCGGTTCTGACAATTCGGGAAAGCTCGTGGCAGAGGTAAAAAAACGGGCAAAGGCTCTTGCGGAAGAACAGGGGAAAGCTCTGGTACTGGTGGACGGTTCTCCGGGTATCGGCTGTCCTGTGGTATCCTCTTTAAGTGGAGCTTCCTTTGTGGTGCTCGTAACCGAACCCACTGTTTCGGGGCTCCACGATTTACAGCGGGTCTATGAACTGGTGAAAAAATTTAAAATCCCTGCCGGCTGTATCATCAATAAATCGGATATAAATCCCGAAATGACCGAAAAGATCGTCGCTTATTTGGATTCCCAGCATATCACATTGCTTGCGGTTCTTCCCTACGACGAAAAGGTAACCCGGGCCATAATCGCAGAAAAGACCATCGTGGAATATGAACAGGAGAGTCCCATTAAGGATCAACTGAAAAACGCCTGGCATCGATTGGGCGAAATGCTGAACAAATCAACTACAGAGGAGAAGTAGCTATGAAGATCGCTTTTACAGCCAAAGGAACTGATTGGGATGCAACTATTGATGCTCGGTTCGGAAGGACCGATTTTATCGTCCTCTACGACGAAGCAAGCGGAACCCTCACCAGTGTGGATAACCGGGATATTGAGGGGGTAGCCCATGGAGCTGGTCCTCAGACCGCTCAAAAGCTATTTGACCTTTCCCCGGACGTGCTGATTACCGGGAACGGCCCCGGCGGAAATGCCGCCGAAGTTCTGCAGCGGGCTAACTTAAAAATTTATGTCGGCGCCGCTAACATGACCGTTAAACAGGCTTACGAGGCTTATAAAAAGGGTAGCTTAAGCCTCCTTGAATAATTCCTGCATGTCACCTTTTAGCGAATCCTTTGTGAAAAGGTTGTACAGTATCCATCATATTGACACAAGTTATGTTATATATGTATATTCATATATACTATTTTACATATCAAGGATGTATCTATGAAGCAATCATCCCGGCTTGAACATTTTTCTATTTCATTTTTCTCGATAGTACTAGGCCTATCAGGACTGGCTTTAGTATTTGTAAAACTTTCTGAACTTTTTCATTCTTTGTATGTGGTAAGCCAGATACTGACCGGTGTAGGACTTGTCATTTTCCTTTTAGTTGCGATGGTATTTGGAATTAGATTATTACGCTATCCCAAAGTAGTGGCAAAAGAATTTTCACACCCAATTAAGATGAATTTCTATCCCCTCATCAGCAAGATATTTTTAATACAATCGGTAATATTTCTTTCATTCCAAAAACAGGTATCATTAACGTTCTGGCTCATTGGGGTGGTCATCCAAACTATATTCATCTTTAGTTTGGTATCTACGTGGATCGGTCCAAAAAATTTTGAAATTCATCATATAAATCCTGCTTGGTTCATGCCCGTTGTAGGATCTATTATGATTCCGATTGCAGGGGTAGAGCATGGCTACCGGGAACTTTCCTGGTTTTTCTTCGCTATCGGATTCATCCTGTGGATAGTACTTTTTACGATTGTCTTGTATCGAGTGATCTTTCATGCACCTTTAGCAGAACGGCTTATACCCACCTTGTTTATTCTCTTTGCCCCGCCTGCGATTGGCTTTATTTCCTATTATAAACTTACCGGATCTTTCGACAGTTTCGCACGGGTTATGTTTTATTTTGCAATCTTTCTGTTTATTCTCGTTTTAATGCAATGGCGTCAATTTATTACCATTAAGTTTTACCTTTCATGGTGGGCATACTCTTTTCCTCTGGCGGCCCTGACGGTTTCTACAATTTTAATGTATCGGGTCTCAAAAATTTATTTTTATAGAAGTTTTGCTTCAGGGCTTGCTGTCGTACTTTCTCTGGTGGTTATGTATCTGGTCTTTAGAACTCTACAGGAGATACGTAATAAAAGCCTCTGCATAGAAGAGAAAGAATAATCGCCTCTAGATGTTCAAGCTGCCCCGGCGGAGCATGAGCAACGCCGGGGCATAACGCTTAGCCTTCTAGGCTTTCATGGCTTTCAGCATCCAGATCTGTTTTTCTAAATCCTTAATATAATCGGCGAACAGCGTATCCGTTGCAGCATCATCGATATCTGCAGCCAGTTTTCTGGTTACTTTATATTCGCCCAGGAGATACTCAAAATCCTTGATAACCCCACTGAGGATATCATCAGCAGTATAGAAAGCAGCACCAGCTTCGGATATGGAACTTTCCCGTGCATAGACAGCTGCACTAGCAGGCGCTTTACCACCCAGCTGCACGAGTCGTTCTGCGATCGCATCATACTGCTCGTTCACCCCATCATAGAGGGCTTCAGTTAGTTCATGGAGTACCTTAAATTGAGGCCCCCGAACATGCCAATGATAATCATGGAGTTTGATAAATAAAACCGCCAGATCCGATACGTGCTTCGCAAGCCGTTTTTCTATAGATACCATAATAGTTACTCCTTATATACGGTTTGTTTTATAATAATAGCAATTAGCATGCCAATATCGTATTTCTTTATATTATTATGATTTATAAATTAAAACGACTTTTTTCTGCAAAATAATACCGAAATGTCGGTATCAAAACACCGATAAATTGATGTTACCGAATTATCGGTATATATTTCTGGTAGAAGATTACTTCTAGCTAGCACACTTCTTTGTATGGTATAAGTATAATCCACAATAACTATGGACATTACTCACATCATTTTTGACCTCGATGGAACCCTGGTTAATACCATAGAAGATATTGCCCTCGCGATGAACCGGGCCCTCACCGCCTATGGCTTTACGGCTCTGCCCCTTCAGACCTACCCCGACTTGGTAGGCTGGGGGATTCATCGCCTCGCAGAACTGGCCCTTGCTTCCCAGGGCGTCAGCACTGCCGGCTCGGATGGGGCCGCCCTGGTGAACCGGATTGCACAGGAAGCCCTGGCCCGCTACGATGAGGTTCCCCTCCGATATTCCAAACCCTATCCGGGCGTACCGGAACTGCTTCATAGGCTTCATGTTGATGGACTGGTGCTGGCGGTGCTCACCAATAAACCTGATCCGGTAGCCCACCAGGTGGTAGAAGGACTGTTCCCCGGCATAGAATTTGCCCTCATCCGGGGGGACCGTTCAGGAGCTCCGAAAAAACCTGACCCGGCTCTCAGCCGTCTGGTGATGAACGCTATTGGGGCCCCAATACCGGGGACCCTCTTTGTAGGCGACTCGGTGGTGGATGTCCAGACCGCCCACAATGTGGGCTGTCCCGTCGTCGGTGTCTCCTGGGGCTTCCGGGGTCCCACTGAACTTGTAGCAGCAGGGGCTGACTACATCATTCAAAATCCCGCAGAGTTGTACACGGTACTATATTAGGGAAAAGCTTTTTTAAAAGGCTTGATTTTCCGCATTGTCTGGGCCTAGATACTAGTATGGCCGGAAACGAATTCAGGAGAGTGCGGAGCCGTTCTGATAGTTCTCGTTGAATCCATTTCATACGACTAATACGCAAAATAAATGCGGATTAGTCAATAAAACTATTGCAGTATTGCTTAATAATTGATGTAAATACTACCACCCCTGCGGGGGCTTTATATATGACAAAATAAGTTATATAATATTGATATGATCGAATTCCAATATTTCGAAGGCTGTCCCAATGCGGTGAAAACCCTGGAAAACCTTAGATCGGCCCTTAAAGCGGTACAGATAGAAGAATCCGCTTTGGTGCTTCGTGAAGTTCCCTCACCAGAACTTGCGGAATCCCTGAATTTTCAGGGCTCTCCTACCATACTGGTTGATGGGGTGGACATTTATACAGGCCAAAAGCCGGATTCATACAACTACACCTGTAGGATCTACACCTTTTCAGGCAAAAAGACCGGCGTCATCCCCCAGGAATTTATAGAAGAAAAATTACGAAAAGGATAAGCTCATCCCCGGTTTTTCATGGCTATCCGGTACAGGCCCTGCATGGCCAGGTTGCTTTCCCAGAGGTCCATGTTTCGCTGGGTCTTTACGGGGGGACTGTCGTACCAGCCGGTACCCACTAGGACGGGCGGAGTTTCCGGCGGGGCAATTTCACGGCCAATTTCTACTATTAACCTGTCCGTAAGTCCGGCCCATCCAAGCATGACCCCTGAACGAATGGATTCAGCGGTATTTTTCCCCAGGGCGCGTTCCGGTTCTTCCAGCTTAACCTGGGGGATCTGGGCAGCCCGAAGCCTCAGGTCCGAAGCAGCCGCTTCGAGGCCCGGGGCCAGGGCCACCCCTACCAGGTCGCCCTGGCGGTCCAGAGCGGTAAAGGAAAGGGTGGTAGCAAAATCGATGATGATACAGGGTGGCCGTACCAGGGCGCTGGCCGCCACGGCGTTGCACACCAGGTCTGATCCCACTTCGGCAGGATTATCGGTTCGGATCCGCAGACCGGTTTTTATCCCCGGCCCAACGACAAGACAGGGGGTTCCCCTGGGGAGAAACCGTTCAAGCACCATAACAAAGGTGCTGGTCCAGGCAGGGACCACCGATGAAAGAATGGCCTGGCTCACCCCAACCAGGTTAAGGCCCCGCTCGGCAAAGAGGGCCCGTATTATAAAGGCCCATTCATCGGCCGAGCGGTCCACTGCGGAAAGCCGCACGATGGCCTGCCAATGGCCCTCCGCAGAAACAAGTCCTACAGACACCCCACCGTTACGCAAATCCGCAGTGATAATCATCAACTATTCCTCCAGTTTAGATAGCTTGGACTTCCCCATGGCATGACCGATTCTGGTATAGGCCGCCACAATAATAAGGGTTATCGCAGCGGACACCGCCGCTTCTGCCGGTCCGTTGCCGATTGCCACGGTAAAAATCAGGGACCAGGGGAAAAAGCCAAAAAGACCCAAGGCTGAAAGGACAAGAACCGTATTGGTCAGGCTCCCCCCAAGACCGGCGGCGATGAGGGCGGCACTGTATCGAGCCGGAGGAATCTGGTTAAGCTCTTTCCGTCCCAAAACCAGCTTGTACAGATACCATGCCGCAGGTCCTATTAAAAGCCGGGGCACCACAGAAATGAGGGGATTGGTAAAGGCCACATCCACCGGGCCCGT
The DNA here is from genome assembly GCF_000219725.1 of Gracilinema caldarium DSM 7334. GTDB lineage: Bacteria > Spirochaetota > Spirochaetia > Treponematales > Breznakiellaceae > Gracilinema > Gracilinema caldarium. The sequence goes on along the minus strand of NC_015732.1, from coordinate 766,181 downwards.
AGGGGCGATGGCGGCCTGCAAAAGGCTGGAAAGACCGAACAGGAGTCCGATGATAAACCCGACCAAGGGTCCCTCCAGGACTGCACCAATAATGACGGGCACCTGTAATATGGTAACCGATGCCCCGGAAAACCAGGGGATAAACCCAAGCCGGGTTATTCCCAACACAATAGCAATTGCGGACAGAACTCCTGCCACCGCAATTTTACGAACCGGTAGGACTGCCATAGGCTTGCCTCCAAAAAAATAAATGAGAGATACCTCAAAAAACTGCAGTTTTTAAAGTATCTATTAAAAGGTTCATACAGAACCTTGTAGAATCCCGTTACTGCCTGGCCGAAGACGGTGCCGAGAACAGCCGCAGTTCCATGGCGGTGGCCAGCACCTCAGATCGTTCCAGGGCCCGCAAAAAGAGGGGCACCACCAGGGCAAAGCCGGAGCGCAGTTTGTTCCGTCCCTGGTAACCGCCCCCTCGGGAAAGCTGGCCGATAACAATCCGTTCAGCCTCTTCTACGAGGAGGGGCACAAAACGCAGGGCGATGCCAAAAATAAGCATAAAATCCTGCACAGGGATGCCGAATCGGGCCAGGGGGGCGAGCAGTTTCCGGCTTGCTTGAATGCTTTCCACCATGGGAGTTACCGCAGAAAAGAGAGCAATGAGAGCCATCAGTGCCGCCAGTCTGCTCATCAACATGAAAACATGGGTAATTTTCATCATGCTGAGATTGATGAACCCCAGGTGAAAGAGCACGGGGCTTGTATCATGAGGCCAGGGAAAAACAATCTGCACCAGCACCATAAAGAGTATATAGGGAGCCGCAGGAAACAACCCTCGAAGCAGGTGTTGAGGCCCGACATGTCCGAGGACCTTACCAATGAACAGGATACCTGTGAGTACAGCGAGGGTAAACAGCGGTGACGGCACCAGGATGACCGCAAATAGGATGAGGGCTGTGGCGGCAATTTTATAGCCCGCCCCCAGGTTTCTCAGTGGTGAAGGTATGTCGATAAATTGTCCCAGATTCACATTGCGGAAAAACTCGATACCCGTGGTCTTGCGCCGCCCTTTCGGTATCGGTAAGGCCGGCACAGAAGGAATGGATCCTTCATATTGATGAAATGCCGCTCCAGTCTGTGCTTCGCCCCTCATCACCAGATCGGGAACCGGCTGATCCTTATGCAGGGCCTGCAGGGCCGACTCGAGAACAGCAATAAGGCCCGCAGTGCTCAGAGCACTTTCTCCGGGGAACAGGCACGGCCGCTCCAGTTTCTGTTCCAGGGTATGGCAGAATCGAACCGTCCAGGGCTGGCGCAGGTTCCATCGGGGATCCCAGTTATAAATAAAAATATCGGCAGGTCTACCCAGAGCTGCTATACGGCCTTCCTGCATAACCGCCACCAGGTCATGATGAACCGCTTCTTCCATTGAGTGGGTGCTCGAAATAACTGTTTTTCCCCGGGCTTTAAGCATGCTTATAAGTTCCAGGACCCGACCCTGCCCTTCCCCATCCAAAGCGGCCGAAGGTTCATCGAGGAGCAGAAGATCCCCATCGAGGGCCAGGACTCCTGCCAGGGCAAGGCGGCGTTTTTCACCCCCCGAAAGCTGTTTCGTGTGCCGGTCCCGGTACTCACTGTAGGGAAGACCCACAAGTTCCATGGCAGAGCGGACCCGTTGGACCAGTTCTTTTCCGGAAATGCCCGTATTCTGGGGGCCGTAGGCAACTTCATCGGCCACATAGGTTTCAAAGAGGGCGCTTTCGGGATTCTGCACCGCGAGAGCGGACCTTTGGCGCAGGGCCCGCAGATCGACGGCGGTATCCAGGGTGTTCTGGCCAAAAACGGCAACCTGGCCCCTGGTGGGTAAAAGTATGGCATTCAGGTGCCTGAGCAGGGTCGATTTTCCTGAGCCCGAGGGGCCTATCAGGGCGAGATGGGTGCCCGCAGGCAGGAAAAAGGAAACATCCTCGAGGCCGGCGGCGGCGAAGGCGGTGCCGGCCAGATAGGTATGGGACAGGCGGTCGCAGTGGACCGCAGGCGGCAGATCTGATTGGGGGGCCGCCGACGACGGCGCCGTCTCATGCGTCGTTAGCGCTGCCCCAGCCGCCGCCGGCCGCGCCATAGCATCAGTCGGCGCCGCAACTAGAGACAGGACAGGCGCCGCGGGACGCAGAATTTCATCAACCTGAAGCACCTCTTTTTGCAGCAAATACCGGGCCAGGGATTCTGCCACCACCTCTGCCTCGAGGGAAACAGGCTGAAATCCGGGGAACCGCCGGGCCAGGTAGCGGACCGTTTCCAGGGCTGGATCGATGCGGAAGCCCCAGCGTTCCAGGTCAGGATGCACAAGGAGGTCCTGGGGTGTGCCGTTAAACACAAGACGGCCCTTCGACAGAACGATACAGCGTTGGGCCCGGCTTGCGTCTTCCAGATTATGGGTGATGTGCAGAATGGTGCGGCCCTGCTTCCAAAGTTCATCTAACAAGTCCATCAGGGCGTGGCGGCTCCCTTCGTCGAGCATGGAGGCCGCTTCATCCAGGGCAAGGACCGGGGTTTCCATGGCCAGGACCCCTGCCAGAGCAAGACGCTGCCGTTCGCCGCCGGAGAGGAACTGGGGCGGCCTTGTTTTAAGGCTGGTGAGGGCCACAGCAGCAAGGGCTTGATCTACCCGGTGTGCAATTTCTTCAGGCGGTAATCCCTGATTCTCCGGTCCATAGGCTACGTCCTCTTCCACCACGGTGCCCACAATCTGGTCATCAGGGTTCTGCAGGAGGGTGCCGATTACCTGACGGATGCGGTACAGGTCTTCAGGTATGGCTGGGTCGAGGGCGATAAGATTTCTTGGTCGGCCAGAGTCGAGGGCTATGGGGCTTCCGAACCGGGATGAGCCGGATCTGTCCCCAGCATCCTGATAGATCGTAACCTGTCCTGCTTTCGGAGTACAGAGGCCGTTGATACATTTTAAGAGGGTGCTTTTGCCTGAGCCGTTTGCTCCTAATATGGCGACGTATTCTCCCTCATAAATAGTGAAGGATACATGGTTCAGAGCAGGGGACCCATTACCGCCATTGTGATGAGTTGGGGTTTCTTGCGAAGTCTCCAAAGAAACAGATCTCGCAGGATAATAATACACCAGATCCCGCAGGGCGATACGGACCGTGCCGTTCTCTGCATGACTGGTCGGGTCTTGAGCTTGTGTCATAGTTCTCCGCGTCCCGGTCCATAGATGCTTTCGAGAAAGGATCCAGGCGCAGGTTAAAGTTAAACAAATTGAAAGGAAGTGTCAAGAAAGGTAAAACAGAGTGGGGTTTCCGTCATCATGCTTTACAGACACCTGATGCCCCTATCTTTTTCTTTATTTGCAATTCTATATTTGCAATTCTATGGGTGATATTTTACAATTACTATAAGAATTATTTGAGAGGTAAATATATGGCAAATCAGTACATATTACTTGTAGATGATGAGCCTAATATCCTCAAGGCTTTAAGCAGAGAATTGGAATTTTGGACAGAAGAACGGAATATCACAATTCTGACTGCTCCTGATTCACTTAAGGCTCTGGAAATTCTAAAAGAAAAGGGCTCTAATACAGTTCTTGTGATTTCTGACCTGAGGATGCCCCAAATGAAGGGGTCTGATTTTCTTCAGGTGGTCCGTGACACCTACCCTCACATTCTTGCCATACTCTTGACAGGTTATTCTGAAACCAACGAAATCATTAAGGCAGTCCGGGCTGGAATATTCAGCTACATTCTAAAACCCTGGGATTCGGAATACCTTATTGCAGAAATAGACAAAGCCTATACAACCGCTATGCTGAAACGGGAACATGATGCACTTTTAAAAAGAATGCAAGAAGAGCTGAAATGGGCAGGAGAAATGCAAAAGGCCCTGCTCAGGCCCGTGCTTCCCCAGTCAAATACCGTAGAATACCGGGTGAGCTACCGTCCGGTGCCCCAACTCTATTGCGGCGGTGACTATTATGATGTCATCACCCTATCTTCTGACCGGTATCTACTTCTGATTGGCGACGTGGCTGGGCATGGTGTCCGGGCAGCCTTTGTAACCGGCATTCTAAAGGCAATCATATACCCAGAATATGTGCGGGCTCATCTTACTAAACATATTACCCCGACGGGTTTCCTGTCCTGGCTGAATGACCGGATGAATTTTGAACTCCGCAGAACCACAGGGCTGCTTATAACCTTTTTTGCAGGAATTCTCGATGTAAAAACCCAATACTTTGTATATGCCAATGCAGGTCAATGCCATCCCTGCATTTTACGGGGAACATCCATTGCGGAACTGCCTGTTTCCGGTTCTGCCATAGGGTATGCATCGAATGTGATGTATGCTGAACAGGGGGTACAACTGCAAAGCGGCGATGTGATCACCCTGTATACCGACGGACTTCTTGAATTTACCCACGAGCAGCAACCTGTATCCTTAAGTCCAAAGGATATTTTTACAGGAATACTCTACAGTTCAGATTACCATCGAGCCCTGCTTACCCGTGCACTGGAACTATCTAAAGCCAAAGATTTTACCGATGATGTGACCATTCTTTCTGCACGAATTATATAAATAAAGGAACGTTGCTGTGGATATTCAAGCCAGGGTCAATGATTTTAATCAAAAGCACTCCATGGCAAAGATGCTGATCAACTCTTCTGACATAGACAAATGGATTATCCATATTGATGGAGAGCTGGATCTTCACAGTTCGGCCGATGCTCAATCAATTCTGGAAACCCTTTTGGAAGAACTACCGAGCAGGAGCACATTGATCTTTAATCTGGAAAAACTGGTCTATATTTCATCTACCGGTGTTGGGATTTTTGCAAATTTGGTTGTTGCTGCAAATAAGCGAAGAATACCAGTAATTCTTAAAAAACTGCAGCCTAAGGTTGAACAAATCTTCAATCTATTAGGGATCCTCTCCTATTTCAATATTGAGAAATAACCATGAGTCCAGACAAACTCTTATTAGAGATTGTTTTATTGTATGCAAAGGATACCACAGAACATGCGGATATATTAGTAGCTAATGAACTCTGCAGATTATTGAAAGCAAAGACAGCGGCGATTTTTTTTAAAGACCTGTCTGGCATATATCATCTACGCTGTTCTGGCTCTTTATACTCTATAAAGCTTTCGGCCCTTCATTGGAGAAGTATAGAAAAGACCTTTGCTTTAGCTCACGGTAAAGATTCCTGCATCTTCGGTCCCTGGAAAATTCCCCCCTTTGGTGAAACAGAATCCTATTGGGCAGGTTGCAGTCTTTTCCCGCCCAATTCAGCACTCCAAGGCTATGTAGCCCTGGGTAGGTCAGATAATCCCTGGGATGAAAAAACTATTTCCCTATTACAAGAAATTTCCAAAACGATTGCTACAATCCTTGCAATTAGAACAAAGCTGAGCATATCCCAATATGAGAATAAAAAACTCATTGAACGGCTTTCACTTAATGAAAAACGTTTTAAAAATCTCTTTGATTCATCCCCTAATATAATATATACCTGCGACGGAGATGATTATATTACCAGTATGAATCCTGCCGGGCTTCAAGCCCTTGGTTATACCAATCAAAATGAAGTAATTGGCAAACCTTTTAAACAACTACTCTATAACCCCGAAGACCGGAATGTCGGATTAAAACGTCTGTTAGATCAGGGTTATGTAACTTATGAAACTATTCTGACAAGTACTGATGGAAGATTAATGTATTGCCTTGAATCCATTGCGGTTCTGCGAGGCGAGGATGGAAAAATCCATGAATTGCAGGGGATTATTAATGACATAACCGAACGGATCGAAAAAGAGCGGGAATTATGGCGGACTAACCTGGAACTATCTGAATTGAACAGTAAACTCCAGAAAACCCAGGAAATATTGGTTCAGCAGGAAAAGATGGCTTCGATCGGTCAGCTTGCGGCAGGAGTAGCCCATGAAATAAATAATCCCCTGGGCTTTCTTAAGAGCAACCATAGTGTAATGGGTAAATACATGGAAAAAACCCAGGAACTTATAAAAGAGCTTGCTCAATCGGGTCTTTCAGAACAGGGTACTGCAATTGTAAACCAGCTGAACAAACAAATTGATAAAATGCAGGAAATACTTATTGAGTCTGCCGAAGGTTTTGAACGAATCATCAGAATTGTGGCGGACCTAAAAACCTTTTCACGGCTTGATCAGGGAGAAGGTTTTGATGAGTATGATCTTAATGCAGGCCTCGAAAGCACCCTTGTCGTTGCCTGGAACGAGATTAAATATGTAGCCGATGTGGAAAAACAACTCGGGGCAATACCCAAAATTATGGCCAGGGGTAATGAATTAAACCAAGTATGGCTTAACCTACTCGTCAACGCCGCCCAAGCCATTGAGGGTGCAAAAAAGGAAGAACGGGGCCGTATAATCATTAAAACCTGGGAAGAAAGGGGCAATGTCATGGTGTCTATAAAGGACAATGGCCCAGGTATTCCCGATGGGATACGAAATAAAATCTTTGATCCCTTTTTTACCACAAAAGAACCAGGCAAAGGTACAGGGTTAGGTTTATCAATATCGTATACTATTATAGTGGAAACTCACAAGGGAAAGATTTTTGTGAATTCAGAAATTGGTAAAGGAACAGAATTTATCATCATCCTGCCAATAATCAAAGCACCCCTTCCCTTGACAAAATAGCCCAAGCTGTCTACAGTGCTTCCTGTCGTGGGGTGGTCCTTTGGGCCTGAGATTATACCCGTTGAACCTGATCTGGGTAATGCCAGCGCAGGGAGCCTGATGTGTCTCATCAACTATTCCCCACAGCCATTATTTTCGCACAGACCGGTATGTACCGGAAAGGAGCATCTATGGCTGGGAACAACAAATTGTTTTCCTGGAAACTGAACGAAGTCGTGGTCCTGGTGGTGCTTTCTATCGCCATCGGTGTACTCTTCTGGGCCTGGACCTTTATTGCGGCCCTTGCTAAACCCCTGTCGGCCATCGGCCTCGATTACCTCCTTGCAGGGGTCTGGTTCATCGGCGGGACCCTGGTAGCCTTTATCATCCGGCGGCCCGGGGCGGCCCTGCTCGGCGAAGTCCTGGCAGCTATCCTCGAAGGCTTTATTACCCAGTGGGGTATCACCGCGGCCATTTGGGGCCTCGTACAGGGCCTGGGGGCGGAGGTGGTTTTCGCCGCTACCCGGTATAAGAAATGGAATTTACCCACCATGCTCCTGGCGGCCCTCGTTTCATCAATCTTTTCATATGTACTGGACTTCTTTTACAGCCAGTACTGGACCCTCCAGGCCTGGATCTGGCCCATCCAGATTGTGTCCGTCTCCGTCGGCGGCCTCTTCTGGGCTGGCTGGCTGGCCTACCGGATCGGCCGGGGCATTATCCGCACCGGTGTTGCATCAAACCTGCGCTGTGCTGACGACCTGGTGCGGGATGAACAGGCTGGAGACAGGGAATAGGGCCTCCAACGGGCTATTCCTGGTGGTATATTATGGAACTCATTCGGCTGGAAGACCTGTCATTCCGTTTTCCCGGCAGGCGCAAGCCCCTGCTTAAGGACATTAGGTTGAGTATCCACCGGGGGGACCGCCTGCTCCTGCACGGACCTTCCGGAAGCGGAAAATCGACCCTTCTGGCCATCCTTGCAGGACTTGTACCGGACTATGTGGGTGGGGAACTCACGGGTAGTCTCAGGCTGTCCTACACCCGCAAAGCCCTGGTCCTGCAAAACCCCGAAGCCCAAATCATCACCCCCACTGTAGAGGAAGAACTTGCCTTTCCGCTGGAAAATCAGGCTATGCCGGTGGATGAAATGGACCGGCGCATTACGACCATGCTGAACCGCTTCGGCATGACTCAATTCCGCTATCGGAATCCTCTGGAGCTATCCGGCGGTGAATGCCAGCGGCTGTCCCTGGCGGCGGGGATCATCCAGGAACCGGAAATCTTATTCCTCGATGAACCTACCTCCTACCTGGATGAGGACCGGTCCCGCCAGCTTTTCCGGGACCTGGAGCAACTGCCATCGGAGATAACGGTGGTCCTGGTGGAACATCGTTTGGAGCTTGTACAAGGTTTCTGCACCCGCTGGGTTCAGATTGATGAAGGGCGCCTTACAGAGCAGAGATCCTGGGAGGATGTGCTGGCTAACACCCCAAGCCTTGAGCTTCCCGAGAATGGTCATGGCACTTTACCTCACGCTACCGGCATTTTCCCCGATCCTGTCAGCACGCCAGCGCTTGGTCCTACATCACAGGCACCTCTGCTTGAAATTCATGGACTGTCTCATCACTACAGTGAGCATGGACCTGCCAGAAAAAATCAGGGACTCATATTGACAAAACCTGTCCAAGGGTCTGCCGCACTGCAAGCCCAGCGAAGTAAGGCCATTCTACAAAATCTTGAGTTAACGCTCTACCGGGGCACCATAACCGCCATCATGGGACCAAGCGGAAGTGGTAAAACCACATTATTAAAGAAAATCGTCCAGCTTCTTCCGGTAGAACAGAATACAATCTGGTTCAGCGGCCAGGATATCAGCACCATGAAACGGGACGAGTATTACCGGCATCTGGCCTATATTCCCCAGAACCCAGAGCATCTCTTTGTAGAAGAAACAGTGGAAGCGGAACTAGCTTTTAACACAGAGCGTAAGGAGCAAGCCCTGCAGCTGGCAAAGCGTTTTTCGCTGGACCACCGGCTCCAAGCCCATCCTTTTAAATTAAGCGAAGGAGAAAAACGGCGCCTCACCCTCTGCATCGCCCTGGCCATGGAGCGGGACCTCATCATCATGGATGAACCGACCTACGGTCTTGATCGGGAAGCCCGGCACCGCCTTCTGGAATATCTCCAGCTTCCGGAGCTTGCCCAGTCGACCATATTGATGGTAAGCCACGACAGCCCCTTCGTTAAGGCCCTCTCCTGCAGGACCCTCTGGCTTACCGAAGGGCATCTGGAGGAAATGTATCTATGAACAAAAGCCACACAGTCGACAATAACACGGAATACTGCCAGAGACAGCAACAAAGCTGGAAACCAAACCCCCTGGCATTGCTCCTCGCCCAACTGTTTATTATGATACCAGTCCTCTTTGCCATGGATAAACTCACCCCCCTCTCTTACCTGGCCTTGGGACTCATCAACCTGTTTCTTGTGGCTCGCCTTGAATTCCAGCGTTTCATCCGCCTGGTTCTGCCCCTTTCAACGTTGTCCTTTGGACTTTTTTTTATGAATCTGTTCTTTCCCGCTGAGGGGGTAAACGGCCTAGACCGGGCGATTGCAGTGTTTCTCAGAAGTTTTACACTGATATGTCTTTCCTCAGGATACATCCTAGCGGCAAGTCCCTATGACATTATCAGAGCTCTCATGCAGAACTGGCATCTTAGTTACCGCTTTGGCTTTTCTCTTTTCGCAGGGTGGAATACGATTCCCCTCTTAAAACGGGATATCGAAATTGCCCAGAAGGCCCAGGAAATTCGCCTAGCAGGATCACGGGGTAAAACTAGAAAACAATTCCGAACGGCATTGCCCAAGCGGTCTTTGACCAGGCTGCCCATTACCATTCTCTCTGGGGCTATATTGCATGGGGAACGGCTCAGTCTCTCCATGGCTGGCCGCGGGCTTGAAAAGGCTCATAAGCGAACCTTTATCCACCGAATTGTTTGGTCAAAAAAAGATACACTGTATGATATAGGAGTAGGCTTTACTGCCCTCATACTCTGGCTCGGACTTATACGAGTGGGGATCTTCGTTTTTGAACTGGGTTAGCCGGAACTTAGCCAGCAATGATTGCGAAAGCCTTTTCCTTTTCGCCGGGCAACACATTCTTTGGCATTTTATCGGTACCAAGGCTCGAGGCAATCATATACAGAGCACAATGCAGATTGTTGCTGCGGCAGTAGCTGTTTTTTACGTTCTCAATGTCGGTACCCATGTTTTCGCTCTGATTGTTAAAAAAGGGACACTGCTGTGCAAATTCGCATTCATTCATGGCGTTGTTCCTTGTTTTATCATATACCGGTCTAGTAAAAGACCCTATCTTATGTATAAGGAGTATATATGAAAATTGATGTAAATGCTATACCCTCAGCGATGGCTATTCAATGTCTTCCCATGGGACTTGCAACAAAAGCAGAGACCTATGCAGTAGTCGACAGCGTTATACAAATGATTCAAGCATCGGGGCTCTCCTATGAGGTAGGGCCCTTTGAAACAGTGATAGAAGGTCCCCTGCCCCAACTCCTCGAATTGGCAGGACAGGTTCATGCCCACATGCTAGAACAAGGAGTCAGTACCGCCGCCAGCTATATAAAACTCTGGAGCGGCACCAATATGGGTACAACGGAAGAAAAGGTGGGAAAGTATAGAAAATAAAACCCCTGCTAGGGGATGAGCCCTAACAGGGGACCTCTTACAAACCCCTGAACAATGCTAGCTTTACAAGAAGAGCAGCGTTCAGGGACACTTCGATTTTGTCAGAAATATTACCAGCGGTCGCCGCGGCCAGCCCTACCATTCCGGCCGTCAAAACCGGGACCATTCATCCCCATAGGACCCATAGCACCCATACCTCGGCCAAAGCTGTTAGAAAGGTCATAATCTTTTCCGTTAAAGGTCAGCTTGGTTACCCGAAGATGCAGGTATTCCGGTGCGCCGGGGAATGCCAAGGCATAGCCCTCCAGTTTTACCGAGGCGCCTTCTTTAAGCCCGTCGATAAAGCCGATAAGCCGGTTCAAACCACCCACATAGTAGGTTTTGCCACCGCTCTGGACAGCAATCATACCATTTACGAGAGCAAGTTTCCCTTCGACCTTTACGGTCTGAAGGCCTTGCATCTGTCCTGCAATCTGAGGGCCAACTCCAGGGCCAAAAGCCTGAGCAGAGAGGGATCCGGCGGCGATAAGGCCAGCGGTGACGATAATAAGAATGCGTTTCATAGCATACTCCTTACGGATTACTCCGTCTTCTATTCTGTGCGGAGCGAATTGCTCCGCTCCATCTGATGTACCTTCGGTCAACGACCGACATTTATTATCATGCATTAACCGTGCCAAGTTCAGACTTTTTTGTAATTTTAATTAAAAAATATAAAGAATCATCTTTATCAGCGGTTGTTTATATAATTGTATATATAGAAAAGATTTATCGATTATATAACACTAGCAGAGCTGTCAGTTACACCCAGCATCAACTGAATTGAAGCAGGATTTTGCGTAGAGCCTCAGTGTACCCATTATTAGGAGGAAATATTTTCTCATTACTATGGAAAACAGAGAAATATTTTCACAGATATGCCCCGTGAAGATATTTCTATCGTTAGGGCTTACAGGTCTTCGCGCAGATTTTATCAAGCTATGCTACAATAGAATCAGGAGGACCCCTATGAGTCTGGAGCCACAGGTTGAACAGAAGATTAACGCCGTGTTTGAAAAAGCCTTTGCCGCAGGACGCCGTACCTTATATGAGTTTGAAGTGTATGAACTCTTAAACATTATGGGACTCCGGGTCCCTAACTACCTCTACATTACCGATCCCACTACTCTATCTGAAGAACAGCTTGCACTTTTTCTGCCCCGGGCGGTCCTAAAAATTGTATCCCCCGATATTGCCCATAAGTCCAAGGTGGGGGGAGTGAAAATGATCGATGTGGAAGATCCTCTCTACGTCCGCTTTGTTATGGAAGTGATGCGCCAGGAAGTCTGTTCACATTTTCCAGCGGATGCACAGCCAACAATTGATGGATTTCTCCTGGCTCAGTTAATTCCCTTTTCCCAGGCCCTGGGGAATGAAGTGCTCATTGGAATTAAAGAAGACATCGCCTTTGGCCCCACGGTGACCCTTACGAAGGGCGGGGATGATGCGGAGTTTTTTGCCAAATATTACGACCCGCCGAATCTGGCTTTAGCGCCCCTTTCCCGAGAAGAAGCCTTTCACATTACCCACAGCCTGAAAATCCGTCACAAATTTGCTCCGGAACTTCAGGATGATTACTGCAACAAAATGGGTGAAGCCCTCTATGCTATATCCCAACTTGCCTATGAGTATTCCTTTAGCCGGGATCCCAAACCGGCCTATCATCTCCTTCAGATGGATGTAAATCCCTTTGTCTTTGCTAAAACCGCGGGTCATCCCTTTGTTGCCGTCGACGGGTTTGCCCAATTTATACCAGCAGAAGAACGGGACATCTGTAGCACCTGTAAAGACCCCAGTTCCCTTACAGCCTTTTTTGAGCCCCAGGGCATTGCAGTAGCCGGAGTCTCTTCTGACGCATCCAAATACAACATGGCCCGGATTATCGTAGGCCTCTTAACCGAACTTGGCCGGGACGACATTTATTGCCTGAACCCCAAGGGCGGCAGTACCGAAATCGCCGGTAAAACCTATCCCCTCTACCCCGCTATTCAGGATATCCCCGTAAAGTGTTCCCTCTATGTCTTTGCCGCCCCCGCAGCTCGAACGGTGGAATTCCTCGAGACCGTTCCTGACGGCTCGGCGGTTATTCTTATTTCAGGGATCCCTACAGATATCCGCTTCAGCGACTTTGCGGCCATCGTCGCCCAGCACAGCCAGAGGGGACTCAGAATCATCGGGCCCAACTGCATGGGAGTATTCTTTGCCCCAGACCAGAAACGAAAAGGAGTAAACACCCTCTTTTTAGGTGATGACCGACTGCCGATCCGCTGGACCGAACATTCCAATGTGGCCCTCTTTACCCAGTCCGGAGCCATGGGCATTACCGCAGTCGAGCGGGCCCCCTATTGGCCCATCTACCGGACCATCGTCTCCTTCGGAAATAAGGTTGATGTCAATGTCCCCGATCTGGTGAGCTACTTTAATGAGGAGCCATCCATTGCGGTAATGGCCATGTACCTGGAAGGCCTTGGCCCCGGAGAAGGCAGGGCCTTCTTTGAAGTTGCCCGGGAAAGCACCAAGCCCCTCATTGTGTACAAGGCTGGCAGAACTGAGGCCGGGGCCAAGGCCGCGGCAAGTCACACGGCGAGCATGTCCGGAGATTATGAAGTCTTCCAGGCCGCCTGTTCCCAGGCTGGGATTATGCTGATTGATGAACTGCCAGACTTCTACAACGCCGTAAAAGCCTTTTCGATGCTGGACCGGTGGCGACCAAAAGGGCTCTGGGTCGGTGGTGTGGTCAATGCAGGGCTCGATGCCACCATGGGGGCAGACCTGCTTGGAAACCTGAAAAGTGCAGTGTACACCACTGAAACAAACCAGGCCCTGGAAAGGCTCAACGAGCATGGTCTTTTAAATGTGGGAGCCTCATTTCTGGATGTGACACCCATGACCGGCGATCGGCTCTTTGCAAACATTGTGGATACCATTCTGGGAGACCCCCAGGTAGACTGTGCTTTCGTCGCCATCGTTCCCCATGTGGAAACCTTAAAAACCACCGAAGATCTGTGCAGGGATCCCGACGCTCTGGGCCCGCTTCTGGTACAGGTGGCCGCAAAACATAAAAAGCCCCTGGTGCTTTCAGTTAACGCCGGATCCCGATACCAGGGACTGGTTCGGGTGCTGGAAGAGGGGGGGCTTCCGGTGTACCAGGATATCCGTTCTGCCATGCGAACCCTGGACACCTTCTGCAGTTATTGGGCAAAGAATAAATAATTATTAATATTACTTGCATTATGAAGTTTTTCATACTAAAATACTCATGTATCTGATTCATTTTAGCATTTAGGAGGAATATATGAGTCGAAAATTATTGATTGCATCGAGCCTGCTCTTCGTCCTAGGGAGTCTGATCTGTGCCCAGGACCTCAAGATCGACTATCAGGTAAATGTCGCTGCCGATGATCCAGCTAACTATTTTTCCTTTACTGGCCCCATCCGGTACATGGCTGCAGAAAAGGACACCCTGGATGCCACCACTGGGGCTTCCAAACTGGGTTCTACTCACATTTTCATGCCCTACCTCTATGATGTGAAAGGCAAGGCAGTCCTTCCCACTGGGCTTCGAGGACTTTTCCTGTTTGCAGTTGCCCCAAAGGATCAGCGGATTCTCGACAATCTGACTGTAAGCAAAGCGGCTAATGGGGTCATCACCATTCAGTATGTACACCGGGGCACTGCATATAAACTTGTTACCGATAAGAACGGCAAGTTCACCTTCCCCAAGGGTGATTTCGTTCGCCGTCCTGTGGGGCTTATCCAGGGAACCAACCCCCAGGCAATTCACACGGACTTCTCTACCGATGGTTCTGCAGCTAAGATTAACTGGGCTAAAGTTTGGGATGCTAATATTCCCGGCGGCAAGGAAATTAAAGCCGGTGTTGCAACAAAAACAGGGATCATTACCGATGACAATGGTGTAGACGATGCCATGTACAATTGGAACGGCGAACTGCAGGTAACCTTTGAGAAAAACATTCTCAAAATTGCTGGGGGCCTGACTGCGGTTAAACGCTAAGGCTCTGATGTCTTTCTAATATGGGGCTGTCCGAATCCGGACAGCCTTTTTTAGATCTGTCTACAGTTTTTCAATATCAAGCCGAATAAACTTTCCGGTACTGGTTCCTAGGTAGAGGATTCCGTCCACTAAGAGCGGGCGAGCACTTACCTTATCAGGAAGGGGACTGCGTTTCAGAATAGTCCCAGTTGCAGAATCGGCCACAACGAGGCTTGGCCCGCTCCCGCCCCAATACAGCCGGCCCTTAGCAAGAAGTGGCGGCGATTCTACATCTGGTATTGGTTTTCCAAAAGGAGTCCCGTTTTGTATTGATACTATCACAAGGGATTTATTTTGTACCCAGAGATAGATCCGTTCTCCGTCTACCTCCGGTTCAACGCGAATTCCCTGTCCTAGATCCACATCCCAGATTGTTTGATGTGTTGTAACATCTACTGCCACAAGGCGTCCGTTCTTGGTAGCGATAAATACCTTTCCATCCTTAAAACGAGGCGTCAGTACATCATCTTTAAAGTTTAGTTCAAGCTCTTCACTGATCCGGTTATTCTTAATATCGATAAACACAAGCTTGCCCTGACCGCTCACTGCTATGAGGTGCGAATCGGCAAGCACCAATGGAGAGATTAGGCCTCCAAGTACAGGAATTTCCGCGAGCAGTTCAGCATTCTCCTGTCTGAGTATGGTGACTCCCCGAGGTGTCGCCAGGGCTATACCGTTGGGAATCGGTACAGGCTTCGCCTGGGGCAAGGCTTGCCACGAATCGAATGGGTACAGGCCTCGTTCTGACTTTGTCACTGCATCATACAAACGCAGTGCCTGGGATTCAAGTAATGCAACGGTAGTATCAAGAGCAGTGAAGGCAACCAGCGCGGAGTGGGTCCATAGTTGCTTGCCCTCAGGATTCAATGCATAAAGGTTCCCCAGGGCATCAAAGATGAGTAGGGTATTCCCCGAACGGCTTATCATACCAGTAAATGCCGCAGAAGAGAGGGAATGAGAATAAACAAGTCCTGGATAGGTTAGTTTCTTGGAAGCTGTAGTTTTGTCAGATTCATCTTTTGTTTTTAAAGAAAAATAACGCTCCGGAAGACTAGCTGGCAATGGAGCTTTGTCAGAACCGGGGTCTCTCATGCGATCCAACACCTCAAGAAGTTGTCGTGAATACTCCGATTGAAGCAACGCAGGCATAATCCGGGAGAGCTCTGTGAATGCCTTTGAGGTGTCCGATCCAGATGCTGCGAGTATCGGTATCGGGTCAGAGATTGTATCGAAATCGGTTCCTCGAGCCTGAAGATTCTCAGCCTGTCCCACAAGAGTTCCATATACACTTTCGGCTTGATGGATGAGTGTTTCGTCCTGGGCAATACCTGAAGCGGTTTCTTGCCCACCTATGGAGACCTCCTGACCTGGACCAGCTTTAGGAGCTAGCGCTAGGGCGGTCGTAACCACAGCTCCAGCTAAAGGACTGGATTGGCGGCCATCAATCAAACTGGTAAGAAGTTTTCCTTTAGGGAGCACCGCTACAGAGCCTTCACGGACCGCCACAAGAGTCCGTTCGGTCCTCGTAATCGTTCCGTTTTTATGGAGTGGTTCTTCATAGCTTACAATAAACTGGGTACCCCGAACACCCGCTGCACAGTTGGGGGTCAGCACAAGGAATTCATCCTTTGATGATAATTTTTTTACCTTGGCGGCTAAGGTTCCCCCAATCAGCGTGATATCCGCTGAATCCCGGTCCGACTGATTTAAGGCACGGGATATAATCACAGTCAGACTCACGATAGTCCGGGGAAGAAGACGTAAAGTTCCCAATGAACCATACGCAATCTCTGCGGATCCATCGATTCCGGTACTGATGATATCTCCCGCTTCCAAGGTCAAACCTTCCGTAGCATTGATAGCCTGCCCCTGGCGTTGTATATTTACCGAACCTTGTAGGAAAACCAGCACAGGTTGTATGGAACTGGGCGGTTCCGATGATTCCTGAGTCGAAGCTTGTGTATCAGTAGTGATGAGTTCAGCAAAATCCCGCTTGTTGTTATCTGTGATAGATTCTTTACTGCCAGCCTGACAGCCGATAAGAAAACCAAACAGGGTACTGAGAATAAAAAGTGAACCAAAGAAATGTACTCGTTTGTTCATACTGGTAAAGGTACCACAAAAAGCAGTATATTTACAGAGATTAGTAAAGGAAGGCAAAAATAATTTTGGAGGTACACTATGAAGCTTTACAGCCGGGGACAGCTTATTTTTTATTCCCTCTTAACTGGGCTTTTGGTAGCCCTTTTTGCCATTGGATTAGGTTTTATAAAAGTTCCATATATGAATGGTTCAACTACTACAGAATCGAAAGGGACAGGCAATAATACATATACCACTAACGCAAACGAGGTTGTCTTTCCTTCTGTACAGCTTCAGCAATCAGTAGAGACAAAAAAGGCTCTTCCAGTAGCAGAAATCACTCCATATACTCAGGATGAGCTTGAAAATATCGATGTCTATGAACGACTCAATGAGGCGGTGGTCAACATTACCACCGAAACGGTAGCTATAAACTGGTTCCTGGAGCCGGTTCCTCAAGATGGCGGCTCAGGTTCAGGATCTATCATCGACACCCGGGGATATGTACTTACCAATAACCATGTCATTGAAAATGCCTACAAGATTTTCATCAACCTGGCGGATGGGAGTCAATTCGAAGGTAAAGTCATCGGCACGGATCCTGAAAACGATCTGGCGGTTTTAAAGTTTGATCCGCCCAAGGGGGTTCAACTGAAAACAATCCCCTTTGGCGATTCAGGGAACCTTAAGGTAGGACAGAAGGTGCTGGCTATTGGGAACCCCTTTGCATTGGAACGAACACTGACCGTAGGTATTGTATCCGGTCTTGGACGCCCTATCCAAAGCTCAAGCAACACCATTATCCGGGACATGATTCAGACCGATGCTTCTATTAACCCGGGAAATTCTGGTGGACCTCTTTTAGACGCCATGGGCCGGATGATTGGTATTAATACTATGATCTATTCTCCTTCAGGTGGGTCAGTAGGTATTGGGTTTGCAGTACCAGTGAATACTGCAAAGCGGGTTGTCGCAGAGCTTATTCAGTATGGCAAGGTCCGCCGGGGCTGGATTGATGCAACGGTGGTACAGCTCTTCCCTGCCCTGGTGAATTATGCAAAATTGCCTGTCACTTCGGGACTCCTGGTATCCCAGACAAAAAAGGGCGGCTTTGCAGAACGGGCAGGTATCCGGCAGGGTAGTGAACCGGTACGATACGGAAACAGCGTCATCTATTTAGGAGGCGATATCATTACTATGGTAGATGGGATCAAAATAAGCCGCCTTGCAGATCTCTATTCAGCTCTGGAGGATAACAAACCGGGAGATAAGATAGCCGTAGAAATTAATAGAAACGGAAAGCCCCTGACGCTCACGGTTACTTTGGCAGACCGGGAACAGGTCCTTGCAAAATGAGCTTGGGGCTGTAGTAACAAGGTCGCTACATTTAAAGAGGCCTTGGAAAAGGCCTCTCAAGAAGAGAAACGAGGGCGTTTTCCTGTAAAAATCGCTCCAGGGTCGTTCTTGCGTGGCCGCTGACTCCTCGTACAACCCGTATACCAAAGGAAGCCATGTGCCGTACCGCCCCTTCCCCGATATTCTGGACAAGCAGGAGCCGTACGTTTTTTCTGGCCATTTCACTTGCTATACCACTTTTGCAGTTCCAATGCCCCAAAAAAGGCAATTGTTCTTCTGCAATAATACTTCCCTGCTCTATCGTAAAAATAATAAATAATTCACTATGTGCAAAATGGAGAACAATGTTTCCTTCTTTATCAGTAGGAACTGCAATGTGTAAGACCGACTCATCTCGATTTTGCAGTACCGTATTTCCACCTTCTACCCGAAGAACCTTCCCATTAACCAGAGCATCGGCGACTTTTTTCCGGCCACTTTCTATGATACGGCCAAAGGTTTGCCGGGAAATGCCCATTTGAAGGGCCGCAGCTTCCTGGTAAAGACCTTCATAGTCAGCAAGTCTCAAGGCTTCGAACTCATCTAGGGATAGCACCACATCAGCAGGTTCATGCTGATGGCAGAAACCGGCGGGTTGAAAGAGG
Source organism: Gracilinema caldarium DSM 7334 (assembly GCF_000219725.1). GTDB lineage: Bacteria > Spirochaetota > Spirochaetia > Treponematales > Breznakiellaceae > Gracilinema > Gracilinema caldarium. Next base: position 747,629 of record NC_015732.1, on the reverse strand, counting down.
GTAACAGAAGGTACGGTCCGAATACGACGGTCAATTATTGGACGGGGCATAGAACTCCAACAAAGCGCACATAATGGCGCACATAATATCGAAACTTAATCTACAAATCTCCCACCCTTAAGTTTTCAGGGCGCCCAAAGCCTTACCAACCTTGATGAAAGCCGCAACACAGCGATCTACCATTTCATCAGTGTGGACCGCAGACAGCTGAACACGGATCCGTGCAAGCCCCCGGGGCACTACAGGATAACTGAAAGCAATAACATAAATACCCTCATCAAGCAAGGCCTTGGCCATCTGAACCGCCAGTTTTTCATCCCCCAGCATGATGGGTACAATGGGATGATGTCCCTGCCGGATCGTGAATCCTGCGGCTTCCATGGCCCGCCGGAATCGCATAGTGTTTCGTGCAAGCTGGTTTCTCAAATCCTGGGCTTCGGCGGCAATTCTCAGGGCTTCCCGGGTAGCGCCCACAATGGCTGGTGCGAGGGTATTACTGAAGAGATAGGGCCGAGCCTTCTGCCTGAGCCACTGAATCAGTTCCCGGCGGCCCGAAACACAGCCCCCCGAGGCTCCGCCCAGAGCCTTCCCAAAGGTAGTCGTAATAAGATCCACCCGGTCCTGTATATTCCAATGTTCGGCGGTACCCCGGCCATGGGGACCGATAAAACCGGTCGCATGGCTGTCATCCACCAATACTAGGGCATCGTACTGGTCCGCCAGATCGCAGATGGATTTTAAATCTGCGATATCGCCGTCCATGGAGAAGACCCCGTCGGTTACAATCATCCGGTACTTGGCATCGGCCGCTTCCCGCAATTTCTGCTCTAAATCGGCCATATCCATATGGTTATAGATAAGCCGGCGGGCCTTGCAAAGCCGCACCCCATCGATGATCGATGCATGGTTTAAGGCATCGGTCAGAATCGCTGAGTCTGCATCCAAGAGAGCCTCAAAAACACCTCCGTTTGCATCAAAGCAGGAAGAGAACAGAATAGTGTCCTCGGTCCCGAGAAAGGCAGAAAGTTCCTGTTCCAGAAGCCGGTGCTGTTCCTGGGTGCCGCAGATAAAACGGACCGATGAAAGACCATAGCCCCACTCCTGCATTGCTTTGGTAGCAGCTGCAATGAGTTCAGGCCGGTTTGCAAGACCCAGGTAATTGTTGGCACAAAAGTTCAATGCTGAAATAGTTTTTCCATTGGAAAGACGGACACTGATTTCCGGCCCCTGGGCCCCCTGCAGTACCCGCTCGATCTTGTATAAACCCTGGGTTTCCAGTTCATGCAACCGCTGTTCCAGATCCTGTTTCATCCGTTCATACATAGCCCTGTCTCCTCTATTATCTTAATGAATAAGTCCGAAACCAATACTGCCAAAACCACCTAATTTTTCTTGGAAAAGCCACAATCCTCCTGAAAGATGAAATACCAGAACCGAAGGTTTTGGGAACCAATGTAATTCGGTCGCAGTCATAATAAGCAATTTGTTCCAACTGAGCTGAGTATCTTGTACATTTTGCCAGAGCATCTTTGCTGAAACACCACCGGTTATAGTTTCACCGATACCCAAAATACCCATCTCTAATTCATAATTTGGAATAGGAGATGTATGATAGGTGAACATATCCATGGACCATACAAGACCTGGGCTCATACCTACACTAAAATAGGATCCCAAGGGGATCAGAAAAGATAAACCAAATCGTGGACCACCCTGAGCCCCAGACCAACTAACCATATAAGGGTCATCATGAGTTGAAACCTCCGATAATGTCCATGAAAAATCTGCTCCCAAAGCTAAGGGGATACTATTATTTGCAGCAAACAATTTTTTACGTAAATTTAGACTACCTTGATTGGCAGAAGAATCCCTGTGAGCATCAAATTCACCGGAAAAGGATATTTCCCAGGTGTCTATGGGAGAAAACCGTAGTCCCAACGAAAACGGAACCGAGGAAAAAGCGTTATCTACACCAAAGGGAAAACCAAAGGCAAGACGAGTATCGGTCTGAAAAGACAATGGGGCTATGGTTTCTGGAATGGAAAGATATACAAGCCCAGCCCCACCGCTACCAATGCTCCAAGGCCGAATAACCAGTGAAGAATCAATATGTATAAATAGTTCTTCCTCATATTGAATGGGATCACTCATGTCATAGGGAATTGAAGTTGCTGTAAGTACAACTCTATAAAGCCCATCAGGCAGCTTATTGCCCTGCTTATCGGTTCCCATCCAATTCATGCGTTGGGTATATTCGGTAAAGGGTTTAAAATGATATTCATATACAGGGGTGTTTATGGTATCATAGATAATGATTGAGCCTGTACCAGTGGCGTTTACCTGAAATGCAATACCGGCAGATCCCAACAGGCCTGGGTTATGGGGATTAAGTCGTATTCGTTCGGATCGAAAATCACTAATTTTAAATTGTGCTGGTTCTAAGGAAACAGTTAGTACCTGGGTAAAATCTTGAAGCACCAGCACAGTTTTTTCTACTGAATCCCACCCAAAGGCTTCTATCCTTATTTTATGCCAACCAGCTACTAAGGACAGGAAGGTAGTATCTGACTTTATGTTATCTACATAGAGCTCTGCTCTTAGTGGTAGTTTCTCAGGACTAGGAGCAGTGGATACCCGTTCAAGGTTGATGATCAGCTGACCCATCGCCTGAAACATTTCCAGCGTCAAGTCCAGATGCTTCCCTTCTAATAAAGTTACAAAAATAGTCCGCTTCTCATATCCTTCCTTAACTAAGGTAACTTGGTATTTACCCGGTGCCAAGTTTGATAATGAAAGCGGTGTAATACCCCGTTGAATTCCATCAATATAAACCTTCGCTTTTGCTGGGATACTGTTTATAGTTATTCCTGTTCCGTCTGATTCCAGATAAGAATCATAGGAGCTCACTTCCTTGGTAAAACTGGGCTCTATTGCTATGAACAAGAGCATCCATAGGCCTAGGAGTGATACGGGCTCTCTCATAATGTTCATTATAACTGAAAAAAATAACTTAAAACAGAACAGGCATGAAAAATCAGGTTATTGCATGGTATACGGTATTGCAACAACCTGATCATAGATTCAATGTTACTATACGAAGCACAATGTAATTCGGTATCCCATGCGCTAGCCATTCGCTGAAATGGGAACACCTACTGAAAAGTCAGTCTGCACCGTGAGGGCCCGAGCACCCAAAGCGCTATCGAGCATGAAAAGACCTGGCCCGGATTCACCGGCGAGTGTAAGCCGCTGAAGAATTTCCATATCGTTCTTTTCTTCTTCTATCTGTTCAGTGACATACCACTGAATAAAGGTATATGTGGCATGATCCTGCTCTTTCTGGGCTAGGTTAGCTATCTCATGAATAGATTTGGTGACAAATTTTTCATGTTCCAAGGTCTTTTCAAACATTTCTTTGACCGATGTAAAAGTTTTTGGTGGTTCCTTAATCTCCTGCAGGTGTACTGCCTCTCCCTGATCTAGCAGGTAGTTATACATTTTCATGGCATGGAACATTTCTTCATGGTATTGAACCATGAACCATTTAGCAAAGCCATTCAACCCTTTACTTGAACAATCGGCTGACATGGCCATATACAGATATGCCGAATACATTTCGTTGTTGATCTGTTTGTTGATAGTTTGTACCATTCCTTTACTGATCATATACGACACCTCACTTTCAAAACATAATCTATAGAAATCTCATGACTTCTATAGGTCTAACTTCTTATGTACACCGTCAAACCTAATCAAAATATAATCATTTAAAGTAAAATTGCAAATCAATAATAATTATGATAAAAAAATACTATTTTGTTCCCGTGAGAAACTGTAATATCCATCTTCTGAAAAAATGATATGATCAAGCAGGGTAATACCTACCAGATCTGCTGTAGCCTTTAAGCGACGGGTTATTTCCTCGTCCTCTAATGAGGGATTTACCTGGCCAGAGGGGTGATTATGGGCGACTATAACTGCACAAGCCCGGTCTATAAGAGGATCAGAAAAAACCTCTCTGGGATGAATAAGGGTCCTATTGACAAGTCCGATTGTAATAATACGGCTAGCAAGCACTTCATGGGCACCATTAAGGGATATACAAATAAAATGTTCTTGTTTCCGGTCCGCATAGTGTCTGAGCAGTTGATAGGCATCTGCGGGTTCTCGTATTCTTGTACCTACTGGGCCCCAATAACGGCGGCTAAATTCAAGCATAGCCAGTACTAAGCAGGCTTTTGAAAAACCAAGGCCATAAATTTCAGAAAGCTTTTCTAACGCAGGTAGACCCTTTGATAGATCCAAACGATCAAGAAGGTCTTCAGCCACCTGGTATACACTTTTTCCACGGATGCCTGCACCAAGTAATATGGCAAGCAAATCCCGATCCGATAAGGACTGAGGGCCGGCCGCTGCTAGACGTTCCCGAGGTCGTTCAGCCTTAGGTAATTCCAGAGGGCTATATACCAAGTTTTTGGTATGCTCTTCATAACAACATTGTCCATCCATACCAGTAGTACAATTGCGTAATTCATCATGCTTTAAAAGGTACTTCAAATTGCCGATAGATATACCATGAAATATATTTTGAAATATCTGGTACTCTTAGTCAGTATAAGCTTTATATTAGGGTCTTGTACCAGCATTTCGACCGTATCAGCCGGAATGAGCCCTGAACAGCCTCAAGAACGTCCACCGGTACTGCCATCTATTCCACAGAAAATTATGAGTACCGGCAAGGTACCCCCAAAAGATTTAGCCCGTTTTTTACATCAAAATAATCCTAAAATATCAGATCAGGAAGCTCTGTTGATGGCAAACCTTTACCATAAAGAAGCTGCTCTTGAGTCGGTGAATTCTGATATTGCCTTTGTTCAGATGTGTCTTGAGACTAGTTTTCTCCGATTCGGCGGATTGGTTACTCCTGACATGCATAACTATTGCGGCTTAGGCTCAATCGGGCCAGGTAAACCGGGAGAACGGTTTCCCACAGCCCAAATGGGAGTACGGGCACATATACAGCACCTCAAAGCCTATGCCTCCACCGAAGCACTTCATCAAAGTCTGGTAGATCCTCGTTTTAAATATGTTAGACGAGGTAGTGCGCCGAGCATACACGATCTTGCAGGCAGATGGGCCAGCGATCGAGAATATGGCAGGAAGCTGGAAGGACTACTAAAGCGGCTTTATCAGTCTGCTTTTGGTATAGCCACTGCCGAAGCTACTTCTTGGAAAACAGGACTATACTTCTCCAACTACCCAACATCCGGTAGCACGGCAGGGGCTGTGTATGTTATAGATAACTAGTCAAACTGATTCGTGAAACATACTGGGAACCACTATTTCAGCCCCTTAAGCTTACTCAACAATAATAAGGGGTTAGCATTTCCAATAGCTTCCAGCCGTGCAAAATCTTCCTTTGATTCCGTATCAGATCCAGAAAGAATAAGGTTGTTCCCCTGACGTTTATACCAAAGATAATGCCGATCATGTATTCGTTCAATTTCTCCAGAAGATAACGCGGATTCAAGCCTCCGCTCAAGGTATTCTGCCAGATTGATATGATTATCATCTCCGCTTAACCAGTATACATCCTTGTCAGTAAACACTACTACAAGTCTACGAAAGCCCTCACGAATACAGGCATCATTCCGAAACCCTTCAAATCTAAGAATTTGTTTTGCTAGGCTTAAGTCATATCCCATTAGTCTTAAATGTTTTCGTAAATTAACAAGTTCCGATCTAATACGAAGGTGAGTTTCACTATCAAGTCGTTTAGATTGTAGTTGAGCTCTCCACTCTCGTAGCTGGTTTTCATAGTGGGCAAATTCCTTTGTTTTACTAAGAAATTGAGTTGTTTCAGACAGTAACTGCCATACATCAGTGAAACGTTCAGATATGGAGCCTAAAAAGTCTTGTGTTTTACTTATTTTCATTTCAGTTCCTCATCAAGGCCTCGTTAGAAATCCTTGTCATAGAGAATTATTTTTCCCACTCATCCCAAAACAAGAAGATTATACCCTTTCCTCTATGCTAATTATAGTTTAAAACTATACTATAATGCGAGTAGCTGTAATTTCCGATATACATGCAAATCTTGCTGCTTTTAAGGCACTGCTAAATAGAGCAACGATGGAAGTTGATGAATTCTGGTGTCTTGGTGATTTGGTTGGTTATGGACCAGACCCAGATGAATGTGTAAGGCTGGCTAGAGAAACCTGTAAGATCATCTTAGCAGGCAACCATGACCTTGCAGCCTGTGGCAAAATAGATATATCTGACTTTTCTCATCATGCTCGAAAGGCTATGGAGTGGACCTGGGATCATATTTCCCTTGAAAGCAAAACCTTTCTAGCGACACTACCCTCAATAGTTACCTATAAGGGAATAGTACTTTCTCATGGAAGTCCCCGGAATCCGGTGTGGGAATATATCATGTCAGAAACAGATGCCCTGGATGCCTTTCGAGATGTTTCTTTTACCCATTGTTTTTTTGGCCATAGCCATTTGCCTTCTGCTTTTATATTAAAAAGGAATTTCGCTAAAACCACAATTCAGGTATTATATGGAGATGGAAACAAAAGGGTAGATGCCTCGGTGGTCAATAACAGATTTCTGTTCAATCCAGGCAGTGTAGGTTTTCCACGGGATGCCCAGGATGCCCATGCATCTGATTCACTTGATAAAGCGGTTGCTCGTTTCGCCCTCTATGATACTGTCCTCAAACAATGGACCTTCCGCCGTTTTACCTACGACATGAGGGAAACCGGTGAACGGATGTATAGCTATGGGTTATGGTAATTTTTTAAGGCTTCTTTGCATTGACGAAAGAGGCCTTCCTCAATTATAGTAAAAAAACCCATGGGTGTTTTAACAAGCCAGCAGATCACAAAATATTACGAACGATATCGCACCATTTCAGTTACCTTTACCAAGGAAATTATCACTGCAACAGGACTGGTAACTCAGCAGGTATATTTAAAGTGCCTGGGAGAGGCGTGGCCCTGTGTGATTTATTCTACTTCTTTTGAAGAAGCAAAAGTAATCATAAATACAAAATCAGGGCTTTATGGCAAATTACAGCAAGCCAATAATCTCGTTAATCTTCGGTATAGTTTTAAAATTTCCGATAAAACCGATCCCATGTTTTTCTTTGTTTCCTGCCGTGTCGTTGGTTCTGCTCCTTATCAGGGATCTCAAGATATTTCTATGATGACCCTACAATTCACCCAGCGACCACCGGATGATCTTATCGAAATTATGGGACGCCTTCTCGATGCGAATATTAATTCATCGAAACGGCGGGATGAAAGGATCTTAATTACCCCAGAATCGATACGAAAATTACGATTAGCCGCGAAGGAAACGGTACTCTACCTACAAGGCGTTCCCCGCCGCTGTATACTCAGGGACATTTCTTTTTCCGGAGCAAAAACTATCATGGTTGGGGTAGCAAAATTTATTGCTGATAAGGAAGTAACCCTACGACTGGATTTTGAAGACCCTCGGGAATCTCATATAATCGGTGGTAAGGTCGTTCGCATAGAAGATGTGGAAGGCAGGAAAGAACTGGTTGCGGTAGCGATTCATTTTAACGAAAACCAGGTTCCCATGAATTATAAAATGCGAATAAATGACTATTTAAGCCAGATACGTACCGAACCTCGTACGGAAACCGCTGAGGAAACGGCACAGAAACCTCAAGGAAATCAAGACACAAAAGAACCGGAGAAGCATGAAACAAATAAATAACTCAGATAGGATTGTATTCCTGTCAGTCCCCGAATCTATCCGCGGCCGCATAGAAGAGGTCTCTGCGGGAGATTTTAGTGTCGACCCATCCATACCTATTCCTGTAGAAATTCCCCCAGACCAGGAATCATTGAATCTGGAACAGCTTTCCTGGGAAATGATTCTTTCTGGTATGATAAAGGTTATCGAACGGGATCCGGATCAGGAAGATGCGGATTATTACCGTCGTTTTGTTCTGGCGGTTAAACCAGATATATTAAAAGAATTTTCTGAGGCTGCCATTTTAAAAGCCCGCAATCGGGATTTTGATTTGGCTATGGAAATCCTTAAGGCTTTAGCAGCCCTCTACCCAGACTCGGCAGAGGTAACCCTGAACCAGGCTCTGGTTTATGAAGAACATGCAAACACTCTGGAGGAGTCGGGCCGCGAGGAAGAGGCCACAGAGGAATGGGAACGGGCCCATGAATTATATATCCGCCTTATAAACCAAACATCACCTTTACCGAATGCCCTCTTTAATGCAGGCTTTTTCTACCTAAAACAACGTAATTATGAAAAAGCCCGGGATTGTTTTTCTCGTTATCTTCCTGTAGCAGATAGCCCCAAGAAAAAAGAAAAAGCCCAGGGTATTATCAAAGAAATCACCGAACGGAGCTTGGATGATCAAATTTTTAAAGAGGCTTATGATTTTATCAGATTGGGTGAAGAAACCAAGGGCATTGAAAAAATCCACCAATTTTTAACCCGCCACCCTGAGGTATGGAACGGATGGTTTCTCCTCGGCTGGGGACTGCGGCGTCTCGAACGATGGGATGATGCGGTTCTGGCCTTCCGTAAAACCCTTGAACTGGGGGGTGATAACTGTGATACCCGCAACGAACTCGCCCTTTGTCTTATTGAACAGGGAAACCTGGCTGAGGCAAGAAAGGAACTGGAACGGGCCCTTCAAATGGAACCGGAAAACATAAAAGTCATCTCTAACCTGGGGATCCTCGCAATGAAACAGGGCAAACTCGATGAAGCAGCGGGATTTTTCAAAACTGTTTTAGAATATGATGAGGAAGATCCCCTGGCTTTACAGATGCTCTCCCAACTGGAAGCCTAGTAAAAATGCGACTACTCCCCGCTTTGAAAAGGCCCATTAGGCTTTCTCCGTAAGCTTTGATTAGTACCTATCGGGGTAATCCAGTAAGGAGATCCCCTTCTTTAATGCCCACAGTTGTAAAGAAGCCCTGGGGAACCTCAAGGGCATACCGGACAGATCGTGTTGAAACAACAGGTTTCAGACTTTCCGGTTCCATATCAAAAATATCAATAATCCTGCCCTCTGAACTGATATACGCGATTGAAAGGGGTACGAAGGTATTTTTCATCCAGAAGGTAAGTATCTGGTCCCTATCAAAAATAAACAGCATGCCGGTTCCTTCGGGTACGATTTTTCGGTTCATGAGCCCCTGGGTACGGCTCTGATCTGTATCCGCTACTTCCACCTGCACTGGAATCTGTGTACCATCCTGTTTCACCAGCGTTATGGTTCGCACCGGCAGTTTTGACTGAGCATTCATGTATGAAGGACTGCATGAGATAAGGCTCGCCACAAGCACTCCAAAACAGAGGGGATTCATCAATCTGGAATTAAAAATCATTCAGGAATTCCTTTCGTAGAACCGCTTCCTTGGATTCTTTGACCGCAGAAGCCTCGACTATGGTGTTAAAGACCTGGAGATCTATATATTTTACCGTTAAAGGCCGTTCAAGAGAAAGCCGGACCGTGTCTGACAGCCAGACAGCCTCCCGGGGATTTAATTCCTTAGGTTCCCCATATTTTTGGACCAGGGTGGTGAAAACTGAATAATGGTCGATTTTATCCGTATTCAGAGTAAAGGCCATAATAAAGACCTTGCCGCCTTTGAGCTGGAAAAAAGCCCGTTTGATAAATGAAAGACCTGTAGTCTCGACGAGGGTCTGTTCACTGAGCGGCAAAAGAGATACATCCCGGTCACCTCGAAAGGTAAAGAGGTCATCCGCAGCAAGGGCTTTTTTCAGATCCTCAAGTCCCATTCCGAGAGAAAAGGCCCGATATCTTTTTGGCAGTTCGGCTAGTATCCCCGAAGTTGATGAATCTTGATTTGTTGTGGTTACAGAAGTCGCAGAGGGTGCAGGCTCAGTGGGTATGGCAACACTCTGAGCAAGCAATGCTGAATTACCTGCAAATATCAAGCAACTAAGTAGTAATAGCATTTTATATATAACAAGATCCCGTGAGATGAGCCTTTGAAAGCGAATACTCTTATGGTCGGCTCTTCTATAATGCACCTCTCCCCCCATATACACAAGAGGGCAGCCCCTATCACGGAACCACCCTACCCTATATATCGGCAGAAAGCGTAACGTCTTTACAGGTTGCATGATCTTCGTATAATACTATTACAGCCCAATACGGCTTGCGGCTTCCCGACGGGCCCGCTCAATTTTTTGCATTTTCCGGTAATATTCGGTTTGTTTGACCACTTCAGACACATCGGTAAGGGCAATTTTATTATCCACTACGCGGATTTTCGGATTTTCGAGCAATTTCCGTATTACCATATTCCCTTCAGCAGTAGGAAGCCCTACCATATTGATGAGTTCCTTTGGTCCAAAATCAAAGGTGTGAGGTGCGTTGCCCAGGGGAATCCTGTTTTTTTCCAGCTGAATGAGGAGGGCATCATACATGCGTCCCAGGGGATCGCTGATAAGCGTATTAGCCAGCTGTTTATAGATGAACCAAATCCGCTCTGCCAGAAGCTGGGTCAGCCGGCTGATAATCTGCGGCTGGGTGCCGACCATGCGTTCAAAATTTTCTTTATTAACTGCCAGAACGGTACAGTCTTCATAGGCAATCGCATTGGCAGACCGAGGCTTAGACTCAAGTAGGGCCATTTCACCAAAAATATCCCCCTGTTTGAGTACCGCCAGAAGTACCTCGTTATTGTCTACAATCTTTACGATTTTCACCGAACCTTTTTGAATGATATACAGTTCATCCCCCGGTTGTCCCTCAGAAAAGATCATGGTGTCCTTTGGATAGGTCCGGGTAAACTCATCGGTCTTTTTATCGAGATACACTGCCTTGGCATAGGGGGCTATTTTGACCATCCGTTCCCGGGCCACCTGTACATTCTGGCCATTAGGGCAATATTTTATGTATTGATGATAGGCAAAATAGGCCTGATTAAACTGGCTTTGTTTTGCATAGTATTCCGCTACCTTAAAAAGGTGGGATGGGTCATTATCAGCGGTATTTTTTAAGGTGAGACGGGTCAGGGCTTCATCCAGAAAACGCATCCGTTTGGAAAACTGGAGGATAATCTTCATTGCCACCGGGGTATTGTTCTGGATGAGCTGTACATACTGGTCTTTTTGTACCGAAATGAGGGTTACATCGGTGAGGGCCTGTGCGGTTTCTATATGGCTGTGGCCGGACATGGTTGCAACAACACCAAAGAAGTCACCGGGACCCAGGACATTGCCCCCTTCCTCTTCTACCACTTCAACTTCTTTGGATATTCGGACTTTACCCTGGCGGATAATAAAAAAGCGGTCGGCATTCTGTTTGCCTTCAACAATTATATAAGAATCCTTCTTGAAGTTTACAAAGGCTAACTGCAGCTGATTTGCCATCCTGCTCTGTGTCCCCCCCGGTGGATACTTAAGTATAGGAAGCCTCCCAGGGCTTTGTCAACGGACAAAGCCTACTGAGCCGGGAAAATCTCTTTTCTTAGAGACCTGGTTACAGGTTATTCCTGAAAGAAACTATCCGTATCATCAAAGAATGAGTCTTCCTCATCTCCAATAGAGACAGGTTCTTTTCCATCGTTACGTTGAGCATACAGTCGCAGGGCAAACCGGTATTCAGCGGCCCGTCGTTCGAATTCAGATTTTTCACTGGCCACCAGCCGCATAAAATCCTGCACATTCTGCCCATTATAGAGCTTGGATCTAAGGGCCGTAGCTGGCACATAGGACTGTATTTCATCGAGGCGGTAATAAATACGTTCAAAGAAAAAAAGCACCTGACGGATATTCATGAGCTTTTTAACCATCACAGCCTTCTGCTTCATAACTTGGATATCCCTAGATGGAGCTGGGGCTATTCCTTCCCGAAATTCCTTTTTCCATTGCAAAAAAATGGGCTCTCGAGCAAGCTCATCGGATTTTTTCCGGAAATCATCCCGATAACGGAAATAGGCACGGGCATATTGATCCAAGGCTCTCACCGCAGAGGATTTAAAGGCAGAGATCTCTTCGGTATACCAACGGTTTTGGAAATCTTCCAATGAAGATACCGCAACGGGTATATTTTTCAGCCGTTCACCGGCGGTTCTTGCAACAACCTGGCCGGGAACTGCATAGAGCTCATCTCCCTCGTCTCCGGTACAGGCAACCTTGCCTTCATTACAGGTAACCAGAAGACCATTATTCACAGAGATAACAACCACAAATTCAGTACCCCGTACACCCATCACGGTATTCCCTGTTTTCACATTGAGTGATGGATCTCCTGATATCTTTTTTACCTTTACCCCGATGGATCCACCAAGCACATCCGCTTCGGTCTTCGGACTGCCGCTTACCACCTGAGTTTTAACGGTAAATACCGATTTTGGTTTTACAATAAGGGTACCTCTCATACCAGTTTCTGAGGTTAATCCGATCACCATGCCACCATCGGAACCGGTTTTAATAAGATCATAGTTTTCAATAGGATCACCCAGATCTATCTGGGAGAGCACCTTGCCATTGCGGGTAACCGTTACCGTACCCATGATTTCCTGAACGATACCAACCTGATTCTGGGCTGCAAATGCAAGTGTTTCTAAGGCAGTTACTACTACAAACAAAACTGCAAACCTTTTATATGTATGCACAACAGTCCTCCTAATTACAGTATAGCAACAGAAACCGAAGATTTCAGGATAACGCCAAAAACTCCCGAAATGAGAGCAATTTCATTCAGGAGATGTGACCATCCTGACTCCAATCCCCAACAAAAAGAATTTCACATTCTAAATCGTATCCTAGAGCTTCTTTAACTCGTTTTTTTAGTATTTCGGTTAATAGATAGATATCCTGAGCTGTGGCGGTGCCGGTATTTACTATAATATTGCCATGCCAGTCAGCTACCTTTGCCCCACCCAGACTTAAGCCCCGAAGCCCCAGTTCATCTATTATTTTACCGGTGGGTTTCCCAAAGGCATGGTTATTCTTAAAGGCGGACCCAGCGGATGGCAGAGTATAATGGCCCTTGGTTTCCCGGTCCTGCCGGTATTTTTGCATTTCTGCCACAAGGGCCGACCGATCCCCTGGTCTTGTTTTAAAACGGCCCCCCAGTATTAAAACTTGCCGGTGCTGAAAGGGGCTAATTTTATATTCAAAATCCTCCGGTCGGAACGGGACCCATACTTGCTCGAACTGTTCATTGAGAATCCAGGTTTCCATGAGAACATCTGAAATGGAAAGATTGTAACAGCGGGCATTCATCCAGATGGCACCACCGATGGAACCGGGCATACCTGCAAGAAAAGCGAGGGCTTCCCGTTCATGGTCTGCGCAAACCTCTACAGCCTTATCCACGGTAGTTCCAGCGTACAATAGCACAGAAGATTCATCAATCTGCCAACCAGACCAGCCGGTGGTATCCAGGACAATACCCCGGATTCCCTGGTCAGAGACTACAAGATTGGCGCCTCCCCCTAAAATAAAAACCGGTACACCTTCTGTTCTTGCGGTGCGCAGCAGGCAGGCCGCGTACCTAGGGAAACTAGGTCCCTCGGGCCGTACCCAGATATCGGCCGGACCTCCTACCTTAAACGTGGTATGTAACGACATAGGCTCATCAAACCGGAGTGCGCCCTGTAAAGGCTCCTGTGTATTGATTTTTTCCATTAATTTCCGTAGGTTTACCATAGATGCTATTGTACCGAAAAATATGCGGAGGTTCCATGCCACTGTACTTGTTTAACACCCTGGGACGGGAATTACAGGAATTTAAGCCCCTCAAACAGGGCCAGGTTGGTTTTTATGGATGCGGTCCCACGGTGTATAATTACGCCCATATTGGAAATCTTCGGGCCTATGTGACCCATGATATTCTGGTCCGCGCCCTCCGCCGTATGGGGTATCAGGTTACCCATGTCATGAATATAACCGATGTGGGTCATCTTTCCGGGGATAGTGATACCGGTGAAGACAAGATGGTAAAAAGTGCAGAGGAACGGGGAAAATCGGTTCTGGAAATTGCCGCTTTTTATACTGAGGCTTTTTTTAAAGATACGGAACGGCTTAATATTGTCCGGCCTACGGTGGTTTGCAAAGCCACTGAGCATATTAGCGATATGATTGCTCTCATTCAGCGGATCGAAAGTCGGGGCTACACCTACCAGGCAGGCGGCAATTTATACTTTGATATAACCAAATTCCCGACCTATGGGGAGCTGGCCCGGCTTAAGCTGGAGGATCTGAAGGCAGGAGCCCGCATCGATGTGGATGAAAACAAACGAAATCCCCATGATTTTGCCCTCTGGTTTACGAAGAGTAAGTTCGAAAACCAGGCACTCACCTGGGACAGCCCCTGGGGTCGGGGTTACCCGGGCTGGCATATCGAATGCTCTGCCATGAGCATGAAGTATCTGGGGGAACAGTTTGATATTCATGCGGGTGGTATTGACCATATTCCCATTCACCATACCAATGAGATTGCCCAGAGCGAGGCTGCAACGGGAAAAAAATGGGTGAATTACTGGGTTCACAATGAATTTCTGGTGCTGGACAAGGGCAAAATGTCCAAATCGAGCGGTAATTTCCTTACCCTGCAAAGCCTCGTGGATATGGGCTATGACCCTCTGGATTACCGCTATTTCCTCCTGGGGGGCCACTATCGGAGCCAACTGCAGTTTTCCTATGAAGCCCTGGATAGTGCCCGTAACTCCCGCAAAGCTTTGATGGACCGCCTGTATCTGCTTGCAGGCAAATGTAGTGCCCTGCCAGAGGCAATAACCGTAACCAGCAGCTTGAGCGAAAAGGCTCAGGCCTATGTCGAGGCCTTTAATCGGGCCATAGAGGAGGACCTTTCTACCCCCCGGGCGTTGGCTGAATTGTGGGGACTTCTACGTGATACCGAACTTGTTCCAGAAGAGGCCCTGGGGATAACCTTTGATATGGACTCAGTTCTGGGGCTTCGTTTACGGGAACTAGTGCAGGCTCCGCGGGCAGAAAAACAGTTGGACAGCGAATTGGTCAAAGAAATTGAAAATCTCATTGCTGAGCGGATTACGGCAAAAAAGGCAAAAAACTACCAACGGGCTGATGAAATACGAAATATGCTCAAAGAACGAGGGATCGTGCTCGAAGATAGTCCCCAAGGAACCACATGGCGTTTGAAATGACCCTTTGTAGATAAACGCTATGGCCAGACTAGTATTCTACTGCCAGATCTGGTTACACTGTAACGAATGAGAGGCTACCGTTGTTATTTGATACAGGCGAGCAGATGTCCATAGCCGAGTTTAGACGCCTCTACGATAGCGCCTTCCCCGTTTTATTCAGGGTTGCTTATCGTATTGCAGGTAGTGAAGATGCGGCGGAGGATCTGTGTCAGGATGCTTTTTTCCGGCTTTATGAACGGAACATGAAGTTCCCCAATTTAGAAGAAGCTAAATATTGGCTTATTCGAGTAGTAAAGAATGCAGCTTTAAATTATGCAAAACGGAAAGAACGGGAACGGAGGGCCTATCAACGAGCCTTCCGGGAAGATGTCCGGAAGATCGAAACTGGAGAAGCCGAATATATAGCTGGAGAAACCAAGCTGGAAGTGCAGGAGGCTTTACAAAAACTGCCTGAAAATATGCGTACCGTATTAGTATTAAAAGAATATGGAGAATTGAATTATAAAGAGATTGGTCGTATTCTTGGCATTAGTGAGGGAAATGTAAAAGTGCGGGTATTTCGAGCCCGTGAACAGTTAGCTGCCCTGATTGGAAAGGATGGTACCTATGTGTCCTGATCGTCAGCTTATATCATTGTATAAGGATGGCGAACTACCGTCACCCTGGAAGGAAAAGCTGGAAGCCCATATTCAGACCTGCCCAGAATGTACTCACACCTTGCGGGCCTATGTTCATTTAAGTGGCTTCTTACAAACTGAACAACTTACATCTGAGCAGATTGAAGTAGTCCAAAAAAACATCTGGAAACATCTTTCCCATAGGCTGCCACAAACCAATCAGGTAAAAACAAAACGGATTTGGAAACATCCCCTGATCATACCTCTGCCTGCAGCCATCGCTGCATTAGTTGCTGTAGCCTTGCTAGCTTCGTTTATAACACCCTTCATCTTACACCAGGGAACCAAAGGCACCCAAAATATTGCAAAAATTAATACCGAAGTTCCAGGAATTGTACCCGTATCAGATATGCATGGCCTCTTACAATATCTGGAAAATCAGGCTTCGGCTGCAGATATTGTAATCATCAAACTGCCTGATACAAGCAGTTTTATACCTTCAGGACAACCGGAAATTATACGGGCAGTCGATTATCAGGGGCGGAGGTAAATCCCCTATGTCAGCATTGACAACAAACCGTGATATTGGCTTCCTGGGAATCTTTATGTATCTGGTTTCATTTTCTATCTTTTCCCAGGAAGCGCCACTTACAGAATTACCAGGTTTAAAGGAACGGGCTGTCGTACTTGATATTATCGCTCGAGTTCTCGAAGTAAATAACACCGAAACTTGGACATCAGAAAATTCAAAAATAACTATTCCCGGTCGGCCGGTAACCATTAAACTTGTTGGCCAAAACGTCGTGGTATTAGCTCAATTTACGCCTTATATCAGAGACGATGGAAGAAAGTTTTTAGTAGCCCAGGGGCAAGTATGGATTGATACGGACGATAAGGGTATAAAATACCAAAGTACTATGCAAACCATACCGTTGGAATACGGTGAACGGCTTTTCTTTTTTCCTCTAGGGCCAAAAACGAAGGATGGAAAAAGCAGCATCGAAATTCAGCTTGAATTAAAGCCTTATGTAAAAATACCAGCTCCAGAGGAAAATAATAAATCTGAGGATCAGCCATCTGGAGATTCAACACAGAAATGAAGCTTGCTCATCAAAAAGGCATACTATTTTGCTTTTCAATATTGTTACTTTTTACTGCTTGTTTTATTAAAAGTCCCAGAATCGATTCTATAGATCCTCGAATCGGTAGTCTTGGGGAAATTTTAACCATACGAGGACAGCATTTTGGGGAAGAACGGGGTGAAAATTATGTCATTATCGGCGGTATAATTCCAACCTCATCTGCATATATTCAATGGAAAGACAATCTTATAGCATTGAGAACTCCTGACTTTGGAGACTCAGGTCTCGTGTATGTATATGTAAACGGCAAACGGAGTAACCCTAGTCTTTTTACGAATCGATCCGTTATGCCTCAGCGTATCACTGATACTCATTTGGGGAGTGGTCCTGTTCTTTCAGAATTATCCCCAGTTTCTGGGCGGATTGGATCTTTAGTCACCATTTTAGGGAGTTCCTTTGGGGCTGCACGTGATAAATCTAAAGTTCTCTTTAACTGGAATTTAGAAAATTCATTAATCAATATCAGTGATGGGAATCAAAGTCAAAAAACCGTAGAAGTATCAGAAACAGAATTAGGCTATGAATATTGGAGTGATCGAGAAATTCGAGTTCGTGTACCAGATGGGGCTATAAGTGGCGCAGTTCAAGTTGTAACTTCTCAGGGGTCAAGTTTACCGCTCTTTTTTGATGTAGTGGATAAGCCAGGCACAAAGATATTTAAGGATCGTCGAAGCTTTGCTATTTCATATGGAGTAGATATAAAAATACAAAAAGCTACTGCATCAAATACCCTTTATCTTTGGCTTCCTATTCCCGTTACTAATGCACAACAGAGGATTTCTCAATTATTAGGCAGGACAGTAGAACCTTATGTAGAAAACTATCTTGGGTCATCCCTTTTTCAGCTCAAGGATATGCAGACAGGAAACGAAAGCAGTCTGAGAACAGACTACCTCGTTGAGGTATATGCAGTTGAAACTAATATTAAGGTCCAATCAATAAAACGAGAAAGCGGATCTCCAATACAAGCAGTCTATACACAAAGCTCCTTTTTAATTCCTTCTGATAATCCAGATATTCAGAAAAAGGCAAATGCTATAGTTGGAAAAGAAAAAAATCCCTATTTGCAAGCCCAACGGCTTTATGAATGGCTAACAGCTCAAGGTGGGATCCGACAAGAACCGATATCGCTCAATCTTATAGAAGCTTTGAACAAACAAGAAATGGATGCTTATACGGCTACCCTATTATTTTGTGCAATGGGCCGTTCTCTTGGGATACCTGTTATTCCAAATGCAGGGATTTTAATAAATAAAGACCGAGAAACAAGAAAGCATTATTGGGCTGAATTCTGGATAGATGGCTTTGGATGGATACCAGTCGATCCAGCCATGGGAGCAGGAGCACTCCCAGACCGTTTTGTCTTCCGCTCCGATGCAGCAACCTATTATTTTGGTAATATTGATAGTCAACGAATCAGCTTTTCCCGTGGAATAATTAACTTATCGTCTATGGCTCCTAAGGGCAAAATAGTTCGACGAGATCGGGACTATGCGTTACAAAATATTTGGGAAGAATCAACAGGGACCCTAGAGTCCTATTCATCTCTCTGGAGCGATATTGTCGTTACTGGAGTATATTAGGAATAGATATGGTGACAGTTATTTCATTGGGTGGTTCTATTGTTGCCCCCGACAGCTTAGACACAGACTTTATTGCTGCTTTTATTCAATTACTTAAGGATGAACTTGCTTCTGATGAAAAACGACGGTTTATTCTAGTCGTTGGTGGCGGTGGCCCTGCCAGAAAATACCAACAGGCCTACAGATCCATAGTCCCTAGTGGATCAGATGAACAGGCAGATTGGATTGGTATAATGGCGACCCGTCTTAATGCCCAATTACTCA
The DNA here is from genome assembly GCF_000219725.1 of Gracilinema caldarium DSM 7334. Classification (GTDB taxonomy): domain Bacteria; phylum Spirochaetota; class Spirochaetia; order Treponematales; family Breznakiellaceae; genus Gracilinema; species Gracilinema caldarium. The sequence continues at coordinate 728,844 of NC_015732.1, read as the reverse complement.
AAGCAGTATTAGGTGAACTATGTACACAGGAGGTAGTAACTGATCCATCTCAGGTAGGCCCCTTTGTTGGACGAGTATTAGTGGCGGCCGGATGGAAACCAGGATTTTCTACAGATTTTGATGCAGTTCTACTTGCAGAACGGTTCCAGGCAGACAAGGTAATCAACCTATCTAATATAGCTAAAGTTTATACTGATGATCCACGAAAAAATTCTAATGCCAAACCCATCGATGCTATTTCATGGGCAGATTTTCGTTCCATTGTTGGCGATGACTGGATCCCAGGCAAAAATGTACCCTTTGATCCAGTCGCCAGCAGACATGCAGCAAAGATTGGACTAAAGGTTATTTGTGCAGCAGGCAAAGATCTAGACAACTTAAAGAAAATACTATCTGATCAGCCATTTTTCGGAACCATTATAGGTTAGAACACATAATGTATTCCACATGTAAAGGTATGATCATTTGAAACGGTATTCATAGGTAATATGGATTGACCATCTAAAAGACTGCTCATGTAGCCTTCCCATCCAATACTCCATTGGAATGGTCGCAAAATGGGTAGTCTGAAAAAGAAATCAACACCTGCAGAACCAACCCAAAAAGGTGTATTTGTTGATGAATCATACCGCACTCGGGATGCAATTTTTGTTGATAATCCAAGAAATGAGTTAGGCCGGAAAGTACTTACTAATCCACCATTTAAATAGGCCAATATATGATTGGATTCTCGTGGGATTTCCCAGCTCAAGGTATGTAGCCATAGTGGCTGTATGCTTTTTTGTCCGAATTCATTACCAGGATTTCCCCAGATAGATTCGAGAGCTACAATAGGTTTTTGCTCTTCCCGATTCCAATCCCATCGGATTCCAAGTCCGAATAAACGACTTTTATAAAACCCTAATACCACTTCTTGTTGTATATTTTTTAAATGATTGGCATATACATATTCAGATCCAGTTTGTAGCTTTGTCGACAGCCACAAACCATGATTGCTTTCTAATGGAAGCGGTCCCCCTGCATAGAACTGTACATTTAGTGGAATAGTATTTATTTCCGGACCTTGTTCCTCTGGTTTTAAACCAATTGGGAGTCGGACCCCCAGAGAAAAATAATGAGCAGGTTCATGATTGACAACCCAGCGCAAAGCAGATATAGAGTTTGAACGCCAAAAAAGTTCTCTGGATAGTTTACTGTTAATTGCAACAAGCTGACGGTCTAGTTCTGTAATTCGTAATTCAAGTAAAACCTTACGCTTACTAATATAGCTTTCGCTATTGTGAGACTTCGATAAATCTAATCCTTCACTAGCCCTAAGAAATTGCATTTTTTGCAAATAAAGTGATTTTTGCTGTTGTTTACATTGTAATTGTGTAGTGCGTAATTGTTCTTCAGTATATCCACGAGGGCTTATTGATATTTGAAATAAATTATCCCTTACCGTTTCAATTGGTAATAAGGCTTTCTCAATTTGTTCATACAATAAGAGCGTCTGAGCAATGTTTTGAGCCATATTAAGCTGACTTTGGGCTTTTCGAACCCTTTCAATGCCTTTGATACTATTTTCTTTATATGAGGCCATCAGTATTTTTAATTCTGGCGCCTTTCGTTTTCCTTGGGAAGAAAAATAATACGCATCTTCTACTGGATTAAGGAACCTTAACACAGTATCAATCTTAGTTTGAGCTTGTGTATAATAGGTTTCAGCACTCCCAAGATTCCCTTCAGATTCAGCTTGCTCACCATGAAGAAAGAGTTGGTCAATAGAAGCAACTTCAGTTTCTGTCTGGTCTAGAAGATTTATTACCGTTGTCGCATATCTGCCTACATAGAGTGCATCTGCTAAACCTTCATCAATTTCTAAGGTTATGGTGGCTTGCCATAACCCTGCAGCACTTTTTTGCAATTCTTGATTTAAAATTCGTCCATTTCGTAAGGCTTCACTAATAAAAAGATCTCGGTATAAAGAATCCCGATGCAAAACTGTAAATACCATCACATTTACAGCATCAAGTTGTGCAGCTTCTAGAGCAGCATCTTTAGAGGCTGCTTTTCCATGCCCTATCGCAGTATATACCCCTGATTTTTGAGCAAATAAAAAAAGCGGTATTATAAATAATAAATTTAATAAAAGGTATTTTTTATGCATGAACAAATAGTAGCTCCAATTTATTAAAATTAATCAAACAAAATTAATCAAACAAATTTCTAAACTTAAATCCTACATAATATGCAAAGCCCATAGTATCCGATTCTGGCATCATCATTCCAATTACGCCGCCACCAAGCCTAAAGGCTTTACCGAATCTATACCATAAGGAAATATCAGGTATGAACACATTTCCAGTATCTGAATCGTTTACAATCCCAAAAATTCCAAAGAAACCACCACCTACCTGAAAAGCTGTAGTAAAATTACCTAAATCAGCTTCAATAAAAGCATTTGGCCAATATACAGTAACCAATATAAACGTAAAAGCTCTCACGCCTAAGCCGCCTCTCAGAGAACCATCACCAAATTGATAATAGAGGCCTAATTCAGGAAATGGTAAAATATGTTCTTTAAAAAAATCATTAACCTCTGAATCAGTAAAAACTTCATTATCCGATAGTGCTCCTAAACCTAGTGGAACATCGATCCCCATATCAAAACGAACCTGAGAAAAAAGGGGAATACCTAACATGAGCATTACTACTACTACAACACTCCGTTTCATACAGGACCTCCTGTTTTCTAACTATAATTATAGCGCATTCTTGAAAAGATTCCACTTTTTTATGTACTATAACGTAGTCGTTGTGTATATCTGCGATGTTTGCATTCCTATTTTGTTAAGGAGTCCATTATGGAAATATCTGCGTTGCAAAAAGCCCGGTATGCTTACCGGCCGAAATTACCGGTTATTTTGACCGGACCTGTTTCTGATATTGCTATTGAATTTGGGACCCCCACCGAATCGGTGGCAGATCAGGCGGATCTGCGGGCTTTGTTCAAGCATAGTTATGGAAAACCGCTTGCCCGTTTTGTTAAGGGCAAGAATGATAAGATCACCCGGCGGCTTACGGTCGGGGTTATTCTCTCCGGCGGCCAGGCGCCTGGAGGTCATAACGTTATCGCAGGCCTCTATGACGGGCTTAAAAAGGGCAACAAGGATTCCAAACTGCTCGGCTTCCTGGGCGGTCCCAGCGGACTTATTGAAAACAAGGTGGTGGAAATCACCGATGCCTTTATGGATGAATACCGGAATACGGGCGGTTTTGACATGATCGGTTCCGGCCGGACTAAGATTGAGACCCCCGAACAGTTTGCGGCTTCTCTGGAAACCGCGAAAAAGCTGGGGCTCGATGCGGTGGTAATTATCGGCGGCGATGACTCGAACACCAATGCAGCCCTGCTGGCGGAATACTTCCTGGAAAAGGGGGAAAAGATCCAGGTAATCGGCTGCCCCAAAACGATCGACGGGGACCTGAAGAATGAGCATATCGAAACCTCCTTTGGTTTTGATACGGCTACCAAGACTTACAGCGAGCTCATCGGGAACATTGAGCGGGATGCGAACAGTGCAAAGAAGTACTGGCACTTTATTAAGCTGATGGGCCGCTCAGCCAGCCATATTGCACTGGAATGTGCCTTGCAGACCCAGCCGAATATCTGCCTGATCAGCGAAGAAGTGGAAGCCAAGAAGCTTTCCCTGGGTCAGATTGTGGACCAGATCTGCGATTCGATTGTGAAGCGGGCTGCGAACAAGGAAAACTTCGGGGTGGTATTGATTCCTGAAGGGCTGGTTGAATTTGTGCCTGAAATGAAAAAGCTTATTGCTGAGCTGAATGACCTCATGGCTCACTATGCGGATGAATTTGCAGGGCTTTCCGGCTTTGAAACCCAGGCGGCTTGGCTTGGTAAAAAGCTTTCCGCCGAATCGGCCAAGGTATTTGCCAGCCTGCCTGCAGAAATTGCCAAACAGCTCCTCATGGACCGAGATCCCCATGGTAATGTCCAGGTATCCCGTATCGAGACGGAAAAGCTCCTCATCGGTATGGTAGAACAGAGACTGGCCGAGCTGAAGAAGACTGGTAGCTATACGGGCAAGTTCAGCGCCCTGGCCCACTTCTTTGGCTATGAAGGCCGCTGTGCGTTTCCCTCTAATTTCGATGCAGACTATACCTATGCCCTGGGCTTTACCGCCTTTGTGCTGATTGCTTCCGGGCTCACGGGGTATCTTTCCAGCGTGAAAAACCTGACCGCTCCCGCTGACCAATGGGTGGCTGGCGGTGTTCCGCTTACCATGATGATGAATATGGAACAGCGCCACGGCAGCAAAAAACCGGTTATCCGGAAGGCCCTGGTGGAACTGGATGGCAAGCCCTTTAAGGCCTTTGCAGCAAAACGCGCTGAATGGGCAGTAAAAACAAGCTTCCTCTTCCCCGGTGCGATTCAGTACTACGGGCCGAGCGAAGTCTGCGATCAGCCCACAAAGACCCTCATACTTGAACATTCCTGATAATCTCGCAGGTCCTACTCGATAGGACCTGCCCCGCATCTTGACCCGGCAGTCTCTGGGGACTTCCGGGTCTCATCCCATATAATTACCACAAGGAGGGGGCTATGATAGATCGCTCCGCCTATTATGACGATGCACAGTGGGAGCGGTTTCTGACCGTTGCGGAAGGGAAAGAAACCCCCTTTATTCTTGTGGACCTGGGCATTATTCGCAGAAATTATGAGCGGCTGGCCCAGCTGTTTCCCTTTGCAAAACAGTATTATGCGGTGAAGGCAAATCCGGCGCCGGAAATTATTACCCTGCTTAAAAATCTGGGATCCAACTTTGATATTGCATCCCGTTGGGAACTGGACAAGGTGCTTTCCCTCGGGGTTACACCGGATCGCATTTCCTATGGGAACACCATAAAAAAAGCCCGGGATATCGAGTATTTTTATGAAATGGGGGTTAGGCTTTTTGCTACCGACAGCAAAACCGACCTGCATAACATCGCTAGCAAGGCCCCCGGTTCACGGGTATACGTGCGTATTCTCGTTGAGGGTTCCCAATCTGCCGATTGGCCCCTTTCCCGTAAATTTGGTTGTCATCCTGATATGGCGTACAATTTGCTCGTAGAAGCCAAACAGCTTGGGCTTGAACCCTGTGGTATATCCTTTCATGTAGGAAGTCAGCAGCGGGATATTGGCCAGTGGGATGAGGCGATTGCAAAAACCAATTACCTTTTCAGAGCCCTGGAAGAAGAAGAGGGCATTAAACTGAGCATGATTAATATGGGGGGAGGATTCCCTGCCCATTATACGGTACCAACCCATGAACTAACTACCTATGCAAGAGAAATTACCCGTTATTTGCATGAAGACTTCGGTGAAAACCTACCTGAAATTATCCTTGAGCCGGGCAGATCCATGGTCGGGGACGCGGGAATTATTGTTAGCGAGGTTGTGCTGGTTTCCCGGAAAAACAACACAGCCCTGCAGCGCTGGGTCTATACGGATGTGGGAAAGTTCAATGGACTTATCGAAACCCTGGATGAGGCGATAAAGTATCCGGTGGTTACCGCATTGCCGGCAGGACTAAAAGAAGGGGATGTGATCCTTGCAGGGCCCACCTGCGATAGTATGGATATCATATATGAAAAGTCAGGCTATCAGCTACCCTTAAGTCTTGCCCCGGGGGATAAGCTCTACTGGCTTTCTACTGGTGCCTATACATCAAGCTACGCAGCGGTGGAGTTTAACGGGTTCCCTCCAATAAAAACCTACTTTATAGAAGAATGAAACGGTCTTCTATTTTAGAAGGGGTGCGCGGGATCTCGAGGGGGCGGGAAAAAATCCCGGAAGCTGGGAGCCCCTGGATGTGAATCCTGGGGACCCCTATATGAGTTGCCCGGGAGCCCCTCGATGAGGCTCCCTCATGGGTATTCTTGTTTGGCTGGGATTCTGATGTGGCGCGCCTGAAAAGTAAACCCATTACGAGACTAACCGCTTGCTTTCTTTTCTATTTTTGCCCAGGTGTCTCGGAGTCCTACGGTTTTATTAAAGACCGGTTTTGTTCCTGCCGTGTCCGGATCCCGGACGAAATATCCAATTCGTTCAAACTGGAACTTATCCTCTGCCTTTGTCTTGGCAAGACAGGGTTCTCCGTAGGCTGTCTCGATAACCTCGAGGGAGTTGGGGTTCAGGTTATCCAGGAAAGAACCTCCCGGAGGAACTTCCATAGGCCGTTCTACTGCAAAGAGGTAATCGTAGAGCCGGACCTCAATAGGAATGGCATGCTGTACTGACACCCAATGGATCGTCCCTTTTACCTTCCGGTTGTCCTGGGCATTCCCGCCCCGGGTCTCCGGGTCATAGGTACACCGAACAGCAGTAATCTCTCCGGTACGAGGGTCCTTATCGAAACCGGTACAGGTGACAATATAGCCGTAGCGCAGGCGGACTGAATTACCCGGGAAGAGGCGGAAATACTTTGGCGGCGGCACTTCCTGGAAGTCATCCTGTTCAATCCAGAGTTCCCGGGTAAAATGGACCTTGCGGCTCCCTGCACTGGGATCCTCGGGATTATTGATTGCATCGAGTTCTTCTACCTTACCCTCGGGCCAGTTTTCAATGATCAGTTTGAGGGGCTTAAGCACTGCCATAACCCGGTTCGCCCGCTTATTCAGGTCTTCCCGCAGACAGTGTTCCAAAAGGGCTATATCAACCATACTGTCGGTCTTGGCAATACCGATACGGGACATAAAATCCCGGATTGCTTCAGGGGTGTAGCCCCGGCGTCGGAGCCCTGCCAGAGTTGGCATCCGGGGATCATCCCAGCCAGCGACCCGTTTTTCTTGTACCAATTGCAAGAGCCACCGCTTGGAAAGCACGGTCCGGGTAATGTTAAGCCGGGCAAACTCAATCTGGCGGCTCGGGAATACTTCACATTCCCGAATAAACCATTCATAGAGCGGACGATGAATCTCATATTCGAGGGAACAAAGTGAATGGGTAATACCTTCTTTGGCATCCGACAGAGGATGCTGGAAATCGTACATAGGATAGATACACCAGGCATCACCGACCCGATAGTGGGGCATACGGCGGATCCGATACATGACCGGGTCCCGCATGACCAGGTTCGGGTGGGCCATATCGATTTTTGCCCGCAGAGTTTTGGAACCGTCGGGGAATTCGCCAGAACGCATCCGGGCAAAGAGGTCCAAGTTTTCCTCTACCGAACGGTTACGGTAGGGACTGTCCTTTCCTGGAGGGGTATAGGTGATATTGTTTTTGTCAGCTACTGCGGTTCCGCGGTAGACCCGAATCTCCTCTTCCGAGAGGTCATCCACATAGGCTTTGCCTTTTTTAATAAGCTTCACCGCCAGTTCATAGAGGTATTCATAATAATCCGAGGCATAGTATTCCCGGTCTTCCCAGTCAAATCCAAGCCACTTGATATCCCGTTTAATCGCCTCTACATAGGACATGTCTTCCTTTTCAGGATTAGTATCATCAAAGCGAAGGTTGCACTGGCCGCCAAATTTTTGTGCCATGGTAAAATCCACCGTAATGGCTTTAGCATGACCGATGTGCAGCCAGCCGTTCGGTTCAGGGGGAAAACGGGTGTGTACATGGTCATAGCGGCCTGTTTTTAAGTCATCCGCTATGGCTTCGCTGATAAAATCGTTTAATTCTGCCTTTTCATTGATGGTGTCCATTGATGCTCCTTCCACACTTCAGAGGTGTGGTATGTTCATAATGATGGAGAAGGGTATAGCGGGTCAAGAGTTGCCTGCTGTGGCGGGGGTGTGCGGGGCTGTTTTTTTTGGTGGGCAACAGCGCCCTCCAGACAGCGGCATTGGTTTGTCTTGGGCTGGGATTTATTGTAATTTAAACCATAAGGAGTTATTGCCATGTTACAGATCGGAGATACAATACCTTTTTTTGAATTGCCGGATCAGCAGGGAAAGCTTGTAAAATCCTCAGGTTTTGCAGGAAAACCCCTCGTCATTTATTTTTACCCCAGGGATGATACCCCCGGCTGCACCAAAGAAGCCTGTTCTTTTCGGGATGCCTTTAAAGAGTTTTATAACCGGGGTGTTACCCTTATCGGGATCAGCGCTGACACTCCCCAATCCCACGGGAAATTTGCATCAAAATATAATCTTCCCTTTATCCTGCTTTCCGATACGGAAAAATCGGTCATAAAAGCCTTTGGAGCCTGGGGAGAGAAAAAAATGTATGGCAAAAGTTACGAGGGCATTATTCGGAGTACCTTTGTCATAAATTCGCAGGGAAAGATTGTAAAGGTGTTTCCAAAGGTGAAACCAGAGGATCATGCCAAAGAGGTCTTGGCAGTTTTAGCAACGATTTCATAACAAAGACCTAAAGAGAGTTATAGATATCGTTACATCATTACTAAAAACCCGCTAACAACTTGAAAAGGGTTAATAGGGCATTATACTTTATCCTAATTCGGTTTCCCCAAAAAAGAGGATCAAATATGAAAGTCCGTACATTAACCATCCGGGTCTTAACTGCAACACTACTAAGTATTTATCTTTCTATTCTTGCCTATTCCATCCTGATACCAATTCTGCTAGTGCAGGATCGGGCAAGCATGATGGAATTCTGGGTTAAAATGTTTTTCGTGGTCAATATTGTAGGTCCTCTAGCAACGGTTCTCGTCTTTTTTATCTATAAACCAGTTTCACATGTCTTGCTACTCAAAGAAAACCATAAAGAACCTTCCAAAAACGAGATAGTAAAAGCAGAACGCGCTTTTAAAGCGATAGAAGGATTTCTCTTTTTTATTGGGGCTTCAGCATACCTGGCAGGCAGTCTTTTAAATTTGGGATTGGACATCCTCAGGGGTAATCCTTTCGATAGGGTTTATTGGACGCACCGAATTATTCTTGCTATCAGTTTTGGGGTTATAAACGGTATTGTCACTGCACGGATGGTTAATTTAGCCTTGATCGAAGCCAAACACCAGATGAATAGTACTATGGTAGATAGTTCAAAAAAAATAAACTCCACACTCGTAAAGATTGGCCTTCCGCTCTTCTTACTGATTATAGTCATTATTATATTTGCTACCTCAGGAATTTTCTATTATTCCTATCGCTGTACCCAGGAACCGGGTTTACTGAACCAATCCACAATCATCCCTCATTTTTCTAAAGTCTTTGGGTTATTAGCCCTCATTAGCGGTGGAATACTTTTGGCTATCATGATCGAAAACCAAGCTCACATACACCACCTGCAGCGTCAAATCGATAGCCTTTCTAAGGGTACCATGGACCTGACAAAACGTGTATATATCATCAGTTTTGATGACATTGGTTACATGACTGCCAGTTTTAACCGTATTCTATCCCAGTTACAGGAAAGTTTTCGTATTCTTAAAAATTCAGAATCTACGGTACTCCAAACTGGCGGACAAACTCAACATATCATTGCAAATTCCCGATCTGAGGCTGAACATATTAAAGAATTAATAAACACGGTGGAGTCAAACGAAAAAACTGAGGAAGCAGTTATTAAAGATGTGGTATCCAGTTTTGAATCCCTGACTGATGCTATACATCGTACTATTGATAAATCTAAAGAACAGAATGACTTCATCACGCAGCTTTCCTCTGGCCTCCAAACAATGATCCAATCCTTTACCCAGATGAGTAGTCAGGCAATTTCTGCAGCTAGAAGTTTTAGGGAACTTACCAACACTATATCAGAAGGGGAAAAGGGAGTAGTAGAACTTATTGCTGCAAACCGATCCATGATCCAGGCTAATGCAAAAATTCGGGAAATGACATCCCAGATTATGAATATCTCTGCCCAATCAAATCTCCTTGCTATGAATGCGGCTATAGAAGCAGCCCACGCAGGTACAGCAGGACAAGGTTTTGCAGTTGTTGCTGATGAAGTCCGTAAACTTTCAGCAAGCTCCGCAGTTACCGCCCGAGATATTGATGAATATGTAAAACAGATACTCCAGAAAAACCAGATAGTGGACACCCTGAATGAAACAACGGCCCGTATCTTTTCCGGAATCTTGGCGGAATTGCAGAACGCATTACAGGGAATGGAACAAATCGCTCATGCAGCACAGCATGAATCTCAGGATGCAGAGAAAAACCTTCATGAAATTGCTCGGCTCATCAACTTAAGTGAAGAAATGAAAAAGGACACTGAGGATATAGAACAAACCTATCTACAGGTTAATAGACGGCTTACAAACCTTACCGACATTGTGGTACATATGGCAAAAATTAATAGTAGTATGATTGATGGGATGAACCACATCATGCATCTTTTTACAGAACTGGGTTCATCATTTACAACAACCTTTTCAGCAATAGAAACTCTGGATAAGGCCATCGAGCCCTATAAGGTGTAAAACCGGATTAACATCATATAGAGTACAGTTCCGCCTATAATAGAGAGTAATACATTATGTTTCCAAAAGTGCACTAGAGCTGTAGCAAGTCCTGCAATCACGGCAGGTCCACCGTCGGGAAATACCGTAAAGGTATAGTCTTTAAAGGATGAAAAAACAAGAATGAGCATTACTACAGGGGGGATATAGATCTGCAAATATGAAAAAAGCTGAGGCGGGTCTTTTCTTGAAAAGAATATAAAAGGGATGGCCCTGGTAAAAAAGGTAACAAGGGCCATGACAAGTACGATTAATAGTAGACGATTAGTATCCAAATCACTCCTCCCTGCTAAGATTGGATGCATCGAGCCTGGGCCGTAATAGCATTAAAAACACCACCGAAAATAAAAGCGAAACCAGAAGAAAATCTCGGGAAGAAACCAGGAACAGGGAAACAACGCAGGCAAAAAGGCCTGCAATATAGGGTTCCAGTCGGTGCATTGTTTTAATTTGTTCAACGAGCAAGACAATAAACAGAGCAGTAAGGGCAAAATCCAGGCCCTTTGTATCAAAGGGAAGCATTGAACCAATAAAACTACCTAGACTGCAACCAAGCACCCAATACAACTGATTTAAAGCGGTAATTGAAACGTAAAAAGAATCCGGATTAGTGTTCGGTGGTGGGCTTATGGTGGTAAGAAGCCCATAGGTTTCGTCGGTCAGACCAAAAATAAGGTAAACTTTGCGAAGGCCGGTATTTTTATATTTTTGCAACAAGGATAATCCATATACCGCATGTCGACCGTTGAGGAGCAACGTTAATAATCCAATATCAAAAAGGTTAGCCCCACTCGTTATAAGACCGATTGCCATAAATTGAGCAGCCCCAGCATAGACAAACAAAGCCATAATTGTTGCAAGCCACCATGGAAGGTCTGCAGAAACAAGCATCAAGCCAAAGGCTATACCCAGAGTAATATAGCCGAGTAATACAGGAACACTCGCACGCAGGGATGCAAAAAAAACAGTACGAAATTCAGTTCTGGCGGGCATACTACAGGAGCTATAAAGCTGCGAGGAAACAGATCCCTATGAGAAGATAGACCCTCAACATTTCCTGGACCCTGACCGTCTGCAATTGGGAAAGCTTACCGGCATACCACCAAAATAAGCCTATTTGGCTGTCAATGCGAAAGGTGTACTCGAGGAAGTCACCCTTATGACTTTGAGCGCCAAAAAGAAGATAGGCCAGCTCTTGTTCTATATCGATGAACATCTGCAGGGCTACGTCATATTGTCCTGATTCCATGGTGTTAACAAAACGAGGAATACGGGTTAACAGCTTTTCCTTATGCGCTTCATCAGCCTTTTCGACCCAGGTTTTGTGGATGAGCAATTCAACATTGTTTTGAAAATGGATTAAAAGCCGTTTCAACACTAATTCATCCTGAGAATCATGTAAGGCCTGTATAAAGTCATGATCGATACCGAGAAGCTTTGCAAATTGCTGTTCAGCCAGGAAGCCATTAAAACCAGGGGCTCCCACACCCGTCGCAGGAAATAATTGATCCGTTAATTCCCTGTATTCAGCGGGGATTACATCATCTATTGATATCATAGCGGAGCTCATAGGTGTACCATGCTTCTTAATTGAAAAAGTGTCAATAGTGGTGTTTCATACTTATCAACCCCCTTGCAGCAGCTTATAAAGGGGAGTAAAATTCTCAATAGCCTATAACAGAAGGAGGTTCCAATGAAATCCAGCGATCATCCAAAACGAGAAGAAAAGAAAAAGCCCCAGAAAACCTTAAAAGAAAAACGGGAAGAAAAAAAAGCTAAAAAGGAACAGAAATCTAAAGAATAAATTTATTGCACACATCTAAAAACCAGCCAGGTTGTAAGAGGCAATTCGATTTATAGAGACCAGCGTGCTCATCCTAATGCTGGTCTTCTTTATCAAAGTATATAACTATCAAGTACCATATCAATAAGCCTCTATTGACCCAAAACGACTTCCCTTATGTAAGGATATCTCTTATAAATATGATTAGGTATTTAGAGATTTCTAGGTAAATCCTACAAGTTTTACATGTAAGCTAGAGTAGATTTCTAAAAGCTGCGGTTTTAAGAGTCTCATTACTTTATTTATACTTCTATATATTTTTATCTATACTTTTATATAGATAAAAGGCGCAAACAGCTTGACGCTTTCATCAATAGGGAATATCATATCTTTACTATACAGCATCCTATCACACTTACTTTTCAAATCCGAAGGGTCCAAGTTATTCCAACTCTTGGTCCAGCAGAAGGAGGGCCTATTCATGGCCATAAAAACATTTAAGGGCGGAATACATCCGCCTGAGCGTAAAGCGGCCACTACCGGTAAGGTTATTGAACGGATTGCAGAACCAAAACAGGTAGTGATTCCCATCAATCAACATTTTGGGGCTCCCAATAAAGCCTTAGTGCAGGTGGGGGATACGGTAAAAAAGGGTCAGAAAATAGCTGATGGTGCAGCACCAGGGCCTATGACCGTTCCGGTCCATGCTTCTATAGCAGGGGTAGTAAAAAAAATTGAACCCCGAACTCAGTCCAACAATTTAGACGGCCCGTGCGTTATTATAGAAGCAAATGGCACAGATGAACGGGACTTCATGCCGCCCCTGGATGCATTTTCATGCACCAAGGAAGAGGCCCTCACCAGAATCCGCGAAGCGGGCCTTGTAGGTATGGGCGGGGCGGGCTTCCCGGTTCATGTAAAACTGAACCCGCCGCCAAACAAACCCATTGATATTGTTATTGCCAACGGCGCAGAATGCGAGCCCTATCTCACGATCGATGAAGCCACCATGATCGAATTTCCCCATCTTGTGGTGGAAGGACTTGCGATTGTCATGCACATTGTGGGGGTCAAACGGGGTGTCATCGGACTTGAAAACAACAAAGAACGAGCCCTGGGTGCCCTCGAAAAAGCCATTGCTGAACACAGCCATGGCTTGGACATTTCAGTGCAGCTTCTCAAGACCAAGTATCCCCAAGGGGGCGAAAAGATGCTCATCACCGCCATTACCGGTAAGGAAGTCCCCTCCGGAGGGCTTCCCATGGATGTCGGCGTGGTAGTGCAGAACGTAGGAACCCTAAAAGCTATTGCCGAAGCCTTTATCGAAGGGAAGCCCCTTATTGAACGGGGACTTACCATCACGGGTGGTGCCTGTAAGACTCCAAAGGACATTATTGCCCCCATCGGAACGATCCTTTCAGAAATACCCGATTCGGAAGTTGAGATTGATGAAAACAGGGTAGTAAAAACCATTTTCGGCGGTCCCATGATGGGCGTGGCGGTTCCTCATATGAACATTCCGGTCCAAAAAAACACTTCCGGTATTGTTCTCATGACCGCGGAAGAATTTGCCCGGGATACAGACGAAGAAGGTCCCTGTATCCGTTGTGGCCGCTGTATCCGGGCCTGTGCCTGCCGGCTTTCACCGGTCATCATGAATATTGCTTTGAAAACGGGTGAATTAGAACAGGCAGCGCAAATCGGCCTACTGGATTGTATTGAGTGTGGAGCCTGCACCTATGTCTGTCCAGCCCGCATTCAGCTCGTCCAGCGCTTCCGGGTAGGCAAGCAGCTGCTCAGAAATAAACGGGCAAGTCAGCCCAAAGCAAACGCCTAAGGAGAACCTGTATGATACTGGCATCCAGTCCGCATTTTAGTTCTCCCGTAACAAGCCGGCGTCTCATGGCAAATGTCCTCATTGCCCTTGCCCCGGTAACGTTATTCGGGATTTATTTATATGGATTTCCCGCTCTGCTCACCATTGTAGTTTCAGTGGCTACAGCCCTGGCCTCCGATGCAGGATTCAGACTGCTCGTCGGACAGAAACCCCGGGTCGATGACCTTTCAGCGGCAGTAACAGGACTACTCTTAGCTTTAGTACTGCCCCCCTCTACCCCCCTGTGGATGACCGCCCTGGGGGCCATTTTTGCCATCGTCGTTGCCAAGGAATTCTTTGGCGGCCTCGGCGCAAACGTCTTTAACCCTGCCCTCATCGGCCGGGCATTCCTCATTATGAGTTTCCCCGCCGCCATAACCACCTGGCATAAACCGGTGGGATTCTCATCCCCCCTCACCGATGCGGTCACCAGCGCTACACCCCTTAATATCATTAAACTGGGGGGGACCATGACCGACGTGGGCCAGAGTTTTGTCGCCTCAGGCGCAGCAGCAACGACCGACTACAACTCGGTCTTACAGACCCTCTTTATCGGTACCAGAGCCGGATGTATCGGGGAATCATCAATCCTGCTCATTCTTCTGGGGGGGCTTTTCCTGCTCCTTACGAAAACGATGGACTGGCGGGCCCCACTATCGATGGTTGTCACCGCCTTTGTTGCATCCTGGGCTCTCGGGATGGATCCGGTTTTTGGAATTCTTGCAGGGGGTCTTATGTTCGGTGCGGTCTTTATGGCTACCGATTATGTGACAGCCCCCCTTACCGCTCGGGGTAAACTGATATTCGGCTTTGGGGCCGGGCTTATCACCGTCCTTATCCGGAAATGGGGTGGCTACCCTGAAGGAACAAGCTATGGCATTCTTATCATGAATGCGGCAACACCCTTTCTGAACCGGCTCATCCAGAAAAAATATGGCTATGTAGTGCCGAAGAAGGGGGCAGTCTGATGAAAAACATGGTCAAACTCGGTTTCATTATGGCTATTTATGCGACCGTCGCCTGCGTAAGCCTGGCCTTTGTGTATACCGGTACCCAGAAGGTAATCGCCGAGCGGCAGAAGGCAGACCTGGAAACGGCATTAAAAGACCTCTTCCCTCTGGGAGATTCCTTTGAAGAAATAACTGGAACCCTTCAAAGCCCCAATACCTCGGTGGCCTTTAAAAATGAATACCTCATTAAACAGGCCGATAGCCCCATTGGGGTGGCAGTCCGAGCCGTCGGAGCAAGCTATGGCGGCCCTGTAACGGTACTTGTCGGGGTTGGTACGGATGGCAAAATTGCCGGGGTTAAGGTGCTTGAAAATAAGGACACCCCCGGATTGGGAGCCAATGCGGCCAATCCCAGTTATTTTGTAGACCGGGCTTCGGGTATTACCTTCTATGGCCAATTCAAGGGAAAATCCATCAGTGACCCCTTCGAGGTAAAAGGGGATGTTATTGCTATTACGGCTTCTACCATCACCAGCAAGGCGGTAACGACGATTGTTAAAGCCGCAGGGCAGACCGCCGGTACATGGCTGGCGACGCAAACCGGAGGATCCAAGTGAAACGCTTTATAAAAATCCTGGGGAACGGACTTATTCGTGAAAATCCCCTGCTCATGTTGATGATCGGCCTCTGCTCGGCCCTGGCGGTTACCACCGCCACGGCAAATGGTCTTGGTATGGGACTTTCCATGACCTTTGTGCTTCTCATGTCGGAAATCGTTATCAGCAGTTTCCGAAAACTCATTCCAGAATCAATCCGTATCCCGATATTCATTATCGTTATTGCGGCCTTTACCACCATTATCGACTATGTGCTCAAGGCCTATTTCCCGGACCTTTCCAAGGCCATGGGGGTCTTTATTCCGCTTATTGTCGTTAACTGTATCATCATGGGCCGGGTAGAAGGCTTTGCCTCAAAAAAACCCCTGAGAGATGCCATTCCGGACGCCCTCGGTATGGGGCTCGGCTACACCTGGGTATTAACCGGTATCTCTGCTGTCCGGGAACTTTTAGGCAACGGAACCATACTCAACATCCGGATCATGCCTGACAGTTACCAGCCGATTCTCTTCTTTGTACTTTCACCGGGAGGATTCTTCGTATTTGCCCTCTTTATCGCCTTTAACCTCTGGTTAAAATCCCGACTTAAACCCGTCCAGGAGGAACAGGCATGACCTTGTTCAAAATATTTATATCCGCCTTTCTCATAGATAATGTCATTCTGATGCGCTTCCTCGCCCTCTGTCCCTTCATCGGGATGAGCAGTGATGAGGATAAATCGGTTGGTATGGGTCTCGCCGTCATCTTTGTAACCCTGCTGGCAACCAGCGCTACCTGGCCTCTTTACCATTTTGTGCTGAAGCCTCTGGGGCTCGAGTTTCTCCAGATCCTCGTGTTTATTCTGATTATCGCCGCCCTGGTTCAGCTGGTGGAATTTTACCTGAAAAAATCCGCCCCGGCCCTCTACGCCTCCATGGGTATTTATCTGGCCCTCATTACTACAAACTGTGCCATCCTGGCAGTTACCTTTGATAACATCAGCAAGGGCTACAACTTTGCCGAGTCCCTGGTCTACGCCTTCGGAGTCGCATCGGGCTTTATGCTGTCCCTGCTGTTATTAGCGGGGGTACGAAACCGGATTAAAACCAGTCCAATTCCAGCCTTCCTTAAGGGCACACCCATTTTATTTGTGGCTGCGTCCCTCCTTTCCATGGCCTTTATGGGCTTTTCAGGTCTCGTGAAATAAGGGGAGAGAAGATGACTATTGTATTGATTACCGCCCTGTTCGCCCTGCTTTTGGCCTTTACGGTCGGACTTCTGTTGGGCTTTTTTAAAGAAGTCTTTGCAGTCGAAGTAGATCCTCTGGTAGCCCAGGTCCGGGAAGCCCTTCCCGGAGCCAACTGCGGAGCCTGCGGCTTTCCCGGTTGTGACGGCTATGCGGCCGCAGTAGCGGGCCGGACTACCGAAGTAACCCGCTGTGCCCCCGGCGGAAAATCGGTGGCAGAGGCCCTGGCCAAACTGATGGGGGTTAACGCCTCTGCGGAGGACGTGGTGGCAGTTCTTGCCTGCCAGGGCTCCAAAGAACATGCCCCCCTTAAGGGCGAATATGTGGGAGTAAAAACCTGCCGCGCGGCAAAGCTGTCCGCCGGGGGCACCAAGCTCTGCGCCTGGGGTTGTCTTGGCTACGGAGACTGCGTGGCCGTATGTCAGTTCGATGCCCTGCACATGGGCGAAGACGGACTCCCCCATGTGGATTATGATAAGTGTACCGGTTGCGGTAAATGTATCGCTGAATGTCCCCAGCAGATACTGAAGAAGGTTCCCAAGAATCGCGTAGGATCCATGGTTATCTGTTCCAACCGGAACCCCATAAAGCCCATGGTTAAGAAAACCTGTGCAGTAGGTTGTATCAAATGTGAAATTTGCGTGAAAAACTGCCCCGAAAAGTGCATTACCATGGTCAACGGGATTCCCGAAGTAGACTACAGTAAATGTACATCCTGTGGGGTCTGTGTCGAAAAGTGTCCCACCAAGGTCTTTAAGATGCTCCAGTTTGATGTAATCGTCGGTGATACCATCGGACAGAAACGGCCGGAAAAGGAAGCGGTAACTGCTGATAAATAATTATAAAGAGAATTCAAAAACATAAGTTTAAAAAGTACCCCTACTTTTGTGGTGGCACAGTTAATAATCCGGCGAATGGTTTATAAACCTCCGCCGGCTTTTTTTTGCCTGCTCTTGTTCCCGCCAGGGCTCATCGCTATACTACATTCCTATGATACGAACTGAACAATTAAGCCAGTGGTTACTCAGCCTGGATAGCCTTACCTTTTTTCGGGGTATTCATCAACATAGGCTCATACAAAAATTACAACAACTCTGTGAAAGTCTCATCCCCCTTCTTGAAAAACATGACCACGGCACTAAAACTGTGGAGCCCCTTTCGTTAGCTCAGAAAAGAAGCCTGGTGCAGATCTGGGCCGAATTGTTAGAAACCCTCGTATCCATTACAAAAGTTATACACCTTACCTCTTACCAGAACTTAGACCTGTATACAATCCTCGCAGACCTGGTGCTACAGGACGAAAATGTCCTGACTTTAGCCCTAGAACGTCACCCGGTGCAACAACTCTCACTGGAACTGGCCACCCTTGCTCAAGCCGATCTCGACCGACTTTATGATTTGGCTGGGCTGTCACTGAAAGATTTGACCGATACAGTCGCCTTCTTTGCAGGTCCCGCTTTAACATCCCCTCAGAATCTCTTTATTACCCACAATGATTCCAGAGAACCCCATAGGGTCCTACCGGCTCATACCCCTTGGTCATCTCGCATTACCGAATTGGGAGACTTTATTCGCACTCATGGAGCAGGGATCCTGGGACAACACCATGCTTTTATCTGGAAACAATGGAAACAATCAAGCCACAAAGGACCATCACAGTATTCCTTGTATCCCGTTTTACATGAAGATCCTATTGCCCTTGATGATCTTTCTGGTTATGAAGAGCAACGATCGGTGGTAATAGAAAACACCCGCCGTTTTGTCGAAGGGAAAAGTGCTAATAATATGCTCCTCTATGGGGATCGGGGAACGGGAAAATCGGCCACCGTGAAGGCGGTCTGCAGGGCCTTTGCGGATCGGGGACTTAAATTGATAGAGGTCCGGAAGCGGGATCTAATGCACTTTGAAGAGATTGCGGAAACCCTCTCCGGCCGGGGGCTTACATTTGTACTGTTTATCGATGACCTTTCCTTTGAAGCTACCGATGACACCTTTACGGGTCTTAAGGCATTGCTCGAGGGCGGCCTGGAGCGGCGGCCGGCCAATGTGGTAATCTATGCCACCAGCAACCGCAGGCACCTTGTAAAGGAACACTTTGCAGACCGGCCAACCGCCGCCCAGGCCGCCGAGGCCCTCACCACAGGTGATGTCCGGGCCTTTGACACGATGCAGGAGCAGCTTTCCCTGGCGGACCGCTTTGGTGTCACTGTTGTCTTTACCGCGCCGAATCAGGAAGAATACCTCGCTATAGCAGAAGCCATAGCGGAACGTCGGGGACTTTTAACAACTGAATCTGATCGGGAACGGTTCCGGCAAAATGCGCTCCGCTGGGAAAAGTGGTTTAATGGCCGTTCGCCCCGTACCGCCCAACAGTATGTGGACTGGCTGGCAGGAGGCGAGCTATTCCCCTGGGAATAATCAGGAAACTTCAGGTGTTACAACCTTTCATTTAAAAACATTTCCAGTTCTCAAGATATCATCTTTAAACCTCTGTTTCGTTTATACATATATATTACTTATTTTATAATATATTGACAAAACCACCACTATTGCACAATATGGCAGCACCCGGAGCCTTGGGTTGGGAGGATAATCTTGTCGGAAAAGAGAATCAGCTTCTTTGCAAAATATCTTTCGGTATGGGTAGCACTCTGTATTGCCCTGGGGGTGACGATTGGGGTATTGTTCCCAATCGTTCCAGAAACGCTGGGACGTTTTGAATATGCCCGGGTTTCCATTCCGGTCGCAATCCTTATCTGGCTCATGATCTATCCCATGATGCTTAAGGTTGATTTTAAAAGTATTGTAAATGCGGGTAAAAAACCCAAGGGCCTCCTTATCACCCTGGTGGTGAACTGGCTTATCAAACCCTTCACCATGTATATATTTGCATGGCTTTTCCTGAAAGTGATCTTTAAGCCCTTTATTCCCGATAATCTCAGCACCGAATATTTAGCCGGAGCGGTGCTGCTCGGCGCAGCTCCTTGCACGGCAATGGTGTTTGTCTGGAGTTACCTTTCCGACGGTGATCCGGCTTATACAGTGGTTCAGGTCGCTGTCAATGACCTGGTCATCCTCTTTGCCTTTACTCCGATCGTAGCATTCCTGCTGGGTGTTTCTAATGTACAGGTTCCCCTGGATACATTAGTTCTTTCGGTGGTGCTTTTTGTTGTTATACCTCTTGGAGTCGGATATCTGACCCGATCATTCCTGGTAAAACGCAGGGGGCTCGTCTGGTTTGAGGGAACCTTCATCAACTATTTTAACGGTATTACCGAAGCAGGGCTTCTTTTAACGCTGGTAATCCTCTTCTCGTTTCAGGGGAAAACCATTCTTTCAAATCCTCTGGCCATTTTGCTCATAGCTATCCCCCTCATCATCCAAACCTATTTTATCTTCTTTCTGGGATTCGGAGCTTCTAAACTCCTTAAGATCCCCTATGAAATCGCAGCTCCTTCGGGCATGATTGGGGCTTCTAATTTTTTTGAACTTTCAGTAGCAGTTGCGGTAAGTCTCTTCGGGCTTTCTTCTGGAGCGGCCCTGGCAACTGTGGTAGGAGTGCTGGTGGAAGTTCCTGTCATGTTAAGTCTGGTGGCTATAGCCCGGTCTAAGCGAAACTGGTTCGTTATCAATAATATGGAAGAAAACCTAGAGGAAGAAATAGAGGCAGTGTAAAAAGGTGTACCATGTGGCAGGGGAAATCTGCTGGGCAAAGCGTACTGCAGCACAGAAGCCCCAGGGCGCCGCTCGCTGAAGGTCTCATACATGTCTGGACTACGCCGTACCGGCTACATAAAACAAAAGGCGCCCCTGTGGGCGCCAGTTCTATATAAAACGTTCCCTGCTGGGAACGCACCAGGCTGCAGGCAATTGTGGCCCGCAACTGATTTTAGTATACTGCTTTGGGGACCTTAATGCAAGGCATTCATAAATGCAAAGCATTCATAGGAAGTCGTACCCCCCTTCCCTACATGCTCCCCCGGTTAGCCTTGCCGGTTAATTTTACTATACTGATTTCAACAACTGCTGTCTTTTGAACGACCTGTTCGGGGAGTTTATCTGAAGGAGAGCCAAATTTCCGGTTTAATGCGCAGAGCACTTCATACTTTTTATCGTAATCGGTAACAAAGTTGACAGTTCCCCAGCCAATAACCGATTCATAGTGTGTCGTGCAATCGGCGCCTCGAGATCCTGGATCGATATGATGAGCCCCGGTAACTTCAAAACAGATGCGGGGGTTCCGGTTCAGTACATCAACCTTACGACCTTCCTGAGCCGAATGAAAATAGAGGGCATCCCCAATCCTGACATAATTTAGGGGAACCACATATACTTCATGCCCATCCCAAAGGCCAAGATGAAGAACATCCGATTTGTCGAGGATATGATAGATTTCATGCAGCTCAGTAAGTTCCCGATCGGTCCTTCTCATAGAATCTCCAAAGTATGAGGCCCTGAAACAGCCCTTGTAATAGTTATACTATGTTTTAATATAGCATTCCTGTTAAACTGTTAAAAGTGTTATATACTTTTAACAGGGGGTATACAGAGCGGTCTTTCATGTTTAGCCATTACGATTCATCAACCTATTCCATTCACTACTAGGGCTACCACCACAAGCCTGTCATACTCAAATTCCCAATTCCAGCATGCGGATACATATCAACTTATATCTATTGCACTGAAGTGGCTCTTGCAACCTCGAAAGTAATCATGCTTATTACAGGGGTATCACCATATAGGCTGTCAGATGTAAAAGGGTTTCTCAGCTCAGTTCGGTTATGGTCACCTTATATCCGTGTTTTTGTAAATAGGTTTTAAGCATAGTACACCGGTCCTGGCGCACCGTACAGACAAGTTCGATTGATTCAAGACCCTCAAATTGGTTTAGAGCTATACGTTCAAAAAGTGGCCATAATCCTTGCTGCTTGTTAAGTTCCAGTATACCCAGTTCATCGATAAAGAGATACAGATTAGTATACTGATTTGAAAACTCCATAGCTAACCAGGTGCTAAGCTTTGTAAAAACTTCGGGAAAGAAGACATATCGACCAAGTTTGACAGAATTACTAAGAGCTGCAGTTTCCTCAGTTGTACAAAGGGGCTGTGAAAAAAAGGAAAGGTTTCTCGAAGGTTCATGATAAAACGTTTCTACAGTAAAACCAAGGGCCTTCCCATCGGGGCCGCGCAAGGTTTGTACTTGAGAAATCATGATAAAGAGGCTTGTGTGCAGATCCTCCTTTTGTAAAAGTCTGATGAGTTGATGAAAGGTTGTACGGTGCAGCAGGGTTGTCTTACCTAAACCCTGCATTCCGGTTATAAGGCGGGCTGAACGGTTACATCTGGCTACTTCATCGGGATACTGTCGAGCTTTCTGCGTTGCTGGACAAAGGAGCGTGGTATTCGTTTCATAAGGTGCCACAGATATAAGGGCTCTGATGTACGATTCCAGCGTATCAATATCCTGTATAACCAATTCATCCTCAGTTTCAATAGTAATAACCTAGCACCCGGCAAATACTGATGTAAGGGAATCGCCTTGAGGAGCTTGTGCGATGAGCGGAATGGTAGTGGCTGAGAAAAGCACCGGGTGTCCAGGGATAACCCGCTGTACCTGCAGGTGGCGTCCCTGGATAGAGCTGGAAGCTTGTAGAGCCTGCTCCTGCTCCTATATTCGGTCTACAAGGGATCTATACACAGGCCGTATTGTGATGGGAATGGAAGTCTTGATGTTATTTTCGGTCATTCTATGAAGCTGTTTTGTATACCAGCCAGCCTGGATCAGGGGCATGTCTCCATGAACGATAAAAAACCATGGACTCTGTATCAGTTCTCATTTCGGACTACAAGCACACCAGGCCATTGGGTATAGCGGAATTCCAGTTCATCGCCCCGGAAACCCGTAACAAGCAGGACTCTGCAGCCAGCATTCAGAGCGGAGAAAACTGCGGCATCGACGAGCCATGGTTCTTCGTTCATCTCCCAGTGGGCATATGTTTACGTCGGGATGCGCCGGCAGCACAGACAATACAGTCTGCCACTGGTACCATGGGTTCATCAATATGGTTATTTTCTATTGTGTAAGTAATGTTGCTACAAGAATAGTATAAGGTATAGTTAACATCTCACCATGTTGAAATTATACATGCTTAGCAGGTGTCATCCCAAAGCTTTTGCAAATAGGCTCTTGTCTTCGCAATAAATCTTGGATCAATATCTTCTATTAAAACTGGAAGGCCTTCGAGTTTAAACCTTTTCATACGCCTGAAGACTCCAGCCCAGTCAAGCTCTCCAGTACCTGCTGGTAACGATTTGGACTTGACTGGGCCACAGGATCCTTCACAAAGGATATAATCTTTAGCATGGATGGCAATAATTTTTGAACCAAAAGATTCAAAGCATTCATCTAAAAATGCATCCTGTAAACGAATTCCTGTTTCGGGAACTAGATTCACGGGATCAAAAATAACACCGAGGGCTGGGGAATCTATTTCATCTAGAAGTCGTTTCACTAAAGCTGGGGATTGGATTGTATGTTTTTCAGCGACTGGTTCAATTCCTACAATCACAGGCCCAATGTTTTCAGCATACCGGACCAACCGAGTGATTGAAATAACTAATTGTTTAAATGTTGCATCAGATAAGGTTTCAGGATGATAGGAACAATCAGGTTGAACTGAACCGGTTTCTGTTCCTACGATAGCACAACCCATATTGGGTGCCCAGGCTAGATGATCTTCGAAACGAGCGAGGGCTTTTGTTCGCTCATTAAGATCCGGATGTACCGGATTAATATAACAGCCAAGTACTGCTATTTGTAAATTCTGCGAATTAAAGGCTGAAACAATTGCGGGAACATCTGTTATGCCAGGACTTGCTGGTGATTCTGGTAAAGCTTTTGAAAGAGCCAGCTGCACACATTCCACACCGGTTTTAGCTATATCTTGGGCTAATTCTTCAGGTGCTTTTTTACCAAAATCATGGGCTCTACAACCAAATCGTATCATACTTATATAACCATATCATAATACATGAGGGGCTGTATATCTATAGATGATATACAACCCCAATGAAAAAGGCTCTTGCTGTTTTTAAATCAAATTAAAACTTAATTCTGAAAACAACTGGGAAATCTAGTATCTTGGTAGTATCACCACTTTTTGGATCGGTTAATTTATAACGCATACCAATATCGATAGCAGCACCTTTCTGTGCGTTTAAAGTAATACCAGGTCGAATGGTGAATACATTTCCATTCCAAGCTAGATTATCACCGGAAAAATTACTATTAGCAATCATAAAACAGGGAACAAAAGTATCATTGATTTTATATGATACATTTAACATATCATAGATAATCATATATTTATCTGCAAAGGAGATGTTGTTATGAGTGGTTATAGAAATATTATTCATAACAACATATCGAGCCCTCATTTCTGCAGCATGCATATTCTGTGAAGATGTTTTAAAGTTATAATTTCCAGAATAACCAACCGTAAGTGTTAGGTCCTTTACAATAATAGGGCTTACAAAGAAACCGAAATTACCTATATTTTCGCCATTCATTACAAAGGAAGCATTCACATCACCCATATCTTTTATTTTATATCCACCACGAACACCAAAATAATCTTTTACCATATAATTTTTATAATTTGGATAAGTAGATGTATCATTCGTGTTACCAGTGGAAAAACTCAATGTAAGTGCATCTTTAATATAATCTGCAGCAAATTCAACTTCCCATGGTGTCAGGTTATCTGTTTCTTGAGTAACTGCAACAGTAATATCCCCCTCGTTCCCAGCTTTTCTTGTTATAACACCATATTTCAAATCCCACAAACCACCAAAGTTGCTTGAATCACTGGTCACTCTATTGGCATAACGATGATCCCATTCGCCAGCAGTGAGTTTTATATCACCAAACTTCATCCAACCATAATAATCATCTACTACAATTGTGCCTCCATTACTTGAATCAATAAAATCACTTCCTTTTAAGGACACCTTTGCACCTGCCATTTTATCAGTAATTTCTATACCAAAGGTATCCGTATTACTGACACCTAAGTTCATACTTTTATTATTTTCACTCTCATCTAAATCAATAGTACCAAGACTTCCACTTGTTCGAGCATACAACGATAGTTTTGGTGTCTGAGCAAAAACTATTGTACCTACAGAAATACTGAGTAATAGTACTAAGGATACAATCTTTTTCATACAAATCCCCTTTGTGTTTGTACTGTGATTTCAGATCAGTAGATGATCTGTGTAGTGTGATAACTACATATTTATGATGTGATGCTTTTTGTATATTTTGCAGTTTAATTTTTTGATTATTCAGACTTTTTCAAAACACTGTTTCATTTTCAATCACTATTGAGTTTATAGTATTTTAGCACTGGTAATGCTAAAGCAGAAGCATTACCAGCGCTGAAATATTTTTAAAGTATAGAGATTATTAAAATTGAGCGCCCAAACCTTGTAATTCTTTTTTATTTATCTGAAATAAACCTTTTATATTGATTTTTCCATCTTTTTGAATCTCTGGATTTAATGTACAATCCACTGTAGTAAAAATATCTAGGTTAATTTGTTGACCTTCACTATTCTTCGCCATAGCACCATTCCAGAGGAAATTAGTCCTACTTTCTATTTCAGGCATTTCACGATAAACATCACTTATACCACCTTGTAATGAAATACTATTCTTAACAATAAATGATCGTATACTATCACCTTTCCCATATAAATTAATATTAGCACCCTTATTTGCATAGGCTGTACAGTTTTCAATGATAATTGCTGGATTAGAATTACTCGTAATTCCACTTGTTCCATTACAATAAGCTATACTATTCCGAAGTATGTGCGGAACAGCTATACCATCTCCACCCATTTTAAAACCATTACCGTCCCCATTACCACTTCCATCTGACAATGAGCCATTTTTATAAGAAACACAATTTTCTATTACTACTGGACTTATTGGACCTGTTTCAATTTTAGAAAACAGGTCCCATCCATCATCAATATTATGGTGAGCTATACAATATTTAAAAATATTACCTTTTCCTACTGTAAGTTTAGCAGCAAAACCGTCTGCATTATTAGACGCAGGATCCTTGTTATCATAAGATTCGCAACTGATAATTTGGTTATATTTCGGCCATTTATCACTTTTTTCTGTACTGAAACCACTTATTTGTAGACCCGTATCACCACATTGATAGGTCTTTACAAATCGGATAATATTATTATTTCCTGCGACCTGTAAACCTTTGACATCTCCTGGAGTATTCCTTATATCTATACTGTCAATAATCCAATAATCACCTGATAACATAAATCCACTGGCCTTTGCATTACTTCTACTAAAATCGATTATAGCGCGTTCTCCATTAACAGAACGAAAGATTTTATATTGTCGATTTGTACCATTATTTCCTCTTTCGATTGTTATAGTTGATGTGGGATAATATACACCACCTGCTAATAATATCGTTTGACCAGGGCGTACGAAATAGAGTGCTGTAGAAAGATCTAATGGGCTATCCTTTGTTCCTTTCCCAAAAGGTGTTCCCATTGTGCTCACAAATAGGGTATCACCTTGATAATAATGATACAAGACAGAATGATTGATATAATAGGGTAAGTAACTTTCAACCAGAGCTTTTTTTTCATTATCATAACGGCCCATGACTTTATTATCACCTGGTTTAAATGTTTTATCAGGTATAAATTCGACAATAAAATCATTATTACCTTTTAACAGTGTGATATTTTTAATATAGTCTTGATTAGCTTGTATTATTGCATCTTTTATTAATGCATTACCCTTTCTATCTTTTACTGTTAAACGACCATTTGCATTTGCATTAAATATAAAAGGATATAAAGGTTCGGTATAAGTTGAAGGTGAATCTACCTTTGCAATTAATGGAATAATTTCTGGTGGTTCAACTAAACCCGGAGGATCTTCTGCCACATTTGTAATTTTAAAATCAACATCCTGAATAGTAACATTACAACCCCGTGCTACCGCAAAACCAACATAAATAGTATTTGTATCTAGTACTTGTAATTTCTTTGGATCATATAAAATATATTCAGTTATATCCGTTTCACCTGGATACTGTTTTTTATATATTGCATGGTATCCAGTATTATCTTTTTTTAAGGTAAGTCTATAAGAATCACCTTTTTTAATCAAATCTGACTGATCATAACTAAAAGCATAAGAAGCACTTCTACCATTTTGGGCAATTCCAGAATCACCTGATTCAATGATTTGTCTCGTTAATCCGGTAACGAATCGGGCACCTAAAGTATCTTTACTTGTTTTCTTTACTCCATTTATAACTTCTTCAAATTTTGTTGCAATAACACCTGCCGAATTAGTATAATGATTTGAGCTATTATTACCATATTCCCCTAGACTATCTAAAGCCAACAAACCAAAGCCTTCCTGACCATCAGGTTGTGGATTTATATAATCAACAATAAAGGTTGCTGATAATTCAAAATTTTCTGTATTTGCGTTTGTTTTTGTATAATAAAAAGAAATTCCATCATGAAATGTTGTAAATTTACCGCCTTTTTGATCTATCTGACCAGATTCAGAATTTACAGTACATGAAAATAGGCTAAATTTAAAGGAATCTTCATCAATCATTTTAAAAGTATTTACATCTGATTTTGTTGATTGACCAAACCAAGTAAAATACCATTCTCGCTCTTGTATATCTCGTACAGTTTTTTGGACTTCTTTTGTAAGTACTATTTTACTATTTTTAATAAGATTCAAGGAAAAAGCATACTTACTTCCAACATTTAAATTTTTAATTAAATACTCCATACTATTTCCTGATGCATTAAGCTGTATTATTTCACTTTTACTATTATTTCTTAAATCGCTTGATTCTTGTACTAGTCGATAACTTATTTCATATAACTCTATTTCTGGAATAGTATCCCATCGCAATAAAACACTTCCATTCTTATTATTTAATATTTTCAATGCTGGCGATTGAAATGGTAGTTCATATTGGTAAATTGCATCTAACGAACGTTTATTCTCATTCTCACCTACTCGAGTTGCTTCAACATAAAATTTATATATACCACTAGATACAGGTGTAAATTCTACTGATTTTATGGGACGATTCGTTTTTCCCATTATTTTAGTTTGTAGTATTAATCCTTGTTCATTAATCATATATATCGATGCACGATCCGCTCCATTAAAACTTAAATCCATTTCATAATTAACAACAATATTTTTGGGATTATCTTTATTTACTTGTATAGAAATAATACGTGGATTAGCAACATCTTTCCATTCCAATCTATTTTCATCAGCTATAATTACTGCTATTGTATGAACCAATAATAACACTACAAACCAAAATCTTTTCATATAAATCTGCCTTAATATTCTTTTTGACTATTCTGTCTTTTGATTAATTTGATATATATTAATTCCACCACTTTTTGAGTAAAGCAAAAATAATCCAGCATTGGGCACATTAAAATGACACATACCAGCTTTTGTTCCCAAATCAGGTTCTGCATTGCCTTCACTTACTATATTACCATCAACCGCATTAACTAATACTAATATTCTCGTATCTGTCTTGCTGCTACTATTACAGTAAACAGTTAATTGCCCCTTCTTTGTTAAATTAAGAACTATTGCTCTATATTCTAAGGTTCCTGATCCGTTCAATTTAATTCGATTGTTGAATACTTCACCATCAACCGATTCTCGAGGAACATCCATAGCCTCTATTGAAACAGCTTTATCAGGTTTTGCTAATATTTTAACATCACCAACTATTTTTACATTAGTTACTTGCTCATTGTTTAAATCATTAGCACTGATAATAACCTGTGACATAACAGGAATTGATAAAAATAATGCAAGACCTATAATTATTACAAATTTTTTAACCATAAGAGCATCCTCCATAAGTTTAGTTAGCTTATTATAATTCCATGTAATAGTATTAGGCAGTTATATTTTTTAACAAAAACGTACTATTTATAAGCTTATAAGCAATCTTAATGAGAAAATACATGATAAAGATATACTTTAAATGTTTAGTATATAAGCATGTTCATATAGGTATTATTTTACTTTTCAAAAATTATCACTAATATCTATTTGGCCTTTCTGCTTAAAAATAAAAAAGGAGCAGAGCAATACACTCTGCTCCTTTTATTATAATATGATATTATATTATCATTATTTTAAAAGTCCTTTAGCCTTTGCAGTTTCAATTCCAGCCTTTTCCCACTCAAGGCCGCCAAGTTTATCGAATTCTGCAAGCCAGGCTTTCCAGTTTTCTTGAGTCAACTGACGGGCACCAATTGCAAATTCGACAACACCCTGTTCATAAAAACGTTTCAAGTCTGCAGAGGGTGGTGGTAACGTATCAGATCCAACACCATTTACCCAAGGTCTCTTTTGCATGTCACGTAATACAGTTAATGCACTCATAGTTTTTCCAGAATAAGGTGCTTTATATGTAGGATAACGAGATTTTAATTCCACATCACTATTATAAAATACCATATTTCGTAGCTGAGTAAGAGGCTGAATCTCTGGTTTACTGAAACCTTTTGAAGGATCAGGAATTCCATTGACTGTAGGTACACCATCCGGACCTATTATATAATTTACTCCTTCTTTTCCCCAACCTAACAAATAGTATCCTTCATCTGAAGCCATCCATTCTAACAATTTTGCTATCGCAGGTCCTTTACCAGCTTTCATTGCTTTAGCTGAAATCGCATAAATACGATAGCTTTGAGTATATACCCCAACAGCTTGATATCCCTTTGGCCCTTTTGGAGGATCTACTACAATCCATTCACCATTCGGGAAATTTTTGTCGAAAGGTGTATAGTTTGATTCTGATGCAAAGGCTGCATTCTGTTCTCTCATAATTCCAAAGCGGCCCTGTTTCCATGCTGCCCGGAAATCATCTTTTTTATAGCTGACCCAGTTTGGATCTATAACCTTTTCATCCACCATTCTTCGAACATAACTAAGGGCATCATAATACTCTGGACGGCGAACATTGAGACCAGGATTCTTCGCAGAAAGATTCCATGTTCCAGCAACGCCAAAAGCTCCAAAAATAGGATCAAAGCGGCGGCCTAAACCTTCTTCATAATTATAGGTTTCGATAAATGCACCAAAACCATAGGTATCATTTTTACCATTACCGTCCGGATCATTAAGTGTAAAGGCTTTCATTACTTGAAATAATTCTTCTGTAGTTGTCGGTATCTTTAGTCCTAATTTTTCCATCCAGTCTTTACGGATAAGAAGACCTTCATTTTTTGCTATTGAACCAGGATCTGCGAGGCCATAAGATTTTCCATTTACCGTTGTAAAGGCTCTACTATCTTCATCATAATGCAGTTTTGTCCGATTAGGCATTAAAGGGTACAAATCATCTACTGGTGCAACAAGGCCCTGTTTAATCAGATTAGTCCAAACATCACGACTCACCATGAACAAATCTGGTAATGCATTGGCTGCGGCTGCAGTATTGATTTTGACATCCTGATCACTGGTACTACTTGGTAAAGCAGTGAGCTTTAAATCAATATTAAGCTTTTCCTTGATTATTTTTAAAGCTTCCCAATCAGCAGGAGGCGGCCCTGCTTCGGTAACAGCAGCTCCGTACCAAAGTTCAATAGAAATTGGTCCACTACTTGAGGCTGCTGATCCCTTCCCATCACTCTGACCTTCCGCAAATACATCAAGAACTGATGCACTGAGGAGAAGCAAACAAAACATTACTGATAAGATCCGTTTCATATCTACCTCCTTAAAACGGTTATCCTTTTAAACTTCCAAGGAGTGTCCCCTTGGTAAAGAACTTCTGAATAAATGGATAGGCAAATACCATTGGCATAGCGGCCAAGAAAACACTTGCAGCTTTTATTGAATGTATAGAAGCTTCGCCAAAGGCATTTACTTCCAAAAACTCATTCATACCACTTGCTAATAAAATATTACGTAACAAAATCGGTAATGGTTGTAATTTCGCATCATTTAGATAAATTAACGCGTGAAGAAAATCATTCCAGAAGGATACCCCATAATATAATCCTATGGTTAACAATATTGGTTTAGAGAGAGGTAATATAATACGTAAAAGTATTGTTAATTCTGATGCACCATCAATTCGAGCAGATTCTTTCAAGTCTTCAGGAATACCTTCAAAAAATTTTTTCATAATAATCAAATTATACGTACTTACAGCAACAGGTAAGAACACAGCAGCAAGTTTATTAGTCAATCCAACTTTTGTAACAACCAGATAGGTCGGAATTAATCCAACATTAAAGAGATACGGAATGAGAACCATGATGTTAAATATTTTAATGCCTGGTAATTGCCGAATTGAAAGACCATAAGCCATGGGAACAGTAAAAAACAATGCTGTGATTACGCCAAATAATAATATTTTAAAACTATTACTAAAAGCTAACAGAAATCCTCTATTCCCAAGCAATGCATGATATGCTGCGGTAGACCATTTCCAGGGGGGCAGAAACATTCCTTCCAAATTAGATCCAATAAAATAATTAGGTCTAAAAGACAATGTAATAGTGCTCCATAATGGGATAGCCACAATTAACAATAAAAATACTATAAATACATCGATTATCCCATAAAATATCATGTCATTTGTTGTCAATCTAATTTTATGTTTCATTGCTGGCATCTTGTAAAAGGCTCCTTTTTAAAACATTGCAGAATCTGATATTTTCTTTACTAAATTATTTGCCAGTATCACCATACACATACCAATTACTCCTTTAAATAATCCTACTGCAGTTGCTAGTCCAAACCTAAATTCAAGTAAGCCCTGACGATAAACCCAGGTATCAATAATATCAGCAACGCTATACACAGGGACTGAATACAACATAAATATTTGGTTAAAACCTGCATCCAAAACAGTTCCCAATCTTAAGATTACAACTGTAATAATAACAGGAGAAATAATTGGTATAGTAATATACCTAATACGCTGAAAAGCAGAGACTCCTTCGACAGCAGCAGCCTCAAATAATGTAGGGTCTATTGCCATTAATGCAGCAATAAAAATAATGGCACTCCAACCCATTTCTTTCCATGCATCAGAAAATATGACAATCCATGGGAAATACTTTGTATTTGTAAGAAAATCTATTGGTTGACCACCCAAATATTTAATAATATCATTTACAATACCATCGCCCGGCGCAAGCAGAACTAATAGAATCCCATAAACAATAACCCATGACAGAAAGTGAGGAAGATATGATAAGGTTTGTACAATTTTACCTAGTTTTGGGTGGTTCGTTTCATAAATCATAATAGAAAGAATAATTGCAACAGGTACTCCAACAATCAGTTTACCAAAACTATAAAAAATTGTATTTCGCAATAATTCCCAAAAATAAAAAGAATTAAAAAAGGCCTTAAAATTGTCAAATCCTACCCACTTACTTCCCCAAACACCATCAAGAGCCATATAATTTTTAAAAGCAATCTGACCATTAACAATGGGACCATATCTAAATAATAGAAAATAAAGGATAGGAAGAAGCATCAGCAGGTATATTGGCATATATCGACGCAGTTGTTTGCTTATGCCTCGATGTTTAGCCAATGGACTCATATTACTCATATTTCTCTATATCACTCCTTGCTATAAAATCAGTAACTATAATAATATACTAAATTATAAAAATATTCCGAAAGTTTTTTGGACAATTCCGACATATTTCTTTATTGTTCAGAAGCTCGTACAAATATAACGGAATTGTTCAAAAGGTTTCCGTTTAATTTTAAGATGTTTTCTTTATTATTTTTTAAAAATTCATTATAAGGATGTTATATGGAAATTGTACTACAGGGACATCAAAATTGTACTACAGGTAATATAATACAGGATGATTCCATCCTATTAAGATCCGCTATAAAAAAACTTACATCCGTCGGTGGTGGAATATTAAAATTAACTTCAGGTGTTTTCTTTTCAGGGCCACTGCAACTCTATTCGAATATACATTTATACATAGAGGAAAATGCTACACTTACATTTAATGCAGACTTTAGTTTATACAAACCTGTATGGACCCGTTGGGAAGGTGTAGAATGTTGGGCAATGCACCCTCTTATATTTGCATCCAAGGCTGAGAATATTACCATTGCAGGATCTGGTCATATTGATGGAAACGGTGAACCATGGTGGAACAGTCTATGGCAAGCCAAAGCTGAGAAAAGAACGCATCCTAAATATCCATATGAATTACAACTGGCAGATCTTAATAAAGATTATAGAAATCAACCTTCTGGTGGCGGTGGAAGGGAACTACAATTTCTCCGTCCGCCCTTAATACAATTTCTTAATTGTAAAAACATAACACTGCAAAATGTAACACTACAGAATTCACCTTTTTGGAACACCCATTTTGCATTCTGTTCTGATTGTACTATAACCGGTGTACATTTTATTAATCCGAAAGAAGCTCCTAATACTGATGGACTCAATATCGATTCTTGTTCATCTATTACAATTCAAAATTGTACTTTTGATGTAGGAGATGACTGCCTTGGTCTTAAATCTGGTTCAGGTGAAGATGGTATTCGAATTAATAGACCTACAGAAAATATACTAATAGATAGTTGTACTATGAAAAATGGTCATGGTGGGGTTGTAATTGGCAGTGAAACCGCAGGTGGTATAAATAATATCAAAATTACCAATTGTAGTATGGAAGAGACAGATAGGGGCCTTCGAATTAAAACTCGACGAGGAAGAGGGGGTGTTATCGAAAATATAAGACTAGAGCATTGTTATATGAAAAATATTTTATGCCCCCTTGTAGTAAATTGCTATTATGGTCCCGGCGGACCAAAATCATCTTCACCAATATTCAGTCTAGATCCTCAACCTCTTTCAGCAACTACACCTAAGATTCAAAATATTTATATTTCTCATCTGATCGCAGAACATTGTAGAGCCGCAGCAGCATTTATAGTCGGCCTTCCAGAACAGCCAATTAAAAATTTATACATTTCTGAATGCAAGTTCATTTTAGATGATATCAACATTCAGACTACTGAACTTGCAGCTATGTATCGTGGTTTACCTAAAGCCTCAGGAAGGGGTGTCCGATTACGAAATATAAACGGTATTATAATTAACCAAACAAAAGTTATCTTCCCCACTACAGTAAATGAAATGAGAGAGCCCTATCTTTTAGAATCGAACATCATTGATTGCACTCTTCAATAACATAATAATTGCATCTCCAGGGAACTTCCATTAAAAAAGAATTGTTAATTTACATATTAATTGTTCCCTGGAGTTAATTATTATAGTTTTGCTAGTTCACAGGCGGCTAATAAATAAGGCCCTACACCTTTAAAATCGTCTGCAACTACAGGCTCACTGATATAATAAGAAAAGGAACCATCTCGGTAAGGAGTACCGCCAAGACCTGCAACTTTACAGATACCCTCAAGATGGCTAAAGCCTTGATTATCCTTTCGAATCCTATTAGTAGACAACGCTAAAAATGCATCTTCTGCATGCTTTATATACAAGGTTTCATCAAGCATACCTAACCGTATTCCCTTTGCGATAACATAACTAAACATGGCAGAACATGATGTTTCTAAATAATTCCCCTCTCTTTCTACAAGATCAAGAATTTGGTACCAAAGTTTCGTTTTTGGATCTTGAAATGTTATAATATTCCTACATAATTCTTGGAATATTTTTATTAACTCTGTATAATAGGCATTCGTTCGACCTATTACTTCTAAAACATCAGCCAAAGCCATACAATACCAGCCCAGAGCTCTTCCCCAAACATATGGAGATTGGCCGGTGACTGAATCTGCCCATAGCTGAAATCGTTTTTCATCCCAAGCATGTCGCAATAAACCATTTTTCATGTCATAGGTCTTATTCTTAATATCAATTAGGTTCTTACACACTTTAGCAATACAGCCTTCATCGCCAGTTATTTGTCCCCAACGAGCAACAAATGGCCCATACATATATAAACCATCTAACCAAATTTGATAAGGATATATTTTTTTATGCCAATATCCACCGGATTCAGTTACAGGATGTTCATGTAATTGATTGATAAGTGTTATACATGCCTTTTCATATCGATTGTCATGTGATTCAATAAATAATTCAAGAACAATCTTACCAGAATTAATTTGGTCAAGATTAAACTCGTCTTTTTTATAACCATTGATAATTCCTTCGTTATCAATTAAGCAATCTATTTGTTGTCTAACATACTCATTAAATGTAGGCTTATTAAATGTTTTGCCAATATGCCAAATAGCTAATAACAACAAACCTGTCTCATAGTTCCATTTTAAGGAGCCAATAGGGTTTACAGCAATCATAGTATTTGCAATATTAATTGCATTGTTTTCTATGATTTTTTTATCCAGACTCATTTCTTCCATACACTCCTGCATAATATTGATGTTTAATGTAGTTTGTCAGATAAAGATTATGCAGGCCATTTTTTGTATTATTCCGTACTTATTGCTTCTTTTTTCTAAAAGCAAGGGGACTTATGCCTACTATTTTTTTAAAAACCCTACAAAAATAAGCTTGATCTGAAAAACCCACATTTTCGGCAATCTCTGCAATTTGTTCAGATGTCTCTTTCAGTAATATTTTTGATGTATGTATTCTTAGTCTTATAATATAATCCCATGGTGTTAAAGCCATTTCTTTTTTAAAAATACGTGATAAATAATCTTCACTAATATGTACATAATCAGCTAATTTCCACCTTAAAATTACATCTTTTAAATGCTCATTTAAATACAACACAGTTTTCTTTACCATTCTTCCTGTATAAGCAGATAAAAAATGAGAGCCTAATAAAATATCATAGACTAAACTTTTAAATTCATCAGGAGTATATATACCATCGTTAATAAGTAATAATCGTTCTCTATCTAATATGGGGTCAATTATCTGACTTGTAAGAAGCGAATCACATATAATAAGTGTTGGTATATTTTGAACAGTATGCTGTATAAAATTAAATATTTGATCATATATATCTTGATTTGCTGGAATGATAAACAGATCAAAACTATATTTTTCTTTATATAAATCATGTAACGCTTTACTATTATCAACAATATATATTTCTATTACCGGATCATTCGCAAAATAACTAGTAATCATATCAGACATATCTTTCTTCAGATCATAGAGAACAATTTTTTTCCCAACTTTTTTATCAACTAGATGCTGATCTAGTAATGATACAATAGAATCCCACACATAAACAGGCTCGTTAGTTCTAGGGAAAAGCAGAAATGGTATTTTTCTAAATTGTTGATTTTTTAAAATATTATATATAATTGACATATTATCTTTATCGATGTAATCTAAAAATATAATTAACAAACCAGGATTCTGTTGCTCATTTATATTTTTAAGTAAATCCATTGGATTAACCCATATATATTCAACATTATTAAAATATAAATATGGTTTAAGATTTTCAAATCGATGTGAATCTCCTAATATATAAATTGTGTTACTTTTTATAGTTTGCATTACACCTTCACTGCAAGGGAATGGGAAACGCATTTTCCAGAAAAGACCTGTATCATCATGAATACATTCAACAAGTCCAGCATGTCCTGCAATTATTTTTTGGATTAACAATTTAGTTGTTTCAAGTTCAAAGCCATACTTATTTATCTGTTCTTTATCTTCTATATAATTTCGAAATGTTATATTTATTCCATTATTAGTATAATTTATTTCAATTTCGTTTTTTAACCCAAAAGAACTAAGTAAATTAAAGGCTCGCAGTAACTTTTCCTCATCACCATACAACAAAGGGTTTAAATTCTCTGGATAATTTAGATTTTGAACATTTTTAGAAAATAATGATAATAGTGTAATATATCTGTTTTGAAAATCAAAATCACCAACTTCCGCTCTTGATAATTCAATTAAGGCCATCAAAAGTGATTTTTGTCGTTTTAATTTTTCATTTATTTCTTTAACTTTGCTATCAAGTTTATCTTCATCATGTAATTTTAAAATATTTACTATTTCTTCAGAGACAACATCAAGAGGTTGTAAAAGTTCTGTACTAACGTTAGCCAAAAAAGCACTTTTTAATTTTTCTGCCTTTAATGCATCTGTTTGAGCACGCTGTATACTATCTAAGTGACGTAAACTTATAATACTTTTCGACAAAGCATGACGTATTTCTTCATATATTGATGCTACAGGTTCTCCAACCTTAATACAAGCCCAGCCTAAGAATTCCTTAGAAGCAACTAAAGGCTCTACTATCCATACACCTGAAAGATCAGTTTGAAAAAATGGATTTGGTAATATTTGGTCCGATTGGTCAATAAGAGCATTATCTAAACTAAGAGGGCCAAAATTATCAAATCCAGCAATACAAACGGCTTTACCATCAGTTTTTATTTCGACTACATATGCCCTTGTAATACCAAGTTCACGGAGATGAACGTATAGAATCGATGATAAATCCTTACGATTTTGTATATTTATAAGATCTCGCTCGAGACCTCGTATAACAATCCATAATTTGTCCATTTTCCATTGATATTTCTGATGAGATCGAACAAGTGCTTCTGCAAGAAGTATTCTTGCAATATCTAAATATTTTTTTATTTTATTTTGTAAAATAGTACCTAATTTTTGTTCTGAGGCTAACAACAAATGCGTAATTACTTCCTGCCATCTGGAAATATCCATTTCGTTATTAATTTGCCGCTCCAGAATTGTTTCAAAATATTCTATGAATACTGTGTTTCCATTTTTCACAGAATTCTCTAAACTTTCGAATAAAGGATTAATCCAGGCAAATATTTCTTCTTGTTCAGCGTTTAAAATTTTTATACAATTTTGAGATTCAATTAAAATAAAATCTTCTAAATGTTTAATATTATCTGAATCCAAATAATTGGCTTTAATTATATTCTTATATGAATCCAGTATTGGAATACAACCACAAGATCTTCTTATTATTAAAGAACCATGCAAATATTTTCTGTATGATTTTTCTTTTATCTTTTCAAGCTTAATAAGCTCTCTAATTGCAAAAAGAGCTTGTTCTTTAATAGGTGAATGAACTGTCGTAAACGGAGGAAAAGCTATTTGACTTTCAAGAGAATTATTAAAACCTCCAGCCAATAAATCCTTAGGTATTACATATCCTCTTCGTTGCAATACCTGTATGGCTTGGTATAACTGTAAATCGCTAGAAGCAATAAGCGCTTTAAAATCTTTACCAGGAATCAATTTTCTTTTATCGATTAATTCTAATATTGCCTGCTCACCTTCAGACCAGTCATACGGTGAAGTTATAAGATCTTCTCTGAGAGATAGATTGTTCTTAACATGAAAATCTCTAAACATCTTAAGCCGATCTTGAGCGGAACCATGTTCTGCTGGTCCTTGAATAAAGGCAAATTCTTTAATGTTATGTGATCTATAAAAATGTTCAAGCAAAGGAAACATCGCTTGATAAGCATCTATTGAAACCGATGGGATACCTGGAATCTCATGAGACATGGTAACTATTGGCATTGTATTAAATTGATAATGAAACGCAGTGAGTTTTTCATGATTTACAAAGGCACCAATACTGGAAGCCCAAGAAACAACACCATCAAAACCTTTAATTACTTTTTCGTATATTTTATTTTGTAATCGCTCATCTATATCAGGGGCATCTATTCTACCACCGGGAAATAACCAGATACTTTTTTTTATTTGTTCAGCTTCTTTCACAAAGGCTGGTAAAAGTGATATGGCAGATCCAGAATGAATATTAGCAAGAATAAATGCAATCTTATCAATATCCTTATGCATAGCATTATTATTGTTATAACATTCAGAAAAATGCAAGTTATTTTAAGTATTGTCCTATACTTGACAAGTCTCATAATATGTTTAATTATGAAATTATATTTCATTATTCAGGATTGTATGAAAAACATTGGTTTACATGTCAATCAATGGCTTGAAACACACATGCCTTTCTTAACTCCTCTAGGAGTTGCAATAGGTTTCTTATTCTCTTCTGTGTGTGGTACATTTCGTCCAGCAATTCCTTTTCTTTTTGGGATAATGACCATTTCTAGTGCATTAAATTTGCATTTTAATGAATTATTGTCTGTCTTTACAAAACCAAAGTCTCTTATCATCTTTTTTACCAATGCTCATATTATTATGCCTGTGGTAAGTTTTATCTTTACCAGCCTAATTAATTCAAATAACTCTTCATATATTGCTGGATTTGTACTTCTTTTTTCCACTCCTACCGCTGTTTCTGGATTTATTTGGAATAGTATTAATAAAGGCAATAATGCTCTTTCTTTGAGTATTATTCTCCTGGATACGATTCTATCCCCCCTGGTTGTACCACTTACAATCTATCTGCTGATTGGTAAATCCATATCAGTTTCATTAATCGATATGGCTTTTTCCCTAATGTTAATGATTGTTATACCCACAATTCTAGGAATTATAATCAATGAAAGCAGTCATGGACGAATTCCCAACCAAATCAATCCTATACTAAAACCTGTTTCAAAGTTATGTTTAATTATGGTTGTAGCAGCCAATAGTGCGGTTCTGTCTCCTCAGGTACACTGGAGCGATCCAAATGTCTACTGGATAGGCTTTCAAGCAGTAGTATTAGGCATGTTTGGCTTTTTTCTTGGTGATGTCGCTGGTAAATGGGAAAAAGTCTCCCAAGCTGAAAAAACAACTTTTATTTTTTCTATAGGTCTACGAAATATCAGTGCCGCCGCAACCCTTGCGATAGCGTTTTTTCCTTCTGCTGCAGCACTACCAGCAATTCTTGGGATGATTTTTCAACAAAGCCTTGCATCCTTTGCAGGTGAAATTTTCATAAAAAGAAAAGCTTGTTACCATGTATAATGAAGAACAAAGAGGAGGATTATAATGAAACATTTTATGAACAAGGATTTTTTATTACAAACTAAAACAGCCCGATGGTTATATCATGAGGTAGCAAGTCAAGAACCTATTTTTGATTATCATTGCCATTTAAATCCACGAGAAATTGCAGAAAATCGAAGGTTTACCAACATTACCCAAATATGGCTTGGTGGTGATCATTATAAGTGGCGGGCAATGCGTTCGAATGGAATTGACGAGCGATATATAACCGGCGATACGCCTGATTACGAAAAATTTCTTGCCTGGGCGAGAACTATTCCACAAACAATCGGGAATCCTCTTTATCATTGGACTCATTTAGAATTACAGCGCTATTTTGGCATCACAGAACCGTTGGATGAAGCAACAGCACTACAAATTTGGGAAAAGGCTAATCAGGCTCTTAAAGAAAATTCTGAACTCTCAGTGTTTGGTATTTTTAAAAAGTTCAATGTATACGCTGTAGGTACTACCGATGATCCTGCGGACAGTTTAGAATGGCACGCGGTCCTTCAACAAGAGAAACAAACAACAACTAAAGTACTTCCTTCTTTTAGACCCGACAAGGCTATACATTGTCATCAGAAAGGATTTGCTGATTATATTCAACAGCTTGGGAAAGCTGCTGGAATTTCGATTACCAATCTTACGGATCTTCTTTCGGCTCTTGAAAAACGGATGGATCATTTTAATAAGCTTGGCTGCAGGGCTTCGGATCATGCACTTGAATACCCGCCCTTTACATTAGCAACTAACGGAACCGTTGGATCACTGTGGGAAAATGAGGTTGATACAATATTTAAGAAAGCTATGACAGGTGAAAAACTCACCATAGAAGAAACTGATCGTTATCGGACATTCATCCTCGTTTATCTTGGGAAAGCATATAAAAAACGAGGTTGGGTTATGCAATTACATCTTGCAGCCCTTCGTAACAACAATAGCAGGCGTTTTATACAGTTTGGACCAGATACAGGTTTTGATGCGGTTCATGATCATCCAGTAGCGGCAAATTTATCTGGCTTGCTCGATTTGATGGATCAACATAATAACTTGCCCAAAACAATACTCTATAGCTTAAATCCAAAGGACTATTATACCATTGGAACCCTTATGGGGTGCTTCCAGGGTGATGAAATTCCTGGTAAAATCCAGTTTGGTTCAGCCTGGTGGTTCTGTGATCACAGGGATGGTATGGAAGAACAGATGCGAGTTCTTGGGAATCTTGGTCTGTTACCGCGTTTTGTTGGCATGCTTACCGATTCACGAAGCTTCCTTTCCTATCCCCGACATGAATACTTTCGCCGTATACTCTGTAACATGTTGGGACAATGGGTAGAGGATGGTGAAATTCCAAGCGACCGAAGATTGTTATCATCGATTGTTCAGAACATAGCTTTTAGAAATGCAAAGGAGTATTTTGAAGGATGGCAAACTTAAAAAATATAAGTGCGGTCGAACGGACTTTTAAGATTCTGGAACAACTGTCTCAAGTTTCAAGTACAAGTTTAGAGAATCTTGCCCGTACAAGCCATATAGCTAAACCAACGGTGTATCGTTTCCTGATGACATTAAAAGAGCTTGGATATGTCAAAAAGGATGAAGGAGACCGTTGGTTCCTCACA
The DNA here is from genome assembly GCF_000219725.1 of Gracilinema caldarium DSM 7334. Taxonomy (GTDB): domain Bacteria; phylum Spirochaetota; class Spirochaetia; order Treponematales; family Breznakiellaceae; genus Gracilinema; species Gracilinema caldarium. The sequence continues at coordinate 687,311 of NC_015732.1, read as the reverse complement.
ATGAAGTTATTTTCTGTAGGATCCCGTGCACTAGATCATATCCAGTTACCGATTGTTGCCAGACCAATATGTGAAAAATTATCAGAAAGACTGGGTGAAACAGTTCACATGGGTATACTCGATGAGAATGAAGCTCTGTATGTTGTAAAGATTGAATCTCGATACACAATACGTATGTATTCCAGGGTTGGTAAACATATCCCCCTCTATTGCACCGCTATTGGAAAAGTTCTTTTAGCTTATATGGAAGAAAAAAAACAAAAACAAATAATGCAAGAATTAAAATTGGTTCCCTTTACCCCCCATACCATAAAAGCTAAAAAGCAACTTCTTTCAGAGTTAGTGAATATTCGTAATAATGGATTTGCTCAAGATCGGGAAGAACATGAAGAAGGGATAACCTGCATCGCAGCACCGATTTTCGATTCTTCTAACGAAATTGTTGCAGCAGTCAGTGTTTCCTGGCCAGTTTTTCGCTTTTCCACTGAACAACTAGAAAGTAATATTAAAGAAATACGAGGGGCTGCCATGGAACTAAGTCGCATCCTTGGCTACCTCTCGTAAGACAACTTTACCGTCCCAACCACCCACCATCAACCGCTAATGTATGACCATGAACATAATCCGAGGCTTGGGAAGCAAGGAATACAACCGCCCCTGCTAGATCCGATGCATCACCCCATCGGCCAGCAGGAATACGAGCTAAAATTTCCTGACTTCGTTGCGGATCTTTTCTGAGCGCTTCCGTGTTATCTGTAGCCATATACCCCGGAGCAATAGCATTTACATTAATCCCGTATTTAGCCCATTCATTAGATAATGCCATCGTTAGTCCACGGATACCGCTTTTGCTTGCAGTATAGGAGGGAACACGAATTCCACCCTGGAAACTCAGCATACTGGCAACATTGATGATTTTTCCTTTAGACTTATGCTCCACCCAAAACCTTGCCGCAGCCTGACTTAAAAAGAAAACCGTTTTCAGATTCAGATTAATTACTTCATCCCACTCAGATTCCAAAAAAGCAAGTGCATCATTTCTTTTAATAATACCTGCATTATTAACAAGAATATCAATCTTACCCAATCCTTGTATTGCCTTATCCATGATATATGGAATCGGCTGTGTACTTCGTAAATCTGCAGAAATGTAGATAAAACGGCGACCCGTATTGGTCACCATACCTTCTGTTTCTCTTGCATCAGGTGATGCACTCACACCAATAATATCAGCACCAGCCTGAGCTAGAGCTATTGCCATAGCCTGACCAAGTCCCCGATTACAACCCGTTACAAGGGCAACCTTTTCATCAAGACGAAACTGTTGTATACTATCAACCATATCAAAATCCTATTTCAAATCTTCCGGCTTTACAAAATCCATATCATCAAAGGTCTGATTTTCCCCAGCCATTGCCCAAATGAATGTATACGAGGCAGTTCCAACCCCAGAATGGATGGACCAGCTTGGTGAAATTACAGCCTGTTCATTGGCTACAACTAGATGCCTCGTTTCCTCAGGACGACCAAAGAAATGGAAAACCCGTGTATCCTGTTCCATATCAAAATAAAAATAAGCTTCCATCCTGCGTTCATGGGTATGACAGGGCATCGTATTCCACACACTTCCTTTGGAAAGAATAGTCATCCCCATAACAAGCTGACAGCTTTTACAGACCGCAGGATGGACATACTGATAAATCGTCCGTTCATTACTTGTTTCAGAACTCCCCAATTTTTTGGGATTAGCCTGATGTAAGTTAATGGTAACCGTAGGATAGGTTTGATGAGCCGGGGCACTGGCCATATACCATTTTGCAGGGTTTGTAGGATCTTTGGATTCAAAACGAACATACTGGGTTCCCATTCCGACATAAGCGCCTTCGCTTTTTGTAAGATCATAGACTGCTCCATCGATGACAAGTCGCCCAGGGCCACCTATATTGATGAGTCCCAGCTCTCTACGTTCAAGAAAATAGGTGGTGCCCAACTCTTTATCCGCTTCAAGTTCCAACGGTTTTTCAATTGGCATTGCACCACCAAATATAAGCCTATCCTGATGGCTATAGGTCATCCGTAGCTCTCCTGGGGTAAAAACTTGCTCGACCAGAAAATGTTTTCGTTGTGCTTTTGTATCATACTGTTTTGCATCTTCTGGATGATTTGCATAGCGAATATCAAATTGCATATTTTTCTCCTTATAGAAACTCTGTTTCAGCTCCTATTATTATCTCTGGACTCTTCCAGAACCGTCTCCTTTCATGAGTGCTTCAATTTCTGAAAGACTCGCAAGGTTAAAATCACCGGGTATAGAATGTTTAAGAGCTGATGCAGCTGCTGCAAAATTGATAATGTGTTCTTTATCTTCAGGAAAATGTAACATTCCATAGATAAGACCTGCAGCAAAACTATCACCGCCTCCAACTCGGTCAATTATATCGGTTATTTCATATTTCCGAGAAACCGCTACACACTCTTTTGAAATTAAAAGCCCAGACCATCCATTATAATCTGCAGAATGGCTTTCTCGTAATGTTATAGCTATAACAGATATTTGAGGGAAATCTTGTAAAACAGCCGATCCTAATTTTTTATAATATTCTATGTCTAAAGATCCGTTCGTTATATCAATGTTACCCATAGTAATTCCAAGACAGCGCTGTATGTCTTCTTCGTTTGCAATGAGAACATCAATATAACTAGTTATTTCACGCATCACCTCAGATGCTTTTTTCCCATAGTTCCACAGCTTTTTCCGATAATTTAAATCCAACGAAACGGTTGCACCGGCGGCTTTTGCTTCCTGAACCGCTGTTAAGGCTGTATCCGCAGCAGATTGCGAAAGGGCAGGAGTAATACCAGTAATATGAAACCAATTTGCCTTGTTAAGAATATCTTTCCATGGAAAATCTTGAGGCATAACATGAGATATACATGAATGATCTCGATCATATACCACATTACTTGGCCGCTGATTCGCACCAGTTTCTAAAAAGTAAATACCCATTCGGCCAGCAGTTTTCTTTATATGCTCAACATTCACACCATATTTTCGCAACTCTCTAATAGCCCCTTCACCAATCGGATTTGAAGGAACTGCAGTAACAAATAGGGCTTGCTCACCAAGATGCGCAAGTGATACAGCAACATTAGCTTCACCACCACCAAAAGTAGCCTCAAACATTGGTGTTTGAAAATAACGTTCATGCCCAGGAGTTTTTAAACGAAGCATTATTTCACCAAAGGTAACAATGGTATGGGCCATATAAGAGCCTCCTTTCATCAATATTAACAAAATAATTAGTAAGTTTCTTTTATAGTATACGGATATCAAATTTTCGTCAATATTTTTTTGAAACGATGGTTCATTTTTAATTTATTATATGATATACTAATTATGAAACATCAACAATTGCGCTGTATTCAGCTCATCAGGAGGATTAGTATATGCTCAATATCTTTACAAAGCTCAGTACTATCGGTCTTATACCAGTCATCAAAATTGAAAACCCAGACCATGCCATACCATTAGGGAAGGCTCTTATTGCAGGGGGGGTGCCGGTAGCTGAGATTACATTCAGAACTGCAGCAGCAGAAGAAGTAATAGAACGGCTTACCAATGAAGTTCCTGAATTACTTGTAGGTGCTGGAACAGTTATTAACCGGACTTTGGCCCAAAAAGCAATTAAAGCTGGTGCAAAATTCATCGTGTCACCTGGATTTAATCCTGAAACTGTTGATTGGTGTATGGAACAGAAAATTCCAATTATTCCAGGTGCGAATACCCCATCTCTTATCGAACAAGGACTTTCTAAAGGTCTTGAAGTGTTTAAATTTTTTCCCGCTGAAAATTCTGGCGGTGCAAGCATGATTCAGGCTCTATCAGCCCCTTTTGGGAATGTCCATTTTGTACCAACAGGAGGTATTGATACAAAAAATGTAGCTGAATATGCTCGGCTCGATTCGGTGCTTGCTATTGGTGGTAGTTGGATGGTAAAACCAGATCTTATTCAAAACGAAAAATGGGATGAGATTGCACGATTATGCAGAGAAGCTCGGCTTGCGTTGCAAGGATTTTCTTTTGCACATGTAGGAATAAATCAGGACAATGAAAGCCTGGCCACAGGAACAGCGGAATTACTATCTGCTTTTGGTTTTCCTCAGAAGATAGGAAATTCCTCAATCTTTGCTGGGACTTGTTTTGAAGTCATGAAAAGTAATTACCGTGGGACCAGGGGACATATTGGAATTACGTGTTTTAATGTAGAACGGGCTTTGTCGTACCTTAAAACTTTCGGATTTTCTGGAATTGAAGAAACTGCCAAACGAGAAAAGGGTGTTTTAAAAGTTATATATCTTGATAAAGAAATTGGTGGTTTTGCGGTACATCTTGTCAAGGCGTGAGGGGAATATAGTGCCGGAATGATCAGGGCGATGGAGGTTTCTATTTATGATGATTGACGTATAATAAGGGTCGAAGGAAGCATGACTTGCATGGGATCGGGATTTCTTCCTTCGATACAATCAAAGAGCATAGCCGCGCTCATTTCCCCCATACGTTCAAGGGGTAGTGCAAAGGTGGTGATTGGTATAGGCCAAAAGGATGAAAATTCTCTATTGTCATAACCAATAACCTTAAGATCACTAGGGATTCCTAGTCCATGCGCAAAAGCTCTGTTTATCGCACCAGCAGCCATATAATCATTAGCACAGAAAACGGCATCAATATGAGGGTGTTGTTCGAGCAGTATATCAAGACAACGTGCACCTGATTCGGCAGTAAAATCACCATGGATCACGCTCTTTGAAGCACTAAACTCAACTCCACATTCGTTAAGAGCACTTGCAAAGCCTGCAAGACGTTCGATACTAGCGATTCGATTCTCTGGCCCTGCAATCATAGCAGGGCGTTGTACCCCTTTCGAAATAAGATAAAACGCGGCTTCTCGTCCTCCTTTAAAATCATCAGGCTGTATAGAAGGTATCGAATCATTATAGAACGTGTTAACAGTAATCGCAGGTAGATCGAAAATATTCCGCAGCTCAGAATTGATCGTCTGACGCACACCATAAGCAGCAATTATACCATCTACTCGACGCTTATTTAAAAATTCGATAGCACTTGATATATCGTTATTGAATTCAACACCACTTGTAAAAAGTAAATAACATCCTTTTTCTCGAACAACTTTCTCCACACCATGAATAATCCTTGCGGCAAATACTTCGGTAATATCGTAGGCAAAAAAACCTATTACCCCAGAAGTAGTTGTACGAAGCGCTCTGGCTGCGGGGTTTGGTTCATAACCTAAACGATCAATCGCTTCCCAAATTTTTTTCTTCGTAGCATGACTAATTGGTCGTTTCCCACTAAGAGCATGACTTACAGTAGACACCGATACTCCAACGGCGATTGCAACATCACGTATGGTAACCATATTCCTACCATACTACATTATTCACTCGTTGTGCGATATGTCCCTCTCAGTATAAGTCTAATATTTTTCGGCGCTTCAAGGAATTGAAAATCGACACTTCGTCCAAATACTTTTTTATCATCACCAATAATGGAAAATCCTTCAGGTACAGTAAATCGCCACTTTTTTCTATACTCATTATTAATGGCCGTATGAGTAAGAATAACTATAAAAATAATATTGTCTGTCGAAGTAATTTCAAAGGTCATACGCCAACGCCAGAAGCTTCCAATACAAAAATCACTCTCTCCATCATCTTCACTATGTGTAGATATAATAGAGCGAAAAGCTTCCAGATCTTTATGTACCGGAGGAATAATGAGAAACTCATACTCATCCATAGAAGCCTTCCCTATCGCTTCTTGTTTACGTGAAGTAGGAATTACTGTTCCACAGCGAAAAAAATACCGCAACGAATCAATAGGATAATCAAATTTTAGGCAAGATCCGCCTCGATATAGTAAATTTGTCATCGGATCAAACCAATTAGCTCCCACAGGGAACCGGATTTCTGTGTCTCGTTTTCCTCGTTCGGGGGGGCCAGGAACCAAGATAGCATCACCGGCCATTCTATCGAGACTTTCATAGGATAGAGATATGTCATCCGGGAATTCAAGTGCTACTGGGCTCTCCATTGGGATTCCTGTTTCAGAAGCTCGAATAGCCAAATCATAAATATAGGGCAAAAAGCGGTAACGTTCTTGGATGAAATAGCGTATAGTATGTAACCTATGAGGGAACAACCATGGTTCTGTAATACTTCCATCTGGTTTCCATGAATGCATCACAAAACGTGGTTGAAACAACGCACTCTGGCACCAACGTAATAAGAGTTCCTCATCTGGAGTAGGCCCAACAAAACCACCAATATCGTGCCCATATATTGGTATACCACTCAACCCTAAGTTCATGCCCATTACAATATTCAACCTAAAACACTCATAGCTTGATACATTGTCACCTGTCCAGGTACGTGCATATCGCTGAATCCCTGCATAACCTGAACGACTTATAAGCCATGGACGTTTGCCGGGATTAGCTTTAGAAATAGCTTCAAATGAGGCTTGTGCCATCTTTACTGGAAGGAATTTCTTATAAGCCTGAACAGGTAAAGCCTCATCCTCAATTTCAAATTCATTATTATCATTCCACACACCTGAAACACCTTCGTTGAGAATATACTCAGTTAAAGCTTTAACCCACCAGTCAAAACCTTCTTTCCGTGAAAAATCGATGAACGAGGCAGTACCGCCCCAGTAATAACTTTTTAATGGACCACCTTCGATGTCAGGAATAAAAACCCCAATTGCTGCTAATGAATCATACCAAGGATGATTTAACAGAATACCAGGTTTTACATTACAACAGATACGATATCCTCTGGCTCGTAGGGCGCGTATAAAATTACCAGGATCAGGGAATTTTTTTTTGTTCCATACAAAGGTATAACGCTCGTTATTGTCTGCCTTCACATATCCTGAAGAAAAATACATACCTTCACAGGGGATATTCTCTTTTTCAACACGGTCAAAAAAATCAAGTATTCGTTCCTGTGCATTATCTGGTTCGGTATATCCCATACTTGAAGTGAGATATCCAAATGAAAAAAGCGGGGGAAGAAAAGGCATACCAGTGAGTTTACAGTAAGCAGAGAGAAGATCATGATAATGATGCCCCGTTATAACATAATAACCATAAGGCCCACCTCTGAGTACGACATTGTAATAGAAAATACTCTCTACACCAAAATTTACTTCATCAACCTGAAGGTTTGGGAAAAATAGGCCACATAGAACTTTTTGTTCTCTATTTATTTTCATAAAAAAGGGAACCGATTTATAGAGAGGATCGCTCGATGAGGCATCATAACCAAGAGCATCTCTGTTAAACAACTTAAAGAGTCGATTGCGTTTATTTAAACTTCCGGTTTTCTCTCCAAGACCAAAAAAAGCATCCCCTGCTTCTAGTCGAAAATTAAATTTACCGCGAGTTAAACCAGATGTACTTTCTTTTTGTACCCTAAGTGGATACTGCGGTATAACAAGATCACTATGACCAATCTCACCACCATGTACTAGTATTCCATCCTCATAAATTGATAAAAGAGCTGTCTCCTTATTAATGCTAACCAAAGTATTTCCGTAACGAAGTTCATATTCGTAATTTCTGTCTACGATGGAATCCCAAAAAACTCCAGAAGTATGTAGGTTACTATCAACAAGAAGACCAGGATAAGGAATATTTTCCTGTGATGGAACAATTGAATCATTAAAAATATAGAACACAGACAGAACACAAGAGGTAATTATCGTTACTTCCAGTCTGCCATTTTCACCAAAAATAATTACCTTTTCTTTGTTAACTTGTATATTATCTAAGTTTTTTATTGTATAAAGCATGATTAGGCTTTCACTCCACCTGCGGTTAAACCTGTTACGAAGTATTTTTGTAATCCAAGGAACACAATGATTATAGGAATCATTGTCACTACAGTCATCGCTAGAAGCTGACCCCAATTTATCTGAAACTGCCCCACAAAATTTGCCAGAGCCAATTGGAGAGTCATCTTTTTTTTAACCGAAATAACAATAAAAGGCCATAGAAAATCGTTCCATCGCCACATAAATGAAAAAATTGCTATTGTCGCAATAATTGGTTGTGCCAGTGGTATTATAATTTTGATGAAAATGCGGAATTCCCCTGATCCATCAATTCTTGCAGCCTCGATTAAAGAATTTGGAATTGTTTGAATGTATTGCCGTGCCAGAAATACACCAGTTGGAGAAGCTGCGGGCGGAATAATGATACCCCACAAAGTATTGAGCATACCCAAATTCTTTAAAAGCAAAAAAATCGGTATGACAATAGCCTGAAGTGGTATCATCAGGGTACTAATCATGAGAGAAAAAATCAGATCACGTCCTTTAAACCAAAATTTCGAGAGAGCATATCCTGCCATAACATTGACAGTGATCGTAATAAATGTAGCAACCACTGATACAAATATTGAGTTTTTATTATAAGTAACAAAGTCGCCACTAGTAAAGGCTTTAACATAATTTTCAAGAGTCGGAAAACGTGGTAATATTGTTAGCGGATATGTAAAAAGTTCCGATTGAGGTTTTAAAGAAGAAAGCACCACCCACAAAAGAGGAAAGATGAATATAAAGGATATAAAACAAAGTAAGATATACTTCATTAATTTATTCATTTGTATATTCCTCTTTTTGCGCCATGAACTGGAACAGGGTAATTATCCCTATAATAATAAGAAGTATTACAGACATGGCAGCTCCATACCCCATCTTATCTTCTTGAAAGGCTGCCTGAAAAATATATTGAACAATAAACTTAGTCGATGTACCAGGCCCTCCCTGGGTTAAAACAAAAACAAGCTCATAGGCCTTAAAAGCTTCTATTGTAGCAAGAACAACAACAACAAGTATAATAGGCTTTAGGAGAGGAAGCGTAATACTCCGGAACGTGGTAATAGAGCTTGCACCGTCGATCTGTGCAGCTTCATAATACGTTTTCGGAATTGCCTGCAACCCACCAACAAACATCATCATGAAATACCCTGCTCTTGTCCACAGCGTAACGAAAATAAGGCTTACATTTGCCATAATGCCATCTGTAAGCCACGGTATTGGTTTACTCCCTAGTAACTTTAATAAATAGTTGATAATCCCTAGATCATACCCTAAAAGCCATCTCCAAGCGATACCAACAATGATCATGCTGAGCATGGTAGGCATATAGTATATTGCACGAAATACACCCATACCTCCCCCCTCACTTGCAAGGGGGAGGGCAAGCATAAGCGCAACTATGCCCAGGATTGGCACAACTATGACAACATACACCAGTGTGTTTTTAAGCGTAAGCCAGAACATTGAATCATGAAGTAAATCTTGAAAATTCATAAGCCCAATAAACTTTGAACCATCAAGAATGCTCCATTCGAAAAGAGACATACGCAGTCCCATAATTGCCGGGACAATAATAAAAAGGCTAAATATGAGCAAATTTGGAGTCAAAAACATCAGAGGAACAAGGGTCTGCTCAAAAGTACCATGGGATCGCGTTGTAGCTTTCATATTTGTTGTCAGAAATAGGAATTACCTTTAGCCTGAATATTTGCAGCTGCCTGTTCCATTGTTTGCTTTCCAAGTAGCCCTTCTATAATCTGCTCACGAGCATAAGGATTAAGTTTGGCAACCACGCTACTCTTCCAATCATCTGCAGTATAAGCAGGTGTCAGTTTAAGCTCTTCAGTAAACACAGCAAAGTCCTTTGATCTCGTAGCATAGGTAATATTCGCATCCTTGCGTGCTGACAAATTAAAAGTGTCTCTGCAATACTGTTCGTTATGAGCCTTATCGGAAAATACTGCTATAAGATCGAGAGCATCTTTCTTATTAGGAGCGTTTTTAAAGACTCCTACAAATTTACCACCCGGTACTGAAGAATTTATTTTACGTTTAGGCATACGTACTGCAGCCCATTCGAAATCTTTAATATTTTTTTGATAGGCATTGATAAGCCAGGAACCTCCAACATGACAAGCTACAAGCCCTGACTGGAACAATTCTTGAGGATTTTCGGAACCCATCCATACTGATTTTGGAGCTAGATCCTCATCATGCAACTTTTTGAAAAAATTCAAAGCATCTAACGTTTCAGGGGTGTTAAAGTTCATCGTTTTACCATTAGCAGCTAAAAAGCGTCCTCCTGCCTCATAGAGAAAGGTTGAAAAACGATGGGTCGAAAAATCAACTGTAATTCCGTATTTTGCCTTTTGGTTTGCTTTGAGTACCTTTTTCATTGCATCAACCCATTGATCCCAAGTCCATGTTTGGGAAAGCTTCTCAACATCAATACCAGCATTTTTAAAGTACGTTTTATTAACGATCATACCATTGGCGGTTGCTTCTGTAGGCATCACTAAAAGACGACCATGCTCATCACGACCAAGTGCTAAAGAAGAATCAAAATAAGATTTCGCAAGTGTATCAAAAACTGGTTTCCCGGAAAGTGGTTCGAGACTATTCGCAAAAAGAGGCACATGCGCACTTGCAATTCTAGCCACATCAGGAGGATTTCCGCCTGCAATCATCATTCTAAGCTTGTTTTCATAGTCATTGAAGGGAATAACCTGCATATCAATAGAAATATTTGGATGGCTTTTCAAATAGTCTGTTATCGTTGCCATAAACACATCTGATTCATTTGAATCATTAAACCATAGAACAGTGAGTGTTGTCTTGGGTTGTGCCCAGAGGTTTCCTAAAGCAATCATCAAAAGAAGACACATCAACCACAATACTGTCTTTTTCTGTTTCATCGTTTACCTCCATAAACAGTCAAAACGTTTTGACTGTTTAACGATAAAACCACTTTCCCATTTTGTCAAGAAAAATTAACTTCCTTGAGCATCAGTTCGAATAAGCTACTTATCCCCCCACTAATATTTTAGCAACATTTCTTTACCAAGGTAATTGAGGTGTATATCCTAATACTTGTTCTGGTGTAGAATAAAGGGTCTGATATTCCTGATCTGTTAATACTTTTCTGCCAGGTCTTTCTCCTTGAATTGCCCCTTCACCAGTATTGTTATATTCTCTAAAAAATTGCCGTTCTGCGGTGCTTTCTGTATCCCAATCGGTCCACCCTGTTTTACCAGATATTTTCGAGATTATCGAATTCTGGATAACAACCTTTGCAGGGCCCTTTCCATTACTACCATTTTGCCATGCCCCACGACCAAGATAGACCGGTTTTGCTTGTTCCAATGCAGGATCAGCGGTAAATATACATTGATTAAATACATAACCATTATCAAACCCTAAACCGCCAGAATCAGCTGGAGCTGCTGCAGTTATATAGCCCCCTTGTGGATAATAAATTGAATGGATCTGACAATTCTGAAAAAATACTGTAGCACCACCACAAATAAAGTCTACCTCGCCTTCCACATAACAGTTTTCCATATATAATCGTCCAGAGCGTAAATACAAGGTATCCTGCTGTCCTAAAAAGATACAATTTCTCACAAAACCTTTTCCTACATTCCGGACAGCGAAAGCAACAGATCGTCGTTCAGCTTTACCCCAGGTTTTATTCCATTCAGCACCTTTATTATAAAAGGTAAGATTACAGGCATTAAAGGATTCACCTTGTAATGAAACTTCTACTAAAATATTTCCATCAATACCACCCACATCCGCTTCATATCCATAGATAATGGTATTAGCTGGATTTTCTCCAATAAGTGTTATATCAGGTTTCGTAATTTTTAATTTTTCCTTGTACAAACCCTTTCGAATGAAAATTATAGTTCCAGGTTGTGCTACATCGATGGCTTCTGCAATAGTTTTAAAGGTTCCCGGCGAACCATCGGATGATACGGTAATAGATGATACAGTTTTTTTTATATCAAAAGATGGTGGTTTTTTTTGAATAACTAAGGCTTTATTTTTACTGTACGGCAAACAATCAAGGTCAATCTTATCATTGTGGATTGTCGCAGGATCCACCCATGCAGCATCTTTATTCACCTCATGGGCAAACATGGTAATACCGTTTGGTTTAAAAGCCGGTCGTTTGCTTGGTGGATCCTTATCATTAACTAAAGCAGGTATATTTGTTAAATCAAATCCAACCCGTTGGCTCAATTGAGATAAGGACAATTCAGATACATCCTCATCAAAAATTAAGAGTAAATATAAATAACGAGCAAAACCATTGGTACTTCCATCATAATCTCCAAAGGCAATATAATTACCTGCACCAGCCCATTCTGTATTTTGTCTTACATATTGTTCTGTAATATGCCGTAGTTTATTATCAATATATGCTTTTGCAGTCATAGCTTTGTTATCTGAGGCTACTTCAAAAACAAGACGAAAATCATGCCAGTCTGAAACAATATCATCGGGCTTTAGATTGGTCTGACCTATAGGGCCCTTAATTTGGTTGCTATGATTATGCCGTAGTAGGGATTGGTATTCGCCCCGTTGCCAGCCTGCCCAAAACATCCCATAAGGTGTTCCTGTATCTGCATCCTTTGCACCACGGGCTTTGAAAAGAATCGTTACCCTTTTCGTTTGTTCTGGTACAGGATAGGTAATAAAATCATTATTGCCATCGGTTGTATCAAATTGTATTGCCATTGGTTTTTTATCAACATTATAAAGAAACGATACATGCTTTTTTATTTCATCTAAATGACCAAAACCATGTTCAGCTAAATCTTGAACGATATCTAAGGATTTTTTCCCAGGTATATATAAAAAAAAGGAAGTATCAACATCTGCCATACAAAAAAGACCTCCATATACGAGTAATACATAAAAAATAAAGTTTTTTTTCATCACCTCCACCCCCCAATCATATAATCGTTATAATATAGTTATTAGTATGGGAATTTCAGAAAAAGATTTGTACTTTACCGTTTTTTTGTTCCTATGTAAGGAAACCTTCGATACAATAAAAACAAGGTTCGTTTTAATAAAGGAAGGATTGACCTTTATGAAGATTGCACAAATCTATGCGGACGCCACAGGTGAATCCCACTATGAGGATCTGGAAGTGGAATACACCATATCGAACCCGCTAGGCAAAATGTCGGACCCAATACCGGTAACTTCGATGATACTGCGGGAAAACGAAGCGGGTTATGACTACGACTGGCACACGGCGCCTCGCAGACAATATATAGTGATGCTTGCAGGTCTTGTAGAAATACAGGTTTCCGATGGCGAGACACGAACCTTGGGCCCCGGAGACATAGTCCTGGTAGAGGATACCACCGGCAAAGGACATAAATCCCGCTCGTCCGATGGTAAACCGAGAAAATCAATTTTTTTACCTCTGCCCTAACCAACTCAGGCAGAGGCATACCAGTCTTGTTTAGTCGGCCGCTGTGTCACGTTACACAGAGCTAAGACTCTGACAGCCTGATCCTCTGCACCGTTACAAACATACTAGGTAGGTAACGGTGTTTCATTGTAAAGCTTTATAACACTTTGTTTCAGCCTTCAGAACCTGTTGCATCCTTGGGGCGGAGAATCAGATTCAGCACAACACCAAAGATTGCTGCAAGACCAAGACCGGAAAGATTGATAGGTCCCAGTTTAAATGCCGCACCACCTAAACCGAGCACCAACATGGTTGCGGTAATAATCAGTACCTTTGGATTGGAAAGATTCACCTTGGCATCTACCATGTTCTTAATACCAATGGAAGAGATCATACCAAAGAGCAGAATCGAAATCCCACCGATAACTGGAGCAGGGATAGTGCCAATCAGGGCAGTGAATTTCGGGACTAGGGAAAGCAGAATCGCGAAGGCTGCCGCAATCCGCATGATAATGGGATTGTAAGCACCGGTCAGAGCTACTGCACCGGTATTTTCTGAATAGGTAGTGTTAGCAGGACCGCCGATGAATGCCGCTAGAGACGTTGCAAGACCATCACCAATGAGAGTCCTATGTATCCCGGGATCTTTGATAAAGTCTTTCCCAACCACATTACCGATAGCAAGAATATCACCAAAGTGTTCTACCATGGTAACAATGGCAATCGGAACCATAACCGTAATGGCTGAAATTGAGAATTGAGGCAGGCTGAATTTTGGAATACCAATCCATGTGGCTTCACCAACCGATTTAAAATCAACAATACCGATGATAATAGAAAGCAGATAGCCAGCAATGAGGGCTATGATAACCGGCAGATTGGATGCAAATTTCCAGCCGAATTTCGGGAAAGCAACTTTAACAAATACACCCACCGTGAAGGTAAAGAGTGCTACTGCCCAACAGCCATTAGTTCCGATGACATCTGCAATAGCCTTGGCATTGGTACCATTGGCATTTTGTACTGCTACAGGAGCGAGAATCATACCAATCAGTATGATCATGGGTCCGGTAACATGGGGTGGTAATATCTTATGGAGGTTATCGTATGAAACGAATTTAAAAATAATTGCCACAACCACATACAGTAAGCCCGCAATAACAATACCACCCAGTGCATAGGGGAGCCCTTCACTGGCACCAACTGCTATAATACCGGGAATAAAGGCGAAGGAACTGCCCAAAAAAACCGGGACTTTAAAACCGGTTACGATATGGAACAACAGGGTCCCGATGCCGGCAGCAAAGAGGGTTACCCCTACATCCAGACCTGTTAAAATTGGTACCAGGACCGTTGCGCCGAACATAACGAACGTGTGTTGTAAACCAAGAATCACGTTCTTTCCGGAGAGGTCTTTTTCTTCCATACAGCCTCCTTTTATCTCGCTTTCCCCGGTCAGCCTTCCAGGAAGACCTCCGGAATAAGATTATAATACATCATGGTTTACAGTGTATGGTACAAACCATGAATTGTAACATTTTTTTAAGGCATTACTGCCCGCATCGGGGCTATGCCTGCGGGTAGCTGGATCGGATCTGCAGAGGAACCCGAGGGGGTCTTTATTCTGTAAAGCCCGCCAGACATCCTCAAACCGTATAGGCATATGGGTCAGTTCCACACCTACCGCATCATCTCACAAATTGCAGTCCCAAGGCCCTGGATCATGCCGCCGACCGCCTGGCCGCGCACCATATCCTCATTGATAACCTTACCCACATCAAAGGCACTGGCGATCTTGAGGATCTTGTATTCACCTGTCTCCGGATCTACTTCGACGATGGCCCTATGGGCGCCATAGGTCCAATCGAGGGCAGGATTGCCGACCCCAGTTTCCTTATCCAGGTTGCTTAAGCCATGGGCAATATAGGTTCCCGTACCGATGAGGGGCCCGCCGACACCATTGCCGTTCGGATAGGCATAGCCGATAACAATACTCGCCCAGGTAACCGCCTCCGAGGGGGGATGTTTTACATAAATCTTATCCCCATCATAGGCGAGATCTGCCGGATTAGCCCGCAATATCTGGGCAGCAACTTCGTACCCCTTTTTAAGCAGGTCCTCCGCAGCCAGGATACAGGCATTGCCTGACATAATCATCCCCTTAGAGGCTACGGTCTACCAGTCGTAGGGGTCCCGGTCCGTATCCTTTTCTACGGTAACCTTGACCTTTTCCAGAGGGAAGCTAAGACGTTCAGCCACAATCTGCTGGAAGGCTGTCGTGGACCCCTGACCAATTTCCATAAGGCCAACGTTCACATTCACCGAGCCATCACTATTCATTTTGATGACCGCCGAGGTGGCAGTAAAGGAGGGCATGGCGGGAGCCTTATGCAGGGCTGCAATACCTTTGCCGATCCTTCGGCCTGTCTTACGCTCCCGTTCCTTTTCCGCTTCGGTTAAGGTTCCATAGTTAATAGCCTTAGCCACCGTATCCATACATTTAAGGACCTTGCCCGTATGTTCCTGAATCACCTCCCCCGTCAGGGTTGTAGAACCAGGCCGGAGGGCGTTTTTACGGCGGAATTCCAGGGGATCCATACCAATTGCCCGGGCTACCAGTTCCATATGCCGTTCTACACCCCAGTGGAATTCTACATGGCCAAAGCCCCGATAGGCTGTACCATAGGGTTTGTTCGTATAAATGGTGTAAGCATCCACCCAGGCATTGGGAATATCGTAGGGACCATTGGCAGAATAACAGGAAGCCCGGGTCACGTTGACCGCATAGTCCGCATAGGCCCCCGCATCCCAGTACATGGTCATCTTCTGGGCAAGAATCCGGCCATCCTTGGATACCCCGGTCTTAATCCGGTAGGTCAAAGCACTGCGGCAGGGAAGAAGAGAAAATTCCTCTTCCCTGGTGTCCTGGAATTTAACCGGCCGGCCGCCGGCCTTTTTAGAAAGGACCGCCGTCAGGGGCTCTATATGGATACCCGCCTTGCCACCAAAACCGCCCCCCACATGGGGGACCAGGACCCTTACCTTATTCAGGGGAAGCTTAAAGGCATAACAGAAGAGGTTTCGCACCGTAAAGGGAGACTGGGCACTGGACCAGATGGTGATCTCATCATTTCTACCCCACTGCACAATAGCGACATGGGTTTCCATGGGTACATGCTGAACACTAGGATTGGTATACTCCCGCTCAATAATCCATTCGGATTCTTCAAAGCCCTTTTCCACATCGCCCTTGCGCATCTTGTTAAAGGTGGCGATATTGGTTCCCGGTTGGGGCGAAAAGGCAGGTTTAAAGTAATCGTAGTTGCCCAGATCCGGGTGGATGAGGGGAGCTTCTTCTTTTAGCATCCATGTGGTTCAGGATGAGCTCCAGAACCTCATATTCCACATCGATGAGGTCCACCGCTCGTTTAGCTATTTCCAGCGTATCCGCTGCCACCGCTGCTACGGCTTCACCGTAATGGCGGACCTCCTTTTTAGCCAGGATATCCTTATCAACAATATACAGCCCTAATTTATACTGCAGCTCCTCCCCGGTCAGTACCGCCCGGACCCCCGGCAGGGCTTCGGCCTTGGATACATCAATCTTTTTAATACGAGCCCGGGCATAGTGTCCGGTTTTCCGCCACATCCCGTTCGTACAGCTCACCATTAACGTTTACCGAGATCTTCATTTCCGTATCTCCTGGAGGAGCCGTTTTACAAAGACTTCTACCATAAATTCCCGATACTCCTTGCTGCACCGGACATCGCTTATAGGATTGATGATATTCCGTGCCGCGACAACCGCATCTTCTATGGGAATTGAGGCCGGTAAATCGAGGGTTACCACCGGTGTGGGAGCGGCAGAACTCACCGCGATACGGAGCACATCGCCCTTTATATAGACCGCCACTCCGATAATACCCAGATCGTGGCCGTTGATTCGTTTCAGTTTCCTATAGGCTCCCCGACCGCCCGCTGACGCGGCGGGAATTACGATAGCTTCCAGAACCTCCGTCGGACTCAGGACAGTCTTTTTAACACCGGTAAAAAACTCCTTAAAGGGTACTTCCCTTGTACCCTTGCTGGAAGCAATGCGCGCCTGGGCTCCCAGACAGAGTAGAGCCGGAGCCATGTCCGAACAGGGAGATGCATTCACCACATTTCCCATAATAGGTGCCCGGTTCCGTACCTGGTAACTGGCCAGATCATGGCCGCAATCCTGCAGAAGCGGATAGTGATCCCGCACCGATGGGTCTCGAAGTATGTCATTGATGGTTACCGTAGGCCGGAATATAAGGCCCTCTGTCGGGCTGTAGCTGATTCCTTCATAACCAGCGACTTTTTTGATATCCACCACAAGCTGGGGTTTCATCACCCTATTGTGGATGTTCACCAGTAAATCGGTACCCCCCGCAAGAATTTTCGCCTTCTCCGCCTGATCATCCAGAATACTTAAGGGTTCTGACGTTGAACGAGGCGCGGCATATGTAAATTGATGTAACATAACACCTCCTTGTTATGTATATGTCCTAAGGAATCCTACCTGGGGTCCGTTCCCATGGATTTTCGCTATCAACCACCCAGCACTGATAAGATCTACTATAAAGGGCACGGTTATGCAAACCGATTCAAACTGGTCTTGCAGGCTCGTCTTGTTAGGGTCCCGGATTAGAGCATTACCTCCTACATCAACTACCGCTCGGAAATATTCAGATTGACCGCATGGGGATATACAGAATGTACCCGACAGGTAAAGGGTTCTTTTGGAAACATCGAACCCCGTTGAAGTGCATGTAACCTATATACCATATCGGAAGCTACAGCATGGTCTGAGCTTACCGAATCCATACTAAACCATACCATAGGACCGCACCAGGGCTTCTTTGAGGGCATGGAACACCTTTTCTTTGCCCCATAATATATTTTCCCGGATCAGGTCCCGGGCCCTTTCCATATCACAGCGTTCCAGGGCATCCAGAATTTCCAGATGATACTGGCAGGTTTTCTGCAGACGTTCCGGATCGGTTATGTCAGAGAGCCGGACAAAATGGATGCTCCGATCAATATCTTTCAGGATCCGTTGCATCACCCTATTTCCGGCTTCTGCAGCCAGGGCTTGATGGAAATGTTCATCCTCCAGAGCTGCCTCATGGGCCATGGCCGGCAGGGCTTCCAATAGTTCTGTCCAGCGTTTTCGGAGCTGTTTCAGCAGCTTTGGATCAATTCCTTCTTTGCAAAGCCGTTCAATCACTGCCAATTCCAGTACAAGCCGGGTATCGTAAAGATCCTGAAGTTCCTGCAGATCGATTCGGCGTACCCGGTAGCCCTTACGTTCGGCCTTATCCACAAGCCCTGCCTCTACCAGCATATTCAGGGCTTCTCGGATGGGACTGCGACTGACACCGAATTCGGTACAAAGTTCTTCTTCGGTAAATCTATGGCCGGGCGGATAGAGCCAGGTACGAATGCGTTCAGATAAAGTTTCATAAACTTCCGCACTCAAATTATGTCCCGTCCGCCCTGTTGCCATAGCTGCCTCCTACTTAAACACAAATACCTTGACCGGCTTTCCCGGCCGTTCATCGGACTCGATAACCGTAGCATTCAGCTTCATCCCGATGACCGGGTTTTCCACCTCGAGCCGCCCCGATGCCCTGAGTCCGTTTTCGAACTGGACTATACCAAAGAGCAGATACTTTTTGGTATACCCTTCGGGCAAATTCCACGCCCGGGTCCAGGTGAGCAGGGTGCAGAGACCTTCGAGATCAAAGGTTTCCCACCCCTTGCCGGTTACGGGATCCCGCCGGGCATGACATTGGGAACACACCTTGGGTGCCGGATAATAAATAGCCCCGCAGGCCTGGCATTTATAAGCCTTAATCTTGGGGGCCTTCACTTCATATTGGCTAAAATCGATAAACATAGCTGCCCCCTTAATCCTTTGCGCAGATGACAGCAACCACGTTGTTGCCAAAGCCGCCGAAATTGACCGACATGCCATATTTGGGGTCCTTAACCTACCGGCCGGGTTCAGCTTCGCCCCGGAGTTGGCGGACCAGTTCTACGACCTGGGACACACCGGTAGCACCTACGGGATGGCCCTTGGATTTTAAGCCACCCGATGTATTGATGGGGAGCCGTCCATCAATTTTGGTTTCCCCCTTACGAACGGCCAGATAACTTTTGCCCCGCTCAAAGAACCCAACTTCTTCGCTGATCGCCAGTTCCAGAATGGAGAATGCGTCATGGAGTTCTGCAAAGGAAATATCCTTTGGACCCACATCGGCCTCTGGACCATCGGCTATGGCTTCGATACTGACCGGTGCCTGGATATGGGCATACTTATTTTTTGCCCCATTTTCATGGTTTTTCACTGCAAGTTGATATTTATCATCGCTGAAGAACTCTTCGAGGGTCTTGCCGTACTTTTTCTGGGAATGGGCATCACATTCCTTCGCCTGCCGGGACATCCATTCCCGGATTTTGGTGTTCATGGGATGGTCCGCACTGCCGCAATCCACACCGATCCAGCGAAGCTTCTTTTTCTTTGCCCATTCGGCAAATTCCAGGTCCGGTCCGGGGTGTTTAATCATGTAACGGATTTCATCTCCCGTAGGCTGATCCCAGCCGTAGTGATGATACCCGGTATGGATAATGAGGATGTCCCCCTCTTTTACTTCCACCCGTTCTTCTACCATTTTTAAAGTGTACACATCATAATCACCGCATACATCGGATAGATCGACGATCGCTCCTTCATGGACCAGAAAGTCCATATCAAGACTGGCAATATCCTTACCAGGGGTATAAAAAAGTATTGCACCTGAAGTGGAATGTAGGTTGGCCATGGCGGGATCCCTACGCCCAGCGGGATCGTCAAATCGATAACTTTCATTAGACACCTCCTAAAATTATGGTCCGACCAGGTCGGAACAGGAATCTCTGCAGGTACGCCTCCAGAGAGACAGAATTGGTTTCCTTTACGTGGTATAGATCTTTGCCAGGGCTTTCAGAGCATCCTGGCAACAGTTGACCGGCGGCTTTACGAGGCCTGCGCCAACCATACCGATACCGTTTTTTTTATGGGCAATCCCGGTATTGATCACCGGTAAAATACCCTTCTCGACGACCCTTCGCACATCAATGACTGTTGGAGTACCCCGGAAATCGCGGATCGGGATCTTGTATTCCCGGGTAAATCGGAGTGCATCTTCCGGGGTTCCGCCGACAAATTTGACAATCGCCGGCGCTGCCGCCATGGCAACCCCACCAATAACGCTAGTTTCGGTAATAACCGAGTCGCCAATATCAGGGGCCGCATCATCGGAACCAAAGCCGGGGAGATAGAGGCCCTTGACGATACCCGCATGGCCGGTAAACCAGCGGCCTTTAAGTCCTGCAACCTGAATAACGAATTCGGTACCGTTCCGCCCCTGGGCGGTGATCACCGTACTGCCGGGGACCTCCTCCGCGGGCATTAAAACCGATTTGGCCGACGGCATGGTAAGGTTCAGGAAGAAATGATCATTCTGATGCATAAAGCTTAAGACCCGGGAAAGGGCTTCTTTCTTTTCATCCAGCATCACAAGACGGGGTGCCAGTTCACGGATTATGAGGGATGTTCCTGCCCGGTTCCGTTTGTGGCCCTCATCGCCCATCTGTAAGGCCTTGATAATGAGACTCCGCATATCGACATGACCATGATGTTCGATTGCCCTTTGCAAAATCGGAGCCAGTTCCTGTTCCATCCAGCGGAGTCGGTCTAGCACTTCCTGGGAATAGGCCCCATAGCGCAGCACCTTGCCGAGACCTTCATTCAGGGTTGCATAGGCCTGGTTACCAAAGGTTTCTTTTTCGATAATCCAGACGGACATCCGCGGTGTAACAATCCCCGCCATGGGCCCCACCGCCGCATGATCCTGACAGGGAGAAAATTCAATCTTTCCCGATTCAGCCAGAGCCAGAACTTCCTCTTCGGTTTTAACCAAACCTTCGTAGAGAAGTCCTCCGATAACAGCCCCCCGCATGGGTCCGCACATTTTTTCCCAGGTAACCGGCGGCCCCGCATGGAGGAACAGGTTTGGCTTCATCCCGGGGATAGTTTCCAGAGCGGTACCGATACCCTTAATAATTGGTTTCCCCGAAAGGATTCGCTCCACCGCTTCTGCATTGGCCTTTTCGATATCTACTGTAGCGCGGTTTTCCAACCTGTCTAAGACCTGTATCAGTTCAGGCTTTCCGCCCGCAGGAGGTACCCAGTCCATATGAACAATCGGTGTTTCGCAGGCCGCGAGATTCTTGGCAAAGGATTCAAGACCCAGATTGATGAACTTAAGTCCCTGGGTAAAGAGGGAGAGGATCCGTTTGGGACCAACCAGGTTTAATGAAGCTGAATCGGATGCACCGGCACTGGCCGCCTGGGCCGCTGTTTCAGCGCCGGAAGCCTGAGCATCAGCCTTGGGCTGGACAGCCGCTCCTTGAGGCTTCGATCCCAAAGCACCTGTGGTGGTGCCCGTCACTTTTTCCATAATCTTCAGGGCGAGCAGCGATGCCTGATAGTTGGAGGGCATCACAATGACCCCGGCACTGCGCAATTGAGCAACCTGGGCTTCGAAGCCCTGGAAATCCCCCGGAGTCCCTGTCACAGAAGCAATAACCAACAGGTACCCGCCCCGTTTTTCAACGGCTTCCTTCGCTTTTTTATTGGATCCGGCAGTACAAAGGCAGGGTCGGTTTGATTATTAGAATAGACTGCCCCGGTGAGCCCACGGAGCAGTATCCAGGCTTCGTCGGTGAGGGTTCCGCCTGTATAATAGCCTCGGATATATTTTTGCGTTTTAGACATACGGCGGGTTTCCCGTTCTACCAGAGCTTCTATTTCTGCCCTGGATTGATCAAAGGGCCATTCCCGCCGGCTCTGTACATCAATCTGTTCTCCCTTGGCCAGCGCCACGGCCCAACGGGAGGCTTCTTCCAGATTTGCAGCAAAATGTATGGAGGGTCTCGCAGGAATATCTGACTTTAGACCGATAAAGTGAACTACCGAGGGTTTCCCGGTTTTTTCCAGGGCCTGTACCACTTTGGAAGCCACTTCTGGAGCTGGAGGTTTGGAGACAATCAGGATCGCCTTTGTTTCCGGATCTGCCCCAAGGGCTTCGATACCCATCAGCATGGTGGTTCCGCCAACCTGGGCATTTTTCAAATCCCGGCCGCCGGTCCCGATGCCCTGGCTTACTCCGCTGCCGAAGCGGTTAATAAGACAGGAAACTTTCTGGAGCCCCGTTCCAGCCGCAGCGACGATACCCACTAGGCCCCGATCTGCCATATTGGCAAAACAGATGGGTTTCCCATTAATGATGGTAGTCCCGCAGTCTGGGCCCATGACAAGCAGACCCTTTTCACGGGCCAATTTTTTCAGGGCTATTTCATCTTCCAATGAAACATTATCAGAAAAGAGCATAACATGAAGGCCCTTATTCAAGGCCTTTTTCACTTCCCGGGGGGCATACATGCCGGGAACTGAAATAATTGCAAGGTTTGCATCGAGCAAGGTGTCGAGGGCGCTGTCTAGGGTTTTCGTATGGGGCAGTCCAGAACCAGTTGGGCTTCCCGAACTGGATTTCTTTTTGCCCGCCAGCATTTCATCCACCGCTGTTAGGGCTTCTGCAAAGATTTTCTCAGAAGCACAGTCCAAAGCAATAACGAGATCCGCTGGGGTAACATCCTTAAGAGTATCCAGGCTGTAACCCTGCTCTTTAAGCAAATTGAGATTTATGGGAGTACCCATGGTCACGGTGGCATCTGTAACATCGGATCGCTCTTTCAACTCTTTACTTAAAAACATTAAAAATACCGAATCGACATAGGTGTCCTTTCGGATATGAATATGTTTTATTATAGCCTCCCCGCACCACTACTTGTAGATATTATTATATACCTGATTGTATACAAGTCAAGAAAAATAAGAGTTTAGGTCCCCTTCCAAACAGACCTTTTCCATCTAGGCTTATTGTACTGCCAGAGGTTTGTTAGGGAGTCTTAAGTACTATTTTGAATATCTATCCGGACCTGGAACGGGGCTTTGAAGCAATTAACTCTATTGGAGAAGTGCTTACCGATGAAGAAATAGAGGAAAACGAGGGGAAAGAAATTGTCGAGATATTTCGATACAAAAGGGGCAATCGGTGGCCTTTGTGGGTCCTAGCGGTTCCGGTAAATCGACCCTGATGCAGTTAGTTTTGGGTCTCAGACGCCCCCAGCGGGGCCACATTCTGCTGGATGGGAGGGACCTTTCTAAATTAGATATGCGAACCTTCCGAACCTTTGTTTCTATCGTCTCCAGTCGGTGAGCAGGGCGGGTCGGGCAAGGCCATAGCGGCCGTCTTTCAGGACATAGCGAAATACCTCCAGAGTATCCGGATTGGCTACCCAGTACTCCCGGACACCCTTGGCTTCATAAATGAGTTTCTTATCGCTCTGGTCCCGCATAGCCGTAGAGGGGGACAAAATTTCTATAATAAAGTCCGGCGCTCCCCGGATCCCTTCATCAATCAATTTATGCTGATCACAGACCACCATAAGGTCCGGCTGGACCACCAGATCACACTCATCAAGGGACTCATCGGCCTCTGGAAGGAATACATCCAAGGGGGCCAAATAAACCTGGTAGGGCTTGCCTTGGAGAAAATTTTTAATTTGTAAAGCTAACTCAAGAAGCAGTTTCTGATGCCGCCTGCGGGGTGCGGGGCTCATCATCACGGGCTCCCCATACCAAAGTTCACAGCGGACATCCTCACCCCAGGTTTTATAATCCTTGTAGGTATAGTGGGGCTTTCCCTTTACCGGATTTGTTCCCGGAATATATTCTGATCCCATGAGGCACCTCCATATAAAAGGGGAATAAGCCGTCTCGCAACCTTATAACCCCGTAAATATAGCGGAGAACCCGGCGGGGGACAAGAGAAAGCCCCCTCCATTCTAAAGACTGTTAAGGCTCCTTGACGAAATCAGAAAACCTTTATATGCTTATATATTAGGATATTTTTATATTCTAATATATTAGCAGTTTGTCGGACTTGTCCGAATAATCAGAAAAAATCGCGGACATCCGCGATTTTTTACCTTGTAAACTGCCAAAGGAGCTAGGCTCCTAGATTATTATCCATGAGGTATCTATGATGAAAACCATGGTTAAAAATACGGGACTTTCCATCAGTGAAAATGTGTATCATACTTTAAGGAAAAACATCGTAAACCTGACATTTAAACCAGGCCAGGTGCTTAATCTGCGGGAAATAACGGAAAAACTGGAAGTCAGCAGGACCCCTGTCCGTGAAGCCCTCATCCGTCTTGAACGGGAAGGCCTTATTGATATTATCCCGCAGGTAGGAACCAGTATTTCCAGGATAGACTTGCAGCGGGTCGAAGAAGAACAGTTCATTCGTACAAGTCTGGAAGAAAAAGCTTTAGCCTTATGCCTGGAAAAGGATCAGAAGTTTTTATTGATAGAGCTTGAAAAAGCCCTGCTACATCAAGAAACGTGCCTAAAAGAGCCTGATGCTCTTGCATTTCTCGATTGGGACGATGAGTTTCATAGAAGTATTTTTCATTTTGCTAATAAAAATTTAAGCTGGAATCTTATAGAGAATAACTCCAGTCATTACCGAAGAATTCGCATCATGACGTTGTGGAATAAAGACCTGCGTATTTCGGTATTTGAACAACATCAGGAAATATTCAACTTTCTAAAAAAGGGGGATAAATCCCTTGTCTTCTCTTTGATACATGATCATTTTTCCCGTCTTTCAAAACAGGAACAAGAATTACTCGATGCATATCCTAATTATTTTAGAAAACCGGTGCATACAGAGGATCCGCTTATAACCAATTATATACAACGCAGGTAAGGCTTGGAGAAATACATATGAATTGGCTTCAGAATAAGGTAATCGTCATTACTGGTGGCGGCGGTGTATTGTGCAGTACTATTGCAAAAGGCTTAGCTCAAAGGGGAGCCAAAATAGCGCTTTTAAATCGTACCTTTGAAAAAGCTGAAAAGGTTGCCTATGAGATTATAGCTAACGGTGGCGAAGCCCTGGCAGTAGCCTGTGATGTACTTTCAAAAGAGGCCTGTATTCAGGCTAAAGAAAAGGTAAACTCCGTATTTGGTCCCTGCGACATGTTAATAAATGGAGCGGGAGGTAATGATCCCAGAGGCAGTACTGCACGGGAAACCTGGGAGCCGGGGGATATAGACCCTGAAGGAGAACCGAAAGATGGCAGTTTCTTGAGTTTAGATCCTGATGGTATAGAAGCAGTATTTAAACTTAATTTTATGGGAACCGTTATTCCTACCCAAGTTTTTATACCAGATATGCTCAACAGAGAAGGAAGCAGTATTATCAATATTTCATCAATGGGTGCATTCGCTCCCATGACAAAGGGGTTTGCCTATTGCGCTGCAAAGGCAGCAGTTAACAATATTACCCAATGGCTTGCAGTTCACTATGCCCCGGCACAGATCAGGGTTAATGCCATTGCACCGGGTTTCTTTTCCACCGAACAGAATAAGCATCTGCTATGGAACATCGATGGGAGTCCCACAAAACGGACCGAACAGATCATTGCCCATACACCCATGAAGCGGCTTGGGAAACCGGAAGACCTGGTGGGCATTGCTGCCTGGCTCTGTGATTATAGTGCTTCCGGTTTTGTCACTGGGGCTGTTATCCCTGTAGATGGCGGCTTTATGGCTTACTCGGGAGTGTGAAATAATCCCGTAAATCTTCATGAAAGGGGAGATTGAATATTGCATCCAGTACTTTTTGAACCTGTTTATACGATCGGGTACGGGGATCTCGTATCAGTATCTCCTCGAGTACCCGACGGTCCCGTGATATAAAGGCTTCTAAAGCCCACTCCATACGAAGGATCCGGGGCATCAGGTACATAGTTACAAGCCGTCGTGGCAATTCCGGTTCAAGTACTTCCCGGTGTATTCCTGTCCTGTTCACTTGTACCGGAATCTCTACAATAACATCATCGGGAACACCTGATATGGTACCCCTGTTGGGTAATTTCAAAAACCGGATTCCCCGTTTGCAGGAGCATACCTTTGGGGTTGTATATCTCCATGGTTTTCGCAATGGTTAAGGCAGCTTGCATATCATAGTAACTGCACAGCCCATAGGTATAGGTGGATACCATATTGAATTCCTGAGCATCGATGCCGCGGTAATAACCATGTTTTTCACCAACTCTGGTCATCTTTTCCCAGGAAGTAAAACCATCATGGTCCTTTGTGGTCGGATAAGCCAGTACCGTATTTATAACATAATCAGCACCGTCTACCGCTTCATTCAAAGTTTTTGTACTTTTAATGCTTATTGGCGATTCCAACTCCCTTAAGTACTGTTGTGCCAAAACATGAGCCGCCTCAAGTCTTTGCTGGTTGATATCCATTAATACCACTAAAGGGGCAGCATTACTGAGATCTGAAATCTTTGCAAGATCTCCAATTAACTTGAGCGCATAACGGACACTTCCTGCACCAATAATGGCAATTTTCATGGCAGATCCTTATATCTTCCGTTCTATTTCAATAAAAGATTTCTCTGAATCCTCATACAGATGAGAACAGGCAACAGGGGCATGAAAGCCAACATAAAATTGTAGAGTTCCAGTCGGAATTACCCCTTTTCCAGATGGATCTATGCACTGCAGCTTTTCAAGAGGTATTTTAAATTCACATATACATGACGCCCCCGCAGCAACAAGGACACGTTTAAAATCGATAAGACTCCAATTGGGGACCGCAAACGGTGCATCTTTCCAATGATAATACAATTGGACAACCTCTTCTCCATCAATCGTCCCTTGATTATAGAGCTCTGTAGAAACTATTAGCTCATCCTTCTCAGGTGACTTCCATCTACCCGTGACATGTTTAAATTCCATCTTTGTATACGATAGCCCAAATCCAAAGGGGTACAGAGGTTCTTCAGTCATATACCGATAGGTTCTTCCCTGCATCGAATAATTTTCAAATTCAGGAAGCTGCCGCACCGATTTGGGGAATGTAACAGGTAATTTACCAGAAGGATTTGTCTTTCCAAATACTATGTTGGAGACCGCAGTGCCTCCAGCCTGTCCAGGATACCATGCTACAAGAATTGCATCAGCAATTTCGTGCAATTCTGGCGAACAGATTGGAGCACCTCCCATAAGAACGACAATTAAAGGTTTTCCTGATTCTTTTAATTTATGCAGATAACTTAATTGCTCATCATTTAAATTCAGATCTTCAAAGTCACCATAGGTTGAAGAGAGAATTGCATCACCCTCTTCTCCTTCTACACTAGTATCCCGACCCATAACAGCAATGGTAACATCGGCATATTTTGTTACCCCACTGGCCCAATCATTCGGATTTACCCTCCGTTCTGCCAGAGGACATCCTTTCTTATAGGTAACAGTGATTTCAGGACCTGCTTCTTCTACAATCGCTTCGAGTACAGTCAGTAATCTCGAAGAAACACCAGCATAATTTCCGAGCAGCGCATCACTATTGGTAGCATTAGGACCCGTTACATAGATATACGAAATTTTATCCTTCTTAAGCGGAAGTACTCCATTATTTTTCAGGAGCACTATAGATTTTTCGGCAGCTTCAAGGGCTAGGCTGTCATGTTTTTTCCAGTCAATTTGATGTATCGTAATGCCTTGATAAGGTCCATCATCGTGAATCAGACCAAGTTTATCCAGTGTGATTAACAGCCGGACCACCGCACGGTTAATATCATCTTCGGTAACATACCCCTTAAGTACCGCTTCAGCGAGGTAATTATAGGCATCACCACAATTCAAGTCACATCCGGAACGCAAGGCCAAAGCAATGGATTCAAGGATATCATTGGTGACCTTATGATTCTTATGAAAATCACAAATAGCCCAGCAATCGGAAACAACATGACCTTGAAACTGCCACTCTTCCCGTAATTTTTGCTTCAATAAATAGGTACTGCCACAGGCTGGTTCTCCATTAACCCGATTATAAGCGCCCATAACACTTTCAACACCAGACTTAACCAGTGCTTTAAAGGCTGGCAAATAGGTTTCTTCCAGATCCTTCTGGCTGACCTCTGCATTAAAGGTATGTCTGAGTCCTTCCGGTCCGGAATGAACTGCAAAATGCTTGGCACAGGCTGCTGCTCTTAAATAATAAGGATCTGAACCCTGTAAACCGCGAACATATGCGGTACCCAGACGACTCGTCAGTACCGGGTCTTCCCCATAGGTTTCCTGTCCCCTGCCCCACCGGGGATCTCGAAAAATATTGATATTGGGAGCCCAAAATGTAAGACCCCGGTGATATTGCTCTGCCTTTTCCTTTCCAACCGCATTGAACTTAGCACGGGCTTCGATAGAAATTGCTTCTGCAACTCGATGAACT
The DNA here is from genome assembly GCF_000219725.1 of Gracilinema caldarium DSM 7334. Taxonomy (GTDB): domain Bacteria; phylum Spirochaetota; class Spirochaetia; order Treponematales; family Breznakiellaceae; genus Gracilinema; species Gracilinema caldarium. The sequence goes on along the minus strand of NC_015732.1, from coordinate 658,520 downwards.
AAGTCTTCATCGAAGGTAGCTCCGAGGGCTATAGCCTGAGGGAATACTGTTGCTTCACCATTATTGGCTACACCATGAAGGGCTTCATTCCACCAGTTATAATCAGGTATCCCCAGCCTTGGTATACCCTTGGCTCTATGTATCATTAAGCCGATTTTTTCTTCCAGACTCATGTTAGAAATAAGTGTTTCTATTTGTCCTCTTTTTTGAGCTGAGAATGTATTCATAAATTTTGCATGCTCCTTTTTGTGCAATAGTATGCATAATAGAACCTTTTTACTATAGGTAATTTTGCCTATATTTATTGCAGTAATTTAATAGAGCTGTCTCCCCTGCTCATCTCCTATACCGGACTTTCTATAGAAGAAACTGTTAATAACATCCCGCCATTGCCGTGCATTTTCTTCCTGTCTGGTAAAGCGTTCTTCCACTTCTGCAAAGATTTTAGGATCTATTTTTAACCGCATATCGGACCACTGCCTTTGCATAGCTCTCATTTCTTCATAGGCTTGAAAATGTGCATCATAGATGTTCTGAATCAGAGTTTTACCATTCTTCATAGGATAGGTATACGCAAGTCTATGAAAGAAAAGAACTAAATTTTCTGGACAGGAATCAAGATTATCATACTGTTTGGTCCAATAGTCATGATATTGGGCAGAAAAACCGGTCCCGCTGCTTGTCCTGTCCACTCCAATTTCCTTATGGTTTGCCCTATGATACGTGCCCCATATGGAATACTCATAACCTTCCGGGCTGGGACCGTAATGGGTTCCCGGTGTAACCATCCATCCCAATCCAAACGGTGTGGTATACCGTTCATATATAGACCAGGATTTTTCGAGCATATCAACAATTGAGTGTGTGGCGTCCTGATCATCACTCATGGTACGGCGTACCCATTCTTCGGCAATGTCTGCCGATGCAAGGTTTGGATCCCAGGCAAGACGTCCATAGGCATACCAGTTAGCCTGAGCAAGCCAATGACCTGTCCAGTTATAATCATCTCCAAGATTCGACACAGCTGCAATGCCGCCAATGGGTCGATTATAAAAACTTCCGTTTATAATAGAGGAAACATAAGCTTGTGTTCCCTTGGCATGGGTATCAAACCCTACAATTTCTTTCCATTGGGGGCCGAGATAACAAAGATCGATCTGATGCCCCGTATATTCCTGGGTTACCTGTAATTCTAGGATTTGGTTTGTCCACTCCATTTTCCCAAAAAGGGGAGAGACCGGTTCCCGCACCTGGAAATCCATAGGACCGTTTTTAATTTGCAGAATAACATTATCTTCGAATTGGCCGTCTAACGGAAAGAAGATATCATAGGCAGCACGGGCTCGATCGATACTGGGCTCCCGCCAATCCTGCAATTTATATACAAAGGCACGCCATATAAGAACGCCCTTATATGGCTTTAATGCTCTGCCCAGCATATTCGCCCCATCAGCCTGAGAACGTCCATAGGTGTGAGGACCAGGATTGTATTCAGAATCAGCCTTTACCAGAAAGCCGCCAAAATCAGGAATCATGTCATAGATGCAGCTAACTCGTTCCTGCCACCAGGATTGAACCTTTGTATCCAGCGGATCCGCTGTATCAAGACCACCCACAATAACAGGACTCATAAAATTGACACTGAGAAACAACCGTATATTATAGGCCCTCAATATGGATGCAAGTTCTGCCAGCTCGTTCAAATATTCATTAGTGATAAGATACGGGGCTTTTTCTTTTACATTCACATTATTAATTACGGTACCATTAATACCAATCGAAGCTAAAAGTCGCGCATAATCATGATGCCGTTCATGATCTATCATGATTTGGTTGTTTTTGAAAAACAGGGATGCCCCCGCATAACCCCGTTCTACTGAACCGTCTAAATTATCCCAATGGTTCAATAATCGTAACGGATTTGATGGCGACTCATGGATATTAATTTTTTTATAATCAATCCGTTTCTGGATCATAGCAATGAATGTAAACAAACTATACAACAGCCCCGATTCAGAACCGCCAACCAGAAGTATACTCTTTTTTTCCTCAATATACTTAATGATGAAGGATTCGGATCCTAATTGCCTGATTTCGTCCTGAGTAACATATTTGTTGGCAAGAAACGATGATGTGGCTATACCACAAATAATGGCATGTTCATCTTCCTGTTCACTTGCCGGAATTGTTACATGAAAATATTCAGTAATGAATTGAGACAATTCTTTAATAAGTATCGGATTGGTAACTGCCGGATCAACAGAAATATGGCGAAAGTCTCTGACAAATTGATCCTTAAATGCAGCGTATCCCTTTGTTTTGCAATAGCTGTTGTCGTAATCAAGCCAGCACAGCGAGTATCGATTCATACTCACACTCCTGTTAGAACATGTTTTCTTTGGTTTGATTTTGAAATAGCTTCCCAAAGACCGTACATATAGGCTGAACCTAAAGCCTGATCATACAGACCATAGCCAGGGATAGATTGCTCTCCCCATATAGCTCGGCCGTGATCTGGCCTCATAGCACCATCATATCCATAATCATAGAGGGTTTTCATTATTGAATATATATCCAGGTCTCCATCACAAGACAAATGTGAAGTTTCTTCAAATTTACCAGTATTGGTAATTTTTAAGTTTCTCACATGTACAAAATGTATATGATCATATAAGGCTTCAATGATGGCAACTACATTATTCTGAGGATGTACACCTAAGGATCCTGTACAGAGAGTAAACCCATTCAATGGGCTCGGATTGAGGGTGATAATTTTTTTCAGATTATCGAGGTGAGTAACGATACGAGGGATACCAAATATGTGCCAAGGTGGATCATCGGGATGAAGGGCTAACTTAATATCATATTTTTCACAGGTTGGAATCACCGCATTCAAGAAATAGCCCAGATTCGTAAATAACGTCTCTTCGGTACAGGTGCTATAATAACTAATAAGTTCTTTGACTCGTGATAGTCTTTCAGGTTCCCAACCTGGTAACAGGAAACCATTCGTTTGATCCTGAAGCCATGTAGCTAATTTCTCTGGTCCAAGTTTATGAATACCTTCATCATCATAAGCGAGTACGGTAGTACCATCGCCCCGTGGTTTTGATAATAAAAACCGAGTCCAATCAAAAACAGGCATAAAATTATATACCACAAGACGGACCCCCTCTTCACCGAGTGCAGAAAGGGTTTTAATATAATTCTCTATATATCGATCCCGTTCAGGGGTACCGGCTTTGATGGATTCATGCACATTAACACTTTCAATACCTCGTAATATTAAACCAGAGTTTGCTATAGTTTGTTTTAATTCTTTTATTTCTGATCTAGTCCATACTTCTCCGGCTTTTTTATTATATAACGTACTTATTATACCGGTAACATGAGGCAGTTGTCTGATTTTATCAAGGGATACCGAATCATGTTCTCTTCCAAACCATCTAAATACTATATTCATATTTATTTTTTCCTTATTACATATTTGTAGGGATCTTCTGGACTGTCTAGGTTTTTAGACAGTCCAATTCCATCTGTACCCAAAAAAGGTTATCTTGCTTTTTTTAACTCATCAAGTTTTGCTTTTCGTTCATCAATGATTGCCTGACCACCGGAACTGAGATAATCTTTCATTCCAGCATCAAATACTTTATCAAAATCGCTTACCTTGGCTACAACAGATTTTACCAGAAGCGTATTCCGCTTTTCAGAAAGCGCAGGGCCCATTCCCTGTTCAGCCTTTATCTCACCGACCTTAAAGGCGGGAACAATGCGGACATCAACGGTCTGGGTTTTGTAAGCCCTTTCAATATAACGGGGATCCACACCACCATAACCAAGCGCAAGGGAACGGGCATTTAATATTGGGTCTCCTACATCAAGACCATTTAATGTGATGGTATAATCGATATTGTAAATCGAATTAATCCGCTTATCCCCTTCTACGGGTTTCATTTTTACAGCTCCATCGGAGAGTACTTCATGATGCACTCCAGATTCACCAATAGCTAAAAATTTACGATTCTTCAGCGTACTAATCCATTCAAGATACAATAAGGATGCAAGGGGTTCTTTATTTGTAGATGGGAAAAACACCTTACGATCAACTGCAGGACCAAGATATTTGCAATATTTGCCTGCATCGTTCTTGAAGGTATCTATTGCTATATATGCAGCCTCAGGTCCTACTAGTTTTTGTAGATTCCCATGGATTCCTTTTTCCCCATCTCGGTAAGGGTAATCCCAATTCTGGATAAAAGCACCAACATAACCAGATTTCATGAGATTATCGCTCATAGTATCACCAACAGGATAGAGGGGAAAATCTTTCCAGATAAGGCCTTCATTATACCATTTATTTACCACTCGAACCGCTTCTTTATATTTCGGCCAGAGCAAGTGCCGATCATCAAACCCATAAACATATAGAGTTTCATCAGAGGTTTTGTCAGGAACAAAAGATTCTGCAAGATTGCTAATATACCAACCCACATCTACGGTCAACAAAAAGGGAATCATTTTATCCTTATCTTTACCAAGCAATTTTTCTGCATTATCTCGGAAGGCCTTAATTGTTTTTTCAAATTCAGCCAGTGTTTTGGGCTCGGGAAGTTTGAGTTTCTTAAGCCAGTCCTCACGAATAAATACGGTTGTTTTGGTATTTGGCTTTCTGATTGCTTCTATTGCCCAAAGCTGTTTTGTCTTAGGATCCTGATCAAAATAGATATTGGCATCTCCTAAAAGATCCCAAAGATTTTTAAGATATGGTTTAAATTGTTCCATATAGGGATTCAGATCGAGGACCCCACCCATATTAGCATAGGTCTGAATAGTTGGATAATCGTAGGTAACACAAATATCGGGAGCCTCACCGGCGGCGAGTAGGTTGTTTAATGCCTGAACCTCAGTCCAGCGTGGGACCGGTTTAAACACTACATTAACATTATGATCCCTAAGCATGCCTTCCTTAATAAACCGAGCAAAGAAATTATCCTCCGGGGGTGTACCAGTACCTCGATCATACACCTCCACAGTTATCGTCTTTGTTTGAGTAAACCGACCATTTACCAGATCGGTTGCCTGCGTTCCGGCACGTCCCTTATCAGATGCACCACCAGCCATTAGCAGAGCAGTCACTGACACAAGGCCAAGAAACATCAATAAAGCCTTTTTCATAGCCATATACTCCTTATTATTTTTTATCTGTCCCAACGGACAGTTTTTTCACAGACATATACAGTAATGCTCCTATTCCTTAATTGCTCCCAGGGTAACTCCCTGAATGAAGTATTTCTGAAGCCATGGATATACAAACAGAATTGGTACAGTCGCAAACATAATAGCCGCAGCCTTTAGGGCTTCACTTAATCCGGGAGGTGTAAAACCTTCAGTCGAGTAGGTTTCCAGACTGGATACTGCATTAATTAAGTTGTACAGTAAAAGCTGTATGGGGAAATATTCCCGCTTATTCATAAACATGAGAGCATCAGAAAAGCCATTCCATCGGCCTACCGCATAGAACAATGCCAAGGTGGCCATAACCGGTGCCGCAAGGGGAAGATAAATGGTAGTCAGAATTTTTAATGGACTTGCCCCATCAATTTCCGCCGATTCCCTCAGGCTGTCGGGGATAGTGTAAAAATAATTCCTCATGAGAATCATATTGAATACGCTCAAACAATAGGGAACAATGAGAACAAGGGGCTTATTTAACAAACCAATATCCTTTAAAAGCAGATACATCGGAATAGTGCCTGCGTTAAAATACATGGTAAAAAGCATTAAGGTACTGATTATTTTCCTTCCCTTTAACTTGTCATAGGTTAATGGATACGCTGCAAGGGTTGTCATAAAAAGGGAGAGGATAGTCCCACTGACAGTCAGCAGTGCGGTCCATACAAGGGACCAGGTATATTTGGTATCAGCAAGCACATAGCGATATGCATCCAGATTGAACCCTTTTGGCCAGAGGGTTACCTCATTGCGGATCAGAGTTTCCGCAGAACTTAAAGAACGGGCAAGTAAGGTGACCATTGGTAAAAAACACACAACAATCACTAATAAGCAAATAAGAACAAAAATAACATCTAAATATTTAGACTCTCGGGAAGCAACCATAGTACCTACTCCTATATAATCCCACGCTCACCAAATTTTTTTGCCAGATAATCAGCAAAAAGCAGGAAGCTTACACTGACAACAGACTGGAATAAGCCAACAGCTGTTGTTAACGAGAACTGCAGTCCCCGGATACCATAGTTGTAGATAAAAATAGAAATGACATCCGAAACCTCTTTCACAAGGGGATTCCTCAGTGCAAAGGGACGGTCAAAATCACTGCCCAGAATACGTCCGAGGGAGAGGATTAAAAGTACAACAATGGTCGACCGAATACCCGGCAAGGTTACATGCCAGATACGTTGGAGCCGGTTGGCCCCATCTATAGCTGCAGCCTCATATAACTCAGGATTGATGCTGGTTATTGCTGCAAGATAAATAATGGTATTCCAGCCTACACTCTGCCAGATTCCTAAAACGACATAGGATGCAACCCAATAAGCAGGCTTATTTAAAAATGGTATGGGCTGTAATCCAAGCTTTTGCAGCCAGATATTTAAAAGCCCATTGGTAGGAGCAAGCAATTGTAATGCCATACCAGCAATGATGACCCAGGATAAAAAGTGGGGCATATACGCAACGGTCTGGGTAAACCGCTTGAATCCCCGGTAAGGAAGCTCGTTTAAAATAATTGCAAGGATAATAGGTGCAGGGAACCCCATCACCAGATCAAGAACATTTAAAAGTATGGTATTCCGTAAAGCATCCAGAAAATCTTTATTTTGAAAGGCCTTTATAAAATATTCAAATCCATTGTTATTGGCCCACGGCATTTCCCAGGGACTTTTTACAATACTGTAATTTTTAAATGCGATCTGAATGTACGTCATTGGTATATACTTAAAAACAAAGAAATATACCACCGGCAGTACCAGCATGAGGTACAGAGACCAATACCTATTAAAATAACGATGAGTATCGTTTTTTATGCGTACTGTGCTTGTGCTTTTCATGGATACTAGTATATTAGCATACTTTTATTTTTGTCAAATAATTTTTTCTTTATTTTCCATCTAGGAATTCGCAAAAACTAACCTGAAAAATCAAAAATTGACCGGGGATACTATTGAGCAGGTTGAACTTGTGAATTTGATTTTTCAGAAGAACCGGTACAGCCTACCTTTTCTTTACAAGCAGCATCAGAGGCCCTGCAGTCTCAGCAACTGCAGGTTTCCTTTATATTTCTTCCCGGTTCTTCATTCGATTTCGGCTGGTTTCAATTTCAGTAAATCCGATACCGGCCGCTCAGGGCAAGGAGTGCAAAGAAGTACAGACAGTTATCGTAGTAGCGCCGTTCGCCGGTTCTGAGGGGCGTGTCCCAGAAAAGCCGGACCATTTTGTCAGCCAGGGGGCCTTCGGTAGCCAGGGCTCCCATGGCGTTGGTAGCCACAAGCCCCACCGGATGGAGGGCCGGTTCCGGCCGAGGGGTCCCATCAATCCTATACCAGCGGTATTCTTCGGGCCTTTTATCTGCAAAAAAGCGGTGAATCTTATCGATGATTTCTTTTTGATAGGGCTTTCTGCCAAACCAGAGGGCATCGAGGCCCAGGTTCGCCGCTACCCGGTAAGAATCACTGTAAAAATCTCCGTGGTCATTATAGAAATTGGGCCGCCCATCGTAGTAGGAATACTCTGGCGCTAGGCCCGTCACCGGATGACAGGATCGGGGGAGGAATTCTCTGCTTGCCGCCGCGGCCTTCTGCCAGAAGGGCCGGTCCTCTTCATTGGCCCAGCGGGCAAAGAGTTCATAAAAATGGGGGAGATGGTAAGAGGGGTCCGTAAACTCACAATTCGGTATAAATTTGATGAGGTAATTCGCAGGGTTCCACATGGGATTCCCCGGTTCATGTTCTCCCTTGTGGATACAGTGAAACAGAATCTGACGAGCCTGCTCACTATAATTAAAGGGCGCGTCCCGGTCCCCCCAGCGGTGGGAGGCAAAGAAGAGGGCCAGGGCAAAGTACTCTTCCCCGTCGGGGGCGGGGCCGTAGGAATTCTTTTTGCCATCTAAACCGCAGGACCAGGCAAAGTACCCCGCATTCGGGCCTTCAGCCATATACATGTAGGTCATGGTCCACTTCCAGATCCGGTCAAAGACATCCTGCTTGTCCATCTGGACCGCCATCATCATGCCATAGGACTGACCTTCGGTGCGGACATCGATATTCCCCGTATCGACCATATAGCCCATGTCGGATCCTGCCTCAAAGTAGATCCGCTCGTTCTCGCTTCCCTCAAAGAGGGTCTTCCAGGCCGATTCGATCCGCTGGTCAATCTCCTCCCGGCTTATACCGATGCGTTCAAAGTAAGACGGTTCATACTGCATGTACACGCTCCTTAACAAAAAACTGCCGGCCAGTGGCCGGCAGAACTCTTATTATTACCTTACATATTTCCACATGCTTCCTTTTCGGGAAGCAGGATCAACCCCTTTTCGTTTAAACAGCTCCGAAAGGGTTACAAACTGGTACCCCTGCTTTTTTAGTTCAGGGATCAGTATATCGAGGGCTTCCGGGGTTGGATGGGGATCGGGCTGTACATCGTGGAGCAGAATAATGGCCCCATCGTCTATGCCCGCAAGCACCTTCTGGGCCCGATCCTGGGCGGTGGTATTACAACCAGCCCAATCAAACCCCAACACCCCCTCCGCAAAGGGAAGCGGAATCGCTTCATACATTGTTTGGCTTACTGCAAGATTTGGGGGGCGAAAGAATTTTGCTTCCACACCAGCATACTTCTTAATTGCTTCCTGGGTCCTGGTGAATTTTTGACTCACCACTTCTGCAGAAACAGTGTTGAGGCGTTCATAGTCCCAACTGTGGTTGGCCACTTCACATCCCAATCGGATCATTTTGTTAATTACAGCCTTTGTCTGTTCATTAACCCGGGAGCCCACAAGGAAAAATGTAGCAAGAACATTATGTTTCTGTAATACATTCAGAACACGTTGTGTCTTTATATTGTCTGGCCCATCATCAAATGTTAAAGCACATAGTTTTACTGAGTCTGCCACAACACCATCCTATTCATTATCAGCTTCAGTACACTGACAATTCATGACGAATATTGATATAATATACTAATATTTCATCATTGTTAATGACTTTCAAGACAATAGGTTCTAAAACTTTCACATATAAAGGTTGTATACTATGTCTATCAAAATTAAAGATTTCATCAGTATATTACCCGGGATGGAACAACTTCCAACCGACACGGTTGATGGGTATATATGCGGCAATCCAGAAATACTCATTACCGGTGTTGCTATAACATTTTTAGCTACCATAGAACATTGTTATAAGGCCTATCAACATAACTGTAATATTATTATCAGTCATGAAGGCATCTGGTATCATCACAAAGAACAGCAGCTGGATGTCATCGGTCATGCAACAAAAGATCCGGTATATTTTAAAAAAAAGGCCTTCTTCCAGGAACAGGGGATAACTCTGTACCGTTATCATGATGGTATACATAAGGCGCTACCAGATAGAATCACCGCAGGGCTTATAAAGACCTTGGGTTGGACACATAAAGAAATTGCCCAGTTTCCAGCTTATTCTATAGTAGAACTTGATGGTACATTGGGATCTCTTATACAGTATATAAAGGACACATTACACCTGCCCTGGGTTCGCTACATAGGCAAAAAGGAACAGCCCATCGGCAGAGTCCTTGTTGCGGTCGGTTATCGCGGTAATGGCTCCCTTCTGTTGCCGATAATTGCAAAAGAAAAGATAGATCTCGTAATATACGGAGAGGGACCAGAATGGGAAATCCCTGAATATTGCAGAGATGCACAGACTCTGAACCTAGGTACAGCCCTTATCATTCTAGGGCATGGTGCAAGCGAAAGTCCTGGGATGGAATTGCTTGCTGATGAATTACGAGCCCAATTTCAGGATATACCGATTTACTATTTTCCCTTTCAAAATCCATTCCTGGTTGGATAATAAAGACATTTCTGGTGGGGTATATGCTATCACACCTGACTCACCTGTATCTTCAGCTTCGGGAAAAGGCTTACCTCTGCCCTATCGTTCAGCAGGGCCGGTCAAGTAAGGCCATGGCAGGGCCAATATGAACCTATTCTAGCCGGCAGACTTCGACCTTACACAGGTAACGGATGCAGCGGGGACCGGGCCGTTCATCCCGGGTACTGACGAGGCAGAGCTCCCCTTCCTTTTCACCGAGAACCTGAACATTTTTGGTGAGAACCGCAACCAGACCTTCACCTAAGGGGCTGTTAAAGATTTCATGCCAGGAGTAAAGAGCCCGGTACCCGTCGGCGCCGGTGGCCACAATACAGGTCCGATTGGGAACCTCATGCTCTTCAAGCCGCATCCTGGATACTTCGAGCAGGTCCCGCAGAAGCACCCCCGCATAGGTAAGCCCCTCTTCCTTAAGTTTTCCGCTACCGCAACGGATATCCACGTCTTTAATGATAACCTGGGGCCGCTGCAGGAGGGCTTCAGCAGTAAAGGTACAGGGGTTGTCCACAAAGCCTTCGATAGAAACGGCGGTGCTGACATATTCGAGGCCATAGACCTTTTGCCTTTCCCCGGGGGGCATATTGATCATACTATGCTCCTTCTATAACACTGGTTATTAGAAACCGAACCGATGAGTATTGTATGGGTTTCCTTTGTAATGTAAAAAGAGTACCGAAAAGCTCTTCCAGTTCCCAAAGTATTTCTTCCCGGATGAGGTCTGCCTTATTCAGCACCGTAATCCGCTGAGCTTCCTCGGGAGAAGCCTTAAAAAGTCCTTCGGGATGAAGTATCAGATTGATGAGGTGCTGAACAGGGGGGGGCCGATGAACAAAACCTTCTTCTAAAGGTTTTCCGAGACAATCCAAACCAATACATCCAAGTACTACATTAGTAATCGGCGGAATAACCGGTTCATGTTCCGCCGGGGCCTTAACCGGCAAATGTTTTGAACCATCAGCCTCGACGAGGACCACATCCCAGTGATCCTTAAGTAGGGCAACCCATGCAGGATGTATACCTTTGAGTTTAAGAAGCGGCTTACCAGGAGGATTCTGAACATGGACAGAAGAATCAGGAAGCCCATCCCGGGCAGCGATAATGGTAATGCTTCCAGGCTGAGGATAGGCACCCAGCTCGGCAAGGTGCTTCAGTGCAGGTGATGCAAACGATGCAGGAGCTTCGACCCATTCAGGGATAATTAAAACCCTATCAAACTGATGCGGATTTGCTTCTGTTCGGGGATCATACATATGGGTCGTAGTCGTTATGCAGACCCGCAGGCCTTCTCCCGCAAGGGTTTCAGCCAGGAGGTACAGGAGCGAGGTTTTTCCTCCAACGCCTACAGTCGAAATCACAAGCTCCCGGCCCCTGGCCTCCAAAGATGCATGGTTTTCAAACTGGGCAGAACCTGCACATTTAAGATCTTGCCCGTTCCTGAGAATCTCCATGATTTCCCTGCTCAGACTGATTCCCTTCATCAACCTTACCCACTACATTATTGCTCCACCCCAGGTGCGGGATGGGGACCAAACAATTCAGCGGATAAACCGCTTCATATTTCCATCACCCAAAGAGGTATGATAAAAAAGCGCATAAAATTCCCGCACTCGCTTTTCCAGGTATTGCCGGCTTATAAGGTCAGGATAGGCTAGATGAGCAAGCCAGTAGAACCCCGGAAGGCGGTTTATCGAGGGATGCCGGGCAATCCAGTTATAGGGTGCTGCGGGGATATCATAGAGCTTTCCCTGCCGTACCGCCCTTGTTGGCCAGATCCGCCACATTGATAAGTCCTGCGGACTCGATAGTCTGGGAATGGAGGGATCCAGCCGCTATGGTGGCCAGCCCAGAAGCTTCTTCGCCATAATAGACCTTCACCCTGGGTCGTCCGCTTGCAAGTTTCGATTACAGCTGTACCATATCTCGTACAGTGGCCTCGGAAAACTGGGCGAGCTTTTCAGCCTGGGCTTCTTTTTGTAAAAGCCGGCCCAGGGTACGATAGGTCTTCGCATAGGAATCGAAGGATACAGCTTCAATAAACACCGCGGGAATACCGGTCCGTTTTTGCACATCATCCATATCCCGGGCTATGGAAGGTTTTCGTTCTCCTATATCCATAATAATGTCAGGCTGTGCGGTGATGAGGGCTTCTATATTAAGGGTAGAAGCGGCCCCATAAAACTGGCCGAATACGGGGAGATTTCGCATTCTTTGGGGCAGATAGGGTATCAGTTCTGGTGCGGGCTTGCTGGACCAACCGATCAAACGATCCGGCACCAGGGTAAAAAGAAAAATCTGAGCCATAGGACCTGAGGGAGCTATTTTTGTAATAGAGTGGGGAATCTGGACAGTCCGACCAGCGGAATCCACGAAGGACCACAGGGAGGCCGTGAGGAACTCAGTCCCGGCACTTACTGCATCGGGCGCTTTTTGACTCCAAAGGGGCTGAGAAAGGGCAAAACCACAGAAAAGGAGAGAAACCATCAATCTAAATATTCTTATGGTAAAGGGCTTCACGCTAGTACACCTCATTTGTATCAGGCTCCTTTTTCAAAGGACAGTTTCTGACCATGATGTACCATCTGGCCATGCAGTCCCTGCCGTACTAGAGACAGACATCCTGCGCGGTCCGTATAGAGGGTACCACCTAAACAGTTCACACTATACGAAAACAGTATTGGTGTCATGCAGGTACTGGGGCCGACCAACACCACAAAAGAGCCCTGACACAGTTCCAGAAGCCTCGGCAGGGTCTTGTTTGCCAGGGTACTGCCGATAATAAAGACCAGGTCCATTTTGGGCAGAAGATATTCTGCTACCACTGCCGGATAGTCCCCAGACTGTGGATGGTCATCAATGATGGAAAGAGAAGCCGCAACCGATGCAATATGACGCACCACTGAGGTAAAGTGCCCCACACTGGCTACCCGTTTTCCCCGGGCCAGTTCAGTTCGACATACCGAGTAAAGGGATCGATCCCGAGGGCCAATTGCGGAGCAGAGTCCTCAAAACCAAAGTTTTTTTAAGTATCTCAGGCGAATTATAGTAGGCGTTAAGGGCTGCAGCATCCAGTGCAGCATCGGCAGCATTCCAGGACAGAACAGCCTCAGCAAGATTACGGAGCGGCATACCTGTAAGCTGAGTCGGGAGAATAGAACTGCGGCCTGTAGGATCCAGGGTCATGACTGAACCAATACCAGCTTCGGTAATTACGATACTGTGGGAAGCTCCAGAAAAAGCCTCCAATACAGAAATATCAGCAGATATGTCAGCAATGAGCGCTTTATGCAGGGCTTCGGGATTCACCGGAGCACCTCCCGTAAACCTAAAACGGGCATACAAGCCTGATAGCGGCCGGTTTTTTCATTACCCAAAGCAAAGAGCCGTACCGGTATGCCGTACAGTGCTTCAAGACAGTTTTCAGTCAGAGCCTCTGTTAGCGGACCATCGGCGATGATACAGCCCTCGTACAGAACCATGACTCTGGTTCCCCAGAGAAAGGCATGTTCAGGATTATGGGTGGATAACAGCACGGTGTACCCATCCGCCGTTAGCCCTGCGATATGTTCCATGATACGGACCTGATTACCGTAATCAAGATTCGCCGTAGGTTCATCCATCACCAGAATCCGGCTCCCCTGGGCAAGAGCGCGGGCAATCAGAACAAGCTGACGCTCTCCCCCTGAAAGTTCAGTATAATTCCGTTCCGCCAGCGTCTCGAGCCCCAGGGCGTCGAGAGCCTGACGGGCTGCAGCTTTATCCTGGGCTCGAGGCTGAGCAAACATGCCCATCCGCTGCAGGCACCCATCAGCACTATATCAAAGACCCTATAACCATACACCGGCACATGGGCCTGGGGGATATAGACGAGAGCATGAGCAAGCTCAGGCTCTTTTATGGTACGGAGCGATCGACCGTTGAGGAGGATGTCCCATGGATAGCTCCGATGAATCCCTAGGATACACTTAAAGAGGGTGCTCTTACCTACACCATTGGGTCCAACAATACAGAGCAATTCCCCCGCACCGACAGAGAAGGAAAGGGAATTCAATACAGGCTTGCTGCCATAGAAAAAGGAAAGCTGTCGAACTTCGAGCATAGCAACAGTCTCCTGATGACCTTGTTTCACCGTACAGCTCCCCGGTAAATCAGCAGCAGAAACACCAGCACTCCCACAAAGGAGGTTAGGATACCGATGGGGATTTCACTGGTCGTAAGAAGGCGGCTGAAATCATCGACCAGCATAAGAAAGGAAGCGCCCATGAGAAGGGAGACAGGCATAAGGATCCGGAAGTCACTGCCGGCAACCATCCGTGCAAAATGGGGGATCACGAGGCCTACCCAGCCAACGGGGCCGCAAATGGCAACACTGGAAGCGGTAGCTAATGTAGCAGCAAGAATGAGTAAAGCCCGGGATTGGGGGACACAGGTACCCAGGGTGCGGGCTTCTTCTTCACCCATGATAAGTATGTTGATACGCCAACGAAAGGCCAATAATCGCCCCAACGACAGGATTATGACCGGATCAGCTACAAGTTTTACCAGTGATGTGGCTGATGAAAGCAGAGAACCCAGCATGATGCCAGAAAGCACCAGGGATAAATTAACCTGGGCCCTCACCGTACGGGCAAAAAAACTCACCAGCAGAGCCGTTCCAAGGCCGCAGAGAAAAGCAATGATAACCAATGCGGCTGTATCCAGTCCCAATAAGAGGGAAAGCACTGCCCCAAAGGCATCACCGGCAGAAACCCCCAGCACATCTGGCGACACAAGAGGATTTTGAAAAAGTCCCTGATAAGCTGCCCCGGACGCTGCCAGGGCAGCCCCGACCAGAGCAGCTCCCAGAAGACGGGGAAGCCTGATTTTAAAGAGGATCAATGAAGCCTGTTGTAGATCAGGGGGCACGTCAGAAGCGGACAGAGGAATCCAGAAAAGACAGAGTACCGAGAGAGGCGACAGAGGAAAGTGGCCAAGTCCGGTAGAGACAAAAAAATCAGGATCAGGAAAATTGCCAGAAGGCCAATATATCGTGGTGAGTTTCTTCGGCTTATACTCACTCAATGAGTATAAAGCTGCGGTCTGAAACCGTCAAGAAAAACCTACTGAGCTCATTTACTATCATAGTTACCAGCAGGACAGATAGAAGCGTAGTGATAGGCCTTAATCACTCTTTTACAGGAGGGTTTTCAGCCAATCCAGATCAGCCTGAATCTGATGTATCCTGAAATCCTTTGCAAGGATCGAAATATCAAAAAAAATCGGACTTTGATCAGATATCTCTGCCCAAGCAGATGCCCCCTCATATTGCTGCACAAAAAGCCGGTTCAGCTTTGTTTCCAGAGAAAGACGCTGGGTCTCGACCTGTTTATAAGCTAATTCAACATCCCTCCGCAGGGCAAAATAAAGACGACTTAAAAATTCCAGCTTCAAAAACCGGGGACTGGCGATGGTAGGTTCATTCAGCCAGGTTTCAAAGGCCTTAAGCCCCTGAACAGTGAAAGAAAAAGAGTTCCGGTTGCGCCGGCCATTCTGAAGAACGAGAACAGAGGCACTTGCTGAATCAGCAACCTGTCTCCCAGCAATAGCTGGTATTCCAGAGATTGCTTCCAGAGCGATCCAGCCCCGTTTTTCAAGTCTTTTTTAAAGATGCATACATTTGGCTTTCACTGATATGCCAAAGGCTATTCAAACTGTTCTTAAAGGATTGGTAGAGTTAGTACCCATGGGCAGGTCCTTCGGCGAGATATCCTAAAAAATATATTCAGGCCGGATATCACCCATTATACTGACCGTTACCAGTACTATATACCTGCCGCCTACACTGGAGTATATACAACGGCCAGCACTTTGGCATCCTGACCACCCATGGCAAGGGCCCGGTGGGGTACCATGGAATCGTAATAAATCGAGTCCCCTGTATCGAGTTCATATACCAGGGTACCGTATTCAAGGCGGATTTTCCCTTCCAGCACGTAGAAAAACTCTTCACCCTCATGGGAAGAACGGAGGGGTTGGGCACTAGCGGGAACCTCAATTAAAAACGGCTCCATATGCCGCCCGGCTTTACCTGGTGCAAGCACAGCATATCGTAGTGTATTTTGGTCGATCTTACTTTGAGCACCTTGTTCAGCATGAGTCCCTTGGGTGTTGTTACCCTGATTGAACCGGAGATTTTCCTTACCCTCCCCTTTTCGGGTAATGACCGGCCCCAATTCCCGATCCTCATCCAGTATGGTTCCTAAACGCACACCCAGGCTCCGTGCAATCTTTACCAGGGGTGCCAGGTCAGGGATGATACCATCTTCAATTCTTTTAATAAGTTCCAGAGGAACTGCACTCCGTTCAGCCAGCAGTTCCTGACTCATACCATAGGTTTCCCGCAAGGTTTTAATCCGCTGAGAAGGATTCACATCAGCCTTCATAGATTCATCCTCCTGATCCAGTACTCACACAATTTGAGAAGGACTACCTGTAATCATTTGTTCAGGCGCCTTTATACGAACCGAATTTTTGGAGATACCCCCTTTTAATTATAGCTGGCTCAAAGAACAATTTACAAGACACATACCATTGACGAAACAGATAAGTCAGGGCACTATACACCCATGTTTGAAAAACGTTCGGTACCACGATATGAAAGTCTAGCTCAGGCTCGACTGGAACATATTGATTATACCCTGGGCTTCCTGCGGGACCTCAGTATTACCGGATGCAGACTTGAGTTCTCCGTAGCCATCGCCCTTGATAGGGGAAAAGAATATAAAATTATCATTTACCCAGAAGAAGCATCTCACATTGATCCCTTCGAAATCACCGGTGAGAACCGCTGGAACCGGGCAGGATATGATGCCTTTGAATCGGGCTTCTTTTTCCGAAATTCCCCAACAGGAAAAGCCTTTGAACGCTACCTGGATTACCTCACCTGGAGAACAAACGCTAATCCCGCAGAAACAGGGAAGCCATGAGTGCCCAATCAGAGGTTATGGAAGGAATCATTTATCAGGGGATTGATGAATTTCAAGACCATCTGCAAAAAGAACTTGGCCAGTATGAATACCTGGGGGGTAAGCTGTACTTTGCGGGGGGACCCAGAAAAGATGCCTTCTGGACAGAGAATATTTGGCTTACACCCATCAAAATTACCTTTAACTCAATCTCCGAAGGGGCAAAAAGCCTGCGGGATATACAGCGTAACTGGGCACCAGTACTCTTTACCCAGTATCGGCGGGGCATGCTCATCCAGGAAAAGCTCCCACCTATAAACCAGAAGGAACGCCCCTTTCCCTGGCTTATCCCCGATTCATTCATGGGCTCCTGGACCCTCCTCGACGCCAACACCATGCTTGCCAGCCCTTTCTGTACCAGCCCTTTTCCCGGGGGCAAGATATCTTTTATAGAAAACAAGGTGGATCCACCAAGCCGAGCATACCTAAAACTGCAGGAAGCTCTGGTCCGTGCCCGGAAGTGGCCACAGGCAGGAGAACGCTGTCTTGATGCAGGAGCCTGTCCAGGCGGCTGGACATGGGTTCTCACCCAACTGGGGGCCCGGGTTACCGCCATAGACCGTTCTCCCCTGGATGATCGTCTCATGCAACATCCCCTCGTTACCTATATCAAACACGATGCCTTTACCCTGAAACCTGAAGAGATTGGCCCTGTTGATTGGCTCTTCAGCGATGTTATCTGCTATCCACCGCGGCTTTATGAATGGATTCAAAAGTGGTTAGCTTCTGGCTTGGCAAAAAACTATATCTGTACTATAAAAATGCAGGGGGAAGGAGATTTTGAAACCCCCAAGGCCTTTGCAGCCATCCCTGGAAGCCAGGTCGTGCACCTGAATTACAACAAACACGAACTTACCTGGATAAAACTGGCCGACAGTACCAGAGACCCTGACAATTGAACATTCGGTGAAATACTGTTATAATAAAAAAATATGATGAATTTTGTCGCCCTCTGTGCCATTGGTGCGGAACGGGCCCTTTCTAATGAACTGCATAAACTAAATCTATCTATCAGCGACTCCAGCTATGGGAAAATCCGTTTTTCCACTGATACAGAAGGGATGTATCGAGCCCTCTTGTCGCTGCGCACCGCTGACAGGATTCTGCTGGAACTTGCATCGTATACAGCTACTGACTTTGATGCTCTCTTTGAAGGATGCCGGTCTATTCCTTGGGAGGATTTTGTTCCCCGGGATTACCGGGTTGTGGTAGACAAGGTCAGAAGCAACCATTCCAAACTTTCCGCCGAAACCAGTATTCAGGCCATGGTCCACAAGGCCGCCGCGGACAGGCTCTGCCGGGCCTGGGGGGTGCAGCGCCTCAGCGATTATGGTAAAGCGGTAGAACTGAGGGTCCATATCGAAAAGGACCGGGTCCAGATTCTTTTGGATCTCTGCGGGGAGCCCCTGTTTAAACGGGGATACCGGACCGAAGGAGGCGCTGCACCCCTCCGGGAGACCACCGCGGCGGCCATGCTCCTCCTCTCCGGATGGCGGCGGAAGTATCCCCTCTACGACCCCTTCTGTGGATCCGGCACGATTCTCATCGAAGCGGCGCTTTACGCTTGGGATGCGGCTCCCGGATTAGGCAGAACCTTTGCGGTATCGGACTTCCTGATTGGTGATACACGAATCGAAGGGCGACTCCGGGAGGAATTACGGAGCAAGCTCAATGTTACCAACCGTATCCGTATCTATGGCAGTGATGCCGATATCCGGGCCGTGTCAATTGCCCAGTCTAATCTCATCCGGGCTTATGAAACAGTGCAGGGTAAAAAAGCAGGACGGGGCATACGGCTTGCAAGCGGTTTTACTCCTCCCTCTGCATATTGGCCTCACGTCCAGAGACTTTCCATGGAACAGGCAAGAGCCCCGGAGGGGGAACCGGGCTACCTCATTACCAACCCACCCTATGGAGAACGGTTGGGGGACCGAGAGGCGGCTGAACAGACCTATCAGGCGATGGGTAGTTTAGAACAGCATTTCCCAAGCTGGGATCTTGTGGTCATCACGAATCATCCTGGTTTTGAATCCTTTTATGGACGACGGGCTTCATCAGTTAGGAATATAACTAATGGAGCACTGAAATCATATATGTATCACTATGAAAGAATATAAGTCAAACATTTTGATATTTTTATCATACCATATAGGGAGCATTGCATATGTCGATCATCGTAGAACATGACAAGCGCCGCAAGGAAATTCTTGAGCGAGCCCTGGATGTATTTGTCGACGAGGGTTTTGAGGATGCAACCTTTCAGAAAATTGCTGACCGTTGTGGTATAACCCGTACAACCCTCTATATATACTTTAAGAATAAGCGAGAAATCTTTAACTGGAGCATCAAGCAAATGCTCATGGGGGTAGAAGCGGATCTACAGCGGGTTAAGGCAGATCAGACCCTGAAAACCCCTGACAAACTCATGCTTGTTCTGACCACAATTCTCGATCGGCTCCAGGAGAACAAACGGCTCCTTTCGGTGGTATTAAATTACCTTCTCCATCTTTCCAAAAGCGGAACCGATACGGATTACCGGGTTCGTAAACGTACCATCCGTCTCAGACATATTCTCGCATCCATTGCCATAGACGGAATCCGTAAGGGAGAATTGAAACAGGTAAATGTTCGTGAACTGGACGATCTTTTGTATGGTCTTATAGAAGCCGCTATCTTCCGCCTGGTAGTTCTCAGACGGAATTCGGTAGACGAACTGCGGGACGCAATTGTGCTCGCAGTCCAACAATTGGCTTTATAAAAAATGCCCTGCCAGAAAACCAACAGGGTATTAATGGATACAATTGATGCAATGTTTACGATGTATAACATTCAGCTAGAAAATGCTGCTTCGTACACCAAAGGATAGCCGATAGGCAATTCCCCCAGAAACCTCTGCTGATATGAACCATGCCTGTAATTCAGAATATAGTGAAAGGGTACTGAAATACTGAAGCCGCTCGAATTTGAACCGGGGGAATTCTACCTGGCCAACTACAGCACTTAAAATAAGGGGCTGGCCACTGGCAGTCTCGGTGAAGTAGCTAAATTTTGCACCTACCGCAAGATTGGCAGAAAGGAAATTCCAGTCAGGACCAAAAAAATAACCAAAAGGTAAGGCTGCAACATTGGCTAAAAGTTTTCCGCTGAATACCGTCCCATAAAAACGTTGTTCCTCATTATTATAATGTTGTGGAGTAAAACCATAAGAAGCCTGTAATTTTACATTATCATCGAAGAAGGTGAGACCAAGTCCTGCATTATAAAGTGTTTCTCCTAAACCCCCAGAATCTACATATAAACCTTGTATAAAGGCTGGTACCTGATAACCCGCCTTATCACCCTGTCGCAGGACGACCCTGACCGAAGCAAGGTTCACATCATCCTTTGCAATTCCATACACTTTAAGATTCTGGTTAAACCGACCACCTTCTTCTGGTTTTAACATGGATATGCTGGGCGGTGTCTTATCCAGGTTTAATATCACCTTAGAGAGAGTCCTATCACCATTCTTAAAGGTAGCCCGGACAAGAAGCGGCAATAATCCTTCGGGATAATCCTGGGTTTCCAGGCGGAATTTCCAATCTTTTGTTCCTGCTGCAGGGAAGAATGTCCTGCCGTTATCGAGACTTACCTCTATGAGAGCCACCTGCCGTCCCTGCTGACGGGCTCGAGCAAGAGATTTAGGATCGACTTTTTTATTTTTTGGGGCTGATGCCGCCAGGGCTGCATCGGCATCAGCCTCTGCTTCCGCATCCGCCGACGCAAGATACCAGCCGGCGTTCCCCTTGAGCCAGGGCCGGCCAGGGATGTAATCACCTGAAGTAAAGGCATTAACCATAATCCAGGGGCCAGAGGGTTTATAATCAATCGTTACAGGCTCACTGCTAACAACCTTATTTTCATTGTTGGTATAACGAACAATAAGGGTATGGGTACCTGTTTTCAGCTTTTCATCGCTGATATCCAGGGAAAACCAGCCATTTGATTTTGGAGTAATAGAAGCAACATCCTCATTATCAATGAGGAGACTTACTGCACTGGGTAAGCGGCTCGAACGCAGGAAGCCCTGAATACGGAACATACCAGTCAAGTATTCACCCCGTACAGGAGTAGCAATAGCAATCATCTCGTCGGTAAAATCAGGATCCAACACAAAGTCCCGACTGGAAACCGTTTCGTTGCCAGCCTTATCCCGGACAACAATCCGAATACCGTATTCCCCCTTCGGAAGACCTGTCAAATCCAGGGTCTGCTGAATCACCGGTTCCAATGGTAACGAGAACGTTCTTGTCCCCTTGTCAGGTTGAAGTTTGCTGAAAACAACCGCATCACAGCTTGCAAGCTGGGTATCATCGGAAATCCGACCGCTTAAAACAAGATTTCCCCGGCTCACAGACATATCGAAGGGAACATCCAACATGACCTGGGGTGCTGTATTATCGATAGAAATGAGGCCTGCATAGAAGCCTGTAGTTTCATACCCATCTATTGGTTTTACATAAATTGAGTGGAGTCCACTCTTCAGATTTCGTGTATCAAGCCGATAGGTCCAGTTTTCAGTACCCACACATTTATTAAAGGTAACCGCGTTGTCAAAGGAAAGGTATACCTCTTTAATACCATTCGCATCGGATGCTACGCCGGATATATCGATTACACCACGGACCGTAGTATCGAGGGTAGGAGTTCTGATTTCAGCCTTGGGTTCTTCTTTTGAGATTCTGTAGGTACGGACTACCGGGTCACCATGAACACCATAAATATCCTCTGCAAAAACAGTGATATGGTGTTCATTGTCGGTAGTATCCACAAGCCGGATGGGTACATTAAAGCTGTTGCCTTCCAGGGCCAGTTCCTGGATAGGCCCATCATCAAAACGATAATGGATCGATTTTAATCCATCATCGTCGAAGGCAGCTCCAGCAATCACAAAGTCTTCCCGAAGTACCTCTAATTCTTCAGGCTGCATGATTTGAACCCGGGGTTTATCGGCCGCGACATCCAGGTTAAAGGAGCCGGTGAGTTCAGTTTCATTACCTGAGGCATCGACCGCCTTAAAGCGTATCTGATCCGCGGCGGAACTTTGGGCACTCAGATCGAAGCGACGGACTGTAAAGTTCAAAGTATTGCTTGGTTCCCAGGTCTTACCTCCATCTTCACTCCATAAAATCGCGGCCAACTGTCCAGAGGGATCATCAAAAGAGGCAGCTATGGTAATACGACCATTTACAGAGTCCTGGTTTGGTGGCAGCATAATGCGACCTGCAGGATTCTGGGTATCCCGATTAACTATAATATGGAATTCTTTGCTTCGGCCAAGCCCATTCACCGCTTTGAATAGAACATTATGGGCACCATCAGCCCCATTCAGCAGGAATTCTCCTTGCAGTTTAAGAGGATCCTTTGGGTCAGGTGTTAGTGCAAGTGGGGTCCACTGGGCATCCTCATTATTAAAGCTATCAACTACATATTCAACCCTTTCAATTTTTTGTAAGCCTGTCTGGGATGGATCTAGGGTAGCTACAAAGGGAATTAAACCTTTATACCAGCCATCCTGGCGAGGTTCAACAATAGTTACAGCAGGGTCGGTTAAGCTCACAATAAAGGTACAGGGCCCCCATCGGAATTCATCTCCTTCTATGGTTTTAGCGATGATCCATACAGGTTGAGTTTTCCCATCTTTAACAGGATGAACGGTAATCATCCGGTCCTGATAATCTATTACAAGCTCGGGTGTGTTTGTATTAAAACGGACTGATTCAAGGGGTTCTCCTATAAACCGAAACTGGAGTACTTCATCAGAGACAAAACGGAATGAGTTCTCATTTGCATTGTATCGAATATCATTCGTATAGAGTCCAGGTTTATCAAACTTCAAAGGATCTTTTAAAGAAATAATCCTATAGAGATCGAATGTTTTGGTAACCGAAAGGCCTGCTCCATCGGTCAGGATAATCTCAATCGGTATCCGGGTGAAGGGGAGATCCACAGGTAAAGGAGCCTGCCATAGTGTGTCAGATCCTGTTCCTTTTTTTAAAACAGCCTTAATGGGAGTACGGTTTCCAAAATGGAGTTCTACTCCGGTCAATCCATTAGCTGCACTAACCGTACCTTCTAAGAAAGCTCCAGATTCGTAGCTGAATGTACCAGAACGCTCTACAATAGTACGTCCATTTTTTTGACTTACCGCAATTTCTCCTAATTGGGGAACGGGGCCAATTACTCGAATATTCCGTTTTATAGGCGCCGATTCTCTACCCAAGAGATCCACTGCAGTTAAAGTAATCGTATGAGAACCTGCCGAAAGGGTTGTGAGTTCTATTAAAGCAGATCCAGGATTTTCAATTAACTGAGGAGCCTCCTTATCCAATTGATACCGATAGCCCTGTAAGCCGAGAGAACTGGTAGCGGAAACCATAAAACGTACCAGAGCCCTTTGTTGGGTATTATCTTCCAAAGACACAAAAGAAAGGTTTGGTTTATCTGCATCAACTTGTACCTGCAGGTTCAATGTTGCTGAACCTGTTTTACCGTTTTTATCTTTTACGGTAATACCTGCGATAACTTGTCCGGACTTAGGGCTTCCTAAATCCACAAAGAGTACACCAGCATAAATTGTCTGACCTTCAACACTGCCGGAGCCAATGGGGATAAGGCTTCCAGGATCTATGGTACCCTTTATGGTTCCGAGTGAGTAGGCTAATGAAACAGGCGGAGCGGCGGAACTCATCTTAAAAATGAGTATCGGACGGGGACCGATCATCGTGGTTCCTGAGGGAGTCACTGCACCGGAAGCCCCGGGGGTACCACCAATAAAGGGAGCTCCAAAACCAGGAAGTACTCCGAAGAGCTCAATTTTTGGCGCTGGAATGGAAGCGGCCTTCGTACCGCCTGTGGAAGTTTCGGTCGGAAGAGCGGTTTCTACATCACGAGAAGAGCTATAAAATGCTGGAATATTCAGAGTCGTTACATTTCCTGCCCGGTCTACTGCTTTAAGAACACCTCCAGAACCACTAAGCATTTGTCCTGAAACCGGATCTATCAAGGGAATAGTGAAGGGCTTATTTGCATCAAGAGCAGTAAAGCTTTTGCCATCCGCTGCGTAGGAGAGAGACTGGATACCCGCCGGATCCTGAACAAAACCTGTTGCAAAGGGAATAGTCAATTCTGATGAGGGGCTTACGAGTGAGATTTCTGGACCTGCGGTATCCTTATATACTAAAACCGATTCCAAACTACTATTCCCCGCTGTATCCTGGGTTGTAAGTTCAATAGTATAGGCTCCATTCGGAAGGGTCCCAATCGCAATTTCATGATTTACAGAAGCCTTAGTATCTCCTGCTTTTCCATGTAATGGGATGGTCCCATTGGTAACCTCTTTCCCTTCTGCATTCAGAATACGATAGGAGGCAGAATGTATACCTGAAATGTCCGTCAGAACAGCTGAAAGTGTATACGTCGGAGTTGTAATAAAGGGTGTATCGAGCTTTTTCAGTTGGATCTGTGGACCCGTATCGTCATTATTAAAGGTAAACTGATCTGATTTATAGATATGCCCCATGGTGCTTTTCACGACAATCCGGTGGGGACCGGTGACACCAGCAGAAAGGGGCTTTACCAAAATTCTATTTGACTCTGCAGTAACCTGCAGTATCTTCGAATCCGGTTCAAGGCTCACTTGAGCTATTTCAGCACCGACGAAGCGGCCTGTGAACAGGACCGGTTCAGCTTCACCGGCATTTTTTTTGAAATATACCACCCCATCGCTGGAGAGTCGTTCATCAGTAAAATAGAAGGCAGGGCTTCCTCTCACAACACCATAATTAGTGATATATACATGACTTGTGAGGGATACGGTCCGTCCGGCACTATCGGTTACCGATGCGGTAAAGGGGATGAACCCAAAGGGCCCTGCAGAAGGAAGAGGAATCAGAAAGGTTTGGGTTCCTCCACCCTTAGCAGTGATGGACTGTTCAGGACCATCAGCAAAGGAATACACAAGTTTTTCAAGTTTTCCCAGGGTCTTTGCAGTAAGACGGAGGCTCGCTTTTGCATCAGGGGCGACTTCCATACCGGGATCAAAGGCCTCTTTTCGTTCATCCTTGGCACCACTGTTATAAATGATATCTTCCAGAGAAAGCTGGGGATCAGGCCCTATATCCTCAAACAGAGTTGATGCTATGGGACCTGCAAGTCCATTTCGATCTATAGCCCGCACACTGATTGTGTGTTTTCCAGGGACAATTCCATCAATCTGAACCGAAAAGGCACCACTTGTTTCAATTTTTTTTTCTGGTTCCTTATCCAGCCAATATTCTATGGCCGAAACTCCATCATCATCCCGGGCATAACCAGCTACCAATAAGGTTCCTGCACTCATCGCAGCCTTCCCCGACCCAGAGCTTATCGGATTAAGTAGGGTGGTCCGTGGAAAATCCTTTGTTTGATCTAGGGGGAACTTAAATTTATATTCAGTTATATTTCCAATAAGATCTCGGGCAGTAAAGAGAATTTCTACAGATGAAAGTTTTGTATCAGTTATAGTAATAGGAAGCGCCCAATAGGGATCTCCTGGTGTGAAGGGAATTTCCCCACCCTGGGATCCCATCTTCCAGGAAAAACTACTCAGAGCTACATCATCCCTCACTCGACCCATGACAACGAAGCTACGATCAATCTTCTCTCCAGGAAGAGGTGATAGAATCGTTATTTCTGGACGGGTATTATCGATAACAAAAAGGGTCGGTGTGATCCCCACTGATCCCACCCTATCGGTACCCCGAATGAGCACTACCGTCGGACCGGGACTCAATTTTTTAGTATCGATAGCAACAGAAAAGGGAAATATTCCCTTTTTCACATCATAGGAACCTTTTATCGGAATCCAATTTTCTCCATTATCCAGGGAATATTCTACCTTTGCCACACCATTAGCATCCTGAACAGTCCCTTTCATAGTGATGGTACCTGAAACGAGTGAGCCTGCCTGAGGTTGAAGTATTGTCGCTCCGGGACGGGCGCGGTCCATATCAAACTGAATGGTCTGGACGGGGCCTACAAGCCCGTTGATATCTATCCCACGAACACTGATTTTGCGGCGGCCATCGGGAATATCACCAGTTTTTATATAATAGGACCAAAAGGCCTTTCCTTTGGCCACAATCCAGTCGCCTCCATCAATCTGAAGTTCTACCCGCTCTACCGCATCGTCATCAGTACAGGTACCTACAATATTCAAATCACCAGAGACCCGCATTCCCTGTAAAGGATTGGCGATACGGGCTATCGGTAGATCAGACTTAGGATCCACATACAAGTTGATCGGTCCGGCTATGGTCTTATTCCCTGCCACATCCTGACCTTCTGCATAGAGATTATAGATTCCAGGCTTTTTATCGGTAATATTAAAGGTTTTGGACCAGTTAAGGGTCCCGTCAGCATTATCCCGGGCGCTTTCTCCTTTACCTCCCGCATAAAGGAAGGGAGCTACAATTAAACATGTAAGTAAAAATTCAACCTTAGCAAACCGAATCAACCGATTGTGTTTCATCATCTCCTATCCTGTATATAATACTGTAACTGTTATATCAATAAAATTCTATATTTATGAGTTTTATTACCATAGCAATTATCGCGCCAAAACGACAAGTTTGATCATAAAAATATCCTATAATTATCTAAAGGAAAAGTTAAAATTAAAAAATTATTATGTATAGATTTACAAAGCCACGAAAAACAAGGTTTAGAACAATTGATGAATTAAAAGGCTTAATAAATAGAGTAATTAGGGGTTATATGCTACCATTTAGGCGCAAATCGACAGAATTGTCGAAGATCAACAATCCTGTCGCATACAAGTTACCTCAGTCTATTCTTGCATTACTTCCACAGAGACTCATCCAATTCCTTCTCTGATTTTGAGACTACTACAGATCCCACCATATCACCGGTGACATTAAGCCAGGTTCGGCCCATATCAAGGAGGGCATCGATACCCAGGATCATCGCATAGGCTGCAGCTACTGCGCTTCCTTCGGAAACCTTGAGGCCAATAGATTCAAGCACCATCAGGAGCATAATGGCCCCTGCACCGGGAACACCGGCGGTACCAATGGAAGCCAGGGTTGCAGTAATAACGACCGTTGCCTGCTGTGCAAAGGTAAGCGGATTACCCGTCGCATACCCAATAAACATGGCACATACCCCAAGGTAGATTGCGGTTCCATCCATATTAATCGTTGCACCAAGGGGTAAGGTGAAAGAACTGATGCTTCGAGGAACACCGAGATTTTCTTCGGAAACCCGAAGGGTTACCGGAAGCGTACCACTGGATGAACGGGTAACAAAGGCGGTAATCATAGCCTCATTGGCGCCTTTTATAAATTTAAAGAAACCAAGTTTATAAACTGAAAGAAAACCACCATAGGTTATGATGAAATGGATTATAAGCCCCAAATAGGCAGTCAAGGTTACCATAAAAAGGGGGCCTAAGGCTTTCGGTCCCTGTTGGGCAAAGACCGAGGCGATAAGCACAAAGACACCGATAGGAGCATACTGCATAATACCGCCCACCACCTTATACATGGTTTCCGCAGCGGCATTGCTAACATCAAATAAAAGACCTGCACCCTGGGCTACCTTTGCATTCGTTGAATCCTTGACATACGAAAGGGCTATACCAAACACAACAGCAAAAAAGATAATCGGGAGCACATCACCTTTAGCAAGGGATTCAACCGGATTGGTGGGAATAATATTTAAAAGAATTTGTACGAGCGTTGGAGCCTCAGCAGACTTTCCTTTGACTGCTGCATCTCCGACAATCCCAAAACCAGCGCCGGGCTGAAGAAGATTCGCAAAAAGCAGGCCAATAATAACTGCGAAAAATGAGGTTATGAGATAATACAGAACTATTTTTACACCCACCCGACCGAGACGTCCCGGGGCAATACTGGCCGCACCAGAGACAAGGGAGAAAAAGATCACCGGCACCACAATCATCTTAAGAAGCCGGATAAAAAGATCTCCGAAGAATTTAGAATTGTCCACAAAGGGCTTTACCGAAGCGGGGAAAAATCCCAGGATGATACCGACAATTGCTCCAAGTATTAACCCAATCAGAATGCGGACCAGCAGATTGGTCTTAAAATACCAATCCAGGGCACCCTTTTTCTGCTCACCAGCTTGAGCCATAGCAACCTCCCTTTTCAGCGTGATATGATTGTAAGGATCCTGCACCAGGGCATATCCATAGAGTAGTATAAACCCTTACTACAAATTCTGACCAGTTTTTTCTGGTACAGGCTCTGTCGTTGCAGCTATTCGTCTGAGCAGCACCTCATAAACAGGTTCAGAAACCAGCATATCAGAACTTACATACGCTACAAGACAAACCAGCATAAGTCCACCAAAATGGTTAAAATTACCGCACATTTCCAGAATTAACACAGCCCCTGTAACTGGCGCTTTTACTACAGCTGTAAAAAAGGCTGCCATACCGAGAATTAAAAAGTTAAGAACATAGCTCTGATCAATAAAACCAAAAGCTGAAAGCACCTGACCCACCAAGGTCCCCAACAGGGCGCCACAAACCAGAAGGGGTAGAAAGATGCCTCCCGCTGTACCGACACCATAAGAAAGGGCGGTAAACATCAATTTAATGATAAAGAGTGTACCAAGTATTACAATAGCCCGCGGAGATTCAGTTAACGATTCAATAAGCGGGTGGCCACCCCCGGTAACATCAAAATAATATAAACCTAAGGGGATAGAAGCTATAAGCGGTAAGATTGGCCAGATTATACGGGGTAACTTTGAAGCCTTATATAGGTCTTGAACCCTATAGAGAGCTCGTTTAAAGAGATCCGCACCAAAAGCACTCACTATACCCAGAAGCATAAGCCAGGGATACAGTTTAATTGGAAGCAGATTGAGGGCACGAAACGAAAAAACCGGGTGCATACCAAAAAAGAGGCCTGCCATTATATCGGCAGTCATAGAAGCTGCAAGGGTACAGGTAAGCAGTAGTGGCGAAAATACCCGGTGTAATTCCTCTAGAGCGAAGAGCACCCCAGCAAGGGGTGCGTTAAAAGCAGCAGCAAGCCCTGCAGAGGCTCCGGCGGTAATCAGGAACTTTTTTTCAACTTCGGGCCGCGATGACCGCGATAGAAGCCCCATACCAACATAGGAACCAATTTGCACTGAGGGACCCTCTCGCCCCAGAGAAAGGCCAGCACCAATCCCCAGAATACCGCTCACTATTTTAACAAGAAGCTCAGAAAACCAGCGGAACTGAAAACGACCTTCGAAATACCCCTTTAACTGAGGAATACCACTTCCCCGAGCCATAGGCCTCCAGATACTCATCCAGCCAAGTATGAGCCCCAACAAGCTATAAAGACCGATTTGGAGAACCAGGGGTTGCCAGCGGCCCTGATGTATCTGGTTTCTCAGAAAGGTATACCAGGTAAACCGTATCCCATCAGCCTTTACTAGGGCCAGTCGAAACAGGGCAACCACCAAGCCGGATGCAAGTCCAACAAGAATACTTTCCAGCACAAGCCCAATCCGCGAAACATACAAACGCCGCAGCAAATTACGTTCATCTTTTAAAGGATTTTGAATATTCGTGACGCTATTCATGATATGATACTTACCTCTGGTTCATTTCTACCCGGTTTTACTCGGATTCTCGTAGGATTCATATCTGCCAAAGCACAGAACTCTTCCAAGTCCAGAACACCGGCCCCAAAAAGCTGATCCGGATCGTAGTTGCAGTCTATCGTGGTGGTAATGCCCTCTGCCAAAGCCCGAGCCCAGGCGCCATGGAAACGGACTACATCCCAAACCGCCGGGAGCAGGTAGTCTAACTTTTGCTTTTCAAATAAACCATGGAGGAATTCGAGTATAATAGCTTCCCGAGAGGCGGGATATGAAGGATCTACGTTTGCATCCCAGGGTTTCTTTTTTGCATCCATAAAATTTGCAAAGAGCAGAAACAGCTGGGCAGGCGTTTTATGGAGCGGATAGAGTACCTGGTTAAACCAGGGTACAGCTCGGCCCTTGTTATAGAAGAAATCCACCGCCCTGGCCAAACGTTCTGCCCTGTCCATATCTTGGCGAGAAAAACTGGCACTGGAACGGAGGGTATAGGGAGGCTCGGTTTCATAGTTCATATCATAGTGTGAAGCTTCTTCAGCGAGAACCGTACCGGGAAGGATCGCAAGCCTGAAGATATCCAGATGATTTGGATAAAGGTTGATGGCAACATTAAGGCTTTCCAAAAAGCCCTCAAGGGTATCTCCAGGGAGACCATAGATGAGATCAAGACCAAAAACAACCCCTTCCTGGTTTAGTATATCGATTTTCTGTTTAAATTTTGCTAGTTCCAGCGGACGGTTAAGCCGGGCAGAAACCTCCGGATCTGCGGTCTGAAGGCCAATCTGCAGGGAAGCTCCCAACTGGGCAAAACGCCGAGCCTGATCCCGGTTTAGAAGCTCTGCGCGAACCTCGAAATGCCAATGAATATTGGGGGCCTTTTCGATAAGACGGTCTAAAATCTGGAGTGTTCGTTTATTGTTTGCATTAAAGGTCGGATCCAGGACAAAAACAGAGTGCATCTGTTTTTGTACAAAATAATCCAGCTCCTGATGAAAACGTTCTTCTGATATATAGCGGAGACGATGGTTTCCTTTGGATTCATAACAGTAGCTACATGCATAGGGACAGCCCCGTGCAAGTTCCCACAATGCAGTTGTTTTGCCTTTAAGGAGTCCTGAAAGCCAGGGAGAAGGAAGTTGAGTTATATCTTCGGTTTTCCCATCTATGATTGTCTGGCATGGGGCTATACCAGCAGACCAGGCTTCTAGAACCTTTTGGAAAGCCGATTCACCTTCTCCTCGGATTAACACAGAAAAGGGGCCGCCTTCGGTGGTACTCAGCCCTTCGGGCCGGGCGCTTACTTCGGGCCCCCCCGCAACGAGAAAACAATCAGGGAAGGCTTCCCGGCAAAGCGCAGCTACGGTCAGGCTCAGTTTCCGATTCCAGCTATAGAGGGAAAAACCCACAACCTGTCTGTGAGCCTCCTGGGGACCAAGCGTTTCTGGGGGGCCCGAAGCGCCCGAACAAAGCCGGAAAAGCCGCTCAAAAATCTGTGATGGGCTTTCGTCAACATAGGCATCAAGGATGCGAATCCTGGTGAACCGAGCCTGAACAAAGGACGCCACCGAGGCGGCCCCGAGGGCTACCGCATCGGGACTCTGTTCACAATGTATGGATATAAAAATCAGGGAATACTCTGTCATGGATTGTGAGAGTATGTGCCCTTTCAGGCCTTTCGTGCAAGGGGCCTGTTCCTGCGTTATGTTTTACTGCGTCAGAGCGACCCAGGGCTTATTTTAAAAATAAATAATAATAGGTCATAATAACACACTTGAAATGTATCATAATGACTCTATTGAGCAAAATTGACCATAAACTGCATAGATTCGTTAAGCACCTATGGTACTGGAAAGAGAACCCCTCCATCAATATATAAATATATTTTCTTATTATATAATAATATACGATTTCAACTATCCCATCACCCATATAAAAAACTTGGCACGAATTTTGCTATTATATTTATGAAAACAAAAGAGCCCTTAGAGCCCCGATAGGGTTCAAAGAGGCTCACCACATCTTGAGATGCAAGGAGGTACGCTATGAACCTTATGTTACGTAATCGACCCTCTGAACTTGATCCGGTAGAAGAACTGGATCGACTGCAAAGAGAGTTGAGCCGCTGGTTCGACTTTGGTTTTGACAACATGGGCCTCTTGGACCGGGCCCTCGCCCCTGCGGTGGATCTCGTGGAAACCAATGAGGGATATACCCTGACCGTAGATCTCCCCGGGGTAGACAAGAAGGACATCAACCTGACTGTGGAAAACAATGTGATCACCATCGAAGGGGAAAAGAAGGAGACCAAGGAATCCAAGGATAAGAAGCGGTTCTTCAGAAAGGAAACCTGGGAAGGCTCCTTCCGCAGGACCATCTCCTTACCTGTTGCGGCTGATCCGGACAAGGTCAAGGCAGAACTGAAAAACGGGGTACTGACGGTCAGCATCGGCAAGAAAGAAGAATTGAAACCCCGGCAGATTGCTGTTCAGGTTAAATAAAAAGGATGAGAAGGAGGAAGGCTATGAACGAGGTTATGGAAAAGAAACAGGAACAGAAGGTACGGACTGTTCAACCGGCCTGCAGTATCTGCGAAGATAACGGCCAGATCCTGGTTCGGGTAGAAATGCCCGGGGTAGACAAGGATGGGATTGAGGTTAGTGTAGAAAAGAACGAGCTCGTGATTAAAGGGAAACCCGCTATGGTAAGTCCCGAAGGGACCTACCTGATTCGGGAACGGCAGACCGGCGAATATCATAAACGGTTTATCATCGATGAAACCATCGACCGGGATAAGATCCAGGCGGTGATGAACGACGGAATCCTGCTCTTAACCCTCAGTATCAAAGAAGCGGCTAAGCCCCGGAAGATCGAAATTAAATAAGAGCGCCTCTTACGAAAGAGATGCGGCTATAGGGAGGGGTTCCTGGACGGTTTCAGGAACCCCTTCGCTTTGTTTTGAGGATGTTTGCAGCACTGCAGGGTTTGCCATATAGCAGCGGAAGAGATCGATAGCCCTTGCAAAGTAGAGCCCTTCGGAAATACGCTCATCAAGGGTGATTTTAAAATTCATAAAACGGCGTTGTTGTACTGTACCATCTTTTCGGGTTACAAGCCTCCGTTCAATTTTACCCATAACAACAAAGACCGAAGCGGTACCCCATTCATAGAGGTGATGATAGGGTGCCGGCAAATTCAGGCTTGCCAGGTTCGCCACATAAACAGAGGTATAGAGCGGATCTGAGTGGATCATAGAAGCCGGAGCCAGATTAAAACGTTCGAGAAGACGAAAGAGACCTGTGGCAAGACGATATCCTCCGGGTATGGCGGAAAGAACGTACATTTCCTTTTCATCGGGGCTTAAGACTTCGCTTTGGGCTAATGCGATAGCGTTTTGGACCTTGTCAGCCACAGTGGATAGAGTTTCGCCTGGGTCAAAGTATACCTTTGCATCGGTTTCCCGGGCATCTTCAGTGAGGGCCTTTTTTACAATAAAAGAAATGGACCTATAGTTCCGCTGATACACATGTTTACCCATCACAAAACGATTCAAATGGGGTTTTTCTTCTAAAACCCGGGCTATTGCGGTTAGTACTACTGAAAAGAGGGTATACTTTGTGGTGTGCTCTGATTCATTCATTCGTTTTACTAGATGCATCGCCGGTTCAATATCGACATCCTCAGAAAAATAAACCGCCGCCCCATTGCGGGTAGTCATAATATAGGGAATCACCTTTTGAAAGGGATTTAATCCTTTAACCTGTACTCCGTCACATCGATCCAGAAACAGCATGGAAGCTCCTCAACTCCTGTAGTATACCATGGTTAGAAAATTCTGCATCATATTTTTTATATATTGGCGGTTTTATAAGAAGTTGTATCCAGTCATGATACCGGCTGGTAAAACTACCAAGCTGGTTCTCGAGAAGAAACTGGATAATTTTATAATCATTTTGACCTGCCCATTCGATGCAGATCAGAGGCTTTTTATGAAACAGCGTTTCCATACAGGTTGAAGCACCAGCCTTTCCGACTACCATATCACAGAGACTATAGAGCTCAGCCATAGAAGTAGCAAAGGAAAGAGGTATTAGTTTGCCAGGAAGCTTTTTATGCTTGTTCGCATAAAGGATTGTTTCTAGTTGTTGAAACAAACGGGTGTTTTTTCCAGTCACCACAAGAAAGTCCACAGGATATCCTTCAAGATAGGCCCGGATCGCAAAGGAATAAGCCTTTCCAAGGCCTTGGGCTCCACTGGTAACAAGAACTACCGGTTTGGTTTCTGTCCCTTGTGGATCAAGACCATAAATCGCACGAAGCTCATCGGTGGTCCTTTCTGGAATAGACATCGCAGGAAGCTGGGGATAGGGCACCAGTTTGATGCGCTGTTCATCAATATGGTGGCTTTTAAGAAGATCCCGGCTCTGCTCAGAATGTACTAAAAAGAGATCTGCACTTTGTTCAGCCCAGAGGCTGTAGCCATCGAAGGGGTCCACAACATCATTTACAATGGGAAACTGAAGGCCGTAGCAGCGGCGGGCTTCGGCGGCTACCAGGGAACACATGGGATGGGTGCTGATAAAGAGGTCAGGTGGATCCTCAGCTAGATACTGGCCGCCCCGGATATAAAAATCAGCAATAAAGGGGTAAAGCACCTTGCTACTCCAGGGATAGACTGCTTCCATAAAAGCATAGGAAGCACGAACCATCCAGGGGTGTTGTAGAGCCGTATCCCAGGCTGCCTTTATAGCTCTGTCGGTTCTGTGGGCCCCTGCAACAGCGGGAAAATCGATCACATTGATGCGGTGCTTTCCGGGAAATGCGGATTCCAGGGCTTCCT
Source organism: Gracilinema caldarium DSM 7334 (assembly GCF_000219725.1). GTDB lineage: Bacteria > Spirochaetota > Spirochaetia > Treponematales > Breznakiellaceae > Gracilinema > Gracilinema caldarium. Next base: position 623,907 of record NC_015732.1, on the reverse strand, counting down.
GTATGACAAGAGCTGGCCCCTTATGGCCAAAGCCCACCTCGATCATCGCAATTAGTATGTTGGACATATTCTACCGTTTCAACGGACTGGTTTCCCGTTGCATGGTGCCGGTTTTTAAAATTTCTGCAATTTTGTAGGTACCATATTTTCGCGCTTTAAGAAACCCATCCCAGGCACATTCAGCCAAGCGGCCTTCCTTCAGCAGGTCCCAGAGCCACTCATGGGCATATTCGGGGTCTTTCTGATCAAAGCCCCCTTGAATTTCCATAAGCCACTCCCGGTTATGAACCTCCTGAGAGCCGATGGGCGGTGCCATAATAATGGGAATACCAAGACCGGCATAAAAAGAAAGCTCACTTGGTTTGGTCCAGAGTACATCCGTATCATGGAGGATTGTGGCAAATTCAGCAAAATAACCGGCATCTTCCGGGTTAAAGACGATGGTGACCGAATCTGCCGCTTCGGGATGTTTACTGCGGAGTGTTTCCAATTGGTCCCTAAAATAGACCGCCACCTCAGGGCGTTTACCTGCCACCAGGTTCAGTCGGAAGGAACCATCGGAAAGCCGAGGCGCCAGGGCGTGCAGAACCGTAGCACCGATTTCTTTCTGGGCTCCGGCGCCGCCTACTGCAAAGGTAATAGTGAGGGGCCCCACTTCCCGACCCCGCTTTTCTGGGCAATATTCCTTACCCAGAAAATGTTCCACCGAGTAAACATGGAGGGGCCAGAAACGGTTTTGCGGGTCAAGCCGGGCAAGTCGCAGCCCCAGATCGCTGCGAAGGATTGAGAGGTCCTCATCACCTGTCAAATCCAGGGGTAAAGGAAAACCGGTCATATAAATGCGTTCATCCGGCACACCATACTGTTTCAGCCGCCTGAGGGCTCTGCCGCAGGGTACAAAATATTCGATCCGGCTTTCTTTTGGATTGGCCGCCACCCAGACCCGGTTCAGGTCCGTATCGGTAATAACACAGTAAATGCGCTTAAGCCCCGCCTTTTCTGCGGCAATGGCCTGGGCGTAAAAGGTGGTAACGATAGGCAGTGGTTCCGATTGGGCCTGCCGGATAAAGGTGCGGCAGAGCCCTTTGGCTACGAGCTTATCAACAAAGGTATTCTGGATGGTGGGCTTGGAAAGATCCCGGAAAGGATAGGCTGTTGGAATGGCCATGAGGGCATCCATAATACCAAAGAGGGCATTGCCCACCACCGGCCAGCTTTTAATTCGGGAAAGGCTTTCGTAGGTATGCCGGAGCCGATTCCAGAGGGCAAGTTCATCCGGATCGGTGTTTGCATCACTGCCTGCAATGATGACGCCCCCTTTTCCAAAGGGGGCCAGAGGCCATGCGGCCCGCTTGTGACCCAGCCCCATATCGGCCGCCGTAATCCATGCAAGAGGTTTTTGAGCTACTGTTGCCATGGTAGTCCCCCTGCCAGATAGTTTAATTTTTAATCAATAGTTTTGCAAATATTGACATGTTGTAGCTGGTCTTTTCATATTGTTGAAAAAAAGGTATATATTGTATAGACATGGAATTCACAGAACTTACCTTACACCCCGACCTCCAACGGGGTATTGCAGATGCAGGCTACGTAACCTGCACCCCTGTTCAGGAACAGGTGCTAAATAACGCTTTTGGAGGCCACGACCTGTATGTTCAGTCCCAGACCGGGACAGGGAAAACAGCCGCCTATCTTATTGTCATTTTCCAGCGGCTATTAACAGAACCACTTCTGGCAGGCAAGAAAGCCCTTATTATGGTTCCAACCAGGGAACTGGCGGTTCAGGTAGAAGACGAGGCAAAACGCATCGGGAAATATCTCTCCTTTAAAATCGGCAGTTTTTACGGCGGCGTGGGCTATGCTCATCAACAGAAACTGCTCCGGGAATCGGTGCAAATTCTCATAGGAACCCCTGGCCGTGTTTTGGATCTGAATGGCTCAGGTCAGATGAACCTGATGGATCTCGCCTTCCTCGTATTGGATGAAGCAGACCGGATGTTTGATATGGGCTTTTACCCGGATCTGCGGAAGCTCATTAAAGTGGTTCCCCCAGTAGACCGGCGGCAAACCATGCTGTTCAGTGCCACCCTGAACGCCTGGGTAAAAAACCTTGCCTGGGAATACACCAAGGATCCTCTGGAAATTGAAATTACCCCGGAACAGGTGACGGTTGATGAAATTGAACAGCTTTTATATCACGTTCCCGGGGATGAGAAGATGAAACTGCTCCTCGGCATCCTGAAACAGCGGCAACCTGAAAGTGCTATTATTTTCTGTAATACCAAGAAATATGCAGAAATTGTAGCAAAGCGGCTCAGGATTAACGATATTCCCTGTGAGTTCATCATCGGCGACCTGCCCCAGGTGAAACGGCTTAAGATTATTGATGATGTAAAGGCCGGCAAGACCCGCTACCTGGTAGCCACCGATGTGGCCGCCCGGGGCCTTGATATCGAAGGGCTTGCGATGGTTATCAATTATGACCTGCCAAATGAAGCGGAAAACTATGTCCATCGTATCGGCAGAACAGCCCGGGCCGGGAAAACCGGCATTGCTATCAGCCTGGCCAGTGAACAGGATGTATACGAACTGCCGGCCATAGAAAAATATCTGGGAGCCAAGATTCCCTCACAGATCGCTTCGGAAGAGCTCTATGGTGAAGACAAAAGTGAGGGCATGCATATCCGAACCGACACCTATGATGACAGCGGATATGAACGATCCGGATCTGGTCGCGGCAGAGGGCCGGCTAAGGGCAGAGCCAAGGAAGAACGGCGTGACCATGGACGACCCATGCGGCAAAAACCGGTACGCACCGGTGAAGGTGAAGGGCAAGCTCTATCAGAGGGCAGAGGCAAGGCCAAGAAACAGCCCTCCCGTTCATCCGTCGCAAAGGAGAAAAACGGACAACACCCAGTCCGACAGCCTCAGCGTCACGATCAGGGACAAGTTGCAGGGACTCCTGCCCCCCGTGAGAAAACCGCAGCCAAACCAAATCTGGCACATCTGACGTTTGAAGAACGGCTTGCTTATTATAAACGTAAATACCGGGCAGAATCATCTGAAGCTCAGGAAGGAACAAGGGCACCTAAAGCCAGTGCAGGGAAAAACCGCAAAGCCCTGCAGAGTAAAACAACGCCCAAGGTTTCAGCTCAACAAAAAGAAGGCTCTAGTAAGAAGAGGGGCATTTTAAGCAGACTGCTCAGCCTGTTCAAAGGGCGTAAGTAAAGGAGTTTTTTAGTGATTACGGTTACTGATCTCAGCCTCGCCTTTGGCGAACGGGTCCTTTTTAAGGATGTGAACCTTAAATTCACCCCTGGCAACTGTTATGGCATTATCGGTGCAAACGGAGCAGGAAAATCCACATTTCTTAAAGTACTATCCGGGGAACTTGAACATGACAAGGGTGACATTATCGTTACCCCCGGCGAACGGATCGCCGTATTAAAGCAGGACCACTTCGCTTTCGAAGCCTATTCGGTCATGGAAACGGTCCTCATGGGCTATCCTAAACTGTACCAGATCATGAAAGAGCGGGAAACCCTCTATGCAAAAGAATCGATGAGCGATGAAGATGGTATCCGGGCAGGAGAGCTGGAAGCTGAATTTGCCGAACTGGGCGGCTGGGAAGCGGAAGCTCAGGCGAGCCAGATGCTTTCAGGCCTCGGTCTCGATGAAGAAGACCATACCAAAATGATGTCCGACCTGGATGAATCCCGAAAAGTCCGGGTCTTGCTCGCCCAGGCTCTCTTCGGAAATCCGGATATTCTGCTCCTTGACGAGCCTACCAACGGTCTTGACCTGGAGTCCATCACCTGGCTCGAGGATTTTCTCATCGATTTCCCCAATACGGTTATCGTCGTATCCCATGACCGGCACTTCCTGAACACGGTCTGTACCCACATCTGTGATATCGACTATGGCCGCATCACCCTCTATTCGGGTAACTATGATTTCTGGTACCAGATGAGCCAGATGCTGCAGCGGCAAGCCCGGGAACAGCTTAAAAAACGGGAAGAAAAGGCCAAAGAACTTAAGGAATTCATTCAGCGTTTTGCATCCAATGCCTCGAAGAGCCGGCAGGCTACAAGCCGGAAAAAGGTGTTGGAAAAACTCGATCTGGAAAACATACCCGTCACCAGCCGAAAGTTCCCCTATGTGGCCTTTAAGCCAAACCGGGAAATCGGCAATAACGTCCTCAGGGTCGAAAAACTCAATTACCGAACCCCCGATACAATCCTCCTGCAGGATTTTTCCATTATTGTGAACCGGGGTGATAAAATCGCCTTTGTCGGCGCTGAACATCAATCTAAAACTGCTTTCTTCGAAATCATCGCCGGAGAGCAGAAGGCAGATTCGGGGGATTATTACTGGGGGCAGACGGTAAGTTTTTCCTACTTTCCTAAAGAAAACAGCCGTTACTTTAATTCTGACCTGTCCATCACGGATTGGCTCAAACAGTATTCACCGGACCAGGATGATACCTATGTGCGCAGTTTCCTGGGACGGATGCTTTTTTCAGGCGATGAAGCTCTGAAGCCCGTGAATGTGCTTTCGGGAGGCGAGAAAGTCCGCTGTCTCCTTTCCAAAATGATGCTTTCAGGAGCCAATGTGCTCATTATGGATGAGCCTACCAACCACCTGGACCTGGAAGCCATCACAGCTCTGAACGAAGGGCTCGAAGCCTTTACGGGGGTGGTCCTCTTTAATTCCCACGACCATGAGTTTATCCAGTCCATTGCCAACCGGATTGTTGAGATTCTGCCCGGCGGCAAGCTGATTGACCGGATGATGCCCTTCGATGACTACCTGAAAGATGAGTCGGTCAAGGAACTTCGCGCCGAAGCATATCACCACGCGGAACGCCTGCAAATTTAATATTTATATTGATGGACCGGTGAGGTGCCCTTGGGCTCTCACCACAGTTCACCGCCCAGCCCGACTCAGCGGCCCCAGAGGCCCCGCCGTTTTTGTTTTGCCGCGGCCTGGGCGCGGGTAAACTCATCCATAAACTGAAAAGGAAAGTGCACATAGGCAAAGGCATAGCCCTGTTCCACCAGGTGCAGGTTTACACAGGTTCCGTCCTGTATATAAATATAGGCTAAAAGCCTGCCATACTTATCCCTGAGGTCCCAGTCAAAGGCAAGGAGTACCGGTTTACCGGAGAGAAGCCTGGTAACATACACCTTAGCCTCTTCACCATAGTACCCCGCAGGTCGGGGACTGGTTTTTGTTTCTGGGGCATCAATTCCGAGGAAACGGATCGTTTCCTGTGCTTTGAGCTGTATCGGCCGGGGGGCAGGAATACGGACCTTTATGGTATCCCCGTCGACCACCTCGAGAACCGTTGCAGGGATCATACGGGACAGCTGGGCATCCCGGCTCGACCGGAGGGGAGGATTGTTGAGCCGGTATAGTTCTCTGCCGCCGCTATACTCTGGGGGATGGCACACCGTACAGGGTTCGAGGGCCTGTTTGAGTGCTTCTTCCAGGGTAATCGCAGTGACAGTTTTGGAATTCTGAAGCGTAGGACAATCCTTCTGATGATACTTCTTGCCTGCCGGAGTCCTAAAGACCACAATCTTTGACGGGTCCTGGGACACCTGTTCAGCCCTGACAGCAACAGAAAACAGACAATAAAGAAGAAAAAAGAGGCAGTACGATTTATACAGGGTAATCGGTAAATGTTTCATTGTGCCCAATTATCTATGAGAAGTCCTTCAATTCTAGAAAATTCACTCACATTATTGGTAACCAATATTCCATTTTTATATTTAACAATCGAAGCAATTAAAAGATCGTTAGGACCAATGACAATTCCTTTTGTTTCCATAGCCGATCGTATTTCTGCATAGACATAGGTCATTTCATCTTCAAAGGGAACGACAGTAAATGGTTCAAGAAACTGCTCTATTTTTTCGATATTATATTCCCTTTTGCGGCTTTTATATGCACCTAACAATAACTCTGCCTTAACTATAGAAGGAATAGCAATTTCTTTAGGTACTGTGGATAACAATTTTGTTCTCACACGTTCATTGGTACCGTTTAAAAAATATATACAGGTATTTGTATCAAGGTAATACATTTACAAAGATTCTCTTTTCATATCTGCACCAAAATGTAATTCATTTGGCTCAGTAAAAGTGCTATCATCAATAGAACCAAAAAGATTTTCATAGCTAGCAGGATAAACTGGATCAATACTGGCTTTCAGCTGTTCAACAACCCATTTCGAGATGGATGTATTGTGTCGTTTCGCAGCTTTTTCTACTTTTTCAAGTGTGGGTTCATCAATATATATAGAAAGCTGTGGCATATCATCCCCTTTATAAAGGTAACCCAATTGAACCTATCAGTCAAGTATATGTGCAAACATACTTGTCTTACCGTATATCAAAATAGAATCGTTCCAGGTAGGCAATCCGCTGTTGGGCTTCGTCGTATCGCTGACTCTGGGGATATTCAACAGTGAGCCGCTTGTAGTACGAAAGGGCCGATTTTATATCCCGCTGGGGCCCTTTGGCTTCGAAGATCTGCCCGAAGAGCCACCAGGCTTCATCACTGCCTGCAGGATATCGGGCAGTAAAGGCCTGGAGGGTTTCCAATGCTGCAGCATACTGACCTGAGGCAACTTCTTTCTTTGCCAGGTTGATGAATTCCTCCGGCTGGGAGAGGTTTTCCAATGGTGATACTGCGGAGCTTGATTGGACAGCCGGGGCGGTGCTCGAATTTGTCTGGGTGCTGCCACCACTGTTAGCAGCATTGGCAGGGGTAACGGCGGCGGTCGCAGAATTGGATGAGGAGGCGGTTCCCGAAGAGACAGGGGCTGCAGGAGCGGTTGTCGCTGTTACAGAGGATGTTGCAGCTGTTGGTGCAGATGCAGCAGAGGCCGTAGGGGCGGTTGTTGTGCCTGCGGCTGGGGCTGGGGCGGTGCTGGCCGCTGCACCGGAGGTAAGTGCCGCAGTGCCTGTCGAGGCCGTAGTTGCCGGGGCGGCAGAAGCGGTTCCAGCGGGTGCAGGCCATCGGGGATTGGCTACAACCCGGCCCCGGTCTACGGGAAGAGAAAAAGCACCGGTAACCGATGCGGCTGTCACCGGGCTTTCGCCGACCACAACCTCTACATAATCGTTGATAATATAATCCTTAATAAAATCCTGTTTAAAAAACTTCACTGTATAGGTTCCCGGCCCTTCACAGCGGAACACAAAGGTCTGCCCATCAGGATCGAGCCTGCGAGAATCATATGCGAGGCCCTTTTTCCCTGCTACTTCACCCAGGTATACCCATCCAGTTCCCTGATAGGGGATTTCGACGAGCTGGCCTACGGTAGCACGAACAGACCGGGAAAGAACCACCTTTTCTTCTGCAAGAGCCGGGTTTGATTTAGACGGCAGTTCCGGGATTCCCCCCACAGGCATCGCAGGCTTTTCCTGAGCCACCTTCGTTTCAGGCTGTGGCTCTGGCGCCTTGAGGGTCTTGGGATCTACGGGAACACTTTTCTTCTCAGCTGCGGCAGTAGAACCTGCAGTTGAAGCTGAACCTGTAGCAGTACCTGCTGGGGCATTTTTTTGTAAGGTCGCCCCATTCGGCTTAGTGCTTGCAGTACTAGTTGAGGGGTTATTTTTGTCGCCCGAGCTTGTTGCCGGAATTTCAGGAACAGGAAGTACGATAGTAGATTTTTTTTGGGTAGCGCTTGGTTGTACCGGAACAGTGCTGGCCTCCGGGAACAAGACCGGAGGTTCAGAGAGATCCAGTGCCAGCTCAGGAACAGATTGAGCCAGCGAAGGAACCGTCTCTGGAACAAGAGTTTCCTGAGCAATGCTTTTCTGAGAAGTATTTTCATCAACCTGAAGAGAATTGTTACGGGCTTCCGGTGTAGAGACACAGGATGAAAATAAAAAAATAAAGAAGACAAGGGCCGCACAACCGGTTCTATCTTTCACGGTATGGCCTCCAACAGTCTATTTATGTTATTGTCGGCGGCATCTTGAAGGACTTGCAAGGTTTTATCATCCAAAGACTGCCAGAATTGGTGAGCAAATTCTGGAGTCCAGCTTGTCTGAGGCTCCCTGAAATAAAGAAACTTGGGAACAAAATCCGGCTCTTCCTCTATGAATAGTTCCTGCCGCTTAAGCGGTTCTGCTGTATAAGCCTCGGAAAGGGCTCTTCCTACTTCCAGATTTTTTTTATTTCCCCGGTTATTCACGTGCAGTGTAACGAGCAATATCAGAAGCAGAACAATAAGACCTATAAAACCGGAAACAACTGCTATCCGGTGTTTAGCAAGCCAGTCCAGCAACATTTCGAAATTAAGCTTCATGGCATACAGTGTACCATGTTATTCACAATGATTCAATTTTCGTAGTTTCAACTGGCGTAGTAGTATAAAAACTAACATGGACTATCTTATTAGGATTTCTCATCCATTATCGGGATCCTGTTATTTGAATTCCTGTTCGCCCTAATTGGCCGCAGGTCCGCTTCGGTTACCTGGGAGGGATCATCCACCCCCAGGGGTAATTCCATGCCAGTTTCAGCTTCCACATCCTCATCCTCGATGGGTTCAATTTCCGCGGCCGCCTCGGGCGGATTATCCAGGGCGTCTTCATTTTCAAGGCGTACTGAAATAACCTTGGTAACCCCCGACTCTTCCATGGTTACACCCAGGAGAGTCCGGGCACCGGTTACGGTTTTCTTATTATGGGTGATAACGATGAACTGGCTCGTACTGCCAAACTCCCGCAGAAGCTGGACAAAGCGGAGCACGTTTTGTTCATCCAGGGCCGCATCAATTTCATCGAGGAAACAGAAGGGCGAAGGCTTGACCATGTAGGTCGCAAAAAGCAGGGCCACCGCGGTCATGGACTTTTCCCCACCCGAGAGCAGGGTGATGTTTTCAAGTTTTTTACCCGGCGGCTGGGCATAAATTTCGATACCCGATTCAAGTACATGGTTGGGATCCGACAAGCGCAGTTCAGCCCGGCCGCCGCCAAAAAGCCGCCGGAACATGTTATGAAAGTTTTTCTTGATGCGGTTATAGGTTGTGAGGAACAGTTCCGACGATTCAGCCCGAATTTCTGCGGTAATCCGCGCCAGGTCATCCCGGGCCTTTTGCAAGTCCGCCAGCTGGCCGGAAAGAAAGTCATAACGTTCCTTGGTTTCCTGAAATTCCTCGGGGGCCATCAGGTTTACCGATCCCAGGTCCTTAAGAGTGGCCCTTGCGGCGGCTAGTTTTTCCCGGATTTCCGCGGTGGGGGTCGTAATGGTGAACATCCGCTCTTCGAATTCCATCAGGTCCCGGCTATGGGTTTCCCTAAAGTTTTCTTTAATATTACGGATTTCTGTTTCACTCTGAACCAGTTCCAGATGCACCTTTTCTATGGATTGCTGGAACCGGCTTAATTCGGTCATTTTTTTCTTGATGCTTTCCTGCTTGCCCGCCACATCTCCGTTCCGCTGAGCAATGTCCCGTTCCAGGTTTTCCAGCTCTTCTGTAAGCCGCCGGCCCCGCCGTTCAATTTCAGCAATCTCTGCCTCCGCATCCTCAATTCGTTCGGCGATTTCATCGAACCGTTTGCGATCCAGAAAGAGTTCATCCTGAACAGTTTTAAGCAGCGCCTCCTGGCCGGCAAGTTCTCGGCGGATCAGCCGAGCCTGTTCCTCTGCCGATTGGGCCTGGGTAGCCATGCGAACCCGGTTTACCCTGAGGTCCTCCAGGGTTTTTCGATATTCTTCTATCTTTAAGCCAAGGCCATCGTTTTCCGACCGAAGCTGGGCAATCTTTTCTCGACGCTGGCGGACCGCTTCCTTAGCCGCATTAATCTTATCATCCAATGCCCGTTTCCGGGTGATGATACCCTCGGGGGCAAGAAAATCGTCTATAAATGAGGGGGTCGCCCTTCGGTAATTTTCGAAGAGTTCCTGGGCCTTTTCGGCATGGCTCGCCCCTTCGGCAAGGGCTGTAGCCAGGGTCTCCGCAAGGCGCCGCAGTTCCGACGGCTGAATCGACTGGCCCCCCTGCAGAGCCCGGTCCACCATGGCCACCAGGTCCCGAAGCATGGTTTCCCGGCCGGCAAGCATGGTCCTAAGTCGCTGAAGCACCTCCGCCACCGCTTCTTCGGTCCGGCGGCGTTCCGCCGCAGAATAGCCTGCATTTTTCAGTCCCGCATCCAGGGCGGCCACGATGTCGTCGGTAATGGTTTGCAGGTCCTTTTCCAGATGGGCCCGTTCAGCCTCGAGCTCGGCGATTTCAGCCTCGGCTCGGCGCAGGGCCCCATCGTTCTCGCCTATTTGAGCGGAGGCTAGTTTGATGTTTTCTTCAAAGGCGGCAATATTCTTCTCTATTTCTTCGAGCCGTTTTTTCAGGTCCCGAACAACTCCGTCCTGCTCCTCCGCATCCTCGATCAATTCATCAATCTTATTCTGAATGGCCCGTTCCCGACCCTCGTTTTGTTGAATCTTCGCCTTTGCTTCGAGCCGCTGTTCCGCCAGGAGCTTGGCTTCCTTTTCTTTGGCGTTTTTTTCGACCGCAAGACCGTAAATTTCCTTTTGATGCTGGACGAGCTTTTCTTCCATGGAGTTGACCACATCCATGTTTTCTTCCAGGGATTTGTTTATGGCGTCCAGTTCGGCCTTGCAGGCATCCCGGGCTTTGGTGAGCCGTTCCAATTCCTCTGCCCGATGGTCCCGCTCCGTATTGAATTGCTTAAGCCGGAGCAGTTGTATATCCAGTTCAAACTGAAAGATATCTTCTTTTAGGGCCCGGTATTTCAGGGTTTTTTCGGCCTGGATCTTAAGGGAATCGTAGGAACGCTTTACTTCGCCAAGAATACCCTCTACCTGGCGCATGTTTTCTTCGGTCTTTTCCAGCTTCCGCTCGGCCTCTGCGCCCCGGACCTTGTAGCGGGTAATACCAGCGGCTTCTTCGAAAAGGTAGCGCCGTTCTTCGGGTTTTGATGAAAGAATCTGGTCAATCTTGCCCTGTTCCATCACCGAATAGGCGGCCTTGCCGACACCGGTGTCCCAGAAGAGTTCCCGTACATCCTTCAGTTTTACAGGAGTTGAGTTGATGAAATATTCACTTTCTCCGGACCGATAGAGCCGCCGTTTTATCTGAATCTCCGGTACATCGATGGGCAAAAGCCCCGTTTCATTGGCCAGGGTTAAAGTAACTTCCGCCACATTGAGGGGTTTACGGTTTTCGGTGCCGTTAAAGATGACGTCTTCCATCTTTTCGGCCCGCATTGCCTTGGAAGCCTGTTCCCCGAGGACCCACTTAATTGCATCTACCACATTAGACTTGCCGCAGCCGTTGGGACCCAAGAGGGCCGTAATTCCATCGGCAAACTCTATTCGTGTCCTATCTGCAAAGGACTTAAAACCAAAAATATCAAGACTTTTAAGAAACAAGGTGTAACTCCAGACTCGTACTGTACCATTCCAGGGCGGGAGGGGTCAAGAAAGGTGCGTCCGGAGCCTGGGCTGGTTGTCTACCCTGTTAGTTCATCCCAAATTCGCAAACCATTAATATGTTTAAAATGGGCATCAAAGGTTATTAATTTTGCCCCTGTTTCTATAGTATGGGCAGCAATCCAGATATCATTTAATGGAATCATTTTACCTTTTTTAGTGAGGTCCGATTTGATTTCTCCAAATATTTCTGCGGTTTCGAAAGTAACATTTATAATCTTTACACCATCTTTATTTATAAAGGATTTCAAATATGCTATGTTTTGTGTGTATTTTTTACCACCTTTAAATCCAGCAAATAGCTCACCTATCATAACGGTTGATAAAAATATCTCTTCCGCTTCAACGATATAATCAAAAACAAGAGCATTTCCGGACATAAACTCGCTATAGGCGTTTGTATCAAGAAGTATTTTTGTCATTTTTACCAGTCTGTTTGGTTAATTGTTTCAAGATCACTAATATTTTTTTCAAACTCTTCTTTTTCTTCGGGGGTCCATTTACCGAATAATTCTGAAAAAGATTCCTTTTTTAAGGCTTTTTTATCTGAATTAAGCGTACTTTGTAAAAGTAATTTGACTGTTTGATTTTGGCTTAACCCGATTTCTGAGGCTTTTTGAGTGATTTTCTTATCTAAATCAGCATCGATTCCATGAATGGTAATTGATTTCATGATAAGCCTCCTTCTGAACCAGTTCTCTTCAAAATATAGTGCATTTCTTAGTTTTTGCCAATGAAAGGGGCGTCCGGAGCCTGGGCTGGTTTTGATACCGCTTCTGGGGGGGCCTGCCGCTGCAAATAAAGGGGCCCTTTACATACAAGCGGCGATTTTCTAATATGCTGCGAAAAGGAAGAAACACCCCATGCTGCAACAGATCCCTCTGGAAAACCCCTTCGGAACACCGATCTATCATATTGATGAAACGACAAGCACCATGGACGAGGCCCGCCGGCTTACGGACGCTACCATAAGCACGGCCCCCATCCTGGCAGCAGAACCTGTTACGGATCATTCCGCCCCTGCTGTCCATAGCCCCTACCCACCCGCTGGCATAGGCATTCACGGTTCGGTGATTGTAGCCGATTACCAGCAGGCAGGCCGGGGCAGGGCCGCCGGCAGGACCTGGCATGCGGCGCCGGGGGAGAGTCTCCTCTGCACCCTCATCCTCTATTACCCGAAGATACAGGATATTCCGGCGGCCCTGCCCCTGCGGCTTGGTGTGGCAGTAGCCCTCACACTGGAAGCGCTTTGGCCCCAGCTCAGAAGCCGGACCCGGCTCAAGTGGCCCAATGACGTCCTTATCGATGGGAAAAAGGTCTGCGGTATTCTCTGCGAAGGAACAAGCCCCTGGGTCTACGCGGGGATGGGCATCAATCTTTTACAGCAGGATTTTCCGCCCGAGCTAAGACATCGGTCCATCTCGATTTTCCAGGCCCTGGGGGCTGCCGAAACAAACAAACAAGATATCGACCGCTATCGTTTGCTCATCAACCTGCTTAAATATATCTGGGCCTTTTTAAATGACACCGCTTCGTGGCTGACAGAACTGGAACAACGGCTCTACAAACGGGGAGAGATGATACGGTTTCTTGCAGGCTCCGCCGATGCGCCGGTCGAAGTCACAGGTATATTGGAAGGGGTTTCCTCCTCTGGGGAACTCCTGATAAGAGCAGAGGGGGAGAGGACTTCATGGCCGTACAGTACCGGTGAACTGGATGTATATGGGGAATAGGGTATACAGCTTCGGGAATAACAGCATATACACCTTCATATTTGTGATGCCCCCTTGCCGTTACGACCTCCAATCACTACTATAAACGTATTATGTTAGATTATCGATTCATTAAGGACAACCTGGAAGCGGTGAAGGAAAACATCCGGAACCGTAATATGAAAGCAGACGCCGACAAGGTGGCCATGCTTTTTGATACACGGAACGAGCTGGTGACCCAGCTTCAGAATCTTCAGCAACAACGGAATACCAATGCTCAGGCCATGAAGGGTAAGCTCGATGCAGATACCCGGAACCGGCTTATTGAAGAGGGCAAAAAACTTAAAGAAGATATCGCCGCTGCCGAAGCAGAACTGGAACAGGTAGAAAAGGAACTGGATACAGAAGGCCGCCGAATTCCCAACATGGCCCATCCATCGGCACCCATCGGCAAAGAAGATAAGGATAACCTGGAAGTTAAACGGGTGGGAAATCCCACAACCTTTAATTTCGAACCCAAAGACCATGTTCAGCTGGGGCAGGAACTGGATATCATCGATTTTGATTCCGCCACCAAGGTTACGGGCACCAAATTCTATTATCTTAAGAATGAAGGGGTCTTCCTTGAGCTGGGCCTGATCCGCTATGCCCTGGATATTCTGCAGAAAAAAGGTTTTACCCCCTTTATCACCCCGGACCTTGCCAAGGAAGAAATCCTTGAAGGTATCGGTTTTAATCCCCGGGGGGCTGAATCCAATGTTTACACCGTAGAAGGCGAAGGGACCTGCCTTGTAGGCACCGCCGAAATTACCCTGGGGGGCTACTATTCGGGTACCATTCTCAGTAAGGATAAGCTCCCCCTCAGGATGGCCGGACTTTCCCACTGTTTCAGACGGGAAGCTGGTGCCGCGGGTCAGTTTTCCAAAGGGCTGTACCGGGTTCACCAGTTTACCAAGGTCGAGATGTTCGCCTACTGTCTCCCCGAAGAATCGGACGCCCTCCACGAAGAACTGCGTTCTATAGAAGAGGAAATTTTCGCAGGCCTCGAAATTCCCTTCCGGGTAGTGGACACCTGTACCGGTGACCTGGGAGCCCCAGCGTACCGCAAGTGGGACCTGGAAGCCTGGATGCCTGGTCGGAATGGCGGCGAATGGGGAGAAGTAACTTCTACCTCTAACTGTACCGATTACCAGGCCCGGCGGCTCAACATAAAATACAAAGAGGAAGACGGTAAAAATAAATATGTGCACATGCTAAACGGCACCGCCATTGCCATCAGCCGGGGCATTATCGCAATTCTCGAGAATTTCCAGCAGGCTGACGGGTCTGTTCGCCTACCCAAAGCCCTGGTCCCCTATTGCGGCTTCGAAGTCATCAAGAAAAAACAGTAAGGAGCAGGCGGTGAAAATAGTCTGTCTAGATCTGGAAGGGGTTCTCGTCCCAGAAATCTGGATTGCCTTTGCGGAAGCCTCAGGCATTCCGGAACTCCGAAGAACCACAAGGGATGAACCGGATTACGATAAATTGATGAAATTCCGTATCGCCCTACTCAAAGAGCGGGGACTCAAAATCCGGGACATTCAGGCGGTTATCAATACCATGGAACCCCTGGACGGGGCCTGGAACTTCCTCCACAAGCTCCGTTCAAAAACTCAGGTTATTATCCTTTCGGACACTTTTGAAGAATTTGCCCGTCCTCTCATGGCTAAGCTGGATTACCCTACCCTTTTCTGCAACAACCTGGTCATCACCGAGGATGGCACCGTTACGGACTACCGGCTGAGGCAGAAAGAGGGCAAGATGCATGCGGTGCAGGCCCTTAAATCCATCAATATGGAAGTCTTTGCTGCAGGAGATTCCTATAACGACCTGGCCATGATCCGGGAAGCCGATGAGGGCTGCCTCTTCAGGGCACCTGCAGGGATCCGTTCAGGCTGTGCTGACCTGGATTGCATGGATGACTATCAGGACCTGTTAGACAGAATTGAACGGTTCCTCAAGAAGCCCGCTGAAGTACGCTAACAACTTACGATCGATCGATAAGGCGGCGGAGCACCGTATCGTTCTGCCGCCAGTCCGAGGCAACTTTGACCCTGAGGTCCAGTTCCACCTTCCAGTCAAATATCCGGTGCAGATCCTTTTGAGCACTCTGCCGAATTGTTTTTATCATCTCGCCGCCCTTACCAACCACAATACCCTTCTGGGATTCCCGCTCTACGAGAATAAAAGCGCGAACCCAGAGGCGGCGCCCCTCGTCCCGCAGCTCCGTATCAGCCACTTCCACATAGATTGAATGGGGCAGTTCTTCCCGTAAATTATTGATGGCCTTTTCCCGGATAATTTCGGCAATCCGGAACTGAACATCCTGGTCGGTATAGGTATCTTCCGGGTAGAGCCGGGGGCCTTCGGGGGCAAGGGAAAAGAGCAGACGCAAGAGCTCTTCTACCCCGGTACCATTTTTAGCAGATAATTCACATTGCCGTTCCCTGGGAATACCAGGAAGTTTTTCCTGTAAAAAAGCGTACACAGCGGCCGTATCGGCCCGTTTATCATCAATTTTATTCAGGGCTATAACGGTTCGATCCGGATAGGCTCGGCTGTATTGTACTGCCCGAGCAAGTTCTTCCTCTTCTTTCCCCACCAGCCGGGATGCATCGATGAGGTACAGGGTCAGCTCCGATTCTTCCAGAGCCCGGTCGGATAACTCAACCAGCTTACGGTTCAGTTTTTTTTCAGAGATATGCCGCCCGGGGGTATCTACAAACACCAGCTGGCCCTCTTCCCGGGTCACAATACCCCGAATCGTATTTCGGGTGGTCTGTGGAACCAGGCTGACGATAGAGACCTTCTGACCACAGAGGGTGTTAATAAGGGTAGATTTTCCGGCGGAGGGCCGGCCAACAACGGCTACAAAGGCTGATTTTTCTGCCATATAGAATCCTGTTTCGTTTGAATATCTTTCAAAAAAGTATATATTTTGAAAGTCTCTAGATTATGATTATATTGTATTCTATCTGCAAGCGGCTATATTCGTTTCCGCTTAACCTTGGTAAGTCTATATAATCAACCGTTGACTTTTAATAGGAGAGCAGAACATGTATAAAGCCCTGCCAAACGAATTACTACAATACTTTCTCTATTTTTGTTTTTCTGCCTTTTTAGGCTGGATCCTTGAGTCGACCTATCGATCTATAATAGAAAAACGGTTCGTTAATGCGGGTTTTCTTTCTGGTCCTTTTGTACCGATATACGGATTTGGAGCTTTGATCATTGCCTTTATAGGGCGCTTTTTAGCTAATCTTCCACCGTTTTTATTTTGGGTTATCCTTTTGTTGTCTCCTACAGTTTTAGAATATTTCTCCGCAGTTATTTTGGAAAGCTACTTTGGGTTAACCCTCTGGGATTATAACCATGAATTTTTGAATTTTCAGGGTCGCATTTGTCTTAAGTTTTCTATTTTTTGGACTTTTCTTGTACTTTTTACAAACCGTATTCTGGAACCCTTGGTGTTTATTAAAATTGCTGAATTAGGGCCCTACCTTACCCATTTTTTAACAGGGGCAATGTTGATGTATTTCATAATTGATACATTCCATTCGATCAGAGCAGTATTTAACTTTAAAGCGGTGATTGTCGATTTACAAAAACTGCTTGAATCAGGAGAAAAATTCGTCACCAGTTTCGATTTAATTCCCAAAGCCCTTGGAACTGCAGAAGGTCTGAAGCAAAAATTACCACTGGAACTTAAACGCTTATTAAAACCCATAAGGGCTTTCCCGGTTCTCCAAAAAGAGCTCCAGGCCCGGTTCGCCGTATTCCCTGAATGGATTAAAGAACAGCTAGAAAAAAGAATGGGGAAATAAGTTGGGATTCTACTAGAATTCACCAGCAAAACATCGAAAAACGAAGTAGTACATTCATTACTGAAGGCTTCTAAAAATCGATTTTTTTAGAAGTTACCTATTTTCTACTATTGTTTAGGCCGTAAAATATGTTCCCCGGTCTTTACATACACCAGGGTATCCGGGGGTACCGATTCGGTAACCCACACATTGCCGCCAATAACAGAACCCCGGCCAATAACCGTTTTGCCGCCTAAAATTGTGGCCCCGGAATAAATCGTTACATCATCTTCTATGGTGGGGTGCCGCTTGGTATCGGCTTCATCTTTTTTGACTGAAAGAGCACCCAGGGTAACTCCCTGATATATCTTCACATTTTTGCCGATTACTGTGGTTTCCCCTATAACAACCCCCGTGCCGTGATCGATAAAAAAGGATTCACCAATCGTTGCTCCCGGGTGAATATCGATTCCGGTACGACCATGAATAATCTCACTCATCATTCGTGGAATCAGTGGTACCTCTCGCACCCAGAAATAATGGGCTAAACGGTGCACCGCTATTGCCTGGAGGCCTGGATAAGCAACAATGACTTCCTCAATGCTCTTTGCTGCCGGATCACCCCGGTATGCAGCAGCAACATCGAGGCTGAGAACTCGCCGGATTTCAGGAAGCTGTGTAAAAAAATCTTCCACAATCATTTCGGCCATGGTCCTGCAGCCAATACCTTCACAGGAAAAATGGTTAGTCCTGCAAGAAAAGGAAAGACTTTTTTCGATTTCATTGCTCAATTTTCTTGCGGTCCGAAAGACCCGTTCGGCGGTGGTAAGCTGAAGACTTTCCTGGTCAGGCAGTTCACTCTCTCTGAAACCGGGGAAAATGATAGCATCAAGGTCAGCGAGAATATCTTCTATACTTTCACGGCTGGGAAGATTGGGGCCATTACAGTGATTAATAAGACCAAAATCTTCATAGGATGAAACTAGCGCGCTCACACTTTCTGATAATCGTTCCACAGAGGTTTACCCCTTATTATCTACATTATATCTATTTTTATCAAAAATAGAAGAGGCTATGAATCAGCCTATAGACCTCTATTCATGTTCCGGTGTTAACGATGACGCCACAGATGAGAAAAAATATGGTTTCTGAAAAAGTTTTGTATATCTTGCAGATGTGCTAATGTATATTGTTCCCCAACCGTTATAAGATGTTTTGCCCGGGAAAAATCAAAAGGGGTTGCAGCATCTTCTGGGTATAACGTCAGGGTCGCCCGGTCCGCATCGCCCCGCTGAATATGGGAAATGGCAACCTCAAGAGCCCGGTATACCACCTGAGGACCGGTTCTGAGGGTACTACGTTGGGCAAGCAGAAAGGCACCTACATCCACCGCAAGAACCCGGGAATACCCGAGCCCCCTGGCAATATGGACAGGTAGATTATTCACGAGGCCGCCATCAACCAGATATTGCGATCCTTCAATCAGCGGATCAAAAAAGGCAGGAAAGGCCATAGATGCCCGCATCGCCCTGGCTAGAGAACCGGACGAGAAAACAACCTCGTTGCCGGTTATCAGGTCCACCGCATTGCATCGAAACGGAATGGAAAGACTTTCTATAGTTTTGCCTTGGGTTAATTCTTCAAGAAAGGCCAGGATTCGGTTTCCTGAATCGATGCCGGGCCTTGTAGCAAATCGGCTGATCATCTGCCCCGTTTCCATAAGCCGGCCCATGGGACCGGACAGATGGAAACGGGAACTATCCAAATAACGACGGATATCAAATTGATGAACCGCAATGTTCTCAAGTTCTTCTGGGGAGTATCCGCAGGCATAGAGGCCCCCCACTATAGCCCCCATAGAAGTGCCCACAACAAGGCTTGGTTTGGGGTAGCCCCAGGCCTCAAGGGCCTTGAGGACTCCTATATGCATAAACCCCTTGGCGCCGCCCCCTGAAAGAACCAGCGCCCAGCGCACCGAGCGGTTCATCAACCTAGCCCTATACTACCGGTCGCATCCGGAACAGCCGGCACAGCCTGAGCCCTGGTCATCCCCTACGGCTACGGGCTCTTCAGTTTCCCCTTGGACTGACAGGGGTGTAACTTGTATGGCTTTTCTGGACTCTACTGTTTCCACTGCGGCCATGTGGCCAGTAACAGAGACCCCTGCCGATCCAGCCTGGTCCACCAGGGATGACAGGTCCTGGTTACCCTTGAACCGGAGCACATTGACCATAAAGATATTGAGCTTATTGATGATGTTCGGCGGCAGGAGGTTGCCATCCACTTCTACTGAAAGAGTAGGATAGTTCCGATCCCGGGCCCAGGGGGTAAAGAGGCCTTCGATTACCCGGCCAATAAGGCAGGCAAAGGGTGAAATATTCACAATACCTGAATACCCGTGCTGCATGGCCGTAGCGGCCACACCGGAGGATACGGCAATTTCAGAGTTCAGTTCCAGATTAACAAAATGCTCCTGGGTGTTCTGCATAATCAAATCCATATCATGGGGTGTTTCAGGAATAAGCCCGGTGGGTTCCAGAATAGAGAGGACCTTTTTTTCCACCGCATGCTTCCACCACTCTTCTATGCGGAGCTTGGCCAGGTCCCGGGCAGGCTTGGAGAACCAGCGTGTTGCCGGTGGCTGCAGCTTAATGAGTTTATTCAAGGCATAGCGGCGTACAAAGTCGAGATAATGAATCCATTCTGCAATACCGGACACCTTTACCGCGATACCCCGTTCACTCATGAGATCGATGAGCTCGCCGACCGCAAAGTCATCCCGGCGGACATAGATTTCACCCACCACCAGGACCTTGGGACACTCAGAGAGCTTTCGCTTTAAGGGAATTTTCTTTACATCTTCAGCGATACGGCGCAGTTCCACCCAGAGCTTTTTGGGGTTCTTTTCGATAACATCCATCATCTTTTTCCAGGATTCCTCAAAATCCTGTACCGCCTTTTCGGGATCTGCCGCAGTGGCTTTCAGAGCTGTCTGGATATCCTTGAGGTAGTCCGTAACCACAAGGCCCTTCCACATATCCTTGGCAAAATCGGGTCCCAACTCGGTGTAGGAATTATCCGCCGACAGGGTAAAGACCACCACGTTTTCGAGCCTGAGGTCCCGGAAAAGGTTTTCGTAATACACATAATACTGGCCAGTCCGGCAGGGACCGGTCGTGATAGGCACAAAGAGGAGATAGAGTTCGTCTTTGCGATACTTTTCAGAGGCAAAATACCGGAGGGCACTGCCGAGCACCAGGTGACTGGGGACACATTCCTTCCCTGAAGCATGAGCGCGGGCAACCTGGATGGTCCTGAAGTCTGCCACCGGCAGGGCTTCTGAATTCAGGCCTACGCCCCGGAGCATGGCCGCCATGAAACTGGTGGACACATTGCCCATATTGGAAAGCAGTATCTTGACCCGGGGATTATTTCGGACTGGCACTTTTTCGCCGGTCTTTTTATTCACCACCCGGAGGTCTTCGCCGCCGCCGTATTCGAACTTCCAGCCATTATCATAGCGTTCCTTTTCCATCTCGAACTTTTTGGCCCGATAGCCGTCGATAATATCCAGGAAGGCTTCGACCCGGGTATCGATACCCGCATCGGCCGAGTGGGAGTCCAGTTCCAGAACCAGGAAGGGCTTCTGCCCCATGATCCACTTAAGGTAGTGAAGCATGAAAGAGTCCGGCGCACAGGAGAAGTTGGTAATCCAGGTAACATAGACATTCTCTTCACCCTTGAGCATATTGGCGGCCCGCATGTCCTGCTGGCCGTAGTACCAATACATGTTGGGGAACTGGTTTGGCTCTTCATCCAGGGGAAGGATATCAAAGGGAATGACCGAATAGCCCCGGGTAGTAAATTTACGGGGAATACCCATGTTGGCTTCGGCGGTAAAGGCATTGTAGGGCCTGCCGAGAATGGCAATCACCGGCCGATTAGCCCTGCGGGCCTCATCCAGGGCTTCCTGACCGAGCTTTTTAGCCGCCGCAAAGTATTCCCGCTGTTTTGCCAGAGCCTTTTCAAAGGCCGCTTTGGTTTCAGCTTCGCCAATTCCAAGCTGAGCGGTCATGGTGGTAAAGAGTTCCAGGGCTTTTTTGTCCCCAAATTTAAAGCTCACCACCAGGGGCAGAAGCCGTTTTTCATCCACATCGGGGAAGGCCTTTTTGATATAATAGGGCAAACTCTGGGTTATGGGACAGAAATTGGCGTGCACATCATCTTCGTAGCTCGGCATATCCCGGAAATGGGGCAGAAGAATATAATCGGCCCCCTTGTTCAAACAGTCCTGCACCGCCCCATGGGCAATTTCTGCGGGGAAACAGTAACTGCTTTCTGCCCGGGCCACCCCTTCGTGGGCCACCTCATCGGACAGGAAGGTCTTAATACCCAATTCATGGAAGAACCAGGAATAGAGGGGATAGAGGGTGTGGACCGAGAAAGCCCTTGGAATACCTATGGTGTAGTTTCGCTTTGCAACAAAGGTATCCGCTTTCGGTGCATATTCGGTAAAGAGCAATTCATTCCGTTTTGCCACATAGTCAAATACGGGAACATCCTTTACGGCCTTGCGCATATTGGTATACTTGTTACAGCGGCCGCCGAACATGTAGGAGTGGTCATTAACTTTCAGGACCTGGATGGGACAATTGTTATCACAGGACTTGCAGGTAAAGACCCGGTCATAGCCGATTTCACGGGAGAGGATTTCATCAATATCGATACGAACCTCTGACAGGAGCCCTTCGGCCTGTTTCCGCTTTGCCAGGAGGGCCACACCAAAACAGCCCATCAGTTCCGGTGAGGGGGGAACGAGGATTTCCTTATCGAGCATCATGGCAAAGGCGAGGGGTACCGCCTGGTTTTTGGCGACCCCGCCCTGGAGGAATATCTTACCGCCGATGGTCCGGTTTCCTACCACCCGGTTCAGGTAGTTTGATACAATGGAACAGACAATACCGGCGGTTATGTTTTCCCGGCTGGCCCCCTGCTGAACGGCCTTTCGGATATCTGAGTTAATGAAGGCAGAACAGTGTTCGCCGAATTTCAGGGGTGCATCGGCCATGAGGGCAATGGGGGCGATATCCTTGGCGCTGTGAATGGAAAGGTCTCCCGCGGCGGATTCTTCCAGGAAGGAACCCGTACCGGCGGAGCAGGCCTCGTTCATGGCATAGTCGATGGGAACGCCGTTTTTAAGAAGTACATACTTTGCATCCTGGCCCCCGATTTCGAATATGGTCTCGACCGTGGGATCAAAATAGGTGGTGCCCACCGAATGGGCGATAATTTCGTTGTACACCCCGGGAGTTTCCAGGAAAACCCCCAAGATTTCCCGGGACGAACCGGTGGTCGATACCAGGCGGATATCAACTTTTTTGCTGCCCGTATCGGCCAGAACTTTGTCCTGAATAACCTTAAGGCATTCCTTTAAGGCCTTTACCGGGTCGCCGTGGGTGCGGCCATAATGGCTCGCCACAATTTCGTCGGTTTCCATATCCACAAGACAGGCCTTGGTGGTGGTGGAGCCCCCATCAACACCGAGGATATAGGGCCGGTTCGGCTGAACCTTGCCTTCGCTTTTTTCAAAGAACTTGACCTTGTCCTTCCAGTTATTGAGATTTCCCAGGGTACCGAAGCGGATCGTATTGGAGCGGAGGAGCTTATCCGCCTGTGGCAGGGGACTTCCTTCGGTAGCGGCAAGAACCGCAGCACCAAAGGCTTCGAAGACCGGTGCGACGGGGGGAATAATGAATTCGATATTCGGAGCCTTTTCCTTAATAAAGCGGATGATGTGCCGGTTCAGGGTAACCCCGCCCACCAGGACAACCTTGCCGGACTGAATTTTTGCCCGCTTTAAGAAGTCTATAACCTTAACCGCCATGACGTCCGACAGGGACAGCACAATGTCCTCTTTGGTGGCTTCCCGCTTATTCAGCCGGTGGGTACAGTCGCTCTTCATAAATACGGAACACCGGGAGGAAAGGGAAAGGACCTTGGCGGTGTCGGGCACCTTATCGATATCCTGCAGGGTCATGTTCATCCGGCCGAGCTGTTGTTTTAAGAATTCACCGGTACCGGAGGCGCACTTACTGCCGGAAAAGTTATTGATGATTTTGCCCTGTTCATTCATGCGGTAGACCACCAGGTCTTCACCGCCCATGCTAACCACCGCATCGGGTTTCAGATTCAGGGCCTTAAGGGCCGCCTCTACACAGAGGGGTTCCAGGGTACCGGCTACGCTGAACATAAAGCGACCTTCGTTACCGGTAACCAATGCAGGGGTTCCCTCTGAGATACGGCCTTCCGCGAGCAGTTTATGAACCACCGCGTTAAAATCCCCTTCATGGGGGAGCGATGCAGTCCAAAGGGGTATATTATTTTCAGCAAGAACCATTTTCAGGCTTGTCGAACCGATGTTGATTCCGAGTGAGCGCATAGTAGACCTCGTTTTATTTATAGCGGCAGCTGAGCCTTTTTAGATCACAGCTATCGCTTTATATGTAAAACTATAGTAACAAAGCGCACTATTTGTATCAATAGAGGTAAAGGGATATACCGCGGTACTGTAAACAATCAGAAAGCATCGCACTCTAAAAGGTTATCTTCAGGGTCGTACCAGGACCGTTTTGAACATCCAGACAGCCTTTGATTTGCTGAACCAGGGTTTCTATCAGGGTAAAGCCCAATGATTTTTGAGCCCTTTCCTGCCAGTTTTCGGGAAGTCCCGGACCGTCATCGGCAATGATGAATTGCCGTTGTCCATCCCTGAGTCGTTTCAGGCTGATGCGAAGCTGACCCTTGTCCCTGTCTGCATAGGCATATTTAAAAGCATTGGTAACCGCTTCATTAAAAATAAGGCCCAGGGGCGTGGCTATATCCAGGCTCACTTCCATCGGGTCTAGATCCATGGAGATAGCTACATGGAGCCGGATTTCATAAAAGGCCGTAGATAGTTCATCTAGTAAATGTTCAAAATAGGTTTTCATTTCTATTGATGAAAGACTTTCTGACCGATATAAGAGCTCATGTACCTGAGCCATGGTTCTGATCCGTTGCTGGGTTTCTTCCAGCAACGCCTGGTCCTGCTCATTGCTGAGCGCACTGGCCTGCAGTTGAATGAGGCTCGAAACCACCTGGAGGTTGTTTTTTACCCGGTGGTGGATTTCTTTAAGGAGGGTTTCCTTTTCCCGCAGGGATTGGGCCAGTTGTTTTTTTATCAGGTGTTCTTGAGTGATATCCCGGACAATAAAAAGAACCAGATCAGTATCAGCGGCAAGCCGGACAATACGGGCTTCAAAAAAGCGGCGGCCTTCAATCACCTCCAGCTCATATTCAATAACCACCACATCCTTTGTGTCCAGAGCCCTGGCTATGGCGGCTTTCATCGCTGAGACGATTGATTCCGGCAGGCCGACATCGGAGATGGTACTACCCAAAAGCGCGCTTTCCTGTTTTATAAGAATCCCTGGGTTCGAGGTTTTAATTTCGATATACCGGCCTTCCCGGTCAAAAATCAGGAACAGGTCCGGAAGAGCGCTGATAAAGGCCCGGTTTTTCCGTTCGCTGGCCAGGAGGGCTCTGTTTTTCTGGATAAGCTCAGCGGTTCGGCGGGCTACTTCCAGGCGCAGGGCTAGAATAAAGAGGGACAGGATAACCACGACACCCAAAGCTATAGCAAGCACAATAAGAAAGGGCACCCAATTAATGGTTCGGCTTATCGGCTGACCCATCCAGCGATCATTAATTTCTGTAAATACTGACGGAGGGATTGCTGAAAACCCATCAAGTAACACCTTATAGAGGTCCCGCCCATCGGGCAGGGGCTTTCGCTCTTTCAGAACAGCCCGGTGGAAACGGCCGCTGTATAAAGAAAAGGCTTTGCGGAAATCCTGATCCAGCCCATATTTATATAAAAAATATTCTGCCGGAGGTTCATCAATACAAAAAACTCGCATCTCATGGTTCTTTGCAGATCGAATGATTGTTTCATAGCTGGGAAAATATAGAAAATCTTGTAGCCCCTTCTCTTTAAGAACTTCGATCGCCGCATCTCCCTCCTTAACAGCGATACGGAACCCTTTGAGATCCTGTATCTTCGCAATGCCAGAAATGCTTTTATTAAAATAGACCGAGACCGAAACATCCGCATAGGGGGCAAGAAAATCATAGATCCGTTCCCGTTCAGGGGTCCTAAACATAGAATCAATAACATCGGCCCGGCCAGCCTTCATCTCTTCCTGGGCATTAGCCCAGTCCATCGCATCGAACTGAACCTTAATACCTGTAACAGAAGACCAGGCCTGCCATTGTTCAGGAATAATTCCCTGAATGGCTCCCGTTTCGTCACGGAACACATAGGGCGGATAGTTATCGTCGCAGACTACACGGATTTGTAAAATTGGTTTTTCTTTTTTTATATCATCTTGCGGAAAAAGGGGTACCACTATAAAGAGAAGGCCCCAAACCGCAAGGAACCGGATATTTCGCATATCCTTACTCTACACCAGAATTGAGAAAAAAGCAAAAACTAAGGCTATAGAACTGGAGTATGAATCTGTAAAGGCACCTTAAAGGGAATTACACAAAGAGTATTGCCTCAAGGAGTCCTCCAATATAAACCAGGCTCTGGAGGATAAATATCTTGGAAATGCTTTGCATGTTGGGGCCTTTGGTATCATGAGAATACCCCCGCTGATGCATCTTTGCATATTCCGTAAGTATTAAAATGAGGGCTGGCAGTGTTAAGTACAACGAAAGCTGCGGAAGAATATTGCGGTAGGCTAAAAAGGCCAGCATTAGTAATCCTACAAGCCCTTCAATATACACTAACAATTGGGCTCCCTTTACTCCGAGCACTATGGCCATGGTCCTACGACCTGCCGCCCGATCCCCAACCATATCACAGGCATTATTGACTGAAAGAATCGCTGCTATGGCAAGGCTTTGGGGAATGGCTACCAGAAGGGCTGGCTGGTCCAATCGCCCTGTTAAAATATAATAGTTAATAATAAAAAACACAAATCCTAAAAAGCCACCAGCAAAGAGTTCTCCCCAGGGGGTTGATGAAATAGGCCGGCTTCCACCGCTATAAAAAAAACCTACCAGTAAGGACAGGGATCCTAAAATCAGGACCAGAGGGCCAGTCATTAAGATAATGATACCCCCCAACATACAAGCAACCACATAACAAAGGATACTGACCAGCAGGGCTGAGCCAGGGGAAACCCCTTCATGTATAATAACCTTAGCCGATTCCCGATTAAACCGGGGGTCATCCACATTGCGGTACCAGTCAAAATAACTGTTAAAACCGGTGGTGCCCATGTCGACCGCCAGAGCTGCAGTCAGTACCAGAACAGCTAAAAGGGGTGATACGGTTCCAGCCACATAGATGCTATAAAGTAAACTAATAATGTAGGTTGATAAACTAACAATCTTAGTACGTAATTCCACGATTCCAGAAAATTGTGTAAAGGTCATAATAGTACTGTACTATATAATGAAGCACTTATGCAATTATTGGACTTTTTGAGGCTGTGCCCTTAGAATTAAAGGAAACGATGAAAAGTAGAAAGGGGATTTTTATCTCCATACAGAAAGCGCAGTACTATATCGTCCTCATATCACTTATTCCAGCCCTTATCATTATTAGTATTTCCGAGAACAAACGAGCTCATCAGTGGGAAACGATTACAGCCCAAGAAGCCCTGAACCAGGCCAATAGTATTGCCCAATTTCAGTACAGCATCACCGAATCTACCCGCCAAATGCTAGCCACATTGGCGGCCCTCCCAGAATTTAAAGAGCTCAATACCATTGCCATGAAGCCCATACTACAAAACATACACGCTCAGAATAATGCATATTTAAATTTTACCGCCCTCAATGCACAAGGAGTAATAATGGCTTCTTCGAGGCTTGAACCGGGAGTAAGTCTGAAAGGGCGGCCTCATATCGAAGCAGTCCTGCGAAATGCCCGCTTTTCCCCCGGCTCCTATATCGTTGGACTGGTAGAAAACACCCCATCATTTTCCTATGCATATCCAATCATTTCAGAACAGGGAGCATTGATTGGAGCTATCGCTGCAACCTACAAACTCAGTTCATATGAAACCTATATCAAGGAGCTTACCATTTCAAAAGATACCGTCTTGGGAATTGTGGATCGCTATGGGACCCGGCTTTTCTATTATCCCCCCAGTGCAACAAACCCTCTTGGAAAACCAATAAAATATGAAGTATGGGAACGAATGCTGCAAGGTAAAGAACGGGATGTGTTTTTAATGAGCGGTTCCGATGGGATAAAACGCTTCTATGCCTATGCAAAATTAAAACTAGTCCCTGATGAACAACCCTATATGTATGTGGTATACGGTATTCCTTATCAGGTTATCATGGACAGAGTGCTACCTATCCTGTATCAGGAATTAGCCTTAATTCTTGGTACTATGGGATTGGCTATTCTGCTTACCCGGCTTAGTTATAAAAGCCTCTTTGGTCATAGACTTTCTGCCCTTATCGATTTTACAAGGTTTATTAGCCATGAACAGGAAACATTTCCGAAAATTGAACCAGATCCTACCAAAGACTTGGGAATTATTCAGAAGGCACTCTATTCAATGTACACAACGCTGCAAGATCAAAACCGTAAACAGCAGGAATATGATACAGCCTTGCAGAAGGCAATTCAGGAAAAAACACTGCTCATAAAAGAAGTACACCACCGGGTAAAAAATGATTTTCAGCTCATACAAAGCCTTATCAATCTGGAAAGTGTCAATTGTGAGAATATAGAAGCCTTCAAGGAAGCCATTGAAAGCCGCATTACCTCCATGTCATTGGTTCACCAAATGCTCTATGAAACAACAACCCAGGGTTGTATCGATTTAGCGATGTATGCCCGTGAAATTATTGGACTGCTTATCAATATTAAAGGGACGAATTTTCCCATCTCATTAGATTTTCAAACCGAAGCAATTCTTGCCCCGGTGGATACAGCGATTACCTTTGGACTCTTACTCAATGAACTTGTCATGAACAGTCTGAAACACGGTCTTTCATCGGAACAACCTTCCCGATTCACGCTGATTTTGACACGTCAAGTGACCCAGGTCCATCTCGAATTCAGTGATTCAGGGCCCGGTTTCCCTGATGATTTTTCCTTTGCTACATCGAAGGGCTTGGGGATACAATTAGCTATAGGACTTGCAGAACAACTGGGTGGAACCCTGCGCTGGGAGAATAATGAAGGAGCCCGCTTTATTCTGGACTTTCCCCACCCACCTATATAGTCTTGATACGATAAGCTTTTTAGGACAATCTATTCTCATGAAGCGGATCAACTCACAACCTCATGCGATTTCTCTTTTTTGGCTCTTTGCATGGATTAACACCATTACCCTCGGTGGCGGTTATGTCATTATACCAGTTATCGGGAATAGCCTAGAAAAACGAGGCTGGATGGATGAAGAAACCTATTATGATATTTTCGCCCAAGCCCAGGCATATCCCGGGCCCCTTGCCCTTTCAACCTCACTACTCGTAGGTATCAGACTCTGCGGCTTTTGGGGCGCCGCAGCTGCCTTTTTTGGTGTTATATTACCCCCCTTTCTTGTCATTATTCTTGTAAGCAGACTGCTTACTATCTATGGCTCATTGCCGATAGTAAAGCGATTTCTCGAAGGAGCCGGTGCAGTGGTTCCAGGTATTGTCGCGGCAATGGTTTGGAAAAACGGAAAACGTCTTTTTATAGATATGACCGGCAGGCAACAACTGATACGAATCCTTGAGTTAACTGTCCTGACCATCATTTTGGTTCTATTTCCCCGCTATAGTCTACCAATTCTCTTGGGAGGTATTGCCAGCATGTACATTCTGGAGGGGCTATGGAAACCCTCGAAGTAATTTGGACCTTTTTTAAAATTGGCATTATTGCCTTTGGTGGCGGCTGGTCTACCGTCGGAATTATCAAAAATGCGGTCGTGCCTCATTGGGTTGATGAAGAAAGCTTCCGATCCCTCATCGCCATCGCCCAATCTACCCCAGGCCCCATTGCCCTGAATGCGGCCACCATGGTGGGCTGGTATCACGGGGGATTCTTTACTGCCCTCCTAGCTACCCTGTCGGTGGTTACCTTCCCGGTCATCATGATTGCCCTAACGACCCTTTTAGCAAGCCGGATTACCCTGAACCAATTACAACTACAGGGGGCATTAAAAACAGGAAGCCTCGCGATGATGCTCATGACCCTCTGGGTGCTGCGGCCGGCTTCGGCAGATCCTTTATTGCTCCTGTTTGCTCTTATCACCTTTTATATTGGGGCTTTTACCAAAATAAACAGCCTTTGGGCTATTTTGGGAGCAGGTTTTTGTAATGCTTTTTTGGGACCGGTAATCCGATCACTCTGGGAAAAAT
Source organism: Gracilinema caldarium DSM 7334 (assembly GCF_000219725.1). Taxonomy (GTDB): domain Bacteria; phylum Spirochaetota; class Spirochaetia; order Treponematales; family Breznakiellaceae; genus Gracilinema; species Gracilinema caldarium. Next base: position 594,464 of record NC_015732.1, on the reverse strand, counting down.
AAAAAAAAAGCGCCTCTCAAAACGTTGTCAGTTTTAAGAAGCGCCCCCTTACAGGCAGTTGACCCCGGTTCGCCAGCAAAGCTAGAAAACCCGCAGATTTCTGGCTAGGATCAGATTACCGGGCCATCTACCAGCTACTTCCGGATGCTGTAGAAGGCATTACGGCCGGCGTATTCGGAAACACCTTCCAACATGTCCTCGATCCGCATCAGCTGGTTGTACTTGCAGATCCGGTCGGTCCGGCTCATGGATCCGGTCTTGATCTGGCCGGTTTCGAGGGCTACAACCAGGTCAGCGATGAAGCTGTCTTCGGTTTCTCCGGAACGGTGGGAAACAACAGCGGTGTATCCAGCCCGTTTTGCCATTTCGACAGTTTCGTAGGTTTCGGTAACCGTACCAATCTGGTTAACCTTAATCAGGATGGAGTTACAAGCACCAAGCTTAATACCCTTTTCGAGGTATTTCTTGTTGGTAACAAAGAGGTCATCCCCAACAATCTGAACCTTCTTGCCCAGAGCCTGGGTAATCTTTACATAACCATCCCAGTCATTCTGATCCAGGGGATCTTCCAGAGAAATGATGGGGTAATTGTTAACCCATTTCGTGTAGAGTTCGATCATTTCATCGCTGGTAAAGAGCTTGTCTGGATTGGATTTCCAGAACTTGTAGCCCTTTTTGCCGCCTTCTTCAAAGAGCTCACTGGCAGCAGCATCCAGGGCGATAGCAATCTGTTCACCGGGCTTGTAACCAGCCTTCTCAATGGCCTTCATGATAAAGCCCAGTGCTTCTTCGTTGGCAATATCGGGGGCAAAACCACCTTCATCCCCAACAGCGGTGTTCTTGCCCGCATCCTTTAAGAGTTTTTTCAGGGTGTGGAACACTTCGGCGGTCCAGCGAACCGCTTCCCGGATAGACTGGGCACCCACGGGCATAACCATGAATTCCTGGAAGTCAACCTTATTGTCCGCATGTTTACCACCGTTGATGATATTAGCCATGGGAACCGGAAGGAGATTGGCATGGAATGAACCCAGATACCGATAGAGGGGAATATCCAGATAGTTAGCCGCAGCCCGGGCAACTGCCATAGAAACACCGAGAATGGCATTAGCACCCAGCTTGCTCTTGTTTTCAGTACCATCGAGTTCGATCATGGTCCGGTCAATGTCAACCTGTTCCAGTGCATCGAGACCCTGGATTTCAGCGGCGATGATGTTGTTTACATTTTCTACAGCCTTCTGAACACCCTTCCCCATATACCGGGACTTGTCTCCATCCCGCAGTTCAACAGCTTCGTTTTCGCCGGTAGAAGCACCAGATGGTACCGCGGCACGTCCCATGGTTCCATCTTCAAGAACAACATCTACCTCGACGGTGGGGTTACCGCGGGAATCCAGGATCTCCCGGGCCTCAACATATTCAATGATACTCATATCATACTCCTTCTATAAAAGTTTCTCTAATTGTCTAGAAAGTAGGCCTCTCTGTCAACCATTCAAAAAACTTGACGTGTTCTACTATAAAATTTTACTATAGATTGATGCAGTTCGATTTAGATGAAGCACTACTCGACCAAATACTTTTTGCAATGGAAGACCAGGATGGGGAATTTCTCTTGGACACCCAGGAAGGGGTTATCTCTACCTTGGAAGAAATAGAAGAAAATGGCGGGGACGGCGAGGACGATGAGCGGTATATCCCTATTCCTGAATGGACCTCTAATGACGGGTTTAGATTAATGGAAAAATTCACTACTATTTTGCGAAATCCCCTCGTGAAAACCGAGCTGGCTAATGCCTTAGATCGAGGCCGAGGAGTGTTTCGTGCTTTTAAAGATACCCTTACGAACCATCCAGCCATTGAGCGTCTCTGGTATACTTTTAAGGAACGAGAAATGAAACGGGCAGTCCTGGACTGGTATAATGCGCTACGGGAAGAATGGGGTCTTGAACGTATTGGAGAAGAACCAGAGGAGACGGAAGACCTAATTTTGGAAGATTTCCGATTCCGTCCTGGAACAGTTCAAGATGAGGAACAGGCCCGAAAACTTCATCATGAATGTATCGTTGAATTGCAAACTCATTTCGAACGGAATAAGGGCGGCCCCATGCCGGATATTATATTAAGACAATCGTGCCCAACATGGCAGTTTCCTGGAGATATCAGTTTTGTAGCAGAAACAAACCGGGGAGATTTCGCAGGCTATATTTCCGCTTATCAACATAAGGAGCTTCTTAACATTGAAGCCCTTGAAATTTATACCGAATATAGAGGTCTTGGTCTTGCTGAATCTTTACTTATACAGCTCCTTCACTATATTAAAGACAAAAATAGGGATATTCGCTATGTACAGATCAGTTTGCCTTCCCTTTATGATGGTTTTTCCAGGGTCTTGTATAGATCTGGTTTTGAAATCTATGAGACTCAATATCTTTATACGATTAATAAAGGCCTTGAGTAAAACGATACAATATGCAACACTTAACCAATAAAATAGAATAAGGAGAAAAAAATTGTATGCCTCCTTTTACGAATGAAGAAGATGTAAAAGCTTTTCTTACAACAGTTATAGATTCCATAAAACAAAATGGAAATCCAGAGGTATTAAACCAATATCGTTCAGTCTTTCGTAAACAAGTACCCTTTTTTATGCGGTCCTATATTGCCGCATACTTAATTCAGCAGGCGGTGGAAGGTAAGAGGAAAGGCCGCAGATCCTATACGAAAAACCGAGGCCCCCTCTTAAAAAATCACAGTCCCTTGAGAACCGAATCATTCACCGAGGATGAGCAGAAGAAACAAAACCTCCCAGAGGAAGAATCGGCTCGTATTTTTATAAGTGTCGGCCGTAATCGCCACGTATTTCCACGGGAAATCCTATCACTCATCTTATCCGAAATTGATATTAAAAAAGAGGATATCGGACTGATTAGAATTTTAGACAACTATTCTTTTGTGCAAGTTCGAAAAGAATGGGCAGATGCCATTATAACTGCTCTGAACGGCAAGATTTTTAAAGGAAGATCGATTACGGTAAATCATGCCCGGACTCGAAACGAAGAGAACTCCTCCTCTGAAAAGTCAATCACAGCTTTTAATAGTATAGATAAAACACTAATGGACAAAACAGGATCAGAGGAATAGATTCTGTAACACAAAAAATACAATAATCATATTAACCATAATACCGAAGCCTACTGCTATGACAGCATATAGCACGAGCAGGAGGCTTCGGTTTTGATAAAACTGAATATCTTTACCAATTAAAGACTCAGCCACATAATCAACGTGATGTAATGGTGGTATTTGTTTTTGTAACTCATATATATCCCTGTTAGAACGATACTGCCGAGCTTTTCGCCACCATCGCCGATATATCGATGTAAAAAGCACCCCCGGTGGTAAAAGGGGAAGAATCGGGATAAAAGCTGCAGTCAATGCAACCAAAACAAAAAACCTTAGAGCTGGGCGTCCACTATAACACATTGTTATCAGAAGCTGTGAAAGCATACCAAGGGCAAGACTATATGAGGTGATACTATTCCAGTACTCATTTGGTTGACGAGCTGCTTTCATCACTCTGAAGATTACATCCTGTTCATCTCCGTCGAATAGTAACACAATGAGGGGCTCATCCTTTGTACTACAAAAGTAAGAACCTTCTAAGTTAGTGCAATAAGGTCCAAGAATATAAACCTTAGAATCTTCGAATACGAGAGGGAACCGAGTCCACTGTAGTCTCTGCAGAAAACCATCCTGTGAACCTTCTGGAGGAACCAGAAAAATCTGAGCCCAATTCATAGATACAGCTACAGTTACATCCTCATTTCGCACCCAGAGAAACCCCTTATCATTCACCGCTTCTATTGAACCAATACAGCGATACAGAGAAGGTTCTTCTGTTCTTAGACAAGAAAGTTGGTAGTTTAATAAAGGCATCTTCTGTAAAGTTAAAAAACGGGCTCTAAACTGCCGCCAATATCGTTGAACCCTAAAAGCACCAATAAGCGGAACAATTAAATACCAAAACAAGGCAAGGCCCGCAATGGCTAGAAAATCCTGGATTCTCAGGGTACTATTCCTCCATGCCACACTACAAAGTACATTCCATCGTGGTAGGCCCCATCGCTACCAACTGTTATATTATAGAAACCGACGAAATTGACACCACCACTAAACAAAAGACTGTCATTTTAATAGATCCGGGAGCGGATGCCTCAGCAATTATAGCACGGTTAAACGCTCTTAAAGTAGTTCCCCAACTTATTCTGTGCACCCATGGGCACTTTGACCATATCCTCGCCATACCCGAACTGGCACGCCATTATGGGGAACAACAAATAGCCCTTACGATAGCTATTCACCGGATGGATAAGGATTACCTTGGTAACACAGCCTTAATACGGCACCGGCGGGATCTGGCCGGGGTTGGAGGCCTTGCCTTTCTGGACCGTTTCCCAGCCCAGTTCCCTGAACCAACAAGAATTCTCGAAGAGGGAGACCGCATCGGTCCCTTTCAGGTGCTCCATCTCCCGGGACACACACCAGGTTCAGTTGCTTATTTTGATGAACAGAAGGGGATTCTTTTTTCTGGGGACACCCTCTTTGCAGGTGGGGTAGGCAGAACAGATTTGCCGGGAGGGGACGAAGTGGCCCTACAAGCCAGCCTGAGACGGCTCTTCAGCCTGCCGGGACACATCCGGGTTTACAGCGGCCATGGGGGCGATACCCGAATTGAACAGGAGCGGCCCCGGCAGGGCTGGCTGTAGTCCGCCAAAACCCATAAGCACCGGGACAATGCCCCCTGAAGCTCTTCTAAAACCTCTCTATTTAAGCAGGCAAATGGCTTAAAGATTCGGTGATACTGTAAGAATAATCTCCCAATTTTTCGATCCGGCGGATCAGATCGATATAGAGCAGTTCTGTTTTAACATCTGCACCGCTTTCTATATTTTTCCGGGCCAGTTTTTTCAGCTTACTCCGGAATTGGTCAATCTTTTCTTCCAAAGTCTTCGCATGTTCCAGATCATCCTGCAAGAGGGGCTTACCCAGGTGTTCCCGTACAAAGGCAAGGAAATCCCGAACCAGGAGAATGTAAGGTTCCAGGGAATCCAGTTCCTTCCGGTTAAACTCCATTTTTTTATGGTAGCTTCGCTGCAAGGTTAAGCTCAGACTGTAGCAATCATCGGTCATATCTTCTAGGTCTGCTACAATCCGCAACAGCTGATTTACCCGTTCTTCAGAACGGGGACTCAGCTGGGCCCGGGTACATTCGATCAGGAAGCGGCTGATCTGTTCCCGCATCTGGTCTGCATAATCTTCTTTTTGCTTCAACTGTTCTACGATATCATCAACAGTACCCCCATGTTTTGCATGCAGGGCTGTCTGAAATTGTTCAAACATAGTATGGACCAGGGATGCCAGATCCTGGATTTCCTTTTCCGCCCGGGGAATCTGCAGTTCCGGCGTTTCCTGTATGGAAGCGGCAGTATACGAAAGCCGGTATACGGGCTGTACTTCTGCAGGATCCTCTTTTACCAGCAGGGTCACCAGTTTTTCGAAGGGTTTTACAAAGGGAAGAAAGAGAATTGTATTGATGGTATTAAAAACCGTATGGAGCATGGCCAGATGGGTTGTTATAGCCGCCCCGGAAGGATCCCCTGGGGTGATCATATCAATTAAAAACAAGAAGGGCTCAAAAACAGCGAGGGCCCATACAGAACCAATAACATTAAAGAGTACATGAACCAAGGCAGCCCGTTTTGCCACAGCTTTAGCACCGATAGATGCCAGGAGCGCATCCACCGTGGTACCAATATTGGCCCCCAGAATCATCGCCGCTGCCATGGGAAAATCGATCATCCCATTAAAGGCCATGGTAATAACAATAGCAGTAGACGCACTGGAAGAATGGACGATGAGGGTAATACCCAGACCGACAGCGGCCCCAATCATCTCCGTTAAGAAGCCCAGATTGGAAACCGAAGCAATAAAAGCTATCGATTCGTGGTCAATTTTTGGAAGCGATTTTGTCAGGAAATCAAGACCGAGAAAGAGAAGCCCGAAACCAAGGATGGCTTCTCCCTGATCCTTAAAGCCCCATTTAATAGCCATGTACAACACAAAGCCAATACCAATCGCCGGGAGCGCCAGGGCACTGACGTTCATCTTAAAACCGATGAGGGAGACAATCCAGGCGGTAACGGTGGTACCAATGTTGGCACCCATGATGACACCGATAGATTGAAAGAGGCTGAGCAAGCCCGCATTGACAAAGGAAACAACCATAACTGTGGTGGCTGAGGAAGACTGGATCAATACTGTGATTGCAAACCCAGTAAAAACCGCCATGAACCGGTTGCCGGTCATGAAATTAAGAATTCGCTGGAGCCGGTCTCCGGCGGTTTTCTGAATACCCTCACTCATTATTTTCATGCCAAAGAGGAAGAGCCCCAGACTTCCCAGAATACGCAATGCGATATCGATATAAACCATAGTAACAAAATACTAACTGATTTTTAACACTCTGTGAACAGGGGCCCGCACCTGGGGCGCTACGCCTAGGCTGCCAGCTGGCCCTCCGCCTGAGGGCCCCAGGCTGAGAAAGGTTGCTAAAAACCCAAAAGCTATGATGAGGGCTTTACCTTAGGGATTTGCTGCGGGCGCCGGCTGGGCAGGAGTGTTCATATCCAGGGGGAGCCCCTCCGCATCGGAGCCAAATTGCTGGTGTCTCTCGTTCTGAGCTGCAGTTTGGTCCATGCTCGCCTGTTCCAGCTGCACCGTAAAGGGTTCAATAAAAGGTTCAATGCCGGCAAGCATTTTTGGAACCGACAGAAGCACCATGTCCTGGTTCAGGGGTATCCTGAAATCCCGCTCAATAACCTTTTCATCATCAAAAAGCTCTACCCTAATCCGGTGCCGCTGGCCCTTAACCACCGCCTTGTCCCGGTCACCGGGGTAATATTCAGCCGCTTCTAGGGCATCAATCTGCACGGACATACCATTTATCGCCCCAAAGGCACCATTGGGATCGGCCTTATTATCAATAAGAATCGTATGGCGCTTTCCCGTCACCAGCATCAGCACTAAAAGGAGTACATACAAAAGACCCAAGGCCGAACGGATGATGATCCGCTTCATTTGGCACCTCCCACGGTAGTACCCTGCCGTAACTGGGACCGTTGATCTTCTACAGCCCGCCGGGATTTCCAGGCATACAGAACCAGAGACAGGGCGATAACACCGTAGCCGATAAATTGCCTAAAGTATTCGCCGATCATGGCGGAGCCAAACAGCTTCTGGCCTGCCAGGGGCGACACAATGAACATGGCATGCAAAAGGATAACCCCGATGAACACATTGGGGATATTTGCATGGGTAACCGATGCACCCCCCACGAGCAATGCCGCCACCGCAAAGAACCCCGTCTGGTCATGGGCATTGTAGGTGGCCAGGTTTCCCATGTTCTGTAAAAAGATAATCTGACCGCCGCAGGCCAACACCGTGGAAATAATAATGGCAATGATCCGGGTTTTTTCTACATCAATCCCTGCCGCACTGGCTACGGCCATATCCTGACCAACGGCCCGCATATCCTGACCCAATTTGGTCCGCTTAAACCAGACAATAAAAAGGCAGAGGAGGAAAATCACGATAAAGGTAAGCACCGGAATGGCAAAGGGCCCGATCCGGAGCATAAAAAGGGTATCCAGGGATTGCCGGACCGACTCAAGGTTAAGGGTATTTCGTATACCATAACCCCGGGAAAGGACAATGGCGGGATTCCGCATAGGGATGAGGGAGCCCATCACATAGAGCACGAAGAACTGATAAATACCGTTAATAAAGAAGGCGAGGATATAACCGGTTACCATTTCCCGGCCCTTTGCCTTATTCATCACCGAACCGGTAATCCAGCCTAAGAGCACCGAAATAGGAAGCCCCACAAGGAGGGCAAATACCAAGCCCTGCCAGCCAGCCACACCCCAGTCAACCGCAAAGATAAGGCCAATCTGCCCTGCCATGGCCCCCAGGGTCATGGCGAAGTTCAGCCCCATACCGGCATAAATGGGGAGAAGCAAGGCGATAACCAGGAAGGAATTCCGGCCAAGGCGGGTAATCACTTCCTGTACAATATAGGGTATCGACAGCCCTGAAGGCACAATAGAAGCCAAGGTCAGCACCACAAAGATGATGACCACCGCATATTCAGAAAAGAATTTAGACAGGTTTTTATTGGTACTCATTTGGACACCTTTGTTTTACGGGTCAGGGCGTAGAGAATCATCCCGTTGGATACAATCATACGGATTACCTCGGACATATCGGTTTGGAGTATCGAGTTGATGACCGAAGCGGTCATGGTTAGGAGCCCCTGAAAGAGGAAGGTCCCCACCATCACATTGATAATATTTGCTTTATTTATGGTAGCGCCCCCAATCAATATGGCGGCCACAGCGGGGAACACCATGGGGTTGGGGGCCGTATACAGTTGGATAAAGCCGAAGCTCTGCTGGTACACAATGATGCCCACCGCACCTAAAAAGGTAGAAATAATGACCGAAATAAGCCGCATCCGGTCTGCGCTGATACCGGAAGCCCGGGCAAAATCCGGGTTAGACCCTACGGCGGTCATGGCAGTACCGGTTTTTGTTTTCAGAAAGACCCACATAAGGAAGGCGCAGAGGGCCACAAACAAGAGGAGCCCCGTGGGGAACACAAAGAACTCGCCCACCTTTATGGCGAGAAAATTGTTCAGTATTTTAAGCCAATACCCTTCCACTGAAATGGTTGTCCGTAAGCCCTTGCCCGCATAGCCCCACACCATGGTTGGATTGTTATAGGGAAGAATGAGCCACATAATGCACATGAGCATGACAAAAGAGAAACCAACATACATGGCTATGGTCATTTCCTCGCCCTTAACCTTGTTGAGCAGTTTTCCGTACAGGTAGCCAAAAACTACCGCAAAGGGAGTGGCGAGCCCTATGGCGCCGAAAAAGCCCATAAAGCCCCGCAGTTCCAGCTGGAGCGACAGGGTAGAACCCAGGAGCCCCGCCACAATCCCCAAGGCGAGGCCGAAGTTCAAACCCGCCCCGGATTGGATCATCGGAACCAAAGCCAGGACAAGAATCGCATATTGGCCAAACCGATTCATCACATCAGAAATGGAAGCATCCAACCGGACACCCACCACAGGGGCGAGTACAAAGAGGGATACTAGGAAGAAAAAGATGATGATGCGGGGCCAGCCAAAATCTTGAATAAAGGTTTTTATAGTATTCACGTTATTCACGGGACGCCTCCATTGATTCAGTTACAGTCTGCCCAGCCATAAGAAGACCAAAATCGGCGGAATCCTGGTGAGCCGGCAAAATACCCGCTATACGGCCCTCATCAACAATGGCAATCCGGTCACACACCGACCGCAGTTCCTCCAGCTCGCTGGAAACCATAATGATGGTCGTTCCATAGTCCCGGTTATAGCGGCGAAGGGTATCCAGCACGAGCTTTTTTGCTCCAATATCAATACCCCGGGTGGGTTCTGACACAAAGAGCACCTGAGGCTTTAAGGCAAAGGCCTTGGCGAGGCAGACCTTCTGCTGGTTACCCCCGGAAAGTTCCCGGGCCTTTTGTTTATGACTGGTACATTTAATATCCAACAGGTTGATGTATTCCTGGCATAGGGCGGCCATGGCCCTTTCATCCCGCAGCCTGATAAGCCCGCCCAGGAGCGGCTTAAGATACTGGCCATGGGTTTGCATCGCCGTAAAGGCTATATTCCAGTCGAGGCTCTCATCCAAAAGGAGCCCTACTCCCCGGCGGTCCTCCGATACAAAGGCCATGCCGGCCCTAAGGGCTCCAGCGGGGTCATTGAGGGGAAGCACCTTATCTTCCAGACGGACCGCACCGCCGGCAGGGTAAAGGCCCATAATGCCATTAGGGACCCCCAGTTTGCCCTGACCCGCGAGGCCGCCGATTCCGAAAATTTCTCCCCGATGCACCGTAAAGGACACATCCCGAACGGTCTCGCCGGGCATATCCACCCAAAGGTGCTCCACCGAAAGAATCGGCTCTCCCAAGTTGCGGTTACTATCCTGCGATTCGGTCTCACCGCTTACCGAACGGCCCACCATCCAGGAAGCAATATCCCGAATGGAAAGCCCTTTGGTGGGGCTGTCCTTTACCACAAGGCCATCCCGCAACACCACCACCCGGTCAGCCAGGTCCAGCACTTCCTGCAAACGGTGGGAAATAAAAATAATGGCTACCCCTTCCGAGGCAAGCCGCTTCAGAGAAGCCAGCAGAACCTGGGCTTCACTTTCGGTAAGTACCGCCGTAGGTTCATCCAACACCAGGATACGGGAATGTTCCCGGCTTATTTCCCGGGCAATCTCGGTAAACTGCTTGTGCCCCACGGGCATTTCAGAAACGAGCATATCCGGGTCCAGGGTAACCCCCAGCTTGGAAATTGCCGATTCGGACCGCTGACGCATCAGCGTCCGGTCCAGAATACTCATCCGATCGCCAAAGACTTCATTCAGAAGACTGGGCCGCATGGATTCTCGGTTCAACACAATGTTTTCTGTGGTGGTAAAACCGGGGATAAGGCTGAATTCCTGGTGAACCATCCCGATGCCCGCATCCAGGGCATCAAAGGGGCTTGCAAAATTCACCGCCTTTCCATCAATCTCTATGGTACCCTTAAAGCCGCCGGTTTCTGCAATCACCGGCATGCCGAATAGGATCCGCATGAGGGTTGTTTTTCCCGCCCCGTTTTCACCTACCAGGCCAAGGATTTCGCCTTCGTGCAGGTCAAAACTGACATCCTGCAACACCACATTTCCATAGAATTCCTTGGAAACGTTTTTTACCGACAAAAGAGGACCACTCTGTCCCATAATTACTCCCTTTCAAAACCATGGTTTTTAAAACGCAGGGTATTTGCATTTTCTGTTACCGTTCTTATTACCCTTTCATCTACACCCTGGGGAAGTTCCGCTTCTATTTCCAAGCGAACCTTAATCTTAGCCTGTGGCAGAGACGCAAGATGAGAAAGCACTTCATCTGCTATACGGCCCGCGTCGCGCCCTATCCTATCGGGATCTAGTTCTACAGTTCCAAAAAACCGTTTCGGCTGGTGTATTGTGTTTTGTATGTCTGGTATCCTGTCTGCAACTTGGCCGGAATCATCAATTACAATTTTCTCCGCGGGACTAGGCTCAGTCCCTACAGGTTTTGTTTCCCTTTGCACCTGAGCAGCCGCAACTGCCGGTTTTACAATAAGCCCTGTATTTTCAGTGTCAATGTAACTATGATTTACCTGATATTGCAATCCCTTATACCGCTGAGCCTCTTCATCCCATGAGTCCGCCCAGGCAAATGAATCCTGTTCCCAGGATAAAAGCGACAGTCCATTAATTATAGCCTTCACAATTACCTCAGGATTGGTAACACGGGTCAGATATACATATTGGGCATAATATTCACAGAGCTGTTTTACAGAAATATGGTTACCCCTCCAGAGAGGAATGGTATCAAGGTCCATTCTTAATCTGCTTGGGGCATAGGATGTTACGAGAAGCTCTTCATTCTTTAGTTTCTTAGCAGCCCGGACCGCTAAAGCTTCCTGTCCGGAAACCTTTAACGCCTGCATTTCTATACTTACCTGGGGATTTTTTTGAAACGGCACAATAACCCAAATATACGTTTCCGGAATTTGAGCTAACACAGTTTTTTCTGCTTCAGCCAGTTGCTGCTCTGCCTGGGTAGCCTGAAATGGTGTAAGATTTAACTGTATTTTTTCATCTACTATAGATTTCCATGCTAAATATCTTCGAACAGCCCCATCCAAATCCTGAAGACGGTTTGCATCGGCGGCAAGAAAAACCAAGGTGTTTCTATATAACCTGGGGCCTATTCCCCGCTTTTCCAGTATATTTCGTGCTTCTTGTAAAGCTAAACAACGGTCGGTTCTATCATAAGGAAATTGAATACCCAAGACAACTAATCGGGTATCCTTATCATCAGGGACATCCTGACTCCCATGGGGAAACGCATGGATGCGGCTAAAATCACCTTTTGTTTGTAAATCTTTTCTTAAACGGGCTTCAATTTCCATACTCACCATATCTGGATTGTTTAGTAATTGTTCAGCCCTATCCTCTGCAAGTTTTGTAACCGTAGGTTGGGTAGAATACCAATAGTGACTCCCATCCTGGTACAGATAGGTAGCACTGCCGGCGAGTCTGCGAAGGGCATCACCAAAAAGAGCCGGGCTTTCACCAGGAAATACAGAACCTAATTTAATACTCCGGTCATCAAGACCATGATGCGCCGCATCCGAGGTTGGCGCAGAACCTAGAAATATAGTACGGGCAACCCGCCGTGTGGCTGAATATTTTCCTAAATTGGTAATGTCTGCATCAATACGACGGGGCAAAGATTGGGGACCATCAATATCCTTTTCTATAATGGGCGCCCAGTTATCAGAAAGATAACGGGTAAGCTCCGACTGGACCCTTGGATCATCTATTGGAATAGTTGCAGGAAGAATGAGTGGATTTTTATCATTGCTTTCCCAAAGGCTATGAATTACCGCGGCCATCAGACGCAAAACTCCACGGGTGCGTTGGAACTTAAGCAGGGTAGACCAATCGGTATAGAGTCTATCAAATATTTCTGGGTGAATAGGATACGCGGCTTTAATACGATTTTCGTAATCTACGGAACGACATTCAGGAGGAAATTCCTGCTGTTCATTTTGGTACAATTCTGAAAAGGTACGGGCTACTACATCACGGTTCTTAAAATTGTCCTGATCACGGATTGGTTCAAAAAGCCGTCGTCGCACAATCTCAAAGCCCTCTTCTGCGGTGGCTGGCCGCCAGGATGATTCCAAACGGCCTACCACATTCCGTAAGCGAGCCAGCGCTTCACGGCCGCGAGCCCCACCAACTTCTGCATCATCGGCTAGGGTGTGAGGAGACCCTGCGGTATCACTGGCGGGCAAGCTAATTACCAAAAGACAATTTTGAGCCCCCTTGGCGGCCTCCGTAAGGGCCTGGGCAAAGGAAAAATGGGTTTCAAAACTGCCCCCAGGCAAATCCGTTTGATCGTGGAGTTGGCGGGCATAGGCTACCCACTCATCAATAAGAATAAGACAGGGACCATATTCATTAAAAAGTAATCTGAGCCGGTCCCCAGGACTGGTAGCCCGCTCATCATCCTCCGCAATGATACTAAAAGCATTTTTACCACCCAACTGCCAGGCAAGCTCACCCCAAAGCGTTTTAACCAAGGTACCATCGGGTTTTCGGACCGGGTTACCAGGGGATATTTTATTACCCACGAGCACCACCCTGGACACATGGGGCAGTTCAGATACGCCACAGGATTTTAGAATCTCTTCTATTCCAAGGAGCGAAGAAACAGAAGCGCCAGAAAAAAGATGATACAGGGCAAGCATAGAATGGGTCTTGCCACCACCAAAATTGGTTTGCAGTTGCACCACCGGATCACCACCAGTGCCGGTAAGTCTTTTAATAGCATTAGTGAGTAATTTTTTCAGGCTATCTGTTAAATAGGTACGCCTATAAAATTCTACCGGGTCTTTATATTCATCGGAGCCTTCGCCCAAATGTACCTGCCAGAGATCGGCGGCAAACTCAGCTTGCTGATACCGGCCGGAGGCCACATCTTTATGGGGAACAATAACCTCCCGCCAGGGCTTTAACGATGTATTGGCAGTTGTTTCAATAATGGAACTTTTCCGCTTTTCATTGCGAACCTGCTCATCAAATCGAAGCCGCAGAAGTTCCATTTTCATTTTGTTAAGTTCTTCAGATTGAGGGGCAGAAATTGCATTGAGTAATCGTTCTGCGGAGTCCAAAACCCTATAGGCATCATCACTGGTAAAACTGCCCTGATGCGCCCAGGTATTGCGAAAAAGCTTAAGCTCACTCACCAACGAGCGCTCTGCATTACCCAGGGTACGGCTAAATATTTCATTCCATTTTAACCACATAAAATTAAGACAAGCCGCCACATCCCACTGGGATATATCTTTTCCGGCCAGCATGGGATCCCCATCGGCAAAATTTTTACCTGAATCCGTATAAAAAATAAAGTAACCCAAGCCAACCTGATGGTGTATAATGAATTACCACTAAAACAAAATGCACCCAGGAGGTGAAGCTTGGATTACGTCATAAATACTACCACAGAAAAATTAAATAGCATAGGCGGCATGGCGCTGGTAGGAAAGATACTAGAAAAAATTGGCTTTTGTAAGCATAGCGGAAAAGCTACACCTCGCCATCCCCATGTCCTGAAATCAATCATAGGACTTTTTACCCAAGGCAGGACCCGTTTTGAAGAAATGGATATAGTCCGGGAAGATAGCTTTTTTCTGGAAAGTCTGGATTTAACCTATGTTCCAGCTATGGTAGACCGTATATACCGGTCGATATCGATACCTCGCCACTGGATAATTCCAAAAGCCACAAAGAAGGGGTGAGCCGTACCTATAAAGAGGTGGACGGCTATCACCCCATTTTCGCGTATATCGGACAGGAAGGATATATGCTGAATTGAGCCTTAGATATTAAACCACAGCATTAGGATAAATAGCTTTCTCTGAAGTAATATCCAGGCTTTCCTCGCCTTCAAATCTTTTACTCATAGTAAAATTATACGCAGATACCGTTGAGTATTACAAGTAGTTATTTTCTATCCAGGAGCAGATTGATGAGCTCCTGGAAGACTTCGATGTTCTGTTATTCAATATCTTGCTTTCCATATTGTAACAGCAATATCGGCAAGTTTTTTTGTCTGTTTCTTATATCATTCATATTCCATGTATCATATGATACTATCTCCTTAGTAATTTCATATTGACTTCGTTCATAGACTGTTTTTTTCTTTTCAAACAATGCATTTGCTGCATCTTTAGCATTCATTTTATTTTCCAGCAACGTTAAATTGCCAAGTCTATATACTGCTGACTCAAAATCCTCTTGTTCAAAATCTAAAAACCATGATTCTTCAGCATTTTCAGGCAAAATATGTTCTATTGTTGCATCAACATCTATGACCGATAAATTTTTATTATATTTTTGATTTTCAATACTTGCTAAGATGTAACGAACGATTTTTCGTTGTTGTGAATTTCTTGTGTCAAATTCCTTTGTAGTAAAACTATATCTAAAATCTTCATCATTTTGATATATTGGCTGTAAATACCTAAATATATCCGATGCATTATCTATCTCTCGATTTGTAATTTTAACTGCTACATTATTATATTGTTTTTCAAGTTCATTTGGATTTAGCGATGAGATAACTGTATAACGAAAGACTATAGCTCGAATAATTCTTAGTACCTTTACAAACTCTTCTTTAGTTAGCGAAAAATAAGCTGCCATAAGTAATGACTTATGCTGCTCAGCATTAAAAAGTGCTATTTCTTCAATAAGTTTTGCTATTTCTGGCGAATCTTTCCATAATTCATTCTCTGAGTCATCCAGTGCAATATATAAATCGGCATAGTTAGATAAATCATCCAAAAAAGTAAATACTTCTTCTTGCTGTTTAATAGTTTGTCTTATTTCTTTGAAGAGCCGTTCAGATCTTATAAGTTTTTGTTTTGAATTTAAATAATAGCGAATAAATTGTGGAAGCTTTTTTATTCCAACCGTTTCTGCAATTTCTTTCCATTTTTTTTGCAACTGCTGAATATCAGTTTCACCTTTTACAATTGAAAATAAATAATTTTTTAAAAGGTCAGTTGATGTTAATTCAAGTCCCCTTGCATTAAGTGTTTCAAATACTGTATAAGCAGCTAATTCATCATCGACAGTAATTTGAATAAACAACAATTTATCTCCAATAATTTGATCTACAAATGTATATAAAGATATACCATTTTTAGAAAATTCTTTTTGTCTTAATTTATTCAGGAAGTAATTATATGCATTAATCATCAATTTATTCGAATCATTTAATTTTGATTTATTCAAGGGCTCTTTTAACTGTAGAAGGTATGTTTGATAAAAATCATTATTATTAACATTAAGTTGTAATTTACTCGTATAATGCAAAGAAATTCCATCTTTATTACCAAGATACGTATCTCTTAATATATTAACGCGCTCCCTATCTTCATTGGTGTTTAGTTCTGATAATATTTTTGCACATGCTAATACCAATATGCTTAATGTTGTAAATCGTTGTTGGCCATCGATAATTGTAAAAGTTTTATCTGTTTTATTTTGCAATACAATTGAACCCATATAATGTACTTCAGACGAATTCATTTGCATTTGTTCAATATCAAGCCATAGTTCTTCCCAATGCTCTTCTTTCCAGGAATAATCTCTTTGATAAACAGGAACTTCATACTTTTTCCCGTTACCAATGATTTCTCTAAACGTTAAGGTTTTTGTATCAAGCAAATTTGTTTTCATAATAGCCCCCAGAAAATGCGGTTCTTTGCTATTTTATATGAATAAGTACCACAGTTTACCAGCGAACAATACCATTTGCCGTTTTAAAGTTTTTGCAAATTTTACCATGGTTCTATTACACTGGAAGTCTCATCAATTCCAATTTTCTGATGTATTTATAGGAAAAATTTCCAGATCAACTACACTACCATTAAGATTGCCTTCGGGGAGATGTACTTGTGAAGGGGTTGCAATCTGTATCACATGTAGATAATTATTCTCTAGCAATTCCATACGCATTTGAAGGGGTATATTTTTTACCATGTATGTTCCAAGTTGAATATGTAATTGCAATGCAGAAAGATCTGGCTCTTTATATAACGTTAACAGATCAATATAGCGTAAAGAGTGACGCAAAGGACATATCACCAAGTTAGAGCCTTTCAAGATTTCAATTCGGAGGAATATCTGCTACAGGCATACGACGCATCTCTAATGCTGAGTAACGTCCTCTCAGGTTTGTATATATTATACCTGGTAAGGCATCTACTGCATTTGGGATATCAAACTGAACTTGCCAAATGACTTCGATAATAGGCTCTTTTTTAATCGTTTTGGAATCTTGTTCATCATATTTTTCATTTTAGCACATTTGGCCAATATCTTCTACCGCTTCTCATAGTTCTTTTCTATCCAGGTGCGGTAGGAGCCGGAGCGGACGTGGGAGATCCATTCGGGGTTGGCAAGGTACCAGCGGAGGGTTTTGCGGAGGCCTTCGGAGAAATTTACGGACTGTTTCCAGCCGAGTTCGGTTTTAAGCTTGGTGCAGTCGATGGCGTAGCGGCGGTCGTGGCCCGGGCGGTCCTTGACATAGGTGATAAGGCTGCGCAGGGCCTCGGCGGGTTTGCCGGTTTCTTCTGCGACCAGATTGATGAGCTCCTGGAGGAGTTCGATGTTCTGCCATTCGTTTTCGCCGCCGATGTTGTATTTTTCCCCTACCCTGCCCTGCTGCATGACAAGCCACACGGCACTGTTGTGGTCTTCCACATAGAGCCAGTCCCGGATATTTTTACCATCCCCATAGACCGGAAGGGGCTTTCCTTCCAGCATGTTCAGCACCATGAGGGGGATGAGTTTTTCCGGAAATTGATAGGGGCCATAGTTGTTGGAACAATTGGTAAGGGTTACGGGGAGGCCGTAGGTATGGTGGTAGGCCATGACGAGGTGGTCGCTCGAGGCCTTGCTGGCCGAATAGGGCGATCGTGGGTCATAGGGGGTGGTTTCGGTAAAGTAGCCCGAGTCTCCGAGGCTCCCATAAACTTCGTCGGTGGAGATGTGATGAAAGAGGACTGAAGTTACCTCTGCATTCTGGCTCTCATGGCCGGCTGTGTATTTGCCAGCCCAGGCGGTACGGGCGACGTCGAGCAGGGTAAAGGTTCCCATGACGTTGGTGCGGACAAAGGCCTCGGGGCCCAAAATGGACCGGTCCACATGACTCTCGGCCGCAAAATGGATCACCCCATCAATCTGGTAGTCCGTAAAAAGGCGCTCGATAAGGGGGCGGTCGCAGATATCCCCCTGCACGAAGATATAGCGGGGGTCGGAGCCGGAGCCGTAGCGGGCCTGGATGTCGGCGAGGCTTTCGGGGTTGCCCGCATAGGTAAGGAGGTCCAGGTTGATGACCCGGCCCGTAAAGCCTGAGGGACCAGAGAGGAGGTAGCGAATCATGTTGGAGCCGATGAATCCGGCACCGCCGGTTACAAGTAGGTTTTTAAAGGTGCGCATGGGTTAGTCCTTTATGTATGTGTTGTCATTTCGTAGGATGTTTGACCAATCTCTTCGAGAATAGAGAATTCTAATTACAGAAACAAGGCTTTCTTCTTCATTAACCACATAAAAGAGATAATACTTTTTAACTAAAAGAGCACGAATACCTTTAGACCGCAAATAATCATCAGAAACTAGGGCACAACATAGGGGTGCGGTTTTTAATAGTTCCGTTTGCTTTTCGAAATCAGCTACTAGTTGTTTTGCAGAATCAGGGGCTTTTAATACTTCTGTAATATATGTGAGTATAGAGAGTAAATCATGCTCAGCTGGCTCAGTAAACTGCAGGGTATACATTACCACTTCATTTTTTTATGGATTTGAGAAAAAACGGCTTCACTTGGTTTCACATTTCCGTTTTCATGGGCATGTAAACCTTCATCAAGTAATCTATAAAGCTCCAATTTCCCTGCCAATAATTCATAGGTTTCGATGCTCATTACCGCTAAATCGCCCTGTCCGTTTTTGGTAATAAAAACAGGTTCAGCGTATGTATGACAGAATTCTGATATTTCATTGTAGTTATTGCGTAAATCGGCACTGGGTCGTATTGTAGGCATACAGGACCTCCTTATATCAATATTATATCATTATATTGATACACTTTCAAGGTTCGACAGGACAAAAGGATGAGGACGGGGATGCCGAGGGTTTTTATTTTGTCTTTGGAGAGGACTGAATATTGTTTACCAAATGACTTTTAAACCTTCGCTTTTAAATTTTTCAAATTCACGATCTTTGCTTATCATTATTAATTTATTTTTTATACATTGAGCTATTAACATTCGATCAAATGGATCCCTATGTGTTTCTTCTTTTAATTCTAAATAATACAGAGAATCTTCCGGCAATAAATCTAAAAAACAGTAATCCAAATATATACCAAACTTCAATAAATCTTTTATCGGCAATCCACAAATTTAAAATTTTCATCAATCTTCAGTTTATATTTTTCATCTAAAATACCAATTTTTCTTTCTTTTATTTCTTCCTTATCAACGTATGGAATAATCATGGCAATTGGCTTTTTCTTTTTGCCATATATAATCCCGAAAGATTCCCCATGCTTTACTAATTCTAAAACTTCTGAGAACTGAGCTTTAAGTTTTCCAACTGGTAGCGTTTTCATATGTATAAAATACTATAAACATTTTTTAGTTATCAAGTTGTCATGCATTTTACAATTGTGTTTTTAAAAACTCCACGAGGCTTTCCCGCCAGCCGGGGACGGGGATGCCGAGGGCTTTTATTTTGTCTTTTGAGAGGACGGAATAGGCGGGGCGGCGGGCTTTGGTGGGGTATTGGTCAGTGGTGAGGGGGTTTACGGTGCAGTCTTTGTCTAAGAGGCCGAGGGTGCGGGCTTCGTCGCGGATGGCCAGGGCAAAATCGTACCAGGTGCATTCGCCGTCGTTGGTAAAATGGTAGATACCGGCGGGCACCTCTGGTTTTGTTATAAGCCCGTGAATGGCGGCGGCGAGGTCCCGGGCCCAGGTGGGTGTTCCCCGCTGGTCTGCGACGACGCCGATGCGGTCCCTCTCTTTCATGAGGCGGAGCATGGTAAAGACAAAGTTGGGACC
Organism: Gracilinema caldarium DSM 7334; assembly: GCF_000219725.1. Taxonomy (GTDB): domain Bacteria; phylum Spirochaetota; class Spirochaetia; order Treponematales; family Breznakiellaceae; genus Gracilinema; species Gracilinema caldarium. The sequence continues at coordinate 574,615 of NC_015732.1, read as the reverse complement.
ATGCGCTCCGTAAAGCCAGGCGGTGCGGACAATAAGGGAGGAAGGCGCAACAGCAAGGACACGGCGCTCCCCGGCTTCCTTGGTACGGCCATAGGCACCGGTAGGGCCTGTGGGGTCATCCTCACGGTAGGGCCTGGGTGCATCAAACTGGAGTTGGGGAGTGCCTGAAAAGACATAGTCGGTAGAAATGTGGAGGAGCCGGGCTCCGATGTTTTGTGCAAGGCGAGCTAGATTTTCGGGGCCTTCGGCATTCAAGCGCAGGGCAAGGTCTTCTTCGTCTTCGGCCTTATCCACGGCGGTGTAGGCGGCACAATTGATGATCCAGAATATGGGTTTGTCCTGGGCAAAGGCTGAAAGGGCATCGGGATCCAGAAAACTGACTTCCCGGTCCGTGCCAAGGACTGGGAGGCCCTGGTTCTGTAAATACTGGGTAAGCTCGGTACCGAGCATCCCCTTGTTTCCAACAATCCAAATCATAGATTTTCCTTTTTAATATCTTTTAAATAGGGCAATTGTGCATCTTTAGGAGAAACTTGCACCTCCTTAAGGGGCCAGGGGATGGAGAGGTCAGGATCATCCCAGCGGATGCCTCCTTCGTCTTCCGGGTGGTAGTAGTCGGTGCATTTATAGGCAAAGATGGCGGTTTCGGAGAGGACCACAAAACCATGGGCAAAACCTGGGGGAATGTAAAACTGGTTCTGCTTTTCGCTGCTTAGTATAAGGCCATGGTACTGGCCATAGGTCTTTGAACCGGGTCGGATATCAACGGCGACATCGTAGACTTCGCCCTGTATTACCCGGACGAGTTTCCCCTGGGGGTGCTGTTTCTGGAAATGGAGGCCCCGCAGTACGCCCATCCTGGAAAAGGATTGGTTATCCTGGACAAAGCGCATGGTAAGGCCCGCAGTGTTAAAATCCCGTTCGTTGTAGGACTCGAAAAAATAGCCCCGAGCGTCGCCAAACACCCGGGGCTCAATGATATAAAGTCCTTCTATGGGGAGGGGTGTGACATTGATGGGCATGGTTATTGCTCCGCCACAAAGCGCAGATAGGCACCATAATCGGTTTTAAAGCTATCGGCTATAGCAAGTAATTGGTCCCGGCTGATCCAACCGTTGCGGTAGGCGATTTCTTCGATACAGGCGACATAGAGGCCCTGCCGTTTTTGGATGGTTTCTACAAAGTTAGAGGCTTCCAAAAGGCCATCGTAACTTCCGGTATCGAGCCAGGCCATGCCACGGCCTAGGAGTTCCACATGGAGCTGGCCCCGGGCGAGGTATTCGTTGTTCACCGAGGTAATTTCGATTTCACCCCTTGCGGAGGGTTGCACGTTTTTTGCGATGTCAACGACCTGGTTATCATAGAAATAGAGACCCGGAACGGCATAGTGGGACTTGGGTTTAGCGGGTTTTTCTTCGATGCCAAGGACTTTGCCGGAGTTATCAAACTCTACAACACCGTACTGGGTGGGGTCTCTAACGTAATAGCCAAATATGGTGGCCCCTGCTTTGCGGCTTGCGGCTTTTTGCAGGGTGCCGGTAAAGCCGTGGCCGTAAAAAATGTTATCGCCTAACACAAGGGCAACGTTATCATTGCCAATAAATTTTTCTCCCACAATAAAGGCATCGGCAAGGCCCCGGGGCTTTTCCTGAATAGCATACTCAAAGCGCATGCCAAGTTTATCACCACTCCCAAAAAGCTCCCTAAACACAGGGAGGTCCCGGGGAGTAGAAATGATGAGCACTTCCCGAATCCCGGCCAGCATAAGCACCGACAGGGGATAGTAGATCATGGGCTTATCATAAACGGGAAGAATTTGTTTGGAAACCGCAAAGGTGAGCGGATACAATCTTGTGCCGGAACCGCCGGCGAGGATGATGGATTTCATGAGGGGGTGTCCTTATATTAAGTAATAAGAAATTGTATTTATAATTTTATTTCTATCAAACTGTGGTTGCAATCTTAAAAGATTTCTAGTAAAAGAAGCTGATTTATTAGTGGCAATTAATTCTTTTATGCTTTTTATAATTAAATCCTTATCAGGATAACAAGCAATTCCAATATTATTTTCTTGTATTAGTCTGGAAACTTCCCCAGCGGTAATTGCCAAAATAGGTTTCCCTGCAGCAAGATAGGTTTGAAACTTTGCAGGTATTGTAAGGCTGATAAGTTTATTTGGAGATAGTGATAGTACAGAAAAATCACATTGTCGGATACAATGCAATACTTGTCGTTGCGGCAAGCTTCCCAAAAACTTAATATTTGTTGCATCTAACGATTTTGCAAGTAACTCAAAATCCTTTCGTTTATTGCCATCTCCTAAAATGTATAACACAATATCTTCTTGTTTTAATTCAGCAAAAGCTTTAATAACTACATCAAGAGCCTGCATACTACCAAGATTACCAGTAAATATAAACTTCGATGCGCCCTCAGTTAAATTAAAAGGAGAAGGGTCACACTTCATTATTTCATCGGGTACCCATTGTGGTATAAATTCTACTATTTTATTTTTAGTATATGGCTTGAGCCTCTCAATAAAACCTGGGCTTGTTACTAAAATGGTATCACAAAAATAATAGATGAACTTTACAAAGTTCTTTAATATTACAGCAAATGCCCCTTGTTCAGGAAACCCATAAGCAAAAACAGCATCAGGCCATACATCTTGAGTCCAAATTGTTATAGGAATTTTTCTAAATATTTTTATAGGAATAACAGCCAATGCTTGGGTGAGCGGTCCTGTATGATAGACAAAAACTGCATCAGCATCTTTGCTCGCAATAAAAGCGAACCAAAGTTCACGCAGCATAAACAATAAATAATTCAATATTTTGCGATACAGGCTTTTACTGTAGCCTGTTACTGTCGGGAAGCGAACAATCTTAACGCCATTGATAGTTTCAACAAGTTTGCTGTTTTTGTATCCTTTATAAATTTTATCACCAGGATATGAAGGGATTTGGGTAACAACCGTAACCTCATTACCTTGTTTTACCCATTCTTCTGCAAGGTCAGTAATGAGAAAAGGCTCAGGAGCATAGCGTTCTGTTATTATAATTATTTTTTTATTTTTTCCACACATTTCTATTTACATAATCAATATAGCTCACAATAATCCGCACAACTTTTTCAGAAACATTTGGCATGGTATAATCTGAAACTTCTCTAAAAGCTCGCTCTTGGCCTCTTGGCTGCTGCATAGCTATAGTCGCAGATTCAAGAATCCGTTCTGGGTCAAGTCCTGTCATAATCACCGATGCTTCCTCCATACCTTCCGGCCGCTCGTGGGCTTCGCGTATATTCAGGGCAGGAAAGTTAAGAATTGATGACTCTTCTGTAATTGTCCCTGAATCAGAAAGAACAAGCTTTGCATGCATTTGCAAATTGACGTATTCGGAAAAAGCCATTGGCTTTTGCGTTTGAATGAGGTCATTAAGTTTTATATTATACTGCTCCAATCTTTTACGTGTTCTTGGATGGGTAGAAACAATAACCGGTATTTTATACGCATCAGCAATAGCATTGAGGCTTTCTGCAAATTTCTTAATTTGATATTCAAAATCAACATTTTCTTCACGGTGACAGCTTACAAGAAAATATTCGCCTGCTTTCACTCCATTTTTTTCTAAAGCTTTTGACGCTTGGATCTTTGGCATATAATGATGAATTACTTCATACATTGGAGACCCTGTTTTTATAATCCTATCTGCAGGGAGCCCTTCTCTAAGCAAATATTCCCTTGCAATGCTCGAATAAGGCATATTGATATCTGAGATATGATCAACGATTTTCCTATTTATTTCTTCTGGTACTCGCTGATCAAAGCATCTATTGCCGGCTTCCATGTGAAACACAGGGATTTTTTTTCGTTTTGCTGGTAGTGCTGCCAAACAGGAATTGGTGTCGCCAAGCACTAACAGAGCATCGGGTTTGACTTCACTCAATAGTTTATCGGTCTTTTCTATTATTGTGCCGATTGTTTGCATTGCACTTTCGCCGGCGGCATCCAAAAAATAATCGGGTTTTCTTAATTCAAGATCTTCAAAGAATATCTTATTAAGCTCATAATCATAGTTCTGTCCTGTATGCACTAATACATGATCTACATATGCATCCAGTTTTGCCATAACTCTTGAAAGGCGTATGATTTCTGGACGGGTTCCAACCATGGTCATTACTTTAGTTTTTTTCAATGTTATACCTCACAAAAATATGTATCAGGATTATTTTGATCAAAAATCTCATTTGCCCAAAATAATGTTAGTAAATCGGTAGTACCAATATTGGTAATACTATGTGTCCAGCCTGGGGGAATATCGATGATTTTACATTCATGCCCGTCTACAATAATTTCATGCAATTCGTTTGTTATTATATGACGCAATTTAATGCTTGCTTTTCCATCAAGCACACAAAATTTTTCTACTTTTGTATCGTGATAGTGATTACCGCGAGTGATTCCCGGCAATGTCCGTGATACAAATATTTGTCCAGAATTTTTTGTCTTGATAAGTTCAAAAAGATAGCCCCGGTTATCAACTTTTTTATCAGATAAATATTGTATATCTTGCTTTTCATAGTATGATAAAAAGGTGCTGTATAAATATTTTTCTAATTTGTTAGCAAAATCTGGCAATAACCCGCCTGTACGAATATCTCTAAATTGATAAAGCAGTTCAGCAAGTGCACCTAACGTTATTGTATAGGTTGGTCCCGGTATAATTGTTTCAATTTTGTATTCAAAATTTTCTGATATATGTTTTTGCAACTCATATACAACATCATCAATATAGATAAAATTTATTGCTTTTGCAGGATCATTAATTGTTAACGGTTCATTATGCGTAACATTGTAACAAAATGTAGCAACAACTGAGTTGTAATTTGGCCTGCACCATTTCCCAAATACATTGGGGAGCCTATAAATACAGATTTTATTGCCGGTTTCTTTATGGTATTTTTGAAGTGCCTCTTCAGCCTTTCGTTTAGAAATGCCATACGGGTTATCAAGCTCTGCCTGTATCGATGATGTCATGATTATTGGAGGGGCATCATGGCGTAATTTTAGCAATGATAGTATTTTTTCTGTTAAATCAACATTGCCGGTTTTAAATTCTTCCGGGGTTTCTGGACGGTTTATCCCTGCCAAATGGTATACACAATCTGCTTTTGCTATACCATCCGCTAGTTCTGCATCAGTATTATCTTTATCAAACTGGTGTATGCACAGTTCTTTATTTCTGCCCAATGCTACTATAAGGTTTTTCCCAATAAACCCTTGAGCACCGGTTACGAGTATATGGGTCATACTCCCTCATCCTCTTCATTGTTAAGTGCTTTCTTTACATAATCAAGATCTAAGAGCATCTGTTTTAATTCGCCACGATTAAGCCTATAAGTATTATGTGAGTTATATTCTTCTACTTCTTCTGCTTTTTTGTCCCCCTTGTCAAAATATAAGTGATAATTCAAGTCACGTGTATCAGCGGGAACCCTGTAGTAGTTGCCCATATCTATAGCTTTTACAGCTTCCTCTTTTGCAAGGAGCGTTTCATATAATTTTTCGCCATGCCTCGTACCTATTATATTTATTTCACTATTACTGCTAAATATTTCTTTAAGTACAGCAGCAAGATCTGCGATAGTTGCTGCAGGAGCTTTTTGCACAAATATATCTCCCTGCTCCGCATTGTTAAATGCAAATAACACAAGCTCAACAGCCTGAGGTAATGACATCATAAACCGTGTCATATTGGGATTTGTAATGGTTATAGGTTTTCCTGCTTTCATTTGCTTAATAAAAAGTGGAATAACGGAACCACGGGATGCCATGACATTGCCATAACGGGTTCCTGCAAGCAGTGTTTGTTTTTTTGTAAGATTTCTAGATTTTGCGATCATCACCTTTTCCATGAGGGCTTTTGACATTCCCATGGCATTGATTGGGTACACAGCTTTATCGGTAGAAAGAACGATAAGCCGCTGTACATTACAGGCAATCGCGGCTTCTATAGTGTTTGCTGTTCCCAATACGTTTGTTCTCACCGCCTCTAAAGGATAAAACTCACAAGAGGGAACCTGTTTAAGTGCTGCAGCAGAGAACACATAATCAACACCTCTCATGGCAGCATGTATTGAATCATAATCGCGGACATCGCCAATATAAAATTTTATTTTATCGTTCTTATATTTGTGCCGCATATCATCCTGCTTCTTTTCATCGCGGCTGAATATTCTTATTTCACCAATATCGGTATTTAAAAACCTGTCTAATACAGCATTTCCAAATGATCCAGTACCACCGGTGATGAGTAGGGTTTTGTTTGTGAACATATTATACCACCTTTAAATCAACTTAAAAAAAGAGATTCCTTTTCCTGCCTATTTGGATAATTTATTAAAACAGCTTTATGAGGTCCTTTAAAAACAAAAAGACTTCCAGCTGCTGCACCTATTGTTCCTGTTACATTAAAGAGTTTTTTTATATCTTCTAGCGAACCACATCCACCAAGTATAATTAAAGGAATTGATACAGCATTATAAACTGCCTGCGCCAGTTTTAAGTCGTAGCCTTTCATCATTCCATCATTATCAATTGAATTGATAACAATCTCTCCAGCACCTTTTTCTATTATTACTTTAAGATAATCGAACAATTCTAAACCTGTGGCTTTTTTACCATTATGTATATATATTTCATATTTACCATATAATTTTTTTTTAACATCAAGCACAACAACAACACTTTGAGATCCAAGTTCTCTAGATATTTGCATGATTAAATCGGGATTTTCTATTGCTGCTGAACTTATAGCTACCTTTTCTACACCTAAATTAATAATAGATCCTGCCTGCTCTACAGTTTTTATGCCACCCCCATAACAAAGTGGCATACGGCACTCATTTGCCAAATTTTTTATCATCCGCATATCCGGGACATAATTTTCAACCGTCGCATCAATATCAATAACCATAAGTTCATCAACTTTTTTTTCATTGAATATTTTTACTGCATTTATTGGATCGCCGACATATTTATAGTCTTTAAATCTAACAGATTTTACTAACCCCTTTTCATGGACAAGCAGGCAGGGAATAACTCTTGGAAGCAACATTTATATCTCCGCATAATTTTTTAGCAATGTCATACCAAACTCATGGCTTTTTTCAGGATGAAACTGGACACCATAGAAATTTTGGAAATTTACAGCACATGTAAACTCTTTTGTATAATGAGTGATTGCAATTGAATCTTGTTTATTTTGTGGTTCAAAATAGTATGAATGTACAAAATAAAATAAACTATTTTTTAGACTCTTAAAAAGAGAATGATCCGAAATTGGAGTTACAGTATTCCAACCCATATGAGGAAGTTTTACCTTTATTGGATCATGTGACACCAATTTTAAAACTTTTCCAGGTATCCATCCTAACCCTTTCTCTATGCCTTCTTCACTTGAGTCAGCAAGCATTTGCATTCCAACACAAATACCCAACACAGGCTTTTTTAATGAAAGTACTGCATCTTCCACAGCTGTATAAACTTCCGAACTACGAAATTTTTTCATTGCATAATCAAATGAACCGACTCCAGGAAGAATAAGCTTATCAGCTTCCTTACATTGAATGCCTTTCGCAATAACAATGCATTCTATATTGAGTCGTTTATATACTGTTGCTAAAGCCGCTATATTTCCAAGGCCATAATCTATAATTCCAATCATCGTATTATTGCTCTCTGAATTCCAAACATTCTTAATATTTTTGTGCCGATATTAAAAATCCACATTTTATTCTTATAATCTTTGTATGATTTATTCGGCCCTTTCATTATGCTTTTAAGTTCATCGATTGAAATATCAAGTTTATTAGCGATGAATTCCATATCTTGTTCTGCCATTTCCGGACTATATGGATGTTCATTAATTTTCTTTAAGGCTTCATCTCTTGTCATCTGTCCAGTTAATATGAGACTTGAAAAGTGAGCTCTTCTTTTATCATAGCCAAATTTTTCTTTAAGCCAATACCCTTCATAGAACCTGGTAAATCTTGATTCATAATGTTTGTGTGCATATTTTTGCCATCCGAATTTTTCTGATAATTCATTCATTGCCTGCTCTTTATAGTAAGGAACATAGTTTAAAGGTTTTACAACAGTAATTCCCTTAAAATATCTATAAAATACTTTATAAGTTAAAATATCACATAATGGAAATGTTTTCAGTTTTCTCTGCCCAAATTTTTTATGAATATCCTTTAGCTGTGTTAAATCTGAAGCATGATAATGCCACTCGAGCGGTTCTCGCACACATTCAGTAGAATAATTTGCGCCTGTTAAAATATATTTAAATTTATTTTTTGCAGCAAAATTATAGAGTGCTGCGAAAAATGCGTGATCCTGAGGAGTGTCGAGATGAGGAACTTGGGCTTTGAAAAAAGCCAGTTGCAAATCCCGCATCTCAAGCCAATTTACTACCTCTGTGTGTAAATCGAGCTGTAAAGCATCACAGAGCTTCTCGATATTGTTTACAGCTTCTTGAGTATTCCAACCCGCATCTACATGGAATAATAATGGTCTAAGGCCCATTTTTTCTTTTGCAAGATAGGCAACATATGAGCTGTCAACACCACCGCTTAAGCCTATAAGACAATCATACTGTTTATTTTGACCTTCTTTTCGTATTTTATCTGCTATGCGCATTAATTCTGTATAACTTACTTCATCGGGATGCCAATGTGGTAGAATGTTATTGTAAAAATTGTTACAATAATCACAATGACCGTTTTCATCAAAAACAATTCCTGAATCGGATGTGTCCATAATGCAGTTGGTGCAGATTTGATATGCTCTCTTTTCCATGTAGATACTCCTGTTTCCCTGTACAAATTCTAGTCCTAAGCGTATATTTTATCATGGCGCGTTACAGCCAAGTATATTGCTAAGAATGGCGAATATTATCATCGAACCATTTTTTGAAACGATCTATCTGATCATCCAAATCCGCGCTGGCAACATGCACAGGATGCAAAAACGCTGATATACCGATATTTTCGTATTCATTGATCAATGTCGACGGATAAGAAACAATATAATCCACTGTCGGGAAAACATCAACCGACTCAATTATTTCCCATGTTCTGTTGGTAACCATCGATGTGGCAGGATTCTTTGGATGCGGTTTGTAATACAGCTCGATATTCTCAAAACTCCTTAAATACTCCTCCATTGCGCATTGTAGTAATTCCGATGAGGGATGCCCTACAAAAAGAATCTTCCTGGAATCCCGCCGTCCCATAGGCACCGTGGAGATTACCGGCTTGAAATATTGGATTTTAGGAGTGCATTCCTTTCCAATTATATATGTTAGAAATATATTTTTTGAATACTCGTCATACACGAAAAGTTCCTGAACGTTATTCATCCTATACTCAAGCGAAATATCGAAGACAAAACTCTCATCCATTGCCAGATTCTTAAGCGATCCATGTTGGATTAGCGATAGTTTATTCGAACCACCACCGGAACGACCGTTTTTCTGTCCGGCTACAACATCAGCCAATACAGCCCATCGGTCATAATGCTCGGCGATATACAAATGGCCCTCCAGTTTTGAAATACCCAAATATGCAACAAACCACCTGAAAGCAGTAAAGGTCTGAAGAATCCAAGGTAAACGGCCGTGTATACTCATATATAAAATGGATGCAATAGATAAAACATAGGAGCGTACAATGTCATACGGATCGAGAAGCACGCAGAGACTCACGTTCTTTGCCGTGGTCACCGCCGGCTCCCAGGGCATTGTTATAACTGCATAGTCCTCGACAATGAATTGTGGAACGATTTTGGAGGCTCGGTATGAAAAGCTAAGAATGTAATCGGAAACGCTTGGCCATTGATCGCAATGCAATTGCTTCCATTGTTTAGCAAAGACGAGAGCCTCGTACAGTGCGTAGATACACCCGATAAATGCGACCCAGAAAACGCGTAAAACATGAGCAAAAAAAACAAGCAGCAATCCATACTTTTTAAGCAGACTGCTCCAACGAGATGGCCTCGGAAGACAGCCCATACTATGGCTATAGATATTTATACGTTTGTACTGGGCGGAATCTATGCTTATTTCATTCTCGGTAGCAAGTAAATATTCATGCAAAATTCTATGATAATTCACATCAGTTCTCATAATTGGGCTGGGTCAAATTTATATCGCTTCAAAAGTAAATACACCATTAAAATCATTGGAAAAACATAGAAATCGGTATGATTGTACAGGCTTCCCCTGAGATGCGATATCAGTATCATAGTAAGCCAAAAGCTTGCGAGCCAACCACCCAGGTCATTCCTCGATTCCAGATATCTGCATAGCTTGTTCAGCCAATACATATATAAAAAGAAAATCCACAATCCACCAAAAAAGTAAAAGTTAAGGTAAAGATCTGTTTCGACCGGCCATTGCTGGGTTGCCCTAATCTGCCAAGCTTCCGGAAAGTACATAGCAGTAAGAAAATGGTTCATATCGTAATAGAGATTGGGATTTGATAGTCCAAACGGCGTTAAGAATTTGTTGAACGGGAGGAAAAACGTCGTTAAGAAGGAAGGCCTAAAGTCCCTCACCGCTACTACAAGAAGATCTAGCGTGTTGAAATAATAAAAGATTCCCGAAACTAGCTGTTGCGGTTTTCTCAAATCAAAACCGCGGAAAAGTAGTCCTGCAATAAAAATAGCCGTCAATGCGACTGTAAGTAATATGATCCTTTTATCTAGAATTTTCAGGTTCCTAAGCCAGGGTAAGAATGCTATTACCAGGAACATCGCTATCTGTAGTTTGCTTCCGTGCACAGGACTGATAACAATCAGCCATCCAAGGAACAGGATCACCGGCATGTTTTTCCCCGTCTTCCAGGAGCGGTAACCGCTCTCCCGCCAGCTAATAGCATGGTAAAAAAGTGGCTTAGTATTACGTATAAGCCGGATCCAGCCCGGTTCAGGAAAGCATCTCCCGGGTTGGCGACCCAGCGCGAAAAGCCACCTGATGCTAAAACTATGGCAATGATAGAGCAGGTTGAAAGAATATACAAAAGGACTATTGTTTGTTTTTTAAGCGAATAGGAAGGCCTAACAAGTTTGGACTTGGTTCTGGTACTGCTAATCGAGTCCGCAAGGGTAATTGCGAGCATTCCAGTACAAAAGGTGATGAACACATACAGAATGGATACGAAATATAAGGGGTTCGTCAAAGCCTGCACAAGGCGATTCCCGCACATTGAAGCAAAAACGAACCATATACCGTAATAGGCGTAGTAAACCGTCAATAACGAAACAGCGCGCCTTGGAGGATTGATAAGCACGACAATGAAAAAAAGTGACACAAAAGCCCAATAAGGGCTCTTGCCGAACAGCATCATCCCCCATAAGAGTATGATTCCAAATAGAGAAACAGCAAAAAGCAAAATCAACGAGTCATTACTGTTTAGTCTCTTCATAGTTCAGACATCACCAAGGAAGATTTTGCTTTAAGATTGAAAGCACATTTTAGGATGACCATTACAGCAAACCCCATACACTGTGAAAGTAAGACTGAATAAACTCCTACGTAAGGTTTTAAAATTAGGAAAGCAATTATGAATACCACCAATGAAAGCAGATGAGAAAGAAGAATGTCCATATCCTTTCCCATGCCATACAAACCTAACTGTGGGACAACGCCTAAACAATATAGAAAGGCGGATCCCATTTGCCATACAAGCATATAGAAATAATCTATATAAACTGCCTTGCCGAGATACGGCAAGGCGATAAAAGTAACCACCATTCCTCCCGCGACGAGAAAAATGGAAAAAAGCAAAACTCTCATAAATAAGTCGTTTACAGTACCCGAAATGTTGTTGTTCTTTGTTGCAGCCAGGATTATTTTTGGATAATAGAAAACTATGAGCCCGGCGTCGATAAATGCGATGACGGCATTGGAAACACTGGAGAACAGTGTATATGCGCCTAAAACCGCAAGCCCCGCTACTTTCTCCATGAATATTTTATCCAGCGAATACATTCCGCGGAGTGAAAGGCTTGCGATCAACAAAGGAAAAGCTACCTTTATACCTTTTATTATCCAAGCCCATGAGACCCGAGACATTCCCGTGGGATGGCACTTTGAGACTATTACAAAAGCTCCCCATGCTGTGGCCAAAGCAACGCCCGAAAGCCAAAAGAGCAAAAGTATTTCTAATGTTCTGAATGCCGGAAACAATATCAATAGAACCGAGAGAATTATAGCCCACGCTCCGGTCTTAATAAAAAGTATAAGCGTAGCCATGAAGGGCTCAGAGATGGCGATAAGGGCTCTATTCACTTCGTGCGAAAGATGCTCGAATATTAGAATGCCATAAAACCACAAGGCATACTTCCACGGTAATAGGTTACCCACAAAAATAAAAGACAGCAAAGGCAAAACTACGGCATAGACAACACCAAAAAATACCATCTGCGACATGAGAAGTGAAAATCTGTTTTCGGGATTTTGTATTATCAACTCGCGTGTCGAGTAATTATAGTACTCAAACCCGAGGGCATAGATCGCATACGTTATATATGCGAGAATTAATCCGTACATCCCCACCGCTTCAGCATCAAGGAATTTTCCGAGCACAAAAAGCAGCACAAACCTAGAGCCTAACGAAGCCCCCCTCAACAAGAGATTTGCAAAAGCGGTCTTAAAGATTTTCATATTGGAACGACTTTTACTCTGTGTACAGAAAAGCTTTTATATTAACAAAATTCGCAACCTCATTTTGATACTGCCGAGGTTTTACGATAGACAAAATAAGCAATCTAAGCATATTCGAAAAACCTGTCTTGCCTGAACCGGAATCGATTCGTATCACGACATCCGGTGAATAGGTCGTGGCGTTCATCATTTTATAGGGTAACGCCATCCTCGAACTAAATGCCATTTCAAGCTCTTTTTTAGAGTTCTCGCCGGTATATGCGGCAATCCTGGTTTCATCACCAAACGCCGCATAGAACAATCCGGCAAAATCATAACTGTTATATGTCCTGCCTGCATTCAAATATATAGTATTGTCCTCTACTACGAAGGCTTTTCCCTTCTTTATAAGTTCATTATTCCTGTAGTTGATTATCAGCGATTGCTGCTTTATATTGTCGAAATAAAAGTCCCGGCCATTATCGAGATTAACCATAATGAACGAGAAAATTATAACAACCATAACTGTCCAAACTGTTAACGATCTCAACTCGAACTTATCCGAAAAAAATTCAAGCAGCCCAAACAACAAAAATGTTAATCCTAGAGGAATAAGCATATTGTTTCTGCTGTTAAGCGGATCATCGTAGAATCCGATACCGACAGCGATATATGCGAAAACGCCAAAAAAGAACGAAAAAAGACCGAATAACATATGCCGGATCCCCAGTGCAGACTCCTCGGACCACCTTTGGTTCTTTTTGACAAAAGCAAGAAAAACAACGACGATTAACACCAATAGCGCGAAATGCGAACTGCGTCCCAATATCGATGAGATTTTCGCCCCGATATTCGAACACGCTCGCAGAAGCCAGTCGACGGCAAGCAGTGGAGACTTGAGAGCAAACTCGGGAACTATTTTGTTGTATCCGATCTTTGCGTATATACCCGATTTATAAACCGTATTGAGGGACATCAATAACGATTTGACGCCAAAAAAGGTAAATGGTAAAACCGCATAATACCAATTCCCTTTTGTATGGAGTAATATGCTTTTTGACAAATTTACCTTTTTATCAGATGTCCTCCCTAGGTATACAATAAGCGAATAAAAATATGGCACCGCAAAAAACGGCAGTAAAGAATTCAGATTGAATGACAAGAAAAAAAGAACCAAGGACACCATTCTGGCATACTTGTTATCACTACCGATGAAAATATAAGAAGCGAGAGCGAACAAAGCGAAATAAAAGGCATAGGGGCCTGTCGCAAGTGTATACTTCGAGCCATTTACCGGAACGAGTAAGAATAAAACCGAGAGCATGAGACTGAAGTTGGGTTTATAATTAATTTCGTTCAAATACTTATAAAGTAACAATCCCGGAATAAGATAACAAACAAATGCAACCCAATGGCCGAATAATGGGCTAATACCATTAAACAGCATGAATACAAAACCAGGGAAGAACATCGCATATAGTTTTTGCGAAATGATAAAATAATCATTTAACCCCAGCCCTGTCCATACCCAATCATCCCAATATATCCCGTTGCAAAAAAGCATGGGGAAGAAAGCAATTGAATAAAGAATAATCAAAGAAATCAAATAAGGATCTCGCAATGAAAGCACCTTGCCTGGAACGATAGATACGTTTTCCTGTATGCCAATTTTCATCTAAATCTCCAGATTAAAAACATTAAACCGATCAATCTAAACAGATTCAACGAAGCATATACTGTTTGTACGGGCATCTCGTGGTAATCAAAACTATAGAGTGAACCCATCATCTACACAGACATTCTGCCCGTTTACGTAACGTGACATATCAGAAGCAAGAAACAGAACGGTGCCAACTACATCGGCTGCGTCTAGCATTCCTTTGTCGATGCAGTGTTTCCTGTATTCACTGAGGAACGATTCGGGTTGATGGTCCCACAAACCGCCAAGACTGATGCAATTTACCCGGATATTGTTGCCGGCGTAATATGCCGCCATGTACTTGGTTAGGTGTATGATAGCGGACTTGATTGCTGCGTATTCCACTGGCATGGTCATGGCTGTGCCATCGTAGATTCTGAATCGTGGCGCGATCATGCCATAAACGGAAGACATATTGAGCAAGACACCCCCGCCATTGGCCTTAAAATACTCCAGCACTTTCTGCGAAACAAGGAAATAGCCCCCCAGATGCAGATTCACGTTCTCACAAAAATCCTTGAACTCAACATTTTCGAATTTTCTACCATAATTGGAATTTCTCGGATAGGAAGAGTTAATCAGCACATCTATGCCACCAATTTTACGAGCAACCGAATTAATCATTTCATCGACGGAAGATGGGTCGACAATCGAAACGGTAGTTACTTCGGGTCTAGCCCCGGTGTCTGACCCTATTTTTTCTGCGATTTCCTCTGCGCGAGCGACGTTTATATCCGCGATAACGCACCTTGCACCAGCACGGGAGATTGCTTCGCATATCTTCGAACCTAGCAATCCCGCTCCGCCGACAACAACAATACGCTTTCCATCCAATTCGAGCAAAGCGCTAATACCGCTCATATATCAAACCAACCTTTTGGAAAACAAGAATTCTACGAAAGCAAAATCCAATTCTGTGTCGATATCTATGGAACGTTCCTCAGGCATGATGTATAGTCCCGTGTTTTCAGTAATGACACTATCGCAACCAAGCAATGTTTCACGCTTCCAGATATAAATTGAGGCATTCATGTCAAAGCATTTGGGCGCGTCTTGCCTTCGGACTATCGGTTTTTCCAGCGTTTTTGAAAGATGCACATTGCCATTTTCATCAACTTCCACAATATTGAAATACGGCGACTTTCTAGAAGGCATGGCTGTGATCACGTTGTCGTATCCTCCTTGAATAAACAAATTCCAAGCTCCCATTATATCATCAACACTACGGAGCGGGGATGTCGCGTCAAGATCCATCAGCGAAGTGAACTTCCTACCATAATATTTTTCCGATTCGAGCAAGGCATGCCGTATTACGGGGATCTTGGCGGCTGTCGAGGTTGCCAGTTCGTCAGGCCTCCTGAAAAATACTTCTGCTCCGCAGGTTTCTGCGGCTTCAGCGATGGCGTCCGAGTCGGTACTGATAACTATGTGTTCAAAGATTCCCGCAGCCTTGGCGGTTTCTATTGTGTAAGCTATAAGGGGCTTCCCAGCTAACTCCCTGATATTCTTGTTCTTTACCCCCTGCGATCCACCACGAGCGCAGATTGTGCATAATATTTCACTTCCCATGTTCTGACCATCCCATCAAGTTTTTTATCCTAGAAACAACCTCAAGGACCGAACAACCTTGTTCGTAACTACAGGCAACAGATCCTTCGCCCTCGATAATGTCACGATGCATTCTGGAGTATGTATAGTTTCTTTTGCACCCCATCTGCAGTTCTTCCATTTCTTGCATTCCTTCCGTTTTAATTTTCATTGTGCCCTGGATAAAATCCGCGATATACGTACCATCTACCGTGTTTACATGCATTGCCCGAATGGGAATCCTTGACAAATATTCGACGGTTATACTGATTTTGGTCCGTCCCCCTACCACTCCCACAAAGGAAGCATAGTCTTCGGTGACTATTCGTAAATCGGATATCTTGCCGCCAACCGCACCTGTAACCAATAGGTTTCCGAATAGATTCTGGATATAGTCGATTTCATGACTAAGGTCAAGCAACACGCCACCGCCTTGCTCAATCGAGGCACTGTAGGATTTGGAATAGTCGGATCCTGGGCGCCAGTTTGGAAGATACTGTCCGGTAAACACGGAAACTGAAATGACCTTTGACGAAATATTCCTAACATATTCCACAAGCGGATGATACCGTAGATTATACCCGACAAAAACCACATTGTTCACCGGTCTGAACTTGCCCGGCCGAGCAAACAAGGGCTTTTCAACCAAAATTTTCTTGCCGCGTGCGACTTCATCGATTTTCCTGAGCTGCTCTTCATGCAGTGAAGTTTCAGACGCGATTACGTAATAGTCATACTTCCTTAGGTCTTCAACTTCGTCAATCGTTTTGTATTTCACGTTCTTGTGTGACGAATGCCTGCTAACAATCGCTATTTCCGAGTCGGGATATAATCCTGACAACACATCAAAATGCCTCGTCCCTATGGAGCCAAATCCAACAATCAAAATTCTCATTTTGTTTACCACAACAATCTTGGCTAAAAATCGACGGAAATCTTCTGTACAACCTTTCTATATTCATCCCATTGCCCAATATCAATAAACTCATTTTCATTTATTGGGTATGCGACTACTTTTTTACCATTTTTCATCAATACTTCTATTAAATCTGTCATATGAAAAACTTTTTTATCAGGTATTAAACTAAGACATTCAGCATTTACAACATAAACACCCGTGTTAACACACATTGAATATTCTGGCTTTTCTTCAATCTCAGTTACAATCCCGCCCTCTTTATATTTTATTACACCATAAGGTATTGTATGATGTTGTATTGAAGATAATATGGTTAATGAAGCATTTGTTTCAGTATGAAATTTTATAACATCCGCATAATCTGCTTTTACCATTATATCACAATTAGAAACAATTATAGGCCCTTTTAATTCTGACGGCAGCAACTTTAAACTACCTGCAGTTCCATAGAAATCATCCTCTTTAAGATATTTTATTTCATAATTTTTTTCTATACCTTCAAAATATGCGCGAATCATTTCACCTTTATAGTTAATGGTAAAATAATACAATAAAATGTTATGTTTTAGGAATTCTTGTATTATTAATTCAAGTATAGTTTTATTACCAATTGGAATTAACGGCTTAGGAAGCACATTAGTAAAGGGTGCCATTCTTGTTCCCTTACCACCGGCCATAATAACAACTGGAATATTGAGCTTTTTCCACTGTTTTTTGTATTCATCTGTGGAAAGTAAATCATCCCAGGTAACATAGGCCTCAATAAAAAATGATGAATTAATAATTGGAACTACTTCATACCTATTTTTAACCATCACTTCTTTTACATATTCTTCATTATATTCGTCATTAAATATGTAAAATGGATTTTTGTTATAAATATCATCAATTGTATCAACCAAACTTTTTCCGGAAATCAAAGCTCTCCTAATATCTCCATCAGACAATGCACCAATTAACTTGTTTTTATTATCAACTACAAATAAGAGCCCTTCACTATTGGAATCTATTAGTTTAAGTGCATCTTTAATTCTTGCGCTTTCTTTAATTATAATAACTTTCTCATTTAAACTATGCATAAACAACCTCAAAATGACATAAAATACTAGTATTTTAAAGTTAAATCAAAGAAATTTTTAATAAACTTATTATAATTTAAATATTTTTTAATTGTATCGTAAATAGTAATGGTAGTATCCTTTTTATAATATGGGTTTTCATAGTTTATTCTATTATTTTTTATATCTTCTTTTACATTATTTATTGTTTTATATATATCATTAGCAAACAATCCACAATCATAAACACTTTTTGCTTTTATACGACCATCCTGTCTTTTCCCAATATTAACCGTAGGAACGTTAAGACTAGGTGCTTCAATTATTCCACTAGAAGAATTTCCTATAACCATCAAAGAATGCTTAATTAAAGAAAGATATTTTAACTGCCCTAAACTAGAAAAAAGTATAGATCTATCTGGGTTTCTACTTACAAATTCTTCTATTAATGTATTAATTATCCTCCCCCCAGCATCCGAGTTTGCCTTTGTAAAAATTAAAAACATATCGTTGAATTTATCTAAAGCTTTTAATATTTCTTTGATTTGATCTTCAGCACTTTGGCAATCTATTGTTTCTGGATGAAATGTTATTACAACATAAGGATATTTAATCTTATCGCTTATTACATTTTGTATTTCATTTTTATCTAATAGCTTAAGTTTTAATATATTATCTATACCAATTGCTCCAACATTGAATACTCTATCCGGGAACTCTCCCAATTGAATTACTCTTTGTTTATACTGTTCAGTTGCAACAAAATGTAAATAGCTCATTTTAGTTATTGAATGCCTAAAAGTATCATCAATTGCTCCTAATGTAAGTTCACCACCATGCAAATGCGCTATAGGAATATGTGCTACAGTAGCAGCTGCTGCAACGCAAAAAGCTTCGAATCTATCACCTAAAATTACCAGCATGTCTGGTTTTCTTTTTTTTAGAATATCGCCAAAGCCAATTAAAGCAAGCCCCATAGATTTAGTTATTGCAGTAGGTGTATCACCACTAAGCAGTATTTCAATTTCTTCTGTTATTGGGATCCTGTCTTGTTTTATTTGATCAACAGTATGGCCAAATTCCAGAGATAAATGCATCCCTGTTACATAAAGCTCAAATTGTAAATCTGAATCCTTTAATGCTAAATCCATTAAAGGTCTCAGCAAACCATACTCAGCTCTGGTACCAGTAAAAAATGCTAACTTCTTTTTTACCATCTAAAAACCTCATCCTCTTCGAAATCATGAGCAGCTATACTGTTAATGACCAATTCCCAACACATAGGACTAATACCATCACCAGGCCTTTTTATCGTGATGTCATCTTCTGTGATTACTGCACCTTTTTTTATAGGACGTGCTGCTACTATGCTTTTTCTTGCTGCACTCCTGTTTTTTAACTCTGTTTTTGTCACGCGTTTTACACCATCACCCATCGCTTTTTCTATTATGCGTATACTATTTACCATTTCCGCTAATTCAACAGGCTCCAAACTTGCTTTATGATCTGGTCCTTCCATGCCTTTATCAAGCGTAAAATGCTTTTCTATAACCTCCGCTCCCAAAGCTGCTGCGGCAATTGGTATTGCAATACCTTCTGTATGATCAGAATACCCATATCGCAAATTAAAAGCTCTTCCCATACTTTTCATTGCTAACAAGTTTACTTCCTCAATAGGCGCAGGATATTCCGTAGTACAATGCAATACCGTTATTTTATTATAATCCAAGCCTGAATTAGTGAGCACCTGTATTGCGTCTTCAACTTCTCCTAAATCAGCCATTCCTGTAGATAATAAAACTGGTTTATTAAAAGCACCTATCTTTTTTAAGTAAGGAAGGTTGGTTATTTCACCAGAGGGTATTTTCCAATACGGCATTTCAATGTTACTTAAGAACTGAATGCTTTCATTATCAAATACCGTAGACATAAATGCTATACCTTTAAATTTGCAGTAATCGGCCAGTTTTAAAAAACTATCATAATCTAGCTCTAATTTTTTAAGCATTTCTAATTGTGATTCATTACTTCCTGTATTTTTCTTTTGATAATCCGCTTTTTCTGCTTTCCGGCTCACCAAATTTTCAGATTTAAATGTTTGGAACTTGACTGCATCTGCCCCTGCATCTTTAGCTGCGTCAACAAGTTTTTTTGCCAACTCAAAACTGCCATTATGATTTACACCAGCTTCAGCTATAATAAACACCTTTTTCATTTTGCAATACTTCCTGCTTTAATAAAACCTTCAATTATACACATTTGTTTTGAAGTAGCATTACTGCCAAAAAATGTATGATCTCGAATAACTACACCACCATTTACAACAGCTGCCGTCGCAACATGGCAATGATTTCCTATAACAGCATCATGTTCAATAAGTGCTTTACTATTAATAATGCAATTAAAACCTATCTTTGCATTAGCATTGACTAATGCATGATGCATTATAATAGTACCGCTTTCTATTTTTGCATGTTTAGACACATATGCTAAGGGTGATATTACTACAGGTAATGTATACCCAAGAGAGCAGAGCTTATTATATAAACCTGCTCTAATCTCACCTGATCCAATCTGTCCTACTGTAATAAAAGCATATTGTATATATTTTCTAATTATTTCTAAATCGTTATCACAGCCTATAATTTTATAACCAAGAACATATTCTCCAATGCGTTCAGGCTTATCAATTATTCCAACAATTTTAAATCTCTTTGTTCTTTCTATTACATCAATAACCGATTTACAATGTCCTCCTCCACCAATCAATATTATTTTTTTCATTCTGCTCTCACACTACTAGGTATATTCACAATTTTATCTTCAAGCATTTTTGCAACAGGTATTTCCATACACTGATACTTTTGATAAGGTGGCAAGGTTGGTATAAGCTTCCATACTGGACGAGTTTGAATGCCCTGGCTGTTGCTGTATTCAAGGAAACTATCTCGCTCTGCCCTGTCGTTAAGCATTATCACATTGAGCCAATAATTTGACACAGAATTGTGCGGCTCGGTGAAAAATTGAATACCATTATTAGTAAAAAACTCTTTATACTTTAAGGCAGTTTCACGCTTGTTTGCAATGATTGTATCAAAATATTCCATTTGAGCACAACCCAAAGCTGCATTCACATTAGGCAAACGGAGGTTAAAACCAATTTCATCATGAAAAAATTCCCAGGGATGCTTTCTCTTTGCGGTTGTACTTAAATGCCTTGCTTTTTCTATGAGCGCTTCATCATTGGAAATAATCATACCCCCGCCGCCTGTTGTTACAGGCTTATTTCCATTAAATGAAAGAATTGCTGCAGAACCATACGTTCCTGTATGTTTACCCTTGTAATATGAACCTAATGATTCTGCTGCATCTTCTATAAGCAGAATACCATATGATTTACATATTTCAGAAATTTCGTCGATTCTTACAGGATGTCCAAAAGTATGCATTGGAACAACTGCGGCAATTCTTTTCCCGGTTTTCTTATTAACTACGAAACCATTTTTTGTTTCTGCATGATTTGATAAAAACTTCGAAAGCGCATCAGGACTCATTCCAAGGGTATCCGGTTCTACATCAATAAAAACAGGATTAGCCCCTGCATGACAAATTGCAGCAGAAGTAGCTGCAAAGGTCAAAGCTTGAGTTATAACTTCATCATCAGGCTGTACACCTGAGGCAATAAGCGCTATTTGCAATGCTGCTGTGCCATTAACAAAAGCCGCAGCATACGGACTACCTGTTATGCGTTTAATATGATCTTCAAAATCTGTTACAAACTTCCCAACATAAGAAACAAATGTTGTATCCACACATTCTGCAAGATATTTTTTTTCATTGCCCAAAAAACGCGGCGCATGCAATGGAACAGGATTTTCGTTCGGATACAGTGTTTTTATAAAGTCTATGATTGTTTTAAATTTTTCCATTGCAAACTCCTTGTATCAATCAGAGATTATAAATTTCTGTTTTATACTTTTGTAAATTTTGAGGCACCCGAAACCATTCAATCGTCTCAGCAAGCCCTTTTGACAGATCGTATTTGGGATTCCAATCAGTAAGCTCTTTTATTTTCTGACAAGAACCGAGCAAACGCTCTACTTCACTTTTTTCAGGCCTTAAGCGTACTGCATCGGTTTTAATTTGTGCATTAGGATTTATTTGTGCTATTAGTTCAGCGGCAAGCTTTTCAATTGATATCTCCTGCTGTGATGCAATATTTATTTCTTCTCCAACAGTCTTGTCAGATTTAGCGATAGCAATAAAGCCAGCTACCGTATCTTTAACATAATTAAAATCTCTCGTTGGTGTAAGAGCTCCTAACTTAACTTCTGTTTCCCCTGTTAATAGCTGAGTAATAATTGTTGGTATTATCGCACGGGCTGATTGTCGTGGACCATAGGTATTAAATGGCCTAACAATTGTAACAGGTAAACTAAAACTGCGATAAAAACTTTCTGCAAGTCTGTCTGCACCAATTTTAGTTGCTGAATACGGCGATTGCCCCTGAAAAGGATGCTTTTCATCAATAGGAACGTACTGAGCGGTTCCATAAACTTCTGATGTTGAAGTTACGAGTACTTTTTGTACGTGGCTATCACGGGCAGCCTGTAAAACATTAAGCGTTCCCTTTATGTTTGTATCAACATAGCTATCCGGTGAATGATAACTAAATGGTATTGCAATGAGCGCTGCAAGATGAAAAACAATATCGATTCCCTCCATTGCCTTCCTAACACCGTTAGGATCACGAATATCGCCGGCAAAAATATCAATCTGTTGTAAAATTTCTTTTGGAAAGGTATCAAGCCAGCCCCAGGAATTAAAACTGTTATAAAAAACAAAAGCTCTTACCTTTGCACCTTCTGCAATAAGACCCTCTACAAGATGACTGCCAATAAACCCGTCGGCACCGGTAACTAAAACGCTTTTTCCTGTTAATGTCATATAAATGGTTCCCTTATTTTAGTTTGGTAACTAGTTTCCTTAAAAATTTCGTCGGTATAAACATCTCGTACACCTATGGCTGTACATCGCCCGTATGAACGCTTAAGCTACCTCAAGACTCAACATGAGGCTTGCCAGATTCTGTTCCAGAACGAGAAGCGCAGTGTCACTCATCAATCCGCATTTCCTTTTCTGTTGCTAGCTTAAAGCAGGATGCGTTTCCATCAGCAGAAACAACAATATCGATATGCTGTTCGCCGAGTGCATCTTCTATTGTCTGACGTATTGCACTCCGTTCCTCAAGGCCAATAAAAGCAGAAAGCACTGCTATATCGATAACTCCACCGTGTTTGCTTTCGTCTACACAGGAACCAAAGAGCCATATTTTCGCATCCGGGTGTATCTTGTGTACTGCGTTTACCAGCACCTTTTATTCGTTCTGCCTCAGGTGACAGAGAAGGGTTCCTTATGTCTCCAAGTACTGTCGCACCACAGTGGCGTAGCGGCGGAACACATCGAGCTCATTAAGAAAGCTCATGATACGCTCCTCATCCACACTGACATACTCATGGATAAGGAGGTTCCTCAATCCTACGACACTGACCAGGATACGTGCGAGATCTTTAGGAACATACCCCGCATCACCCATGAGGCGCAGGCAATCTCCGTAACTGCGCGGCGTGCCCAGGTTATAGCGTGCGCAGATAGCGCAGGCTGTATCGATGACTATTTGTTTCAAGTTTTCTTCGAGCTGAATCAGCCGTTCAAGCATGGTTTGGCCTCGCGAAATTACCGGTTCGAATGCGCTCCGACAGTGTGGCGCGGACGGCTTCCAGGAAAGGCTCCGCATCAAAGTACATCGAATATGCCAGAGCACGGAAGGCATCAAAGGCGCCTGGTTCACGCTCCGCAAGGAGCAGGCCTTCCGTTGCGATTTTGTAGGCCAAGAGTGGATTCCGTGAGGCAAGTCCATCAAGCTCGACAATGTCCACAGGTATCCCGGTTGCTTCCTCAAGGGCGCTCACCATACCGCCAAGCTGTAAAAGCGGAGGCGGCGACAAAAAAGACAAGCCTATATCAACATCGCTTGTATCTCGCGCCTCGCCTCGGGCGCGGGATCCAAAGAGAACTGCAAAGCGCAATCCGGGGAAACCCTCGATGGCTTTGCAAAGACTGTTTATTAAAACATCAACCGTAGTCATTGGTCTATGTATTTCATCAACTTGTTACGTTAAATTATTGCTGTGATTTTAATTACACAACCATCAAACCTAATTTTTCTTAACAATAAACTATTGTTATTTACTGCAATAAATGTTCTCTGGTTTTCTTTTAGCACTACATTTATTTGATTCGTCTTTTCTACACAACTATTGGGGAACATTAGCACCCCCGAGCTCTAACAGGGCATCAAAATCTTCATTAATAGCACTACTGGCAGAGTCAATGTAATACGGATCAATAAGATTCGTTTCATTATCCAGAATACTTTTGATTTCCCCATTCTCTACAAAATATGCCGAAACCCTTGAAATATCTATCCAGAATTGCTTGTTAATTATTCTTTTGATTTTTTCGGCATTTTTATCCTTTGCTTGTCCGGCGAGTAAAAGAGTGTTTAGTGCAGCCATGACATACGGGCTATGGGTAGTTATGATTCCCTGGTTCTCCGTATTTGAAAAAAATAAGGCTATAAATTTCACGATTGCATACTGAGCTTCTGGGTACAAATGAGATTCTGGCTCTTCAAAAACCATAAAGGATTTTTTATTATCCAGAATTTGCAAAAACAATAAGTTCAATATCCAGAGAGCTTCCTGCTGTCCTGATGATGAAAACTTTATTTTTACATAGGTTTCTTTATCAAGCATCAGCTTTTCTTCGCCATTTTCATATCGATATTCACCTTGAATAATATCTGTAATTAGCTTTTTTGCCGCGGAAACTTTTTCAAAATCTATAGGATTTGCTGTAAGCCTTTTTTTATCTTCTATGATCTCATCCAGGTTTTTAGAAAACCGGTCTCTATAGTGCAATATTTTTTGTACAAAATCTTTCATTAAAGAGTCAAAATTATATGAATCAATATTTCTGAGCTCTCCAGACAGGGTGCTTACGAGACTTCTACCGGCTGGTACATAAAGAGCTTCTCGTTGTTCATCAAAAATTTTGCTTATCTTTTCATGTATTTCGTTAAAAAAATAAGCTCTGGAAATATAAAAGGCATTAAAATTATTAATCGATTCATTCGCAGAACTTTTCCAAAAAATTTCACTGGAATTAGCAACTTCTTTTAATGCATCTTTTAACTCTTTAGAATATGTCACCCTGGCATGTCCAGAGTTATAATCTTTTACTATTTTTATAAATTTTTGCTCCCCATAGGTTAGTATAATTTCAAAATCATTAAAATGCTTTGTGGTTCCAAACATTGCCAAAATTTGATTGCGAACTGTTATCACTAACTTCTTATCAAAATCTTGTAGTAAATTTCTGTCTGATACAATCAACTGGGAAATAATATCGGGCAATGACTTAAAAAGGTATACAACCTTTGCAATAGTACTTTTTCCACTACTTTGCCTGCCATTAAAAATAATTATATCATAAATAGGGAGAACAACATTCTTTATGGGACCGAATGACTTAATATTTACGCTTTGTTCACTCATTGCAGTGCCAACTTCACTTCCTGTCGGTAAAGGCGGATCGACTCGGCTATGATGGGATTATCCGGCATACCATTCTTAAGGTTATCACACACCAAGCTTCCACCACTGGCGGACAGCATAGGAATACGTAGTGCTTTAGCAAGATCAAAGTAAGTGTCATCAAAACCAAACATCTTATCTTGTTCTCGTGATTTCAGAATGATGTTCTGTAGTGACAGTACTTCCTATAAATGGCTTTGAGCAGAAATGTCTTGCCGCTACCGTTGTCGCCAATAATCAAATTAATAGTGCTTAGCACTTTCCAATCCATGCTGATCTACGGCCCAAAATTATCAATGTTTATTTGGTTGATCATCCCTTCCCCTGTTTTTCTGCTATTTCATCGAGGCTGGCCTCGATAGTATTCTGCAGGTCCTCTGGGGTAGTAAAGGCACCACTGCCAAAGCTGAGCTTTATAATGGGAAGCTTTTTCATGGAGACTTCCTCTGCAGTAAGAGCCTGGTCCGCGGCCTGCCGCGAATGCGCCTTACACCTGGATTGAAGACTATTCAGTTGCCGCCGAAACAGGCTAACCGAACAGGGGATACTTCCCTTTTGTGATTACAGGCTATCACGGTGAATGAAAAAATATCAAGAGCTTTATGCTTTAATTGTTCAATATTTGAACATCTTATCTGAACTTAATTTTTAATCCCCCTTGATTTATCAAATTATTCATTATACAGTGAATTTTGTTAGAAAAAAATACTTAGTACGGGATAGAATATAACCATGACCTTAGTGCTGTTGTTTGCTGTAACCCTGCTCTTTTCTGCCATCCTCGTAAGGTTCATCATTAAGGCGGCCCACCGGTTTTCCTGGTATGATCATATTGATGAACGAAAGGTTCATACGGGGCAGGTTCCCCGGCTGGGCGGCGTCGCTTTTATTCCGGCCTATCTTATTGTTATCATTATACTTACACTTACGGGCATCTGGAAGGAACAGGTAACCGGTTCCTTTGTGCTCGTGCTGGTTGCGATGGTGTTTATCGTGGTGTTCGGCATCTGGGACGACTTTAAGCCCCTGCGGGCCCAGTATAAGGCTTTGGTTCAGCTTGTAGCGGCCATCCTTGTGGTGGCGGCGGGATACCGGTTTTCCGCTCGGAATCGCTCCTCCCGCCCCATGCCGCCATGAATTACTACAATGGCCTCACTTCTGCCTAAAAGAGTTCCAATTCGGATACGAAGATATTCAAGGGCATCCCGATGTTCTGTAAATATAACAATCTTCTCTTGCGGTGAAGGGTGAAAACCGGGTAGCTTTTCCGTGTCAGCATGTTCTATTGGTGAAAAAAGATATTGGAGTAAATGTGCGAGTTCTCTCCACTTTGTATCGTTGCCACTCCGGCGGATGATTGCCGCAAGCTGTTCCAAATGCTGAAGCGTTCTAATTTCTGCTTCCAGCTCATGTATGGTCCGTGCTGCAGTCGCCTGATCCAGAATAGTGTTTTCTAACCGTTCCACCTCTGCATCCGGAGCATCATCTATTTCATCCAATTCATCTAAAATTTCGTTTTCCTCAAACCTGTTCAAATCATAATTTGCATTTTTACGCTGTTGTTCCTGTATTTCCCGCAATCTTGTTTGCAGGCGTTCTCTGCGTCGTTTAAGCGATTGGTAAATAGCTTCAGGAGAAGATGCTAATCTGCGTTGCAAAATTGTAAGAGCAAGACCAACAGTTCGTTTATATTTATCATTTCCCAAACCTTCTGCCCGGTTAAATTCATCCCGTACATAGCTTGTTACAGCTTCGTACAGATTTTCTTCTTCTTCTGAAAGTTCAAATGGTACAGTAGTGGCTATGCGCTCTGGGAAAAGGGGTTTACCTTCAAAGGTTAACAATTGCTCCTTTACCATTCTTCGCATTATGTCCTGGACATCTATGGTGTGTACCCCATCCCTAAATTTTCCTTCGAACCGATCCTGGTCCAATAATGATAAAAAAAGCTGAAAATCCGCTTCTTTTCCATTGTGTGGAGTTGCTGTCAGTAAAAGCAGATGCCGTGTCGTAGTAGAAAGCAGTTTCCCTAATTGAAATCGTTTTGTATAACTTATTTCACTATTATAAAATGTAGCAGACATCTTATGGGCTTCATCGCAGACAACCAGGTCCCATCTACAATCTGGAATCTTTATTTTTTCCTGAAGCTCTGGATTGCGGGATAGCATATCAAGACGAGCAATGACAAGATCATTCTCTAAAAACCAATTGCCCGACTTTGCACTTTCAATTTTTTCTCGAGTCATAATTTCAAAGGGCAAATTAAAACGATGGTAGAGTTCATCCTGCCATTGCTCAACTAAATTTCCCGGACACACCACAAGACATCGCTCTAAATCGCCCCTAACCATAAGCTCCTTTATCAATAAACCAGCCATTATTGTTTTTCCCGCACCGGGATCATCGGCTAATAAAAATCGTAATGGCTGTTTTGGTAACATATTTTCATATACAGCAGTTATTTGGTGTGGCAGTGGTTTAACCATGGAAGTATGAACCGCTAAAACTGGATCATACAGATGGGCTAATCTGATACGCTGCGCCTCAGCAACTAATCGAAATAGGTTTCCATCACCGGTAAAACTCCAGGGCTTCTCCTGAGAAAGAATTGCTAAACGATCCTCATCTGAACGATATAGTAATTGGTTGGCTAGTCGGCCATCGACATCCTTATAGGTTAACTCTATCGCATCGGATCCATACCACTTACTTTGTACAACCGTAACAGACCGTGAAGGGAGTAACCCCATTCAATTGAATATTTGGCTTAATTGCTTCTAATTTTACCATGGTATAATTATTGTACTGCCTAAAGGTACCTATATGCAACAAATTATCTGGGGAACCTATTTATAACCAGCACCCTATTACAACTTTGCATTCTTCCCCATCTCAGTTTATAGTTATTAGGTAATGGACACCATCTATTCGGTCTTGATTGTCGATGATTCCACGGTGAATCGCAGCTATCTCCACTATATTCTGGACGAAGAGGGCTATGAGGTCTGGGAAGCCCCGAGCGGCGAGGCATGCCTTGCCATGGTTCAGAAACAGCGGCCCATGCTGATCCTCTTAGATGTGGTCATGGGCGGAATTGATGGATTTGAAACCTTGCGGCACCTCAAGGCCGATCCGGCGATGGCCTGGACTCCGGTGATCATGCTCACCAGTATGGATGACCAACAGTCAAAGATTAAAGCCTTTGAGCTGGGAGCGGTGGATTATATTGTCAAGTCTGCCAACCCCGCAGAGATAAAAGCCCGGATCCGGGTCCATATCCGGCTCAGCATGGCAAACCGGGATCTCCTCCAGAGCAAAATTGAAAGCCTGGGGCAGATAAAGGCGGCCCAGCAGGCCCTCCTCTTACAACCCAAAGATTTACCGGATGCCCATTTTTCTGTCTATTACCAGTCGCTTCACGAAGCGGGAGGTGACTTTTACGAAGTAGAGCAGCTTGCCGAAGATATTTACTTTTATATGATTGTCGATGTAGCAGGGCATGATGTAAAAACCAGCTTTATCACTCCGGCAGTGAAAGTCCTGCTTAAACAATTTTCAAACCCCACCTATACTATGGAAGAGGCCTTTGGATACCTAGGGGATATACTTACCCAGACGGTCTGTCAGGATACATACCTTACCGCAGCAGCCTTGAAAATTAACCGCCGCTCCCGTAAGGCAATTTATCTTACCGCAGGACACCCACCTATACTGTATATTCCAACCAAGGGGACGATCCAGCAATTGCAGACCAAAAATCCTCCCGTGGCAATGCTCGAAGGGGTCCAGTATCACACAGAAACCCTCGATATTGCCCCGGGTGACCGGTTCATCCTTTGCACCGATGGCCTTTTGGAATTTCATGACCCAAAAACAGGAAAAACAAAGAGCTGGGTCGATTCATTGTCCCTTCTTGAACAGTTTGCAGATGAATTAAAAAATACAGACCTCCCATCCCTGCCACAAGAACTGGTAAACAAATTTGCCCTTCTCGGCCAGTCAGATGATGATAAGGCGGTGCTTGTAACGGAAGTGTAGGAAGGTCTGCCCTGGTGCAGGAACAAAGCCTCCGACAGGACAAAAAAATACCGGGAAACGCTTTTAAGCGCTTCCCAGTTTTTTCCGAATATTACTGTTTCTTCATCTGGATTTTATAATACTTTTCCGGAACTGTTTGGGCGGTAGTGGGGAGGAAGCCCTTACCGAAGATATAGGTATCCATATAGATCAGGACCTGGTTCTTGGCCCGGACACCGGTTCCCATATCAACATAGTAGGCGCCATTCCATTTTGCACCGGGGGTAAATTTACCCAGGGCGGCAAAGACATCCTTAAGGCTGTCTTTTTTAGCCTTTCCTTCGATAACATTCTTGGCAAATTCGCCAAGGCCGGCGGTGAGGGTATACCCATAAGAGAAAGCCCAGGTACCGAAGCGCCCCTTGCCACCCTTTGCGATAACCGCTTCTTCAACCTTTTTAAGAATAGCCGGGAAGTTACCTGCTTCCTTGGAAAGATCCAGCCCAAGGGCTCCCGGGTAACCCATTAACGGAGAGGGAAGATCCGCTTCTACAAAGATACCACCATAGGCCAGCATCTGTTTCAGCAGAGGTTCGGTCTCGCCATCGTTGGTGCAGAAGAAGGCCGCATCCTTGCCGTATTTTTCGATCCACTGGGGGACCTTTTCCAGCATGAACTGCTGTGCACCGGGCATACCGATATCACCGGTAGGATCGGGAGCGGTTTCAAAATAGAACTTAATCCCCAGATCTTTACAGGCTTCTTCCATTATAGCCCGACGGCGGCCCAGGGACTCATAGCTCATGTGCCGTGCAAAGGAGATGTGTACGAAGGACTTGGCTCCCAGCTGTTTGGCCGCCCAGGGAATAAGGTAACCCCGGGACACAAAGTCTGCAGACAGCGCCAGATCAGCGGCACTCTGAATAACCAGGGGATCTTCGTGGGGTTCACCGGCCAAAAGGAGAATGTCGGGCCGTTTTGCCCGAACCCGCTTAAAGGCTTCGGTGGTGCCGGGAATTGCCTGGTTTACAATGATGGCCTTCATGAGAGGATCATCGGCCAGGGCAACGACGGAAGAAATATAGGTTTCCTGCTGGGACATAAAGTCATCAGGATAAGTGATATGTTGAATCATTCCTCCGGTCTTAACTGAACCATAATCCTGAATGAGACGTTCCGCACCCCGCAGATCATCCTCTGACTGGGATACCGTACCGGTTACCACACCGATATGGAACTTTGCTTTAGCCTGTGCAAAAAGGCTTGCACTGCCCAGGGTGAAGATCAGCGCCAACGACAGGGCGGTGAGCTTCGTCATCTTTTTCATAGAACCTCCTTGGCTGAATAACATCTTGGCCCTTCTGCAAACAGCAGTTTACAGAAAAACCAAACGAGAGCCTTTTTCATTGTAATCCTCTTTGAAAAGCAGTCAAGACAAACCGATTGAAAATCGATACAAAGCCCTCTATAATTCCCCTATGGCTTCTGGTCTTACTGCCCCTACTTTGCTGGTTCTTTCCGACACCCATGGAGTACTTCAAAATCTTGCGGCAGTTCTGAACTGGGCAAAAAACCGCAAGGATATTACCCATCTCGCCTTTCTGGGAGACGGAGCGGCGGACCTGCCGATAGTGGCGGAACGGGTGGGCTACCGGCCTGCATGGACCCTGGTACGGGGTAATGGGGACTTTGAACACCACCTGCCATTACAACAAACAGTACAATTTGCCGATAAACGCTTGTTTCTCACCCACGGTCATATCCAGGGGGTCCACGACAGTCTGGATACCCTCCTCAGGGTGGCCGCCATGGAAGAAGTGGATGCCATCCTCTTTGGCCACATTCATCGACCCTATTGGGAGGAACTGGACCACCGCCTCGTACTGAACCCGGGCAGTCTCGGTAAGCCCCGGAATCCCCAGGGGCCCACCTTTGCCACCATCACCTGTCCGCCAGGGAAATGGTTCGAAATCCGGTTCTGGACCGTAAGCCCCGGAGTCCTAGGAAACCTTACCGTGCGGGAGCTTGAGTTATAGGCCGGCTGTAAAACACCCAGTATCATGAAGGGGTATTTTCCCCAGCAAACCTTGTTCTGACCAGAGCTGAACAGTATAATGAACTTTAATCCCGGAGAGCCCAACGGCCGGACATTTCCGGATTCCGATATTGCAAAACCATCGCAATATACGTATTTATAGAACATTCGAGAGGAGTAGGATGATGAGAAAAATTTCCCTTACCGGTATAAAACCCACCGGATCTTTACATATAGGCAACTATTTCGGGGCCATCAAACCAGCATTGGAACTGGCAAAGGACTATGATGCCCGGTATTTCATAGCGGACTATCATGCCTTAAATTCGGTCAAGGACAGCAAGGAACTGGCTACCTATATCAGGGAAGTCGCCGCAGGCTGGCTCGCCGCAGGGCTCGACCCAGAAAAAGTGGTATTCTACCGGCAAAGTTCAGTCCCCGAGACCTTTGAGCTTTCTACCATATTGATGGCCTTTACCGCCAAGGGGCTCATGAATCGGGCTCACGCATATAAGGCCGCTGTCCAGGCGAATAATGAAAAGGGAGAAGACCCCGATGCGGGCATCAATATGGGGCTCTACACCTACCCGGTGCTCATGGCGGCGGATATATTGCTGTTCGACACCGATGTGGTCCCCGTGGGAAAAGATCAGGTTCAGCATGTCGAAATGGCCCAGGACATCGCTCAGGCCATCAACTTTAACTATAAAAAGGATCTCCTCGTCATTCCCCAGGCCCTTATACAGGAATCGGTGGCAGTTATCCCCGGCTTAGATGGCCGAAAGATGAGTAAAAGCTACAACAATACCATTCCCCTCTTCGCACCGGAAAAACAGCTCCGCAAGCTCATCATGCGGATCGTAACCAATTCCCAGACCGTAGAAGAACCGAAAAATCCCGACACCTGTCAGATATTTGCCCTCTATAAACTTTTTGCTACCAAGGAAGAACAGGATGCCCTGGCACAACGATACCGGGCAGGGGGCATGGGCTGGGGAGAGGCCAAGGAGGCCCTCTTCCAGGTGGTCAACCGGGAACTAGCCCCCATGCGCGAACGCTTCGAAGCCCTTATCGCCGATCCCGCAGGTTTGAACAAGACCCTACAAGAAGGCGCTGAAAAAGCCCGGGCTATTGCAAGCAAAACAATAGCCCGACTTCGCAAGGCCATCGGCATCGACCTGTAATGAATTCCCGCAAGCCTGCGTCCCGCCGATGGGTGAAGCTCATCGTAGCTTACGATGGAACCCGCTTTAAGGGCTGGCAAAAAGGCAACGGCCGGACCGTCCAGGGAGTGCTGGAGCAGACCCTCATCACCGCCCTCCCCCGTGCTTCAGGCGGGGCAATACACCCCGGTACGTACACCGAGGCAGACCTGCAGCTTGCCGGAGCCGGCCGCACCGATGCGGGGGTTCATGCGGAAGGACAAGCCGCAAGCGCCATACTGCCCGCATCAGTCTCCCTGGAGGCCCTGCTCTCGGCGGTCAACACCGAGCTTCCCTCTGACATAGCCATTAAGTCCATAACCCCTGCCCCGGACCGGTTCCATGCCCGCTACCATGCCACAAGCCGCACCTACCGCTACAGCATCATCTGCGGCCCAGTGGGAAATCCCTTCAGAGCGGCCTATACCTGGAACATCCCGGAAAAGCTGAACCTGGAGACCATGAAACAGGCCGCCGCCTTGTTACAGGGAACCCATGACTTTACAAGCTTCACCGCGGATAAATCAAAGTCGAACCGGGTGAGAACCATAACTGATATCCATTTTGAATGGGCAGTCCCTGAGCTACATATCTACTACACCGCCGACAGCTTTCTCTGGAACCAGGTCCGTATCATGACCATGGTGCTGGTCCAGGCCGGCCTCGGCACTATGTCCCCCACCGGCGTGGCCGCCCTCCTGGAAGCAAAAAATCGTTCCCTCGCCCCGGAACCAGCCCCAGCAAAAGGGCTCTGTCTCTATTCCGTATCCTACAAAGAGTAGCCGAGGCCGCTCATTATTGATATAGTACAACCATTATGGAACGCACCTTTGCCATGCTGAAACCCGGCGTATTACAGCGCCGTATTGTTGGAGAAGTGCTCTCCCGCTTTGAACGGAAGGGACTTAAAATTGTTGGATTAAAACTCATGCAAATGGACCGCAGTCTGGTGGAAGCCCACTACAAGGAACATGTGGGTAAGGAATTTTACGAAAAATTGGTCTCCTATACCCTCTCAGGCCCCGTGGTAGCCATGGTACTGCAGGGTGATGGAGTCATCGCCACGGTGCGGCGCCTTGTGGGACCAACGGACGTAACCAATGCTCAGCCCGGCACCATCCGGGGTGACTTTGCCTATCAAACCAGGCTGAATATTGTTCATGCTTCAGACTCCCCGGCCAGTGCAGAACGGGAAATCAACCTATTCTTTAAAGAACAGGAACTTATCGATTGGGAGGATGGCAATGAGCGCTGGTTCTAAACTTCCCCGCTGGAATTTGGCCAGCGTGTACACATCTTTTGATGCCCCAGAATATATCCGGGACAAGGAACTTTTGGCAGAGCATGCAAACAAACTGCTCACCCAGCTTGAACAGCCCTGGCCCCAGGACAAGACCCAGGCAGGGCATCTCATCCTAAGCTGGATCCACAGCTACGAAGATACCGCTGACCTGGCAGAAAACCTGGAAGCCTATGCCTCAGCGGTGTATACCACCGACACCCGCAATTCCCGGGCCTTGAATGAAATTAATGCCCTGGAAGCCCTCGCCCTTCCCCTGGGAAAGGCGGCGGTAATCCTGCGATCCCGCCTTGCCGAACAGGCAGAGCTGGTGCAGAACCTGATAGCCACTGATCCGAACCTGGCCGAATACCGCTTCTTCCTTACCGATGCCCTGAAGCGGGCCAAGTACCAGATGTCCCCGGAACTGGAAGACCTCGCCAACGACCTGGCCCGGAGCGGCGGCGATGCCTGGAGCCGGCTTCAGGAAGCCATTTCTTCGACGGTAAGTGCGGTATGGGATCCGGCCACCGGCGAAAAGAAAACCGTCATCGCCCTGCGGGACCTGGCCCACGATCCCGACCGGTCCATCCGGGAACGGGCCTATAAGGCAGAGCTCTCTGCCTGGGCGTCCATGGAAATTCCCCTGGCCGCCTCCCTCAATGGGGTTAAGGGTTTTGCCATTACGGTGGACAAGCGCCGGGGCTGGCAGTCCGCCCTGGATAAGGCCGCCTACCAGTCGCGGATCAGCCGGAAAACTTTGGATGCCCTCATTTCCGTTATGGAGCAATCCCTGCCCCTCTTCCGCCGGTACCTGAAAGCAAAAGCCCGCATCCTCCGCATAGAAAAATGCGCCTTTTACGACCTCTTTGCCCCGGTAGGGACCGCAAGCCGGAAATGGACTTGGGAAGAAAGCCGGGACTTTATAATAGACAAATTCTCCGCCTTTGACCCTGCCATGGGTAATTTTGCCCGCCACGCCTTTACTTTTTCATGGATAGACGCCGAAGGTCGGGAAGGAAAAGTCGGCGGTGCCTACTGTACCGATTTCCCCCTGGCAAAGGAATCCCGGATACTCTGCAACTTCGAAGGTTCCTTCGATTCGGTAACCACCGTAGCCCATGAATTAGGCCACGCCTGGCATCACGAAGTTATTAAGGACCTGCCCAGCACCCTCACCGCCTATCCCATGACCCTGGCAGAAACTGCCAGCACCTTTGCAGAAACCATCATTCTGGAAGGGGCCTTAAAAACATCTTCGAACCAGGAACGGCTCAGCCTGATAGAAGGCAGTCTAAAGGATGCCTGCCAAATTATCGTAGACATTCTGTCCCGGTTCTACTTTGAACGGGCCGTCTTTGAACGACGGGAACAGGGCGAACTTTCGCCGGAAGAATTCTGCAGATTGATGAAAGAAGCCCAGCTTGCTACCTATGGGGATGGTCTCGATGCCGAGCTTCTGCATCCCTACATGTGGGCTGTAAAAAGCCATTATTACAGCACCGGTTTAGCCTTCTATAATTTCCCCTACGCCTTTGGTCAGCTCTTTGCACTGGGCCTCTATTCCCGCGCCCGGGAACAGGGAAGCTCCTTTGCAGGAACCTACAAGGAAATTCTGAGACTCACCGGCCGGGCCAGTGCAGAAGATGTAGGCCGGGCCGCGGGCTTTAACCTGGAAGGCCCCGAATTCTGGCAAAATGGCATCAATCTTATCGCCGAACGGGTCACCGAACTGGAAACACTGATTCACACTCTGGAGGAAGAAACGAAATGAGCGCGAAAGTAGGAGTTCTCGGCGCCGGCGCCTGGGGAACCGCGGTTGCCAAGGTTATTGCAGAAAAGGGTATTGATGTTGATATTTGGAGTCACGAAAAGGAGACCGCTGAGGATATCAACCTCCGCCACATTAATTCCCGCTATTTACCCGATGTGGTACTGCCTGAAAATCTTCGGGCCTACACGGACTCTGCAGAAACCGCCGACGGCAAGGAATTTCTCATTCTCGCCAGCCCATCCCTATACCTTTTGGATTCGGTTAAAAAAATTCTGTCTGTTCCCTCCATTCGGGAAGGCGAAACCGCCATCGGAGTCATTACCAAGGGCTTCATTCCGACCGCCAAGGGCCCCCGGCTCATTCTCGAAACCCTGGAAGACTACCTTCCCGGCTTTTACCGCCAATCCTTAGTGTATATTGCCGGCCCCAGCCATGCAGAAGAAGTATCCCGGGGCAAAATCACGGGGCTCATCGCCGCCAGTGAAAGCGCGAAACAGTCGATCCATTTCCGGGACCTCTTAAAAACCAACCGGCTTCTCGTCTTCTCTTCCTTTGATGTCCGGGGTGTGCAGGTAGCGGCGGCCTCGAAAAACGTCATCGCCATCGCCTTTGGTATGCTGGACGCCCTTAAAACCAGCGCCGCGGAACGGGGCATGGAAGACATTTTCGGCGACGGGACCGAGTCCCTCCTGCTTGCGGCGGGGCTCAATGAAATCCAGACCCTGGGCCGGGCCATGGGAGCAACTCATCCAGAAACCTTTACCTCCATTTCCGGCGTCGGCGACCTGGATGTAACCTGCCGGTCCATATTCGGCAGAAACCGCCGCTTCGGCCGGGAAATCATCGAAAAGGATATCCTGAAGCCCTACAGCAGTCTGGATGACCTCATTACCCGCATCAGTGAAGTGGGCTACCTGCCCGAAGGGGTGGTTGCGGCTAAATATGTGAAAATGCTCGCAGAACAGCACAACCTGAAAATGCCCATATCCTTGGGGCTTTACCGGATTTTGAACCGGGAAATAACCCCTCTAGAATTCTTACATGCCTTTATAAAGGACCTGGGATAACAGTATGCTTGAGAAACTGACCGGAAAAATTCAGGATGCCCTGCGCACCATCAACGGCAAGGCTACCATCACCGAAAAAAACATAGAAGACGCCGTAGAAGCCATTAAAATGGCCCTCCTCGAGGCCGATGTAAACCTCCGGGTGGTTCGGCGCTTTGTCAACTCCACCATAGAAGAAGCCAAGGGTGAACGGGTACTCCGTTCCGTAGACCCGGGCCAGCAGTTCATCAAGATTGTCCATGATAAACTGGTCGCCTTTTTAGGGGATGCGAAACAGGACCTGAACCTGAAGGGCCCCGACACCCAGTCGGTGATCCTGATGCTTGGTTTGCAGGGTTCCGGTAAAACCACGAGTTCTGCCAAGCTGGCTTTGAGGCTTAAAAAGGAAGGCCGAAAGGTCCTTCTCGTTGCCTGCGACCTCATCCGCCCCGCCGCTATAGAACAGCTTTCTGTATTAGGATCCCAGATTGGGGTTCCCGTATATAAAGAAGAGGGCGCTAAGGATCCGGTTAAGGTCTATAAGGGGGCCCTGGAAACGGCCCGGAAAAACCTCTACGACACCATCATCGTCGATACCACAGGCCGGCTCCAGATTGACCAGGAAATGATGACCGAACTCGTCCGGCTTCGGGATGCGGCGAAACCCGATGAATTACTCCTCGTAGCCGATGCCATGACCGGCCAGTCTGCGGTGGATATAGCCAAGGCTTTTGATGAACAGATCGGCCTTACCGGGGTAATCCTTACCAAGTTCGACTCCGATACCCGTGGCGGCGCCGCCCTTTCCCTGAAAACCATCACCGGCAAACCCTTAAAATTTGTCGGTGTTGGCGAAAAGCCCGAAGACTTCGAACCCTTTTACCCGGACCGGGTTGCAAGCCGCATCCTCGGCATGGGGGATATTGTAAGCCTCGTAGAAAAGGCCCAGCAGGTGGTGAACCAGGAAGAGGCCGCCGCCCTTCAGAAAAAGATGCTCTCCGAGGACTTTACCCTCCAGGACTGGCTCGACCAGCTCCGGGCGGTAAAAAAAATGGGCTCCCTCCAGTCCATGCTGGAAATGCTCCCCGGCATGGCAGGTCAAATTTCGGAAGAGGACCTTAACAAGGCGGACATGAAAACCCAAGAAGCGATCATCTGTTCCATGACCAAAAAGGAACGGGAAAACTACCTGATCATTGGGCCGTCCCGCCGCGCCCGCATTGCTCGGGGATCGGGAACATCAGTCGCTGAGGTCGCCCGGCTCCTTAAAAAATTCGAAAAGATGCGGACCATGATGAAAAAAATGGCCAAATTGGGGAAGAATCCAAAGGCAGCCCAGGCGATGATGAGCAGAATGGGCGGGATGGGCGGGCGCGGCGGCCTGTAAGCGCGGCGGCTTTTAAATAAAGCACCCCGGCGTTATGTGCGGCGGCCTGTAGAGGTGCCCGCTGTAAACCGAGGCTCTGACCGTTGACTAAAGGGCGATTTTCCTGTACATATAAGGCTTACGCGCCCCCAATTCAGCGCAACCGCGCCGACGGGCTTGTTTTGCCCGCATTCCCGCCGACGCATAAGTACAGAAACGGGCATTCCCCAATGGGAAGAATTTGAGGAGGATACCTTTGAGTGCACGCATTCGACTAAAGAAGTTCGGAACCAAGAAACGGCCCTACTACCGGATTGTTATTATGGATTCTCGAGCTCCCCGGGATGGCAAAACCATCGATGAAGTAGGAATCTATCACCCCATTGCAGCTGAGGGTTCCCAGGTTTCTTTTGATGCAGAAAAAGTAAAATCCTGGCTCAGCAAGGGTGCGCAGCCAACCGATACGGTTCGCAAGATCCTGAATAACAGCAACTTCACCTTCTAATAGGGAAAAGGAGCATTTATGGAAAAGGATCTTGTTGAATATATTGCGAAAAGTCTTGTTGATGATCCTTCCGCAGTGCAGGTGAATGTGATTGAAGGTGAAAAAAGTACCATTCTGGAACTCCGTGTGGCTCCGGAAGATATCGGTAAGGTCATTGGCAAGCAGGGACGAATTGCTAAGGCAATCCGAACCATTCTGCAGGCCGCCACAGTCACCACCGGCAAGCGAACTGTTCTGGAAATACTGGACTGACGGATTACAGGTGTGACCGATCGTTTTATTACCGGAATTATTGGACAGCCCTTTGGGATAAAGGGCTATGTCAAAGTTCGCCTGCCGTCAGGAGACAGCAGTCACTTTGAACAATTAAAGCAGGTAACGGTCCGCCTTGGCACCCAGGAAAAATCCCTGATCATTGAAGCTACTGGACAAGCTCCCAGTTCATTTATCATTAAATTTAAAGGGTATGACAGCCCCGAAGCTGCAAAGGCTTTGCAGGGCGGTGAAATCCTGGTACATCGAGTTAATGCGGCGCCGCTCGCAGAGAATGAATATTATATCGAAGACCTCCGGGGCCTGGCGGTACATCTGCATGTAGTGTCCGGTCCCGTGGTTGGTACCGTTACTGATGTGGTAGAGGGCGGTGGCGGACAGCTCATGGAAATTGCAACAACTCAAGGGGAGCACCGGTTTATCCCCTTCAGAAATGAGTTTATCGAGAGAATTGATATTGCTGGCGGAACGGTGGTGCTCAAAGAAGGGTGGATTCTGGAGTGAAGTACACCGTACTTACCCTGTTCCCTGAAATTGTGGACACCTTTTTTAATACCTCCATAATGGCCAAGGCTATCAAACGTGGAGTTATCCAATATAGATCCATCAATATCAGGGATTATGCCACAGATAAACATCACAAATGCGATGATGCCCCCTATGGGGGTGGAGCGGGGATGCTGATGCTTCCCGAGCCTATAGGCAGGGCTTTAGAATCAGCCGGAGCGGTAAAAAAACAAGCTGCTATAAACTTTGGAACTGCATGCTCCGAGCCCGCCCACTTGCAACAAAAACGGAGAAGGGTCATTTACCTTTCCCCTTCGGGAAGGCTCTTTAATCAGGACCTGGCCCGAGAACTTGCTGCAGAGGATGAATTGATACTCCTCTGCGGCCGATATGAAGGAATTGACCAGCGGATTATCGATTCCTATGTGGATGACGAAATTTCCATTGGCGATTACATCCTTTCCTCAGGGGAAGTATCAGCCCTGGTATTGATAGATGCAACCTACCGGCTTATAGATGGGGTCATTTCTGCAGAATCCCTCGAAGAAGAGAGTTTTTCCGATGGACTTCTTGAGTATCCCCAGTATACAAGACCGGAGATTTATGATACAGTACGGGTCCCGGAGGTGTTGCTTTCGGGGCATCACGAGCAGATACGTCAGTGGCGTTTAAAGAAACGGATCGAAAAGACCCTAAACGTCCGGCCCGATTTAATTGAAAAGGGGCTGAAAGCTGGTTGTTTTTCTGCTGAGACACGAAAACTTATAGCTGAATTGCAGGACCAGGTTCTGCACAGTCAAGGGGATACAGATGAACGAAATTAAAGCTATCGAAGCTGCTCAGATGAAGAGCGAGCTGGATGAATTCAAGGTAGGGGATACCGTAAAAGTCCATTTCAAGATTGTCGAAGGCAAAACCGAACGGATCCAGGCCTATGAGGGACTGGTTATCGCCATGAAGAATTCCCGTATCGGGAAGACCTTCACCGTACGGAAAAACTCCTACGGAGTTGGAGTTGAACGGGTATTCCCCCTGCACTCCCCCCGGGTTGTAAAGGTTGAGCTTATGCGGCCTGGTAAGGTTCGCCGGGCTAAGCTCTACTACATTCGGGACAAGATTGGTAAGGCTGCCAAGATTAAGGAGCTTATTTCCAAGAAGCCCCACGAGGCTGCAACCGGCCAGGAAAGCGCCCAGGCCTAAGTGTACGGCCTATGAAAAGCGAGAAATCTGATGGTACTAGGCCGTCTCTCCTTCGGTCTCTGCCATCAGATTCGTTTTTTTCTGAAAAGCCTTTAAAAACAACGGACCATACCCGTTCACAGGTTAATTTCGCGCATGATGTACTTTGTAAAACACAAAACACCTTAGAGATTCAAGAACTTGCCCAAAAACTTCATATAGCAGCTACGAAACTGAACCTATCAGCTCTTCGTTACGCCTTGTCCTTCCAGTTACCCCTGAAGAAGGAAACCCTTGAACAGAACATGAAGCAGGTACTTAAACTTCCCTTACAGTACCAGGAAGCAGGTCTTTTCAGCACGATCCTTGCTTTATCCAAAGGATTAAAGCTGTCAGATGAAACCTTAGGACAAGTAGCGCGATTATTCACCACCTATACGAAAGGTGAAACACAAGCAAAAGGGACAAATCATAAGAGCCCAGCGGTTCATCAATATAAAACATCTCTAAAAGATACAAACCATGAAATAGAGCCTTCAGAATCAGAACAACATCAGGAACTACCACTCACCCCAGGCCAGACAGCTCTCTATTTCAGCGAAGCCAGTAGAACCCATCCTGCCATAGACTTTCTCAACCGTTTGACAGATCGTAATAACCAACATTATCTCGTTATTCCCTTTCAATTTTCAGAAGCTTCATTTGTTTTGCAGGGTACCCTGAGACTTTTTTGTATTGATAGACCTGGGGGAATTGTGGATGTGCCACAGCTTGTTATAGAAGCGGTCACTCAAAAGCATCAATGGTATGTACAGGCTCTTAAAAATGATGCTGGAGGATTGGCACTTAACCTACGAGTCTATCCTCCTCCCAAGAATTCCGAAACGCTGGTTAATGCTCTTACATCTGTTTCCGATACTGTAAGTATCAGCTTTGAAAAATCGGAATCTTTTTCAGAATTTCGAGAGACTGGGTATACCAGCTTTGAAATCCAAGCATAAAGGGTCTATAATATGGAAATAAAACGGGCGAGTGCATTACAATACATCGACAGAGATTATGCCCCCCGGATTATAGCTTCGGGAAAAGGAAAAACCGCAGATCATATTATAGAACTTGCTGAAAAAGCTGGTATAGCTATAATTGAAGATGCCAACCTGGCGGCTATGTTAACAGATCAAATGTCTGTTGGAGACTATATTCCTCCCTGGTGCTGGGAGCTTGTAGCGAAAGTATTTGCAATCATTAAAAACGAGGAACTATCGTGAGAAAAATAGCAGTTACAGCATTGCGACCAGGACAAGTTTTTACTGAACCGGTATATATCCAGGATAACAACCTTTTTGTCCCCGCGGGAATCCCGGTAAAGAAAAAGGATATTGACCGGCTTATAAAGTGGGGCATTGACAGTGTACAAACAGAAGGAGTCACAATTTCTGAAAATGTATCAACACCAAAGGACCGCCCAGAAGCTACATCGAGTGCTAACAGCCAGAGCATAACACCGGAAGCTCCCATAAGCCTCATTTCTCTGCCATCGGTTATAGATAACGCCCCAAGCTACCGTACCTACACAGACCTTATCAACAAACTGGATGCTTTGTTTCAGAATATTGCCGAGGGGCTTTCTGTCGAAAGCCGTAGTATCGACGGAATTGCAGGAAGACTACTCCAGGCGGTCCGGGAACACCGGGACCAGATTGTGGGATACATTTTGGGTGGGGAGGTTACTAATTATCCCCTTGCGAAAAGTTCAGTAAACACGGCAATTCTTTCTACACTTATAGCTATGGAACAAAAGATGCCGAACCATAAAATACTTCAGGTAACCACTGGTGCCCTCATGCACGATATTGGCATGTTGAAACTGCCCAAGGACATCGTTGAAAAAAAAGGCGGCCTATCGGAGACTGAGATCTCTCGAATTCAAGCACACCCATTGTATGCTTATAAGATGATTTGCAAAGAGCTTCTGTATCCTGAAGAAGTGGGCGTCATCGCACTCCAGCACCACGAAAGGTGGGATGGTGAAGGTTATCCTCGTCGGCTAGCTGGTGAGGCCATTGATCTTGGAGCTCGTATTGTCAGTGTAGCAGATGCCTTTGAAGCCATGGTAAGCGAAAAACCTTATCGTAATTCCATGATCGGGTATCAGGCAATGAAGAATTTACTTTCAGATAATGCAAGACGTTTTGATCCAGAGGTTCTTAAGGCCTTCATAAAAACTATGGGGATTTACCCGATTGGATCCATCGTATTACTGAATACAGGGGCTATTGCTCGGGTCATAGAGGGACATAGCGAAGCTCCGCTGCGACCAAAAATCAGGATTCTGGTCGATGAGTTTGGTAATGCTTTTAATAATGATGAGGGCGAAATCATCAACCTGCTGCAGGAAAAGAGCATGTTCATTGCCCGAGCAATTGATCCCAAAGAATTAGCCAAAGGCCGTGAATAACAAGAAAAAAGGCCAGAATGGAGAAGACCGGGCTGCGGCGTATCTAACAGCACAGGGCTATGAAATTATCGACCGTAATTTTCGTAGTAATCTAGGTGAAATTGATATCATAGCCCGGGAACAGGATACTCTGGTTTTTATCGAAGTTAAAGCCTGGTCCTACTTTGGCATGGAAAATCTTGAGTATGCGGTGAATCAACAAAAACAGCAAAGAATCATTAAAACGGCTAAGTTTTTCCTTGCAACCCATCGAGAATATAACTGTATGACCCTTCGCTTTGATATTATATTTATTGGATCCCAGGGTATTCACCATCTTGCCTCAGCCTTTATGGAGCGTGTATTATGATGGTTCAAACTGAGAACCACCAGAACAGACAAAAACTGGAAGAACTTAAAAAGCTTATTAATGATGATTTGTACTTAGCTGGTGCTATACAGAGAATCGCCCAGGTTCTCAGCGAAGAACTATTGGAAGAACAAAGCAGAGGAGCAGTTCATGGTAGAAAACGGCAGAGATGGATATAACCGCCGTAAAAATAAATTCAAGGATCGGCAGCATAATAAAGAAAGAAGCCCTCAGAAGGGCCAGCAAAAGACAGTAGAAAAAC
This sequence comes from Gracilinema caldarium DSM 7334, assembly GCF_000219725.1. GTDB lineage: Bacteria > Spirochaetota > Spirochaetia > Treponematales > Breznakiellaceae > Gracilinema > Gracilinema caldarium. Next base: position 530,729 of record NC_015732.1, on the reverse strand, counting down.
CTCGTTTTGATAAACAAAAGGGGACCCTCATCGACCGACCCCAATGGATTCCACCCAAATTAGGGCAGAACCAGCTTCCTCGATCAGAGTGTCCCTATTGTGGGAAACCAGTCAATGATCTATCGAGCGCCTTAAGCGATCCAGCAACAGGAACACCTATCCATTTCGATTGTGTTCTCAGGAAGCTTTCCGATCGGGAATCTTTACAGGAAGGTGAAAGCCTCACCTACATTGGGGGCGGTCGTTTTGGTGTGATCCAATTTCCCAATCCTCAAGATACTGATCATTTTGTAATAAAACGAATTATCCAATGGGAAGATAAGGAAAAACGGGCCCCCTGGCGTAGAACCGTAGCCGATAATTTCTCTCTCACTTAGGTAAGGCTTATGCAGGATACGGATGAATTCCTGAAAAATCCCAAAGTATTAAGTCAATACAATCAGCTTCAGGAACTGGGTGTATTTCATTATATAGATATACTTAAAAAGGACATTCGTAATTATGAGGCAATTATCAATGCGGCAAAAACAATTCTAAATAGCAAAACCATAGATGAAATTTTAGAAAGTACAGTAAAAGAAATATCTGATCGTTTTTTACCATCTTTCCTCATCTTCCTCTGGAGACCATCTAGCAACCACAAGGATTTGGTCATCCGGGGGTATCAAAATTTTAAGACCTTTGAAACACCTTTACAACTAGAAGATTTATCACCCTTTGAAAGCTTTTTTAAACAATATTCCCAGCCAATTAGTTTTGATTTGTTGGAATACCAACTCAACAATCCATCGGTTACTGAGCCAATGAAACAACAAAAACCTGATCTTGTAATCCCAATCTTAGGGCCATCAGGTCTATATGGACTCATTCTTATTGGCCCTAAACTACTTGAAGAACAGTACGCACTTCATGAATTATCCTTTTTAGATAAACTTATGTCCTTTACCAGCCTGGCTATACAAAATTATATTCATTATCAATATTCAGTTCGAGATGGGAAAACAGGTCTGTACAATCATGGATTCTTTATAGTTCGACTAAAAGATGAAATGGCACGCTCGAACCGGCTTCACCAACCCTTTGCACTTATCATTATGGATGTAGATAAATTCAAACATTTTAATGATACCTATGGACATCTTGCAGGTGATGCTGTTTTGGAACATCTTGCGGGTGTTATTCAAAAGAACCTAAGAAGCCAAGATATTCCATCTCGTTTTGGTGGTGAGGAATTTACCATTTTACTTCCAGAAACGAATCGCGCGTCGGCATGGATTGTTGCTGAGCGGCTTCGAACGGCAGTAGCCTCATTGAACATCCCATGGGAACAAAATCTACCACAGGTTACCATTAGCCTTGGTGTTGCTATTTATGACGGTTCAGAACAATTGGATTCAGATGCACTAATACAACGGGCAGATCAAGCTCTATATCAATCAAAACAACGAGGACGAAACAGAACTACCGTTTGGGGATCTGGACTTTTGCACAAAACTCAACAAATGAGATCAAGCCGTATAGGTGAATAAAAGAAACGACATATCATCCTGCTGAGGGACGCCTTCCCTAAATTGATCAATCTGTTCGATCAGTACGTTGGTTATCTGTTGTTCATTAGCTGGCAAGGTACGTAAAAAGGTCTTTAATCGTTCTTCTCCAAATTCTTCGCCAGATCCATTAACTTGTTCTGTTATACCATCGGTATAAATAAAAAGACGATCTCCCTTTTGTAAAGTGATTCCCATAAGCGAAGGAGCAATCTCCAAATCTATACCTATAGGAAGGTTTAGCAGACGCCCCTTTAAAGCTCTTATATCATTATTACGAATTAAATAGACATGAGAATGGCCCATATCTGCACATAGCAGTTTTGAATGCTCTTGATCAAAGAACATAAAAAATCCAGTAAGGTATTTTTCCATATGGAATGTTGATACAATTGCTTTATTGATTGTAACGATAAGATCGCGTAAGCCCCGTCTAAAATCGTAGGTTTTTAACATCCCCCAAAGCATTGATACTATTAATGAAGCAGACACTCCTTTTCCGGAAACATCACAGAGGGTCGCAAATAGCATCTCTTTATAAATTTCTTGAACATAATAAAAATCACCGCCAACACCTTTTGCAGAACGGGACCAGCCGATAATTGAATAAGTATCTTTTTGTAAAAACTTATTCGATAAGAGCCGATCCTGAATGGTACCAGCTAGTTCAATATCATTTCTCGTAATTGTAGCTAGATACTCATGCAGATCATAACGAGAAAAAATCCCTTGAAATTGTCCATATTCATTTACGAGTGGAAAAAACCGGGTGATCTTATCTCTTGGGATTCCATCGTCTGTTTTAGAGGAAGTTCCTTCATCCATTTGATGCAAATATTGCGCCACAGTAAGAAAGTGCAATCTTGCATCGAAGGGGTTAATTGATTGCATCAATTCTTTAATTAGGCTTCGTTGAAGCACCTCTCTTCCAAAGGGTTTCCCCACTAAAGTAAAAAGTTCATCCCGTTCAACCAAACCCAGATATTTGCCATTTTTATCAATTACTGCAAAAACGGAAACTTCAGGAAACAATAATAATTCATCGGTCAATTCAAGCACCTTGGCCGATTCCGATACATACCACAGATAATTTGCTATGGTGAGAATCGAGTTGGAGTACCGTTTCTGTGGATTTATTTGGGAAAGCAAGGTTCCCTTGGCTTCTAAAGTTTTCATAGCAAGCAAACTATCCCACAACTGTGTTAAATAACTATTAAAGGAATTCGAATTTATCATTTTCTCATAGTTCTTTTATAGTTTTTTCATTATCACACTTTTTAGTAGAGCCATGGAAATGATAGATATGAACAATCCTAATTATGGCTGGTATGCGTTAGAAATCAGCGGAGATCTAGACTTGTACTCCGCACCGGAACTGCTGTCAAAGACATTGCAGATTTTACAGCAGCCACTTAATCGCTTTCATATAGACTTTTCGAGGGTGAGCTATTTGGACAGCTCAGGGGTAGGAACTATCATTAAAACACTCCAAGCTGCCAAAGCTAAGGGAATTACCATGACCTTCTCAGGCATACAGGGAACTCCAAGAAAGGTACTTTCAATGGCAAACATACTCCCCATCCTCACGGAAACCAATCCACCATATTAAAAAGGGGACCTTTGAAAACGTATTTATTAAAACTTGTTATGGTTTATAACGGTTATACTTTCAAATAAAGGTAATTTACCATGCATCAACTAATTATACGAAAACTCATTGTAGATGAAAACAACGAGCTTTTTGACGCTCAGGGCATGCGCTATGTTGAATTTCCCAGTGACTACCATCGTATTCGTGAGTATACCGCATTCATCCTGCAAAATTGTCCAGAAGAATTTAAAGAAGGGAATTTATTAGAACAACAACTATCAGAAATCATTAAAAATGGCATAAAACATGGCAATAAAAAGGACCCTTCAAAGAAACTTAAGGTTTGGTATGACCTGCGGAAGCGGGTTCGTTTCATCGTGGAAGATGAAGGAGAAGGTTTCACCAATCTGGAAGCATGGAACGAATATTATCGGAAACGCCAAGAAGCTCTCTATCGGGAGGATTTTGATACATTTCTCAGTATGGCAAACTATCGAGGTCCCCATAGTGATGCAGATGATGGCGGAAACAGCCTTATTGCAGCTCTGGAATATTGGAATGGAGGTATGATTTATAATAATAAGAAAAATAAGGTTGGTGTAGTTCGCTGGTTTACCAATGGGGCCCAGATTAGCGGCCCTATATGAGCCCATCTCGTCCCTTCTTACTCTTTTTGCTATACTGGAAGGGTCTTTGTATAACTGGTATAATATATCTGTTTTATACAGTTTCCCAATATACTCACCCCCAAGGAGCTCAGGATGATTGGAATAATTGGTGCCATGGAAGCAGAAGTAGAAATCCTTAGTTCAGCTCTGAATATAATACAGAAAAAAACAATAGGACCATTTACCTACTACCAAGGAATCCTGGCTAACAAAGATGTAGTATTACTCCAATGTGGTATCGGCAAAGTCCAGGCCGCCATTGGCTGTGCTCTTATGCTGCAATCGTTCCAACCCACAGCCCTCATCAACACAGGTTCCGCAGGGGGGATAGCTCCAAACCTGCATTTCGGCGATGTAGTCATTTCTGAAGGACTCATGTATCACGATGTGGATGTAACCGCCTTTGGCTACCTGCCCGGTCAAATACCAGGCCAACCCCAGATTTTCACTACAGACAAAACACTGCAAATGCTGGCTGAAAAAGCCATAGTAAGCCTGAAACAAACGAGAAAACTCCCATCATCACTGAACTATGAAAAGGGTATTATCAGTTCAGGAGATATCTTCATGCATGAACAACAAAAAATCGAGCAAATGCGAAAAACCTTTCCTCACGTTAAGGCTGTAGAAATGGAAGGCGCCGCTATTGCTCATTGTTGTACCCTGTTTCATGTCCCCTTTCTAGTCCTCAGATCTCTCTCAGACATAGCAGGCCAGGAATCTCCCATGAAATTCGATGAGTTTCTTCCCCTTGCAGCTCGGAATTCTAGTGAAATTGTCATGGAACTTGTACAGAACCTATAAAAACCAGCAACATGAAGTAACCAACAGGAGGCATTGATGAAAAAAATAGCCAGCTTTACCGTAGATCATATCCGTATGAAACGGGGTATCTTTGTATCCCGGAAAGATCGCTTCGGTAACACAGTTCTCACCACCTTTGACATTCGTATGAAAGAACCCAACCGTGAACCCGTATTAGATGTCCCCACATCCCACACTATAGAACACTTGGGCGCCACCTTTCTTCGATCCCATCCCCAATGGGGAAGCCGGATTGTTTATTTTGGCCCCATGGGCTGCAGAACCGGCTTCTATGTCATCCTCGAAGGGAATCTTTCATCCCTCGATGTCTTGTCTGTCATAACCGAGATGTACCAATGGATTGCGTCATATGTTGATGAAATTCCGGGGGCGTCGGCGGCTGAATGTGGCAACTGGCGAGACCATAATCTGGATATGGCACGGTGGGAGGCGCTCCGTTTCCTGGATGTGCTCAAACATCCCTTATCGGAAAACCTAGAGTACCCGTCATAAAACACCGCCCCCTGGAGCGGCCGACGGGAGTCGAACCCGCGTCACGAGCTTGGGAAGCTCGGGTAATGCCGTTATACGACGGCCGCTCCAGGGGGCAGAAGGTAGCGTAACTATACCAAAAAGATTGACCGCCTGTCAAGAATTCGGTCAGTATTCAATAGAAAAGCGGTGAAAACTCCCTATAGGACGAACCCGTGTTAGTTGTACACGGTCGACCGTTGCAGCAGGGGGACCATGATGCAACCAGGATATTAATTTCGAAAGCTTTGCAGGATTTCCTTCTGCATAGACCTCTACAGATCCATCATGGCAATTTTTGACCCATCCAACAACACCCAATTTTCGAGCTTGAGCCTGGGCTGCATAACGGAAACCAACCCCCTGGACAATACCATATACCTGGACCAGAACAGCTTCTTTAGGAAGCGCATCATCCAAAGACACGGGTATTATCCTTTCTGCTTTTTATCTCGAATTTCCGTAAGCATGGCAGCAATTTCAGCATAGTCAAAGGGTTTATACAATACCGGATAGGGGATTGTATATTCCTGACGAAGATACCCTGAGGTAATAATCACATCGATGTTTGGACAAAAAGTCTTAAGAAACCGAACCCAGTAGTCACCACCTAAAATATCCATACGATAATCGGATACAATCACATCAACCTTAGCATCTAGTAATATTTTAATTGCCCCTACACCATCAGAAGAAACAAGAACGGTAAATCCCTTTGCTTTCAGATAGTCCCGTAAAGAAAGGCGGATATCATCATCATCTTCAACAAGAAGAACTACAAAATTTGAATTATTCATGGATACCCGCGGTAAGCTTGATAGAAAGTTCATGTATTGTTGTTAAAACTTGATCAAAATCGAGGGGTTTTCCGAAAAACGCATCAGCTCCTTCATCTAAAATAGCACGCTTTTCTTCGGGAATATCAAGTCCAGTCATGGCAATAACAAAGGGTTTTCCGAAGGTGGGATCTTCCTTTATTTTCCGACACAGTTTATGACCATCTATTCCAGGCAAGTCGATATCTAAAAAGATAAAACCAGGACGGTAATCTGCCAGGGCCTTTCCTGCCTCAAAGCCATCAAAGGCTTGGTATACGATATAATCTCCTAGCTTTTTTTCAAGATATTTTTTCATTAAATCATTTAAGTCCTTATCATCATCTACAATAAGAACTGATTTCCACTCTACCTCATCCTGCATGAGAGCACTTAATTCATCGGGAATGCGCATTCCCCGTTCATCGAGGAAGGACTTAAGGTCCTCCGCATAGACACGGTACTGGCCACCAGGGGTAGTAAAGGCTTTTAAATAGCCATTTCGAATCCAATTTATCGCAGTCTGATTGACAACCCCGCAAATATTTGCTACTTCAAGTGCAGAAAATATTCGTATCTTTCTGTCATTTTTTGCCATATCAGCTTCCTTATCTTATAAAAATACCCGGGACAGCCTACAGCTAATTCCATTAAGTCCAATACTTAAATTATATCTATAAAATCCATATAGTCAACGCAACGGATATACTATTATACCACTTTTTTATGCTTTTGTATATTAACGGTCTTCTAAATAGAGTAAAATAGCTCTTTTCGAAAATTGAGCTTTAAGCAGTATCTGCTTGAGTTCAAAGGGAGTTAAATGATCAAGTAAAAGATGCTTTTTTTCGATAAACTGCTGTATTGCTTTTTTTTCTAATTCAGGGGGATACAGCTCTCTAACCAGTACTGTTGCAATGCGGCTATCCACACCACGTTTTAAAAGCCCATAAACAAGTTGTGAAGCACTTTTTGATCCTGAATGTCTCAACCGGCTTTGTATCCAGGCTTTCGCAAATCGTTTATCATCCACAAACAGAAGCGCCTCTAACCTATCCAGCACAATCTTAACAGTCTGTTCTGAGTACTGTTTGTGCAAAAGCTTCTGCATCAACCCCAAACGGGTCTGTTCAGCCCGGTTTATCAATTGTAAGGCCTTTCGTTCAACCCGTACACATTCAGAAGCAAAAGAGAGAGACCGGTAATCCTCATCGGTGAGATCCAGGTTGCTGCAAGAACTGTGGGATATGTATAACGATACGCGGCCCTTAATCGTTTGGGGAAGATAACTAAGGCGTATAAAAAACAAAGAGCCGTCAGACAACCCAATTTTGAGTAAATCCGCATCGGCTCCTGGTTTGACGGAAGTAACCGTCATAGTAGTGGACGAACCGGCAGGTTCGCCAGAGTACATTAACGCTTGGAGAACTGGAAGCGCCGGCGGGCACCAGCCTGACCGTACTTCTTTCGTTCGACCATACGGGGATCCCGGGTAAGGTATCCGTTAGTCCGCAGGGAAGTATAATTGGTATGATCTACCTGGCACAGAGCCCGGGCAAGCCCATGTCGGCATGCACCAGCCTGACCATTCGGGCCGCCGCCATACACGTTAATCAAAATATCATACTTATTTTCACTGGCGGTTACCATTAATGGTTGACGAACCATCAGGGCATGTTCACTGAGTGTGAAATATTGGTTCAGTTCCTTACCATTTACCACAATTTTGCCGCTACCATCCCGAACAAACACCCGGGCTACAGCGGTCTTTCTTCTTCCGGTTCCAATACCGAGATTCTTAATCACCTTGCTACCTCTCGCTTAGAGTTCAATAACCTGCGGATTCTGGGCCGCATGGGGGTGATTGGCACCCGCATAAACCTTAACGTTTTTAAACAGCTTCCGGCCAAGAGGGCCCTTGGGAAGCATACCCTTAATTGCCAGTTCCAGCGGATCTGCGGGATGGCGGGCAATCAAACTCTCAAAATTGGTCGACTTCATACCACCAGGATAACCAGTATGGTGATAGTACATCTTCTGAGTGGTTTTTCTGCCGGTTACGATTACCTTATCGGCATTGATAACTACCACATAATCACCAATTTCCTGATGAGGTGCAAAGGTCGCTTTTGTTTTACCTCGAAGAATCGATGCTACCTTGGCGGCTACACGGCCAAGAACCTTACCTTCCGCATCGATTACATACCATTTACGCTCCGCTTCAGCGGGTTTAACGAACACAGTCTTCATATCGTACCTTTAAAAGGGTTTTCCAACCACGGATTTATAGACTACCCAGCTTGGGCATCGCGCGGATAGTCCTGTATACGGGGCAATGTCGAATAATCCCATAATATGAGATCAATGTCAAGATAGGACCTTGAGAGCATCCACTAAACCAGGGAACCTCACAAAACTGCCCGTATCCTAGAGGTACCCCGTAATTATTTAGATTCAGCAGAGGCATCGGCTTTTGCTTTTTCTTCAGCCTCTTCTTTTTTTGCTTCAATCTGGTCTTTGATATCCGCTATACCAATAAATACAGCTAATAGACCGATAAGAACAGCCATTACAGGGATAGCACCCCGTAAAAAGAGCAGAACATCCTGCCACCAGGCTAGACCTACAGGAATAACAGCCAGTACTGCAAAGGCAATTGCTACAATACCTACAATTAATGCAACCATGTTATAACCTCCACGTTACACTGTCCAGCATCTACCGATGCCGGGATTTTTTAATAATCATCACCAGGAATGCCATACTATAAAAAATTGTTGGCAGGTTTGGCAAGACGATAGCAGCCACCGGTACAGAACCTATTTTTGTTTCAAAACCATCAGTAATTCCCAGGGTGTTCAGGATTGAATAGACCGTTTCAGCATAGGCGGCTATGGTTCCAATAACCATAAGCATCCAGGGGATATCTCTGATTTTTGCCCACAGCATAATAGCAAAAAAGGATGCAAGGGCCCCCAAAAAAAGACGGCTTACGATAAAAATAAGCTGACCACTATCCATAGCTATAGTATCTATGCTTCGGCATTAAAAGACAAGAGCTGCGCCAGTTTTACATCCAGGCCCGGGCTGAGAGACCAGGGCAAGATGAGGGGGTCTTCTACTATTGGGGGGAGGAGGAAACCTTTCTGAAGGCCTTCCCGAAACAGACCTTCATAGTCATTCTGAGCAAAAGATGCATCTACATACCAATACACACTGGAACCTTTCCATATTGATGAATTGAGAAGCGCTTGTTGGGTCTTTGGCAGCATCACTTTCGGGGCCTGTTCGATAGCTTGTAGTAAGTCATATACAGCCCGTTGTGCATATTCTGCAAAAACCGGCGAAAGCAGTTCACTGGGTGGAAACAAAGGTGCCACCGAATCAGAGAGGATGAGCACCGCTACTTCCTCTGGCCAGGCCAGGGGTAACAGAGGGACGATAATATCCTGGTGATAGTCCTGAAGGTGGGGGGCCCTCAGGCTTGATACCTCCCCTACAGTATCAATCCAGGGGCGCCACAGGGTAATACGATTGCTGAAACGGCTCCATGCTGGTCGCAAGCCAGGATAGGCAGGGTCTGGAATGTCTTCCCAGGTAATCTGTTGCGCCAGAAAATTCCCAACCACCGTTAAGGTTCGGTTAAGACCACGGTATATGCGCAGGACCTTGCCAGGGAAAAGTTTTTGCAACGCCTTTTCCAAGTGGCGCATACCGGGATGCGGCACAGGCATCCATACCCCACGAGCAAGGGTATCCTTGAGACCGGTCAGATGGTGGCTTTTACCGTGGCCAAGTATGGCCCTGCCGCCCTGCTTCCAGAGGTCCACCAGTCGATTTCCCCGGTAGGTATAGAGAAAATCGCCCCTGGCCCGACGAATGGGTTCTACATAATTCAGTAACCTAGTATCCATCCCGTTCAATCCTCATAAAGCGTTCGCTCTGGTATTTACTCAAAAAGCGAACCTGTTTTCCTGTTTCAAACTGGGCCTCTATCAGGGGGCCTTCGGGCCCCTCGGAGATTCGGACAACCTGACCATAGCCGTAATCATCGTGGAAGAGGGAAGCGCCGATCCGCCATAGGCCATCACTAGAGACAGTCCGAGGGGCCCGCGGCAGCTGTCGAGCATAAGGGCCCAATCTGCCGTCTTCGGCATCGCGTTGGCCTGCACCATGAAGGCTCGGATCACAAATGGAAGCACTTTTTGGGCCCGATTTAAACCCTCGGGGAATCTGTCCTAGGATTTTTATATAGTCCAAAGGGATTTCAGACAGAAAGAGGGATGGCTGATTATAACTGGCCCGGCCATACATCCGGCGAAGCGCACAGGTGGTTAGGTACAATTCATCCTTGGCCCGGGTTACCCCTACGTAAAAAAGCCTCCGTTCTTCTTCCAGATCTTCATCTTGTTTATCATCCCGAGGGAAGATTCCCTGTTCAAGGCCGGTAATAATAACCTTACGGAATTCGAGTCCCTTGGTGTTATGAACCGTAATAAGGGTAACCGAATCGTTACTTTCTTCGCCGCTTTCCAGAGAACGGTCAAGTTCAATATGTTCAAGAAATTCCGCGAGTCCTTCCTCTGTAGCCGGATAGAGGCTCGCTGCATTAGCCAGTTCCTGTAAGTTGGATAGGCGCTGAGTCCCGGCAATTTCATCTTCTGTTGCGTGATACTCAGCAATACCGCTGGCTTCCAGAATATAGACAATGAGCGCCGAAAGGCCATCCCCGGCGGTGAGCCGGTCTGATGCTACACTGCTGTTCTTACATACATCCCCTTCGGTAGTGATCATCGAACGGCTCTGCGCCAGAATCCTTAAAAAGCCCTCAAGGCCATTACGGGCTTTTTTAGAAAGTTCTGGCAAGATGTTTCGGCAGGATTCCAAAAGATTTCCCCGTGAAGCAGGTTCCGCATGGGAAGCGGCTTCGATGATTTTATCAATCGTAACCTGACCAAGACCGCGTGCAGGTTTATTGATGACCCGCTTAAAGGCAATCTCATCCCGGGGGTTTACCATAATAGAAAGGAGTGCCAGGGCATCCTTAATTTCTTCCCGTTCATAAAATTTTAAGGAGCCAACTACTTTATAAGGGATGTGACGGCGTAATAATTCAGTCTCAAAGGTAAGAGATTGGGCATTGGTTCGATAAAGTATAGCCCAGTCTGAATAGGTCCCACCTCGACTACGAAGGGATTTTTCGATAAGCTCTGCACAAAATGAAGCCTCTGTTTCCTGATCCGGTAAAAAAACCAGGGTAGGCAATTTCCCATTCCCCCGCTCTGCCTGTAGGGTCTTGCCAAGCCGTCCCTGGTTGTTGTCGACAACAGCTCCCGCCACCGCAAGTATGGGGGCTGTAGAACGATAGTTTCGCTCTAGGCGGATGATGTCCGTTTCGGAGAAACGATCGGGGAACTCCAAAATGTTGCGGACCTCGGCGCCCCGGAACCGGTAAATAGACTGATCGTCATCGCCAACCACACAAAGATACGTTTGGGATGTATAGAGTTCCTTGAGAAGCTCAAATTGAGCTACATTGGAATCCTGATATTCATCAACTAAAATGACTTGAAAACGATCTTGGAACCGTTGTCTTACCTCAGGAAAGGCTCGCAGAATTTCTACAGGTTTTTTTATGAGATCACCAAAGTCTACATTTCCAATCGCCTTAAGCCGTTCTTCATAGAGCTTGTAGATATTTCTGAATTGGGGTCGATGATCAATTAAGGCCAGTTCTGGGTCATCGGGGGTAAGAAAATAGTCCTTTGCTCGGGCTATATGATGGGCGACCTTTGCCGCCTCTGCCCTTGTTGTATTGGGCATGATACTCGAAAGAAGGGTTACCGTGTCATCATCATCATAAATAACAAAATTGCTGTCCAGACCGATAAGTGCTCCGTTACGTCTCAGAAACCAGGCTCCAAAGGAATGGAATGTCCGTATCATTGCCTCGGCGGCCCGACTATCGATAAGTTGGGCCCGTTCAGCCATTTCCCGGGCCGCTTTGTTGGTAAAGGTAACTGCAAGAATTGAGCGTGGGTCTACCCCTCGTTCCCGAACAAGGTAGGCAATTTTTGTGGTAATAACCCGAGTTTTTCCAGAACCAGCTCCAGCCAGGATGAGAAGGGGCTTACCCCAATGCAGTACCGCCTGTCGTTGTTCCGGATTCAGCACTGAAAGGTAGTTTTCCATATCAATACTCAACCCATGGTGCGAAAGGCCGCATCTAGGTCAAAGCCTGCCCGGGAAAACACTCTGGCAGATACAAAAGTTCCTGGGGTAAGATTCTGGTCCGCACTAAGTACGGTAGATCCATCTACCTCAGGGGCCTGACAAAGGGTACGGCCCAGATACAGGCCATCTTCATTTTCGACCCGCTCTTCTATGAGAACTGGTAAGGTTCTGCCAACAAAGCGATCCATGCGGGATTCAGTTATAGGGATTTGGGCAGCTTCAATCTGTCGTTTCCGGCCTTCAGCAACTTTTTTTGGTACCCGGCCCTTCATGGAATAGGCAGGAGTATCCTCTTCACGGGAATAGGTAAAGACCCCAAGCCAATCCAATTGCGCTCTCTGTTGAAAATCCAGGAGGATCTGCATATCTTCGTCGGTTTCTCCGGGAAAACCAACCAGAAAGGTGGAACGAATGGTCGCATCGGGCAGTTCCTTCTGGATGGTAGTAAGTAAATTTAGGTAGGCTTCAGCATTGCCTCGCCGATTCATCAACCTGAGGATTCGCTCTGACGCATGCTGAAAGGGGAGATCAAAGTAGGGCAGAATACGGGAATCTCTTTTGCAGATGGGCAGGATTTCAAAGGGGAAATGATCAGGATGGATGTAGAGAAGCCGCACCCAGAAATCACCGGGAAGCGCAGAAATAGCGGAAAGCAATTCCGCCAATCTGCACTGGCCTGCTGCAAATGCTCCGGCGGCACCGTCTTTGCCATAAGAGCCCAGGTCCTGACCAATCAGGCAGAGTTCTTTCACTCCCCGCTTGAGGAGGCCTGAACATTCAGCAACGACAGAATCTATGCTCCGGCTGCGAAGATTGCCCCGGATGAGAGGGATGGCACAATAGGTACAGCGGTTGTCACAGCCCTCAGTAATTTTCACATAGGCAGAACCTGGAAGCGAAAGCAGGGGCCGGTCATCGGAACAACGGGCAAAGTCAGTTTTTCCTGTATTATCCAAAGGCGGCACCAGCGCCTTATGGGAACTTGACATGGCCTGTTCTGCGGCTTCCGCAATACGGGATAAATCGGTGTTTCCAAAAAGGGCATCCGCTTCCTGTAATTCCGCCGCAAGCTCATCGGCATAGCGCTGGGCAAGACAGCCGGCTAACAACACCCGTTTTTGCGGATAGAGCTGTTTATAGGAAAGTACCGCCTCTATAGATTCCCGTTTTGCACTTTCGATAAAACCACAGGAATTGACTATAACCAGATCTGCATCCTCTGCCTCGGCACAGGCCTCCCAACCAGACTGTGCCAGCACTGACATGAGGATTTCTCCATCGACCTGGTTTTTAGCACAACCATGGGGATCAAGATAAAAGCGTTTATTCATTAATCAAGCCGAACCGTCGTAAGTTTATAGCGGCCATCGTCATCTTTAACCCATTTCAGATCGGTAACGACAACTTCCCCTGGCGATCCTATTTCGACATCCACCGTTTTACCGCCACCGATGACCTGGAATTTTACTGCACTGGCATTAGAAAGCCAGAGCCGAATTCCGTTCTGAGCCTGAACATTCAGAATATCCGCTTTCTGGAAGTATCGTTCATCCCGGTCTTTTCGGTCACTTTCCCAACGAAGGAGGCAGTTCCCTTTAAATGTGGCCTGTAAGGTAAAGGGATAGGGATTCGGAGAAGAAAGCAAAACCGGTGCATTTGCCGGAGCGGGATTGCTCGGGGTAGCTTCGGCCACAGACGTGGTTACCGTATTTTCAGTACTGTTGTTGGTGCCTGTTGAAGCAGCGGCTGTTGAATTCTCAGTAGAAGCAATTTCAGAACCAGCAGCCTTGTCCATAGCCATGCGCAAAACCACACCTTTATCGCTTTTATTTTTTACCAGGTCCGCAACAAATATTTTCACATCGGCCGTTCCATCGGCATTAATATCAAGAGGAATTTCCTGACCAAGTTCTACTGCAGTATCACCGACTGGGCTGGTTAGTACAACCCGGTCAGTAATCTGGCTAACTTCAATCTTATATTTTTGAGTATCAAGTTGTAAAATTGTAGTGTCACCGATATAATATCGCTTTTCGAGGGTTCCCCCAGATAGGGTATACTCAACAGGTTTACGTACCTTTTGTTCTGCTGCAACCGTATCTTGCTTTGGACGAAATATAAAAAAGAGTCCCCCTCCAATGATCAGCACCACAGCTACTAATGCTATAATAAAGGGGATTCGATTTGCCGGTTTCGGATCTCGAAGCAATTGTTCCATTGGCACTGGTTGTTCTTGTATTTTTATAGATTTATACAAAGAAATAAGATCCTTGGAATCTAAACCTAAATAATCACTATAACTTCTCATAAAGCCTAAGAGATAGGTTTCCCCCGGAAACTGAGAAAAATCCTCAGCTTCCATAGCTTCCAGATATTTTTTGGGAATGTTCGTATCCCGATATATTTGTTCAAAGGTAATGCCCTTACTTTCCCGAGCAGATCGTAACTGTCCTCCAATAGATTCCACAACAGCCTCCTATTTTACCTCTTGGGGACTTCTAAAAACTTCAGTTTTTAGAGGCGCCCTATTCTGATTCTTTAAAAAGAAAATTGTTATACACATTTGCTGAAGCGGGAGAATCATAGGCGAAGCGAGATTCTCCAATTCCCTGATTCAGTTTAATATCAGTAAAATTAAAAATAATTGTTTCTCCTGCTAAGGTTACCCCTTCGATTCTCCGTATCAGTTTGGTCTCCGGATGTATACTTATCTTAAGCTCACGAAAGCCTTCCGATACGGTACGTCGTGTTAGAGTTAATTTTATAACAAGCTCTAAAGATCCCTGATCCAGTGGAACCGGATCGGGGCTGGTGGTATAGGCACTATTGTAATTTCTCCGTAGTAATCCCAACCCCTGGGCTGATGCAAGTCCTGCTCCGGAAGTGCCTCCACTGGCACTGGTTGTCTGGCTTAATACCGCCCGGTATTCAGGGAGATAGACCGTCAGTGTTTCCCCATTATAGGCAATAACTTGTTCTTCCGGTTTGGTAAAATCGATACGAACCAGATTCGGATTCTTATAAATAATCGTACCATACATATCTGTCTTGCCGGTACTTACTGTTATTTTTGCACTATAATCCTTAATACCGCTATAGGTTTCTGCAACCTGGGCCAGGTACTTTTCTGCGGTTAATATTTCCTGACCGCTTACAGACAGGACAACGATCATACCAGAAAACATAGTAATAAAAAACGTGGACCATCGTCTCACAGCATACACCTCATTAATTATACTTAGGTTATATAGTATCCGGTAGGGCCTCAAAGCGCAAGATACTTGAAACTAAGATATGAGCGCTGTTTAATTAATGAGCATAATAAATGGAGCGGTAGGTTTCATTTGCTTGCCAATATTAAGGCAGATTTATTGAACGTTTTTCGGCATCTTCAGCCATTTTATAAAAAATAGCTACGTTCCCAATAACACGAACCAATTCTGCATGCACTTCTTGAGCGAGCTGTTCGGAGAAACTCCGCCGATCTTCTTTAGAAGCAATAAAACGAAGTTTTACCAATTCGCGATTGTTTAATTCATGTTCGAGTGCCCGGACAACCCCTTCGGAAAGACCTTCCTTACCAATCATCACCGTAGGCTGAATGGTGGCGGCTAAACCAGACAGGTATCCCCGCTGTTTGCTTGTTAACATGATATCCTCCGTGACCCTATTTATGCCCGAAGAGAGCCTTTTCTGCAATAAGTTCATCAGCAAAGGGCCACAGCAGATTTTCCCCCGATTCAAAAGAGAGACAGGGCAGATGCAGAGCATTAACACGATGTATCCAATAGGGAAAGTCTTCGATGATACGAATTGATGCTATGCAGTGGTTCGTACCCCAACCAGCTTTTTCGGCCTTAACAAGACGCCACAATGCGGCGGCAGCCTCTATGGAAACTATCTGATATCGGGATACCAGGAGATCAACAGGAACCGGAGCATGGGGTGCTTGATCGCTGTGATTTTGTAGAAAGGTTACTAATTCATGCTTTGGTTCTACATTGGATCCTAACCCAAGCAGAATATCTAACAGAAAATCAAAACCATACACGAGGGGTAAACCATAAATTCGGATTTCCGGAGCATCCTTTGTGGTAAGAACCAGTGCGGGGATAGTATCCAGTCTGTATTTTCGTAACAGGTCACCACTTTCAGAGGCATCACTGATTTCAACCGATATCCGGCTGGATACTTCTGCCAGTTCTTCGGCTAACTGGCGTACTTCGCGGGACAGGCTATCTTCGAAGCGATGGGTAAAAACATGAATATTTACGGAACGACGTAATTGGCCGAGCCGAGCATCGGCCTCTTTTCGGGCGGCTCTATTCAACACCATATATCAAGCATAGGACGAGCCGCCCGTTCCGTCAACTAGCAGACTGGGCCCCCGCGGAAAGCAGGGTTTTAAATTCCTGTTCTTCCAGGGTTTCCTTTTCAAGTAGGTGCTGAGAAATCTTTTCAAGAAGCGGCTTCTTTTCCAGGAGTAGGTTCTTTGCTTTAAGATACCGTTCATTCACAATACGGGCGATTTCTTCATCAATATATTGCTGTGTCGATTCAGAGTACTCTCGGTGCATCACCGGTTCTGCATTGGCGGGCCCTAACATAGAAGCCCCCCGCTGCGTTAAAGCCACATGGCGGAACCGGGGGCTCATGCCATAATCGGTAATCATACGGCGGGCAATGTCGGTCGCTTTCGTCAGGTCATTGGCGGCCCCCGTAGAAATTTTCCCGAACACGACATCTTCAGCAGCACGCCCACCTAGAAGTACATCAATCTTACCTAAGAGTTCCTCTTCAGTCATAAGATACCGGTCTTCTACTGGCATCTGCAGGGTGTAGCCTAAAGCGCCAAAACCTCGGGGTACAATAGAAATTTTTTGTACCGGATCGGATCCGGGGGTAAAAGCAGCGACAAGAGCATGTCCTGTCTCGTGATAGGCCACAATCGTCCGTTCCTCTTCGTTAATTGCCCGATTTTTCTTCTGTAGGCCTGCTACAGTTTTTTCGATAGCCTCATCAAAGTCCTGTTGTTCCACCATCTTTCTGCCGGCACGAACCGCGAGCAGAGCTGCTTCATTGACGATATTTGCCAGATCTGCACCGGCAAAACCTGAGGTTTTTCGGGCGACCTTGCTGAGATCTACCTCTGGTGAAAGTTTTACATTCCGGGCATGAATTTTGAGTATCGCTTCACGACCAGCTAGATCGGGCCGGTCTACCAGGACCTGCCGGTCGAAACGGCCAGGCCGGAGAAGAGCTGGATCAAGCACATCGGGTCGGTTGGTAGCGGCAAGGATGATGAGTCCACTGGTAGCATCAAAGCCATCCATTTCGACGAGCAGCTGATTCAGGGTCTGTTCCCGCTCGTCATTACCGCCGATGGCACCGGTGATACGACTCTTACCGATTGCATCCAATTCATCAATAAAAATGATACAGGGGGCTTTCCCCCGGGCCTGCTTAAACAGATCCCGGACCCGGGCAGCACCGACACCAACAAACATCTCTACAAAGTCAGCGCCGCTCATCTTAAAGAAGGGCACCCCCGCTTCACCGGCTACTGCCCGGGCCAGCAGGGTCTTACCGGTTCCGGGTGGACCAACCAGGAGGACCCCCTTAGGGATTTTTCCTCCTATGTCGGTATATTTTTTTGGATTTTTCAGGAAGTCGACAACTTCGACCAACTCCTCCTTGGCTTCATCCACTCCAGCCACATCGGAAAAGCGGGTTACCACATCGCCTTCAGCAACAATGACGGCACGGTTCTGTCCGATAGAGAGGACATTGTTACCCATATTTCCCATCCGCCGTATCAGGATACGCCAGATAAAGAAAAAGAAGGCAAAGGGCAGAACCCAGCTGAAAATAAAGTCCAAAACTGCACTCCCCTCTTTAGACACCGCATAGTAGCTCACCTTTTTTTCATCCATCAATTTAATGAGCTCCGGATCATAAATGGGAACAGTCCGGTAGGCAGCTTCAGGGGGTGTATATTTTCTGGTTAATAAGTCTGGAGACTGTTTTTTTTCAGTGGTATAGCCGGTATAATAATTTGCATCCAATTCTACCCGTTTAATTTCTCCTGAGGCAATCTTTGCTTTAAATTCAGAAAAGTCGATGGTTGGATTTACATTATTCAAAAATACATAATTAAAAAGGCTCATCAGAACGATGAGTACCACCACATACCCCAGGGAAAAACGCCATTGCCAGTTACCAAAGGGACTGTTGCCAGGCACCGGATCTGGACTGCCTCCAAAGGGAAAATTGAAATTCTTTTTCGGCAAACCCTTTTTGGTCCGTTTGGTTGGTTTGCGTTTCGGTTCATTACTCATGAGATATTTACTCCTAAGTAGTAAAATATCTAATTTCCCTTCTATCGGCTACCGTATTGTATAAAAATGCTCACAGAGTTTTTACTCTGGCTTTATTTTCAGCAGATCAGCAACTGACAAAACTATCCATAACCACTGGGCCGCCTTATACTACACCATAGTTTCCCTCATAAACACATCCAGCTTCGGATAGGGGATCTCGATACCTTCTTCGGCAAAGCGGCGATGGATATCAACCATTATAGAGTTTTTAAGGTTAAGATATTCGGATTTCTCAAACCAGAGGCCTACAAGGATATTAATTCCTGAACTGTCAAACTTATCAAATACAATCAGCGGTTCTGGATTATCGAGTACATAGGGGTTTTTCCCTGCAACATCCAGAAGTATGGTTCGAACCCGCTCCAGATCAGAGGTATAAGCCACGGAGACCCATACATCAAGCCGTCGTATGGGGAATCGGGTAATATTGATAACATTAGTCTTTATTAATGTTTCGTTGGGTATTCTGATATACCGGTTATCAAAGGTTTGGATTTTTATAGAAAGGAGATCGATGGATTGCACTACGCCACTCACATCTCCAACTTGAATAACATCTCCTATCTGGAAGTGTTTTTCAGAAACTAAAAAGAGACCAGAAATAACATTGGATACCGAGGTTTGGGCTGCAAAACCGACCGCTATACCAGCAATTCCAGCAGCCCCCAGGAGGGCGCTCAAATCAATTCCCAGGGCATTAAAGAGGGTCATGATCGCTACCACATAGCCCGCATAGCGGATTATTTTTTTAATTACAAAGGCCCGCGGTTGGGGTAATGCAGCGGCGGCCATTTTACTAACAATACGATTCGCAATTCCAAAGACAATCAGAACCAGACCAATGGCGATGGCAGTACCGAGAATTTTACTATAAAAATCTGCCGAAGCAAATTGTGAAAGAAATGTCGTGATATTCGAAAAAAGCACATCCGTTTTCATACCAATTTCCTGCCTACATACCGGTAATTACTTTTAAGAAATTCATACCCCGCCGTACAAGGAGTTCGCTCAAGCCTGATTTATTCCCTTCATGTACCTTCTTTCTGCTCCTATGGGTTCCTTCATCAACACTCATTCTGAGGCCCCCTTCACTGGTTGTATCAATTAGTACCGTGTCTCCCAGGAGCATACCATGCTGTTCATAAATACTCATCAGATCGGTAAAAATGGCAAGCCGTTTTAAATCAAGCTCATTTTTTGTACTGTTTCGCACCATAATATCGCAATGAATAAGGGATTTGCACTCTGAAGTTCGTGAAAGGGTATCGATACCGGTATTACCATCGGTCGATTTAAGGGTCTCTACCTCTCCTTTGCATTGCGGATCCAGTTTAAGTGGTAATGATAAACAAAGATTCCCCGATTCCTTATCACCAAACCAAGTAGGAGAAAGGTTAAAGAGCTGTTTTTCAGCTAAAACCGTACCGTCTTCGAGTTCAAAACGCAGCAGGGGCGGCAAGGCTACAGTAAAATGCGCCTCCGCTCCAGGTAATAATCGAATTTCATTCCGGACTGTAATTAGATAGGGCTGTTTTGCAAAGTGTGGCCGCAGCGCGATCTTCTTCCCCTTACCCACTGCAAAGGCAACTTCCGCATTGCCTGGCTGTTCAACCGGTTCGGGGCCGCCGGAATCGGGAAGCACTTCCATATAGGTGCCTGCAATAAATGCGAGACGCCACTCTTCTCCATTCTTTCGTAGATAAGCGCGGCCTCCATCAAGCCGCCATTGATACCAGGTAATCTCATTCGGTGTAAAATAGTCCCACATGCTATCAAAATATATACAAAACCGGTATTCTTGTCACTTGCAAAGGACCTTCATTTAGCTTGAAAACTATGATACCATCAGGCAACCTTCTTTAGGGCATCTAAAAGCCCCCTGATATATCTATCTAACGGAGTATTGTATGATGCACTTAGCGGATTACCCCCAGCGGCGTTTTAATCCCCTGGCTGGTGAATGGGTGCTGGTTTCCCCCCACCGAACCAAGCGGCCCTGGCAGGGACAGGTAGAAAAACCGAACCTGGACAAATTGCCCGAATACGATGAAACCTGTTACCTCTGCCCGGGAAACGAACGGGCTGGAGGGGTAAAAAACCCCGCCTACGAAGGGGTCTATACCTTCCCCAACGATTTTGCCGCCCTCCTTCACGATGCCCCGGAAGAATCCATGAATGAAGGTAAGGGGCTCTTTCAGGCTGTTACCGAACGGGGCCGCTGTGAAGTACTTTGTTTCTCTCCCCGGCATGATCTTACCCTCCCTCGGATGGATATTTCTTCGATAAAGGCAGTAATCCGGGTATGGCAGGAGAAATATATAACCCTTGGATCGGATCCGCTCATTTCGTATGTGCAGATCTTTGAAAACCGCGGCTCCATCATGGGCTGTTCCAACCCTCATCCCCATGGTCAGATCTGGGCGAATGAACATGTTCCAGACCTGCCGGCAAAGGAAGATAGCCGCCAGCGCTCTTATAGAAAAGGACATGGCACATGCCTACTCTGTGATTATGTGCAGGAAGAACTTGCGAGAAACGAACGGATTATTTTCCAGAACGATTCCTTTGCCGCCCTGGTGCCCTTCTGGGCAGTCTGGCCCTATGAGGTCATGATACTTCCCAAACGTCACTTTGCGTCGATAGACCAGATGACCGACCAGGAAGTAACCGACTTTGCCGATGCCCTTAAACGGATGGGCACCCGATTCGACAACCTGTTCCTGACCTCCTTCCCCTACTCCATGGGCTTTCATCAAAAACCCACAAAACCTGTAGAGGATCCTGAGGCTGATGCAGCCTGGCATTTCCATGTGCATTACTTCCCGCCGCTTCTCCGCAGTGCGACAGTCAGGAAATTTATGGTAGGATTTGAACTTCTGGCCATGCCCCAACGGGATATTACCCCCGAATCAGCGGCTGAACGCCTCAGAAGTCTTTCGGAACTACATTATATGGAGCAACAATCATGACAGGTCACGAATTACTCCATCGGCTTTCCAAGGCCAGCAGCCGAGACATATTAGCCGAATTATATGGAACATCCCAGGTTGATGAAGCGCTCATGCGATACAGGGCTTTGCTCGAAGCTACCCTGCAGGCCTTTCCTGAATCCGAAGGGGATATCCATGTCTTTACCGCCGCAGGCAGGACTGAGCTCGGAGGCAACCATACGGACCATAATCACGGTAAGGTCTTAGCCGCATCGATCCAGCTCGATGCCCTGGCCTTTGTTGCCCCCCGACAAGATACCAAAGTGATATTCCGGTCCACCGGGTACCCCGATGTAGTCTTGGATATTGCGGACACCACATCAAAAACAGAGGAACGGGGGACCACCGCCGCTTTAATCCGGGGAATCGCCGCAGAGTTTAAAAAGCGGGGGGTAGCAGTCCGGGGTTTTACGGCTAATGCCCACAATACGGTCCTTTCCGGATCAGGACTCTCTTCTTCTGCATCGGTTGAAGTCCTCTTCGGCACCATTTTTGACCGCCTCTATGGGGAGGGAAAACGATCTGCTGTAGAAATTGCCCAAATCGGTCAGAAAGCAGAGAATGAGTATTTTGGTAAACCCTGCGGTCTTATGGATCAGGTAGCTTGTGCCTCAGGCGGTGCTGTAGCCATTGATTTTAAGGATCCCGCTCAGCCCATAGTAACCCAGGTGCCCTTTGATCCAAGCCTTTCCGGCTATGCCCTCTGCGTTGTGGATACCGGTGGAAGCCATGCGGACCTGACCGATGAGTACGCCGCTGTTCCCACTGAAATGAAGGCGGTCGCAGCCCATTTTGGAAAAACAGTGCTCCGGGACATCAGTAAGGATGACCTGCGTAAGGCTATCCCCGATCTGAGAAGGAGCGTCGGAGACCGGGCCATATTGCGAGCCCTCCACTTCCTTGCAGAAAACGACCGGGTCGACGCCATGCTTCGGGCCATAACTGCCAACCATACTGCAAGAACTGCTACAGAACGGCAAACTACCATAGAAACCTTCCTGTATCTCGTGAACGAGTCAGGCAATTCCTCCTGGGAGTTACTGCAGAATGTCTTTTCAGTAAAATCAGTCAAAGAACAGGGGCCGTCTCTGGCTTTAGCCATGACCAGAGAGTTTATCCGGAATCTGGGGCGAGGCGCCTGCCGGGTTCATGGAGGAGGCTTTGCAGGAACGATTCAGGTTTATATCCCCCTCGAATCGGTCCATGACTATCGTGTATGGATGGCACCTACCTTCGGTGAAAAAGCGGTGACCCAACTGAGAATCCGTCCGATTGGGGCATCGGAACTGCACTTTGAATAGTAAAACCCTTTAAAAAAGCATTTACTTCGGATACTATACAGTCGATACTAAAACAGTAGGTGATCCTTTTAAAAAGCAGCTACCTTTTTAAAAGGATCCCTAGGGTGTATCATTTTTGGAGGGGAAACGCTTTGGCTTATCCTAATGCACTATCCGCATACCGGGAAACAAGGGTCCGTACTGCAAGTCAGGGACAGCTCATCATCATGCTCTATGATGAAGCAATTAAACAGCTCGACCAGGGCATTGAATTGCTAACCCTTAATCAAAAAGGGAAACCTGACCCATCTCGGATTGAACCTATACATAAGGCTCTAGTAAAGGCCCAGGATATCATTACCGAATTGATGGTATCTCTGGACTTTGACCAGGGCGGTGACATCGCTAAAAATTTATTTTCTTTATATACCTGGTTTAACCGGGAATTACTCGAAGCAAACCTGGCTAAGGATGTGGAGCGAATAAAAGCAGTACGGACCATGATGCATGAGCTGCGGGTTGCCTGGCAGGAAGTGGTAACAAAAACCGCTACAGAACACAAAGGCAACCCTTCTGCCGGAATTAATATTGCTGGATGAGGTAAACCAATGGCAAGCACCGAATCTGAAACAAAACAAACACCATTAACAGAAGAGGAGCTTGCACATCGGGTTGCGGTAATGAAACGGTTTCGTGAACTCCTTCTGGAACAACGGAACCGCTTTCAGGAATACCTGGTCGTCCTAGATAAACAAAAGGATGTGATCGAAAAGGGCGACACTGACGCCCTCCTTTCCCATGTAGAACTCGAAGAAAAAATAGTATCGGATATCTTTGCCATACAAAAGGTAATTGATCCCCTGGAAGACCTCTATAGGGCCAGCTATCCTGAGCGCGAGACAGAGGTCCCAAAACTAAAGGCGGCCCTGGAAGAACTCAAACATGAGGCTGTACAGCGTTCTCAGCGGAACCGAAATTTGCTCTCTGAACGCATGGAAAAACTCCGCAGTGAAATTAAAACCCTCCGTAACAATCCCTTTGCCGCCCGGCGCTCCGTCTATGATAACTCTGGAGCTGCTTCTCTCATCGATATTAAAGGATGAACACCCAGAAAGATCCCATCTATCTCATCGATGCATACGGTCTCATATACCGGTTCTATTTTGCATTCATGAATCGTCCGCTCCGTAACAGTAAGGGTGAAAACGTCTCTGCCCTGTTCGGATTTGCCCGAACCATCGGCAGTTTACTCAATGACGGAGCCCCCCTGGCAGATAAAGCAGGGACCCTGCTTCCCAACCGGATCAGACCGGACCATCTGGCAGTAGCCTTCGACTCACCGGGACCGACCTTCCGGCATCAAAAATACGAAGCCTATAAGGCAACCCGGCAAAAAGCCCCGGAGGATCTCCATGCCCAGGTGCCCCTGGTACAGCAATTTCTTGAACTGCTTAAAGTTCCTCTCCTGCAGGTACCGGGTTATGAAGCAGATGACATAATAGCCACCATCGCCGAACAATGCCGGCGGGAAGGCCGCCCCTGTTATACCATTTCCTCTGACAAGGACCTGCTCCAGCTCGTAGGGGATGGGATTTACCAGTTACGGCCAGGGAAAAGCACCCTGCCCCAGGAAGGTATATCCCTGGAATTGGTCGGGCCTGAACAGGTAAAAGCAGAATGGGGCGTGCCTCCAGCCAAAGTGCTGGATATCCTGGCCCTTATCGGCGACAGTTCGGACAATATTCCCGGAGTAAAGGGAATCGGTGAAAAAACTGCTGTTAAATTGATGACCCGCTACGGTTCTCTTGATGAAATCTATAAAAATCTTGCCAGCATCGAAGGATCTGTGGGGAAAAAACTCGCCGAGGGCCGGGAAATGGCCTATTTTTCCCGTTCCCTTATCGAACTATACAGTACCGTTCCCCTTCCCATAAGCAGTTTGGATGCTCTGGCCATTCATGACTTAGGGACCCGAGAGGCAGCCCAGTTTCTCCTCCAGCAGGGAATGAAACAGGCGGCGTTGTTCCTGGATCCGGAAGCCACCAAAGGTCTAAACACTGTCGGAACCGCATCCAACCCAGTCCAGTCTGGCAGTCCAGCCCTGTCCCCCCGTGCCCCTGCGGGCAGCTCCGGCTCGCCAGCCCCCAATGCCCCTGTTGGAACATCCAGCGCCAGATCTGCACTGAGTCCCGATACCAGCCTCTTCGGCAATTTCCCGGGCAAGGCCCTGGAGACAGAGTCTATTCCGGAACAACTGCGACAGCCTGGGACCTATCGAGCCATCACCGACCTGGCTGAACTGCAGACCCTATTAGCCAAAGCCCGTGAGCAGGGCATGATGACCCTGGATTTTGAAACCAATTCCCTGGAAGCCTGGGAGGCCCGGGTGGTTGGCTTTTCCTTTGCCCTCGAAGCCGGTACCGCCTACTATGTACCGGTCATGGCCCATCAGGGAATCAGCCCCTATATTGATGAAAACCAGGCCAGAGCAGAGCTTCAAAAGATCCTCTTAGACCCTGCCATGACCATTGTGGCCCATAATGGAAAATATGATTATGCCGTAGCCCGTCACTGGGGCATCCCCCGCTGGGAAGGCCGTATATGGGACACCATGGTGGCCGCCTGGGTACAGGACCCAGAACGGGGTAACTACGCCCTGGATTCACTCATTACAGCCCATCTGGGACTCAGTACCACACCCTACGACCAGGTGGTTCCCAAGGGCAGCACCTTCGATACCATCAACCTGGAAACTGCGACGGCCTATTCCTGCGAAGATGCGGATTACACCCTGAGAATGAAGGCGATACTGGAACCTACATTGCAGGCCATGGGCTGTCTGGACCTGTTCCGCAATTTGGAAATGCCCCTCCTGCCCATTTTGAGCGAAATGGAAGGCCGGGGTATTAAAATCGAAGCGGAGGTGCTCCGATCCTATGGCAAAGAACTGGCAGGAGAACTCAGGTCCATTGAAAAGAGCATTTACGAGCTCGTGGGCCATGAATTTAACATTGCCTCCACCAAACAACTGCAGGATGTATTGTTCAAAGAACGGAAACTGCAGGCTTCTAAAAAAACCAAGACCGGCTACTCTACCGATGTGGCAGTTCTGGAAGAGCTCGCCCGGGAAGATCCGGTACCGGCATACATACTTCGATACCGGACCCTTGCCAAACTGAAATCGACCTATGTGGATACCCTGGCCGACCAGGCAGGTCGTGACGGCCGGCTCCACACCCACTTTGTCCAGACCGGCACCGCCACAGGGCGTCTTTCGAGCCGGGATCCCAATCTGCAAAACATTCCCATCCGGGATGAGGAGGGCCGGCGTATCCGTCAGGCCTTTGTGGCAGAACCGGGAACTCTGCTTATATCAGCCGATTACAGCCAGATTGAGCTTGTCGTGTTGGCCCACCTGTCTCAGGATCCGGGCCTTATCGAAGCCTTTCTTAAGGGGGTGGATGTACACCGCCGAACTGCGAGCCTAATTTTTGGTGTTCCGGAAGACCAGGTAAGCAGCGAACAGCGCCGCATTGCCAAGACCATCAATTTTGGTGTTATGTATGGGATGAGCGCCTTCAGGCTATCCAACGAACTCGGTATAAGCCGCACCGAGGCCCAGACATTCATCAACACTTATTTTACGACCTATAAGGGGATCCGATCTTTTATCGATACCACCATCCAGGAAACAGAACGGACCGGCTATTCCCAGACTATTCTGGGCCGGCGCCGCTATATTCCCACCATTAATTCCCGAAACAAAACAGAAAAGGCTGCCGCTGAACGGGTGGCCATTAATACTCCGATTCAGGGTTCCGCAGCGGATATTGTAAAGCTCGCCATGATCCGGCTGGACCGGGCTTTGCGTAAAAAGGGAAATCCCGCCCAGATGCTGCTCCAGGTCCATGATGAGCTGATCCTTGAGTGTCCCGAAGCCCTGGCAGAAGAAACTGCCCGGCTGGTAAAGGAAGAAATGGAACAGGCTATCGTCCTGCGGGTCCCGCTCCGGGTCAGTGTGGAAACAGGCAAACGCTGGGGAGATTTCCACTGATGATTATAAAGCCGCCCCTGGACAATGCAGATGAACATAGTTCAGAACCTATATTAATAGGCCTTACCGGCCCATACTGTGCCGGAAAAAACTACGTCGCAGCCCTGCTTGAGCGACGGGGAATCCCTGTCCTCGATGTGGATAAACTGGGCCATCTGGCCCTGGAGCAGGAAAAGGATGCAATCATAGGGAGGTTCGGCACCGCCATACTAAATCCAGAGGGGAACATCGACCGGAAAGCCCTGGGAGCCCAGGTATTCAGTAATCCCCAAGACCTGGCAGACCTGGAAGCTATCGTGCATCCCCGGGCGAACCAGCTTACCGAAGCATGGATCCTGAACCAGGGGGATAAAAAGGCAGTGGCTATCAATGCAGCCCTGCTCCACCGGTCGGTTGTGTTCCCGAGGCTCCGTTGTATTATTATAGTTCAGGCTGGATTAATAACCAGATTGATCAGGGGAAAACAGCGGGACAGGTTGCCCTTACAGGAGCTTCTGAAACGTTTTAAAAGTCAAAAAAAATTCAATGCTCAATACTTTCAAGGAAATGCCGATACCTATACTGTAAAGAATCGGGGCGTTCTGGGTATCTTTACCCGGTGGTATCGGAGCCGCCTGGAACGCCGTATCGATGCAATTTTACAACGGGAGGGGATAGGGCATTAATTATGGAAAAGAAACAATTACTGTATATCATAACATCCGTAGGCCTGGCCCTAATTTTGTTCATTGTAGGAGCAATCTGGCTTCTTTCAACCAAAAAGCAATCCGCAAATTCCCTCGCCTCAGTCCAAAGTATTGGGACGGCGGCTGGAGGCCCTGGAGTGAACTTCCCTACAGCCGGCAGCCCAGCAAGCAGTGCCCAGGCGGCAGGCAACCTTACTGCAGGGACTATGGCAACAGATACACAGAATTCCGTTGCTGGGCCTGCCGGCACTGTTGGCTCAGTGAGCCCTACCGGCGCTTCAAACCTAGCTGGCGGACAGGGGCCGGCATCGGCTGATAACCGGGTTAATCCCACCGAGTGGGTCAAGAACCCCCAAACGGTCCAGGGCCTCCAGCCGCCTCCTGCAACAACCCCTGCAAGCCGCGGTGATGTGATTATTGTCTATGGAGACAATACGGTTACCAGTAAAACCACCGGTACTCTTCCTGGTACAGGGACTGATCCTAACAGTGTAGTGATTCAGGTACCATCCCCCCAAGGAATAGTTTCCCCTACCTCCGGTACTACCATAACCGGAAGCACCAGCACAGTACAGACGGTAGAGACAAAATCAACCCAAGATGTTTCTCCTTCAGTACAGATCACCCAGACTAAAACAACAGGTTCCACAAAGACTTCTGCAGAAACGGCAGCACCCAAAACAACCACAACCAAGAGTACGCCAAAAGTATATACCGATTACTGGGTGCAGACAGGAGCTTACTCTACCAAAGTACGAGCTGAATCAGTTAAAGAACAGCTCCAGACCAAGGGAATCACCTCTGTTCTGGATGTAAAGGATGTAAACGGGAAAACCTATTACCGGGTTCGCATCGGTCCCTACACCACACAAAAAGAAGCCCAATACTGGCTTGCCCTGGTAAAAAATATTGATGGTTTTTCTGAAAGCTATATCAGCTCCGTTCAGGTAAAACGATAAAAGGCTTCTAACCTCTATGAGGTTACAAGGAGCCTGAAAAGGAAACCGCCCAACATTATAATACAGGCACTTAATTAAAGCAAAATCTGCGAAGCATGCCGTATATCGGTATGATTCGCAGTTGTTTTTTATTACTATGTTTGTTTCTTTCAATCATTGATCAAAAACTCGGTGCTCAGAATAAAACCAATAGTACTAGCCTATCAATCTATTCAGATACCAGTGTAAATCCTTGGGCGGACATTCCTAAATTGCTTCAACAAACTGACATCAGGGTTAATGTTTCTCCCACTAAGCTTTTCATACCATTACCACGAATTCGTGTTTATTCGTTACAGAGCATCACGTTGGATACAAGTGACTCAATGAAATTACACACTCAGGAGTCATTGATTCCCAAAGTATTAGGTGTTGGGCTGTATGCCCCTCAAGGAGGGTATCGTTTTC
Organism: Gracilinema caldarium DSM 7334; assembly: GCF_000219725.1. Taxonomy (GTDB): domain Bacteria; phylum Spirochaetota; class Spirochaetia; order Treponematales; family Breznakiellaceae; genus Gracilinema; species Gracilinema caldarium. The sequence goes on along the minus strand of NC_015732.1, from coordinate 501,743 downwards.
TCTATGGAGCCCTATCAATTAATGGTATTGAAGAACGGATTCAAAATCTTTGGGAAAAGGCCTTTATCCTTCCTGCATCTTATACCAAAACAGGCGCAGAACTTTTACGGACCACATCCTTACAGCAACAACAAGATATCGCAGGATTTATTAGCATACCCTTAGGAGAGAGGAGGCTTTTGTATTCTTTGTTACATAAGAGGGAACAGGAACATCTTCATGGAACCATAGGCTTCGAAACCTTCCATATTAGTGGACAGCCACTACGTATTGAAGCAGGCTTTGGCTACCATACAATCCCTGAAACATCAGCAAATACCTGGTTTTCTTCAGCTCCATTCCTTCCTAATCGCAATCATTATATAACCAGCATAAGTTTTCAGTGGTTTGGTCCCTGGTTACAATTTATAGGAGAAATGGCTTCATCCTATACATCCTGGGAGGGTATAGGTTATTATTGGAAAGGGGCTTTTGCTTTTGGCTCCCCATCGTTTCGTCTTTCCGGTGGATACGACACTATTCAAGGACCATTCAGGGATAGTGCAGGAAACCTACAGATAAATACACCGCATGAAGTAAAAAACCGAAGCCGTTTTCAGATATATATGAGAAACAAAAACCTGGGAAATCTTATTCTTAATTCTGAAACTAGATTTAGTAGAGATGAAATAGCAAGTCCATACTATATTGATGAAAGTAAAAACTATATATATTTCATTAAAGGACAATTATTGACCCCATGGTGGATCATTCCTGCCAATACAACACTAAGAGTAAATTATACAAAACATGAAGAGCTTCCCTACAACGGGGCTCTCTTAGTAAGCTATAAGCTAAGTAAGAGGTTACGACAACGACAAGGGACAAATGGAGTAACCTGGTGGGCAAATATGCAAAATCGCATAGAGATCTTTTCAGACCAGGCCCAGATGCGGTCATCAACAAGTAAAAGAGACCTTAAATATTCCTGTGAGGGAATGTTGGGGATACAATTTAAAAGCACCAGCATACAGATTGGTACCACGGTAACAAAGAAAGACTCATCTTTGCACCAGGAGTCCATCAACCTAAAACTAAGTTATAAAAAGGATTATGTTAATGTATCAAGCTCTGTGAACATACCCCTTGCTCAAAACGCCGATGGAAACATACAACTCTCAATGACCTGGGTATGGTAAATCCTCTGCCATTTACACACTTGAGCCCCTTGAAACTTATCGCAAATATTACTATATTGTACGGACTGAAAGTATATAGTAGCCATCCTTACGATTACCCTGGACAGCTTAATGGTTGGACTCACAACAAAGGGAATCTCAGGGCTGCTACATACAGTTCGAACGTTGAGTCGAACCCGCCTGTGAGCGGGAAGCTATACTAGGGATAAGAGGTATAATACGAGATGGGCATCGATATAAGCAAGATGCGGAATATCGGAATCAGCGCACACATCGATTCTGGTAAAACAACGCTTTCAGAACGTATTTTGTTCTATTGTAACAAAATACATGCCATTCATGAAGTACGCGGAAAAGACGGCGTCGGGGCAACCATGGACCATATGGAACTGGAGCGGGAACGGGGTATTACTATCCAATCTGCGGCTACCCAGGTTACATGGAAAGACCATACCATCAATCTAATCGATACTCCCGGACATGTCGATTTCACCATCGAAGTAGAACGGTCCCTTCGGGTCCTTGACGGTGCTATATTAGTACTCTGTGCTGTTGCCGGAGTTCAGTCCCAGTCTATCACCGTAGACCGGCAGTTAAAACGATACCACGTACCCCGTATTGCCTTTGTAAACAAATGTGATCGGACCGGTGCTAATCCCTTTAAAGTACGCATGCAGCTCCGGGAGAAGCTCGGTCTCAATGCGTACCTTGTTCAGATTCCGATTGGACTCGAGGATAAACTGGAAGGACTTGTCGATCTCATTACCATGAAAGCAGTATATTTTGATGGAGATCAGGGCACTCAGATCCGTTATGCTGAAATTCCAGCCCACCTCCAGGCTGATGCGGCTAAGTATCGGGAAGAACTCCTGGATGGTCTTTCCATGTTCTCCGACGAGCTTGCAGAGTTGTACCTGGCAGGAGAAGCAATTCCTGAAGACCTCATCTATGCTACTATCCGGAAAGCAACCATTGCAGAACAGTTTGTAGCAGTCATGATGGGTTCTGCCTATAAAAACAAGGGGGTGCAGCTCCTCCTCGATGGGGTTATGCGGTATCTCCCCAATCCCAACGAAGTAGAGAACGTGGCCTTAGATCTGGATAACAACGAAGCTCCGGTAAAGCTCAAGGCCGAAGATAACCTCCCCACGGTAGCTCTCGGCTTTAAGCTCGAAGATGGACAGTATGGACAGCTGACCTACGTTCGTATTTATCAGGGATCAATTAAAAAGGGTGATGAACTCTATAACTCTCGGGCCCACAAGAAGTTTAAGGTTGGTCGTCTTGTACGTATGCATGCCAACAGCATGGAAGATATTAATGAAGGCTATCCAGGTGATATCGTTGCTCTCTTTGGTATTGACTGTGCCTCCGGTGACACCTTCTGTTCGCCTTCGATTAACTATGCCATGACTAGTATGTATGTTCCGGAACCGGTTATCTCACTAGCCATTACCCCCAAGGACAAGAAATCTGCCGATCAGATGGCCAAAGCCCTCAACCGCTTTACCAAAGAGGACCCCACATTCCAGACCTTTGTGGATCCTGAATCCAACCAAACCATTATTAAGGGCATGGGTGAGCTCCATCTTGAAGTATACATCGAACGGATGAAGCGGGAATATAAATGTGAAGTAGAGACCGGTATGCCCCAGGTTGCCTATCGGGAAACCATTACCCAGCGGGCAGACTTTAACTACACCCATAAGAAACAGACCGGTGGTTCCGGTCAGTACGGCCGCGTAGCCGGTTATATGGAACCCCTCGAAACGGGTGATTACGAATTCGTGGACAATATTAAGGGCGGTGCCATCCCGAACGAGTATATTCCCAGCTGTGATAAAGGGTTCAGGGAAGCCCTCAAAAAGGGTTCTCTCATCGGATTCCCCATTGTTGGTGTCCGCTGTGTTATCAATGATGGTCAATCACACCCGGTTGACTCTTCTGATATCGCTTTCCAATTGGCTGCCATTGGCGCTTTCCGCGAAGGTTATGCAAAGGCGAAACCCTGTATTCTGGAACCCATCATGAAGGTTTCCGTAGAAGGCCCCACTGAATTCCAGGGAAATATTTTTGCCTCACTTAACCAACGTCGTGGTATAATAACCTCGTCCACTGAAGAGGGGTCCTATTCCCGTGTCGAAGCCGAAGTTCCGCTCAGCGAAATGTTCGGTTATTCCACGGTACTCCGATCCTTGACGCAAGGCAAGGCCGAGTTTACCATGGAATTTGAGAAATACGGGAAAGTCCCATCCAGTATTTCTGACGCTCTCATCAAAGAATTTGAAGAGAAACGGAAGAAGGAACAACACTAGGAAGGAGAGGTCATGGTTAAGCAAGAACTTATTCAACGCAGTCCCGTCCGTGTATTCGAAAAGTCCATCCACGGTGGTCTTAAGGCGGGTGAAATTGGGGTCATTGCATCCAGAAAGGGTGTAGGCAAGACCTCTGTCCTCGTCCAGATTGCCCTTGACAAGTTGATGCAGGGGAAAAAGGTTATCCACGTATCTTTTTCTCAGCACACCGACTATGTTATTGCCTGGTATGAAGATATATTTTCAGAAATTGCAAAGAAAAAAAATCTTGAACATGCGCTTGAAGTTAAAAATGACTTGGTAAAAAATCGGGTGTTAATGAATTTTAACCAGGATGGGGTAACAAGCGAACAGATCATTCGCAGTCTCCGGGCCATGATTATCGATGGCGGTTTTAAGGCCGATGCACTTATTATCGATGGTTATGACTTCAGCCGGGCTACAAAGGAACGGGTTGCAGCTATGAAGGAGTTTGCAAAAGAACTCCACCTTGAAATATGGTACAGCTGCAACATCAATCCTGATGAATCAAAAATTGAAAAATTGGGTATTCCTCAAGTTTTACAGGATTACGCAGATCTTCTTGACATTATCGTGGTGCTTGAACCCAAACAAGATTATGTTCAATTTAGTGTTGTTAAGGATCGTACTGTTTTAAATCCAACTCACCTGGATTTAAAATTGGATATCAAGACGCTTCTCATCGCTGAGGCTTAATGAGTCTCTTTAAAGAGGCCCTTGAGAAACCTGTGTTTTTTAAAAGTTTGTCTTAAACAATTTGCTAAGGGCTGTTCATGTAATCCATGAACGGCCTTTTTTGTTGATTAAACAGATTTTAATTCTTATTATTGCTTTTTTATAAAAAATAATGCTATACTAAACCGGTTAAATGGAGGTTTTATGCATCGAAAAAGCGGTATTTTACTACATCCCACCAGTCTTCCTGGCCCCTATGGTATTGGTGATATTGGGAAAAAAGCCTTTTCTTTTATAGATTGGCTTGTACAGTCTGGTCAAAAAATATGGCAGGTTTTACCCTTAGGACCGACTGGGTACGGTGATTCCCCCTATGCATCTTTTTCCACCTTTGCAGGAAATCCACTACTGGTGAGCCTTGATACACTCATCTCAGAGGGGTATCTCAGTGAACAGGACCTTTCTGATTGTCCTGCCCCTCTAGAGGGTAATGTAGATTATGGGATGATTATTCCTTGGAAGTTTAGTAAACTTTATCTTGCTGCACAGCGTTTTCTTTCCTCTAAAACAAGTTCCGCCCACGAAACGTTTAACAATTTTAAAAACGAAGAATCCTGGTGGCTCGATGATTATGTCTTATTTATGGATATAAAAGAGCATTTTGATAAAAAAGCTATCGCAGAAGGTCGTTTTGGAGCCATGTGGTCTAATTATTGGCCAAAGGATCTTGCCCTTAAAAAGGCCGAAGCCATAGAAAAATGGATATCTGACCCGGAGCACCAGGCATCCATGGAAGAACGAAGAGTAATTCAGTTTTTCTTCTTCTCCCAATGGAAAGCCTTAAAAAGCTATGCAAATACCAAGGGGATTTCCATTATTGGCGATATTCCGATATTTGTCGCGGCAGACTCTGTTGATGTATGGGCTCACCGGCATCTTTTTCAAATTAATGATGATGGCCAGCCAATAGCTGTAGCAGGAGTACCGCCAGATTATTTTAGTGCTACTGGGCAGTTATGGGGAAATCCCCTTTATAATTGGAAAGCCCATGAGGCAGAAGATTTTTCCTGGTGGATTAAACGTATAAAAGGAAACATGCGCCTTTTCGATTACCTCAGGGTTGACCATTTCCGTGGATTTGAAGCCTATTGGGCTATACCCTTTGGCAACCAAACCGCAGAATATGGTCGTTGGGAAAAGGCTCCGGGGCATGCATTCTTTAAAAAACTAAAGGAAGAGCTTGGAGATATTCCCATACTTGCAGAAGATCTCGGGTTTATTACAGAAGAAGTTCGTGACTTGCGGGATTCATTTGAGCTTCCAGGCATGAAAATACTACAGTTTGCCTTTGATGCCAATGAAAGCGGTAAAGGCCTTAATACACTGAATGGCTTCTTACCTCACATGTATACCCCCTTAAGCGTTGTATACACAGGAACCCATGATAACGATACTATGAAAGGATGGTTGGATAAGGCATCACAAAAAGAAAAAGAGTTTATTATCAACTATCTTGGATATCATCCAGAAGATATGGTCAAAGCGCTCATCCGACTTGCTATGGCCTCCGTTTCCGAATTTGCGGTAATTCCCATGCAGGATGTACTTGGTCTTGGTTCAGAAGCTCGTATGAATACACCTTCGACCTTAGGTAATAACTGGAAATGGCGTTGTAATGACGCTGATTTTTCACAGGCCCATGCAGAATTTTTAAAATCACTTTCTTATATGTACGGCCGCAATATTGATGAATAATGGCTTGAGGGAAGAATAGCTTCCGAACCAGGTATTCTTCCCTGCACTCTTTCTTGATAATCCTCTCTATACGTCATACTATTTAAACTATCAACTTATAGTGGAGGATTATTATGAAAATTATTAATACGCTCATTTCAGTTTCATTATTATTATTAATTACTATATTTGCTAGTCAAAACACCATTACTGTTACAATAAACTTCTTCAATACATCTGTTTCTGGATCTTTAGCACTTATGCTATTAATAGCATTTATATTAGGTTTTTTTTCAGGGATTGTTTTTCTTTTACCATCATATATCCGAACATCATTAAAAAGGCAAAAGAAAATGCAAGATGTTAATAACATTCCTCAAAATAATTCTAATAATTTTACTACAGGGGCATCTAAAGACTAAAGTATTTAAGAAGCAATCTGAGAACAAAAAAAAGCCTGGCGACTACCTACTTTCCCACCCCTTCGAGGGGCAGTATCATCGGCGTTAGAGGGCTTAACTTCCGTGTTCGGAATGGGAACGGGTGTAACACCTCCACTATGGTCACCAGGCAATACTTACTAGGTTATAAAGATCGTGACATATGACCGATACAACGGTATGTATCCGGTTCATTATCCTGCTAAACAGGGGTAAGAGTCGTCGGCAAGAAGGTGTATACTAGAACGATAATATGGTCAAGCCTCACGGCATATTAGTACTGGTCGGCTGAGTACATTACTGTACGTAGACCTCCAGCCTATCAACCAGGTAGTCTTCCTGGTGCCTTTAGGAGGGTTATACCCTCAGGGATGGTTCATCTTGAGGTGGGCTTCCCACTTAGATGCCTTCAGCGGTTATCCCTTCCGAACATAGCTACCCTGCACTTGCCCTTGGCAGAACAACAGGTACACCAGAGGTTCGTCCACTTCGGTCCTCTCGTACTAAAAGCAGCTCCTCTCAACCATCCATCGCCCGTGGCAGATAGGGACCGAACTGTCTCGCGACGTTCTGAACCCAGCTCACGTACCGCTTTAATTGGCGAACAGCCAAACCCTTGGGACCTGCTCCAGCCCCAGGATGCGATGAGCCGACATCGAGGTGCCAAACCTTCCCGTCGATGTGAACTCTTGGGGAAGATCAGCCTGTTATCCCCGGAGTACCTTTTATCCGTTAAGTGACGGCGCTTCCACTCGCTACCGCCAGATCACTAAGACCTACTTTCGTACCTGCTCGACCTGTCAGTCTCGCAGTTAAGCCGCCTTGTGCCTTTACACTCGTACGCTGATTTCCAACCAGCGCGAGGCGACCTTCGCGCACCTCCGTTACTGTTTGGGAGGCGACCGCCCCAGTCAAACCGCCCACCTATCATTGTCCGATACCCTGCTTCAAGGGCACCGTTAGAAACCTAATCCGACAAGGGTGGTATTTCACCGGCGACTCCACACAGCCTAACGGCCATGCTTCCTAGTCTCCCACCTATCCTACACATGTCGAATCAAGTCCCAATGATAAGTTACGGTGAAGGTTCACGGGGTCTTTCCGTCTAACCACGGGTAACCGGCATCTTTACCGGTACTTAAATTTCACCGAGTCTCGCGTTGAGACAGCTCCCAGATCGTTACACCATTCGTGCGGGTCGGAACTTACCCGACAAGGAATTTCGCTACCTTAGGACCGTTATAGTTACGGCCGCCGTTTACCGGGGCTTCGATTCACAGCTTCGCCTTGCGGCTAACCGCTCCTCTTAACCTTCCGGCACCGGGCAGGTGTCAGCCCCTATACGTCTCATTGCTGATTCGCAGAGGCCTGTGTTTTTGGTAAACAGTCGCCTGGGACTGCTTTATGCTACCTCCCCTGACTTATTGCTAAACCAGAAAAGGCCACACTTCTCCCGAAGTTACGTGTGCATGTTGCCGAGTTCCTTAACGCGAGTTCTCTCGAGCGCCTTAGATTGCTCATCCCGCCTACCTGTGTCGGTTTACGGTACGGTCTTAACAAGCCTATCCTTAGAGATTATTTCTTGGCACCGTGATTACGCCCGCTTCAGCTTTCCGTAGATCGCCTCGCTGTCACACCTCACCTCAGAGCGCGGATTTGCCTACGCCCCTCTCCAGCTCAGTGCTTCGACCGAAACTACCAGTCTCCGGCCGGGTTTCACCTCATGCGTCATCCCTTCGAAACTTGCTAAGGTACTGGAATCTTCACCAGTTTCCCATCGACTACGACTTTCGTCCTCGCCTTAGGGGCCGACTTACCCTGGGCAGATGACCTTTACCCAGGAATCCTTAGGCTTTCGGCGGACGGGGATCTCACCCGTCTTTTCGTGTACTTATACCTGCATTCTCTCTTCCACTCCCTCCAGCTACCTTTCCAGGCCACCTTCGTCGGTCTGTGGAATGCTCCCCTACCAACCTACCCTCGCGAGTAGATTCCGTGGCTTCGGTATACCGCTTAGCCCCGTTACATTGTCTGCGCATGACTACTCGACCAGTGAGCTATTACGCACTCTTTAAAGGAATGGCTGCTTCTAAGCCAACCTCCTGGCTGTCTTCGCAATCACACATCATTTTACACTGAGCGGTATTTCGGGACCTTAGCCGACGGTCTGGGCTGTTTCCCTCTCGACTACGAACCTTGTCGCCCGCAGTCTCACTCCCATACGTTGTGTACTGGCATTCGGAGTTTGGTTGGGTTTGGTAGGCGGTGAAGCCCCCTAGTCCATCCAGTGCTCTACCTCCAGCACATTTGTATGAGGCTGTCCCTCAAGGCATTTCGGGGAGAGCCAGCTATTTCCAAGTTTGTTTAGCCTTTCACTCCGAGTCACGGGTCATCCCTGCGTTTTTCATCACACTAGAGTTCGGTCCTCCACTCAGTTTTACCTGAGCTTCAACCTGCCCGTAACTAGATCACTTGGCTTCGGGTCTACGACAACGAACTTTGCGCCCTGTTCAGACTCGGTTTCCCTCCGGCTCCGGCGCTTCCACGCCTTAACCTCGCTCGCTATCGTAACTCGCAGGCTCATTCTACAAAAGGCACGCCATCACACCCTTGCGGATGCTCTGACCTGTTGTGGGTTCATGGTTTCAGGTTCTCTTTCACTCCCCTCACCGGGGTTCTTTTCGCCTTTCCCTCACGGTACTTCTGCACTATCGGTAGTCGCGGAGTATTTAGCCTTGGATCGTGGTCGACCCAGATTCCGACAAGGTTTCTCGTGCCTCGCCGTACTCAGGTACCGCATCACGGAGTCATATCCATTTCGTCTACGGGGCTTTCACCCTCTCTGGCCGGCCTTCCCAGAACCGTTCCACTATAGATATGATTTTTCACCTCCGCGGCTTGCGCCCATGCGGCCCTACAACCCCAGCTAAAGCTGGTTTAGGCTCTTCCGATTTCGCTCGCCGCTACTTTCGGAATCTCGTGCATCTTGCGATGCTGTTGATTTCTCTTCCCGGGGTACGTGAGATGGTTCAGTTCCCCCAGTTTCGCTTCCGCCGCCTATCTATTCAGCGGTCGGATGACAGACTCTCGTCTGCCGGGTTACCCCATTCGGCTATCCAGGCATCTCGGGATGTGTGCTCCTCCACCTGGCTTTTCGCAGCTTACCACGGCCTTCTTCGCCTCGCGACTCCTAGGCATCCACCTATGAACCCGTCTTCGCTTGACCATATTATCGTTCCCGCTCTTACTCCCGTAAGAACGTCTTCTTCTTGCCCTTCCCTCGTCGCTCTCTTCTCAGTGAGCACCCTGTCAAATACCACTGCTTGCGTTCCCTTCCAGGTCGCAGCATCTTTTGGGTTTTCTCGTCGTTTCCAACGTCGAATCCCCATGTCTTGGAGATAAGGGGATTCGCCTTCCGTTCAGTTCCATCACGAAACTTCACTCCAGGCCGGGCCGCTTGCTGCCGCGTGCATCCCTGCACGCTTTTCATCGTATTCACGATGCGCTGCGCGGCCTTCGAATCCCCAATTTCCTGTCATTCAAAGACCTTTTGGAGATAAGGGGATTCGAACCCCTGACCTACGGCTTGCAAAGCCGCCGCTCTAGCCAGCTGAGCTATATCCCCGCTCAGACGGTTATCTATATCGCAAGTCTCCCTGCGTTATATTCAAATAAAAGGGAAAAGAAGTAGACTACAAAAGAGAGCGGTGTACCCGTATCCCAGCCGGATACGAATACGTAATAGCTTCTTACGAAGCTACTGTACAGTACTTTCTTACGAAACTACTGCTTGAAAGCTCTTACAAACTTTCAATATAACCTGCCTTTGCAGGTTTGTACCTTTCACTGTGAAAGGAGGTGATCCAGCCGCACCTTCCGGTACGGCTACCTTGTTACGACTTCACCCTCCTCACTAGACGTACCTTCGACAGCGTCCCCCCTTGCGGGTTAGACTACCGGCTTCGGGTACCTCCAACTCGGATGGTGTGACGGGCGGTGTGTACAAGGCCCGGGAACGTATTCACCGCGCCGTGCTGATGCGCGATTACTAGCGATTCCACCTTCATGAAGTCGGGTTTCAGACTTCAATCCGAACTACGGTCGGCTTTTTGCGCTTTGCTCTTACCTCGCGGCTTTGCTTCGCTTTGTACCGACCATTGTAGCACGTGTGTAGCCCTGGACATAAGGGCCATGATGACTTGACGTCATCCCCACCTTCCTCCGGTTTGTCACCGGCAGTTCCGCCAGAGTCCTCAGCTTTACCTGCTAGTAACTGGCAGTAGGGGTTGCGCTCGTTGCGGGACTTAACCCAACACCTCACGGCACGAGCTGACGACAGCCATGCAGCACCTGTACGGCGGCGTCTTGCGACGCGGCGATATCTCTACCGCCTTCCCCCGTATGTCAAACCCAGGTAAGGTTCCTCGCGTACCATCGAATTAAACCACATGCTCCACCGCTTGTGCGGGCCCCCGTCAATTCCTTTGAGTTTCACCCTTGCGGGCATACTCCCCAGGCGGTACACTTATCACGTTAGCTTCGGCACTGAGTCACTCGACCCAACGCCTAGTGTACATCGTTTATGGTGCGGACTACCAGGGTATCTAATCCTGTTTGCTCCCCGCACTTTCGCGCCTCAGCGTCAGTCATTGGCCAGAAGTTCGCCTTCGCCACCGGTGTTCTTCCAGATATCTACAGATTTCACCCCTACACCTGGAATTCCAACTTCCCTTCCATGACTCTAGTCCCGCAGTTCCCAGCGCAGGCCCGGAGTTGAGCTCCAGGTTTTCACGCCGGGCTTACAGGACCGCCTACGCGCCCTTTACGCCCAATAATTCCGAACAACGCTCGCCCCTTACGTGTTACCGCGGCTGCTGGCACGTAATTAGCCGGGGCTTATTCGCCGACTAACGTCATCACACGGGCATTCCCTCCCATGCTTATTCTTCATCGACAAAAGGATTTTACAACCTTTCGGCCTTCATCATCCACGCGGCGTCGCTCCGTCAGACTTTCGTCCATTGCGGAATATTCTTAGCTGCTGCCTCCCGTAGGAGTCTGGGCCGTATCTCAGTCCCAGTGTGGCCGTTCACCCTCTCAGGCCGGCTACCCATCATCGCCTTGGTGGGCCGTTACCTCACCAACGAGCTAATGGGACGCGGGCCCATCCTCAGGCGGAGCCAAAGCTCCTTTCTTTACCAGGCCACAGCCCGGTAACCACATTCGGTATTACCCACTATTTCTAGTGGCTATCCCCATCCTAAGGGTAGGTCACCCACGTGTTACTCACCAGTCCGCCGCTCTAGGCTGTATTGCTACAGCTTACCGCTCGACTTGCATGCTTAAGACGCGCCGCCAGCGTTCGTTCTGAGCCAGGATCAAACTCTCCATGATATATTTCTTACGGGCCGAAGCCCGAAAGATTACCATTAGAGTCCTGCTCTATCTTGTACGCTCTCTCCTGCACCTTCCAGTACAGAAGTGGCTGCATAGATTTCTCTATGTCTACTTCCCTTCCCTACATTTACCAAAGATCATCGCGCCCTCAATAACACTTCGTTACTGCTCAGGCTTTTCTATTTGCTAGCAACTTTCGTGCCAGCTTCCCGTCGCTTTCGCAGCGACAGGCGAGAACTTATCACATCCCGCTTTTGCTTGTCAAGCACCTTGCTGCTATTTTTTTATTTTTTTTCGCAGCTTGGCACTGTCAAAACACCAGAGCCATACTTAACTGCATTTGAGTTAAAACTGGAACTATTGTGTTTGATACTATATATATACGCATTAAAACGAAGGATTTCAAAAAAAGCCTGGCGACTACCTACTTTCCCACCCCTTCGAGGGGCAGTATCATCGGCGTAAGAGGGCTTAACTTCCGTGTTCGGAATGGGAACGGGTGTAACACCTCCACTATGGTCACCAGGCAATACTTACTAGGTTATAAAGATCGTGACATATGACCGACACAACGGTATGTATCCGGTTCATTATCCTGTTAGACAGGGGTAAGAGTCGTCGGCAAGAAGGTGTATACTAGAACGATAATATGGTCAAGCCTCACGGCATATTAGTACTGGTCGGCTGAGTACATTACTGTACGTAGACCTCCAGCCTATCAACCAGGTAGTCTTCCTGGTGCCTTTAGGAGGGTTATACCCTCAGGGATGGTTCATCTTGAGGTGGGCTTCCCACTTAGATGCCTTCAGCGGTTATCCCTTCCGAACATAGCTACCCTGCACTTGCCCTTGGCAGAACAACAGGTACACCAGAGGTTCGTCCACTTCGGTCCTCTCGTACTAAAAGCAGCTCCTCTCAACCATCCATCGCCCGTGGCAGATAGGGACCGAACTGTCTCGCGACGTTCTGAACCCAGCTCACGTACCGCTTTAATTGGCGAACAGCCAAACCCTTGGGACCTGCTCCAGCCCCAGGATGCGATGAGCCGACATCGAGGTGCCAAACCTTCCCGTCGATGTGAACTCTTGGGGAAGATCAGCCTGTTATCCCCGGAGTACCTTTTATCCGTTAAGTGACGGCGCTTCCACTCGCTACCGCCAGATCACTAAGACCTACTTTCGTACCTGCTCGACCTGTCAGTCTCGCAGTTAAGCCGCCTTGTGCCTTTACACTCGTACGCTGATTTCCAACCAGCGCGAGGCGACCTTCGCGCACCTCCGTTACTGTTTGGGAGGCGACCGCCCCAGTCAAACCGCCCACCTATCATTGTCCGATACCCTGCTTCAAGGGCACCGTTAGAAACCTAATCCGACAAGGGTGGTATTTCACCGGCGACTCCACACAGCCTAACGGCCATGCTTCCTAGTCTCCCACCTATCCTACACATGTCGAATCAAGTCCCAATGATAAGTTACGGTGAAGGTTCACGGGGTCTTTCCGTCTAACCACGGGTAACCGGCATCTTTACCGGTACTTAAATTTCACCGAGTCTCGCGTTGAGACAGCTCCCAGATCGTTACACCATTCGTGCGGGTCGGAACTTACCCGACAAGGAATTTCGCTACCTTAGGACCGTTATAGTTACGGCCGCCGTTTACCGGGGCTTCGATTCACAGCTTCGCCTTGCGGCTAACCGCTCCTCTTAACCTTCCGGCACCGGGCAGGTGTCAGCCCCTATACGTCTCATTGCTGATTCGCAGAGGCCTGTGTTTTTGGTAAACAGTCGCCTGGGACTGCTTTATGCTACCTCCCCTGACTTATTGCTAAACCAGAAAAGGCCACACTTCTCCCGAAGTTACGTGTGCATGTTGCCGAGTTCCTTAACGCGAGTTCTCTCGAGCGCCTTAGATTGCTCATCCCGCCTACCTGTGTCGGTTTACGGTACGGTCTTAACAAGCCTATCCTTAGAGATTATTTCTTGGCACCGTGATTACGCCCGCTTCAGCTTTCCGTAGATCGCCTCGCTGTCACACCTCACCTCAGAGCGCGGATTTGCCTACGCCCCTCTCCAGCTCAGTGCTTCGACCGAAACTACCAGTCTCCGGCCGGGTTTCACCTCATGCGTCATCCCTTCGAAACTTGCTAAGGTACTGGAATCTTCACCAGTTTCCCATCGACTACGACTTTCGTCCTCGCCTTAGGGGCCGACTTACCCTGGGCAGATGACCTTTACCCAGGAATCCTTAGGCTTTCGGCGGACGGGGATCTCACCCGTCTTTTCGTGTACTTATACCTGCATTCTCTCTTCCACTCCCTCCAGCTACCTTTCCAGGCCACCTTCGTCGGTCTGTGGAATGCTCCCCTACCAACCTACCCTCGCGAGTAGATTCCGTGGCTTCGGTATACCGCTTAGCCCCGTTACATTGTCTGCGCATGACTACTCGACCAGTGAGCTATTACGCACTCTTTAAAGGAATGGCTGCTTCTAAGCCAACCTCCTGGCTGTCTTCGCAATCACACATCATTTTACACTGAGCGGTATTTCGGGACCTTAGCCGACGGTCTGGGCTGTTTCCCTCTCGACTACGAACCTTGTCGCCCGCAGTCTCACTCCCATACGTTGTGTACTGGCATTCGGAGTTTGGTTGGGTTTGGTAGGCGGTGAAGCCCCCTAGTCCATCCAGTGCTCTACCTCCAGCACATTTGTATGAGGCTGTCCCTCAAGGCATTTCGGGGAGAGCCAGCTATTTCCAAGTTTGTTTAGCCTTTCACTCCGAGTCACGGGTCATCCCTGCGTTTTTCATCACACTAGAGTTCGGTCCTCCACTCAGTTTTACCTGAGCTTCAACCTGCCCGTAACTAGATCACTTGGCTTCGGGTCTACGACAACGAACTTTGCGCCCTGTTCAGACTCGGTTTCCCTCCGGCTCCGGCGCTTCCACGCCTTAACCTCGCTCGCTATCGTAACTCGCAGGCTCATTCTACAAAAGGCACGCCATCACACCCTTGCGGATGCTCTGACCTGTTGTGGGTTCATGGTTTCAGGTTCTCTTTCACTCCCCTCACCGGGGTTCTTTTCGCCTTTCCCTCACGGTACTTCTGCACTATCGGTAGTCGCGGAGTATTTAGCCTTGGATCGTGGTCGACCCAGATTCCGACAAGGTTTCTCGTGCCTCGCCGTACTCAGGTACCGCATCACGGAGTCATATCCATTTCGTCTACGGGGCTTTCACCCTCTCTGGCCGGCCTTCCCAGAACCGTTCCACTATAGATATGATTTTTCACCTCCGCGGCTTGCGCCCATGCGGCCCTACAACCCCAGCTAAAGCTGGTTTAGGCTCTTCCGATTTCGCTCGCCGCTACTTTCGGAATCTCGTGCATCTTGCGATGCTGTTGATTTCTCTTCCCGGGGTACGTGAGATGGTTCAGTTCCCCCAGTTTCGCTTCCGCCGCCTATCTATTCAGCGGTCGGATGACAGACTCTCGTCTGCCGGGTTACCCCATTCGGCTATCCAGGCATCTCGGGATGTGTGCTCCTCCACCTGGCTTTTCGCAGCTTACCACGGCCTTCTTCGCCTCGCGACTCCTAGGCATCCACCTATGAACCCGTCTTCGCTTGACCATATTATCGTTCCCGCTCTTACTCCCGTAAGAACGTCTTCTTCTTGCCCTTCCCTCGTCGCTCTCTTCTCAGTGAGCACCCTGTCAAATACCATTATTATGCACTTTTACATGCATTTTCCATATTTCAAATCCTTTAGATTTGAAATATGGGCCAGAGTAGAGTTGAACTACTGACCCCTTCCTTATCAGAGAAGTGCTCTAACCGACTGAGCTACTGGCCCATATAAAAAGGGAAAAGAAGTAGACTACAAAAGAGAGCGGTGTACCCGTATCCCAGCCGGATACGAATACTGTACATCCCTTTCGGAATGCTTGAGCTTCTTTCGAAGCTTTTCATGAGGCTCTTATCGATACCTCATTATTTACCTTTCACTGTGAAAGGAGGTGATCCAGCCGCACCTTCCGGTACGGCTACCTTGTTACGACTTCACCCTCCTCACTAGACGTACCTTCGACAGCGTCCCCCCTTGCGGGTTAGACTACCGGCTTCGGGTACCTCCAACTCGGATGGTGTGACGGGCGGTGTGTACAAGGCCCGGGAACGTATTCACCGCGCCGTGCTGATGCGCGATTACTAGCGATTCCACCTTCATGAAGTCGGGTTTCAGACTTCAATCCGAACTACGATCGGCTTTTTGCGCTTTGCTCTTACCTCGCGGTTTTGCTTCGCTTTGTACCGACCATTGTAGCACGTGTGTAGCCCTGGACATAAGGGCCATGATGACTTGACGTCATCCCCACCTTCCTCCGGTTTGTCACCGGCAGTTCCGCCAGAGTCCTCAGCTTTACCTGCTAGTAACTGGCAGTAGGGGTTGCGCTCGTTGCGGGACTTAACCCAACACCTCACGGCACGAGCTGACGACAGTCATGCAGCACCTGTACGGCGGCGTCTTGCGACGCGGCGATATCTCTACCGCCTTCCCCCGTATGTCAAACCCAGGTAAGGTTCCTCGCGTACCATCGAATTAAACCACATGCTCCACCGCTTGTGCGGGCCCCCGTCAATTCCTTTGAGTTTCACCCTTGCGGGCATACTCCCCAGGCGGTACACTTATCACGTTAGCTTCGGCACTGAGTCACTCGACCCAACGCCTAGTGTACATCGTTTATGGTGCGGACTACCAGGGTATCTAATCCTGTTTGCTCCCCGCACTTTCGCGCCTCAGCGTCAGTCATTGGCCAGAAGTTCGCCTTCGCCACCGGTGTTCTTCCAGATATCTACAGATTTCACCCCTACACCTGGAATTCCAACTTCCCTTCCATGACTCTAGTCCCGCAGTTCCCAGCGCAGGCCCGGAGTTGAGCTCCAGGTTTTCACGCCGGGCTTACAGGACCGCCTACGCGCCCTTTACGCCCAATAATTCCGAACAACGCTCGCCCCTTACGTGTTACCGCGGCTGCTGGCACGTAATTAGCCGGGGCTTATTCGCCGACTAACGTCATCACACGGGCATTCCCTCCCATGCTTATTCTTCATCGACAAAAGGATTTTACAACCTTTCGGCCTTCATCATCCACGCGGCGTCGCTCCGTCAGACTTTCGTCCATTGCGGAATATTCTTAGCTGCTGCCTCCCGTAGGAGTCTGGGCCGTATCTCAGTCCCAGTGTGGCCGTTCACCCTCTCAGGCCGGCTACCCATCATCGCCTTGGTGGGCCGTTACCTCACCAACGAGCTAATGGGACGCGGGCCCATCCTCAGGCGGAGCCAAAGCTCCTTTCTTTACCAGGCCACAGCCCGGTAACCACATTCGGTATTACCCACTATTTCTAGTGGCTATCCCCATCCTAAGGGTAGGTCACCCACGTGTTACTCACCAGTCCGCCGCTCTAGGCTGTATTGCTACAGCTTACCGCTCGACTTGCATGCTTAAGACGCGCCGCCAGCGTTCGTTCTGAGCCAGGATCAAACTCTCCATGATATATTTCTTACGGGCCGAAGCCCGAAAGATTACCATTAGAGTCCTGCTCTATCTTGTACGCTCTCTCCTGCACCTTCCGGTACAGAAGTGGCTGCATAGATTTCTCTATGTCTACTTCCCTTCCCTACATTTACCAAAGATCATCGCGCCCTCAATAACACTTCGTTACTGCTCAGGCTTTTTTATTTGCTAGCAACTTTCGTGCCAGCTTCCCGTCGCTTTCGCAGCGACAGGCGAGAACTTATCACATCCCGCTTTTGCTTGTCAAGCACCTTGCTGCTATTTTTTTTCTTTTTTTCGCAGCTTGGTACTATTAAAAAATAGAAACAACAAGCAAAACGCCGTATGTATATCGGTATTTTCCAACCCACAATTCAATGCAATTTTCAATTATTTGCCATTAAACCGCACTATTTTCTTCGAATGTTTTAGCTTACTGTTTGATGGCGAGGGTTAAGTTACTACAACACCCCACAGCATGTCAATAGGTTTTATTTATTTTTTTGCATTTTTATATACCCGGTAATAATCAACAAAAGACCCCAGTGAAAGAACAACCGAAATGATAAAAACCACGATTGCAGCAATTTTAATACCAGTAAACAGAGATAGCCCAATGGAAAGCCGTTGGGTTGAAGATGCGATAAGAGCTAACAGCCCGGCTACCATGTAGGTAACAGCCTTCATTTTACCACCCGATCGGGCACCCATCGCGATTCCCAGCTTCATCATCAAAGTACGTAAAAAAAGGATACCGAATTCACGATATAAAACAATCATGAGCAGTATGGCAGGCAGTATGCCATCCACAACAAAACAGAGGAAATAGGTAATTCTAACCAGGGTATCTGAAAAGGGATCAAATAATTTTCCAAAATCGCTCACTTCGTTCCGGGATCGGGCAACAAGTCCATCAAAAAGATCCGTCAGCTCAGCAATAACAAACAAAACCCAAAGAACAGGTACAGTCCAGGTTGCACCAAGGGACGGGAACCAGACAGGGAGAAAATAAACAACGAAAAATATAGGTGCTAAAATAAGTCGGATGGAGGTAATTTTATCTGCTGATGTCATAGATAATCAGTATGGGGTTTGACAGAGCCTCTGTCAAGTAATAGTATACAGAAAATAACGAAGCCGGGGAGCCGGAATGGATAAAAGTTCACAGAACACCTTACATCGTTCTATAGTGCTGACCATCAGTATATATGGCACCTTCGAATGGATAATTTTTCATGTAGTAGCATATTTTCATCAATTTAGTATGCTCTTGTATATTTCATATGTAATCATTCAAGTCCTCTTTCATGGCGGGATTTATATTTTTTTAAGGCTCACCAAGGATTTCTTTTACTTAGTGGAAACAAAGGACCCTCTTAGTTCACTCAATCTGGCGAACAAGATTACCCTCTTAAGGATAAGCATGCT
Source organism: Gracilinema caldarium DSM 7334 (assembly GCF_000219725.1). GTDB lineage: Bacteria > Spirochaetota > Spirochaetia > Treponematales > Breznakiellaceae > Gracilinema > Gracilinema caldarium. The sequence continues at coordinate 483,011 of NC_015732.1, read as the reverse complement.
TCCAAGCCTTGTTTTTTTAATTATTGCGGTGAAGCAGTATCCGGTTGGCACGATTTTGCTTTCAGCAATTGCACTTACCTTTGTTACCGATTTAATTGATGGACGTATTTCCCGGGCCTTTCATCAGGTTACATTTATTGGCAGGATTCTGGATTCTGTCAGCGATTATTCAGTACTGCTTGTCATTGCTATTACCTATTTTGTCTATAAACTCATACCGCTATGGCTTTTTATGATAATACTTGGGAGACTGCTGTTTCAGGCATTCGGGATGCTTGTTCTGTTGCTTAAACATAAGTCAGTAGAACCAAAACCTACAATATTTGGAAAAGTAGCGGTTGCGTCCATCATGGTGCTCTTTGCACTGGAACCGCTGAAACTCCTGACATTCCATGGATTTAATACATACCTTACATACATAGAGATTTTTGTATGTAGCATTGTCTTCCTATCAGTCTTTGATAAAGCCTGGTTTTTTCATAAAGAAAGGATCTCAAAGCGGCCGCAATAATAGGCTCTCATGTACCCATTCTATTTGCTGTTTTATATTGGTACCTGCATCTTCCAGGTTGATGAATAGTTCTTTCTTTACTACCTGAAATCCCAAGAGTCGCGTCACAAAGGTGGCGCTTGCACTGGCATTTACTAATACATTGGATTGTGCAGTGCTAAATGACAGTTCTGCAGCCCCAGATCTGCAGGTATGCACTACTACCCACCCCCCCCCTCCATAGAGGGGATAAAAGGGCTCACTTTGCAAGAGGGTCAGTTCTAATGTAAGCTTTTCCCCAGAATGCAGCGGGATACGTTCCATCTGCTGCGAAGGTATCAGCTGAAAGGAAGCAAGAGGCTGATTATATTCATCAACCTGGATGATACATGTTCCGATGACAGCCTGCAATGAAGCACCTTTGACAAGAATCCGGGGAAACCGGAACACCTGTACTGCTAAAAAGACAATGACAAAACCGAGGATCACGAGAGAAGGGAAACCAATCCATTGGGGTACAAGAATGCATAGTACCAGAAAACAACAGATACATACTCCTGTGAAAAGTATTGGTCGATCCACAAGAATTACATTTTGAGAAACGATGAGACTTACAGAAAATAAAGCTATAGCAACCGAGCATAGAAAAAGAGCCAGGGATATGTGCTTTCTTCTCTTCCTGCGTAAGACACAGGCAAGCACGGAACCGGTAAAACCACAGGATAGATAAAACAGGTCCCGTGCCAGGGACAGGTCGCTAGAGATTATAAAGCTGTTCGTACTTGTGCTCCAAATAATTGATGAACGGTTCGGCTGACAGCGGTTTTCCGGTAATCTTTACGATGAGATCCTTTGGTTCATAACGGCAGCCATGTATATGTACCTGAGCCCTGAGCCAATGCAGGATTGGTCCGTAATTTTTCTGCTCGATACAGGCTTCGACATCAGGAATATCTGCCTGTAACGCCTCCCAGAGCTGCAATCCATATAAATTTCCCATGGCATAGCTTGGGAAATAGCCAAAGGCACCCATAGACCAGTGGACATCCTGCAAAACCCCATTGGCATCCGAATCAGGCTTTACCCCAAGGATTTCCTGCATCATGTCATTCCAGGCTTCGGGCAGGTCCATTACCGAGAGATTTCCCGAGAAAAGCTTTCGTTCGAGTTCGAAGCGTAGTATCACATGCAGACTGTAGGTAACCTCATCTGCATCTACCCTGATAAGTGACGGCTGTACCCGGTTTACCGCAGTATAAAAATCCTCTACCGAGATATCTGTTAATTGATCGGAAAACAGTTTTTTCAGAAGGGGGTATTGACCTTTCCAGAAGGCAAAGCTCCGGCCTATCACATTCTCCCAGAGACGGGACTGAGATTCGTGAATTCCCATGGAAGCGCCATCACCAAGTGAGGAATCCCGGATGTTATCGGCAAACCCCATTTCATACAGAGCATGTCCCGTCTCATGAATAATCGAGAAAAGACCAGAAAGTACATTTGTGGGGAAATAACGGGTGGTGATGCGAACATCCCGGGGACCTAAGGTAGTAGTAAAGGGATGGGCACTGATATCGAGCCGCCCCTGGCTGAGGTCATAGGCGAGATCTTTCATAACCGATTCACCGAATTGAGCCTGAAGATCTTTAGGGAATTCTCTTGCGAGAAATTCACTACGGGGGGGATTCTTGGCACTAATTCGCTGAACTAATTGAGACAGCCGTGTCCGGAGGGGACCGAACACACCCGCTATGGAGCCTTCGGTCATTCCCGGTTCATAGATATTCAGAAGACCATCATAGGGATGCTCTGTATAGCCCCAGCATTCGGCTTTTTTCTTTGCATAGCCGATCATTTTTTCCAGATGGGGCATAAAGGTTTTATAATCGTTATGTTTACGAGCTTCTACCCAGGCGGCTTGTGAAATTCCCTCTGCCCGGGCAGATTCGGTAACCAGTTCAGCAGGTAGGAGGACAGCACGATCATAGTTTTTTCTTACAACCCGAAGAAAATCCCGTTCAACATCCGGTAAATCGGTATCGCCCTGAGGCTTTATCGTCGTTGAACCAAGTTGTTCGAGAAGATTGCCAATTTCCGGAGATGTAGATTTTTCATGTATGATTCCTTCTAACAATGCCAGCTGCTCGGAACGGCCCTCGACCGCAGCAGGGGGCATATAGGTTTCCTGGTCCCATTGAAGGATAGCAGTGACCTGTCTTAAATGTTTAATGTCCCGATCAAGAGCGTGAAGCCGCTCCAGCGCTGCCTGTTTTTCCATAGAGCATACTCCTTATGCATCCATGATAACAGGCAACGCCCTGGTGGACAAGAACAAACGTAAAAACCAGTTACGGCATGACGCTATATTCTTGAATAATTTGTATTTCTGAATCTACGCGGCTTACACCCGGAACCTGTTGAGCACCGGCAACAGCAGCTTCTACTGCTGATTGAGAATTGGCTACCCCCCGCAGAATAACACGGTCCTCGGCACAATGAGCCTCAAGGAAATGAATGGGAATACCCAGGGTATATAGAATATGATGAAGTATTTTTTGTCCGAGGCTGAGGGCCTGCAATCGGGACTTAAGCTGAACTTCAGTTTCAGGCGTAACCAGAAGCTGAGCTAAATGATGAATTACTTCAGCTGCAGAGGCAGGATGTACTACACCGGTATTGAGTACAAGATGATAATGAACCGGATTTGCCCAATCAATATCAAAAAAATATCGATGAAAGGCAGAGCGGTCCTTATCACTCTGTTCGATAATCTGCTTTGCCCGTTTTTCATCACAGCGAAAATAGCTTTTGACCCGTTCTATTCTAATCGGGAGGGGCGCAACAAGCCTAATGAAGATACAACCGGGAACATCCTTAAAAACAGCATGAGCTCCACGACCGACAAAGATGCAGGATCCTGCTTCAGCCTCGGTATAGAGAGCTGTTTTCAGATAATGAATATAATCATCTCGATCTTTTGAGAGAGATGCCCAAAAGGCTGGTTTTTTTTCATCATATTTCTCTAATTTTGTACCATTAAAGCCATAGGATGTAATGCGGTTTTCCAGAGCTTGTTTATCGACGAATCGATATCCTGTCAGCTCTGTCAATTCGTGGGCAATTTCATCCCCCAGTGCCGCAAGCTCCCGAGAAATGGTTATAATAGCCATACCGTACCTCCTTGCGTACTACAAATTAGAAAGACATTGGGTTCTGCTGCAAACATTCATCATAAGCAGCCCCGCATGCTTCTTATGGGTACCTCTAAAAGCTAGTTTTTAGAGGTATCTTTAATTTAAGCATAGGAGTTTTTTTCGGAATTGTCAAAAACAAGTGGAAATGTGAATAAAAACGTACTTATTGGATCCTGTTGCCAAATATAGGTGCCCCGGAGCTGTTGACAGAGGGCTTCTATAATGGTTCTTCCCTTGGTATGTATACTATAATCGCTATCAAATCCGTTATGTCTAGATACTAAAGAGGAATCACTCAGTTCCAACTGAACTATCCGTTCATCTTGTTTTACAAAGCGGATGAGAATTGTTTTCTTATTACAATTACCTATTTGGTTAAGAGAAATTGCTAATACTTCTACAATAAGAAGCGCAATAGGTATTGCCTGTTGAGACCCGATAAAAAAACTATCAGAAACGATATCAACAGTTATTTGTGATTGGTCTACCTCATAAGTTTGGAGAACCTGGTTTACTAGATCATGAATAAAAGATCGGGTTTCAATGTTTTCAAAGGTGGTACTTGAGAATAGTTGTTCATGGACAAGTGCTATAGATTCAAGATGATTTTGAACATGATAGAGTATGGTCCGTATTTCTTGGTTATTTATATCACCAAGATAAAGATGCAGGAGGCTTGATACAATCTGCAGGTTATTTTTAATTTTATGATAGGTTTCTTTAAGCAAAGCTTCTTTAATAGATAGCTCTTTTTCGAGCTGTTCCTCCCTATTTTGGTGGTGAGAAACATCTCGAATAATCCCGACGGTACCCAAGGGACCTCCATCGAATTCAGGCATAGGAACCCCAACACTGGCAACTTCACCAAAGGCATAAACGACTGCTGAAGTCTCAAAATAAGGGGAAGGACTTTTAGGTTTTAAGCGTACAACCAGATTCTTGGTCATTCGTTTTCCCGTTCGGCGTTCGTCAAACAATCGAGGTGCTCCATCAGGACCAGTTCGAGCTCCGGCTAATTCCTGAAGAACTATCTTGCGGCTTACCCTCGGCACGTCATCTTGATGAAGAATGGTAGAAAAATGTTTTCCAATAAGCTCTGCCGGGGTATAACCAAGTTGAGCGATCGCTTCGTTTATATAGATAAAACGACCAGAGCCATCCAGGGTATAGACAATATCTGGAAGGGAATTCATCAAATTCATGTACCTTCTTTCTGAGAGCTGGAGGTGGGCATTTTGTCGTTTTATACTTTCATTTACCCCAAGTACTTTTCGAATCATGGCAGGAAGTGAACCTAAGTGCCTATATTGGGTATCTCTCATCACAAATGAGGATGACTCATCATGAATGATATCGAGGACCTTTGATTCTTCCCCATAGTAGGCAAGAATGATCGCCGGATGAGGCCAGAGTGACAGCCAGTCCGCAAATGCCCCTGAAGCAAAATGCAAATCCGTAACGATTATATCGATATCATTATCTGTGAGGAACGTATCGGCTTCTTTCAGATTTGCCGGTATCAAAAGATGATAAGGAAGTTTATTGAGCTGTATATATTCAGTAAATTGTTCTTGTTCTGTCTTTACAGCGGTTGCAAAGAGTATAGTAATTTCTTCCTTCATACGTTATTGAGTATATACGAAGCATTTAAAAAAAGCTAATATTTTCCTTATGAAACATACCCATCTTATCTGGAAAGAATTAGAAACAAAACAGGTTTACCAATGTCGAGTCTTTTCTGTACGGGACACCACCAGCGAAGCCCCCGATGGAACAAAAAGTGTTTTTTCTGTTATTGATGCACCAGATTGGGTAATTGTAATCCCACTTATAGAAAAACCTGCAGGCAGCCATTTTCTCATGGTTCGTCAATGGCGACATGGCAGCCGCAGTTTAAGTCTTGAATTTCCAGGTGGTGTTCTCGAACAGGGGGAAACACAAGAAGTTGGAGCTCAGCGGGAGCTTACAGAGGAAACAGGATACCGGGCGGGAACAATCACTAAACTGGGCGAATTCAACCCTAACCCGGCTATTATGTCAAACCGTGTGCATGTCTTCTTAGCAAAGGATCTTATCTATACAGGAAATCAGGACCTGGACGACGACGAATATGTCGACGTGGAACAGGTCCCGATACATGAAGTGCTTAAGGGCATGGGTAAGGCACCCTACATCCATGCCCTTATGGCAAGTGCGCTCTGTCTTTACTTAGCTTTTGGAAGTGGGGCATAAGCCCGGCCTGCCACCCACATGCCATCCCGAATTTCACCATAAATGCTGGGGATTTCCAGAACCAAACCGGGATGTATCAGATTAGGATTGTTCGGCTGGCGAAGCTTAGCTTTGTTCTTTTCGTATAAAATCCGCCATTTGGTTGGGTCGTTATAGACAAACCCATAACCAGAAATATTCCAAAAACAATCTTTAATTGTAGCCCAGGGCCGAACAGTGTAGTAGGCAGGTAAAGGAGCAAGCTGCTGTACTGACGCAAGAGCTTCGAAAACCCGTTTCGATGCAGCTAAACTATCCTGCCAGCGTTCTTCGGCTAGTGCAGTTTCAGCTTCGCGATACGCTGTTTGGGCAGTGGTATATTGTTTTGGGTAGGTTTTATCAGCACCGATAGAGCTTGCCCACTCAAGCCGATTCTTTGCAGCTGCTAATGAATCCCGTGCAGACTTAATGGATAACTGAAGTGCAATATAGTCATCAGACAGCTGGGCATTTTTCAAAGCTTCGGAGGCATAGGTGGCGGCCGCATCATAATCGCCATATTCAAAGGCATCTTCAGCGAGGGCTTTGTATCGTAGACTTTCTAAATAATAGGGATTATTCAACACCCCGGAAGGAAGATTTGTTTCAGTTTCCATGGGTTGGGGGCTATCGGGAACTGCCGCCTGAACCAGGGTAAGAAGTGCAGTAAGTTCCAGCGTTTCAGATGGGTCGCAGGGATCCAAATTCCAGAGGATAGGAAGAACCTGAGCACCATCCCGAGCGAGGGTCCTTTCCCCAGTAATTTGAGAAACTGTCATAGATTCCATAACCATAGGGTCCTGGGATACAGCTATGGCTGGCAATTCTATTGATGGCTCATCCAGATTGGTCTGCGCAAAGAGGAACATTTCACTGGACAGAAGGATTGTGGTTATTATAAAAAGTATCCGTTTCATCGACTGCCTCCTTCCAGAACCGTATCAGCCTTTTTGGCAGCATCCTCAGTTGCAGTTATTTTCTGTTGGGCAGCTTGCATAGCTTCTAAGGCTTGTGCCCGTTTTTCTGCAGCCACAGTTTTTACATCTGCAAACAGCGTTTCTGCTTCTGCATATAAATCAGCGGCTTCATCGTACTTTTCTGCTTTAAAAGCCTGTTCTGCATCAGCGAATACAGCCTGGGCTCTCTCAAAATCACTTTTCACGGCCACATTGGCTTTAAGGTCCTGGGCGGCTTGCCGTTCTGCCTGAGCAGCCTGGCTTCTGCTGGAAGCATTCATTTCCCGCCCTTTATTCAGTACAAGACGGAATCGGAGCAGCGCTTCTTCAGCATTATTCTGAGCAGGACTGATATCCCCTGCATCATAGGCTTGATGCGAAGCCTGCAGTTTCTGTTCCGCTAAAGAGTAATTTCCAGCATCATATTTTGCAAAATCCCGGCGGTCAATTTCCTCTTGGACCGAATAAGCCTCAAGCCCAGTTTTGAGAATGAGATAACGGGTCCGGGCTTCCTGAGCGGCAGCTGCAGCGGTATAATAATCTCCTCCTTCATATTGTGTCTTGGCTTTGTCAGCGACCTTATCTGCTACTGCCAGTTGTTCTGGCAATAACTGGTCTGCTCCGGCTTTAACCGCATCGGCTCTGGCTTTTGCCATTTCCTGTCGACGAGCTTCTGCATAGAGGGGCAACGCTTTAAGAGCAAGTTCATCATAAGCATCAGTTGCTTTGGTGTAGGCTGTAATTGCTTCCGAATAGGAAAGCTGGGTTTTTACCTGAGCCTTTTCACGCCCCATCAGAAAGAAATCTTCAGCTTTTTTCCAATCCTCTGCAAAGGTTGTGGGGGCTTCCAGATCAAAGGCTTGTTTTCTTGATTTTTCTGCACGAGCTACTGCTTCGGCGAGAGCGGATTCAGCAGCCTGATCCGGTGGCAGTTTTGATGGATCGGAGCTCTCGGATGCTTTTTCGTCAGCTGTTGTTTTTGGAGTTTCAGTCTGAACTCCAGGTTCCTCTATCGTAGAAGCAGCAGGTTTTGGTCCGCTGGAACAGGAGATCAGCCCCATAAGGATTAAACTTACCCCTAATAAGGCTGAAACAAACAATTTGTGTTTCATAGGCTCTCCTCACTTAAAATTATAACCTATTGTAGCCCATTTTTTCCTGTACTACAACCTATATTTATAAAACAAACTTGTTTAGTTATAAGTTTCAGTATAAATTTGTTAATTGTAAGGAGTACCTATGTCAGATATAACCTTCGAAATCACAAAACATTTTGGTGTACTTTCTGAAGAAAAATCAGGCTGGAAAAAGGAACTAAATATGGTTTCTTGGAATAACAGAGCACCAAAACTTGATATTCGAGATTGGTCACCGGATCATGAAAAAATGGGCAAGGGGATTACCCTTACCAAGGAAGAGGCTCAAAAATTACTTGAATTTTTAACAGGGGCGATCAATTCTGTTACATAGAGAAGCAATAGCTTCCTGGGTAAGCCGATCGACCCGTTCATTGTATTCGTGGCCCGCATGGCCTTTGACCCAGCGCCATTCAACCTGAAGCGTATTCGCAAGCTGATCCAACTTTTGCCAGAGGTCTTGGTTTTTCACTGGTTCCTTGTTGCTTGTTTTCCAACCATTGCGTTTCCAGCCATGAATCCAGGAGGTTATCCCTTTCTGGACATATTGGGAATCGGTGTACAGGGTAATCGCGACAGTCCTGAGCGAGGGATCGACCAACACAGCCTCAAGAGCCTCAACAGCAGCGGATAGTTCCATCCTGTTATTCGTAGTGAGCTGCTCAGCACCCCACTTTTCATCAATAATCCCTCGAGATTCACAGACAATGAGATAGGCCCACCCACCAGGCCCAGGATTGCCAGAACAACCTCCATCGGTAAATACCATCAATTGGGTATCATTCATAGGCAATTGTGGTCCTCTCGTAGGCTTCATGTAGCAATTCTGCAGTAGCATCCCAGCCAATACAAGGATCTGTAATAGAAACCCCATATCGTAAACCTTCTCCACCGGGGTTAGGATTCTGACAGCCCTCATAGAGGTTGCTTTCGATCATAAAACCTACAATTGGTGAATCGGGTTCTTCTCGTTGAGCTAAAATATCTTTTAAGACAAGGGCTTGCCGTTCAGGTTTTTTTTCGGAATTGCCATGACTACAATCGATTATGATAGCAGGATGAAGTTTTGCTTCTGTCATTTTCTGTGCTGCTTCACGGACATGCAATCGGTCAAAATTGGCACCATGTTTCCCGCCCCGTAAAATAAGGTGACAATCGGTGTTTCCTGTAGTTCTTAAAACTATTGTATTGCCCTGACGATCTATACCGACAAAGGAATGGGGATTGGCAGCAGAAACAATGGCATTAATAGCAATTTGAACATCTCCATCGGTAGCATTCTTAAAACCAACAGGCATTGAGAGCCCTGAAGCCATTTCCCGATGGGTTTGTGATTCAGTTGTCCTGGCCCCAATAGATGCCCAAGAGATTAATTCTGCTATATACTGGGGAATAATCGGATCAAGAACTTCACTGCCCGCAGGGAGTCCCATATCATTTATCTGGACAAGAAGGCGGCGGGCAATCCGCAAACCCCGGGAAATATCATAGGAACCATCGATTCCAGGGTCGACCAAAAGCCCACGCCACCCCAGGGTAGTCCGGGGTTTTTCAAAGTATACCCGCATCACAATACAGAGCCGGTCCCGGTATTGGTCTGACAGAACTTTAAGCCGTTCGGCAAATTCAAGGGCCGCTTCTGGATCATGAATAGAACAGGGGCCAACAATAGCTAAAAGCCGCTTATCCTTACCTCGCAATATAGAGGTGATTCGATTACGGCTTTCAGCTACTGTCTCCGCGGCTCGATCGGAAAGCGGAATCTCCCGTGCAAGTTCAGCGGGAGAAACGAGGGGTATTTCAGCGGCTATGCGTAGATTGTTTGTACGTATCATATAAATCCTGACTTAGCATACTGAGAATAGCGTCTCATCGCAAGGCTGTGAAAGGGTTTTTATCAAAAAGACAGCGCTGCAGGCTATTCGAGGCGGACCGGGACCCAGGTGCCTGTTTCTGCAGACTGCTTTAACGCATCCAGTACTGCCATATTTGCAACCGCATCGGAAACCGGCGTGGGCACTTCCCGGTTTTCCAGAAGGGCCCTGGCAAAGGAATCGAATTCCATAAGGTACTGGTCCACTATTTCGGTTTCGATCATCCTGCGGCCCACGTCGGTTGCTACATGGATGTGACCGCTTACATCACCATACATATTAAAGGGAACCTCAATACTTAAGGAACCGCCGGTTCCGAAGGCATCGAAGCGCTGCATGGAAAAGAGCTGGGTCCCTACCGTAAAGGTAGACCGACGGCCCTCACCGAAATCGAGAATGCCTGACACTAAAATGTCTGTTTTAAACTCCGGATCTTTTTGCACCATACAGAGAACCCGTTGTGGCTCCTGTTCCATCACAAACCGAGCTGATGACACGGCATAACAGCCAATATCGAGCAAAGCCCCACCGCCATACTCGGCGATATTCCGAATGTTGCGGGGATCCTGGTTATTGTAGGTAAATATACAATGGGTATTCATTACTGTCCCGATTTCACCGGCACGAATGAGGTCCCGAGTCCGCTGCCATTGAGGGTGGAAACGATACATGAAGGCCTCCATCAGGGGGACTTGACGATCCGCACAGTACCTTGCGGCCTCCCGAGCTTCCTTGGCATTCAGGGTAATCGGTTTTTCACAGAGTATGGGCTTCCCTGCATCGGCGGCCTTTTTAATCCATTCGAGATGCAGGTGATTGGGAAGGGGATTATAGATAAAATCGATCTCCGAGTCCTTCAGTAGGTCCTCGTAGGAACCATAGGCTTTAGCAAAACCCCATTTTTTTGCATAGTCCTGTGATTTTTGCAGATCCCGGGATGCGATTGCATAGGGTTCCACAAGCAGGGATTCCAGAATTGGCACTGCAATTCGTTTTGCATAGTGCCCGGAACAGCCAAGCACACCCATCTTAAGTTTATCCATTATTCACCTCCCATAATGAGCTTTTTATAGTACAAACCGGTTGGAGTGACCGCAAGGCCTCCTTCGGCACTTTCCCGGATTGATGCGGGAAGACTTTCCCCAATTTGTTTCATCGCCTGAATAACTTCTTCGAAGGGGATACGGCTTTGAATCCCCGCCAGGGCCAGTTCCACCGCAGTAAGGGCATTTGTTGCCATGAAACCGTTCCGTTTAACACAGGGAACTTCCACAAGACCCGCCACGGGGTCACAGGCAAGACCCAAAGCGTTTTTTAACGAAAGGGCTGCCGCATGAAAGCAGGTCTCCAAGCTCGCACCCTGTAACGAAGCTAAGGCAGCTGCAGCCATGGCACCGGCAGAACCACATTCTGCCTGACAGCCCCCTTCAGCCCCTGCGAGGGTGGCACCCTGGGCAATGAAGATTCCAACGAGGCTTGCTATGAGAAAGGCAGAACGCAAGGATCTGCTATAGGGAGGATCTAGGGAACGCGGGACCGAAATCACCCTCGTTTCCGAATTTGTTTCAGTTGCAGCTTTGGACTCTTCTGGAACAAAGGAATCCCAGTAGGCCCAAATAACTGCCGGCACGATACCGCTTGAGCCCGCAGTAGGAAAGGCTACAATTTTACCACCACAGGCATTCACTTCATTTATTGAAAGAGCATAGGCAACAGTACGATGAAAGAAGGGGTCCCGTACTATTCTGTTAGAGCTGCGTAGATACCTATAGGCAGCTCCCTGTGTGAGGCCTGAGCGGGATTGTTGTGGTTCTGAAAGACCCCGAATGAGTGCCTGCCGTGTTATGGCTATACGCCGATCCAATTCTGCGATGACCAATTCTAGGTTTTTTCCACTGAGAAAGGCTTCCCGCTGGAGAAGATATTCATCAATAGTGAGGCGTTCACTCTCTAAAATTTCATAGAGTTCCTTCAGGGTAGAAAACTGATATTTCATAGATGCTCCAGAGACGGAAGATGGATGACCGAAAACACCGGCGGCAGATTCTGTATTTGTTCAATAATCGAGGATGGAATGGGTTCATCAACTTCGATGACAAGGAGAGCCTCATCGCCCTTTTCTTTTCGGTGGCTGGAGGTAGCGGCTATATTGATGTGATTCGCCGCGAGGATATGGGACACAATAGCGATGACTCCAACTTCATCCCGGTGAACTACCAGAAGGGCATCGAGCATGCCCGTAAGGGTTACCTGATAACCGTTAATTTCATCAATCTGGATAGAACCACCGCCAATACTGCTTGCCCGCAGACGTAACTGTTTTTTGGGGTTTGATAGCACCAAGAGCACCGTGTTGGGATGCCAGCCAGATGGGAGTTTTGGAACAGCATCTATAGTGATGGGGAAACCACTGCCATCGTTCAGGGCAGTTTCGAGAAGTTTAGTACCCTCCCGCAAACGTTCATCCTCAGGGGGAATCTCGAGAAGCCCAGCAATGATGGCATCCCCCGAACCATGACCCTTCCAAGTAGCCGCCAGAGAACCATAAAACTGGATTGCCACCGAGTCAGGCTTTTCTCCAAACAACTTTCGGGCCATATAGCCAATGCGGGCGACCCCAGCAGTGTGAGAGCTGGAGGGACCAATCATTATGGGACCAAGAATATCGAACAGGGTAACCTGTTTTTGATAGGATGTGTACGCCATACAGATTCAGTATACACTACGAACGGCATATGCGAAAGCAGATGCTCCCATGTAGACTTGCCTGGAAATTGAAAAGCGGTTGGGCTCATGTAAAAACATATAAAAAGAGCCCATTTTCTGTTGCCGTTCTGGGGTATCTTTTAGTATTTTAGTAACGAGCCTTCGCTGCTTCGCTGGACAGATGAAGGCATATTATCCCATACCATACTAAGCCGGAACCGCTTCAGTCTGTAATCTCCTCAAGGGAGATGAGCAGTTGTATGATGCGCTGACGGCAGAGAAAAGAGGAGAACGAAAATATGGCGAAACAGTTGATGTTCAACGAAGAAGCCCGCCGCAAGCTGCTCTCTGGTGTTGAGCAGATTTCCAAGGCCGTAAAGGTCACCCTGGGGCCCAAGGGCCGCAATGTGCTCCTGGATAAAAAGTTTGGGGCTCCTACCGTTACCAAGGACGGTGTATCCGTAGCAAAAGAGGTTGAACTGGCCGACCCTTACGAAAACATGGGCGCCCAGCTCCTGAAAGAAGTAGCCACCAAGACCAACGACGTGGCCGGTGACGGAACCACCACTGCAACCGTTCTTGCCTATTCTCTTGTAAAAGAAGGTCTTAAGGCCGTTGCTGCCGGCATGACCCCCATCGAGCTGAAACGGGGTATAGACAAGGCCGTTGAGCTCGCCGTTGAAGAAATTAAGAAAAACTCCAAGGAAATTAAGGACAAGGAAGAAATTTCCCATGTCGCTTCTGTTTCCGCAAACAACGACAGCGAAATTGGTAATACCATCGCCGATGCCATGGAAAAGGTTGGAAAGGACGGGGTTATTACCGTCGAAGAATCCAAGACCATGGATACCACCATCGAGTTTGTCGAAGGTATGCAGTTCGATCGGGGTTACATTTCCGCCTACTTCGTTACCGATCGGGACACCATGACCAGTGTCTATGACGACTGCTATATCCTGATCCATGACAAGAAAATATCTTCCATGAAGGACATGCTTCCTCTCCTGGAGAAGGTAGCCCAAAGCGGCAAACCCCTCCTCATCATCGCTGAGGATGTGGACGGTGAAGCCCTTTCTACCCTGGTTGTGAACAGCCTCCGGGGAACCCTGAAAGCCTGCGCCGTAAAGGCTCCCGGTTTCGGCGATCGCCGCAAGGCCATGCTCGAAGACATCGCCATCCTTACCGGCGGCGAAGTCATTTCCGAAGAACTGGGACTCAAACTCGAAAATACCGATATTTCCCAGCTCGGCCGCGCCAAGACCGTTAAGGTTGATAAGGACAACACCACCATCATCAATGGGGCTGGCAAGCAGAAGGACATTCAGGACCGGATTGCCCAGATTAAGGCCCAGATCGAAGAAACCACTTCTGACTATGATCGGGAAAAGCTCCAGGAACGGCTGGCCAAGCTCGCCGGCGGCGTAGCGGTCATCAATGTTGGTGCGGCTACCGAAGTAGAGCTCAAAGAAAAGAAACACCGGGTGGAAGACGCCCTCTCCGCTACCCGGGCGGCTATCGAAGAAGGTATCGTTCCCGGTGGTGGTCTCGCTCTGATTCAGGCAGCCATCGCTCTGGAAAAAGCTGACATTTCCAATCTCACCGATGACGAAAAGGTTGGCTTTAAGATTGTTAAGCGGGCCCTGGAAGAACCAATCCGCCAGATCGCAGAAAACGCCGGTCTCGATGGGGCTGTCATTGCTGACAAGGCCAAGAGCGAGAAAAAGGGCATCGGCTTTGATGCGGCTAAGATGGAATGGGTGGACATGGTTAAGGCCGGTATCATCGATCCCGCCAAGGTTACCCGGTCAGCACTGCAGAATGCTGCATCTATCGCGAGTCTGCTTCTGACCACCGAATGCGCCATTACCGATATTCCTGAAAAGAAAGAACCCGCAATGCCCGCTGGTGGCGGCATGGGCGGCATGGGAATGGATTACTAATCGATCCTGTAACCTGAAGTCAGTAAGGGGCGGCCAGGGGGCCGCCCTTTTTATTATACTTGTATCATGCGACTGCATGGATTTCCGCCAATTATAGCTCAGGATGCATGGCTTCTCATCTTAGGGTCCTTTCCGAGCACAGCAAGCCTGGAATGTGGAATGTATTATGGACATGGCCGCAACCATTTTTGGCCCATCCTGGCCCGCATTTGTAAGGCTTCGGTACCGGTCAGTATTGATGAAAAGCGGGCCCTGCTTACGGCGGGACAGCTTGCCCTCTGGGACCTGGTGGCTTCCTGCGAGCGGATCGGCAGTCTGGACCAGAATATCATGGAACCAGTTCTGAATGATATTACAGGCCTTGTAGCGGCTCATACGGCCATAGTCCGCATTCTTTTAAACGGAAGTCTTGCGGCAGAGCTCTTTTACCGCAAAATACTGGGGCACAGGGGGGCCCTCCCCCCTATAGGTTCAATTCGGACCTGGGAAGGGCCGCAGAAAAGAGTAATTTCTGTCTACAGGCTCCCATCGACGAGTCCGGTACCGACAAAACAGTTTAGACGACTCGAAGATAAGTTAACCCTCTGGGAAAGGGCGATACTGGAGTGAGGGCGTAATCTATCTTGACTGTCACCCCTTATATAATAGTTGAAATTTCGCTATAAGTGTAGTACATTGTAAACATGGTCAGATATCTTGAAGAAGTTTTAAAGCGCATCAAGAAAGGCCAAATCCCAAAAGAGATTTTTGTGCATTTTAATAATGCATTCATGTCATTAGACTTAACAAAGGACTTAAGTCTTTTTGATATAAAGCAACTGAAGATAGCTGAAGAGAAAAATCGAGTATATCATCGTTTGAGAAAAGGGAAGTATCGCGCGATTTTCTATATACAGGAAGAAGATATTTTCGTTATTACAATTGATAAGAGAGAGGAGATTTATAAGAAATGGCAGTAATATCTGTACGGTTAAATAGTGAAGAAGAGAAGATAGTATCTTTCCTATCTGAACACCTAGAAAAAGATAAATCGACACTCATTAGGGATTCAATAATGGAGATGTACGAAGATTATATAGATCGAGAGTTTATAGAACGATTTGAAAGTGATGAAATAAATAAGAAGTTTATTACCGCAGAAGACATCTTGAAAAGTATTTAATAAAATTGATGATATTGTTTTAGAGAATTGGGAACAAAAAGACGCTTAACAATCGCTTCAACCTGAGTCGCCTATGGCACGGTTATGTGCGTCAGGCTTCGCCTGGCACAAACCGCGCCATGTAGGTTTCGCAGGTTAATCCTATGATAACCATAAATAACATCCCGTTGATGATATGGCGAGCAGCCTTTAGGACAAGTCCGACAAACTGATAACGGGATGTAAGGGATACAATAGGAGCCTTCAATACCCCCTCACCCGCCCTCACTATTCTCTGATTCCAAACTGCCGGGCGATGCGATCGTAATAATCCAGAACCGAGCGGACCCAGGCCCGTTTCTGGGGATAGGGGTGGTAGTAAAAGGATCGCTTAAAGCCGTAGGCAATCATGTTTTTAAGGTCATGGGCTGTGATAGGGAAGGTATCCAGGGCAAGGCGGTACTCCTTGCAGAGGCTGGTGTTAGAAACGAGGCGGTTGTCGGTGCAGAGGGTTACCGAAAGTTTCTGTTCAAGCATCCGCCGGAAGGAGTGCTGTTCCAGGCTTTTCAGGTCCGGCGTAGTCTGCATATTGCTCGTGAGGCATACTTCCACGGTGATGCGCCGGTTGGCGATATAATTGACCAACTCTTTTACATAGGTTTCCGGATCCTGTTCGTGTGAACTGCGGATAAGGTCCACATCAAAAAGGTGGAGCCCGTGGCCGATACGGTCGGCCTGCAGTTTCGTCACCGCCTGAAAGATGCTTTCGGGACCAAAGGCTTCCCCCGCATGGACCGTTTTATGAAGAAACCCCTTCTCAACCAGTTCATAACTCGCCTGATGATCACTGGCAGGGTAGCCATATTCTGCACCGGCCAGATCGAAACCAACAATCTGGATTGATGAATGGGCCCGCAGTTGGACTACCGCTTTGGCGAGTTCGAGACTGGCCCCGCTGATGATTTCCGTAGGGGAAGAAAACTCGTGCATCCGGCTGTAATCCCGGTAATAGGGAGAAAAGTCTTTAGTAAAAAAGCGCATGGCACAGGCGATAATACCATAGTCGTAGGCAGGTTCGTTGCTGGGCCTATGGCGGTTCAGCTTATCCCTTGCATCTCTGAGCCCCTGGTCAACGGCTTCCATTACATCCTGGAAGCTGAGGGTCTCTGACATGAGGAGCTGCGGTGCAAAGCGAACTTCGAGATAACGGACTCCTTCGGCGGCATTATCCATAAAGAGTTCATAAGAAACCCGATATAGGGCGTCCCGACTGCGGAGTACCGCCGTGGTATAGGCAAAACCAGCCAGATATTCTTCCAGATTCTGATAGGAATCCTTAAATACGGTTTTTCGCAGACCCGCCTCGTCCATGGCAGGCAGAGAGACACCGGAGGCCTTAGCGAGGTCGATGAGGGTACCAATTCTGAGGCTACCGTCCAGATGGACATGTAGATCCGTTTTCGGTATGGCCTGGATAAAATCATCGGTAAAGTACTGCATCCTTTTACTATACTTCCTGCCATTTCAGGCGTCAATCTTGCGAGGGAAGACTCGCCATAATAGACTTTTCAGCATTTTTGCGATACAAAGGTTATATATGTGGCAGTTTTTGAAAAATCTTCCGTTTATTCGTCTGTTTCGAAAACAAGCAATTGATACCGAAGAACTCAAGGAAGAACGATGGGTGGCAGATTTTTCCAAACCCCACAAAGCCCGATTCGTGCCGGAAACAGGGCCCACCTATGAGAGCAGTATAGGGAAACAGGGCCTTGCGCTAGCACTGAAGAAGGGTCTTCAATTTGCCTGGGTAGAGGATCCGCTGTATCGCTATGCCGACCTTATTATAGAAGGGAAAATTCGTTTAGAAGCCCAGGGAACTTATGGGGCAGCGGGATTTCAGTTCCGCAGGGCCGATGATTCGAGCTATTATTCCTTTCTGCTTTCTACCAAAGGTTATTTCAGGTTTGATGTACTGTTTAACGGTACCACCATGCCGCTTATCGGTTGGACGGAAGCCCCTGATTTTCACAGCTCTGAGGGAGAATATAACTCAGTGCGGATCATCGCTTTGGGTGATAAGTTTACTTTTATTATCAATGATAAGTGGGCTGGAGAAATTGTTGATGATACTATTCCTTCAGGAAAACTGGCCTTTGCAGTGGTTTCCTATGAAGAGGCGGATCCAGAGACCAGTACCGGTCAAGGGAACATCACCGGTCGGCTGCAGGCATTAACCGTAGATTCAAGGCTTATCGAAGTAGAGGCGGTTCATCTGCGGTGGAACCGGTTCATCAAGATTGATGAAAAAGCCCGGTTCCGTTTGGCGGAGACCTTCCTCGCCATGAATCAGCCCCTGTCAGCCCTGGTACAGATAAAACGTATCTGGAAAACCGCCGGTGCACCCCGCAGTCAGCAGGAACTTCTTTTTGCGGCCCGTTGCGCGATGCAGTTGTCCCTGTATGAAGAGGCAGAGGAGTATCTTGACCATTGCCTCGAGGCTGATATCGATTCTGAAGAAAGCCGGAATGCCCTGGCAGAAAAGGCAAAACTGCTGTACCTGCAGAGCCGATATGCGGATCTAGAAGAACATGCAAAAGGGGCTTTAGAAATCTTTCCCCAGGATCCCCTGCTGCACACCCTTTTGGGACATGCCTACATCAACCTGGGTAGACCTGACCTGACGGCAGAGGCCTACGATAAAGCCTTGAGTCTCGACAATGAAAATGCCCTTATTGCCCAGAACGCAGGTTCTGCCTATGAACGGCTCGGCGATGATAAAACAGCCCTCGAACGGTACCTGCTGGCGGGGCGGCTCTTTTTAAACACTGAAAACTATAACGACCTGGCATTGGTCATTCCCCGCGTACTGGATCTGGGCAGTAACGATCCCCGCTCTCACAGCCTGGCAGGGAAATACTATTTTGCCATCGAGGATTTTCATCGGGCAGAGAAAGAGTTGGCCCTGGCAGACCGGGTGGGGGATGAGTCTGGCACAGGTGAGACCTCAGCGGATGCGGCGGCCGGTGCCGGTGGTACGGGCGGCATTGGTGCATCTGGTGGACCCATCGGCCTTGACCCCGCGGTACCCTACCTGAGGGCCCTTCTCCTCATTAAAAAGGATAAACGCAAGGCCGCCCTGGCTCTTCTTAAGCGCGCGGTAGAGCTTGCCCCCGATTCGGCGATCTTTCATTTCCGTCTTGCAGAAAACCTTTTTCTCTTACATCAAAATCCAAAGGAAAAGGAACTGTGGGACCATATCAACAGGGTCTTTGAACTACAGCCCGATGATGGCTGGACACTGAACCTGGCAGCCCAGGTTGCGTTAAAGGATGGTAACCTGGATTCGGCAAAGGCATACCTGGAAAAAGCAGCGGCTTTGCTCCCGAAAGAAGCGGCAGTCCGAATGAATCAGGCTGAGTTGGCTTACCTCCACGGGAATATCGATAATGCCCTACTATTGCTGAACGATGATGCGGTGGATGACCCGGAAGGCCTTTTGGCACATCAGGCTGGAACCATACTGTATCGGGCAGACCGGCTCGAAGAAGCGAAGGCGTATTTTGCAGAAGCCCTGAAAAAATGCCCTGAGCGGCTCGACTACCTTATAGATCAGGCGAATTGTCTCATCAACCTGGGGCTGTATGGTGAAGCCGACACGCTTTTGGCTAAGGCCTATGATCGGGAAGAAAACGAAGCGGTTCTCGATTTAATCGGCTATATTGCCTATAAAAAAGGTGAATTTCCCCGTGCCGAAGCTGCTTACCGCCTTGCTTTAGAACGGGATCCTGATAATACCAGCTTCCTTTCTGCGCTCGCCTGGATCTATATTACGATGGCCCGATGGACGAGCGCCGAAGATTGTATCCAGAAATTGGAGCATTTAGTAGCACCGGAATCAGTTGAATATGAATCGGTACAGGAATTACGGGAACGGCTCCTCATGGGAACCACCAGGCTGGTGCAGTGCGCCAGTTGCAGCCGAAACTGGCGGGTGCCCCTGGAGCCGCCGGCGGCACCGCCCCTGCGGCTTGTGGCTGAACCGCCGGATGAGCTCCCTGCGGGGACCTGCATCCACTGCGGCAAAACCTACTGTATTGGCTGTGCAAAACAATCCCTCGATGCAAGCGGCCGTTTTGTGTGTCCTACCTGTGGTGAGCGGCTCAAACTGTACGATGAGGGCTTAAAAAAACTGATCGCCGACTGGGCTCGGGGAGCCTCTTACTGAAATAGAAAGCCTAAGCATAGCAGAATGGGCTGAAGGCTCAGCGGCGTGCTGGGGCTCCATTGCGAAAGTTTCAAAAAAATGCTAATCTATGCACCATGCAAGTTGACATAAATCCCCGTGGGAATGGAGCCTGTCCGCTCTGTACTCAAAACGGCCAATGCCGTTTCCAGAAAACCCTCGTTACATCCATGGAACACTTTGAAGATAAAAACATGCCCATGGAAGTTGTCATATACTCCTGCCCCTATTTTAAGGAGAAGATTTAAGGTGAACGAACGATTAGCGTCCCTTTTAAGCCGATTCGAGGTTTTAGATAAAGAAGTTCAGGATCCCAATTTAAGCAAGGACCAAAAACGATACCGAGAAGTAATGCGCGAACATGCCCAGCTTTCCGAAGTTGTCGCTGCCCATCGGGAATGCGAAGCCTTAGAAGCCAGTATCGCCGAGACCCAGAGTCTGATTCAGAATGAAAAAGACCCTGAAATGAAGGAACTAGCCAAGGAAGAACTCAAAGAGCTTGAGGTCAAACTTCAGGAAGCCCAGGACCGACTGAAGTTCCTGCTTATTCCCAAGGATCCTCTGGATGAAAAGAACATCATCATGGAAATACGCGGCGGTGCCGGGGGAGATGAGGCAGCCCTTTTTGCAGCGGACCTCTTCCGCATGTATTCCCGGTATGCGGAAAATAAGGGCTGGAAAATCGAAGTGATGAGCATGAATGAGACCGAGCTTGGAGGCCTCAAGGAAATTATCTTTTCCATTGCCGGCAAAAATGTCTATGAGAATCTGCGTTACGAATCTGGTGTCCACCGGGTTCAGCGGGTACCCGCCACAGAAGCCTCTGGTCGCATTCATACCTCAACAGTTACCGTTGCTGTTCTTCCCGAAGCAGAAGAGACAGAAATTGAAATTAAACAGGAAGATCTCAGGATTGATGTCATGCGGGCCGGTGGTCCTGGCGGCCAGTGCGTTAACACGACCGACTCTGCGGTTCGTATAACCCACATACCAAGCGGCATCGTCGTCCATTGTCAGGATGAAAAGAGCCAGATTAAAAATAAGGCCAAGGCTATGCGGATTCTGCGAGCCCGGCTTTATGAAATGGAAGAACAGAAAGCCCAGGCAGAACGGGCCGAAGCCAGAAAAAGCCAGGTAGGCACCGGGGACCGGTCCGAACGGATACGAACCTATAATTTCCCTCAAAACCGGCTTACAGATCACCGCATCAATCTAACCCTGTACAAACTGGACCTGATCATGCAGGGTGATGTACAGGAACTCTTCGATGCCCTGAAGCTTTCAGCCCGGGAAGAACTGCTTAAGGCCACCGCATCATGACCATCGGGGCTTTACGGGCTGCGGGGGTAAACCTACTCCGCCAGCACGGTGTAGAAAGCCCCGAACTGGATGCAAGTCTTTTACTTGCTCATCTTTTACAAAAAGATCGGACCTGGCTCGTTTTGAACCAGGGAGCAGATTGCGACACCGGAATAGAAGCACAGTATTTTTCACTTCTTTCCAAACGCACCGCAGGGTTCAGTGTTGCCTATATTACCGGTGTAAAAGAGTTTATGGGGCTTGATTTTACCGTAAGCCCTGCGGTCCTGGTCCCCCGACCGGATACAGAAATCCTCGTTGAAAACGCCCTTTCATGGCTTACAACGATGGCACAGCAAAAATACAAAACCTGTAAGGTCCTCGATCTCTGTACCGGTTCGGGCTGTATCGGTATTTCCCTGGCCTATTATCATCCTGACATTGAACTGACCCTGGCGGATATTTCTCAGGAAGCCCTGAGCATAAGCAGAATCAATGGGGAACGAATCCTTGGCCCGGAAAAGTGTCGCTCAATACAATTTGTTCAATCAGATCTGTTAGCCTTTTTTTTGGAAAACCATGAACAATTCGACCTCATTGTTACTAATCCGCCCTATGTGCCAAGACGAATCATCCCCAATCTTGCTCAAGAGATTCAGCAGGAACCATACATTGCCCTAGATGGCGGAGAAGACGGCCTTGACCTTATTCGTATCCTCATTACCCAGGCAAAGGAGCTTCTCGTTGGAGAGGGGGCTCTCTTTATCGAGTCTGACCCTGAACAGATAGGTTCTATTCAGGAACTCTTGAAAAACAATGGATTTCATGCCATAGAGTCCTATCCGGATTTATCCGGCAGCCTGCGCTGCACCAGGGGGATAAGACTAATAAGATGAACAGCCGCATTGAGGAATTTAAACAAAAAATACAACTCTATGAACGCCCTGACCAGGAAAAAATACTTGCGGCACTCGAATGGGCCCAAAGTCTGCACCAGGATCAGAAACGGGCCTCAGGAGAACCCTATTTTATCCACCCCCTTGGAGTTGCATCAATCCTGGTAGATCTTAAACTGGACGCAGATACTATTTCAGCAGCCCTATTGCACGATGTCCTAGAAGATACGGCCACCACAGGCGAAGCAATAGAACAAAAGTTTAATAAGGATGTCCGCAAATTAGTTGAGGGGGTTACTAAGATTGCGGATATTCATGCAAAAAATAAAACCCTCCAGGAAGCAGAGAACATAAGAAAAATGCTCTTTGCCATGGTACAGGATATCCGGGTTATATTGATTAAACTAGCAGACAAACTTCATAATATGCGAACCCTGGATTATTTGCCTCCTGAACGAAGAAAGGCCAATGCCCAGGATTGTCTCGATATTTATGCCCCCCTGGCAGACCGGCTCGGTATATCCTGGATTAAGGACGAACTGGAGGACCTTTCACTGAAGCATCTGAACCGGGATGTGTATGATCAGATAAAGGGCATCGTAGCCCTCAAGAAAAAGGATCGTGAAAGCTTTTTAAACAGAGTCCAAGAAGCCATTCTCACCGAGACACAAAAACTGGGTATAGAAGTAGTGGTAAATGCCCGGGCAAAGCATTTTTATTCGATATATCAAAAGATGCGGAAACGCAATAAGGGACCGGAAGAACTCTTTGACCTTTTTGGCATCCGAATCCTCTGTAATACGGTTGATGACTGCTATACGCTAGTCGGAACTGTGCATCATCTCTGGAAGCCTATAGAAGGGCGCTTTAAAGATTATATCGCCATGCCCAAATCCAACGGCTACCAGAGCCTACACACGACGGTGATGAGCTTTGATGGTAAGTTACTAGAAATACAGATTAGAACCAAGGAAATGCATCAGATCGCCGAATATGGTGTTGCAAGCCACTGGCTTTACAAGAAGGGTACTACCAGTGAAATTATTAAACCTGAGGATCTTTCCATTGTAAACCGTCTCAAGGACTGGAACAGCCTCGATATGTCTACTTTCCTGGATGATATAAAACAGGAACTGCTAAAGGATTCAATCTTTGTGTTCACTCCCCAGGGAAAGGTAATAGAACTACCAGCGGGGTCCACACCTATTGATTTTGCATACCATATCCATTCAGCCATCGGGGACCACTGCGCGGGAGCAAAAGCCGACGGGAGCATCATACCGCTTACTGCAGAATTAAAAAACACTCAGGTGGTCGAAATCCTTACCACACAGAATGCCCATCCCCATGTAAACTGGCTCCGGGCCGTAAAAACCGCAAAAGCCCGAAGCAAAATCCGTACATGGCTCCAGCAGAATGATGAAACCCTCATCATTGATAAAAACATTGTTGCACGGAAAAAGAGCAGTCCTACCTCCATACCATCTCAATCAACTCATCAAACTCAACCTATACAGACTGGCCAATCAGCTACGCAGAAATTCGAGGGGGCCATACAAACTGTTATTCAAAATCAAAACATCTCCAGGAATATATTGCAGGTTAAGGTCGAAGACGAGCGGAATATGATGATCCGCTTCGCCCAATGCTGTAAACCGGTAACTGGGGACCCTATTATCGGCTATGTTTCACGGGGCAGAGGAATCATCATTCATCGTAATACCTGTAAAAATTTACACTTTATCCCCGACTTCGAAGAGCGAAAAATAGAAGTTGAATGGGAAAAGGTCAATTCACAGCTGGTTAAACGCTTTAAAATTGAAGCACGTAAAGCAAATGATCTATTCTCAGCAATAGAAGGGGCAATTCGCAAGCATCAGGGGCATCTGCTGGAAGGAAGAATAGAAGAAACCAGTCATGATCATTTCACCGGATTTTTCACATTACAATTAGAGCACCGGGAAGACTTAAAACAGGTCATCAAAAGCCTGAAAAACGTCCCCTCGGTACTTCACATTCAGGTTATATCATAAGGAACTAGAGAGCCTTCGTGGCTGAATCATTATTGCTCCCTGATATCCACAATTCGTTCCACAAGAGGTGTAACCACATTAACAAGACTCGTTTTATCAACCGATTCAACCTTAAGAGTACAATATGAGTTAGTTGGATCTTCTCCCTCGAATGTTGCAAGGGAAACAATATTTCCACCAATTTTTGCTATGGCTCCTGCTACATCGGCAAGCTCGCCCTTTCGTTCTGGTAATAGCACCGTAAGACGTACCCCCTTATGACGGGCTCCAAATAGCTCAATGAAAAGCTTAAACAAATCCGATTCTGTAATAATGCCTACCAGAATAGTATTCCTCATGACCGGAAGCCCAGAAATATTATTATCTGCCATTATTCTTGCAGCTTCTTCAATCGGGAGATCTTCCGAAACCGTGATGACATTTTTTGTCATCACCGATTCTACCTTCAGTTTCGAAAGCAGATAATGAAGCTCATACATATCCAGGGATGTAGCAGGCGAAGGGGAAGCATGGATCAAGTCTAAACTGGTAACAATACCTACCAACTTGCCCTGTTTATCTAGAACAGGAAGTCTTCGTATTTTTTCACGGCGCATAATGGCCTGAGCTTCAGGAACCGATACATCCGGCGTTACCGTTACCGGATTTTTAGTCATTCGTTGTCCAACATTCATGACAAACCTCCTGTCTCAATTATAATCCTAAATAGGCTTTCCGCACCTCTTCATTCGATAAAAGATTTTCAGCCGTATCGGTTATTTTAATACTTCCATTCTGCAATACGTATCCCTTATGAGCAATCTTTAATGCCATATTTGCATTCTGTTCTACAAGAAATATGGTCGTCTTTCTTTCTTCATTGATTTTTTTAATTATTTCAAAAATATGCTGAACGATGAGCGGTGCCAACCCTAAGGAAGGTTCATCAAGCAGTAAAATTCGGGGACGAGCCATAAGTGCCCGAGAAATGGCAAGCATTTGCTGTTCACCACCGCTTAGAGTTCCTCCGGCCTGATTGCGCCGCTCAGCCAATCGAGGAAAGAGAAAAAAGACCTCTTCCATATCCTGTTTAATGCCATCCTTATCGTTCCGCAAGAAAGCTCCCATATCCAGATTTTCAGCTACCGTCAGTTGAGGGAATATTCGTCGGCCTTCGGGGACCTGAGAAACTCCCATCTCCACAATTTTATGAGGACTAATCTTTGTTATATTTTTACCATCTAAGTAGATTTCTCCCGATCGTACAGGGGTAATCCCACAAATACTCATAAGGGTCGTTGTTTTCCCAGCTCCATTTGCGCCAATGAGGGTCACAATTTCTCCCTCTTCTACTGATATAGATATATCGTGCAGGGCTTGTATATTGCCATAAAAGGTACTGATGTTCTTTATTTCCATTACCGCCATACTATTCTCCTAAATAGGCTTTTATTACTTCAGAGTTACCCTTAATTTCTAAAGGGCTTCCTTCAGCAATGAGACGGCCATAATCGAGCACATAGATCCGTTCAGAGACATTCATTACGAGACTCATATCATGCTCGATTAATAGGATGGTAACTTTTTCCTGATCCCGAATAATATTGATGGTTTCCTCAAGTTCCTTCGTTTCCTGAGGATTCATGCCGGCAACCGGTTCATCGAGCAGGAGCAGAAAGGGGTCGGTAGCTAAAGCCCGGGCAATTTCGAGACGCCTTTGTGCACCATAGGGAAGATTACAGGCCATTTCATTTACATACATATGCAGATTGAGTTTTTTAAGAATCTCATAGCTTTCTTCAATAACCCGTTGTTCCTCTTCTTTTGTATGGGAATCACGCAAAATTGCATGAACAATCCCAGCTTTAAGACTGTTGTGGCGTCCAATCATCACATTTTCGAGAACACTCATCTTATTGAACAGGCGAATATTTTGAAAAGTCCGGGCTAGCCCCATCTGATTGATGACATTGGGTTTCAGCCCCTCTATTTTATGTAATTTTTCTCCAGAGGCCGTTCCATTTCGAGAAATTGATATGGTCCCTTCAGTTGGAGTATAGACCCCCGTAATACAGTTAAATATTGTTGTTTTTCCTGCACCATTTGGTCCAATGAGCGCTGCAATCTCACCTTTCTTGATATACATGGAAACAGTATCAATAGCCCGCAATCCACCAAACACCATTGAAAGGTTTTCTATAACTAAAATCGCATTTCCATCAATATTCATTTACCAGCTCCCGCAGAGGCATTGCTATCCAATTTTTCATCAAAGGTATACTGTTTTCGATGCCTGGGTAATAATCCGTCGGATTTAAAGATGATAACCAAAATCATCGCGACTCCGTATATCAACATACGATATTGAGCAAGGGGACGGAAATATTCCGGTAATAACTTTAAGAGCATAGCTCCGCCAATCGCTCCAGGGATAGACCCGGTACCACCAATAACAATAGCCATGAGAACCATAATCGATTCCCAAAGGGTAAAACTGTCCGGGTTTATATAGGTAGTTTGAGCGGCGAGCACCACCCCTGCAATACCTGCAAAAAACGCACCCAATGCAAAGGTTATTAATTTGTTCCGAACCAAATCAATGCCCATGGCTTGACAGGCAATTTCATCTTCACGCATGGCTTCCAGTGCACGGCCAACCCGAGAATCTTCAATTCTGCGCACCACATAAATCGTGAATATAACAAGCACGACAACAATATAATAGATATAAACGGCAGCTTGTTTTGGAGCCAGTTTCATGCCAAAGAACCAGGGCCGGGGAATAAGGCTGATACCAGTAGCACCACCGGTAATTTGACCAGAGTTTTGCAATACCATGCGGACAATTTCACCAAAAGCCAGGGTGATAATTGCAAGGTAATCCCCGCGAAGTCGTAAGACCGGAAGACTGAGCAGAATTCCAAAGATCGTTGCTATAATGCCTGCAAGGGGCAACGCAATCCAAAAGAGCCACCCCGTATCAATACCAGCACTGATAAAACTGGGTCCTGCATACTTCCATAAAAAACCATAGGTATAAGCTCCTACGGCAAAAAAAGCTGCATATCCCAGATTAAGGAGCCCCCCTAAACCAACTACAATATTGAGCCCCAGTGCAAGAATGACATAGATAAAAGCTGTAATCATCACATTGGTATGATACATTCCAAAAAGAAAGGGAAAGGACACAACAAAAACCAACAATATAAGGGTACTCAATTTTTTTATAACCGGGTTTTTAAAATAACCTTGCAGTACGGATTTAACTTTATAAGAAAGGGTTTCACTGGGAATCTTATCCTGTCGGTGTTCGTTCCACATCAATGCCCGTTTCCATAAAAAGGAGAGTATCGTTGATACGATAAAAACAACTGGAGCAAAGCCCCATCGAAAGGTTATTAAGGCTTTTCCCCCAACAACACTCACTTTCATTATCATAAGTGGAAATAACAATATTAAGAACCATAAACCATTTCCCATGGCTTTGACTAATTCGGAAAATAATGTACGTGATTTCATGCCCTACACCTTCTGCTTCTGGTTTTTCCCGAGGATACCATCAGGTTTTAAAACTAATATGAGAATAAGAATAATAAATGCAAAGGCGTCTTCATAATCGCTTGAGATATATCCCGTTCCAAGACTTTCAGTCCATCCGAGAATAAAACTTCCTAATACAGCACCAGGTATACTCCCGATACCTCCAAGAACTGCCGCAACGAACGCTTTAATTCCAGCCACAAAACCAATGTAATAGTTAATTTGCCCCATATACGAACAGATAAGAACACCGCCTACCGCAGCTAATGCGGAGCCAATAATAAAGGTTATGGAAATAACCTGGTTAATATTCACACCAACAAGTTGGGCCATATCTTTATCTTGAGCAGTAGCTCGCATAGCCTTACCAATACGGGTATATTTAATCAGGACTGTTAAAAACACCATGATAAGGGCAGTTACAATAAGAATGATAAACTGCGTTGAATTTATATATTGCCGGAAGGGCTGTAAGAATGCAATTTCAGGTAAATAAGATGGATAGGATAAATATTTTTCTGTTTGAGCAAGCAGTACAAAATTTTGTAATATCATAGACATACCAATTGCACTGATGAGTGCAGAAAGCCGTGGTTTGTTTCGTAAGGGTCGATAGGCAATCCGTTCAATAGTAAAGCCAAAGGCTGCGGAAAAGAGGACAGCCAGGATCACGGATAAAAGTAAAACCATCCAAACAGACATGCCCATGGTATAGAAAAAACCACCAAAAATTAAAGCAGTAAAACCACCAATCATATATACTTCACCATGAGCAAAATTGATTAACTGAATTATACCATATACCATGGTATAACCAAGGGCAATTAACGCATAGATAGAACCCTTTGCAGTACCACTTAAAAAAAGCTTAAAAAAATAATCCATACTGTGATCCTTAGGTAGGCAAATCAAAAAATGAGCCGTTCCAGCAAAGAGCTGGAACGGCTTGTATAATCATTATAAAACAACTACTTCAGTTCTACATATTTGCCATTCTTAACCTGGAATACGGAGAAGCCGAACCCAATTACATCACCCTTCTGATCAAAGCTAATCTTTCCAAGGGGAGTATCCACATATTCAGAGCGAAGTGCCGCACTAACCTTATCGTAATCAGCAGAACCAGCTTTTGCTATAGCATTGGTAATTGCAAGAGTAGCTGCATAGGCATTGAGGAAGAAAGCACCGGGTTCTTCGCCGAATTTCTTTTTATGTTCTTCTGCAGCTTGAATTGCCAGGGGATTGCTGGTTGTATCCATTGGACCAGTTGCATACACACCTTCTGCATATTTTCCAGCCACTTCGATAAAGGTATTATCCTTTACACCATCATCGGAAATGAAGGGAATATTCATACCCTTATCTTTCATTTGTTGAACAAGTTTTGAAGCTTCAGGATGATAACCACCCCATACAACACCATCTACTTTTGCATTTCCAATCTTATTAACAACAGCAGAATAGTCAGGTGCACCAGGGTTCACACCTTCGAAGAGAGCTACAGTAACGCCCTGCGCTTCGGCAAACTGCTTAACCAGTTCAGCAAACCCCTTTCCATAGTCACCCTTATCATGAAGCACCGCAATAGTCTTCAGCTTCAGAGTTTTTGCCAAAAAGTTTGCGGCCAGTTTAGCCTGAGCATCATCCGGAGCTATGGTTCTGAAAAAGTTCGGATATTCGCCACTCTGAGTGAGCGGAGGATTCGTAGCAGAGGGGGAAATAGTAATAATCTTGGAATCCTTGTAAATACCTAACGCAGATTTGGTTGCACCGGAACAGATGTGTCCAATAACCGCAACCACATTATTGCTTACCAGCTTCGAAGCTGCATTGGTAGCAAGTTCCGGCTTACACTGATCATCTTCGATAACAAGTTCGATCTTACGACCATTAATGCCGCCCTTAGCATTGATAGATTCTACTACCAGCTTTGCCGCATTAACAGAAGGTAAACCATAAGAAGCGAGGTCACCAGAGTGGGCTCCAGCAACACCAATCTTGATAGTACCAGCATCCTGACCTCCAGAAGCAAAAGCAAAGGAAACCATAATACCAAAAAACAAGATAGAATTTACTAATTTCTTCATGCGCCATCTCCTCCTATATTAAAAGACCTATACTCGTATTGAATAATAGTTATCAATATGCAGTTTGTCTAGGGCTTTTTGCATATTTAATGCATATTTATTTAATTTCTTTACAAGGACTGTATCGATATAATTATATTTAAATACGAACACTCATCATTACAGCATAAAAAAACCCTGGCCTTATGGACCAGGGCTTCTATCATTACAGATTTCAGACCTTACACAGCCTTACCATGTTTGAGTGCTGCTTTGCAGGTTTTGCAAATCTTTACCTTTGCACCATTAACTTCCTGTTCATACAGGACTTTCACGTTGCTACGTTTGCAAACAGGGCATACACCCCGTCCATGTGTAGGCAATTCTCGTATTCCCTTACCTCTATGAGCCTTGGACATGTGGGCATCCTCCCTTACTTTGCTTCAGCTTTCTGAGCCTTTGGTTTTGCAGCTTTTTTGGTTTCCTTTTTAGGTTCATCCTTTTTGGCTTTTTTTTCCGACTTTTCTTCCTTTTCGGGAAGCTTATAGTCAACCAATTCAAGGATTACCATTTCCGCAGCATCGCCAGCCCGTTCACCCAGTTTAAGGATTCTCGTATATCCACCATGCCTATCCTTCATTCTGAGGGCAATGTTGGTAAACAGTTTCGTTACCATGCTCTCATCAAAGAGCCTGCGAGCGACCAACCGCCGGTTATGAACGGTATCTTCCTTCGCTCTTGTAATGAGTTTCTCGGCAGACCGCCGAATTTCAAGAGCCTTCGCTTTAGTGGTGGTAATCCGCTCGTACTTAAACAATGCGGTCACCATATTGCGATGAAGGGCTTTCCGATGAGCCGCGGTACGCTCCAAGCGATTAAAGCCAATTTTATGCTTCATCTTCTTCTTCCTTCTCAGCGGTTAATTTAACTGAATTCTTGAGAACACTATAATCGGTCATTCCAAGAGAAAGATTCCATTCTTTCAGTTTTTCTTTAATCTCCTGTAACGACTTTTTCCCGAAATTCCGTGTTTTTGCGATATCATCTTCGGTCTTTCTGGTTAATTCACCAATAGTCCGGATATTCGCATTTTTCAAACAATTTGATGAACGGACAGAGAGTTCAAGCTCTTCTACCGGGGTGTTCAGAATCTGTCGAATCCGCTCATCCCCTTCATCCATATCATCTTCAGAACCCAGGTTGTTCTCATCAAAATTGATAAATACTGATAAATGATCCTTGGCGATTTTTGCAGCTTCAGCAAGTGCATCATCAGGACGAATGGTACCATCGGTCCATACTTCTAGAATCAGTTTATCGTAATCACTTCGTTGGCCGACCCTAGTTGGTTCTACCGTATATTTGACCTTTTTGACCGGCGTAAATATTGCATCCATAGGAATGGTACCTATGACTTCAATATACTTTTCATTTACCTCGGAAGGTACATATCCACGGCCAAGGTCAACCTGGATTTCCAGTTCAATTCGGGCATCATCCATCAGGGTCATAATATGCTGACCCTGACTCAGAACCTCTAACTGGCCCGGTCGGCTAAAATCATCACTCTTAATTTCGCACTGACCTTTCCATTCATAGAGAAGGGTATCCTGCTCTACTTCTTCAGGCAGTCTAAGCCGCATCTGTTTAAGATTATTAATAACCTCAAGGGTGTCTTCGACAATATTAGGAATATTCTCGAATTCGCTAGATACAACATGAGGTACACCATCCTTATCATAGGATGTAATCTTAACAGCGGTAACTGCATACCCCTGAATCGAAGAAAGGAGAACCCTCCGCAAGGTATTACCCACAGTCGTTCCAAAACCAGGTTCGAAGGGGGCCGCGATAAACTTGCCATAATTAGGCTTAAGTTCACCGTGCTCAAAGGTGATGCCTTTCGGACGTTTAAATCCTTTAAGCAGATTCTTACGGGCCATTGGAACTCCTTATTTTGAGTATAATTCGACGACCATTTGTTCCTTGATATCCGCTAAATCGGTAATATCACTTCGCCGAGGAATAGCAAGGAAAGTCCCTTTCATCGCATCAGGATCCAGATGCAGCCAAGGCATAACACCAGCTTTACCAAATTCTTTCAAAGCATCCTTAATTACGGTTAAGCCTTTGCTTGCTTCTTTAATTTCAATAACTTCATTTGGTTTAACAAGGTATGAAGGTATATTTACAACCTTACCGTTAACCATAACGTGTCCATGCAGCACAATCTGTCGGGCTTGAGTCCGGCTTACGGCAAATCTCAGGCGATATACAACATTATCAAGCCGTCGCTCAAGAAGCATAAAGAGGTTTTCACCGGTAACTCCAGGCATACGAAGGGCGCGATCAAAGAAAATCGCGAACTGCTTTTCCTGCATACCATAAATTCTCTTAAGCTTCTGTTTTTCCCGAAGCTGCATTCCATAATCGGAACGCTTGCCAATCCGTCCCTTAGGATCCTTCCCTGGGGCAGGACGTTTTTTATTGATGGGACACTTATCGCTTTTACAGCGATCCCCTTTTAAAAACAGCTTTTTCTGCTCAGTTCGGCAGAGACGACATACTGGTCCAGTATAACGAGCCATAGTTTCTTAACCCTCTCTTAGATACGCCGAGTCTTTCTGGGCCGGCAGCCATTATGGGGAATAGGGGTTACATCATTGATCGATTTAACTTTAATTCCCATTGTTCCAAGCTGACGAATAGCCGATTCACGGCCAATGCCAGGACCTTTTACGTATACATGCACTTCCCGTAAACCTACCTGCATTGCCTTTTGAGCAGCAGTCTCAGTCACAGTCTGAGCAGCAAAGGGGGTGGATTTTTTAGCGCCACGGAACCCAAGACCACCGGAACTAGCCCAGGAAATCGCATTTCCCATCATATCCGTAATGGTAACAATAGTGTTATTAAAGGTTGCCTGAATATAGACATTCCCCTCGTATACTGATTTTTTCTCTTTTCGTTTCTTGGTATCAGCCACGATTCACAATCCTCCGCCTACTTCTTCTTTCCAGCGACGGTCTTCTTCTTACCCTTACGGGTACGAGCATTAGTCCTTGTTCGCTGTCCACGGACAGGAAGCCCCTTTCGGTGCCGCAAACCGCGGTAACAGCCAATGTCCATAAGCCGTTTGATATTAAGCGCAATTTCGGTGCGTAAACGACCTTCCACTTTGTATTCATTTTCAATAAGCTGCCTGAGCTCATTGACTTCTTCCTGTGAAAGATCATTCATTTTCCGGTTTGGATCGATTTTGGTTTTTGCACAAATCTCATCCGCGCTCGGCCGACCGATTCCATAAATATACGTCAGTGCAATGTTAACATGTTTATTAGGGAGGTCAACTCCCGCGATACGTGCCATTGCGGTCTACCTCCTTACCCTTGTTTCTGCTTATGCTTTGGATTCTCACAGATTATCCGGACGATACCGTTCCGTTTAATCACTTTGCATTTATCGCAAATGGGCTTTACACTTGTTCGGACTTTCATCCTACTACTCCCTTCTTTGTATAACTATCGAGTTTATGCTTCGTAGACCTGGGGGGGTAGCATAAACTCGATTCAGATATTAAAGCGAATTTTTTAAGTTTCGCCAAGTCCTAATTGCTCAATCGTATTATAGATGTTATCTATAATACACTATAGATTCCTTGAACGGATATGCCCCTTCCTTGCTAAACCATCATGGTGATGCATTTTAAGAAGGGCATCTACCTGGCTCATGGTATCTAGATCAACACCTACAAGAATCAACAAAGACGTTCCACCCATCAGATAACTGATAGAGGCAGGAAAATTGAACAATGTCTGGATAATTGTAGGCAAGATGGCTATTAATGCAAGATACAAGGATCCAGGAAGAATAATTCTATTCAAAATAGCCATTAAATATTCTTCGATCTTGTCTGTCCGGATGCCTGGGATAGAGCCGCCATTTTCACGTATATTCTTCGCAATTTCTATAGGATTCAGTGAAACCTGAGTATAGAAATAGGCAAAGAAAATAATGAGGAGCGTGTATAAAATATTATACGCTACCCCATGAGGACTTAACCACCGAGAAAAATCAGCCAGCCATTTTACATTTGCACCAATACCGGAAGCAATCTGCAACGGGAACGTTAATAACGATGATGCAAAAATAACTGGAATAACACCAGAGGGATTAATTTTAAAAGGAATATAGGTATTTTGAGCACCATACATCTTTCGTCCAACTACCCGTTTTGCATAGTTCACCGGAATTTTCCGTTGTCCCTGCTGTTCAAAAACAACGAGAGCAACTACTGCTATAAACATTACAAAGACAACTATCATAAATACCGGGTTAAGCTCTCTATTTTTAACTTTGGTAACGAGTTCCCATACTGCCCGGGGCAGACGTGCAACGATACCGGCAAAGATCAACAGCGAGATACCGTTTCCGATCCCCCGCTTAGTAATCTGTTCACCAATCCACATGAGGAACATGGTTCCCGTGGTAACCGTTATCATTGCAATCAGGGTATAAGAAAGCTTAGATATAGTTATTGCATTCGGGATCCTGTCTGCCCAAACAGTAACCGCATAGGACTGAATAAGACAGATAACGACAGTCCCCATCCGCTGGTAGCTCTGGATTTTTTTCCGGCCCCCTTCTTCTTCCGAAAGCTTTTTAAGACTGGGGAAGATAATGAGAAACAGCTGCATTATGATCGACATGGAGATGTAGGGCATAATACCAAGCATAAAGACCGAAAAATTCGTAAAAGCACCGCCAGCAAAGAAATCAAGGTAATCTACAATAGCATTGCCTGTATTCTGCTGAGACAGAAAATAGGCTTTTAATGCATTAACGTTGATGCCCGGAATGGGTAGTACCGCACCGAGGCGGAAAACGATGAGCATCAGCATCGTGAAGATCACCCGTTCCCGGAGCTCTTTGACCCTGAAGATACCTACTAAAGGATTAGTTGCCATAAAACGTTCCCCGCCTCGCTAGGTTATTTCTTAGCCGAGACGACAACGGTGCCGCCAGCTTTCTCAATTTTTTCTTTAGCCGCAGCGGATACTGCGTCTACTTTAAAATTGAGCTTTTTGGTGAATTCTCCATCGGAGAGAACCTTTATTAAAGCGGCTTTTTTAACCAAACCCTTTTCAAACAATGAAACATTACTTACTGTCTCACCATCGTTAAACCGATTCTGGATCTCGCCTAAATTGACGATCTCATAAACCTTTTTAAAGGGATAGTTAGAAAAACCACGCTGTGCTAAGCGGCGGTACAAAGGCATCTGTCCGCCTTCAAACCCTACATAGGTTTTACCGCCAGACCGAGATTTCTGCCCCTTGTTACCGCGACCTGCAGTTGTACCACGGCCAGATCCCTGACCGCGGCCAACTATTCTTTTGCGTTTATTCGCACCTTCAGGTGCGTGTAAATTAAAGTCATGCATCTATTCGATCTCCTCAACAGAAACCAGATGGGAAACCGCTTGAACCATTCCCATAATTGCAGGGTTTACTTCCTTCTCTGTAGTAGAACCAATTTTCCTAAGCCCCAGAGACCGGACAGTAGCCCGCTGAGCAGGAAGCGTACCTATAGTGCTGCGTACAAGGCGAATACGAATTTTCTTTGCCATTGCCTTAACCCCATAGATCCTTCAGAGCTTTGCCCCGGTTTTTTGCCACAACTTTAGCATCCATCATTTTGGTAATGCACTTAAAAGTTGCCTTGAGAACATTGTATTGATTGCTGGCTCCGATAGATTTGCTTAACACATCGGTTACACCACCGGCTTCCATGACAGCCCGGACAGGACCGCCAGCAATAATACCAGTACCGGAAGTAGCAGGCTTAAGCAGAACGGTAGAAGCTTTAAAATCAGCCTGTACATCATGGGGTATAGTCCCATTCCGTAAAGGAATTTTCACCATATTCCGTTTTGCCTTTTCCAAACTTTTCCGAATTGCTTCAGAAACGTCGTTGGCCTTGCCAAATCCATACCCAACATTACCCTTCCGGTCACCTACAACGGTAAGGGCAGAGAAGGAAAACCGCCGTCCACCCTTTACAACCTTTGCAGTCCGGTTGAGCTTTACCAGTTTTTCTACAAATTCTTTTTCCTGGTAATTTTTTTCTTTATCTCTTTCCCGTGCTTGGTCCATGTAGCCCCCTAGAACTGGATCCCGGCTTTCCGGGCGCCATCGGCCATCGCTTTAACGAGGCCGTGATAAAGATATCCGTTCCTGTCAAAAACCACGGTTTTAATGTTCTTCTCAAGAAGTCTTTTTCCCATGATTTCGCCGAGTTTTTCAGCACCTTCGACATTCCGTTTAATATCCTTCAGGTCCTTTTCCAATGTGGAAGCTGATGCAATAGTCTTACCTACCGTATCATCAATGACCTGAATATAGAGCGAGCGGTTACTCCGGAAAACACTCATCCGAGGACGCTCAGCAGTTCCGCTGATGCGCTTGCGGATGTGAAATTTTCTCTTAAGCCGCTTTCTATCCTTATCAAGCATTTTACGTATCATATCATGCTACCCTATTTAACGCCGGATTTACCGACTTTCCTTCTGATGGTCTCATCTTCGTAGCGGATACCTTTGCCTTTGTAGGGCTCGGGCAGTCTCAGCTTACGAATCTGAGCTGCAAACTCACCAACCCGCTGCTTATCAGCACCACTAATGGTTACCTTGCCATTCGCATCAGCGGTTACGGTAAGATCCTTGGGAATTGCAACGAACACGTCGTTAGAATAGCCGAGGTTCATTGATAGTATATTTCCCTTTACTTCCGCCCGGAAACCAACACCGTTGATAATTAACGACTTTGTAAATCCGGCAGATACACCAATCACCATGTTGTTTAAAAGATTCCGGTACAAACCATGAAAAGCACGGGTCTGTTTTTCGTCATTTTTTCTACCGACTACAATTTCATTGCCCACGGTTTCAAAGGTTACAACGGGATGGTACTGCTGGGTCAGTTTCCCCTTCGGGCCTTCCACAGTAATAGTGTCAGCGCCGATGGCAATTTTCACACCCTGGGGGATTTTGACCGGAATTTTTCCAATTCGCGACATAAGCTCCCTCTTACCAAACGGTACAAATGATCTCACCGCCGACTTTCTTTTCGACGGCCTTTTTTCCCGTTGTTACCCCAATCGAAGTAGACACGATTGTGGTACCAAACCCGTTGAACACCCGGGGCATATTTTTATAGCCCGTATAAACCCGTCGACCTGGTTTAGAAATCTTTTCTATACCATGAATAACCGGGTTAGTTTGTTCATCATATTTCAAGAAAATACGGATAGTATTAGCACCATCCTGATTAATTTTCTTAAAATTCTTTATATATCCCTCGGTCTTTAAAATCTTGACAATCTCAAGCTTAAGCTTGGAGGTAGGGATATCGACTTTTTCGTGCCGCGCCATACCGGCATTCCGGATCTTGGTCAGCATATCCGCAATGGGATCAGAAACGCTCATCCTGTTCTCCTACCTTACCAACTCGATTTTGTGACGCCGGGAATAAGTCCCTCGCTCGCAAGTTTGCGGAAGCAAAGACGGCACATTTCAAATTTCCGCAGATACCCCCGGGGGCGTCCACAGATCCGACATCTGTTAACCTTTCTGGTCGCATATTTCGGCGTTTTTAACGCCTTTAAAATCATCGCTTTTCTGGCCATAGGTCCCTCGCTTATTTCCTAAAGGGCATACCGAACTTGGCGAGGAGAGCCTTAGCCTCCGCATCGGTATTCGCCGTTGTAACTATTGCAATGTTAAGACCAGCTACCCGTTCAATCTTATCAAAATCGATTTCTGGGAAAATTATCTGCTCGGTAATACCGAGAGAATAATTTCCGTGTCCATCGAAGGCATTCTGGTTTACACCACGGAAGTCCTTAACACGGGGTAAGGCAACATTTACAAGGCGATCAAGGAATTCGTACATAATAGCCCCACGAAGGGTAACCCGAGCACCAATTTCCTGGCCGGCACGAATTTTAAAGTTAGCAATACTCTTGCGAGCCTTTGTTTTAACTGCTTTCTGCCCCGTAATCAGGGTTAAATCCTCAATTGCAGCATCAAGAAGCTTCTTGTTCTGAAGAGCCTCGCCTACGCCCATGCTGACGATAATCTTCTCGATTTTTGGTGTCTGCATTGTCGATTTGTATCCGAACTCTTTAAACATCTCGGGAGCAATTTTTTCCCGATAGATCTTCTTGAGCCGCGGTTCGTAGTTCTTCATCACAACGCCTCTCCGCATTTTTTGCAAACACGAACCTTTGCATCCCCTTCAAGCTTATAACCAATCCGGGTAGGTCCGCACTTTTTACACACGATCATAACATTCGAGATATGAATCGGAGCTTCTAATTCTACAATACCGCCACGATCCTGCTGGCTTTTGCGCTTCATTGCTTTTTTAACAATGTTCGCACCTTCTACTACAACACGGTCCTTATCACGGAGAATTTTAAGTATCTTTCCCCGCTTACCCTTGTCCTTGCCTGCAATAATCTGTACGGTATCTTCTCTTTTCAGCTTGAACTTGTGCTGAGTCATACCGCCTCTCCTTAGAGAACTTCAGGAGCGAGAGATACGATTTTCATAAAATCTTTCTCGCGCAATTCACGGGCAACCGGTCCAAAAATACGCTTGCCCTTTGGATTCTTGTTCGCGTCGATAATTACACAAGCATTGTCATCGAACCGAATATAAGTTCCATCAGGACGACGGAATTCCTTATGAGTCCTAACAATGACAGCCTTCTCAACGGAACCCTTTTTTATTGTTGAGGTCGGTAAGGCATCTTTTACCGCCACAACGATGATGTCGCCAATTCCAGCATATTTCCGCTTTGAACCGCCCAATACCTTAATACATTGAACGATTTTTGCACCGGAGTTATCGGCCACATTCAGGAACGTTTCAACCTGAATCATAGTGCTGTTCCCCTTGCCTTACTTTGCCCGCTCAACAATTTCAGCGAGCTTCCAGCATTTTTCTTTGCTGATAGGTCTACATTCGACCACCCGTACACGGTCGCCCATTTTAGCCTCATTGCTTTCATCATGAGCTTTAACCTTTTTAATACGAGTGACGTATTTCTTATAAAGAGGGTGCAGGGTCTTGGATACAATGGACACTACAATGGTTTTGTCCATCTTATCACTGGTTACAATCCCAACAAACTCCCTCTTGCTTTTTTTGGCTTGAACTATTTGGTTTTCCACAGTTCGCTCCTTTATGCTTTTCCAGCGAGTTCATGCTGACGGATCAGAGTATTGAGCCGCGCGATCTGCCGACGCATGGTTCGCTTCTGGAGCGGATTATCGACATGGCCAACGACCATTTGAAAGCGGAATTCCATATACTTCTTTTGAAGCTCTTCCCGCTTAGCGACAAGCTCAGGAACTGTTAGGTTTTTAAACGAATTCTTCATATTCGTATCCTTTCTGTCTTTAGGTTATGCACCTAATTCAAAATCCGACCGCAGGGCGAACTTTGTCTTGATTGGCAGTTTAGAACCCGCAAGACGCATAGCTTCTTCAGCTAGCGCGCGATCGACACCACCAAGTTCGAATAAAACTGTACCGGGCTTCACGACTGCTACCCAATACTCCGGTGCACCCTTTCCCTTACCCATACGGGTTTCAGCCGGTTTTTTAGTATAGGGCTTATCTGGGAAAATCCGAATCCATAATTTTCCACCGCGTTTAATATGCCGATTTAAGGCAATACGAGCGGCTTCAATTTGCCGGTTGGTGATCCACATGCGGTCCAGAGCAACCAGACCATATTCTCCAAAAGCTACGGTATTGCCACGGGTAGCATTACCGGGCATATTACCACGCTGAACCTTTCGGTACTTTACACGCTTTGGACTCAGCATAACTTAACTCCTTGCGGGAGCGCGCTCTCGCCGCTTCCGTACCAGAACACCCGCATCCTCTTTCTGCTCTTTTCCAAACTTCACGCCATTGTAAACCCATACTTTTACACCAATGGCACCAAAGGTGGTATGAGCTTCAGCGAAACCATAATCGATATCAGCCCGAAGAGTATGCAGTGGCACTCGGCCTTCCTTATACTCTTCAGTCCGCGACATTTCGGCTCCGCCAAGACGGCCGGAAAGACGAACCTTAACACCCTGAGCATTACCCTTCTTGATACCGTTGGTAACGGCCTGCTTCATGGCTTTCCGGAATGAACCGCGAGCCAAAAGCTGCCGTGCAATATTCTGGGCAATTAGCTGAGCGTTGTTATCAGGGTTACGAACCTCTTTAATCTTTATCTGAACTTTTTTATTTACAATCTTTTGCAGTTCAGATCCGATTTTTTCGATGTTAGCACCCTTTACACCAATAATCACACCAGGACGGGCGGTATGAATTACAATAGTAATCCTCTGGGGATGCCGAATAATTTCTAATTCAGCTATATCAGCACCCTTTGTTTCAGGAAGATTTGTGACGATTTTCCGCAGCTTTAAATCTTCATGGAGTGTATCAGCATACTCCTTAGGATCCACATACCAGCGGGACGACCAAGTTCGGTTAATACCTACCCGCAAACCTATTGGATTTACTTTCTGTCCCACGTTATTCCCCCGTCTTAGCGATTTCGTCAATAACCACAGTGATGTGACACATACGCTTCAGCAGCATATCTGCCCGGCCCCGTGCACGGAACCAAACCCGTTTAAGACGGGGACCTTCATCAATCCTGATTTCCTTGACATACAGCATATCTTCATCCAACTGCTTATTTTGATTTAAGGCGTTGGATGCAGCAGATTTAACGGTTTTCCGGATTAACCGAGCACCCTTATGGGGCATATGTTCCAGAATTGACATGGCTTCTGGATAAGGCCGTCTCCGTACCAGATCGGCCACAGGGCGAACCTTAAACGGAGATGCAATAAGGTACTTGGTTACCGCTTTGTAACCCTTCTTTTCTTCCATATTCCACCTACTTCTTAGCGGCCTTCTTGTCTGAACCCGCATGCCCCCGGAAGATTCGGGTGGGTGCGAATTCACCAAGCTTGTGACCGACCAGGTTCTCTGTCACATAAACCGGAACCCAGCTTTTTCCGTTATATACGGAAATCGTATTACCAACCATTTCAGGGATAATGGTGGAACAACGAGAATATGTTTTAATCATCTTCCGTTCACCACTTTTTCCCATTTCAATTACTTTCTTGTACAGGCTCTTCTCAATGAAGGGCCCCTTCTTTACTGATCTTGACACCCTTCGCTCCTATTTCTTTCTGCGGCTGACAATAAACCGGGAAGAAGGCTTGTGCTTATTCCTGGTCTTATAACCACGAGTAGGCTGACCCCAGGGAGTAACAGGATTACAACCCTTATTACGACCTTCACCACCACCATGGGGGTGATCAATCGGGTTCATCGCCATACCACGAACAGTAGGCCGAACGCCCATCCAGCGTTTCCGTCCAGCCTTACCAAGCTGAACGTTCATATGGTCTTCGTTTCCTACTTCACCGATAGTGGCGTAGCATTTCTTAAAGACCATTCGCATTTCACCAGAAGGCAGCCGTACGGTTACATAATCGCCTTCTTTTGCAGCGACCATAGCGCCAGCACCAGCCGAACGGACCAACTGTCCACCACGACCGAGAGAAAGCTCAATATTGTGAATGGTAAACCCAAGTGGAATATTTTCCAGGGGCAACGCATTTCCAACTTCAGGAGCAGCGTCAGGACCACTCATAACTTGAGTACCAACGGTTAATCCTTTCGGAGCTATAATATAGCGTTTCTCACCATCTACATAATTGACAAGGGCGATATTTGCACTGCGGTTTGGATCATATTCGATAGTAGCAACCTTACCGGGAACACCAATTTTATCACGCTTAAAATCAATTTCCCGATAGCGCCGCTTATGCCCGCCACCCTTATGCCAGACACTGATCCGTCCCTTTGCACCGCGGCCTGCCTTTTCAGCACGACCGCTGGTCAGGGATTTTTCGGGTTTGTTTGTTGTAATCTCCGAGTAATCCAGGCTAATCCGATGCCGCATACCCGCAGTTACCGGCTTAAATGTTCTAATACCCATAATTTTCCCCAACTTTGAGCGGGCTTATACGCCCTCGAAGAGGGCAATTTTCTCGTCCTTCGGTAATCGGACGATAGCCTTCTTCCAGCTTGATGTATAACCGGCCTTATACCGAACCCGCTTTGGCTTTCCACCTACAACCATGATGGTGCAGGAAATAGGATGTACATTAAAAAGCTTTCGAACCGCTTCTTTTACCTGAATCTTAGTGGCAGAAGGATCTACTTTAAAAACATATTTTCCTTCTTCTCGCATTCTATTAGTTTTTTCAGATAAAACAGGTTCTATTAAAATCTGCTCGTAGGTCATTCTGCTCCCCCCGCACCTGCGCCATAAAACGCGCTCAGGTTCTTTGCAGCACCCTCCATCATAATAACCCGCCGTCCATAGAACAAATCATGGGCGGTAAGATTATCATAGGAAAGGAACGTGAGCCACGGGATATTCCGACCAGCCTGTTTAACCTTAGAGTCATTATCCTTAAGAATAACAACGGTTCGTTCTTGATCACTAAAGTTTTTAAGGATCTTAACCAGATCCCTTGTTTTACCGCTTTCTACAGTAAAATCTTCAACAACCTTTAGAATATCACTCTGAGCTTTCAGACTAAGGATGCTCTTAAGAGCAAGCCGCTTAGCCTTTTTAGGCATTGCATAGGAAAAATCCCTTGGTTTTGGACCAAACACAATACCACCACCAACCATCAGCGGTGATTTTTTATCACCCCGGCGAGCCCTACCAGTACCTTTCTGCTTATAGGGCTTGGTATTAGAACCATGCACCTCAGCGCGATCCTTGGTAGAAGCCGTTCCGAGACGCCTGTTGGCTAATTCATTATTAACGGCATACCAGATTACTTCTTCATTTACCGGGAGGCCAAATACGGCATCATCCAGTTCGATAGTTCGAAGTTCTTTACCGTCGATGGAATAGACTGTCCGATTCATAGCTTCCCTCATTACTTCTTAACCGCAGCCCGAACAACCACCGTCCCCTTATTTACACCAGGAACAGCGCCGCGAACCATAATCAGCTGATTTTCAACGTCAACCTTAACAACCTTAAGGTTGAGAACAGTTACCCGTTCCCTACCCATCCGGCCAGGCATCTTTACGTTCTTAAAGGAATGTCCAGGAGAAGTACACTGTCCTGTAGAACCGGGTTCTCGATGGAATTTTGAACCATGAGTATTCCTACCGCCTCCGAAACCCCAGCGCTTTATAACACCCTGAAACCCCTTACCTTTAGAAATGCCGGTTACATCAACATACCGACAGCCTTCAAAAAGCTCTGCCCCGAGGCTGTCGCCTACCGCGCACTCCTTTTCAAAATCCCGAAATTCACGAATTTTCTTTTTCGGATTAATTCCTTCGGGAAACTGACCTGCGTAGGGCTTATTCACCCTACTCTTCTTCATGTCATCAATTCCGAGGATTACAGCTTTATAACCATATTTATCCTCGGTCTTTTGGGCGATAACAATGTTCGGATCAACTTTGAGAACAGTTACCGGAGTAAGGTTCCCATCATTATCGAAGACCTGTGTCATGCCCACTTTCTTGGCCATTAGACCCAACATCTAAACTCTCCATTTCCAGGCACGTTATCCCGTGGTCTCGGAACCGTCTGCCTTGATTTGCTATTGCTTTATCTCAACATCCACGCCAGCGGGAAGTTCGAGCTTCATTAAAGAATCCATCACTTCTGCAGATGGATTGATAATATCGATGAGGCGCTTGTGAGTCCTCATTTCAAATTGTTCCCGAGATTTCTTATTAACATGGGGAGATCTCAGAACAGTAATTTTGTTTATCCGGGTCGGCAGCGGAATAGGACCAGAAACCTTTGCTCCCGCCTTCTGAACCGTCTGAACAATTGATTTAGCGCTCTGATCGATCAATTCCACATCGAAACCGCGCAAACGCACGCGAATTCGTTCC
This sequence comes from Gracilinema caldarium DSM 7334, assembly GCF_000219725.1. Taxonomy (GTDB): domain Bacteria; phylum Spirochaetota; class Spirochaetia; order Treponematales; family Breznakiellaceae; genus Gracilinema; species Gracilinema caldarium. Next base: position 439,237 of record NC_015732.1, on the reverse strand, counting down.
TTAGTCATTATTCCTCCAAAAGAAGGCGGCCCAAGAGAACCAAGGACCGCCTTCGATCATACAGCTAGAACTAATTATTCAATGATATCGATAACCTGACCGGAAGCTACGGTACGACCACCTTCGCGAATAGCAAAGCGGAGTCCCTTTTCCATAGCGATAGGATGAATCAACTCACCAAAGATTTCGGTGTTATCACCGGGCATAACCATTTCCTTCCCTTCAGGAAGCTTAACGGTACCGGTAATATCGGTAGTCCGGAAATAGAACTGAGGCCGATAACCAGAGAAGAAGGGACTGTGACGACCACCTTCTTCCTTAGAAAGACAATAGATCTGTCCCTTAAATTTGCTGTGAGGAGTAATTGTACCAGGCTTTGCAAGAACTTGTCCGCGTTCAACATCCTTCTTTTCAACACCACGAAGCAGAGCACCAATATTATCACCAGCCACACCTTCATCGAGGAGTTTGTTGAACATTTCAATTCCGGTCACAACAGTTTTCCGGGTCGGCTTAATACCTACGATTTCAACTTCTTCGTTGAGCTTGAGAATACCCCGCTCAACCTTACCGGTTACTACTGTACCACGACCAGAGATGGTAAAGACGTCCTCGATCGGCATTAAGAAGGGCTTTGCGTCATCCCGCACAGGATCGGGGAAGTAACTATCCATTGCATCAAGGAGTTCCTGAATACACTTGGTAGCTTCAGCGTTATCAGGTTCAGACATAGCCTTAAATGCGGCACCCTTAATGATAGGAATTTCATCACCGGGGAAGCCGTACTGACTGAGAACTTCACGAACTTCAGCCTCGACCAGTTCAAGAAGCTCAGGATCATCTACAAGGTCAACCTTGTTCAGGAATACGATGATATTCGGAACACCTACCTGGCGAGCCAAGAGAATGTGCTCACGAGTCTGGGGCATAACCGAGTCAGGAGCGGAAACAACGAGAATAGCACCGTCCATCTGAGCAGCACCGGTAATCATGTTCTTAATATAGTCAGCATGTCCGGGGCAGTCGATGTGGGCATAGTGCCGCTTCTCAGACTGATATTCCAGGTGCCGGGTATTGATAGTAATACCGCGAGCCTTCTCTTCTGGCGCATTGTCGATTTCATCATACTTCATGACCTTATCGCCATACTTTTTACCACAGTACATGGTAATAGCAGCTGAAAGGGTGGTTTTTCCGTGATCGACGTGGCCAATCGTTCCGACGTTCATGTGAGGTTTCGTTCGATTGAACTTATCCTTTGCCATTGTGTCCTCCTATATTCTTTGGGCACTCAATTAAAATACAAGTCTCGGCAGTATACCTAAATATGTACTCCTATGCAAGATAGGCACACTGCACACTTATGACAACAACTATATTTTGGCGAAAAGATGAGGATGGAGGAATAAAAGAAAACCGGTATGCGGATTCGGAAAAACAGAGCTAACTCTATCTGTCTTCCACATGCCTCGTTCCACCTATCCCATCGCCGGCAAAACCGATAGAACGCTTAACACAGGCGTCCTGCGATGATCGGTTTGGATCATCGAGACAACTACACCGCAGTCGTCGATGATCGTAGAATAATTTCTAAGTATCCCACCTCCCCGGCGTTTTACCACGGTGCAGCTTTATCTATAACCGATGTATCAAAGAACGCCTAAAGCTATTAAGCCTTAACTGCGGCAAAAACCGCCGCATACAAAAAAAACGACTACTCTTACCAGCGATAATGGGCAAAAGCCTTATTAGCTTCAGCCATTTTGTGTGTATCTTCTTTCTTCTTGAAAGCGGTGCCGGTATTATTATAAGCATCCATTAATTCAGCCGCAAGCCGTTCGCTCATATCATGTCCGGAGCGAGCTCGGGCAGCATTAATTATCCAGCGCATACCCAGGGCTTCCCGTCGGGATTCCCGAATTTCTACAGGGACCTGATAGGTAGCACCACCCACACGCCGGGATTTAACTTCGACTACAGGCTTTACATTTTCAAGAGCTTTGGTAAAGACCTCAAGAGGTTCTTTTTCAGTTTTAGCCTGAAGAATCTCCAAAGCGCCATGCACTAACCGAAGTGATATTGACCTCTTTCCCTGCCACATCATCCGGTTAACAAACTTGGACACCAATACACTATTATATTTCGGATCGGGTGTTACACCCCGATCGATTGACTTCTTTTTGCGTCCCATTTCTTATACCCCTACTTAAGCCTTCGGCCGCTTAGCGCCGTACTTGGAACGGCCACGCTTACGGTCAGCTACACCAAGAGTATCCTTGGCACCACGAATGATATGATAGCGAACACCAGGAAGGTCCTTAACACGTCCACCACGAACCAGAACAACCGAGTGTTCCTGCAGGTTATGACCAATACCAGGAATATAAGCGGTTACTTCGGTACCATGGGAAAGACGCACACGGGCTACCTTACGTAAAGCCGAATTAGGCTTCTTGGGGGTAACAGTCATTACACGGGTACAAACCCCGCGTTTCTGAGGACAAGCCTGAAGAGCAGGAGATTTGGTCTTAACTGACACCTTCTGCCTTCCAAACCGAACCAACTGATTAATCGTAGGCATGAGCAATAAACTCCCTTTTCATAACGTCGTCAGCACCCGACGTTTCTATGTGCTACGAGACACTTACAGTATGCTACTGTTTGGTACGCGCCCCGTTAGTTTACAATACTGCGGTAGAGAACTATAGCCTGCTACCGCAACTTGGTCAAGATACAGAATCACGAGGTTTATTCATCAACCTCATCGGAATCATAATCCTCTTCGATAGGTTCTACGACCTTTTCCAGTTTTCGCTGTTCGAGGATTTCATTCATATATTTATCCAAGTCCTGCTGATTTTCATCAAAGAGCTTGACAGCCCGATACCGTTTCATGCCGGTACCTGCAGGTATCGGATGACCGATGATGATGTTTTCCTTGAGGCCCCTGAGGTAGTCGGTAGAACCGGCAATCGCTGCATTGGTAAGCACCCGGGTAGTTTCCTGGAACGATGCGGCAGACAGAAAGGAATCGATATTAAGCGATGCCCGGGTAATACCTTGGAATACAGGCCGGGCCACTGCTGGCTGACCACCTTCTTCCATAACCCGCCTATTTTCCTCATGGAACCGGTATTTATCGACCATCTGTCCATAAATAAACTTGGTATCGCCAACGGACACGATTTCTACCTTGCGCATCATCTGCCGGATGATAACACCGATGTGCTTATCATTGATGGATACACCCTGCAGGCGATACACTGACTGGATTTCATCCATCAGATAGCGCTGCAAAGCATTCTCACCGAGAATGTGAAGTATATCATGGGGATTAGGAGCGCCAACACAGAGGGGTTCACCCGCTTCTACCGTATCACCATCCCGCACCAAGAGCCGTTTTGCCATGGGAACCAGGTGTTTGTATTCCTTGCCGAAGGCGTCCCGGACGATAATAATACGTTTACCCTTGACAATACCCTTGAATTGAACGGTTCCGCTTACCTGAGCAAGCACCGATGGAGACTTGGGCTTCCGGGCTTCAAAGAGTTCACTGACCCGGGGAAGACCACCGGTAATATCCATTGCCTTGGCTGATTCCTTAAGGGTCTTGGCAATGGTACGGCCTGCTGTAATATGCTCGCCTTCGTCCACGAGAAGATAGGCTCCACCGGGGAGGTAATAGGATCCAACTTCGTTACCGGCTTCATCAGTAATAAAGATACGGGGCTGTTTTGTTTCCAGTTGAAAATCGGATATCCGTTTTTCAATATTACCAGTCTCTTCATCAACCTCTTCTTTCAGGGTAGTACCGGGAATAATATCTTCATATCGGACATAACCGGAGACTTCAGCAATAATCGGGTCTGCGAAGGGGTCAAAGGTAGCAATTGTATGGTCCGCAGGTACTAGCTGACCTTTTCGTACAACTAAATCACTACCGTTCCGTACTTCCAGTTTCTGATCAGGACCAATGAGACATAGCTGACCATCGATCAACATGGCATAGGCAATTTCCGTAGAGAGTATATCCTTGCCGTTTCTCCGGATAAGAGATTCGCCTTTAATAACCCGTTTTCCGTCTTCTACCAAGACTTCATCACCGGCTTCGAGGGTGTACTGTTTCATCACTTTATTGATGAACACAAAACCCTTTCTGGTAAAGAGCCAGTGCCCGTCAGCCATTTCGACGTGGGCGCCGGTAATGTCACGGATATATACGGGGTACTTCAGTGCAATTCGGTTTTCTTCGCTCACCTTAGTTGCCGCACCACCGATATGGAAGGTACGCATGGTAAGCTGGGTACCGGGCTGACCGATAGACTGGGCTGCAATAATACCGACCGCTTCACCAATATCGACGGGGCGGTTGGTTGCCAGGTTTCGGCCGTAGCACTTGCGGCATACCCCATGCTTCGCTTCACAGGTCAGCACGGTACGGACCCGAACCTTTTCAACACCCGCTTCTTCAATTGCATCTGCAATTTCTTCGGTGATTTCTTCGTTTACATCGACGATTATTTCGCCAGTAATAGGATGCTTTACCCGTTCCAGGGTATAGCGGCCAATAATCCTGTCCTTAAGGGATTCAAGGATATCTTCGCCGTCCTTGATTGCGGTCTGATCAAGACCATTGATGGTACCGCAATCATCCTCATTAACAACCACATCCTGGGCAATATCGACCAGACGGCGGGTCAGGTAACCTGCGTCTGCGGTCTTAAGAGCCGTATCGGCAAGACCCTTACGGGCACCGTTGGTAGAAATGAAGAATTCGATAACCGAAAGTCCCTCTTTGAAGTTGGACCGGATTGGTAATTCGATAATATCACCCGAGGGCTTAGCCATAAGACCGCGCATACCCGCCAACTGACGAATCTGGTTGCGGCTACCGCGGGCACCGGAGTTAGCCATCATATAAACAGAGTTAAATCCATCCCGGTCAGCTTCCAGGGTCTTCATCATGATATTGGTCAAATCTTCGTTAGTCTTTGACCAGACTTCTACAACCCGGTTGTACCGTTCTTCCTGGGTGATATGACCCTGGCGGTACTGTTTCTGGATCGACTCAACTTCCTTGTTGGCCTTCTCGATCATTTCAGCCTTTTCTTTCGGAACCACAATATCATCAACACCTATTGTTGCCCCGAAGACAGTAGCATATTTGTAACCGGTAGCCTTAATGGCATCGAGCATTTTTACCGTGATCCAGGGACCTTTATACTTAAGAACATATTCAATAAGAGCTTTTAATTCCTTATCCCGTAATTCATAATTGATGAAGGGGACCTCGGCGGGCAACTCTTCGTTAAAGACAATCCGGCCTGCGGTGGTTTCAATGAACCCATCCTTTCCAAGCTCAACCTCTACCCCTGTTTTTGACCAAACCGGTGTTTTTGAAGGCCGTACTTTGATGAGGGCTTCCCACTCAAGGGCTTTGCTCTCAACCGCCATGAGCACTTCTTCTGAGCTTGAATAGCGGCGCCCCTGACCTTTTGCGTTATGTTTCACCTTCGTCAGGAAGTTGATACCCAGAACCATGTCCTGAGAGGGGAACACAATAGTTTTACCGTTAGCAGGGTTCAAAAGGTTTCGGGCTGATAGCATGAGGGTCCAGCATTCCATCTGTGCCGCATGGGTCAGCGGGACGTGAACCGCCATCTGGTCACCGTCAAAGTCAGCGTTAAAGGCATGACAGACCAGGGGATGCAGTTTTATTGCCTTTCCTTCTACAAGAACCGGTTCAAAAGCCTGAATACCGAGCCGGTGCAAGGTAGGTGCCCGGTTCAACATAACAGGATGTTCTTTTACGACTTCATCAAGAATAGCAAAGACTTCGGGGGTTTCCTGTTCCACGAGCATCTTAGCCTTCTTGATATTGTAGACCACATCCTTGTCGACCAGTTTCTTCATAATGAAGGGCTTAAAGAGTTCCAGAGCCATTTTGGTGGGCAGACCACACTGCCACATCTTAAGATCAGGACCAACGGTGATTACCGAACGGCCCGAATAGTCAACCCGTTTACCCAGCAGATTTTGCCGGAACCGGCCCTGTTTCCCCTTGAGCATATCGCTGATGGATTTTAACGGTCGGTTAGAAGCTCCCTTCACCACCCGCTTTTTCTTCGAGTTATCAAAAAGGGCATCCACCGCTTCCTGAAGCATTCGTTTTTCATTGCGGATAATTATCTCAGGAGCATTGAGAGCCATAAGCCGTTTGAGCCGGTTATTTCGGTTGATAACCCGGCGATAGAGATCGTTTAAATCACTGGTGGCAAAGCGGCCCCCGTCGAGCTGAACCATAGGCCGCAGTTCTGGCGGGATAACAGGAATGGCTTCGAGGATCATCCATTCGGGTTTATTGCTGGAATTACGGAAATTTTCCACGATTTCGATGCGTTTCAGAAGCCGTTTGTCGCTCTTGGCACCTTTTTCAATCATTTTTGCACGTAATTCTGTAGCAAGCTGATCTAAGTTAATACCTTCGAGGAGGATTTTGATTGCTTCTGCGCCCATACCGGCAGTGAAAGCTCCACCGTAACGTTCTTGGGCTTCATAGTACTCCTCTTCGGTGAGAAGCTGCATCTTTTTCAGATCCGTATCTCCCGGCTCTATAACGATATACTTCTCATAATACAGAATAGATCTGAGAGCCGCCATGGGGATGTCAAGGAGAAGACCCATTCGACTTGGTACTGAGCGATAATACCAAATGTGAGAAACCGGGGCGGCCAGTTCAATATGACCCATCCGTTCGCGGCGGACCTTAAAGTGGGTGACTTCTACACCACAGCGGTCACAGATAACGCCCTTATACCGGATAGACTTAAACTTTCCGCAGTAACATTCCCACTCTTTCGTGGTACCGAAAATTCGTTCACAAAATAAACCGTCTTTTTCGGGACGAAGCGTCCGGTAATTGATTGTTTCCGGCTTCTTAACTTCACCATAGGACCAGGCCCGAATCATGTCGGGTGAGGCCAGTTTAATCATAATTGAATCAAAATCTTGAATATCCCGCATTCCTGCAACCCCTTTTAGAAGTTAGACCCTTGCTTGTTAATAAGGTCTTCGTCCCGTTCTGTTAACGGAATCTGTTTACCCTTGGCATCATAAATGGTCATATCAAGGGCAAGACCACGGAGTTCCTGGACAAGAACATTGAAAGATTCCGGAATACCCGCAGTTGTAGAGGGTTCACCCTTAACAATAGCTTCGTAAATCTTAGAACGTCCTGTCATATCGTCGGATTTAATCGTCAAAAGTTCCTGGAGCGTATTAGCAGCACCATAAGCTTCCAGCGCCCAGACTTCCATTTCACCAAGACGCTGTCCACCAAACTGAGCCTTACCACCCAAGGGCTGTTGGGTAACCAGTGAGTAGGGACCGGTAGACCGGGCGTGCATTTTGTCATCGACCAGGTGGTGTAGTTTCAGGAAGTAGATCACACCACAGAAGACGGGGTTCACAAAATACTCGCCGGTGCGTCCATCTCTCAGCATGGTTTTTGAAGTAACCGGCAGTCCCGCTTCTTTAAGTTTTTCTTCGATCTGTTCAGTTGTTGGAGACTGGAAAACGGGAGCACTGAACCATTCATCCAGTGTGCTTGCAGCCCAGCCCAGCTCGGTTTCAAGCAGCTGACCGATATTCATACGGGAGGGAACACCTAGTGGGGTTAGGCAGATGTCGAGAGGTGTTCCGTCATCCATATAGGGCATATCTTCTACCGGCAGGATTCGGGCTACAACACCCTTGTTACCGTGGCGGCCTGCCATCTTATCACCTTCCCGGAGTTTCCGCTTGGTTGCAATGAGAACCTTTACCACTTCATCGACACCGGGATTGAGATCATCCCCTTCGGTGCGCTTGAGCCGCTGAATATCGATGACCGTACCATCAATACCGTGGGGAACCCGGAGCGAAGAATCCCGGACTTCCTTTGCCTTTTCACCGAATATTGAATTAAGCAGTTTGAATTCAGGGGTGGTTTCGGTTTCACTCTTGGGAGTAACCTTACCAACAAGAATATCCCCAGAGCGAACCTTTGCACCCACTCGGATAATACCCTCGCTATCGAGATTATCCAGGGATTTCTCGCTGGTATTGGGAATATCCCGGGTTATTTTTTCAGGCCCCAGCTTGGTTTCCCGAACTTCGGTAATAAATTCTTTGATATGTATTGATGTAAACATATCTTCCTTTACGACCCGTTCGGAAATGAGAATAGAGTCTTCGTAGTTGTACCCGTTCCAGGGCATAAATCCTACCAGAATATTCCGGCCCAGGGCTAATTCCCCGTTCTTTGTAGCAGGACCATCGGCAACAACCTGGCCTTTTACAACCTTTTCGCCTAACTTGACAATGGGGCGCTGGTTGTAACATGTATCCTGGTTTGTCCGCTGATACTTAACCAGAAGATAGTGGTCCCGTTCATCAGGATTCCTAGCATCATCGGGGCGAATAATAATTTCTGTAGAAGTTACCCGGACAACAGTTCCCGGTCGCTTTGCCTTAACGAGGACACCGGAGTCATAAGCGCACTTGGCTTCCATACCGGTACCAACCCGAGGAGGTTCAGGGAAAATGAGTGGGACCGCCTGGCGTTGCATGTTTGAACCCATGAGGGCACGGTTTGCATCGTCGTGTTCCAGGAATGGAATGAGGGATGCGGATACTGAAATGATTTGCTTGGGCGAAACATCCATGTACTGAATGTCTTCTGGAGCTCTCGTCGTGTAATCACCCTGGCGGCGGCAGGAAACCTGACTATCGGCAAAAGTTCCATCACTATTCAACTTTGCAGAAGCCTGGGCAATATAATACCGGTCCTCATCCATTGCTGAAAGATATTCTATTTCAGCGGTAGCCTTACCATTTACAACCCTTCGATAAGGAGTTTCCAGGAAACCATAATCGTTCACCCGGGTATAGTTAGCCAGGGACACAATCAGACCGATGTTCGGACCTTCCGGTGTTTCAATAGGACACATCCGGCCATAATGGGTATAGTGGACATCACGAACCTCAAAGCCAGCCCGGTCACGGGATAGACCGCCGGGCCCTAAAGCATTGAGACGCCGTTTATGGGTTAGTTCTGCCAGGGGATTAACCTGATCCATAAACTGCGAAAGCTGGCTGGAACCAAAGAATTCTTTAATTGCTGCGACTACAGGTTTAATGGAAATAAGATCCTGCGGTTTAATGGTCTCAGTTTCTTTAAGGCTCATCCGCTCCTTGGCAATTCGTTCCATACGGCTAAAAGCGGTCTTCATGGTATTTGCTAGAAGTTCGCCAACAGAACGCACCCGGCGGTTTCCAAGATGATCGATATCATCAATATTTTCATCGCCCACAAATACCTTAATGAGGTATTTCATGGTGGCGATGATATCCTGCTTGGTAAGGGTAAATTCCTCAAGGGGAGGATTAAAATTGAATTTTTTGTTCAGCTTGTACCGACCAACCTTGCCTAAATCGTAACGGCGGCTGGTAAAAAACATACCCATGAGGTCCTTTTCAGCGGATTCCACCGTGATAGGTTCACCAGGCATAAGAACTGAATAAACAGCGGAAAGGGCATCATCCCGAGAAGGCTCATCCCGTGAAGGATCTTCTTTAACGAATTTTATTTCTTCCCGTTCAAAGCAATTGAGGATCATCGAAGAATTGAGGGAATCCTCAGCTTCAAAATCTATAATTTCGATAGATTGAACACCATTCACAATAAGTTCATCCACATCGTGGGGATGAATTTTTTCTCCTGCCCGATACAATTTTTTCTGGATTTCACCTTCCTCAGTCGTTGCGGTGATCCAAACAGCTTTAGCTAATACCTTTCCTACCAGGGCATTTTTTTCATCCCGATCATCCTTAATGTGAACTATCTGGGTTTTATAGAAAGCCTTAATAATTTCTTCCCGGCCTTCATAGCCAAGGGCCCTAAGGAAAATGGTGCCGAGGATACGTTTTTTTCTATCAATCTTAGCATAAATCAGTTCCCGTTTTTGATCAATCTCAAATTCGAGCCAGGAACCACGATAAGGGATTATGCGAGAAGAGTACACGCCCTTTTCATGGCTGAAAATAACACCGGGGGAACGGTGAATCTGGGAAACAACAACCCGTTCAGCACCATTAATGATAAAAGTACCCCGATCGGTCATGATCGGGATATCACCCATATAGATATCTTTTTGCCGAATTTCACCAGTTTCTTGGAAAATCAGATTTATCCGAGCCTTCAGCGGGATTGCATAGGTTAACCCCTTCTGTTTGCATTCATGCTCTGAAAATTTAATCCCCTCTTCATCGAGGGTGTAATATTCATATTCAAGAACCATGTCACCGGTAGGGCTTTCTATCGGAAAGGTAGTTCTAAAAGCTTCTTCCAGCCCCTGCATCTCGGGTGCTTCACCTCTACGAAGCCGCTCCCTCTGTAAAAAGCGTTCGTACGAGGAAAGCTGAATATCTATAAGATCAGGAAGCTCCATTACATCCTGGAAATCTTTTCCTATATAGGTCCTTTTAATGACCGAATTACCTGTAACCATTCGTTACCCCCCTATCGGAACCGCTCGATTTATTCGAACGTTTTCACCGTCCAGCCCAATAAACCGGATTTACGCTGTTTTTACCTAAAGACTACAAAAAGCCTCCGGTAAATATTACCGGAAGCTCTTAATCCGGAACTCTTGACGAGTTCCGGAAAGGCAAGAGAAAAAGTATGTGTTGTACCGACGAGATTACTGGATTTCAACAGTACCGCCAGCGGCAGTAATTTGTTCCTTAATCTTTGCAGCTTCTTCCTTGGATACATTTTCCTTAAGTGGCTTAGGAGCGCCTTCGACCAGGTCCTTTGCTTCCTTAAGACCAAGACCGGTAACAGCCCGAACTTCCTTGATTACTGCGATCTTCTTGGATTCATCAAAGGCCTTCAGGATTACGTTGAATTCGGTCTTTTCTTCAGCAGGAGCAGCTGCAGCACCAGGAGCGGCACCAACAGCGGCTACAGCAACAGGAGCTGCTGCGGAAACACCAAATTTTTCTTCCATAGCTTTTACGAGCTCGGAAACTTCGAGTACGGTCATCGAAGCGATGGCTTCGATAATCTGATCCTTTGTCAACGCTGCCATATTATCTTCTCCTCTATTTCAGCGATTGGTTTTTATCCCATACGGGATTTGGTTGCCGTATTACACGGCTCAACAACGGGCTCTTTTTAACAAAAACAGCCAATCATTGTATAAAAAGACCAACAGGAACGGCAGCCTTCCGAAGCCTGAAGGTCATCGTAACAAAATTAAGCAGCACCTTCCTGCTTTTTATCTCCCACAGCCTTAATGGTGCGTACCAGCCGGGCATTGATGTCATTAAGAGCAGACACCATGTTCCGAGCAGGAGCATTCATGACGGACATAAGCATAGCAATGAGTTCAAGCCGTCCGGGCAGTTTGGAGAAGGCTTCGATCTGAGCAGCATCATAAACGGTCTTCCCAACAAGCCCACCCTTAACTTTAAGAGCCGGAACCTCTTTTGCAAACTCAATAAGGATTTTAGCAACTTCGTTAGCATCCTTAGGAGAGATCGCAATTGCGGTAGGGCCAGTAAGATAGCTTTCTACGTTAGGAGCAGAAAGCTGCTCAAAGGCAATCCGGGCAAAGTTATTTTTTACAACCTTAAAGGTTGCATCCTTTGCACGGAGCTGTTTCCGCAGATTAGAAATCTGCTCAACAGTTAATCCGCGATAATCGGTGAATATAAAGTCAGGAGCTACACCAAAGCTCTGCTTCAGTTCATCAATAGCAGAAACCTTAGCATCCTGCACTTTTTTTGCAACAATAGCCATGGCTTACTCCTTATCCTTTATAGCAACCCAGACGCCGGGACCCATCGTTGAACTGATGGATACGGACTGAATAAAGTCACCCTTGGCATCAGCGGGCCGTTTCCGCTTAATTTCAGTAAGTACCGCTTCCACGTTTTCTGCAATCTTCGCAGGCTCCATAGACACCTTTCCGATTGGCAGATGAATAACCCCGGTTTTGTCGGCCCGGAATTCCACCCGACCTTTTTTAAGTTCAGCGATGGCGCCTTTAAGATCGAAGGTTACCGTACCGGTCTTAGGATTGGGCATAAGCCCTTTCCGGCCGAGCACCATACCCAGCTTACCAACGTCCTTCATCATATCAGGGGTAGCAACAGCGATATCAAAATCGAGCCAACCACCCTTAACCTTTTCGATAAGATCATCGGAACCAACATAGGTAGCACCAGCTTCGAGAGCTTCCTTTTCTTTCTCGCTCTTACAGAACACGAGAACCTTTTTCTCACCGCGGAACTGATGAGGCAGCACCACCGTATCGCGCACAGACTGACTTTTTTTCAGGTTTAATTTGACCGACAGATCGACGGTTTCATCAAACTTGGCAAAGGCCAATTTCTTAACCAGGTCCGCCGCAGACACTAAGTCATAGGTAGTAGCGGCGTCGTACTTCTTGAGGCTTTCGAGGTATTTCTTACCGTGCTTCATATTACCACTCCACCTCTACACCCATTGAACGGGCAGTTCCAGCAATAATCTTCTTGGCAGCTTCCAGATCGTTGGCTGTCAGATCTGGCATTTTCATCTTGGCAATTTCCTCAAGCTTAGCCTTGGGAAGCTTACCAACCTTGGTCTTATGAGGTTCGGAAGAACCCTTGTCAATGCCAGCCCCCTTCTTAATCAGCACCGATGCGGGCGGAGTCTTAAGAATGAAGGTGAATGATTTGTCGTTATATACGGTAATAACGACAGGAATGATGAGGCCTGCTTCCATGCCCTTGGTGCGGTCATTAAACTGCTGCACAAACTGGGGAGCACTGACACCGTGAGGACCCAATGCCGGACCAACCGGTGGAGCAGGAGTCGCTTTGCCTGCGGGGCACTGCAACTTAATGATAGCGGTGACCTTTTTCTTTGCCATTCGCAATCTCCTTCTGTGGTGTACCCGAAAAGAACCAGGCTTTCCGGGATAGCGTTTTCGCCCGAAGCGAAAACTCCCATCTATTGGAGCTTATAGCCCAAAGCCGCTATTTACCTTTACAGCAAACAACAGCATTATAGATTTATATTGATGAACATCTCGAGCAGCCCTTACAGCATCCCAAGAAACCTTAAAACAGACGCTTTAAATCTTCTCAACCTGCAAAAGATCTACTTCGACCGGAGTCGCTCTTCCAAAAATGCCAACCATCACCTTAAGCTTATTACGCTCGGTATTAACTTCCTCTATAGTACCTGTAAAAGATTCAAAAGGCCCATCAACAATCTTAACCTGCTCGCCCGGCGCAAAGGATTGTCGTGTCCGAACAGGACGCTCACCTTTAATCTCTCCAGTCTTTTGCAAAATAGAGCGAGCTTCATCACCAGAGAGCGGCTGAGGCCGTCGATTAGCAGGGGTACCCACAAAACCTGTTACACCAGGAATCTTTTTAATCTTTGAGCAAGTAACCTTCCAACCAATTTCAGGCAAATCCATCTCTACCAGGATATACCCCGGCAAAAATTTCTTCGTCATGGTACGTTTTTTACCGTCCTTAACCTCAACTACATCTTCAGAAGGAACTTTTACATCACGCACAATATCCTTATCCAAATCTCCGGAATCGATCATCATGCGGATAGTTTTTTCGATTTTATTTTCATACCCTGAATAGGTATGCAGAACGTACCAACCAGTAGCCATGCTCTTCCTTTAAAAAATCGCCTGGACGCCAAGCAACAACAAAGCATCCACGAGGCCAAGAATAATTGCAAAAACCAAAGTAGAAACAATAACCACTTTAACAGAGCTTATAACATCTTCTTTAGAAGGCCATACAACTTTTTTCAGCTCTGCAATTGAGTCTTTTACAAATGCAACCAGCTTTTTCATCATCAACCCCTCAAAACGATACAATGTTTGCAGATTGTTACTATGCCAGAAAATAAACTGTTATGCAAGTATGCATCGATGAATGCATAAAAAAATAGTGCGCAGCATAATGCAGCACACTATCCTCGCAAACTAATCTTATATTAGCTGATATTCACAGGCCAGGTAGGACTCGAACCCACAACATCCGGTTTTGGAGACCGGCGCTCTACCATTAGAGCTACTGGCCTAAAGGACTACTTTATCTTAGTTTCTTTATGGATCGTATGCTTCCGATCAAATTTACAATACTTGCTCAGTTCAAGCTTTTCCTGCATTGTGCGGCGATTCTTCTTAGTGGTATAATTCTTACGTTTACATTCACTACACTGCAACGCGATAAGTTCAACCGCAGTCTTCTTGCTAGCCATAATAAACCCCTTCTATAGGCAAAACACCATTAATAACACAATATATGATATACTAATTGTACACCAGCACACAAAACAAAAAAAACACTTTTCACGGCACTGTGAAACAGTGCCCGCCTTGCAAATATGGCGCCATCTCATGGCGCAAAACAGCCCTCGAGCGGAATCGAACCGCTGACCACATCCTTACCATGGATGTGCTCTACCGACTGAGCTACAAGGGCAAGTGCATCTAAAACTTAAAATGCCCGCTGAAAATAGCAAGAAAAATACCAAATGTCAAGAGCTTTACTCATCAATTTTATCAATTTATATACGGGCAATTTATATACGGACGCTTTTAATGTCTAACAGAGTTATGAGAAGCTACCATCATTTCATCTTGCAGATTCTGAAAAACCAGATTAGGCTACAGAAAGTCTTAAAAAGGAGGTTTCTATGAAAGAACAACAGGGGTTTCGCAAATATCTTGTTTTGACCTTCCTCATCGGTTTCGGTTTCTTTACCATGGGTCTGATGGACCCCCTCTATGATACCTATCTACCGATTTTTCTGAAGCGGTACATCAGTTCGAATGCACTGGTCGGATCGGTCATGACCCTGGATAACATACTCCAGTTATTCCTTATTCCTATTGTGGCAATCTGGTCAGACAGAACCCGGACCAGGTTTGGAAGACGTATTCCCTTCATCATCGTTATGCTTCCCCTTTCTGCAATCCTCTTTTCTCTGATTCCTTCTATGGCAGCTATTTCATTAGCCAGCCTTATCATTATAGTCTTCCTATTTAATATCTTTAAAACCAGTGTCCGGGGACCTGTCGTTGCCCTCATGCCCGATACGATTCCAGGGGACTACCGCTCTGAAGCCAATGGGGTGATTAATACCATGGGCGGTATCGGTCTGATCATAGGAACCCTGGTGTTAGCCCGGCTCATGCAGGTGAGCGAATCCCTCCCCTTCGTTACCGCTGGAGGCTTTGTACTGCTGGCGACCCTCATTCTTTTTATATTTGTAAAAGAACGAAAACCCGACGATACCGAAGAAGAAAAACAACCTTCGGTATTTGCTTCTCTTAAATTGATTTTCAGTTCCGGTGATACAAGCGTCATCCGTATTCTCTTTGCTTTATTCTTCTGGTTTATGGCTTATGAGGGGGCAAAACCCTTTTTAGGATTATATCTTGTGGATGTCATGAAGGTCAGTTCTGGTAATGCCGCTTTAGCCCAGGGCATTGCAGGCATTGCAAGTGTACTTTTAGCGATTCCTTCGGGGTACCTGGCCCACAAGATGGGACGCAGAAAATTTATCCGTCTCAGTCTTATCATACTCGCCCTTATTCTCATCCTCGTCCCCTCTACCGGTTTGGTTTCCCGATCCTTTGCCCTGCCTGCGGGCAGTTCCCTTATTCTTTTTCTCATATTGATGTTCTTTTACGGCGCAGTCTGGATTGGTGTCGTGGTAAACAGTTTTCCCATGCTGTGGCAGATGGCAAGTTACGGTAATATGGGAATTTATACGGGCCTCTATTATACCTTCAGTCAGACCGCTGCCATTAGTGCCCCTCCCATCACAGGAGCCATTATCGATCTGGCGGGCTATCCTGGTATATTTATCTTTGGGAGTATTTGTATGCTACTGGCTTGGTTTATTATGGGCGGAGTAAAACGGGGTGAAGTACAGCATGATGACAACTCAAATTCTACCCAAAAGGGATAATTTCGTATATACTTGTTTTCCCCCCAGATACTCAGCTACGAGGGGAATCTTTCCATAAGGAGTGACTATGTCCATTCATATTGCGGCTAAGCCCGGCGAAATTGCGGAGGCGGTTTTATTACCCGGAGACCCCCTGAGGGCTCAATTTATTGCAGAGAAATTTCTTGAAAATCCGGTTCGTTATACAGAAGTTCGCAACATGTTCGGTTATACCGGGACCTATAAGGGGAAACGAGTATCGGTCCAGGGAACCGGCATGGGAATTCCATCCATATCAATCTATGTGAATGAGCTTTTCAAAGATTATGGTGTAAAACGGGCTATCCGGGTTGGCACAGCGGGTTCTCTGCAGGAATCGGTAAAGATCCGGGACCTGGTTATTGCCATGTCTGCCAGCACCGATTCTGGGGCTAATGCTATTCGTTTTGGTAATCGGGATTTTGCACCTACCGCCAACTTTAAACTGCTTAAAGCGGCCTACGATGCGGCTATTGCAAGAAACTGGGATCCGAAGGTAGGAAATGTCATTTCCTCAGATATGTTCTATACTGAAGATCCGGATGAATGGAAATTGTGGGCTAAATTTGGGGTCCTGGCGGTAGAAATGGAGACCGCAGAATTGTATACACTGGCAGCAAAATATGGTCGGGAAGCCCTGTCTATTTTGACCATTTCGGACAGTCTCGTCACCCATGAAGCAACCACCGCTGAGGAACGGCAGACCACCTTTACCCGGATGATGGAAGTTGCTCTGGAAGCGGCAATAAGCTGAAAGAATAGGGGGAATTATCATTCCCCTGAACTTTTTGGAGACCGGTCATGAATCCTCTGTATTTTAATATGAGGAGTTTATCCAAGGTTGAACAACCTAAACAGGGGTCAATGACCGATCCTATGCCAATGTCCCTACTTTATTCCAAGGTATAATGGCTATCGATTTTAAATGAGCCGAAAGAGTACCAGCATACACCACAGCGCAATGTTCAGACTTCGTGTTTGAGTATTTTATCCAAAGCTGGAGCCCAGAAATAAAAGACTCGGAAAATGTTTTTCCCGATTTAATTTCTACGGCTTTTACATGATCCCCCTCTTCGAGAATGAGGTCTATTTCAGTACCCGTATTATCGCGCCAGAAATACAAATCTGGATCATATCCTGCATTGTATCTTTTTTTTAACAGTTCAGAAATCACAAAAGATTCAAAGATGTTTCCCCGATTCGGGTGCATAAATAAGTCTTCCGGAGTTTTAATGCCGAGAAGTCTTACGTTGAGTCCTGTATCAATAAAATAGAGTTTAGGGCTTTTAACCAGACGTTTTCCGTAATTTTTGTAATAGGGTTTTAAGAGGTATATGATGCCACTTGTTTCTAATACAGAAAGCCACGAGTGGGCGGTATTATGGGAAATCCCACAATCGAGAGCGAGGGAATTAACATTGAGTATCTGGCCTGTACGGCTTGCACACATTTTTAAAAATGTCTGGAATAAAGACAGATCTTTAACATTAAGAATTGAGCGGAGATCCCGTTCCACGTAGGTAGAAATATAGTTTGTATACCAATCATAGGGCGATACTTCACGGTCGTATAAGGGAGGATAAAAGCCTGAAACCAGCACTTTAAAAGGGTCTTCGAGGAGCAAACCGGCATTTTCCAGTTCTTCTATAGAGAAAGGCAGCAAATTAATAAACGCAGCTCTGCCAGCGAGGGATTCGGTAATTCCTGCAAGTAGTTTAAACTGCTGAGATCCTGTAACTACATATTTGCCTGGTCTGGGATCAGAATCCACCGCAGTTTTTAGGTACTTGAATAATTCGGGTACGACTTGAATCTCGTCTAAAATAAGACCTTCGCGGTACATTTCCAGCAAACCTCTCGGATCCTCACGGGCAAGGAGGCTTACATCAGGGTTATCCAGAGAAATATAGGGCTTATCGGGATAGCAGGACTTTGCTAAAGTGGTCTTACCAGACTGACGTGGACCAGTTATACAAAGCACAGGAAAACCTTTTTCAAGCCGTCTCAGCGTTGCTTCCGCCTGTCTTGGTATCATATTAGTAAACATAGCATCTTTTTACATTTTGTCAATTGTAATGAAATATTGTAGATCTATTACAACCTGATGAGGTTTTTAAGAGCACTAATAGCACACAACTATTTCGATAAGCGGGCCGTTGCAGTTCATAGTTATAGGTTATCCCTGGAGCAGCCCTCTGAAGTCCCAGGAATTCTACTTGACAAAGGGCTGGATTTTTTTTAATGTAGCTTCACATTTAAGCCCAGATGGTGAAATTGGCAGACACGCTAGTTTCAGGTACTAGTGCCGCGAGGCTTGGGGGTTCAAGTCCCCCTCTGGGCATAAACGACAGAGCTCCCAAAAGGGAGCTCTTTTTTTATCTTTCTGCAAAACCCCAGAGGGAGAACTCGCGGGCGTCGCCCACCTGAGGCGAGAGAGAAAGTGTTAAAGCTGTAAGCCCTTTGGCGGTCCCAGCAGTTCCGCATAAACCACCGCCTGTTGCAGCTGGCTTAAATTCCTCAGCCTTTTTAATGGGAAACTATATTCCATCTTTCCTGTTTTTTGTATAACAGGAGTAACTGAAGTAGTTTCCTTCATCGGAGATATTTCAACATTGAGCAAACTCCCCTGCTCGACCACATTAATAACCGATGGGTTCACCGATTTTTGTTTCTGAGAGGCATCCTCCCATACAGCGATAGGAGGATGGCCGGTTTCCTCAAACCTGAAAGCGGGCTTATATTCCTGCTTTACATGAACAACCTTTGCTAGCTTTGTAGTATTGGCTTTTAAAACATCTGCAATTCTTGTTTTATCCTGAAGCCCCTGGCGCTCTTTTCGTGCTGCTGCAATACGTAATGCTATAATGAGTGCTATGGGAATAAGGGTTAAAAGGGATTCAAACAGGCTTTCCATGAACTATTTTCCCTGTGAAGTGTTACCAATAGAGGATCGCATATCCGTATCAGCCTGAATATTCTTGAGCCGGTAATAATCCATAATGCCGAGCTGACCCTTTCTAAAGGCCTCAGCAATGGCAAGGGGGATTTCGGATTCTGCAAGAACCACCTTGGCGCGGTTTTCCTGAACCAGCGCGAGCATTTCCTGTTCACGGGCTTGAGCGGCGGCTCTCCGTTTCTCCGCCTCAGCCTGGAACCGCCGCTTATCGGCTTCAGCCTGATCAGCCTGGAGTTTTGCACCTACATTTGCCCCTACATCAATATCCGCTATATCGATGGAAAGGATTTCAAAGGCAGTCCCTGCATCGAGCCCTTTTTCTAGAACCCGTTTCGATATCAGGTCCGGGTTTTCCAGAACCGATTTATAGGTTTCTGAAGAACCAATAGTCGTAACAATACCTTCGCCAACCCGGGCAATAATGGTTTCTTCAGTTGCGCCTCCAACGAGTCGCTCTATGTTAGCACGAACCGTAACCCGCGCCTTTACCTGAAGCTGGATACCATCCTTTGCAACCGCATCGATGGTTTGCTTTCCCTTGGATGGGTCCGGGCAGTCGATAACCTTGGGGTTAACGCTGGTTTTTACCGCTTCGAGCACGTCCCGGCCAGCAAGGTCAATGGCGGCAGCCCGCTGGAAGGGCAGCGGTATGTTTGCTTTATTGGCCGCAACCAATGCGCGGCTCACCTTCATGACGTCACCCCGGGCAAGAAAGTGGGTTTCCAGCATATCCGAATCCACCTCGATTCCAGCCTTTGTTAACATGATACGGGCCTCCACAATGACTGCCGCATTTACATGACGGAGCCACATACCGATAAGCTTTCCCATACCGACCGAAGCCCCGGAAAGCATAGCCCGGAACCAGAGGCCAAAAAAGCGGAAAAAGAGCAACAAGAAACCCAGTGCAATGAGCCCTATAATAGCTAAAAGAATAAGGTAGATCATCCTATACTCCTTACAATGATTCTATTTCCGCGTACGCGGATTACTTCCACCGGTTTGTTTGGTTCTATAAATACTCCATCTGCTTCGACAGTATACGTTTTTCCATTAAATTCTGCCTTACCGGAAGGCCTGAGGGTAGAAATAGTCTTACCCTGTTTCCCCAGCAGATCCCCATAATTTTCTTCAACCTCATCGGACATAACCCGGGCAGCTTCCATAACGGACGTACCCGCATGTTCCGGATCAGGACCTCCTGCGGTACCTTCAATCTTCGTTTTCAGGGTAAGCCGGTCAAAGATCCTGAGTCGTGGTCCCATAAGTGCTATAACAGCGATGGCGGCAATTGCAAGAATAATACCTATGGAGACAAAAATGACATTTCGGCCAAAGATTTCCCACTGCCAGGGCAGGTTTGGGATGGTAAAATCCTGTCTGGAGAATACGAGTGAAAGACCGATGAGCACCAACCCCGAGATACCGGTGATACCAAAGCCGGGAAGAATAAAGATTTCTACAGCAAGCAGGGCGACCCCTACGAGGAAGAGTATCATTTCAAGGGATCCAACAGTTCCCAGGAGTGCATTAAGACCAAAAACGGTTACAAAAGAGATAATTGCTACCACCCCGGGGATGCCAAAGCCGGGAGAATTTATTTCCAGGAACAGCATGACTAAGCCAAGTAAAATGAGGATAGTTTGCACTGTTCCTGAAGTAAAAACCGAAATAATTTGATCAGCCATAGATGGAACTAGTTCCGATACTTCACCGGTTATTTCTAATTTTTGCAGTAGTTCAGTGCTGTTATCGGCAACAGCTCGGGCAAGCCCATATTTAAGAGCTTCCCCTGCGGTGAGGGAGAGCAGTTTTCCCTTAGCAGATACCTGATTTTGTCGTACCACCTGATTAGCACTGTTTTTTTCTAGATTTTCCAGTTCCACACTATTCACAAGACGGTTTTCACCATTAACCTGAATTTCCCAAACCTCCAAATCCTGATCGACCATGGCAAGGGCAAGCAGAACAGGATGCTTATTTTTTTCTGCCAATGCCGCCATCTGGGAACGAACCGCACTGACGGTCTTTTCTCCAGTAGGGGCCATTTGCCCATCAGGTCCAATGGTGACTGGAGCGGCCGCTCCGATGGATGTACCGCTGGACATGACGATATCCTGACAGGAAAGGGCAATAAGGGCCCCTGCAGACCAGCTTACCCCCATCGATTCAGGACCACTGCGAACCCATGCAATGGTTCGTATGTTTTTCAGAGATCCAATAAAACTTGAGATCTGCAGAGCCGTATCGACTCGGCCCCCAAAGGTATCAATCTCATAAATAATTGTGGAGGCTCCCTTGGCAAGAGCATTCTGGCTCGACCTGCGGATAAAGGCACTGATAAAAGGCTCAATATCACCTTTTATGGGAATAATCCATACTGAGCCCGGTCCATGTGGCACAGGAGCCTGGGCATTCATCAAACTGATACATGAAAGGACTAAATAAAATGCAAGGATGATTCGCTTCATATCTTTATAATAATACAGTTTTAGATATAATGCGTATCTATGGACACAATTTTCATCGTATTTTTTTTGAGTGGCCTATTCTTTCTAACTTTTTTTATTATTTTGATCTTAAGATTACGGCCTAAAGACGGGAATCCTCATCTTATAACTCTAACCCAGGCTCAGGATCGGCTTGAGCGGAGTCTGCAGGAAGAATTACGGGGAACCCGGTCAGAACTGGCCCACAATTTGACAAAAATAATGGAATTGGAAGCCAGTCAACTGGCCGCGTTGCGCCAGGAAATAGCCCGTTTTGGGCAGGGCAATGACCAGAAAATGGAACAGCTTCGGGAGACCGTGGATCGAAAACTGCGGGACCTGCAAACCGATAATGCGGCACGGCTTGAACAGATACGTAAAACTGTGGATGACAAACTTCATGAAACCCTTGAAAAGCGGCTTGGTGAATCCTTTAAATTAGTAGGGGACCGGCTTGAACAGGTTCAGGCTGGTCTTGGAGAAATGCGGGCCCTGGCCGCCGGGGTTGGAGACCTGAAACGGGTGCTTGTCAATGTAAAAAATCGTGGGACCTGGGGCGAAGTCCAACTCATTTCGATTATCCAGGACCTTCTGGCACCACATCAATATGAACTCAATGCAGCAATGCAGCCAGGAAGTCAGGAACGGGTTGAAGTTGCAATTCGACTGCCAGGCTCTGCCGGCTCTGCCGGCTCTGCCGGCTCTGCCGGTACTGCTGGAAGCGCTGGGGAAGGAATAAAAGACAGACCTGTACTGCTTCCCATCGATGCTAAATTCCCTAAAGAGGATTATGAACGGCTCGTAAGCGCCCGTGAAAACGGTGATAGCCTTGCCAGTGAAGAGGCTGGCAAGCTTTTGGAACGGCGGCTTAAAATTTCTGCCAAGGATATTTACGAAAAATATATCCATCCACCCTATACGACCGATTTCGGAATCCTCTTTCTTCCGTCGGAGGGGCTTTTTGCAGAAATCCTGTCTCGGCCGGGCCTCGCGGAGAGCCTTCAGCGGGAGTTTCGGGTGGTGATTGCAGGACCGACAACCCTAGCGGCTATGATCAACAGCCTACAGATGGGCTTCCGAACCCTGGCGGTTGAACAGCGAACCACCGAAGTATGGCGGACTTTGAGCCTGGTAAAAACAGAATTTGAGAAATTTGGAGCACTTTTAGATAAAACCAGAAAGAAATTACAGGAAGCAGCAGATACGGTAGACCTGGCGGATAAAAAATCCCGCACCATACAGGGAAAACTTAAGAAGGCTGAACAACTGCAGGAGCCGGAAAGGGTAACACAAGCGTTACCGGGGCTGCCCGATTTCGGGTCCGCTGATTGATCGAGAACCAGAAGCACCTATATTTCAAGCTGGGTGGTAGTTGCATCTACCCCTTTGAGCAAGCCCCCCAGCTTATCTTTGTCATACAGGTCGATGAGGCGGGCTTCTACGAATTTTTTTGCCTCGTCGGTAAAAGTGCCGGCAGTGATACAGTAGCCTTTTCCAGCCTTAACATCCTTGAGTTGTGCATGAAAATCCCTCACTATAAGTTCTCCCACAGAACCGATACTCCGAATAAAACGAAACATAACCACATCGGCCCATTTTGGGGTATCTACATCGGTAAGGATATCGACCCATTCATTTTTATTAACCGAAATGTTAGTTATTTTCACCTTTGCTTTTGGGAAAAAACTGAGTACAACCTTGCGGCAGAGGGTAACAAAATCACCGGTCGACGCCATAAGGTATATTTGCAGATTTTTATTCGAATTAAGTTCTTGGTATTTTCCAATAAGTGTCGGAACATCTTTATAATTGGGATTTGTAACCTGTATATCTTTGAGATAACTAAGGGCTCTGCCTATTTCTTGTTGTCGTAGATAAGCCATCGCGAGACGGTATTTTAATTCCACTTGTATTTCATTTTTTATATTTTCATGTTTGAGACCAATTTCAAAATCCATAATTGCTTTGGTAAATTGATGTTGATTGAGGTGAATCGTCCCAGCAAAAAGACAGGCACTGGGACCCAATACCGGATCGGGTCTGAGATGGGTAAATATTTTAATGGCTTGCTCTGCCTGCCCTAGTTCGTAGTAACATTCACCCATGGCATAAATTGACTCTTTATCATCAGGAACTAAGTCTACAGCCTTACGCAATATTACCAGACTTTCCCGATACTTATGCAATTTAAAATAACAATGACCAAGATAACGTAATGTTAAGGCATGTTCGGGGTCTTGGGTCCTGGCCTGTTGTAAAAGCTGAACAGCCTTTTCATAATTTTTCTTCTGAAACTCAAGGACTCCCAGATTATAGTTAACCTCAAAGTTGTTTTGTTGAAGGCTTCGGGCTATAACAAGCCCTTTATAGGCATCCTCAACAAGATTAAGCTTGAGAGCCGCCATCCCAAAGCGCATATTGATCTCAAATTCATTCAGTTCAGGATTAGTACCACAAAGTTCAACCAGGGTTTCATAGGTTTTATACGCTTTATCCCATACCTGATCCTGATAGTACAAATCACCCAGAGTTAGTAGGGCTTCCGGATCTTTGGGATTTTGTGCAAGCCGTTTTGTAGCGTCACGAATAAGAGATTCCCGACTTTTATTACGTTTTTTCCGTTTCGTATCCCCTGTCTTTGCTGTTTTTCTTCCAGAGATGGCTAAGGCTATTAAAAGAACAGATACAAGCAAAATGATAACCAGAAGAACAGAAACAATTCCTATCATATTCCCATTATCGATAGCGAAGGCCTAAGCGTCAAGAGAATAAATGATTTCAGCATTGACAAAGGTGTATATGCCGTCTAAAGTTAACGTAATAAGTATAAAAGGAGTGAAATTCATGGCGGCGAGTATTGGAATAAAGATCGCAAACGGGGAATTTTATCCTATACTGGAAGAGGGCACCTCAGTAAAGAAACGTCTTATTTTAACAACCGTCCATGATGGGCAAGAAAGTGTCCAGATTGATGTATATAAAAGCGAATCTAAAAGCATGTCCGATGCAGAATATATTGGGAGCTTAGTTATAGAACACATTACTCCAAAACCAAAGGGTGAACCTTCTATAGAGATGACAATTACATCTCGGGATTCAGAAGAGCTTATTGCAGAAGCGGTCGATTTAGATGATAAAAATGATTTAGAACGACACCAATTGACTGTCTCCCTAAAAGCACTAGAACAATCGGAAACTTATGACCTTCCTGATTTTGAATTAGAAACTCATGAAGAACAACCTCCAATTGGGTTATATGAACGGGCTTCGGTAATTCGAGATCGGGAAGAACAGAAAAAGCCATTCCCCATCATTCCAATCCTCATAGGTTTAGGCATTGTCATTCTGATAGCCCTTCTGCTATATCTATTTATGTTTAACAATACTGTTAGCAAGAGGGATCAGCAAGAAATCACTGTACAACCAACTACTGGTGATACTGTTGCAGAGCCAGTGAAAAGTTCTGAACCGGTGGAAGCTCTAGAACCAAGAACTGTTGTTCAGGAAACTAATAGTACTGATACAACAGAAGAGAAAAAGCCCGAAGTAGTGGTTGAAGTTTCACCGTCACAACCAGCAGTGCAAGCAAAACCTGCTCGGACTAGACCGCCAGCTCCGGTTTCTTCATATAAGGTCCCCCTCACCATACCTAAAGAAGGCGCACCTTATAAAATTCGCTGGGGTGACACCCTTTGGGACATATCGGAGGCTTTTTATCGTAATCCTTGGCTTTATCCCCGTATTGCTCGGTTTAATAAAATTCGTAATCCTGATCTTATTATTTCTGGTACTACTATTAGGATTCCGCCAAAACCATAAGATTCTTCTTAATTTTCAGGGATCTTTTTTATTTCTTGTACCGTTTTTCTTTTTCAGCCTTACTAACTGTAAGGCTGATGTAGTGTTTAGTAAACCTATCACTGAAATTGTAACATTACTACAAAAAGATAATTACGATTTTTTGAGTTCTGTTGATCCATCCCAAATGCATGAATTGACCGTTTTAGGACCAGATGCACCTTTTTATATTGGCTTAAAATTACTAAAAAGGGGAGATACAGCACGAGGTATCTCTGCATTAATGGTTATGCCTGAAAAGAACTCAATGTATCTTCAGAAAGAAAGGCTTACAACCCTCATCCCCCTGTTATTAAATAATAACCAAATAGATTTAGCTTTGAAAATTCTCCAACAGACAGGGCACTCCCCTCAAATGGTAACTCAAGATTGGTATCGTAGACTGTTGACAGAAATATATTTTACTATGGGCATCTATCGGGAGGTATGTACTCTTCAAAAAAATATAGATATAACTTCTTTATCAGTACAAGAACAAGGACTAGGTCTTTTTTCCCAACTCGCATTAGAACCTAAGAATCAAGATATTATAAATAGGATAACTTCCTTTTTCTTGATTGGTCCCGTAACAGAAACATCTCGTAATTTGTTTGAAAAAATACAAAAGGCTCAGGATATTTACCTACCACAAACGATAACTAATGCAATTCGAGGAAGATTGTTTATACTTGATCGATCCTATGGAGATGCCCTTTATTACTTTAACCAGGCACTACGCCGCAACAGGGAACTCTTTGAAGCCTATCCGGATCTTTTAGCAGATCTTGGAAAGGCCTACCAATTCAGTGGTGCCACAAAAGAAGGAATAAAGCTATTTGCAGACTGGGAAGCAACGATACTATCTGGACAGACTACGAGCGCCTTAATAACCAATAATGATAAAAATAAAATTCGATTTATGCTTCTTTTTTTTACAGGGCGGATGGCTCGACAAATTAAACAGTATTCAGATGCATTGAATTATTTTGATAAAGCTCTACCCCTTGCTCCAGATCCTCAGCAACGTGACGCATGTATTTGGTATATTTTAGATACAACACTAGAATCAGATAAAATCAATTTTATAAAAACCCTTGAAACACTCATCCCTATTTGGTCGAATCCATCCTATTTTGATGATCTTTTGGACAAAATTTGTACCAGTTATATAACTGATCATAAGTGGAATGAGCTTGCAGATATTTTTACCATTATTTATCAAAAAGCAGATAGTCCTATACAAGCACGTTATGCATATATCCTTGCACGGGCAATTACAGAAGGGTACTTTCCTCTAAAAGACCAATTTCTCTTCCTCGGAATTCCTGCAGGAAGCAGTCGTTCCTTTGTTGCAACAGAATTGTACAAAGTAGCCTTTGAGACCGATAAGGCTTCCCTCTATTACCGCAGCCTTGCATCAGCATTTTTAGGAACACAACTTCAGGTAATCCCTGAGCCCCAATCTATACCTTCGGATGCTCACACAGATACGAAAAAGACCAAAAAAGAGGATGTTGATCCACTTATGATATATCTTTCTGGCTTTTTCACCTGGGGAGCTGCGGATATTGCATTACCTTACATTCTGGAATATAAAGATCAATTAACACCAGAAGACATTCATCGGTTGGCAGAACTCTTAAAGAGCCATAACCGATGGGGAGATCAAATACAACTGGTGTCCAAGACCCTCTTTTCCAAACCAAATTACGAACCGACCAGAAATGATTATCAATTACTCTATCCATTACCCTTTCGGGATCTTATGGAACCAATAGCAAAACAGCATAAGATTCCCCTTGAAATATTTTACGGACTAGTACGAACAGAAAGCGCCTTTATTCCTGATGTTAAATCCCATGCCGGAGCTACAGGGCTTACCCAACTGATGCTCGCCACTGCAAAAGATGCCACATGGAGAATACAACGGGAAGGAGGACCTGAGTTTTCTATTACCAATGAAAAAGAACTGGAAGATCCAGAAACAAATCTCTTTATCGGGGCTTGGTATCTTTCCTATCTAATAGAAAGAACAGGAAGCCCTTTACTTGCTCTGGCGTCCTATAACGGCGGAATGACCCGGGTCAGAAACTGGAGATCTAGCCAGAAAAGTCTTGTAGAAGATCTCTTTCTTGAAACCATACCGATCACCGAAACACGGGAATATAGCAGAAAAGTACTTGCTGCTGCAGCGATATATGGATACCTCTATTTTCATATGTCGATGGAAGCTATTTTTGCCGATATATTCCCTATACAGAAAATTACAGTGGAGGCTCGATAATCCGTGGCACGGCCTATACATCCAAGCAAAACAGCGCTAACTTTATCAGTAATCCTGGGATCCGCGAGCCTAATCCTCGCCCTGGCAATCACTAGCGCATATCTTGCGTTACCGTTTTTAATAGTAAAAATCGGTCAATTTTGTATTGATGCTTATGGAATTCTTTCTTATTGGCTCCCAATCTATTTGTTTATTGCGGCCTTACTGCTATCGGATAATTATTATAGGCCAGACAAAATTTTTGCCCTTACGGCCAGTATTATCCCCTTTTTTACGCTTACCGTAGGCTTAAATATATTTAATAATTATGATCAGCTGCTTTTTGCCTATTCTATTTTGTCCCTTTTAGGAAGAATAGGTATAGTACTCAGCATCCTCCTTATCCTACTAATAGAATTCTTTATCCTTATGTGGATTACCAGATTAATCGCAGATCACACAATTATAAGCAGAGAGACTAAAGCACCAATTATAAAACCATCCACCCATGAACCTCTGCGGTTAAGGTTACTTGAAGAGCCGTCCAACACACATCCTGTACTTGAAGAACTTCAACCTGCAATCGAACCAGTAGATTCAGTCATATTTGAGCTTCCAGAAACAAAACCTTTAGCAAGTAAAGAAGCATATAAATCCTTTCAGACAGCCCTAGACAAATCCAAGGACACGGCTCTTGAGGTATCCAGAAACGCAACCTCTGATACAGATGAAGAAGTATTGCAAAAGACAGCAGAACGAGAGGCCCAAGAGAATGATCAGGATACAACCACAGAACAAGACAAGAAGACCATTCAGTTTACTGACCCAGTTATTATTCAGAGTGAGATTCATGAAGTAGATAAGGACTTAAAACAGGCCTTAACGGAAGCGGAAAAACTCGCCGAGGCAATAGAACGGGAAAAGGAAGCTGAGCGGAACATACACCAAACCGAAGCACCTGCGGATAAACCTGTAACCCAAAAAAAGAACGATTTTCCCATTACCAACTACCATGTACCGGTAGAGGGCCTCTTGACGGCATACCCAGACGGCCAGTACTGGATTATCGACCAGGCTACTCGGGATGCAGCGGTGATCCTTAAGGAAACACTCAAGGAATTCAACATTCAGGCAGAAGTAACAGGTATCCGCAAGGGACCGGTTATTACCATGTTCGAAATACTCCCTGCACCGGGAGTTAAACTTTCAAAAATTGTAAACCTGCAGGACAATATCGCCCTCCGGCTTGCGGCTAGTTCTGTCCGTATCGTTGCGCCAATCCCGGGGAAGCATGCAGTGGGAATTGAAGTTCCAAACCGCAAACGAAATATTGTGTCATTCCGAGAAATGATAGAAGGAGAACTACACCGGGAGGGCAAACGGATGGAAATTCCGGTTATCCTGGGGAAGGATATTACCGGCGAAGCCCAGACCATAGACCTGGTACAGACACCACACCTGCTTATTGCAGGAGCTACCGGTTCGGGGAAATCGGTCTGTGTGAATTCCATGATTCTATCGATCCTGTACCAGCGGTCTCCTGCCGAAGTCAGGCTTATGCTCATCGACCCAAAAATTGTAGAACTTAAATTGTATAATGATATTCCTCACCTTTTAACGCCGGTTATCACAGAACCAAAGCGGGCCTTTCAGGCTTTGCAGTACTGTATCTATGAAATGGAGCGTCGCTATGCCCTCCTGGATTCCATGGGGGTCCGGGATATCCGCAGTTATAACAAGCGGATCAAGGAGCGCAACATTGCCACGGAGCGCCTGCCCTATATCGTGGTAGTGATTGATGAATTTGCGGACCTGATGGCCACCACCGGCAAAGAGTTGGAATCCACCGTGGCGCGACTGGCGGCCATGAGCCGGGCTGTCGGTATTCACCTGGTGCTGGCAACTCAGCGGCCTTCCATTGATGTCATAACGGGGCTCATTAAGGCAAATATTCCGAGCCGTATCGCTTTTATGGTGGCCAGCAAAATGGACAGCCGTATCATCATCGATATGGTAGGAGCGGAGAAACTCCTTGGGAAAGGGGACATGCTCTATGCAGGAGCAGTGGATCCCTTCCCGGTCCGTATGCAGGGGGCCTTTGTATCTGAAGAAGAGGTAGAACGGGTTGTAGAGTATGTAAAAGGTCTTGGAGAACCAGACTATATTGATGATGAGATCTTTTATGACGAAGATGAAGAAGAGGCAGAACCTTCTCTTTTTGATGAGGGAGATGATCCACTCTATGAAAAGGCCCTGGAAATTGTCTATCAGCAGGGGAAGGCCAGCGCCAGCTACATACAGCGGCGGCTGAAAATTGGCTATAATCGTGCCGCCCGGATTGTGGAGATGATGGAAGAACGGGGTATTGTGGGGCCAGCCCAGGGCTCGAAGCCCCGGGAACTTCTCCGGGGCCAATAGCCGGAGACAAGGTATACCCATAACATAAACACGTACAATGTCTAAAAATAACATTACAAAGCCCTTAAAGGATGAGGGGTAAAGGAAGGTGTTATGGAAGAAGATGAAAAACTCATTAAAGGCACGGGCGGCATAGCCCTGGTAACCGGTGCATCATCAGGGATCGGGGCAGCCTTTGCACGCCGCCTTGCAGCCGCCGCGTCCGGTAAGGAACGCTATCGGGGCTTACCCTACTTTGATGAACTGTGGCTTGTAGCACGACGGGGAGACCGGTTATCTGCTCTGGCTGAAGAATTGCAGGCTGCCTACAGTACTAGGGATGATGAAAAAACCCTCATCATCCGTACCTTCAGTCTGGATTTAATAGCCCCGAATGCAATTGCGAGCCTGGCAGACAAGGCCCGTGAAAGGGGAAAACCACTTACCATTCTGATAAATAATGCGGGCTACGGCACCTATGGCCCCTTTACGGTCATCAATATGGACCGGCAATTGGGCCAGATCGATTTGAACTGCCGGGCTTTGACCGAATCCTGTTACCGTTTCTCGCCCTTCCTTACCAGAGGATCTCTTGTTATTAATATAGCGAGTCTTGCAGGTTTTGCACCCCTGGGAGGTTTTGCAGTATATGCTGCCACAAAGGCCTATGTCCTTTCCTTCTCCATAGGTATCGCAACCGAATGGGCTTCCCGGGGCATCCGGGTTCATGCCTTGTGTCCCGGATCAGTGGACAGCGAATTTGCTCAAGTTGCTTCTGAAGGGGTACGGCTCAAGGTAGCCCATGGATGGAGCGCCGATAAAACAACCACTTTTTGCCTAAAAAAAGCCTGTCAGGGCAAGGCTTACAGTATTCCTCGGTTGAATTGGAAACTTCAGCGATGGGCCAGTATCTTAGTAGGACCGGTGAACAGTGCCCGCTTTGCCAACAAGTTTCTTGTCCGGCCCTATAAAGAGCCGGACCAAACTCTAGAGCTCACAAAGTAATAAAAGCAATAATTGATAAAAGCTGGGGAATTCATCAGCTGCAGCAGGACGGCCGCTTACGACGTACAAAACGAATAATCCGAAATAGCACAAACAGTGCTGCTGCGGCAAGAGCGGCCCCTACTCCAAGAACATCAAACCAATTCATAAAAGTACCCCACTCAATAGACCAAGCTGGTAAATTACAAAGCTTAATAACCAGCCAAACACAACCAGTGAAACTACCGAGAAAGCCCACCAGGACCAGCCAAGCTCAGCTCGTATGGTTGCCTGGGCAGCAAAACAGGGCGGAATAACCAATACAAAAAGCATGAGCACAAAGGCTACGAGGGGATTCCAGACAGGATCTTGCTGAAGGGCAGCGTGGAGACTTTCCGATTCTTCAGTCTCCTCCTGTCCAACCCCATACAAAATACCCAGGGTGGAAACAATCACCTCTTTAGCTGCAAAACCGGTTACCATGGCGACGGAGATTTTCCAGTCAAAGCCCAAGGGCTTAAAGACTGGTTCCATGAACCGGCCTATCTGGCCGGCAAAACTATGAGCCAAGCGGTATTCTGATTCCTGCACCGCAAGGTAGGCTTCTATAGTTTCCGAATCAGCTTCAGGATGGGAAGCCACAAAGGCCTGTTCAAGGTTCTGACGCTGTGCTTCAGATAGGGACTTTGCAGGGAACGTAGTGATTGCCCAGATGAGGATAGAAGCGGCTAAAATAACGGTTCCAGCTTTCTTTGCATACTGCCAGGTTTTATCCCACACATGCCAGAGGATACCCTGGGGGGTGGGGGCTCGATAGGGCGGTAGTTCCAACACAAAGGGTGTTGGATCCCCCCGTAATATGGTCCGATTCAGAACAAAGGCAGCAAATAAGGAAAGGACCACACCAATTACATAAATAGCCATAACCGCAAGGGCTGGATTATTCGGGAAAAAGGCCGCCGCCAGCAACACATAAACCGGCAGTTTTGCACCACAGCTGATAAAGGGGATGACAAGGATGGTGAGAATCCGATCTCTGCGGCTTTTTAAGGTCCGGGCAGCCATTATAGCAGGCACAGAACAGCCAAACCCGAGCATCATGGGAAATATGGATTGCCCATGGAGCCCAAAGGTATGCAGGAGCTTATCCGTTGCAAAGGCAGCCCGGGACATATAGCCGATATCTTCCAAAATCGAAAGCAGGAAGAAGAGAATGACTATCAGGGGAACAAAGGATAGTACTCCGCCGACACCAGCGATTACCCCATCAATCAGGAGAGACTTAAAACCACCCTCAGGGAGTACATTGGAGAGTGTTGCCGAAAGCCAGCTAAAAAAGCCCTCGAGCCAGAGCATCGGATATTCACCCAGGGTAAAGGTAATCTGGAAAACACCCCATAAAATCAACACAAAGATTGGGAGTGAAAGTACCGGATGCATGATAACCCGATCGATGGCTTCGGTGATACTGAAGTCGGGCTTTTTAATTATCTTGATACATTCCTTTACCGCACCACGGATATAGCCGTAGCGCTGTTCAGAAATAACAATCTCATTATCCTTGCCGTAATGTTTTTCCAGCCAGTTGATAGACGACCGGGCTTCCGTAGCAATTAGTTCAGCTTGAGAGTGTACCTTAAGTCGTTCATAGGCATTGGTATCCTTTTCTAACAGTTTAACCGCAAGCCAACGAGGGGGGAATTTTGCCGCAAACTCAGTATCCTGGTTAATAAGGCTTTGCAGACGCTGAAGCTTTTCTTCCAATTCAGTTCCATAGCGGATACAGCGGTCCACTGGTTTCTGGTTTTCCTGAATTTCATCAATCGTATCTAAAAGCTCATCGACACCGGTTCCCCGGGAACCTACAGTTTTTACCATGGGAATCCCTAATATTTTTGAGAGCTCCGCCGAATCTACTCGAATACCTTTCTCCTCCGCTTCATCGGTCATATTGAGGGCACCTATGACCGGGATGCCCAATTCTTGGAACTGCAGACAAAGATACAGATGACGTTCTAGATTCGTAGAATCGAGTACATCTATAATTAGATCAGGTTTTTCATCAAGCAGGAAATCCCTGGCTACTACCTCATCGATGGAATAAGCGGTGAGACTATAAATTCCAGGCAGGTCAATAAAGTGATATTCCTTGTCTCCCCGAATGCGCTGGCCTTCTTTTTTTTCAACCGTTACTCCCGGATAGTTCCCGACCTTATGATGGGAACCGGTGAGCGCATTAAAGAGTGTCGTTTTACCTGAATTGGGGTTTCCCGCCAGAGCTATTCGTAGTTTTTTCCGGTTCATTATTGGTTATCCTCTCATGTTTGTAGTGTCCTGATTTTCATCAGCTGGCTCATTAGATCTCTCTGTCCGAAACCTTTTCACTTTACCATCAGAGTCTTCACAGTCACCTTGACCAAAGCCAAACCTTCCATGACGACCTCTACCACTAAAACCCCTTCCTCTTCCAAAGCGGTTAAAGTGACCAAAATAACGATGTGCATCCTCTGCTGCAGTCCAGTCGCCAACAGGCTCTACTTCTATACCTGCTGCCTCAGTACGACGAATAAGCACGTCATAACCCCGGATGCGAACCTGAAGTGGCCCGCGGAACATACCTCCCCGAACCACTGCACCTTCAGCTCCCTCAGTAAAACCCATATCGACAAGACGTTTTCCCACCTCTTTGCCGATGGTAACCCGAAGTACCCTAAAAGACGCCCCATTAGGAGCATCAGATAAATACATAACAACCTCCATCCCACCAGAGGGTATTATGGAGACTAATAATACTATGTGTTATACAGTCTCCAGAAACTTGCACAATGTTAGAATTCGCTAACATTGCGCTTAAAAAAACCAATACCTCTTGGCATTATTTGTTAGTAATATATAACATATTTCCAAGATGGTCAACAACCTAAGATACTACCACTAATTTTTTATAGTTATATGCGATGAAAATCAACCATGATAGGCAAATGGTCGCTAACACCGCTACCAGTACGGGGATTAAAGCTGTTAGGATACCCTGCCTCATTGCTAAAAGGAGTATAATCAATTACTGAAAACGCTGTGTATTCCCAGCCTATTCCGTTAAAAAACCCCGGAGACAACAAAATATGGTCGATGCTTTCCCAGGTACCATGGTAAGCATAGGACCCATTCCAGACAACAGTATACCAAGGACTATAGAGGGTGACAGGTCCTGAATCTGGTATTGATACCATTGAGGGAGAACCGGTCAGAATGATGAATGAACAGGGGCGAGTAGCTATACTATTGAACCTATTAGTATTGGTTTCATGGTTAGCCTCTGAGGAAACTTCCGCAACAGCACTTGCACCTGTAGGCATAAGAGCTGTAATAAAACGAGATCCCTGACGGGCATATTCATCTGCATTTTCATTCAGATCTCCGACAACTAAAATGAGTGGTTGGACATTCGTATATTCACTTGCAAGTTCTACGATACGGCGGTTCACAAGCTGAGCGCTGGCCCGTCGCAGTGCTTCCGTATCTTCAGGGTCGCCCAGTTTTGATTTCCAGTGACATACAAAAAGATGCAATCGTTCCTGAGACTCCTTAGAAAGCTCGATTTCTGCTTCCAGCATAGGCCGGGGAGTACTGTAGCTAGCGGTTTGCATAGAATGGGTCTTTGTTGCAATAATAGGAAAGCGGCTGAGGAGCCCCAGACCAAGGGAGGCACCGGGATTCGCTGCGAAAGCACTGTAGGTATATTTGAACTGAGCGAAGGGCCCGGAACGGAGGTCCTCAACTACTGCGGCATTCTCCACTTCGATGAGTGCGAAGATATCTGGTCCATGCTCGGCTCCCTTGGTCTGGGGCTCAGGCCATTTTGACAGAACATTCCCCAGATTTTGGAGCCGTTTTTTATAGGACACCTCATTCCAGGATGCCTTTAATCGGTAATCAGCATATTCAGTCCCTATCTCCTGGCCGTCAAAAAAAGCCTGGAGATTCCAGGTCGCCAGACTAAAATGAGTTGGCAGCTTTTTCCCCGAAAAGGGGTTTTCACATCCGGCACAGCTAAAAAAGAATGAGGGCAGAAGCAGAATCCAGAGCAAAGGCCTCAAGCGGCGCTGGATATACATCAACCTAAAGCAAAAAGACCGTACCATGGAAGTCCTCCTTCCACAGTACGGTCAACAAACAGGAGGCTGCTTTAGTATACCGCCGATTTCTGGAACGGATCGGGTTTTCAGCCCCGGCTCTTTTGACAGGTTTAGCCGACTGTTACCAGAATCTGTACGGTAGAACCCGGGGATGCCGCTCGAACCATCGTACCGGCCTGAAGACTGCCGTTAACACTGAGCTGTATGGGGCCGTCATTCTTACGGTTTTCCACTGTAATATGGTAATGGGCTCCTCGGAAATACCGTTGGATTACCGCATGTTTTACATGGGACGGCAGACGGGGTTCGATGATGAGCCCGTCGAAGGCCGGGCGAACCCCGACAATCCATTGGGAAAGGGCTACAAAGTTCCATGCGGCAGTTCCGGTGAGCCATGAGTTTTTCGCTTCACCATGGCGTCGGCTCCCCTTTCCGGCAATCATCTGGGAATAGACATAGGGTTCCATCCGATGCAGCTCTGAGATTTCTTCCCGGTAGGCGGGAGCGATTTTTTTCCAGTACTCAAAAGCCCGGTCTGGCCGGCCGATACGCACTTCGCCAATCATGACCCAGGGATTATTGTGGCAGAAAATGCCACCGTTTTCCTTGTACCCCGGCGGATAGGACGAAACCTCTCCCAGTTCCAGGTGATATTCCTTATAGGGTGGGTCAAGTATCACAATACCGTGGGGGGTGTCCAAGTGTTTGGCAACTGAGTCCAGTGCCTGTTTCGGGTATCCCCGGTCATTGCCCACGAGGGCCATGGCACCGAAGCCCTGGGTTTCGATAAAGATTTTACCGTCCTCACATTCAGCGGAACCAACCTTACGGCTTGCATCATCATAGGCCCGGAGGAACCACAGACCATCCCAGCCATGGGCAAGAATGGCTGTTTCCATGGTGCGGGCAGCGGTTTCCGCAGCCCTGGCTTCCTCATGGTCCCCCAGGCGTTTACAGATTTCGATATAGTCAGGGGCGGCATAGAGAAACATCTGAGCAATCAGAATGGATTCAGCGGTTTTTCCGTCCTTATTCGTACTGGTTTGGAAAGAATCATTGGGGTCTGTGGAAAAACAGTTCAGATTCAGACAGTCATTCCAGTCTGCCCGGCCAATGAGGGGCAGGCCATGGGGCCCCAGATTATTGGTTACATGGTGAAAGGACCGTTTCAGGTGCTCAAAGAGACTTGCGGTATTTGCAGGGTTATTATCAAAGGGTACCGATTCTTTGAGGAAATCCCAGTCGCCGGTTTCTTTAAGATATCCTGCTACTCCAATGATAAGCCACAAGGGGTCATCATTAAAGTTGCCGCCAATGTCCGCATTACCCCGTTTGGTGAGGGGCTGGAACTGATGATAAGCTCCGCCATCGGGGAATTGGGTTGATGCGACATCAAAGAGCCGTTCCCGGGCTTTTTCCGGCATGAGATGGACAAAGCCAAGCATATCCTGACAGGTGTCCCGGAACCCGATTCCCCGGCCGATACCGCTTTCGAAATAGGAGGCACTGCGGGCCATGTTGTAGGTAACCACACACTGGTACTGGTTCCAGATGTTTGCCATCCGGTCCAGCTTTTCGTCCCCGCTGGAAATGGAAAAATGGGAGAGTTTTTCATCCCAGAACCGGGTAAGTTCATCCCAAGCTGCCTGGAATGCACCGGGGTCAGAAAAACGGTTTTGGAGTGTACGGGCTTTTTCTTTGTTTACAATCCCTGGTTTTTCCCATTTTGCATGTTGGGGGTTTTCGATATAGCCGAGCATAAAGACTGCCCGTTTTTTTTCACCAGGCTGAAGGGTCCATTCGATGCGATGGCTTGCCACCGGAGACCAGCCGTCAGCTATGGAATTCCAGCTTGCCCCCTGAAGCACCGCCGCAGGCCGGGTAAAGTCACCGTCCCGACCGATAAAGGCATCCCGGTCTGAATCGAACCCGGCAATGGCCGCATCGGTCCAGAAAAAGGCATAGTGGTTTCGCCGCTCTCGATATTCCGTAACATGATAAATTGCTGAGCCCTCAACCTCTACCTGTCCGGTGGAAAGGTTCCGCTGAAAATTGGTAAAGTCGTCCAGGGCATTCCAGAGGCAAAACTCTACAAAGGAATGGATGCAGACCGCTTTCTCTTCCTTGCTGGTGTTCTCAAGGACCAGTTCCTGGAGTTCCGCATTGGTTCCTATGGGCACCAGGTACCGGACTGTTGCCCGAAGCCCGTTTTTTTCACCGATAATCGTAGTGCGGCCGAGACCATGACGGCATTCATAAAAATCGAGTTCGGTCTTTGTCGGCTTCCAGCCGGGGTTCCAGGGTTCACCCTTCAGTTTTCCGAGACTCGCCCCCGATGAAAGGGCCCGTTCCTGAATATAGATGTACCGGCCATTGCTGTCCTGGGGAACATCATTGTACCGGTACCGGGTAAGCCGCCTGAGCCGGGCATCCCGATAAAAGGAATATCCTCCGGCAGTGTTGGAAATAAGGGAAAAGAAACCATCAGTTCCCAGATAGTTTATCCAGGGATGGGGAGTCCGGGGAGTGTTGATAACATATTCCCGAGAAGTATCATTAAAATTTCCGAAACGCATACACCTATCCTTTAACGGCCCCGGCAACAACACCCTGGGTTAACCGTTTGTTAAAGATGAAATACACAATCATAACCGGCAATACTGCGATTACCAGGGCAGCTAACTGCCACCCAAGCTGGGTACTCGTGAGGCTTGAGAATGAATAGACTCCAACAGGGAGAGATTTCGTAAGCTCAGAACTTGCGATTACCAGAACAAGCAGGAACTCATTCCAGATACCCAGGGAACTTATGATGGAAATAGTAGTAATGACCGGGACCGTCATAGGGACAATGATACTGAAAAACATTTTGAAATAACTTGCCCCGTCGATAAAAGCGGACTCGATAAGACTGTCAGGAAGATCCCGGATAAACTGGGTAGTCAACATAACCGAGAGGGGGAGACCGAAGGCAGTATACACAAGGATGACCCCCAGATGGGTGTCGGTAAGCTTCATGTTAGAAAGCATCAGGAAGAGAGGGATGATTACCGAGTTGGTACTAATCAGATAGCCAAAGCCGATGAGCCCGGATATAAGCAGTGAAGCCTTTTTAAAAGCCATTTTGCTCAGCCCAAAGCCCGCCATCAACCCAAAAAGAACTATTAAGAAGGTTGAAATCCCCGAGTACAGCAAGCTGTTAATAAATTTGCCCGCCAGCTTTCCCCGTTCAAAGGCAGAACGGTAATTAAAGAAGACAGTCTTCCAGTGAATATCCCGCTGCATCTTTTTTGGTAGTTGAGAAACCCTGAGGGTATCGCCTGGTTTTAGATTTCGAATGTCTGGTGGCAGTTCATCCTTTACAAGGAAATGCACCATGAGCCGCAGGGTAGGTGCTATCGTGGTCGATTCAATGATGAGCCGCTCCCGGGGATCCTTTTCTGGATCATAGGGGAGTATGACGTTCAGTGTTTTAGGGATAACCACATATTCATCATCCTTATTTTCAAAGAGGGCCTTTGGTAAGGCATAAATATCCTTTACCAATTCTTCATTAGATTTAAAGGATGAGTACAGCATCCAGATGAGGGGAACCACTGTAATGAGGGTCCATGAAATAAATACAAGATAGGAAATAAAAGTCCCGATCACATGCTTTATTCTAAATGCCGGCGTGTTTGTTGCAGGTGCCATGTTAATATTCCTCCCCGGCATTAAGTTTCTTACCAATATAGTTGCTTAACAGAATGAGCAATACGCTGATAATGATGATGGCATTAGAAATGGCCGCTCCATAAGCGAATCTGGATGGATTGTTATAATCCTGGAATGCGGTCTGATACATAAATATGGGAAGAACCATCGCATTGTTTCGCTGAAGTCCCTGGGTAGTAATGGCGAATATCAAATCGAAGCCCCGGAGGGAGCCGGCTATGGCCAAAATACTCGAAACAAGAATAGTACCAGAGAGTACCGGTACGATTACCCTCGTAAATATCTGAAATTCGTTTGCCCCATCAATCTGGGCAGCTTCAATCATACCATTATCGATTTTTTGCAGGTTTGCAAGGAAAATAACCATATAGAGCCCGGTGTACATCCATATGAGTGCAAAACCAATAGGGTACATAATGGTATCAGCCTTGAGCATCAGATCGAACTGGGCCTGAGGATTCTGTGTGACAAGCTGTATCAGCCGGGCAACAGGGCCGTCGGCCTGGAACATCCGTTTCCAGAGAATACCGATAACGATGGTAGACAAGAAATTGGGCAAAAATACCATAGACTGGAAAAAACCAGAAGCTTTCACCATTCTTCGGTATAGAATATATGCCAATGCAAATCCGATGGGGATCTGGCCAAAGACCGAAACGGCAACCACGATAAGATTATTTTTTAAAGAATGCCAGAAATAGGGGTCCTGCAGCATCTTGCTATACTGTTCAAACCCGACAAAACTCCAGACCCCACCCTTATTGGGATTAAAATCGGTAAAGCTTAACCAAAAGGAGTACAATATCGGATATGCTACAATAAATAAAAATATAGCAGTAGCAGGACCAACCATACCTATATATGCAGGCAGGTATCTGCCGTTACGACCTCTCATGTCGCGCTCCTGTAATGTTATAAAGAAGGGGGTCCTGATGAGGCCCTGATCGGTACCCCAATCTCAAGGCAAACCCAGGATCCCCTATTTCGTACCTGCTATGCAGTATAGCCTTTATTTGCGCAGTAGTTTTTCTACCTCTGCTGCAACTTCAGCAGGAGTAGCGGTACCGGCTACAATCTTCTGCATACCCGCATTGAGGGCATCGTTAGGTGCACCGCCCAGGAAAGCATCGATAACATCGGTATTCTTGGCTTTCTGAGCCAAACCGACTTTCTGTTTTACAATGGTGGGCAGATCTTCTGGAACCTTGTAGTTCTTCAAGATAGGAGCAACAATTGCACCATCCCTGAGCCGCTGGGTAGTTTCTTCATAGCTGTAGAAGTACTTAAGGAATTTGAGCGCCGCATCGCGGACAGCGGGATCCTTTGCTCCAGCTTGAGTAATGCCATAGCCAACTTGAATTGCGGCAGCCACAGAACCGGTAGTTGCAGCCTTTTCTCCGGGCAGTTTTGGCCAAGCAAGCATCTTTGTCTTTTCGGCAACAGCGGGATCTATAGAACCCGCAGCCCACTGGCCTTGAATCATGAACAGAGCCTTTTTGTTGCTGAAATTGGAAATGTTAGCACCGTAATCTACCAGGACCGATTTGTCAGAAATGACTCCGTCTTTTACCATTTTTTGGAGCAGCGTAAGGGAATCGACAAAGGCCTGATCGGTAAACTTATATTTCCCAGCGACAGCCTTAGAAACCCAATTAGGATCCCCAGAAACACGGGCAATAATTGCGGACATAAGACAAGAGCCCCAGGCCCAACCATCGGCACCATCGATAGAAACTACATCGAGCCCTGCAGCCCGTGCCTTGGGAACCATGGCCACCAGGTCCTCATAGGTCTTAGGCTCGCTGAAGCCTAAGGACTTGACCAGCTCTTCGTTCATATATAAAACTGTTGTGATATTGCTGGTGCCGAGGGGAATTTCATAAATTTCTCCGTTGGGGCCCATTGGCGGGATAAGATTCAGGTCAAAGAAGTTTGCGTCGATATACGGGCGATGATCAAACTGTTGTTTCGCTTCCTTCCAAGGGGCACCCCAACGGGCATCAGCTCCCATGTAGGCCAGATGAGGAACATCACCAGCGGCCAGACGGGCGGCGACCTTCTGATGATAAGCCTCATCGTACAGCAGTTCATAATCAATTTTGATATTGGGATTTTCTTTCTCAAAAGCTTTGACAATCCGAACCCAGTTGACACCTTCCGAGTTGGAATTGTCCCCGTAGGCCATGGTTTTTACCACAACCTGTTTGGTCCCAGCCTGCCCGGATTGGGCCTGACCGCTGGCAAATACCATACCAGCCAT
Organism: Gracilinema caldarium DSM 7334; assembly: GCF_000219725.1. Classification (GTDB taxonomy): domain Bacteria; phylum Spirochaetota; class Spirochaetia; order Treponematales; family Breznakiellaceae; genus Gracilinema; species Gracilinema caldarium. Next base: position 398,141 of record NC_015732.1, on the reverse strand, counting down.
AGCAAGGAATGCTACCAGGACAAATAGAGTCTTTTTCATACAAAGACCTCCTCTTTTATCTATGGTACGTTGGCGTTAGCCTCAGCACCGTCCTCCCCAACGGGGATTTTATTAAAAATCATGCCATAAGGGTCATGACTTTTTTCTTAAAGATGAAGGGCCAGTACCAGCGGGTCCTGTTCACCTTCTAAATCAACCGGCAAATGACTTGATGTAAAAATACGATACAGCAGCATCCCAGCAGCTCCATAAGAAACAGCCTTTTCACCCAGAGTAGAATAGGTCGATTCACAAGCCGGTGCTGAGGGATACATCCAGTTATGCCGGATTTCTTCTGTAAAAATGGCAGGAACATCCAAATTGCAGGCTTCGATATCTCCGCCAATAAAAACCTTATTGAGATTAAAGGTATTCACAAAGAGGGCAACATTCCTGGCTAATTCCCGGGTAAACCGTTCCAAAACATGGGGATTCCTGGTAACCGTTATTATTTCTTCATAGGGTATGGAAAACTGAGCCCGATTTCCTTCAGTCCAGTAGGCACTGCGGAATTCACCAGCGGTAAAATTAGTACCTGTATAGACTTTACTATCTATAACTATCCCAAACCCGACACCGACCCCACCATATTCTTGCAATGCGACATTCCCCGATCGGAACTGGACTAAGGTGAAAAGAAAGTTTTTAAGTCCATCAGCCTTATGAAAGGCCAGCTCTCCCCAGGCACAACAGTTTGCATCATTTCCAACGAGAAAGGGGATATGAGTTCGTTCAGCAATGGCCCCCATAAAATCCAGAGGGCTGGTAAGATGTAAGGGAATGGAATAATGAATAATGCCCCGCTCTGAATCGATAATACCGCCCATACCAACACCAACGCCAATCAGCCGTTCAGTGCCCCCCATCTCTTCTGCGAAGGTAAACGCTATTTCCAGCACATCCTTAATAAAGTGTTCCGAAGTAATGAGTTTTTCCGCGGTTTTAAACTGCAGGACTTCCCCTGCCAGGTTTACCGCTACTACCGAATAAGCCTCCACCTGCATTTCAATGCCGATGATGTAACCATAATCCTTGTTAATTGCCAGATGTATCGGCTTGCGCCCTCCAGCGGGTCCTGCTTGGCCTTCGGAAATCTCAGTTATGAGACCTAACTCCAAGAGTCTGTTAACCTGATGAGTAATAGTAGACCGTTCCAGATGAAGCCGCTCAGCAATTTCATAGCGGCTGATGAGGGGATTTTTCCAGATCGTGCGGATAATACGGGCCGCATTCCGCGCTTTTTCTGTCTGATCTATCCCATTCGATCGGGCCACCGTTCTACTCCTCGCTCAATATGTTGGGACGCTCACTGCAACTGTTGCTGCTAGAACACTTCGCCCCGCTCAGATTCTCCATCTTGTTGGTTGATTTTTGCAATCAACTATGGTATACTACCACTTGTTGATTCTGTCAAGAAAAATTTTTATATTTATGGCCCATCAGGTTGACAGCACATCAACATTAGCCAAAACGGGGAGGCAACCTATGTCACAAATTGATTTATCTGGAATGTGGACCTTGCGCTTAGATTCATCGGTACTGGGAAAGGTTTCCGTCCCCTGCAGTATTCCCGGAGACTGTCATAGTGCACTCCTCGCTGCAAACCTTATTCCCGATCCCTATTATGGTCAGAATGAACTAGAAGTACAATTTCTTAACCAGGAAGATTTTATTCTTGAACGGAACATAGAACTAAGCCCTGAGCAATTACAACAGGGCAGCCCCTATCTATACTTTGAATCTATCGATACGGTGACTGAAGTATTGGTAAACGGAAAACCAGTAACACAAACGAACAATATGTTTCATGCCCATGTTATAGATCTGGGGTGCACTCTTCAGTCAGGGACAAATACCATTCGCATCCATTTTCATGCTGCTGAAAAAGCGGCAGCTCAACGGGCACAACAACTCCCCTACCCGATTCCCCACAGTGTATACCCGGTCCAATCCTTACACCGCAACCAGATCCGCAAGGTCCAATGCCACAGCGGCTGGGACTGGGGGCCCTGTCTCATGGTATCCGGATTGTACGGTGCTTGCTATATTGATTTTGCCTCCCCTGGCAGAATTGACAATCTTTCTATTAGAACCATTCCAGCAGCGGACAATACCTGGGATATCCCGGTCACGCTGCGCTATACCATCCCCGGACCTGGAACTACTCAAGGTTCAGAAACAACTGGGGCTTCAGGGCCAAAGACAGCCAGCTTTAGCATCACCATGAACCTGCGGCTCAAAGACGGAGAAGGCAAAACAGTCCTGAAACAAACCACAGAACACAGGCTCCACGGCCCGGGAAACCATCAACTTGAAGCAATACTTTCTATTAAAAACCCAAAACTCTGGTGGCCCTCAGGGTATGGCGAACAGCACCTGTACACCCTGGAAGCCGCCGTCTGGTCCTCCGAAAAGAGCGGTACAGAGAGCATGACCGGGCAAGGTGATACAGTGCAGGAAACGGTACAGAAAACAGCAAGCCCAGGAACAGCCATACAGCAACGGGCAACCAAACGGATAGGTTTTCGGGATCTCAAGGTTATTACTGAGGATGATGAAATCGGCCGATCCATGACCTTCCAGGTGAATGGAAAAGCTATCTGGGCCAAGGGAGCCAACTGGATACCCTTGGATTCCCTTCCGAGCCGGCAGACCACCGACCGCTACCGCAACCTCCTGCACAGTATGGTTCAGGCAAACATGAACATGGTACGGGTCTGGGGCGGCGGCCAGTACGAGCGGGATGTGTTTTATGACCTCTGTGATGAGCTGGGTATTCTTGTCTGGCAGGATATGATGTTTTCCTGTTCCACCTATCCCGCAGATCCGGAGTTTCTGGAAACGGTCCGCAGGGAAATCCGTTTTCAGGTCCTGCGGCTTAAGGAACACCCGAGCATCGCCCTCTGGTGCGGCAACAATGAAAATGTGGGGGCCCTTACCTGGTACCCCGAAACGAGGGCTAACCGGGACCGGTACATTATCGATTATGACCGGCTCAACGAAGGGATTGTAGGAAAGACCATCCGCGAGCTCGACCCGGACCGGACCTGGTGGCCCAGTTCGCCCAGTGCAGGCCCCAATGACTTTTCCGACAACTGGCACTCCGACGGCAGGGGGGACATGCATTACTGGAGCGTCTGGCATGAGGGGAAACCCTTCGAAGCCTACTACGACGTTACCCCCCGCTTCTGCTCCGAATTCGGCTACCAGTCTTTCCCGTCAGAAGAAACAGTCGCGTCCTATTGTCCCGAAGACCAGCGGAATCTCACCTCCCCCGTCATGGAACATCACCAGAAAAACCCCAGGGGAAATTCCATCATTATCGAAAATTTCTCCCGCTATTTCCGCTTTCCCGAGGGCTTTGCAAACATGCTCTACCTGAGCCAGGTACAGCAAGCCCTGGCCATACAGACCGCGGTTGAATACTGGCGTAGCCGCCGGCCAATTTGTATGGGAGCCTTGTACTGGCAGTTAAACGACTGCTGGCCCGTCGCCTCCTGGTCATCCATAGAATACTCAGGCAAATGGAAGCTCCTGCACTATGCGGCCCGCCGCTTCTTTGCACCCATCGCTCTGGTTTCCTTTGTAAAGGACCAAAGCCTCCAGGTGCACCTCATTAACGACACGGACCGGAGCATTTCCGGCACCGTCACCCTTGCATTCATCAATTTTGCAGGAAAAACAGTTCAGGAAAACACCCTGCCCATACACAAGGCCGGTGAGGGATCCCACAAGGTGTGGGAATTGGACCTGAAGCGCCTGCCCTTCCCGGTGAACTCAGCCTTTTTCCGAGGGCTCCTTCATATTGATGAAGGGCCATCGGCATCCTGTGTCCGGCCCCCCCAGGAACCGGACAAAAGCCTGGAAACAGTTTGCTTTCTCGTTCCCCCGAAACAGTGCAACCTTGAACCGGCCCATATAAGGAGCCGTCTTTCCGTAGTTAAAAATTATCAGGGCGAGGCAGAACTCCTTTTACAGTTAAACACCGACCGGCCAGCCTTTTTTGTCAGTGTGGATATTCCGGGCATGAAGGGCCATTGGGAAGACAATCTTTTTACCCTCCTCCCGGGCACGACCAGGGCTATCAGGTTCATGTCCGAAGCAAGCGGAACCGAAGAAGGAGGAAGCCTCCCATCCATGGAATATGTCCAGGCTCATCTCAGGATCCAGCATCTGCGGGAGAGCTATCATTAAATTCCGTATAATATTGTTTGACAATACTATCTCTTTTGGATGAGTATATGGATATGTAAGGCAAATGGCGCTGAGGCGGCGCGAGGCGTAGATGAAGATAGCCTTGATTTGTATACATAATGTGTATATATTAGTTTTGGAGGCTTCTTATGATCAAGAAACTTATCCAGCATGGCAATAGTGCTGCGCTCGTTATTGATAAACCAATTATGGAGCTGCTTAACATATCATTTGATACACCCTTTGAAGTTACGACTGATGGCAGAAATCTCATTCTTTCCCCCCAAACAGTTGGCAATGAAGAAATTGATATAATGAAATCCCTTGAAAAAATTAACCAGAAATATAGCAATGCATTACGCCGCCTTGGGGAATGAAGGTGATACGATTTTTAACTCTTTCCGAGGTTCTTCTTATTTATGAAGATCAAGTAAGAAGATACGGAGGCGCTTATGGTGTACGGGACGTATCACTCCTCAGTTCTGCCATTTATGTTCCCCAAGCTACGTTTGAAAGGCAATACCTTCATAAATCAATTCCGGAAATGGCTGCAGCCTATGCGTATCATATATATGAGAATCATGCACTGATTGATGGAAACAAAAGAGTTGCCTTAGCCTCTGCACTAGTATTTTTAGATATCAATGGATTTGACTTTGAATGTTCTGAGGATGAAATCTATGAGATAATGATGAAAGTTGCCAGCGGTACTATGAATAAGACTGAATTAACAAAAAAGTTTGTCCAGTTCTCAAAGAAGAAAAATGATTAATGTTTTTTCCCCAGCCCCAGGTAATAGGTCTCGAAAGATTCGGAGCGGCAGGCTTCGGGCTTAAAACTGCGGGCTGTGGCAAAGAGGCTCCGCAGGCGTTTCAGCACTTCCGCCGTATCGCCGCCCTGAAACACCTTAACCACCAGGTTGCCGCCGCTGGCCAGGGCGGCCTCCGCATAGGAAACCACTTCCTCCACCAGGGCCAGGGACCGCAGGGTATCCACCGAACGGTTCCCCGTCGTCGCAGGGGCCACATCGCTCATCACCAGGTGATAGGGCCCCCGTTCAATAAGCTGGGCCCGGACCGCACTGTCCGTAATATCCCCCTGAATAAAGAAAAAATTATCCCCATCAAAAAGGCCCTTGTCATAGACCCGGGACAGGGGAGACAGGTCCACCGACACGAGGGAACCGAAGCGGCCCATGCGCCGTAAGGCATAGAGGCTCCAGCTTCCCGGGGCAGCCCCGATATCCAGGACCTTAAAAACCGGCCCCGCGGACAGCCCACCCTGAGCATTCCCCAGGCCTTTACCACCCTTACTGGCACCCTTAAAAAGACCGAACTTTTCATCCATCTCCTTTAACTTATACACCGAACGGGCTGGGTAGCCCTCTTTTTGCGCCTTCAGCGACCAGTAATCCAATGTATCGTAGGAACCCATAAGCAACTCCGATTTTTACGCCCTGCTACTTCCATCCAGGCCTTGGATAGATTACAGTACAGGTATGGACATACAATATACCGAGAGACTGCAAAAAATAGAAGCCGTTTTAGACCAGACCCTGCCCCGGACACCAGACGAAACCTGGGTTCGGATGACCTTTGGAGACCTGCCCAACATACCAGGCACCGAACTGGTTCAAGAACTGACAGCCCCCGGCCGGGACCTTATCGATCGGGGCGGCAAACGCTGGCGCCCCCTTCTTATGACATTAACCTGTGAAACCCTCGGCGGCGGCGACTCAGCCCTGAGCCTGGTTCCTCTCGTGGAATTTCCCCACAACGGAAGCCTGATACACGACGATATCGAAGACAGCTCCGACGAACGGAGGGGGAAACCGGCCATTCACATCCTCTATGGCCTTGACCGAGGGCTAAACGCAGGAAGTTTTCTCTATTTTGTAGGACTTACGGCCCTGCAAAACTGGGCCGCTCCGGCGGAACGGAAAAACACCGTAGCCCAATGCTGGGGACAGCACCTGAGACGGATCCATCTGGGCCAGGCCATGGACATCGCCTGGCACCGGAACTTTTCATCCCTCCCCAGTCTTGAAGAATACGACCTCATGTGCCGGATGAAAACCGGCGTCCTTGCCCGCATGGCTATCGAGCTTGGGGTCTACAGTGCGGGCCTTGCACAGGACATCCGAAAGGGAATTCATATTGATGCCCCTCTCGCAGAACCGGCGCCTGAGCTGGTCCGCCGGTTGGACGACGAAGCTCATCTCGCAGCAGCCCTGGGACAAGCCGCAGAAAACCTCGGGGTGGGTTTTCAGATTCTGGATGATGTTAAAAACCTCACTACCGGCAACCCGGGGAAAAAACGGGGTGACGATATTGTGGAAGGGAAAAAGAGCCTGCCGGTTATCCTCTTTTTACAGCAAAACCCCAGCCGTATCGAGTTTGTAAAGCGTTGTTTTTCCGCCGCCCGGGCCCAGGGGACGGGAGCAAGGGAAGTTGAGGAACTTATCGGAGAACTGGACCAGGCAGGGGTTATTGCCAAAGCCCGCGAGCGGGGCATGGAACTTATCGAACAGGCCATGCAAATTCTCGAAACCGGTGCCTTTATGAATTATCCGGTGCATCATGAGGCCCACAAGCTCCTTGTGAATTTTGTCTCCCTCCTTGGCTAAAGGGAGAAGGGAAAAAGACTATGTATACCCTCGTACGTGCTGAAATCTGGACCATTGCCCGAACCGATCAGGGCAATGCGGTACTCATCCGGCCCATCGGCTCGGAAATTGCGGTCCCCATTTTTATCGGACAGCTCGAAACCCAATCCATATTGATTGGCTTCGGCGACGTGACCATCCCCCGTCCCCTTACCCATGACCTGATGATTAGTTTGATTCAACGGCTCGGGGCGGAACTTCTGAGGATTGAGATTACCGACCTTAAGGACAGTACCTTCTATGCACGGCTTGTTTTCCAGTCCACCTTGATAGACGAGTCGGAGTTTACGCTGGACTGCCGGCCCTCGGATGCCCTGGCGCTGGCAGTGCGGCTCAAGTGTCCGGTCTACATCTCTGAGCAGGTGGTACAGGAGGCGGGGGTCTCGGTCAACCTCATCGTAGACGCCGCCACCGCCAGCGCCGAGCAAGACCTGCAGGGCTTTACCGATGAACAGGGAGAACACCCCAGACCTCAGGATCCTGGGGAGGAAGGCATAGAAGATGAATTGGCAAAGGACGGTATGCCCCTCTCTACCCCCCAGTCTGCTCAAGCCCAGAGCAAGGAAGCCCAGCGCCGAGCCCTGAAGGCAGAGCTCGAGCGGGCCGTAGCGGCCGAAGAATACGAACGGGCGGCTAAACTGCGGGATTTATTGGCATCCTTAGGAGATGAGTAAAACATTAGGGCCGCTAAAAGACAAGGAGGACCGGGGGTCTGGGTCCCTGGTCCTCCTTAATGAAAAAGGCTCTTTCTGGTAACTGGCTCCACCAACAAGTTCACCGCACCCCAGAACGTGCATGGAGGGTGTCCGGAGGACCGGACACCTACCATGCCTAGTCTGGCATGCCCCCTAAAGCCTAGGCGGCTTTAGGGGGAGGGATGAAGAGAGGTTTATAATTTATTAGGATCGATGGTTAATTCAATATCATTCCCAGTAGAATCAGCTACTGAGAAATTGCCCCCACTTGCATCACCAAGGACGAGATCCCAATCAGAATCATAGCGGCAAATTTTAAACTTTGCACCATCAGTGGACGTTCCCCATGAAGGAGCTTTACCATAGAAGGTTATTTCAAAGGTACCTGTGGCATCTACTGTACCAACCAAACCCTGGTCTGTGATGTCGGCGGCTTTAACATTCCAATTTGCTCCAATATTTGCTGTCGTTGATCCAATGGATTCTCCAGCAACTACAAATTTTTTGCCAATATCTGCAACTAACTCAACAATTTTAATTGTATACTTGCTGTAGGAATTTGTTGTAGGAGTTGCAGTAACCTGTATTGCAGCAGTATTGGTTGTATTTACATCTACATTTACCTTTATTGGCAAGGTATATGCAGGATACTCTTGGTCCCGTTCCATGGGGCAACCTAGGAAAGCAAGGCTCACCGCTACAGCCGCTAAAATTAACCATATCTTTTTCATACCGTGTTTCTCCTCATTGTTAGGATTAGAAATCCCAGCGCATACCAATACGGAAGGCCGCTAGACCAGCAAAATCACTCTGACCATCATCTGTTACATATCCGTCTAGCTTTAATGCTTCCTGACCATCACCAAAGTCTTTATAGGGATCCATATTATAGAGGACCTGACCATAAACGATTGGCTTCTGTGCAGCCTTTAGTTTCTTGGAAACACCCAGGAACATACCAAAGGGATAATCTGTATCGGCTACATCTTTATTTGCGGTTCGTAAACCAAGGCCAGTCTGTACAGAGAGGTCTTCAGGCAAGGTTACGGTGCCAATTAAGGTGTTAAAGAGGTAATTTGAATCATTATTATCAAAACCATAATACACCGTTACATCTTTAAACAAATCTGAAATATCGTTCATATTGAATTTCAAACCTGCTTCTGGTAAGGCAAACTGGCTTTTATCAGACCCATAGGTGAATTTATCTTTATCTGAAGTATTATATTTCAGTTTGCTATAAACCGATACTGAAGAAGGAATTCCGCTAAGCAGAGATTCAAGATTCACATCAAAACTGGGCTTAAAGAACAGTTGAGTGTTAGCTTTATCAACATAGGGCTTTTGATAAGCAGCAAGTTTATCATAATCAGTCAGAAGCGCCATATCAGCATAGGTTTCCATGGAAACTTTTACTGTAGACAATGGATTCACAAAACCATTGAGGAATATACGCTGAGTGTTTACATCACCAAGTTGATCACTAATATGGGTATGACCATCAGCATTCCCGTCCTCTACATACATCATGCTAGCCTGAGCACCACGATATCGGTAACCGACGGTGATTCCAGAATTAAGCGCGGTGTAATCAAACTGGATGTTTACTGCAGAATTATATAAGAAATCCTTACCCTCTTTTACACCGGATACATCACTGGAACTAGGATTGTACGCTATTTTATAGGTATCATTTACTTTTACAGATCCCCATACGTTGTACAGCATATTTGTTTTTAAGGTTAAAGGTCCGAATACACCCTTATAACCACCAATAAAATCTGCTTCATAAATGTCATCAAATATGGTATCGTAGGTTTTGTTAAATGCAGCATTATACTGGAAATCTACATAATGATCTCCCATTTGGGCATTTACAAAAGAATAGATACCATATTGGTTACCAGCACGATCTGCAGTCCGGTTAGGAGCAATGGTAGCATTAATAGTGATATCCCCAATTTTCTGTAAGGCAGAGCCAAGGCTAAACTCACTAAAACCACCAACCTCGCTGTAACCTGCTTCCCACTCATTATCAACTGTTGTCCAACTCACATTGGTATGGGGTGTTAATTTTGCATACTTATAACCAGTTAAGAAATTAACATAGGGACTGTTGAACCCAGCTTTGAAGTGTCCGAGATAAGTTCCAGCTTTTTTTTGACCACCATAGTAGTACAGGGGATCAAAGAAGGTATCCACCAGAAGATTTTTTAGTCCATCATCTGCATCAAGGCTGTCCTTTTTATAAATATTTTCGAAACCATCATTTTCAAATACGGCAACTTCGACATATATTGGTACATTCTTTACAGCCTCACCTGAAATCTTTGCGTAGGACTTCACACCAACACCAACGCTCTGAAGTTCCATATTTTTTGAGTCATATTTCCCCTGAACACCAATCATGCTCCAAGTTCCGAACTTAAGACCGCTCTGGCTGGCCATGAGTTTTTCCAGGGCTGCGCTGTCGCCGGAGGCCTTAGCCTTTTCTACAGCAACGAGCTTGGCCACATCGACAATGCCGTTAAAGCCGCCGAAGCCGTCATCGGTCTTATCGGGGGACTTGGAATCGAAGAGCCAGGTGCCATCTACAATAAACTTGTACTTAAGGGTGGTAGCCATGGGGAAGGTCTTCTTAAGCTCAAAACCATTGTCGGTTTTGGTCATGGGAAGAGCCCCATTCTGCCAATCAGTAAAGTCGCCAGCTACAACAACTTCTTTTCCGGCGCCTTTGTACAGGAAAGTAACTTCTACGTTACCGTCACCAAGATCTTTCACGGTTACATCGGCGAAAAGTGCTCCGCCGAGAACCAGGAAAGCCGCGATGAAAGAGAGCATCTTTTTCATCATAATTCCTCCATTTGATTTAAATCGGTTTAACTGAACCGGTTTAGGGTCTATTCTAAAACCACTACACCGGTTTTGTAAAGCAAAATTTTTAAAAAATTAAACAGAATCGAAATAAACATCTCTATAGGAGGATCAAAAAAAAGGCTGAAAACAATCGCTTATAATGATTTAGAATTCTTTTTCAAATGGATTGAGTAATAAGACGCCCCGGTAATTCTGACCAGCATTTAAATCTTCTGAAAAAATGAACTCACAATGCGCCTTTTCAGCTGCTGCTATAATTAGTGAATCCCAAAATGATAATTGAGTAATAATACTGATATCAATCGCTTCCTCAATTAACTGCAAGTCGGTATGTACAATTTCCATATTTTTAAAATTATGGATAATATTTTTTACAACAATTGGCTCTGCATTTAATTTTTTCGTAGCAACAATAAAAAACTCATTTATTACTTGCGTCGAGATTACCGGATAATGTGCATCAATTATTTTTTGTACAATAGCTCGAGCTCTTTCATTTTTGATTTTATCGTTTTTATCAAGTGTATATACCAAAATGTTAGTATCGATGAATATTTTAGACACGATAGAGTTCATCCCTTGTCCATTTTTTACCATTCGATGATACATTAATGGCATCCATTAAAGAAAATGTATCATGAAGCCATGTATCCTTTTGAGGCAAAACAGTTTGTTCTATTAACCTTCTCACAAGTACATTAAAAGACATATTATGAGCTCGAGCATAAGCTCTGCCTGCTTGTAATACAGATTCATCAATAGAAAGGGTTATGTTTTTCATACACACATCCTCCTTGCACACATATTATGTGTAAATATTAAAAATGTCAAGAAAATTGGTGAACGCATATAATAGATCATCCTATTGCAACTATAGTTCTTTATTGCCATCCTGAAAAAGCCGATATATAATGAGATGATTTTAATTCATGGATGAGGGGTGTTGTTGTGTCCGGTTCCCCAATTGGTAAGGCAGCCTTAGTTCTTGCATTTGTTGTCAGTATCTTACTTCCAATATACCAGCTGAGTTTTCCGCCCGAGGGTGATATAAAAGCTGAACGGGGAATCGAACAAAGCCCCGATCTGGGATCCTACGGGAGCGGCAGTGTGGAGCGAGCCCCTGAGGGAGCCCTTCAATCAATGGAGCTTAACCGGACCATGGTTCTTTCCTACAGCGAATATGTAGTAGAAAAGGGTGACACCATCGGTGATATTGCTAAAAAATTCGGCTTAAACCAGGATACCCTTCTTTCAGTAAATAACATAAAAAACTCCCGGCTCATTCAGATTGGACAAAAGCTCTCCATTCCTAACCAGGACGGGATTCTCTATACCGTAAAATCGGGAGACAGCCTGGCTGCAGTATCAGAAAAATACTCTGTAGATTCAGAAATTGTCAAAACTATCAATGGTTTGGCGGACGATACCATACTTACAGGCAACAAACTCTTCCTTCCCGGAGCCCGTATGAGCCAGATTGATGTGCAGGAAATAAACGGAGACCTCTTTAGCTGGCCTGTTCGAGGCTATATAAGTTCCGGCTACGGGTATCGGATCAGCCCCTTTACCGGGGCCCGGCAGTTCCATTCAGGGCTCGATATAGCCGCTCCTCAGGGGACTCCTGTAAAGGCGGCTATGTACGGCCGGGTGGTGGATACGGGGTATGATACCAATTCGGGGAACTATATCATTATTGCCCACCATGGGGGCTACAAGACCCTCTATGCCCACCTGGACGTGATACGGGTTAAGCCGGGCACCGCGGTAAAAACCGGGGACCGGATCGGCGATGTGGGCAGTACGGGCCTCAGCACCGGAAGCCACCTGCACTTTTCAGTCTATAAATATGGCGTTACGGTAAACCCGCGGCTCCTTATGCGGTAAAAAATCTGCAAAAAATATCCAGAGAATTTCTACGTTTCCGGTGAAATTCTCCGGATAATTTCTACACCGCCGGTGAAACTATCCGGATTATTGCATCAATCTATACGCCATTCCTGGAGGGTGCCGAGCATACGCTGGCCGAGACGGGCTTCTACTTCGATATAGGTTTCCTCATAGTGCTCAGCCAGGACCGTACCGGAACGGTGCAGTTGGGCGACCAGGTCATGGCGGTTTACGGGGAAACGGAAGCGGCAGGATGCGCCTGAGATGAGGAGGTCGATGCGCCGGGCGAGGGTATCGAGGCCGGTCCGGTTCAGGGCGGAGATGCTCACGCTGTCGCTGTACTGCTTTTCCAGCTCCTGGAGCCGCTCAGGGGAGCTCACCTTATCAATCTTATTTAATATAATGATTTTAGGGGTCTGTTCTGCCCCCAGTTCTTTAAGAACGCCGAGGGTGGTATCATAGTGGCGGTCCACATCGGGATCCGCTGCATCCAGGACGATGAGGAGTATATCCGCCAGGGCGGCTTCTTCCAGGGTGGCATGGAAGGCATCGACAAGATCGTGGGGGAGGCGCCGGATAAAACCGACCGTATCGGTGAGAAGGACCGGCTGGCCCCGGCCGATTTCCAGGCGCCGGGTTGTGGGATCCAGGGTGGCAAAGAGTTTATCCTCAGCGAGAACCTCGGCGTTGGTCATGGCGTTCAGCAGGGATGACTTACCCGCATTGGTGTATCCGACCAGTGCACAGGTCGGGATGGGGATCTTTTCCCGCTTTTTCCGCTGGGTACTGCGGTGCTGGCGGACTTCCTTAATTTCTGCTTCGAGTTGATGAATGCGTCTGAGGATACTGCGGCGGTCCAGTTCGAGTTTGGTTTCACCGGCCCCTTTGGTACCATAACGGCCGCCCCGCTGGCGGGAGAGGTCTATGTATTTATGGGTGAGCCGGGGGAGGGAGTGCTTGAGCTGGGCCAGCTCGATCTGGAGTTCCGCCTCGCGGGTGCGAGCCCGACTCGCAAAGATCTGGATGATCAGTTCCTGCCGGTCAATGGCACTGATACCGGTGAGTTCTTCCCAGTTTCGCTGTTGCGATGGGGTGATGTCCTGGTCAAAAATGAGGCAGTCCACCCCCAATTCCCGGGCCCGTTCGGCGATTTCCTCAGCCTTACCAAGGCCCATGCCATATTTGGGGTGCTTTTCCCGAATTTTTACGATGCTTTGGTCCAGGATGCACACACCCAGGGTTTCCGCAAGCCCTGCCAGCTCCCGTGCCAGGGACTGGGCCTCCGCATCATCCATCGATCCGTCTCGAATTCCTATTAAATAAGCCTTTTGTGGCTCCGGTTCTATCGATATTAGTTCCTGCATGAGAGGTCCAGTATGCGCAGGGGACTTGAGGTGCGTCAAGGTATGCTTTATTGCAGAGACTTGTAATAAACTCTATATTGAAGTTGTACTTTCGCCGATAAACAAAAAGTATTACTATGCAGGAGCTTAACTAATGACGGTTTCGCAAAAGGTATCCGTCAGTCTACTCATTTCCGTCCTCCTCTTTGCGGCCTTTTCGGTCATTGCCTTTACGGGGCTTTTTAACCTGATTGAGGCACGATTTTATAATCCATCTATTACTAGACAGGCTCTTTCGGAACTATACATCGATGCGACCCTGGTAGATACCTATATTAATGAAGTTCAAAACCGATTCTCAGACCTGCTTAAAGTACCAGCAGTACAACGGAGTTTCCTTCCGAATCAGTCGGCAGAAGACATCTTTGAACGGAGTAAAGCCGCGGGGCTCCTTTTAGAAGCTACCAACGGACTCCAATGGATACGATTTATCGATGGGGGGGGCAAGCGGATCCATTACTCAACCTTGCGGGACGATATTTTACGACAGGATGCTACGAGCCTTGCCTACAAAAACTACGGGGAACAGCTCCAGGATCCCCCCTTTAATCTCATCAATATACCTGATAAGGGAAAGCCCCGGATTATCGGAGATGCCAACCAGGAACGGCTTTTATTCTGTTTTCCCTTTTATGATTCCTTTTCTGTGTACCGGGGGACTGCAGTCTTTAGCCTTTCCATCCGGTCAGTTACGGAACGGATGATCCGGGAGGGCCGGATCCGGATTGGCGAAGAGGTTTCCCTGGTTTCGGACCCCCTGGGTTTTGTTACAGGGCTCCCTCGGAGCGGAAAAACAGTACTCATCGCAACTATTGGTGCAAGCTGGAAAAATGGGCTTTTAGGGCCTGTCACACTCACGAGCGATAATGGAAGTCGTTTTGCCTTGCTTTCAGTAAAAACCGAATCGTCTCTGTTCGTAGGGCGGCTTCTGGATGATCGGCTTTTTATGTTCCCCTTTGCTATGAAGCTCATTTTACTGGCCAGCTTTTTCCTTACTTCCTTTTTATTGGTGTTCCTCCTCTTTAATCTCGAACAGGATACAACCACCATTATTCGGGAACGTCTGAAACGGCTCCAGCTTTCATTACTCGAAGAATATTATGACAAAAAAGAGGCGATTGATTGGAGTCGCTGGGCGAGAGAAATGGAACAGCGGCGGGAAGCGGTTCGCAGGGAGCTCAAACGGGGTTTATCCCAAAAACCGAAAAAGAAGCTTGAACAGGATATTGATAACCTGATTGATAAATCCTGGGATGAAATCATAACCATTTTGGGGGGTAAAACTGGACCTCAGGTTACCACCACCCTCGATGAGGGTAAACTGCAGGAGTTGTTGAACCGGATACTTTCTACGGTAAGTTCTCTGCCGAATACAGGGATGCAAACCCCGGTTGGCGACACAAGGTCAATAATGAAGGCTGTATCGAAACCCGAAAAGCCCGCATCAAAGGTTGAAGTCGCCGAGGCAGAAGCCATAGAGGTGGTGCCATCAGAGGAGTTGGCCGAAGAGGTGGAAGAGGTGGAAGCTGCCGAAGAGGTCGAGGAAGCTGAGGCGGTCGAAGAGGTGGAAGCAGCCGAAGAAGTCGAGGAAGCTGAGGCGGTCGAAGAGGTGGAAGCTGCCGAAGAGGTCGAGGAAGCTGAGGCGGTCGAAGAGGTGGAAGCTGCCGAAGAGGCCGCCGAGGCTGAGATGAAACTAGCTGCAGAGATCCCTGAACTTAATGATATACAGCAATATCAGCAAAAATCAAATATTCGTATCGTATTTGGGGAAGATGATATTCCTACTATTATTGAGACCAGCGGCCTTGAACTGGTGGATACGGATGAAGCATCGGTGATGGCCATATTGGAACAAAAAAAGGCAAAGGAACTAGAAGAGCTCGAGCCGATTTCTGAAGCGGGCGAAGAGATAGATACTGTATCTGAACTGGAAGAAACCTCTGCATTAGAGCAACAAGACTATACTACAGAAGCAAAAGAAACACCAGATAAAAAATCCGTTGATATGGAAACACTCATCGATGAGATTGCCCGAAAAATCGAATTCTCCCCTTTCCCGGAAACGACCGAATTAACTGATACAGAACATCCTGAAATAAGTTTTGAAATTGTTTCACCCTTCGATACAATGCTTGCACAACTAAAACAACCTATTATGGCACAAGAGACTGAATCAACGGATCAGGATGCTTCAGAAGGAATAACTGAACTAGAATCCATTTCTGAATGGGAAGAACATGAATCTGACCAAGGGAGTAATCAAGACGTAGTACAAGAACTTGAGAGCATGAGGCCAAGTCCCACCCAGATCATTATGTTTAAGCCCTTCAGCAACGGTGTAAAGAATGAACCGCCACTGCTTGAAGAAGCTGACAATACAGTTGAGGAAGAAGCCCAGGAGGTAGAGGAGCTCATCAATCTAGATGAACCAGAGAATAACGAGGGAAACGTTATCGTAGAAGATTCAAACGGACTTTTGTATATTGCCAACACGGTCTATCAGGAAGCTCCCAAAAAATCGAAAGAGCTTAATCCCGATTTACAAAAGCTGGTAGATGCAGTCCTTTCTACACCAAAAACATAAATAGATAGCCTTTGACCCTTCAGTCTTTCGATCTATCGGATAGCTCTTTCCGAAGCTGTTCAATGTGTTTACCGGGAGCTACCATTCGGGGACATACCCGAGAACAGTCAAAATGCTTTTCACAAGCTGAGACCCCATTAGGTAATTTTGCCAACTCCAGCATTTCATCCCTACGTTCAGGGTTATTAATGCTTTCCCGATGTAGAGCTACAAGGACAGCAGGCCCTAAAAAGGGTATGGCTACAAGGGAATCTTCTGCCCATGCTTGTCTTGTCACCGGACAGGCAGATATACAGGCTCCGCATTCAATACAGTCCTCAAATCGGACAAAATGTTCAATACCGCTTGGATGGGACTGTTGCCTCTTATCAGCAGGATCCCGAATAATCTCTCCGCCCGACCACTCGCTTCTTCGGAGCTTTGCCGCATCCTTGGGGAGTCGACGGAATAGTGACCCCGGGTCTATTACCAGGTCCCTGTCATGCTTAAAAGCGGCCAGCGGTTCAATGGTGGGAATCGTCCCTGTGTAGGCCTCAAGTCTTGTAAGACAGGCTAATACTTCTTTGCCGTTTATGCGAACCGCACAGGTTCCACACGACCCATGATGGCAGGAATGGCGATACATAAGATCCGGTACCGAACCGGTACGGATATACTCAAGGGCATCGAGCACCGAAGAGCCCGAAGGGAGGTCTACTTCGTAAACATAGTATAGGGCATCGTCGTCCGTTCCCCTTTTAATTCGCAAACTCTGTTTCATGCCAGTCTCCAGAAATAATCGTAGGGGTACAGCTCAAAAAGAGAAGTTCTACAGGGTTCATCATTACCGAGATACAGGGCGACCTGATCGGATACCAATTCTCCCATAATTCGTAGGGTGGTCGCTTTACCACCCAAGACAGTAAATAGCCCCTTCAAAGTTCCTGATGTTCCATGATCAATAACTACAATATCGCGGCTTATATCACGTCCAGCATCAGGTCCTGTATCGCTGCTGCGGCCTGCCAGCGGGCGGGCTGCGGTCCAAGCCGAGCGAAGCGGTTGTTGAGAGAAGTCCGGGATCAGCTGATCCGCACTAGACAATAGAAAGGAAATTTCTTCCGGTAAGGGACGGAGTCCGTCAGGGTCATCAACCTTACGCTGGGTTGAACCAATGATGCTCAGCCTTCTCTGGGGTACAATGATATCTCCATCACCAGGGCGGCGAAGTCGAGATACAACCATATTGGCAAGACGCCCCTCGACAGCCACCATGGTTCCAGCAGCTGGGGTCACCGGCACATCCTGATGAGCTAAAGCAGCAACCCTGTCTGCCCAGGGACCTGCGGCATTAACAATAGCACGACAGGCAATACGAGACTCTTTTCCGGTCCTTATCTGGCGGACCCGAACTCCCTGAACTTCACCCTGAGAACCTTCAATACCCAAGACTTCAGTATAATTACGTATGGATGCGCCACGGGCTACAGCGGATGCAAAGAACCGCATCGCGAGGCGGTAGGCATCAATAGTCCCATCTGGAACGAGAACAGCCCGTTTTATTTTTGGGTTAATGCGTGGTTCCATATCTAGAGCCCGCCGTATGGGAATTTCCATAGCCGGAATATCTGCTTCACGACAGGCAGCAATAAAATCTGGAGTCAGGGCTGCTCCTTCATCATCAAGTGCTACGAAAAGACCCTGATTATATTCGATGGCATCACCGGCGATTCGCCGCAAAATCCGTGTCTCCGCCATACATTCCTGAGCAATATGGGCATCCCCTAGGGCATACCGGGCACCACTATGGAGCTGACCATGATGCCGACCCGTTGTTCCAGAGGTCAGTTCTCCCCGTTCAAAAAGAATAACCGAAAGCCCCCGGAGAGAAAGGTCATAGGCTGTCGCAGCCCCAGTTCCGCCTCCGCCAATGACCACCACATCAAAATAATCCATATAAAAATAGTATAAACGGAGTTTTGTCGTTGTCTATCCCTTTGGTTGCGGTATACAATAGAAATATGAAAATAGCACTTGAAGAGCTTTATCGAATATTACTCGGAATCATCCTCATTATGGTTGCAGTTCTTATCATCGGGACTTTATTTGGATTGACGAAGGGCTCTGTTAATAGGCAATTTTCTCAAGCTGTAGAAACCAACCAGAATGATGTTATAGAGGAAAGTTATTTTACCGGCCTTGGTCGGATTCGAGCCCAAACAGCAGCTCCAAAGCAAGCAACGGTACTGGTAACCATTATTTTTCCTTATAATAAACAGGATATTGCCTTTACCGAAGAGCTGAGCAGTCATATACCTCAATTCAAAGAAATAACAATAGCCTATTTTGCATCCCAATCAGCGGAATGTTTAAAAAAATTAGGAGAATCTGCGATAAAAGATGAGCTCCTCCTGCGTTTTAACAAACAACTGAGGCTAGGAAAGATAGAGACCCTCTTTTTTAATGATTATCTTGTTATTGACTGAAACGGCTTTATATTTAAGGGCTTACAACAACAACAGCTTTAAACCGTTTATCTTTTTCGTTATAGAGAAGGGAATCAATATAGACCGTACCGCTTGTACAACCCGACATTCTGGCTCCCCGTTCAAGGGCATATGTAGCTGGTTGTATCGCTTCACCAGAGTTAGATACCAGAGAAGACCGGTTAAAAAAGATCGTGTAAATCTTTGTGTGTTCAGGTGCAGTCAAGGTTGATGAAGTTTCAACACTATAAAGCCAAACATCTTCTTGTATAAGATGTTTTTCAAGGATACGATAGGAATAACGGTTTTCAAATTGGATACGCCGTTCCTTTGCATTCATAGTAAACTGATTGGGGTAATAGGCAGCAATACCCTGAGGAATATACATTCCTTCTATATAGGTCTTATTAATCTCCCTGCTGAGAACATAGACTGGAATGATTCTGCCATCTTGCCAGGAACTCATACGAGCTTGTTTGACTTTTCCACCAGATACTATGTCAGCACGACCAGCAGTAAACCCGTTTATAATAGATACTATAAATAAAAAATTTAGACAAATAATCTGATGTTTCTTCATATAAAACAATATATCACGATCATAGGTAAAATTCTTACATTCCTATTTGCAACAATTACCAGAAAAAAAGGTCAAAATACAAAAGGTAATAAGATGATGAATGTGTAGCACGCCCTGCTATGGACGTAATTATCGATTACAGGCTACAGTAAGCTGTCGCCGTTAAGGAGCGTTTTACAAGAATGAACCAGACACCCAACGATGCAGTACACATTTTACTCGCTATTGTTCCGATTGTTGGAATCGTCATGGGCAGTGTAGTCGCCTTTTTATATCTGCTGTGGCATCACAAACGAACAATGCTGCTCATCAAGCTGGGGCAATACCAGAAGCCTAATTTTGACTTGCAATCCTTTGCATTACTGACAGGACTACTGCTCACAAGTATTGGACTGGTTTTGAGTATCGTCTTTCTGTTCATAGAAGGTTTTAGCTATAGCCTTCTGGGTGGGCTCATTCCACTTTCGATCGGTATAGGATTGATACTCTACTATGTAATCCGACGCGGTGATGGGGCGCCGTGATTACCGGAAAAGAACTGGTAGATGAGGTTCTCATAAACCGCATAATAGCAGGAGAACGGGATTTATACCGAATTCTTATTGAGCGGCACCAAGAGAATGTGTTTTCTCTGGGCTTAAGTTTCTTTAAGAATCGTGATGATGCAGCAGACTTTACCCAGGAGGTTTTTTTAAAAGCCTACAAAGGGCTTTCGGGTTTTCAGGGCCGTTCTCGATTTTCAACCTGGCTGTACCGGATAGCCTATAACACAGGCATAAACAGTTTGAATCGAAGGGAGGAATTTTTCAGTCTTACCAGTGAAACAGATAATGATGCTGAAGAAATTGAGCTTCCCGCGCCTGATAACGTGGAGGCAGAGCTTTTGCGCAAATTTGCCATGGCAGCTGTCCGGGAAGCAATGAAAACCTTACCAGACCGGTTCAGAATTTGTCTGGAGCTCTATTTTTTCTATGACCGCAGTTACGACGAAATTGCGATCATTACTGGCTTTCCCCTGAATACCGTAAAATCCCATATTTTCAGGGCGAAACAATTGTTGCGGGAAGGTCTGGCAGACATGATAGAAGGAGGTCTAGAATGAACTGCAGTGATGCACAAAACAAACTTACTGAATGCATAGACCTAAGGGAAGGTCTTTTTCTGCGATCTCCCCGGCTAGCAGCACATCTTATCTTATGTAAGTCTTGTCGAAAAGAAGCCCAATGGCTGAAACAAGGGCTTTCACTACTGGAAACAACAGTCAGACACCGAAACATTACCGTTCCTGCCAATATTAAAGAAAATATCATGGAACAAATCGCTCATGAAGCTCCACTGCAGAATCCTGGAGCGCAAAATCCAATTTCCTTTCGTGATTGGATTGTGGTAGGTATTATCTTATTTATCGCCCTTTGCACCCTCCCCTTTTCCAGTGAATCTCCCTTCATGTTGATTATCACCGTGAGTATTTTTTTAACCCTCTATGGTTCCCTCTTAATCGGCACTCATCTGGAAGAACTGGCTCATCATTTTGGTCTGCGCCAATAAAAATTTGACAGGGCTACTCTAGCCTTTTAAGCTTAATACATGAACATCTCAACCTATACCGTCAAACCAAAATTACCGGTTCCTCTGAAACCGCTGGAGGAAATAGCCCGTAATCTCTGGTTATCCTGGAATTTCGATGCGGTGATGCTGTTTATCCGCCTGGATTATGACCTGTGGCTCAAATCCCAGCAGAATCCAGCCCGGATGCTCGGCATGGTAAGCCAGGAACGGCTCGAAAAAATGGC
Organism: Gracilinema caldarium DSM 7334; assembly: GCF_000219725.1. Taxonomy (GTDB): domain Bacteria; phylum Spirochaetota; class Spirochaetia; order Treponematales; family Breznakiellaceae; genus Gracilinema; species Gracilinema caldarium. The sequence continues at coordinate 376,959 of NC_015732.1, read as the reverse complement.
CGAAGACGATTCTTATCTGGCTGCCCTCAAGGATGTCTACGACCGTTTCCAGCATTATAAGAAACGAGATACCTGGTATAAGGGCAGCCGCAAGGACATGATCGCCTATTTCTCCATGGAATATGGTATGGATGTGTCCCTTCCTATCTATTCTGGGGGTCTTGGTATTCTTTCAGGGGACCACATGAAAACCTCTTCGGACCTGGGGCTTCCTTTGGTTGGTGTAGGACTCCTGTATCGACAGGGTTACTTTAAACAGTACCTTAATGGTGATGGTTTCCAACAGGAATCCTACCCTGAAAACGATTGGTACAACATGCCGGTGGAGCGAAAACTAGACAAACAAGGTAAACCTATCAAAATAACTGTAGAGACAGGAGACCGTATTGTGGTTGCCCAGATTTGGGAAGTCAAGGTAGGCCGTAGTTCTCTGTTTTTACTCGACACCAATATTGAAGAAAATGCTCCCGATTTACGGGATATAACCGCAAGTCTCTATGGAGGAGACCGGGAAACCAGAATTCGGCAGGAAATTGTCCTTGGGATCGGCGGAATACGAGCATTACGGGCCTTAGGCATCAATCCCGCAGTAACCCACATGAATGAAGGTCACTCGGCTTTTCTGGGACTCGAACGGATCCGCGAATTGATGCACGATCAGCATCTCAGTTTCGAAGAAGCCCGGCAAGCCCTTTGGCCAACCAATGTGTTTACTACCCATACCCCCGTCCCTGCTGGAAACGAACGGTTCGGTATCGATCTTATGGAGAAATATTTCCGACCATGGGCACAGGAATTAGGGCTTCCCTGGAAAGAATTTTTAGCTCTGGGCAGAGAAAACCCCGACGATGACCGGGAACCCTTCTGCATGACCATCCTGGCTTTAAAACTCGCTGCCTATTGCAATGGGGTAGCCCGATTGCATGGGAAGGTTTCCCGGGAAATGTGGAAAAATATTTGGCCCGGACTTCCCATCCATGAAGTTCCCATAGGCCATGTGACTAATGGCGTTCACCCCCGTACCTGGGTTTCCAATAACATGGTAGAGCTCTTGGATCGCTATTTTGGCCCCCATTTTGAAGAAGAGCCAACAGACCTGAATATCTGGAATCGGATGGAACGTATTTCTGATGAAGAACTCTGGAGAACCCATGAACGGCGCCGGGAACGGCTTGTAGCCTTTGCCCGGGATAGGATTCGCCGGCAATTACAACGGAACGGGGCCACCGAAAGCAGAATTCAACAGGCAGAGGATGCCCTCTCACCCTACACCCTCACCATAGCCTTTGCTCGCCGCTTTGCTACGTATAAACGGGCTAACCTGCTTCTACGGGACCCAGAGCGGCTCCTGAAACTGCTTCGGGATTCAGAACGCCCCATCCAGCTTATTTTTGCCGGGAAAGCCCATCCTCATGACATGCCTGGAAAAGATTTAATCCGGGAGATTATTCATTTTGCAGAAAAATACGATGTGGTCAGTAAAATCGTATTCCTGGAAGACTATGACATGACCATGGCCAAGTATATGACCAGTGGAGCGGACCTCTGGCTCAACACACCCCGGCGGCCTTTAGAAGCAAGCGGCACGAGCGGCATGAAGGCAGCCATGAATGGGGTTCTCAACTGCTCTATTCTTGATGGCTGGTGGGATGAGGCTTATAAACCGGAAATCGGCTGGGCCATAGGCCAGGGAGAACAATACGAGGATACTAATCTGCAGGATGAAATAGAAAGCAAGGCCCTCTATGATCTTCTGGAACGGGAGATCATCCCCCTCTTCTATACCCGTGGCCGGGATGGCTTGCCCCGGGAATGGATCCGTCGAATGAAAACCTGCATGAAGGAAATAGGGCAGTCAATGTCATGCCATAGGATGCTGATGGATTATTCCAATAAGTACTATTTCCCTGCCCTGAAAAATTATAAGCGGCTTGTAAAAGATAATTACCAGGAATCGAAAGCCCTGGCAGCATATTTGCAGAAACTTCGAAATGCCTGGCATGAGCTGTCGGTTCTCAAGGTGGAGTCCAATGCACGGCCTGTGATGCAGCGGGGAGACCTCGTGACGGTGAATGCCTGTGTACGGCTCGGAAGCCTTGCACCGGAAGAGCTCTGCGTGGAACTCTACTATGGCTCCATCTCCAACTTTGGCGATATTGAACATGCCCAACGGGCAGAGATGAAGCCTATAGCTCAGGAGGGGGACTGTTATAAATTTCAGGTTAAGATTACCTGCGAATCGACAGGCCACCAGGGACACACCGTAAGAATACTGCCGAAGCATGAAGGGCTCGTACATCCCTATGTACCTGGCCTCATTAAATGGGCTTAATCAACTCTTGTCAAAACAAGTATTCCTATGTTAGGGTACGAACCGCACTTCCAGCGGCAAGGAAGTGCGGTTTTTTAATGCCGCGGCGGTCGTCTCCGCTACCCGCCTTATCAAAACAAGGAGTTCATCGTGAACCAATCCTCACAGATCAATTCCTACAAATACCTGGACCTGGTAATGGCCGCTTTTGTGGCGGTACTCATTATCAGCAACATCGCCTCCAGCGCTAAAATTGTGGATCTTGGGTTTTCGCTCTTCGGCATTCCCATGGCCTTTGATGGCGGCACCCTGCTTTTTCCTCTTTCGTACATTTTCGGTGATATACTTACTGAGGTATACGGATTCCGTGCATCCCGCCGAGTCATCTGGACTGGCTTTTTCCTGCTTGCCCTGGCAAGCCTTGTATTTTTTATTCTAAAGCGGCTCCCCCCAGAATCGGCCTGGGAAGGTTATGCAGGCACTCAGGCCTATGATGCCATTCTCGGCGGAATGAGCACAGGAGGCATTGCCCTGGCAAGCCTCGCCGGTTACTGGATGGGCGAATTTTCCAATTCAGCTGTCCTTTCCCGGATGAAGGTCTGGATGCAGGGGAAACACCTATGGATGCGGACCATCGGCAGTACGTTGGTTGGTGAATTTGTTGATACTGCTGTTTTTGTACTGGTGGCGAGCCTCTTCGGTGTTTTCGGTTGGGAACTCTTTGTTACCCTGGTAGTAACCAACTATCTCTTTAAGTGTGGTGTTGAGGCGCTCATGACTCCAGTCACCTATTGGGTAGTAGCCCTCCTTAAAAAGCACGAAAACCTTGACACCTATGATGTAGGGGTTTCACTCAATCCTTTTAAGCTAGGGCTCAACTGACAGAAATCACTGATACACCACTAGCTACAGGACCAGATCCCCGTTGAGCACATTGTTTATAATCAGCAGATGCATACAAAGCACACTTGCGACCAGCATATCACTCCCTATTGATACATGATGAGATAGGGACGGGGTTCCAGTTGTAACACCTGGGCAGGAGAAAGTAGCGGTTCATCAAAGCCTGCCCCAGGAACCCCCGATTTAAAAAACAACTTAAAAGCTTTAACAGGCATATTTTTTGCAAGGGCATTGTAATCATAGGAAGCCCGTTTCACCGCAGGAGGACCAAAGCCATCGGCACAGTGAATAAGCCGCACCCGGGAAAAATCAGTTCGAACCTGATCCCGCTGCTGTATCATCTTCCAGTTAAATTGATGGATGACCAGCATCCGTTCCCCTGGTATATCATGGGCTAATATATAGGCTTCCATCGCCTCCTGAGCCTGGTTAATTTCTGCGGCAGTCACAGAACCGATTTCTTTCATGGGCATGGTCGTCCGCCATTCCGGGTCGAGTGCCAGGTGCACATTGGGATACCGTAGGTAGGGCAGCATCTTTTTCAGGGAATCGACCACCCCGTACTTGCCAATCTGGTGATCCAGAAAAACAAGGATATCATTCTGAAGGGCGAATTCGATGTATTGCTTTACCAGCGATTCTCGAAGTATACCTATTTCTCCTTCAGGCCACACAGTCCCATAAATTATATAAAAGGCAAGTTTAAGTCCCCGCTCACCATTCAAGGTATCGTATTCCTGTCCTAATTGCTTAAGCCGGGCATACAATTCATCAATAGGATAAACACCTAATATACCCATCCGTTTGGATAGAGGACTTCCATAAAAGGCAAGGATATCATTATTCAGAAGTATCGATCGATAATCTATAATACGGCGCAGATGACGGATCGATTCTTCATGACTTGGAACAGAGTACGGAAGGGCCCGTTCCTGGGCATTGAGGGTTTCAAGATATTCATTAAAATACAACCTAGGAAAGAGGGGGTCGCTCTTTTGAGGCACAGGGCCTGGAGAGTCCGATGCGGGAGGAATGAGGGGTCCATCGATGGCGAGCAATACACCTCCCTGTATAAGGAAAGGAAACAGAACAAGACCCACAAACCGAACCACGCGGTGCAAATGACAATGCATAGTGCTACTAGTATCGGCAGAAGATATCAAAATCTATAGGGGCCTTCTCTATACCGATTCCAATTCCCGTTCAACCTCTTCGAGTCGTTTTTGTAGTGATTGAATGGTCCGTTCGAGCCGGTGTTTTTCCTTTTCGAGTTGTTCCTTCGGGTCTTGGGGGACAGGCTTTTTTGCAATCTGAACCTTCACTTCGTCGGGACTTTTCCCTGAAAGAAGGGCGCTTTCCGCAGCCATACGCTGTTCTTCGTTCCGAATCCCCGCCACCAGTTTCATGTTTTCAGCACCGATGGAGGGATTCAGGTTATATTGATACATCTTCATGGCCACCTTGGCCGCATTTCGGGGCAAGCAGAGAACCCGATCCACATAATCTTCGAAACGTCCACCAATCTCAAGGCATAATTGTTGTGCCCGCAAGAGGTGTTTACCCAGATCTTTTATCAGGTTGCCGTTCTCATAGATATACTGTTTCCGGATAAGTTCAGTCAGTTCTTCCAGTTCCGGAGAAGATACAAAAACATTTTTATAGATTCCAGCCGATTCGGCCTTCTGTAATAGTCCATGCAAAATGGCCCAAAACTCCGCCGTATGAGAACGGGCAGCCAGCTTGCCCCCTCGCGTACAGGCATGGAGGTGATGGGCATATTCATGGATGGCTGTATAGAGCATAAGGTTATCGTCGGTAAAGTTCCGGTTATGGATGATAATTTCACGGCTTTCAGGCTTATAAAGGCCGTTTACTTTTTTACTCTGTTTTCCTGAAAAAATAACAGAAAAATCTAGCGGTGCATCTTCTATTGCAAGAAGCTGCTGTTTAACCTGGTCTTGATTCATGGTAAGGATGATACTATCGGAGTGCACCAATTTTTTCCAGTGCCAGAATCACCGCGGCCACACAGGCAGTTTCGGTTCGGAGGGCCCTGCTTCCCATAGAAAGCCTCATAAAACCAGCGGCTTCGAGCTGAGCCCGCTCCTGTTCTGACCAGCCTCGTTCTGAACCAACCACAAGAACCGCCGCAGCCCCCGGAGTACAAGGGAGATCCGCAAGGGAACCCTGGGGATGAACATTGTCCGGAGCAAGAAGCAGTGACGTCATAGGTTCCCAGGGACGGGCGTTGAGCCACGCCTTGAGGGACGGATACGTGCTGATTACCGGCAGGGTCGTGTCCCGGCTTTGAATTGCCCCTTCTATGAGAGCCTGCTCCGCACCGCCGTCGGTGAGGAGGGTGGTATCCTGGTAGGATTTTTCCCCCAATTCGGTGGCCAGCAGGTCTATATTAGAAACACCAAGGCTCGAAAGATCCCGAAGAAGCCGCCTGAGCTGTATGGGCCGAGGAAACCCGACGGCGGTGCGGAGCGGATGCCGCCGGGGAGCAGGCTTATCAAGCTGGAGTTCAATCTGTATCGAGCCATCAGGTTCTATGGATAGAATACGGCCCTGGCCAAGAGGACCATTTAAAATCCCCGCACCAAAGGTGTCCCCTGCAGCCTTATGAAGGACCTTGACGAGATGGATAGTCCGGTCATCCCGTTTGGGGAGGGGTTTTCCCAGTTCTTCCTGTTTAAAAAGTATGAGATTCACAGCCCCTTTATAACATGCGGGTCGGGATGGAATCCAGATAGGCCTTGCGCTCAGCGTAGGTACTGCCCCGGAGATTCCAGAAAACATGGATATAAGCAGCTTTTACACCGCAGAATTCCAAAACCTGTTCCTTCCAGACCCGTGCAGGCGGCCAGGAAGAGGAACGCTGCCTCGACGGCTCATCAATACCGGGTGCATGATTCTGCACGGAAGAACTATCGGGATCCTGAGCATCAGTGGTAATAAAGACATCGAAACGTTTATTTGAAAAAAGACCAGGACTATCAGCATTTCTAAAATCCGCTTCTCGAAATCCATAGGCTACTCCGGGACGGAATACCCGGTCTAAATAGCCCTTAAGAATTGCCGGAGGTCCGCCCCACCAGTCGGGGTGAATGAACACAACCCTGTGGGCATCTTTAATCAACTGCTGATACCGCAGGGTAGTTTCATCAAAACTGAATTTTCGAGGTATTTCATCTTCACTGAGAACCGGATCAAAATGCTCCGCATATAAATCGAGAAAATCAACCAGATTTTTTGGATCCCTTTTAAAAAAATCGAGCACCTGCTGTGCAATCGCCCGGTTAAAACCATCTCGTTTTGGATGCGCTAAGACTACAACTACCTTCATGGTTACCTCATCATGCATGTTCGTTTTGGCTCAAAAAACACTCCAGGACAGCTCAGCAGGCTGTCAGGTTTTTAGGAGACCTTACAATATAGAGAGCCCTGCACTCTGAAGGGCTTGAATTTATATTATAATATTACTAAATTAGTCGTATATATGGCAAGCAACTATACGGAGCAGGAGCTCCTCGACATGTTACGAACCGTAGAAGACCCCGAACTGGGTTACAGCATTGTGGACCTGGGATTGGTATACCGGGCAGAACAGCAGGGCGAATGGATAGAAGTGGATTTTACCCTGACATCGCCGGGCTGTCCTATCGGTGAACAGATCAGAACTGACATCGTCCTGACCCTGCGGGAAAAAACGGGAAGGAACACTATTAAAGCATCTATTGTGTGGGATCCCATGTGGACACCAGACCGGGCATCCGACGAAGTACGGCTCGACCTGGGTTACCCCATCTGGTAAGCGTTAAACAGGAGGAATTATGAAGGGTTTACAAATAGAACACCTAGAAGCAGGTCTTGAAGCTAAGATCATACTTACCGATTTAAATCTTCAAGTACCGGCCGGAGAAGTTCATGCACTCATGGGGCCTAACGGCCATGGCAAAAGTACACTGGCTAATATTCTTATGGGGCACCCGCGATACACGGTTTTTAAGGGGACCATCACACTGGATGACACAGCTCTCCTTGATCTGGATGTTTCAGAGCGGGCCCGCCAAGGTCTCTTTCTTGCATTCCAGTACCCCGCAGAAATTCCAGGAGTGACGGTTTCTAAATTCTTAAAGCGTATTGCGGATCTCCGTCCGAACCCGCCTCTAAACGCCTCAGCCTTCCTTTCAGAATTAAAGCAAAACCTTGCATTTCTAGATATGGATCCCTCTTTTGTGAATCGTTACCTGAACGACGGCTTTTCCGGGGGTGAAAAAAAGCGTATGGAAATCCTTCAGCTTCTTACCCTGCAGCCCCGTTTTGCTATTTTTGATGAGACCGACTCAGGCCTTGATGTAGATGCCCTTAAAATTGTTGCGGCAGGGATTAACCGGATGCGGGGACCTGGATTCTCAGCTCTGGTAATTACCCATTACCGACGATTATTAGACCTGGTTAAACCCGACAGGGTCCACATATTGGAACGGGGACATATTGCCGCTTCCGGTGGGTTTGAATTGGTAGAACTTCTTGAAAAGGACGGGTACGAAGGGATTCGCCGCCTGATCGGCACCACCACCGAGGCAGGGACGAATACAGAGAAGGAGGTGGTTTATGCCAGCTGACGCCATGGTCATCGAGGATCTTCACCAGGATATTAAGCAGATTGGCTCCGGGTATGAAGAACGCTTTGGGTTTGCCATGCCGGACAGGTCCATTATTAAGACTGGACAAGGCTTAACGCGAGAAACAGTAATGGCAATTAGCGAAGCAAAAAATGAACCAGAATGGATGCGCCGGTTCCGCCTGCGCTCCCTGGAACTATTCCAGAGGCTTCCTATGCCCAGCTGGGGTGGAAATCTTTCTCAGCTCCGTTTCGATGACATGACCTATTATGCAAAACCTACAGACAAAGCTTCCCGGTCCTGGGATGATTTGCCCGAGGAGATTAAACGAACCTATGAGCGCCTTGGAGTCCCAGAAGCAGAACGTAAGTTTTTAGCTGGGGTCGGAGCCCAGTATGATTCAGAGATGGTGTACCACAATATCCGGCAAGACCTAGAAAAAAAAGGGGTTCTCTTTTCCGACGTAGAAACTGCAGTTCGAGAACATCCAGATATTGTTAAGCGATACTTTGGAACCATAGTACCCCCGGATGATAATAAATTCGCCGCCCTGAACAGCGCCGTATGGTCTGGCGGCTCCTTTATCTATGTCCCGCCGGGGGTACATGTTGATATACCGCTCCAGGCTTACTTCAGGGTCAACTCCCAGGCCTTTGGACAATTTGAACGAACCCTGATTATAGCCGACGAAGGTTCCTTTGTTCACTATATCGAAGGCTGTACGGCCCCGGTCTTTTCTGAGGACAGCCTTCACTCAGCGGTAGTTGAAATCATAGCCCTGAAAAACGCCCGGATCCGGTATTCTACTGTACAGAACTGGTCCAGTAACATGTACAACCTGGTAACCAAACGGGCCGCTGCCTATGAAAACGCCGTCATGGAATGGGTTGATGGCAACATCGGTTCCAAGGTTACTATGAAGTACCCTGCCATTTTCCTTATGGGCGAAGGAGCCCGGGGGGAAGTGCTCTCTATAGCCTTTGCTGGGAAAGGCCAGGAACAGGATACGGGGGCAAAGGTATTCCATTTTGCCTCCAACACCTCCAGTATCGTAACCTCAAAATCCATCTCCAAAGATGGAGGCATCGCCAGTTACCGCGGTATGGTAAAGATAGAAGCGGGGCTGCATAACATAAAATCTAAGGTCGAATGTGATGCCCTGATTCTGGATGAAACATCTACATCCAACACTTATCCTGTCATGGATATCCGAGCCGAGGATGCCTCCATGGAACACGAGGCAAAGGTTTCCAAAATCAGCGAGGATCAGCTCTTTTATTTAATGAGCCGGGGCTTGAGCGAAGCAGAAGCAGCGGTGATGATTGTGAATGGTTTCATCGATCCCTTAGTAAAGGAATTGCCCATGGAATACGCAGTCGAATTAAACCGGCTTATAGAACTGGAAATGGAGGGGTCCGTAGGATGATCAATACCATGATCTATTATATTGATGAACTGAGGGAGCCCATACATATCCAGGTTTCCTCCCATGAAACCAGACAGCTCCTAGTACGTTTTGACTATAAAAACAAAAATCTTGAACCACAGTCGTATAGTCGAGCACTTACCATAGAGGTATCCAAGGGTGGCAATTTGCAACTCTATATCATGTCCACCCTTCCCACCTCGGTACAGAACCAGGTACGCACCTCCATAACACTGCACTCACAAAGCAGTCTTACCCTAACCGAGTTGCTCCTTGATGATGGAGAAAGCATCTATTATACTGAGGCTATCCTCGCAGGAAGCGATGCAACTCTGGATTATGCAGGTGCCTATGGGGCACGCAACCGGACCAAACGGGTCCATACCCTTACAACCCATCACCTGGGCAAAAACAGCAGGAGCAGGACCACTCTGAAATCGGCCCTTAAGGATTCAGCCCACCTTGTTTTTCAGGGACTCATCCATGTGGATAAGGAAGCGACCGGCACCGATGCCTACTTAAGCAACCGCAACATGGTCATGAATGACGGATGCCGGGCAGAAAGTCTTCCCCAGCTGCAAATTGAGACTGATGAGGTCGCTTGCAGTCATGGTTCTACCACCGGTGGAGTACGGGAAGAGGAGCTCTTTTATCTTATGAGCCGTGGTCTGTCACGAATTGATGCAAAGAGACTGCTTGTGCTGGGACACCTTGCATCAATCCTGGACCGCTTTCCTCCTTCCCTGGCAGAAGAAGCAGAATTGGCTGCAGCCAGTTTTTTGTTGAACTCCGAAAGTTTCCTTTCTGAGGTAGCATGATGAACCTTATGACCGAAACGGATCAGCGGGTCTTTTCCAGCACCGCTTCTTCTGTTGAAAACAGCAAGTTCGCCAAGGCTCTTAAGGCAGAGTTCCCTATTTTCCATGCATACCCTGACCTTATTTATACAGATAATGGGGCCACAACCCAGAAACCTGCAAGAGTGCTTGTAGCGGAACAAGATTTTTATACACGATCCTGTGCCAATGTCCATCGGGCAATTTATACCCTCGGCGAAGAAGCTACGAGCCGCTATGAAGAAGCCCGGAAAACCATAGCCGAATTTATCGGTGCTAAGCCAGAGGAGTGCATTTTCACTCGGGGGACCACCGAGGCTATCAACCTTCTAGCTCATAGCTTTGGGGAAACTCTTTCTGCGGGAGACGAAATCATCCTTACTGAAATGGAGCACCATGCGAATATCGTACCCTGGCAGCAGTTGGCCAGCCGCCGTGGTATTAAACTTAGGTATATACCCATTTATGATGATGGCATCCTGAACTTAGATATCCTCCCTCAACTGCTGAACAGACGAACCAAACTCATAGCCGTTACCATGATATCCAATGTGCTCGGCACCAGAAATCATGTAGAACATATCATAGCCCAGGCCCATTCTGCTGGAGTCCCGGTCCTGCTCGATGCCGCCCAGGCTATTCCGGTTGAACCGATTAATGTAAAAGAACTGGACGCCGATTTTGTTGCCTTTTCTGGACACAAAATGTACGGGCCCTTTGGTATCGGACTTCTCTATGGAACGCGGAAGTGGCTCGAGGCACTTCCCCCCTTCATGGGCGGGGGAGATATGATCAGTGAGGTAGGACTTGAAGGCTTTACCCCCAATGAAGTCCCCTATAAGTTTGAAGCAGGCACTCCACCCATAGCCCAGGCGGTCGGTATGGCAGAGGCTGCCCGGTGGCTCAGTTCAATTGGACATCAAGCAGCAGGGAACTATGAATCGGAATTAGGGCAGCTTTTAATTGATGAAATAAGCCTCATCCCGGGGCTTCGTATTCTTGGTGCGCAACCTGGTTTTCCCCTGGGGCCTCGGGCCGGTATTGTGTCAGTTACTCTGGAAGGTGTTCATGCTCACGACCTGGCTGCATATCTGAACCGCCATAAGATTACAGTCCGGGCCGGACATCACTGCGCTCACCCCTTAGCTCAACGGCTTGGGGTAGTTTCCTCAGCCCGTTTCAGTTTTGGAGCCTACAACACAAGAGAAGAAGTGTTTACTATTGCAGAGATACTTCAAAAAGCCCATAAGGAACTCTTATAACTATGAGCGACACCTTTGAAAATCTATATGAAGAAATCATCAGAGACCATTATAAAAATCCCCGGTATAAGAAGCCTCTGGATAACCTTCCTTATGTGCAAAACCCCTCCTGCGGAGATAAAGTACGGGTCGCTATAATAGTAGGGGCCGATGGAAGAATTACAGAGGCGGCCTTTGATGGCACTGGCTGTTCCATATCGATGAGTTCCGCCGATGTGCTAGCAGAGCTGCTCCAGGGCAAAACACCCCAAGAAGCAAAAGCAATGGTAGAACTGTTCCTGGCAGTTCTGCGGGGTGAAAAAGATGTAGCTGAACTGGATACCCTAGGTGATGCCATAGCATTTCAGGGCGTTGCCCGACTTCCGGTACGCCTAAAATGTGCGGCCCTTTCCTGGCGGGCTGCCCTGGAGCAGCTCGAGAAACTGATGTAGCTGTTGTGCGGTATCATAAAATAGGTACATCCTTACTGAAAAACTAATACCGCGCTGATGCTTTCACCATACTATTTTTCGGTAGCCCGGAATACTCCATCCCAGTCCTTTCCGGGCGGATTTTTGTCAAAGTAGATAACCCTCTTCAGGAATACCTCGGAAGGTCCATCCTTAAATAGTTCTATGTTTTTACTGAAGGCTGCAGCGGCCGTTTTCCAATTCTGCTTGCGGTACGCGGCAAGTCCCTTTTCAAAGAGTTCTTTTATTTGCATTAACTTAGCCTGTGCCTTCGCTTTTTCCTGCAAAATCTCAAAAATCCGGACCGGTTCTTGCTTACCCTTCACGGCTATAAAATCCAGTTCCCTGCAAAGGAATGTATCTTGAACCTTATCGAACACAGCCTCGGTGATAATAGATTTGGAATTATATTGTTTGTTTGCTCCTTCCAGTCGTGCCGCGAGATTTACCGTATCTCCAATAGAAGTAAAATCCATCCGATCCCGGGCTCCTACAGAACCAAAGACCACCGGTCCCGAATTGATACCTATTCCAATACTAACCACAGGAAGCCCTTCCTTTTGCCGTTTATCCCGTTCCTGCATCATTGCATGACGGATCTGCATGGCAGCCTTACAAGCATGCAGTTCCTTACGGGGGCCATCAAAAAAGGCCATCATTTCATCACCGACGAATTTATCCACATCACCGTGGTTCTGAAGGATGATTTCTGTTTCCAAATCGAGATATCGGTTAAGAATTGATACAACCTGATCAGGCTCAAGGCCTTCACAAAGGGATGTAAAACCACGCATGTCAGTAAATAAAAAAGCAAGTTCCCGGTTACTGCTGCTGACGATCCCCTTCTCTGCTTGCTTTAAGGTGGAAGCAGAAATATAGGGAATCACGCCTTTAAGAACGGTCACCATATTCCCAATTTCATTGGAAAGGCTTTTAATTTCATCCTTACTGCGAATATAATCGGCATATACTAGGGCATGAGATGAAATCCTGGTATTTCCCCGAATCATAGACTGCAGGTTATCCGAGATTTTTCTGACATTCATCCTGAGGAACAAAAGTGGATTTACAATATAATTCCCAATAAGATAGACCAAAATAATAGCAAGATAGAGAAAGAGCAGGGTTAGCACCATCACAAATATCCTTGTTTTAAAATAGGGTTTCATAATAACCGATTCCTGAAAGGCCATTACAGAAAAACCAAGAAGCCGTTCCTGGCGAATCCTGGCATCACCGACTTTAACAGATTCTGGCTTAAGAATAGGCCCTATAAAGAGGCGCTGATCTGTTTTAGAATCATAGATACTAACTACTGATTTACTTTTGTTATAAGCCTTTAAGTATTGAACAGCTTCCTCAGCTTTCAATTCAGGAAAAGCAGGAAAGTGTAAATTAGGAGCAAAGGTTGAAAATTCTAGTTTAAAATTGGATTTTATCTCCAATGATTCAGAGAGATATTGAGTAGTCTTTAAATCAGTATACATAGAAAGATATTGATGAGGAAATGTTGCTCGTTTATTAAGTTCAACTTGACGGTTCAGGTATTCAAACATGGCAATAGGGTCCCCAAGGTTTACCCGGTAAATTGATGAAGCCTGTTCAACCTGACTTCGAGCTCCATCGGAAACTGCTTTGACAATCGTGTTTTTATAGCTCTGCAACAAAGAAAAGGCGAGGACCCCAATAATAAGGGTAATTAATCCAATAAACGATATAAACAGCTTGGTTCTAATTCGAAAAATAAAAGCAAGAATGGTACTTTTTTCAAAAGTTTTTTTAAACTCCTTATATTCTCGAACAAATTGGTCCCGTTTGTTGAGTAATTTTAAAAAAAACACAACAGAGATAATGTTGGCAGCTACGGTAAATCCTGCGAATAGATAGATCCAGATGGGAAGACCTTCGAAATATACAGAAGAATCGGCATATCGTATCAAAGGGACAATCCACGTGATTATCATGGGAATAGTAACAAAAACTCGTAAAGCACTGATTCCAAAATGTTCTGGCAAAGCAAGACTGCCAAAGCGGGATGGAATAAAAAGGCAGAGTATTCTAAAAATGCAAAAAAGCGGAATGAGATAGAGGAGCAATAAGATCAAAGTATAAGCATTAAACCCTTCCTGCTGTATAACGAGAATCGGCATTGAATAGGGGAAAAAGAGCTGGCGGGAACCAGCATCAATCACAGGGCCTGCGACAATGGGAAAGAAAAACCATGCAATACAGATAAGACCAGCAAGAGCATCCAAAAGGGAAGACAGACTTGGTTTCGTTTCATTCATAGAAACGCTCCTAATCATTGCCGGAAAGGACCCGTAATTTCGTATTTGCCCTATCCAGATAGGCCTGGGCCTGCTCATATCCCGGATTGATACGGACTATTGTTCTAAAACCATCCCGCGCAGTCTCATAATCTTCACTGTTAAATGCCACCACTGAATCTTCATATAGTTCTTTTACCTTTTCCAGGATTACCGTTTTTCGGGACGCCAACTTAGTTTTATTACTCTGCATTTTAAGCTGAATCATATTGGTATTTACCAGATCCCATGCTTTCACGAGATTCCCTTTTTCTATAGTAGCATCGATAATCACTAAGAGATCCGGTAATTCAGCATCATAATCCCGTTGGGGAACCGCTGTTTTTGTTTTACCTGAGGCGGCTGGTTTAGTGGTGGTTGTAGTAACAGTGCCCGTCCCTTTGGCGATCTTGTTTTTCAGTTCTACAGCTTCCGGGTTTTTTTCCACCTGTAATGCTGTATTGATTCGAACTTCTGCAGCCTGGTATTTTTTTTCCGCATATAAGCTCTCCGCCCAGGAAAAATAGAGTTGATATTTTGTCTTACTCAACTCAGGTAAAGGCGTCTTTTGTAAGGCGCCATAAGTTTTTTCAGCATTAATGAGAGCTAATTCTGCATCCTGATATTTTTTTTGCTTTAATTTATTAGTTGCATCGTTGGTATCTGCTAAAACAACTGATGTTACATAGCCATCTATAGATTTCCTTATTGTTAGGGCATCTTTATTTGAAGCATCTATTGTAGTAATTTCTTTCATGATCCGAACAGCAACACCTAATTGTTTATGTAATTCTATTTTTGTTTTTGATTTCCGAATAGCTTGTTCCAGTTCTGTAAGGTGCTGTATACGACGCTGAAGTACTTGTTTCCGTACATCTCCCGTATCAGACCGTAACTTATTAATATCATTATTAGAACTATCAATTTCCTGAGCATGTTTAATTGCAACAATCATTTCATAATCTTCAATATCGGTCCTGTTATTTTTCTCATATAAAGCTTTCGCTCTAGCAAGATATTCCTCAAAGCGCTTTGTCTTGAAGGTATCCGTTTTTATAAGATATTCCTGAGCTTTCAGATGTTCTGGATCTGCCCGGAGGGCGGCAACAAAATAACTGCGAACCTCCGGAATTGCGGTTATATCGTTTTGCTCAACAAGCCGGGTATTATAAAGCTGCAAACCTTTTTGAAAGATAATTTCAGCTTTCTCTTCCTGTGATAAGTTATTTTGTATAAACTGATTGGTCTGAAAGGTACTGCAGGAAAATGCAAGCACAGAAACAACAACAATCAAGGTTGATTTCTTATAACAACCAACTCCACCCATATATCCCCCTGCCCTGAATACAAAGAATACATAAAAACGATACTTATAATAGTAACGCAATTCATGATTAAAATCACAAATCTACAAAGAGTTTATAATAAATAATAATATTTTATAAAAGTACTCTTCGATTTTTTATTAAGGTACTCATCAATTTTGATATGTCATTGTAAAATTAATTAATTTCTATGCGGGTTTATTCAAGATGGTTCAAGATATTCAAAACGGGAAAATTCTCTTTGGCGTTTTTCTTATGGGCTTTGTTGTGGGTGCTTTGGTCACCGGCTTTATCCTTTGGCGAAGAACCGAATCAGACCGACAACTATTACGAGAACGAGCTCTTACGGCTTACCGAGATCTCGATGCAGCTCGGCAGGCTCAACGAACGGCTCAAGAACGAGCTGGAAAACTCCAGGAAGAACTCATCCGAATTAGAGAACAGGCTGAAGGCCTCGAAAACAGAGCTCGAACAGCTGCAGGCAGAACTGAAAGCCTTGCAAAGCAGCTTGATCGAGCTCAGACTGAATGTAACAACATCACTGCAGGAATCGAAACAGCTGAAGGACTCCTTACAGAAAACGGAAGACTCCTTGCAGAGCTTGGAACAATCCTTCAACAATTACAAGACAGCAGCAGAACAGGAACTGAAACGGCTGGAACAATCCCGTAACCGATATAGGCTTTTACTGATTATCGCCGGAACATTCGCCGTTTCAGGTTGGTCAGCCTTCGGACTAAGTCTCCTATTCTGATAAGGGCAAAGAACTAGTTTCTATCCCCTCTTATCTTTTCATGCGCTGCGAATTGCTCCATAGCCGCAATATCTTATACAGCGACCGCAGTTAATGCATTTTGACTTATCAATTTCAGGTGCTGCGTAACCCCTCTGTTTTATGGCTCCGATGGGACATACCCGAACCACCGGGCAGGGATGGTTCTGAGGACAGCGATGGGGTTCTACTTTTACATTCATGGTTGTTACTCCTTCTATACCGGCCTTATATATATCTATATTAATATATATTAATAAACATATTGTCAATATATAAAATACAATACATATAAAAGGCTTTATAACAATCATTAAGAAGCCAAAACATTACCTATTTAGCATCTACATTGCTTTCTTTAATGAGTTTCTCGAGGCGTTCGCAACCCTGAATTTTCTTAGCTTTTACGATGAGCTTTATATTCTTGATATAAAACACAAGAAGCAGAATAGCCGCGCCAATGAGATCTGTGCTTATGCCGGGATATACAAGCATAATACCGCCTGCAGCAGATGCTACACGTTCATACCAGGACATATTGGTTTTAAAGAATCCATTTACACCCGCAGCAAGGGCGAGAATCCCGATAATGCTGGTCACCAGCATCCATATTAACCCTGGTGCAGTAACATTAAAAAGCAACATTTGCGGATTCATGACAAAGATATAGGGAACTAAAAATGCCGCTATCGCCAGCTTAGAGGCGTTCAGACCAGTCTTTAAAGGATTCGCCTTGGCAATTCCCGCTCCAGCAAAGGCAGCTAAAGCTACCGGTGGTGTAACGTCTGCAATAATACCAAAGTAAAAAGCAAACATGTGGGCAGGTAGAATTATGGCCGCAGGAGCAACAACACCCGTATCGATACCTGCAATTTTACTTAAAATGATAACAATTGCCGGAGCGGTGATTGTAGAGGTAATAACATAATTCGCTGTTGTAGGAACCCCCATGCCGAGTACTATGGATGTAACCATGGTAAAGAAAAGGGTGGGCAAAAGCTGTCCATGGGCAAGATCAACTAGCAGAGACCCAAGCTTTAAACCAAGCCCCGTCAGGGTCACCACACCGATAATAACTCCAGCACAGGCAGTAGCAGCGATAATACCTAAAGCAGACCGGGATCCCGCTTCGAGACCCCGAATAATCTCGATCGGTTTCATCCTGGTCGCCTTGCGTAGCCAGGAAGCAAGAATTGATAAAACTGTAGCCCACAAAGCTGCCTTCATGGGGGTATAACCGGAAACAAGAAGATACACAATGACCACGAGGGGTATCATAAGATGACCCCGCTCCAGCATGATGGTTTTTAATTTTGGTAGTTCTTCCCTAGAAAGCCCCCGGAGTCCCAGGCGACGGGCTTCGAAATGGACTCCAGCCCAGACGCCAAGATAGTAGAGTAACGCCGGAATAGCCGCTGCAGCAATAATCCTGGAATAGGGGATACTGGTAAATTCAGCCATTAAAAACGCTGCTGCTCCCATGATGGGTGGCATAAGCTGACCGCCGGTGGACGCGGTAGCCTCTACCGCTCCGGCAAATTCGCCCTTGTACCCCAGTTTTTTCATCATAGGAATAGTAAAACTGCCGGTACCCACCACATTAGCCACCGATGAGCCGGAAACAGTCCCCATAAGACCGCTGGACAGTACTGCAACCTTTGCGGGTCCACCGGCGGTCCAGCCCGCTACGGCATTGGCAAGATCAATAAAGAATTGGCCTAAACCGGTACGTTCAAGGTAAGCGCCGAAAAGGATAAAAAGGAAGATAAAGGTACTGGAAACTCCTATCGGGATACCAAAGATTCCTTCTGTGGTAAAAAAAAGATGCCCCACCAGGGTTGAAAAATCAGCCCCCCGATGGGCAAGCCGCCCTGGAATATAAGGTCCAGCCAGGGCATACGCAATAAATACCAATGCAATTACCACCATAGGGATCCCGACCACCCGGCGGGCCGCTTCCAAAACCAGCAGTAAGCCGATAATTCCAGCAACAATATCAAAGGTAGTAGTCATTCCAGCCCGCTGTACCAGTTCTTTATAAAAGGCCACAATATAGAGCGGCGCAAGAGCCCCCAAAACAGCTAGCACTGCATCAATAGGATGGATCCGATCCCGAGCCCAGCTTTTTTTAGTTGGATATAAAAGAAAAATAAGACAAAGCCCAAAAGAAAGGTGTACAGAACGCTGAATCATTGCATCGAGGACACCAAAGATTGCGGTATATAATTGAAAAACCGCAAAGCTAATCGCCAGGGCGGATATCAATTTTGCTCCAAATCCTTTTAAGCTGCGATAATCCGCTTCTTTATCAAATTTTTTTAAAATATCCTGACTATCTGTTACGGTTTCCATCAGTATCCATCCTCATTATAAAGTAGCATAAACGGCTTAGCTTGGTTTCTAAAACCAAAAGGCTGAGCACTTAAGGTTAACAACTTAGAGTGCCGGACTTATGGTCCTTTAACACTAAGTTCCAGAGCTGTATCTTCTGTAACCCATTCTGTAAAGAGATACAAGTGCCTATCGATTATAACACCATGTCCAGGAACCGGAGAAACAAAAAGTGGTAATGTTTGAAAATGACGGTTCATGGTTACAATAAAAAGGCCATTTTCCATACGAAACCCACCTTCAGCATCAAAGGGCATTCCTGTAGAGGTTGTATCATATCGTAATTCATATAGGACCAATAGTCCCTGGTCTGCTCTAAAGTATTCATAAACAGGCCGTTTGTGAATGGAATGCACATAGGTAAGTATAAATTCACCTGAAGAAGGTAAAGGAAGTTCAGCTACAGGATATCCTCCCTGATTAATACAAAGTTTGTAAGTAACAGGTTGTTCCTGTGCTGGCACAAAACCTAAAGGACTCGTAAGACTAAGTAGTAGTAAAAAACACCGCTCCAAACTCTTGTACGAGAAGAGATGGAGCGGTATCACAAACCTTAACAGTTTCAATATTACTTTTTCACTTCCGCAAAGAATTTTTCTGCACCCACATGGAGTGGAATCGACATACCAACCTTGGCTGTCTCAACTTTAATATTAGATCCCTGCTTATGGGCAGCTACGAGCCGATCCGTATTGGCATACATGGTCTTAAGCAGCTCATAGACCGTATCGGCGGGGAGCTTGGAACTTACCGCCAGCATGGATTTAACCGATACGGTCTTTACATCGGCAGTAACACCCTGATAGGTATTCGCAGGAATAACCGTCACACTATAGAAGGACCACTTTTTCATCAATTTATCTGCCACAGCACCGTCTATGGGAACTATGGTAATCTTCCGTGATGCACCTAAATCCTGGATCGCTGCGGTGGGGTAACCGGCGGTGGCAAAGGCCGCATCAATATTGCCATCCTTTAGGTTGCTGGCCGATTCGGCAAAGGAGAGGTACTGGACTTTAATGTCATCATAGGTGAGACCAGCGGCTTCCAGAATTTGGCGGGCATTGGCTTCTACTCCAGAACCGGCAGCGCCGACGGATACCCGCTTACCCTTCAGATCAGCCACGGCTTTGATGCCCGAATCGGCCAGGGCAACAAGCTGGATCGTTTCATCATAGAGGCAAGCCATGCCGCGGAGTTCCTTAAAAGCCTTGTCTTTGAAAAGTTCAGTGCCGTTCAGCGCATAAAAGGCCACATCATTCTGAACAAAAATAATATCTACCTTGTTTTCCCGAAGCAGATTGATGTTTGCAATAGAAGCACCAGTAGTTTGAGCGGTGGCGTTCATCCCCTTTATATTTTTATTCCAGATTTCTGCCATGGCTCCGCCCAGGGGATAGTAGGTTCCTGCGGCACCACCGGTTCCAATGGCGATGAATTTTTGCTGGGCAAAGCCGGTTCCACTAACAATCATCAGGCCCATTAATACAAATAACATAGTTCGTTTCATAAAGTCCTCCATTATCGGTATACCTATTGTAAAAGGAGAATCCTTGCAGTGCAACTGCATTTCATCAATTTTGATTAAAAGAAGAGCCGGTTATATGGCAATCCATTATAACCGGCTCAGGAGGAAGAAGAAACGGTTTTTTAATTATCCCTTGATAGCTCCGCCTGTCAGACCTGCAACAATGTATTTCTGAGATGTGATAAAAAGAAGGATTGCAGGAATTATAGCGAGGCTTAGGTATGCAAGAATCATATTCCAATCTGCTGCATGTTGCCCCTGAAAATTCATAACACCCATTGGAAGTGTGTATCGTATTTCATTATTGAATACGAGGAGGGGTAAGAAAAAATTATTCCAACTTGAAACGAGAACTATAATACTACTTGTAGCAAGAATAGGCGTAGAAAGAGGAATAATCATATTAACAAGAAAACCAAGGGGACCATAGCCATCAATCGCACAGGCATCTTCCAAGTCTTGAGGAATACCGAGAAAAAAGCCCCTCAACAAGAGAACCGTCATAGGTATCTGAAATGCGACTTGGGGGAGAATAACCCCTAAATAATTATCGAGAAGATTTAAATTCTTTACCTGTAAATATAACGGGAGAATTGCAACAGCCAGTGGGAACAGCAGTCCTAACATAAAATAGTTTTTAATGAGTTCTCTGCCATGAAACCGTACACGGGCTAATGCAAAGGCTGCAAGTACACATACTACCAGGGTTATACCAACAGTACCGACGGCAACAAGTACAGAATTGAAAAGGGATCTCCAGAATGTTCCAAGGGTTCCATTCAACAAATTTATATAATTTTCATAATAGGGAGGGTTTGGTAGCCCTACCGGATCAGTTAATAGCTGCCCATTTGATTTTAAACCACCAACAAATCCCATATATATCGGAATGAGGACCACAAGGGAAAGGATTATACAAAAAGAAGTTTGAATGACATGTCGCAGGTATCGCTGTGATGAATTAGATTTCATCATACTTTATCGCTCCTCATTTTTAATAAGCTGTCGGTTATAGACTAAACTGAATATCAAGCTTAGTAAAAAGATGGTAACCGCAACTGCGCTCCCATAGCCAATATTGAGCCGCTGTAAACCAAATTTATAGAGGTAGGTGACCATCGTTTCGGCTGAATTTACCGGATCCCCCTTACCCATTGCCCAGACAACATCAAAGACCTGAAAGGATCCGACAATAGAGAAGAATATAGAAATAAGCAGGGTAGGCCTCAGAAGGGGTAATACAATTTTTCTGGTAGTCTGACCTTCTGTTGCACCATCAATTTTTGCTGCTTCTTTAATTTCATCAGGAATATCCTGTAGACCTGCAATTAGAATGGACATATGAAATCCGAAATACTTCCATATTATAGTAATAAGGATAGCTGCAAGTACTGTATTCGGGTGTGCTAAAAATGCAGGTACTGGAGAACCGGGAGCAATAAAGGTTGAAATGGCTTTCACTAGTCCATACTGGGGATTATATATAAATTGCCAAAGTATCCCTGTAATTACTTCTGAAAGAACATAAGGAAGGAAAAAAAACGTACGAAAAACAACTGCAAGTTTAAAATCTTTATTGGCAAGAATAAGTGCAGCATATAATGCAAGGGGAATTTCTACTATAAGAGATACCGCCATGATTACAAAATTATGAATTATTGCCTTATGAAATATCTTGTCGTTGTACAGCATTACAAAATTTTTAATACCACGAAAATCAGTGAGTGGACCAAATCCATTCCATTTAAACAAGCTAAAATATGCAGCCCTGAAAACTGGTACTATTACAAAGAATGTAAAGAGAACTAGTGCTGGTCCAAGTAAAAATATTAACAACGGTATCTGATTAAGCTTCTTTCTCATGATGCTTCCTGTTGCAGATTAAAACAATAGCATGTCCGGAAAACTTATCGTCTTCCGGACATGTTCTTTATTTTGCCGGACGTAATTAACCAGCAAAAAGTTTTTAAATCAGATAGAACTTATTTGGACTGTTCATAGGCTGCCTGTATTGCAGCACAGGCCTGTTCAGGTGTTGCAGTGCCAGCAAGAATGGTCTGTACTGCATCATTTACTGCTGCACCGGCTGCAGGAGAAAGGAACTGGTCAAGATACAGTTGGTAATAGGTTGTCTTATCAACAATGCTCTTTACCAGCTTAGCATTCGGATCGGTAATGCCAACCTCAGCACCTTTAACAGTGGGGATAATACCAGCAATAGTAGCATACTTAGCATTGTTTTCTTTGCTGTCCAGGAATCTCAGAAAATCAAGGGTTTCTATCGGTGCATTCTTCCCAATAGCCATACCATTTCCACCGCCGATTACATCGGTGATTTTTCCTTTTCCACCTTTAATCATCGGGAATGGAGCTGTAGCAAGCTTATCACCCAGTCCTTTCTTGCTGGTTGAGCTGTCATTTTGCACATTGGGAGCCCATTGGCCCATAATTTCCATCGCGGCCACACCATTACCGACGAGCGCCGCTTCATCATTGTAGGTTGCCCCAAGGAAGCCATCCTGGAAAGGTTTCAGTGCTGCCAGATCCGCCAATATCTGACCAGCTTTTACAAAGGTGGGATCCTTAAATCCGGCCTTATTTTTTCCAGAGAAGGTATTTTCAAAGAGTTCTCCTCCACCGAGCCTCAGTGCGATATATGACCAGATATGCATAGCAGGCCATTTATCACCACCACCAAGAGCAATCGGAGTAATTCCAGCAGCTTTGAGTTTCTTTACAAGGATGATAAATTCATCCCAGTCGCTGGGGAAAGAAGTATAACCAACTTTGGCAAGCAATTCTTTGTTATACCAAACCGTGATTGCACCCATATCATGGGGAGCTCCATAAATTTTACCATTATAGGAATAAACACCCCAAACACCAGGAGCCATGGTATCATAGAAACCAGAACTCTTTACTTCCTGGGTAATGTCCTTTAATAGACCGGCTTTCGCATATTCAGCAAGCACACCACCACCCCAGCTGTGGAAAATATCCGGTGGGTTTCCAGATTGCATAACTGTAGTAAGCTTGCTCTTGAAGGCTTCATTTTCCAGAATAGTAACTTCGATGGTAACATTCGGATGAGCTTTCATATACTCATCTACCACACCCTGATAAAATCCCTTATCAGTTGGTGCGGTACCGATGTGCCAGAAGGAAATTTTTACCTGTTTCCCGCCAGAGGTCTGTCCTGATTGAGCCTGCTGACCTGAGGCGAACAGCATGGTTGATGCTGTTAGCATTGACACCAACAGCAATCCGAACTTGAACATCTTTTTCATCATTGTGCCCTCCTATAATTTTTCAACCTGAACGGTCGAATAAAATCCTTTACAGGATGACATCTATGATGCCGCCCTTTCCCTGGAACGGGCATAGGGCTAATGTCGATTTTTTCCCTAGGACATTTTACCTATGGGGACCTCTAAAAACTGCAGTTTTTAGAGGTCCCCATATAGCTGTACCACAAAATTGAGGTTACCAGCCGCGGATATAAACGTGAACCCATATCGTGACCATCGGAAGAATGAACCTGATCAGTCGCGGCCCATTGAGCGCTTCCATTGCGCAACCACTTTGCATGAACTGCATCCCGATACAACTCGGGATCTGTAAAGCCAAGTATGTTTTCTGCAACAAACTGGTTTACAAATATTTTTGAAAGCCAGGTGTTATGGCTTGTCGATGAAAGTTTCCAACCACCAGATACAGAATCCAAACAGGAACCGGCCTGCAGTACGGTCTGCAGATGTTTTTGCAAGGTCTTAACAAAAGAACCAAATGGGCCCTGTTCAGATACAAGCTCGGGCCACCCACAAATATAGGGATATACAAGTCCCTCGATAGCTGGAATTATCTTGGATCTATTGTCCGATTCAAACACCGCGGGGATATATCCTTCTGGCAACATGCGGGATTGAATGGTACTAGCGGCCCATTGGGCAGATATACGAGCAGATTCTATGATATGCACACTATCCGATGCATACTGCCTGAACAGCGCTTCGATACAAACATAGGCAGCCCAGGATTTAACCGCTAAATAAAGATTGTTTCGCGCCTGACCAAGACTGACATCGAGGGAATCATAGGTTGTAATTTCTGACCCACCAGCACATCTATCTGAATCGATATCCATGATACCATCCTGGTTTTTATCCCGTGTCTTCATTGATGCAAGACAGGCTTCCAGATGGTGCCGGTTTTCAGAGAACCACTGTATATCCCCAGTTTTACTTATATACAAACAGGCAGTTAACACCCAATTTAAGGTCTCTTCAAAGCTCATATAACTGAAGCATTCTGAAAGATGGGGGAGTTCATAAACAGATGTCCCTACAGGGGTAAAACTATCGGCTACTCCCTGATCATGACAGAAGGCAATTCCATAGGCATCTTTGTAGGATGAACGGGTTAAGAAAAAATCCAGCTCATTCTTTACGGTCCAGGGTGAATACACAAGTTCAAAAAAAGCCTGATCCACGGTTAAGTCAAGGGTATTCATCATCTGATATTCTCCCTCATTGACGATGAATACCGGATCACCCTTTTCAGAAATCAACAGTTCCGTATTGGCACAGTAACTATGAACCGCATGGGACAAAAGGAATTTTTTGTCATCCGAAAGGCTGGACTGTTCAAGCCCCTTATCAAGTTCAGCAGCCGTGGCTAACATGAAAGCTGTATCCCTCAGGGCAGAATCGAGGACTTCCTCCAGATCCTGAAAGAGGCTGGAATAGTAGGTCTGTGTACGAAGTCCTGATGTAATAATGCCATCTCGATATACACCAAGAGCAATATGCACCATTTTTGTCTCACCAGGATTTACCTTAATTCTCAGAACTCCTTCAGATGCAAGACGGCGGATGGGACGATTCCCATTAAAGGCTGCATCAATAGCCCTCCAATCCATAACCTCTTCAATAGATTCATCAGGCAAACAGGCAAAACCCCATTCTGTACCATGAGCAAAACCGAGCAACGTACCATTGGTGCTGTCTGAAAGGGGGCGACGTACACCTTGCATTCCAAAAACCCCGATTAAGGGCTCTGATTTTTTTGAATTATCAAAGGTCAGTGTTATGTAGAGGGCAGGACGAAGTTGCTGACGGAGCAGAGATGGATCTGCAGATACAGGATCCGCAACAGAACCAAAAAATGAGGTTACTTTGAAAGAAAGCAAACCCGCCTTCCATTCTTCACCACTTAACGAAAGTGAACGTTCAATAGTTTCTTGAGGAAAATACGAAAAATCCGCAGGGGAAAGCATCGGTTTCGCAGGTGCATCAGGATCGACATAGGCACTTGCATCAAGACCTATTTTTGTTTCAGGACAAAAGGGTAAAATCCAAGGTGTTTCTGCTCCTAATCGATAACCAATAAATAAACCCCGTTGAGGAGGTTGTACATTTCCTATGACCAAACCGGCGCCTTTACCAATTCTCCCCAGAATTAACGATGCATAAGCACCCCACATACCGTGTAAAGAATAAAAATCATTTTCTGAAACACGAAGGCCCATTTTTTCCTCCAAAGCCAGGATACACAGCTTGAACGCCTTACACTATCGGATTTGAAGCTAATTTGCCTATCGGCCATTTTACCTATGGAAGTGTTTTATTTATCCTTTTCAGTAATCCATTCAACCGCATATCGACGTAAATCCGCGGCAGTAGATATATTTAGTTTTTCCTTAATATGATCTCGATAAGCATTGACCGTCTTTACTGATAGATGTAATCGTTCAGCAATTTCAGCAGCACCATAGCCCCTTCCAATTAAACCAAACACCTCAAGCTCCCTGTCGGAGAGACGACTGATTGGATCCCCGGAATGGCGTCCCCCTACAATACCAGAAAGCATCCGTTCTCTCAGGTTATCACTAACTGCAACCCTGCCTTCCAATACGGTGCGAACCGCATTCAATAAATTCTGAGGCGGCTCATGTTTCATAACATACCCCGAAGCACCGGCGGACAAGGCTCGTTCTCCATACAGATTTTCTTCATGCATGGATACAACGAGGACAACAACAGAAGGGTATTCACTTCTAATAATTTTTACCAGCTCCAAACCATTTTTATCCTGCAGTGAAATATCGACAATAGCGAGATCCGGTTTTACCTTCTGAAGTAAAGCCATCGCATCGGGAATAGAACCAGCTTCACCAACCGGTTCCAGATGCAATTCCTGAACAATAAGATCAACTACCCCATGACGATACAGGGGATGATCATCTACAACAATAAAAGATTTCCGTAAAGACATATCATTACCTCACTACTCGACAGGATACACAACAACCAGGATCCAGAGCTCTGATTCTTAACTCTCCACCGATCAGACTGGAACGATATTTTAAGATCCTAAGCCCCAATCCAACTGTTTGAACCCTTTGAGGATTAAAGCCAATTCCATTGTCCGCAACCATTACTTCGACAGATTCTCGATCTCCTTTTAATGAAACCTGAATATGAGAAGCTTTAGAATGGGTTACCGCATTATTTAAAGCTTCTTGGATAATCCGGTACAGATGCAAGGCTTTTTCGGAGTTTTTTATGGTAAACCCTGGAGAGACCTCAAGGGTTATCGCCATATTACTCCGATTCTGTGCTGCTTTTACCAGTTCTCCTACCGCAGCAACAAGCCCTTTGGCTTCCAATTCCGCAGGATACAAGCCCCGGGCCATACCCTTTGCCTGAGAAGCCGTCTTACTTGCCGCATGAGCAATAGAAGCAGCTGCATTGGCAGCCTCTGCCGCACCGGGACCATCAAGGCGGCGCAAATTACCCTCCAGGATTGCGGCCATTAAACCAATTCCCGCTATATTCTGACATAGATCATCATGAATATCCCGGCCTATACTGGCCATAATGTCATTCGAAATATCTAATAATTCCCGTTCCAGGGCCCTGCGGCGTTCAATTTCTTCCCGCAACTGCTCATTCATTCTCGAAAGTTCTATGGTTCGTATCCGTACCTGATGTTCGAGGTTCCGTTCACGATCCCGTTCTGCGGTCATAAGCAAAGCTCCCTTGATAGCCCCTGAAACCTGATCCCGTAACGCTTCAAACACCTGCCGATCCTCACTATCCGCAGTACACACGAGATACCCGAGCCGTTCCTCCCCAAACCGCAAGGGCTCCACCACATAGGATTTCCAATTATCCGGAAGCCCGCCGGGAAGGATATCGACCGTGCGGAATCGCACCCCATAGGGAGCCAGAATTCTGGTTTTATTCCCTTCGGAAGCCAGCAGCAGACGAGCCCATTCAGGGGTAATTCCCTTAGATTCAAACAATGCTAAATAACAGGCAGAAATTCCCAGGGTACGGGTTCCAGCAGCAACAGCGGACAAAATATCGGTTAAAGCAAAGGATGAAACCAAAGAAGCCTCAATTTCTCGTAGCACCGCAGCACGACGTTCAACGGACCGGCGCAGTGAAGCCTGGTATCTTGCAATTCCTTCGGCAATGATGACCTGAGCCTTTTCCAGATAAGGTGCTTCCAGATGACGATATTGGATTGTTGCCGGATTCCTCCCCCTGGATAACGCAGTATTCACATCATTGGCGAGCTGCAACAGCACCCCAGCATCTGAGTTTTCTCCTGATCCAATTTGATAGGTTTGTAACCGCTGATCATTACAAAAATCATGTTCAGGAATAGAAGAACAACCACAGGATTCACGTATTACCAAAGATACTGGGGTTCGATGCATGATCATATGAGCCTTCGGCAAAAGCCCCAGATTGATGGATAAAGATCGGATTGCCTGGCGTCCTAATTCACAGGTCCCCTGCCGAATAGTGGTAAGGGGTGGAATACTGAAGCGGCTGTCCTCGGTATCATCAAAACCAGTAACCGATACTTCTTCTGGAACTCGAATCCCCGCTTCAGCCAATGCTCGTAAGGCCCCCATAGCCATTAAGTCATTGGCCGCAACGATGGCATCGAAGGACAGGCCTTGAGAAATTAATCTGCCTACAGTATCCCACGCTTCGTTTTCCTGGAAATTACAATATTCGATACGTAATATAAATTCGTTCCCCAAAAGCATCTTTAAATGCTGAGAAAATTCCTTTTCTCGTGCGATCGATTCATTATGGTTAATTGGCCCAGCTAAAAAAAGAAATTCCCTTCGCCGATGAACCTTTACTAGATGCTCCGCAATTGCCGTCATACCACCTGAATTATCAATAAAAACACTGTGAATACCTGGAATCTCGACACCAACCGATACCAGGGGAACCTTTTTCAGGCGGTTCATGAAAACAAGAATCTCATCCTGTGTCAGGTAAGTACCAATAACATTCGTCATGACAACCAGCGCATCCAGGTGACTTCGGGCAGCAAGATTAAAGGCGATATTATCCAAAGCTTCAAAACCAACTGGACTTTCCAGCCGTTGACCGCCAAAAAAAATAAGAGTAATACCAAGTTTTTCAGCCTCTTCAACCGCACCGCTCCACACTGAATGCTGATAGGGCTCATCAAGCCGGGCTGCAAGAAACCCGATTATTTTTCGTTTCATACCTACCATAGTATAATGCTTGTATCGGAGCTTCAAGCAAACCCTGAGACTTTGCTTAAGGAAAATCTTACGGATCTGCTCAGGGTGACCCACAAAAAAATCAACTTATATCGCTGGAAAAAGCTCTGATGACATCTAGTTTAAAGCTTCGCCTACATCATAACACTAAAAGTTTGTATAATGAGCGTACCGGTCTTATACTTTATCCTATGAACCTCCAATTACAAGGAAAGACCGTGCTCGTTGCAGCTTCCAGTGAGGGCCTGGGATTCGCAACAGCCCAGACGGTCCTGGACGAAGGGGCACAGGTATGGATTGGCAGCAGAAGTGATGATAAGGTCCGGGAAGCCCTGAAACAATTACAGGCTTCATCAGGCCAGCGGAAGGGAGGAATCGGTCAGGTTGATGGATATCCGCTCGATGTTACCCAGGCTCAGAGTATCGACGCCTGGGTTGCCGCGGCCCATTCCCGCTACGGAGAGGCCATTGACGGCCTCGTGGTCAACTCAGGCGGACCGCCGCCGGGACTTTTCTCCGATTTTGATGACCAGGCGTGGCAGCATGCCTTTGAACTGCTTCTGCTGTCGGCGGTCCGCCTGGTCCGCGCCTGTCTGCCAGGTCTCGCTGTTCGCGGAGGATCGATACTGATTGTCTCATCGACCTCGGTGACCGAACCCATCGAGGGCCTCATCCTCTCCAATGCACTGCGCTCCGCGACAGTAGCCATGGCAAAAACACTGTCCAGGGAATTGGCACCTCAGGGAATCCGGGTGAACTGCCTTGCGCCGGGGCGCTTTGCCACAGGCCGGGTTGAACGGATCGATAGGGCAACAGCAGAACGAATCGGCTGTACGCCGGAAGAGGCCCGGCGCAAGGCAGAGGCCGCAATCCCCCTGAGCCGCTACGGCACTACCGAAGAATTCGGCCGCACCGCCTGCTGGCTCCTTTCACCGGCAGCGTCATACATAACCGGACAACTCTTAACCATCGACGGCGGCATGACCCGAGGCACCTGGTAGCTGTAACAGCGGCTCATCAAACTTGATGCTAGAACTTCCTTATCCGAACCTCTGTGTAGGTATCCTTTTCAAGCAATTTCTCTAGGTCCCGGGGGTTTGTCGATGAATAGCGGTAAGGATAGACTATTTTTGGCCGTATCAGACGAACTACTTCAGCAACCTGCTCTGGAGTCATAGTATAGGGTTGGTTCATAGGAAGAAAGGCTACATCGAGCGGCCCCGAAAGGGCTTTAATCGCATTCATATCGAGATGGTCCCCATGTTCATGGGTGATAAGAATAAGATCTGCCTTTTCCCATTTAGTATAGTCGGTATACCGCGTTTGGGGATCCACATGGATCTTAAAATTACCCAATTGTATAGCCAGCGTTGCCAGTTTTCCCGAAGGGGTTGCAAAAGAATCTGACGCAAAAGAACCCGCACCATCCATAGCAGACACTCCCATGGTTACCGTAAGTACTAAAAGCATAGGTATTATATACCTTTTTGCCACTGAACGAACCATATTAGACGCCTACCAGTAATATATTGATAATCATGTAACATTTACACAAAATCTAATAAAAACGCCTGTAAAAACTCAGTTGAATTTTCAGAGGCATCTAGAAATTTGCCAAAACATTACTATATTAGTAATATATAGACAGGAGGTACTTATGGCTTTTACACTTGATCCTTTACCCTATCCTTTTGAGGCTCTTGAGCCCTATATAGATGCAAAGACCATGGAAATTCATCATGACAAGCACCATGGAACCTATGTGGCTAAGCTGAATGCAGCCCTAGAACAGGCACCGCAGCTACAAACATGGAGTCTGGAAGATTTGCTGAAAAATCTCTCTCAGGTTCCCGACTTGATCCGACAGGTGGTTCGAAACCATGGCGGTGGCCACTATAACCATCGGCTTTTCTGGAACATACTTACACCTCAAAGCAGAGGCCAGCCTGAGGGGGATCTAGCAAAACTAATCAACCGGGACTTTGGTTCCTTTGAGTCCTTTAAGGAGCAGTTTACCTTGGGGGCTACCAACCTCTTTGGGAGCGGCTGGGAATGGCTCGTAGTAAATCCTGAGAAAAAACTTCAGCTTGTTGCCCTTCCCAATCAGGATAATCCCCTAACTAACGGACTCATCCCGATCTTTGGGCTCGATGTCTGGGAACATGCCTATTACCTCAAATACCAGAACCGGCGGGCCGATTATATTTCCGCATTCTGGAATGTGGTGAACTGGAAACAGGTAGAAGAAAACCTGCATAAAGCTTTGTTACAAAGTAAAAACTGAAGGGCTAAGGAATAGCCTACGAAAAAGGCTATTCCCCTTTGGAACAGTTTATAGGTTTATAACTGATATTATAACTGATACCGCGCCCCTGTATACAGTGGTAGGATGTGTGGAATTTCCTGCTGTAAAAGATCATACGCCAGGGGTCCGGTACAGTGGCCCAGAGCAATAAAGGGAGCTCCATTTTGTTGCAGGTAGTCCCTTGTTCTTATAATTCGCGGTTCATCGGCTTCCACCAGATGGGAGCCTCCGAAAACTGCATACAGTTTTTGGTTGAACACCTGCTGAGCTGTGTCGAGTATGTTCATCAGCCCCGGATGGGCACAGCCGACCAGAACTACAAGCCCCTGGGGCAGGGGGATAACGACACAGATTTCGTCATCAAATGTATCAGCCTGAGACTGGCCGATCCCGGATCGCACAACGGTAAAGCGCGGGGCGATAATTTCATCAGCATGGGTTCTGATAAAATTGCCTAGTATAAAGATACCGGGCAGAATTTCTTTAACTGCACCCTTTCTCGTTTGCGCCTGTCCCTGATGGGCTCCTTGTTGTAGAATACTGGGTGCATTGCCCCTTTCCAGTTCATGACAGGAAATCCCACAGCTCTCCAGATAAAGGCGGTCTACATCAAGGCCGAGATACCGGGGGCGTGGACTTTCATTGGACCATTTCGGATCAAAAAAGCCCGGCCCGGTCCACAGGGGCCCCCGATAATGAGCTGTCTCTGCCAGAGTTCGCAGTCCCCCTCCATGATCATAGTGGCCATGGCTGACAACCAGAGCTTCCGCTGAGGAGAGGTCTATTCCAAGCAGTTCAGCATTTTGTACAAAGGCGCCGCTTTTTCCGGTATCGAATATAAGCCTGTGCCCCTCCTTTTCAATCCAGAATGAGAGCCCATGTTCAGCGATAAAGTTACGGGCTGTCGTTGGCTGAGGGAACTCTGATTGAGGAGCCTCTGGCCGTGCAACTTCTGGGGGAAGATTATTTTCGATCAGAACCTGAATGGTTAACATAGAAACCTCTTAGATACCCTCATATGTCGCGGGAACTTCAAACTGACTGTTATAAAGTTCCGCATAGAATCCATTCTGATTAAGTAATTCCCTGTGGTTTCCCTGTTCCACGATATCCCCATCCCGTAACACAAGGATCAGGTCCGCATTCTGTATGGTAGAAAGCCGGTGGGCGATTACAAAGCTCGTCCTGCCGTGCATAAGCCGGTCCATAGCCTTCTGAATCATTACTTCGGTACGGGTATCTACCGAGCTCGTCGCTTCGTCCAGGATCATGATGGGCGGATCGGCCAATATGGCCCGGGCTATGGTTAAGAGCTGTTTCTGTCCCTGGGATATGTTGCTTGTCTCTTCGTTTAATACCATATGATAGCCTTCGGGCAGGGTATGAACAAAATGGTCCACATAGGCGGCCTTTGCCGCTGCTATCACCTCATCATCGGTCGCATCCAGACGTCCGTAACGGATGTTTTCCAAAATGGTATCATTATAGAGCCAGGTATCCTGTAAAACCATACCAAAGCTCTTTCGAAGATCGGAACGACGGAAGGTCCGGATATCATACCCATCCAAGAGGATCATGCCATCGTCCACATCGTAAAAGCGCATGAGCAGTTTCACCAGCGTTGTTTTACCCGCCCCGGTAGGACCGACAATAGCGATTTTCTGGCCAGGCTTGGCAAGGGCAGAGAAATTTTTAATGATAGGCTTGTCCTTGGAATATCCAAAACGGATGGTTCTGAATTCGACTTCTCCCCGGATTTCGGTAAGGCTTACTGGATGCTCTGTCTCTAGGGTTTCCTCCTCTTCATCGAGGAATTCATAAACCCGTTCTGCTGCCGCAGCGGTCTGTTGCAGTATATTACTGATATTGGCTATTTGTTGAATCGGCTGAGTAAAATTGCGGACATACTGAATAAAAGCTTGAATGTCCCCCACAGTGATGGCCCTTTTTATAGCCAACCAGCCACCGAGGACCGCTACACCCACATAGCCGATATTTCCGACAAAGTTCATCAGGGGCATCATTACCCCGGTTAAGAACTGGCTTTTCCAGGCCGATTCATAGAGGGTTTCATTAGTAACATCAAAGGTGGTCAGAGTCTTTTCCTCCCGGTTAAAGGCCTTCATTACAATATGACCACCATACATTTCTTCTACCTGACCATTGATATGACCCAAATACTCCTGTTGTTTTTTATAATACTTCTGGCTTTTTCCGACTATAAACCCGATGATGAGGAACGAAAGGGGGATCATAAGGAGGGCTACCAGGGTCATACGCCAATCAATCACTAACATCATTACAAGAACACCCACTACTGTTACGAGGGATGTGATGATTTGTGTGAGACTCTGGTTTAAGGTGTGGTTAATGGTATCCACATCATTGGTAATCCGCGACAGGGTCTCTCCATGTGTGGTACTATCAAAATACCGGAAGGGGATCCGGTTAATTTTGGCCTGGATCTGCTTTCGGAACCGGTAGGAAAGATCTGTGGAAACCCTAGCCATAATCCAACCCATAATAAAAGAAGCCAGGGCGGCAACAATATAAAGCGCTAAAACGGTCAGCAGTATAGTAGCAATTTTTGTAAAGTCTATAGCACCTTTTCCGCTGAATTGTGCTAATATACCTTCCAAAAGTACTGTGGTAGCCTGCCCCATAATTTTAGGACCAATGATACTAAATACTGTGGAGGCTATTGCAAAAAGAAAGACAATGCTAAGGCGCATTTTATAAGGTGCCAGGGCTGAAAGGAGACGAAGCATGGTCCCCTTAAAATTTTTAGCCTTTTCCCCCTTCATCATTGCCATAGGTCCGCCCCGGCCCATCATCTGGCCAGGACGCATCATTCTTGTCGTTCCAGCGGGGGATTTTTGTCCATTGATATATTGTCTTTGATCGCTCATGCTATGTTCTCTCCCTTAACCTGGGACTCAACGATTTCTTGATAGGCACAACAGGTTTTTAGCAGGTCCTGGTGAGGTCCCTGACCAACGATCTTGCCCTCATCGAGCACAATAATGTGATCCGCATGCATGATGGTAGCCACCCTTTGGGATACTATAATGCGGGTACTGGTGCGGGTCCGCTCTGCTAAGGCTTTGCGCAACCGTGCATCGGTACGGTAATCGAGGGCGGAAAAACTGTCATCAAAAAGATAGATGGGGCAGTCCTTAACAAGAGCACGGGCGATGGCCAGCCGCTGCTTCTGTCCCCCGGAAAAGTTCGACCCTCCCTGGGATACCGGCGCCGAAAGTCCTTCAGGATTTTCTAACACAAAATCCGCCTGGGCAACCTTGAGTGCTTCGAGGAGGCGTTCACGGGAAGCACCTTCATCGGCAAACCTCAGATTTTCTTCTATTGTACCGGAGAAGAGGAGACTTCGTTGGGGTACATACCCGATAAGGTTTCGTAATTCCTTTTGGGTCATGGTCCGTATGTCGATGCCATCAATCAATATGGAACCAGCGGAAACATCATAGAATCGAGGTATCAGGTTGATGAGGGTAGTCTTCCCCGCCCCGGTGGGGCCGATAATGCCCGTTGTCTTACCTGCAGGAGCTGTAAAGGAAATATGGCAAAGCACATCCGTATCTGCCCCGGGATAGCGAAAACAGACATCCCGGAACTCTACCATACCCCGCTGCATTCCAGCGGGCTTGTAAAGAACTGGCTGTTGAGGATCGGTTATTGATTCTTTGGTCTCCAGAACCTCCGCGATCCGGTTAGCAGAAATAGCAGCCCGGGGAAGCATGATGAACATCATAGAAAGCATCATAAAGGACATGACAATCTGTATGGCATACTGCATAAAGGCCATCATATCGCCAACCTGCATGGCAGCCTGAGCAACCCGATAGCTGCCGATCCAAATGATACCGATGCTGAGGAGATTCATCAAAATCATCATAAAGGGCATCATGATAACCATGACACGATTTACAAAGAGACTCACCTCTGTAAGATCCCGATTGGCCCGATTAAAACGCTCTTCTTCAAAGGATTCCCGGTTAAAGGCATGGACTACCATAAGGCCGGTCAGGTTTTCACGGGCAACCAGATTAAGCCGGTCCACTAGTTTTTGTATGAGCTGAAATCGGGGAAGCGCAATAGAAAACACAAGGCCAATGACACCAATAAGAACCAGTACAGCGAGGCCGATAATCCACGCCATGGATGGGGCCTTTCCGAGGGCACGGATAACCCCGCCCCCGCCCATAATCGGCGCAAAGAGGAGCATCCTCAGGGACATAAAGGTTACCATCTGCATCTGGGTAATATCATTGGTGGTTCTCGTGATGAGCGAGGCCGTCGAGAAGGTATCAAATTCAGCATTGGTAAAATTGATGACCTTACTGAATATATCATGCCTGAGCTGTTTAGCCGCGCCGGCAGCCGTTTTAGATGCGAGGAACCCGACGAGGATAATACAGGCCATCGATCCCAGCGTTATGAGTACCATAATGATACCATACCGGACAATGTAGGACATCTGGAGCTGTTCCAGATTTACCCCGAGCTGTTCGTATTCCTGTCGGATCCGGGCAATGGCCATCTGTTCCAGAACCTTGTCTCCCATGGCATCCATGGCTTTGGAAAACTGCTCCAGCATCTGGGCCGACCCTTGGTCGGTATGCGGCTGGCCTGTTTGTTCCACCTGCAGAGCCCGGGATTGCTCTTGAGCCTGTATGCCCGCAGGCATCTTCTGCATCATTGTGGCCGCAGCAAGAGCCCGGATCATAAGTCGTCCCAATTGGTCTTGCTCTTCTTGAGTAAGAGAACGCAGTTCATAAAGCTTTTGATCGGCAGAGCTCAGGCTATCCTTTTTTAGGGGGACACTGGTTACAGCTTCTGCAGAGACCGGGTGATACAACCTTGCAATGAGCGCTGACTCTTCTTTATTCAGGAAAAACCTCATCTGACAGAAGGTAGTTTCTCCAAAAATCTTAGGTAGAGGACTATCGATGCCCCCCTGCTGGATACCATAATTGATAATCCGGGACATGTAATCCGGCAGGGCCAGGTCGAAATTGGCCTCTACAAAGAGCAGTATGACCACCGAAAGGATCGAAAACCCATAGGGTTTCAGGTACTTCATCAATGTAGACATGCTATTGCATACTCCTTAGTATTCTATTGAGGGTCTCAAGACTTTTCCGGAGCTGTTCCCGCTCCTGTAGCGGGACCGCTTCCATGAGCGTAATAAGTTTTTGTTGATGTTCCTTCTTAAGCTCCTGAACAAGCGCAAGACCCTTGGAAGTAATTTCGATGTTCCGCATCCTGCGATCATCATTATTTTCTGCCCGGGAAACATAGCCCACCTCTACAAGTTTGTCCAAAAGCTGGCTCGCCCCTGGTGCAGAAATTTGCATATGATGACTGATGTCAGACACAGAACACTGACCTTTATGGGCGAGCCGAAACAGGATCATCATGCGGGGAAAATTGAGGCCCCGTGACCTAAGAAAATAATCGGCCACAATCCGTACCAGAGAAAAAACAAAATCCGTTTCATGGGGACCTCCATGCACCAAGTATGAGCCTTCAGCCTTCGAGCGTAAAGAGCCAGGATGCAAAATCTCCCCGGGAAAGCCCATTCCAGCCGTCCCCGCCTAAGAGAAGCCCCACATTGATGAGCTCATCTCCCTGCCGGAGGCCTTCATTGTACCGAATCGCCGCTTCATCCTTAACCGGCAGGGCGGGCCGGCAGCGGACCTGATAGCTCAGGTCAGGATCGAGGCCCCGTAGGGGGATGCGGTAGAAGCCGGGATTGGGCCGGGCAAGGACCTGGACAATGAGGACCACAGCCCGTCGGCTATCCTCGGACACGGACATCCAGGCAACCAGATTTGAGTTTCCTGCAGGCCTCGATCCCGGCCACCCCTGTCCGGTCCCTGCCGGCCCGCCGGTCATGCCGCCGGTCGCACCACCGGCGGCGCAAAAACCGGCGAGACGATAGAAGCGGCCGAACTGAAACACCCGCCGCCAGGCCTTATAAAAATCAACCTGGGCACGAATCTCTGCCTTGTCTGACTCAGAAAGTTTGTTCGGATCGAGCTCATAGCCAAAGGCACCGAAAAAGGCTACACCCGCTCGAGTCCAGAGGGGAGTTATGCGGCCCACCTGATGATTCGGCACTGCCGATACATGGGCACCTATGGCACTCGGCGGATAGAAAAAACTGGTCCCCCACTGAATCGCAAGGCGCTCTATGGCATCGCTATCATCGCTGGCCCAGGCCTGAGGTGCGAAGGCGAGCATGCCCGCGTCGAACCGGTTTCCGCCGGCAGAACAGGATTCAAAGAGGACCCGGGGAAAAGCTTCTGTAAGTCTCCGATACAGCTCATAGACCCCCAACATATATCGATGAAAAAACTCTCCCTGCCGGTCAGCCGGCAGAGCGGCGGAAACCGGCTCCGTAATATGCCGGTTCATGTCCCATTTGATATACGATATGGGGACCTGAGACAGAAGCTGGCTTAGGGTGTCATAGAGGTACTCCACCACCTCAAGCCTGGACATATCCAGCACCAGCTGGTTTCTCCCCAGGGTACGCCGTTCCAATATAGAGCCCACCGCCCAGTCCGGATGCTGACGGTACAAATTGCTGTCGGGGTTCACCATCTCAGGCTCTATCCAGAGCCCGAAGGATAACCCCATATCGACGATTTTACAGGCCAGCCCTTCGATGCCCTGGGGTAATTTATCCCGGTTTACTTCCCAGTCCCCCAGGGAACTCCGGTCATCGTTCCGCTTGCCAAACCAGCCATCATCCAAAACAAAAAGCTCAATGCCCAAATCCTTCGCAGAGCGGGCGATATCGAGCAGTTTCTGTTCA
The DNA here is from genome assembly GCF_000219725.1 of Gracilinema caldarium DSM 7334. Taxonomy (GTDB): domain Bacteria; phylum Spirochaetota; class Spirochaetia; order Treponematales; family Breznakiellaceae; genus Gracilinema; species Gracilinema caldarium. Next base: position 339,116 of record NC_015732.1, on the reverse strand, counting down.
TCAAACTGGAAATAAGTGGCTTCCCAATTATTGATGAGTATGGGTCGTTCCCGATCCCGCCACCATCCCCGCACCAGATGACGGCCCAACAGCTGATGCATTGAGAGCGACAGGTCTCCGAACCCGTGGTCGGTATAACAGAAGAGCGCTTCCGGTGTCTCTAAAACGTCGCCGGGGGAGAGGTTCCACTTAAAACCAAAGGGATTGATGCCCAGGGCGATCCTGGTGTCCCCATGGGATCCAACCTCCACTTCGATGCTGTGGTTCCCCGAATAGACTAAGAGGGCGCCCAGGACCTCCCCTGCGGTTTCGGTGGCCTCCCGCCGGGCAAGCATGATTGCCGGGTTGTGCTGGGCGCTGGAGCTTCCCCGACTGCTGGCAATACTCTGCAAGCCCGGGGCGAGGGGTCTGCGTACCACATGCCGCTCCCGGGCCCAGGCCCCGGAAAAATGAATAAAGTCCCAATCAGAGGAATCCAGGTCCAGTACGGCCGAATAGGCCCGCAGGATACGCAAGGCCTGGACCCCGCCATTACGGATGCTTGCCCGGCGGGCAATAACAGGATAATCCCTAAAGATGGTATAGTGCACATCAACCTGAACCTGGTATGAGGGGTCTTCCAGGGTTAGCATAAGGCTCTCGGCCTCTGCATCAGAATCGCAGTATGTAGCGGGAAGCCCTGGCACGGATGGTTTTCCCTGCACAATCCAGTGTTCCCGATACTGGAGATCGAGGATGACAGGAAAGCCGTGTTCTGTTTCCAAAGTAATAGCCGGTATACGATAATCTCCCCGGCCATAAGTAGGGTATTCCCGGGGTACATAATCGAGACAGAATGATGAAGGGAGTCCGGATTGATGGGTTGTCAGGCCCCGGTCTTCGAACCTCACAAGACGGCTGTAGCGGCCTTCCAGATCTAGAGGTCTACCAAAATAAGCAAGGCCAGGACTATTATCGGGAAGAAGTGAAATAATATAACTGACATAACTGTTCTGTAGATGAAATTCCCGAGTATCCGGATGCCATACTATTGCCATAAAAGCCTACCTTAATTAACAATAATATTCATTATAATAGAAGAGTTTGGTCAGGGGCTCAAGGTACTGAAATACTCATAACAGCACCTTGTAAAGCCCTGATAATCACAATTTTACTTGCCCCTCGCAGGGTTCTCTTAGTATTTTTATAAAGGTCCGCGATATCTCACTGCGGCAAGATATTTATTACCATCCTATACAAGGGAACTCAAGACGAACATCGTTGCGGGTTACCTACTATCAACACGAACAAGGAGTCTCTGCCCATGGCACAGCATCAGTTTCAGACCGAGGTAAGCCAATTACTGCACCTCATTATCCATTCACTGTATTCAAACAGGGAAATTTTTCTTCGGGAGCTGGTTTCTAACGCTTCCGACGCGCTGGACAAGCTCAAATACCTTACCGTGGCTGATGAAGCCTATAAATCCATCGTGTTTGATCCCCGCATCGACATTTCTTTTAACAGGGATCAGAAGACCTTTAGTGTATCGGATACTGGTATTGGGATGAATGAGGAAGACCTCATCACTTCTTTAGGAACTATTGCCCGTTCGGGAACCCGGGCATTCCTTGAAAAACTTTCCGCCGACGCAAAGAAAGATTCCAACCTTATAGGACAATTCGGCGTTGGTTTTTACTCAGCCTTCATGGTTGCCGATAAGATCGAAGTTATTACCCGCAAAGCCGGCGAAGAAGCGGCCTGGAAATGGACCAGCGATGGCAAAGAAAGCTATGAAATCGAAACTGCCCAACGGGATAGCCATGGAACTACCGTCATCTTGCATCTCAATGAAGAGGGTCTTGAATTTGCCAACCGCTGGACTATCGAAGACATTATTAAGCGCTATTCAAATCATGTGGCCTTCCCCATCTACCTGACCTATGAAGAAAAGGAATATGACGATAAGGGAAAAGAAAAGGGAAGCAAAACAAAGACTGAGCGGATCAATGCAGGGACCGCAATCTGGCGGCAGGCAAAAACAGAACTGAAAGAAGAGGACTACAACGAATTTTATAAACAGATTGCCCATGATACAGAAGATCCCCTTTTCTATGTGCACACCAAAGCGGAAGGGACCTTGGAATATGTAACCCTCTTCTATATCCCCAAAAAGGCTCCCTTTGACCTCTACAATGCGGACTATAAACCGGGGGTCAAGCTCTATGTGAAGCGGGTCTTTATAACCGATGATGACAAGGAACTCATGCCCACCTACCTCCGCTTTATCCGAGGAGTCATCGATTCGGAAGACCTGCCTCTCAATGTAAGCCGAGAAATCCTTCAGCAGAACCGGATACTTCAGAATATCCGCAATGCTTCGGTAAAGAAACTACTCTCTGAGTTTAAGGCCCTTGCGGACAATAATAAGGAAAAGTGGGAAATCTTTATATCCCAGTTCAACCGGCCTCTTAAGGAAGGGCTCTACCAGGATTTTGCTAACCGGGAAACCCTGCAGGAACTGGTACGCTTTAAGAGCACCGCTGTAGAAGGCTGGACCAGCTTTGCCGACTATGTCTCCCGGATGAAAAGCGACCAGAAGGCAATCTATTACATTACCGGTGGAGACGAAAAAACCTTAAAGGCGTCCCCCCTCCTCGAAGCTTATAAAGCAAAGGGTATCGAAGTCCTCGTGATGGATGATGAAATCGACGACATCGTTATTCCATCCCTCTTTAAATATAAGGACTACGAGCTTAAGGCGGTCAATCGCACGGGAGCCGATGAAGAACTGGGAGAACAGAAGGATAAGGATACAGAAAAGGATCTCAAACCGGTTATTGAAAAACTTAAAAAAGCGCTGGGGGACCGAGTAAAGGATGTGAAACTTTCCCGGCGGTTACAGGATTCGCCTTCCTGTATTGTAGCCGATGAACATGATCCTTCGATCCAGTTTGCCCAGATGCTGCGGGCTATGGGACAGACCGAACTTCCTGAAGTAAAACCGATTCTGGAAATTAATGGCAGCCATCCAATTGTGGCTTCCCTTAAAGATGAGAACAATGAGGACCACATTGCCGATGTGGCGACGGTGCTTCTGGACCAGGCGTTGCTCGTCGAGGGTGTTAAACTTCAGGATCCGGCAGATTTTGTAAAACGACTTAACCGGCTTTTAAGCAAGTAACCTTAACGGATAACCGTTGACCAGTCATGGCCGGAGGGTTCATACTCCGGTCATGAGTACAACCTATTCCAACCAGTTTAACAGTTTTATTTCTCAGAATCAGGGCTTACAAAATGCAGCCCGGATTGCCATAGAGGATTCGCTTAAAGTTCAGAAGGATGAGCGCGTGCTTATTGTAACCAATCCAAGCTCAGATGTAAGTCTCATCTCCCAGGCGCTGTTTGATGCGGCAATAAAAGTCGGAGCAAAACCGGTTCTCATCTATCAGCCAGTTAAAACCCAGATGGACTTTGCGGACCCCATTGTGATCGAAGCTTTTAAGGCAAAACCGTCGGTTTTCATTTCCATGAGTACAGAGAAACTAGGTAAAGATGAAGCAGGTATTTCTCAGCCCTACCATTACGAAGGGACTCAATACGACCATATTTTTCATCTGCAATTGTATGGAACAAAGACCTGCCGGGCTTTCTGGTCTCCGAGTACCAATCTGGAATCCTTTATCAGAACCGTGCCGATTGACTATATGCTGCTGGGACAGCGCTGCAAAGCCATAAAAGATATTCTGGATAAAGCCACAACTGTCCGGGTAAGCGCCCCCGGCGGTACGAATGTGATTATAGGTCTTAAGGGGCGGCTTGCTAAAAACGATGACGGTGACTTTTCCCAGTCTGGAACTGGTGGAAATCTTCCGGCAGGAGAAACCTTTATCAGTCCGGAAAATGGAACCACTCAGGGCGTCATTGCCTTTGACGGCTCGATAAGTTTACATGACCGGGATATCCTCATCCATGAACCTATACGCTGTACCGTTACAGACGGTTACATAACCGAAATCGAAGGTGGCGAAGAAGCCCAGGAACTGCTGAAAACCATCACCTTGGCAGAACAGCAGGCCCTGGAATACGAAGCAATAGGCCGCCTGCCTGCAGGGAGTGGCGCGCTCTATGCAAAAAATGCTCGCAATATCGGAGAATTGGGAATCGGTCTCAACCCGCTGGCACGTATTACCGGCAATATGCTCGAAGATGAAAAGGCCTTCCGGACCTGCCATTTTGCGGTGGGCCACAACTATGATGAGGATGCTCCTGCTCTCATTCATCTGGATGGGCTTGTGAAGAACCCCACCATTGCGGCGATCTATGAAGATGGTACAGAGATTTTCATCGAAAAAGACGGCGATTTGCAAATATAGATTTTACACATGAAGCATATGTGCAAGACGGTGTAACTTTTCACCGTCTAATTCGTCCAGCGCCTGTTCCAGTTCTTTCAGCCATTGTTGGTAATGGGCGGAAGCCGGAATAGAATATGCAACAAGGAAAGCTAAACTGTGGGCCTGAGCCAGTAATGCTTGCCATTCATCGATAATAAGCCCTGGAGAAATTTTCTCTCGTAATGGCATGTATACTTCCTGAACTTTTGCAATAAACCGGCCAAAATGACCAGGCCCCAGTTCCTGTCGCAGCAAGTCCAGATTAAGCAGAAATTCTTCCGATCTGTTCGATCGAACATCAGAAGAAATATGATTTTCTGAGACTTCCATGGTTATAATCTTATGAGGAACCGCCTGCGATAAAGCATTCATAAGTATCCGCAATTCAACCGGTTTGTGAACAACCGTAATTACACCATATTGGGATAACTCTTCGGCTAGTTCTTTACGGATATCTGCAGTAATTACGATAATAGGTGGAATCGTTTTCATAAGCCTGCTTCGCAATGCCAAGATGATATCCTTTGCGTTTCCGTCAGACAGCTTATAATCCATGAGAATTACATCAATCTGATATTGAAACACCAATTTAACCGAATCTGCAATCGTAGAGGCTCGGTACACTGTTCCATGTCTATTTTGAATATGATAGGCAAGTACATCCGCATTGACCGGAATATCATCAACAATTAATACTGAACAATTCTTAAGGTATCGTTGTTCTTGTAACATAAAAGCTTGCGGAGAAACCACACTTCTTTGTATTTCTGAAATGGGAATGGTTACTAAAAAAGTTGTGCCTTTTCCCAGAGCACTGGTAACACTGATAGTTCCACCCATGGTTTTTGCCAGGCTCGCGGTAATAGTTAATCCAAGCCCTGTCCCACCATATGTAATGCTATGGTTTGGATCTTGATAAAAGGGCTCAAAAATTCGATTGATATTTTCTTCAGCGATACCAGGGCCAGTATCTACAACCCGTAATTGAAGCTGTAGTGATGTATCCCATTCATATTCGTTACGAGATTGATATTCCCTCGTTTCAGCAAAAATAGAAACTGAACCTTCAGATGTAAATTTAATCGCATTTCCAAGTAAGTTAACAATGATCTGTCTAATTTTTGTTTCGTCCCCAACAATAGTATCCGGTACTGATTCATCAATATAGGATTTTAATGTTATTCCTTTTTCATGTGCCCGCAGTTGGAACATTTCTACAAGATCTCGAATGAGAATTTTGATATTAAACAATTTTTCCTGAACTATTTCCTTTCCAGCCTCAATCCTAGAAAGATCTAATGCATCATTTAGTAGGGTTAGCAGATTTTTACCGTTTTTTTCTACAACCATGACCAAATTCTGCCGTCCATCACCCTCTAAAGCTTGATGCAACATTTCAGTATACCCAAGAATTGCATTCATAGGAGTTCGAATCTCATGACTTAAGTTGGCAAGGAATTCACTTTTTGCCCGATTTGCTTGCTCCGCGAGTTCTTTAGCATTTCTCATTTCAGACTCAAGTTTTTTCCGTTTTTCAAGTTCTATCTGATTTAGGTGTAGTTTTTGCGTTTGCGCTGACCACATACCGACTAAGAACAGTACTGTACTGGCTAATATGATATAAATAATAAAGGCTGCAGGGGTTTCCCAGAATATGGGAGCTATGAAAATAGAAAGCTGTACTCCTTCATTATTCCAAAGTCCATCGTTATTAGACGCTTGAACACAAAATGTATAATTCCCACTTGGAAGATTCGTATAAGTAGCATATCGTTGGCTACCAATGGGACTCCAATCTGTATCAAAACCTTCAAGTTTAAACCGATAACGATTTTCCTTAGGATTGGAATAATCGAGGGCTGCAAATTCTAGCGTAATATCATTGGATGCATGGGCTAGTTTTATTTTGTGTAACTCAGTACTATCAATAGGTGAGTCAAATACTTTGCCAGAAACAGTCAGCCTAGTCAGTTGTACTGGAGGGATATGTTGATTTGTGTAGATTGTAAAGGAAGAAACTATATTGAGTCCCTTCGATCCACCAAAATATAGATTTCCCAAATTATCCTTGTAAGTTCCGGTAGAAAATTCCATACCTTGGAGACCATCTATCATGGAAAGTCGTTTAATATTCTTACTTTCTGGATCTAAAACCATCAGACCATAGAGTGTTCCAAGCCATAATTTGCCATTACGATCCTCTTGTATCGCTAATACCGTATCATCACTCAGTCCATCTTTTTTAAGAAAATGAACAAATGTACCTGTCTTTTCATCTAAATATGATAAACCACCAGAAGCAGTACCAAACCACAACCTTCTCTGAGAATCCTCCCGCATACACCGAAGAGCATTACTTGGTAATCCATAGGGATTATTTTTCTCGTAGATAAACCGGGTAAAGCTTTCTGTTTCTGGATTATATAGATTCAACCCCTTATTAGTACCAACCCAGATCCGTTTCCGAGAGTCTTCATAAATAAAATAGACAAGGTTATCACTGAGTGAACTTGGATTATAAGGATCAGATATAAAATGTTTGTAGACACCAGTTTTTGGATCATAACATTGCAAGCCCTTACGGAAATAACCATACCAATGCCGTCCTGCACTATCTATTAAAATTGAATATACCGTTATATCTGCTAAGGGACCGGATTTAAGTTCCCCACCATAAAAAGAATGAAATTTATTTTTTTTCTTATCATAACAGCTCAAGCCTTCATTTGTTGCAATCCATAATATATTATCCCTGTCGACCGCCAGGCCATTTACAATATTATTTGACAAACTGTTGGGGTTGTTAGGATTATGTTGGTAATGTATCCATTCTCTACTACCAGCATCGAGTCGGGAAAGCCCACCATTATAAGCACCAACCCAGAGAGTACCATCCAGATCTTTTATAACAGCAGTTACATTATCGCTCTGAAGACTCGTTGGTTTTTTAGGATCCTTCTTATAGAGAATAAGTCGATCCCGATTACGGTCTAGTTTGTTGATACCCCCTCCATTTGTACCAATCCAAAGCAACCCACCCTCATCATGAAACAGGGAGTACACTATGTTATGACTTAAACTAAAAGGGTCATCGGGGTTGGAAACTATTCGTTCGATATTACCGTTCTGTTTATCCAAAATAAAAAGCCCGCCACCCCACGTACCAACATACACCCAGCGGGGATCTTCCACATCGATGGTGTATAGCCGATTATCTTCAAGCATATATTGAACTGACGAACCTGTTAGAGGATTAAAAACACAAAGGCCACCATTCCAACAAGCGAGCCAGAGCTTTCCCTCTGCATCTCGCTTTATCGACATAACAATGTCAGAAGGAAGACTGTTATCACGATCTTGAGTATGTTTATACACATGTACTGCATCTCGTTTTGTAGTAATTTCTACCAAGCCCCCATATGTTCCAACATAAAGTGAACCATTGGGATAAGCTTCTATGGCCCGGATAGTTTGGTTAGGAAGTATGAACGGACTATTGTTGGTATCATTATATCGTATAAAAGTTCCAGAAGGTTCATCTAAGACATTTAAACCATTTAAAGTACCAACCCATAACTTTCCATAGGTGTCTCGAACTATAGCAGTAACCACATCATTAGAAAGACTGTTCGATTTTGAACTATCATGTTGAAAATGAATAAAATTCCCTGTTTTTATATCAAACCGGTCAAGCCCGTTATAGGTCCCCAGCCAGAGTATATCATTTTTATCCAAATACATGGTCTGTATCTGGTTATGTATAAGAGAATTTTCATTAAAAGGATCATGTTGATAGACTATAAATGAATAACCGTCATACCGGGCAAAACCATTTTTAGTACCAAACCACAGAAAACCCCGGGAATCTTGAACTATTGCGGAAACACCAGAATGAGGTAATCCATCATCTCGATCAAGATGATCAAACCGTAGTTCCTGACTTTGAAGCTTTACCGCGATGCTTAACAAAATAAAAAAACACGATATATACACCCTACGTTGATGATTCATCTAAAACATCCTTGGGAAACAACTTGGATGCACAGTCGGGACACAAGCTATGGGAAAACATGACACCAGTATGCTCGGAAATATACTGTTCAACCTGGGTCCAATACCCTTCATCACTTCGTATTTTTTTACAGCTTGAACAAATAGGGATAATTCCTTCAAGCTTTTTTACCCGGTCCAACGCTTCTTGCAATTCCCGGTTAAGCCGTTTCTGTTCTTCCATTGCAAGACGCAAATTAACATGTGTTCGGACCCGCTGCAGAATTTCACGGCTGTCAAAGGGTTTTGACACATAATCAACCCCACCGGCTTCAAACCCCCGTAATTTGTCTTCCTGTTCTGCCCGGGCAGTTACAAAAATAATGGGAATTTCTTTATACCGTTCATCAGCAAGAATTTGTTTTGCCAGAGTGAATCCATCTATGTCTGGTAACATAACATCGAGAAGAATCAGTGTAACGGGATAGGTTTCAAGAATGCGCAACAGTTCGTTTCCGGAATAAGCAATGGCAAAAGAATAGGGTTGTTCCCTCAGGGCATGATGAAGGATCCGTACATTTTCCTGTATATCATCAACGATAACAACGAATGGCTTTGAGGTAGACTTTACTGTTTCCATGGTGTTCTTTTTAATTATAGAAGTTTTTTTATATAAAGCAATGGTGTTATTTGAGATTTTTGATGAAAATTACGGTCCCTGAACTTATAAAGACAGGTATAAAGACAGGGACCGCAGGGTTACTATTATTCAAAGAGCTCAGAAATCTCCTTTTTATAGAGTTCTATCACCCGATGCCTCATAATTTCTTGCTTATGGGATAATTCTCGGCCTACTTCGAACGGTTTAGAAAGCAATTTAAACTTAAACACACGTTCAAAGGGTTTAAATCCGGTGTGGGGACCCACAAGATCCGCCACATCATTGGCAATAAGCTCATTAATTTCCGGCTGTTGAAGCAGGGTTTCATAGTCCACTATCGGAATATTGTTTTCCTGGGCAAAAGCCATGAGGGCATCCTGTTTCGGCACGATCAGCGCTGCAAGATATTTTTGATCCTGACCAACTACCATACACTGGGATATCCACTCACTTTCATTTATTTTCGCTTCAATTGGTGCGGGTTCTACATTTTCACCACCCCGTAATACGATGGTATCCTTGGCACGTCCCGTTATTTTTATTTCATTATCATAGGTAAGCATGCCCAGATCCCCAGTGTTGAACCAGCCGTCAGGAGCAAGCACCTTCGCCGTCAAGTCTGGCTTTTTATAGTACCCCTTCATAACCTGCCCGCCCCGGACCATAATAAGCCCCTGATGTCCCGGAGGAAGGCTATTACCCTTTTCATCTACTATTTTTACTTCTGTGTTGAGAATAATCTGACCGACACAACCGGGCCTTGCATTATTCATTCTACGACAGGCAATAACCGGAGCTGTTTCGGTAAGACCATAACCTTCCAAAAGAGTAATGCCCACAGCACTAAAGAACTTGTCTACCTGTGACGGCAGAGCCCCGCCGCCAGAAATGCCAGCCTTAAAGCGGCCACCTAAGAGAGCTTTGAGCTTGTTAAATACCAGTACATTGCCTAAAGCCTTTAAAGGCGTTAAAAGCATCCAGGGTATACATCCTAAAACCGTATCAAGGGCTCTCATCCGTCTATGAAAATTGGGTAATAAACCCAGTGTCATGTTTCGCATATACGCATGGGCGGTACCGACAGAAACGAAGAAGGTAAAAAGGATTTTCTTGATCCCCCCATGTTGACGGATATTACGGTAAATCCCATCCCGGACCGATTCCCAGATTCGTGGCACACTAGCCATCCATTGGGGGCGTACCGCCTTAAAATCTGCCAGCATGATAGAACCAACAGGTTTTGAATAGGCAATACCGTTATAATAACAGGGTGCAACATACTGCATGATCCGTTCAAAGCTATGCCAAACGGGCAGAACGGAAAGCCATACATCGCCAGGCTTCAGGTCAGCGATGAGCGGTAAGCTCGGTAATTGATGTAGAAAGTTTCCATGACTCAGCATAACACCCTTGGGTTCGCCTGTTGTGCCGGAGGTAAAAATGATGGTAGCCAGATCATCCCGCTGCCCCTTATCTATTTCACGCAAGATTTCATCAGGATTTTTTCCCAGCCGCTTTTTACCAAGTTCATGAAGTTCAAAAAAATGAAGCAGTTGAACTCCACAGGAAGAAGCTTTATTTTTAAGAGCCTCATCAATCTTGTCATATACAACCAGCGTTTTTAAAAGAGGCATCTGGGCCTTCTGGGAAAGGATCTTTTCTACCTGTTTGGGATTTTCAGCGAATGAAAGAGTACATTCAGAAAAGCCAAGAATATAAGCGATCTCTTTATCTGTAGAATCACACCCCCGGGGAACATCAGCGGCACCAATAGAAAGAACAGCGATATCGGTCACCAACCATTCCTGACGGTTATCGGAAATAAGCCCAATATGAGAACCCCGTTGTTCTCCAAGTTCTAAGAGGCCAGCAGCAATAATCTGAACTTCCTTAAAAAAGGTTTCATAGGTTTTTGGTATAAATTGCCCTGATTCATCCTTTGCATATTGGATGTTAATCTGAGGCATTGACTCTGCTCTTGCTTTAATCAAGAGCGGTAAGGTTTGTTCAAGCTCCATTGGCATAGTCTCCATTATGCCAATATAACATATATTATAAAATTGTCAAATTAAAACTATAAAAAGCCTCCCGGGAAAAGGAGGTGAGAAAAACCCGGAAGGCAACCTGAACTGCGACGCTGTCGATCGAATTGGTGCGGGGCTTCGACCGGTCGCCTGGGAACGACACAGATGTCAAACAATGTAGTCAAACCGCAGTATCAGGAACTAAATGCAAAATAACACCTTTATTATAAAAGGTCAATAGGTTCAGCCTAATTCTTTTTACGACCTGCAACAACCTTTTGGATATGCGCATCGAATTCAGGATATTTCTGTCTCAATCCTTCGAAATCTGATTTCGAGAGCCGGTAACCCGTACTGTAATCAATAGAGACAACGCTGGCATTTCTGTGTCCTTGTTCAACAAGAGCCGTTTCTCCAAAGGGAGAGCCAGGACCAAGACGGGTAATTTCTTTTCCATCTACGAGAACCTGTACAGTACCACTGGTTAAAAAATACATGCAGTCTCCAATTTCACCCTGATGTATTATATATTCTCCAGGTAAAAAGACTTCACTTTTTAGAAGTTGCATGGCTTCCCTTATAAAAAGCTCATCTGCACCACAGAACAACTCAACCCGTTCTAATACGTCCCGGTTCAAATAAAGTAGTATTTCCTGGCTTAGACTGCGGGGAAACTCCTGCAGAACCTGCATAGTACTGACACCACGCTGCTGTTCCCACAGATATGAATAATAATCCCTCACCCGCTCCTGAAGATGTAAAGGTATCCGCTGAGCATGAAGAAAGGCATTCACCTCATCAAGATGGCGCCGATAGGCACTTTTAGCCACATCGAGGTTAGCAACCAAACTCGATACATTGGCAATGACATAAGAAAACATGCCAACACCAAATAGTTCTATAATAACCGTATATATAATTTGTAAATTATTATTATGGTCCGGTGTATAATCTCCATAGCCAATAGTGGCAATGGTTGTTGTAGCCCAATACAAAGCCCGTAAATAACGGTCCAAAGAGGGCCTTCCCGATTCCACAGCTCCAATCCATACCCATCCCAAAGCAATGAGATGTACCACTACGACTAACCAATAGGCAAAGAGGAGAAGCCTCCGGGCTGCGGGCATTATCCCAAGAGATTCTTGAAGATATTTAAAAATACTGCCTGCTTTTAATAATTTAACCAAAGTAATCGAAAGTGCCAGCAAATAAAGGGCTGATACAAATGAATCCTGAGAGCCCAGAGGACCCCAAAGCCAAAAGAATAACCCTTCGACAGGCAAGGCGGCAACACAATCGAGCCAAAAGGAAGTTCGTACATAAAAACGACGAACTTCAAAGGGCTTTTCCATACGTATATGCCCCCGCTTTATGGTCGTAAAAAAATTAAGAATGATATCAACAATAAATAAACCAACAAATATCCAATAGGCAGCATCAGGCTGAAAAAGATCAAAGATCTGCCGGTATGAGATGACCAGGAGAAACAGGAGAATGACAAAAAGCATAAGCAAATTCCATAGAGAACGCAGCCAATGATTATAGGGTATCATATTCATGTTTTCACCTTAGCTATATACCAGGGAAGTACCAACATACCAAACACAATAAGGGCCATGATTTCAAAACCCATAAAATACCAGGGGGATGGCCCAAAGAGTTCAACAAAAAGATCCACTATAGAACCTGTGACCGGAGGATAACTGAGCACAAAATAATTGCCAACCTCATAAGGTGGAAGATAGACAAGCCAATGATTTATAAAATAGACAACCACAATCACACCATTAGATAAAATAAGAGCCCGAATAAAGGATTTATACGTAATTTTATAGGAAAGGGTTACGGAAGCATAAACAGTTATAAGAATTATGAGACCATGAGAAATAAAAAACGAAAAATATTTATAAGAAGGAAAACCCAAAAGACCAATATCGGGTGTAAACAGGGCTTGTAAGGCACCCCCTACCCCCCAGAAGTATAGGATTTCAAAGAGAAGACGCCCAGACTTGCCTGGTTTCATAATAAAAACCCAGGGCAATAACAGAATTGAAAGCCCACACATGTGAAGCATCAGGGCGGTACTCACTGACCATGCACCGATTGCCTGCCAATAGATATGATAAATCGCTTCATTGATCAACATCATGAGATACATAGCAAAACCGATCCAGTTTTTACGCTTTGGACTTAATCGATGTGAACGGCCAATAAAAAACACCAGGATGGCACATATAAGGACCACCGCAAGAGCGGTCCAATGAGATAAGGAAAACATGCGGAATTCTGTGAGAGGCGCCTGAGTTGAAACAGTAAGGAACTGGTCCAGTACCGCACGACAGTTTTCAAAACAGTCATACAATTCCATCCGCAATATATAGGTCCCTGAAACAGGGGCGGTAATATGGGATCGAAAACTAGCAAGTTCATAAAGAACCTGGCCCCTGTATATAACCTTATCTCGTTGAATCAGCTGGTTCGCAACAAGTTCACCCGTATCTGCATTGATGAGCAAAGCCCGTATCGAAACAGCCCCATCCCTAGCCCAGGCTAACCCACCTAGAGGGATTTCCAGAGGTAGAATATAATCGGTAGGTGGGGTATGTACCTGAAGCCCAAAGGGTTTCCACATGCCAACAAGGCCCCGGATATCAAGAAGGATAATCAGAACTGTTAGTAGGATCGTGCTTGTAATTACCACCTGCCTCATACAACAAGTGTAAGGGGCAAAAACAGAAATGACAAGCGTAATTCTTTAACCCATAATAACAACTACCGCGTGGGAACTTCCTGGCTGTTGTGGCGGGATAACCCTGCTTATCTCTTCTCCATTCAACAATATTTTTACAACGCCCTTCATAACACCCTGAGGGTTCTGTACGGTAATTCGGAATGTGGCACCTCGCCATCGGCGTAGTATCGAAAATTCTTTCCAGTCCGAGGGAATACAGGGATCGATAATAAGGCCTGCAAACCCAGGACGAACCCCCAAAATCCAGTGGGTCGCCGCAAAATAGGCCCAGCCTGCACTTCCGGTAAGCCAGGGGTGCCGAGCCCTACCATGGGCTGTGTGGTCCCGCCCCATGATAAACTGGCAATAGGAATAGGGCTCAGCCTGCCGAATTTCAATCTTATCATTTTGATTGTAGGGCAGAAGAGAATCGTAAAATTTCATCGCCCGGTCGGCCCTACCCAGTTTGCATTCCGCAACCCAGGCCCAGGGGTTGGGATGACTGAAAATTGCACCATTTTCTTTAACACCCTGATATACCCGGGTTATAAAACCAATACTGTCATCGGGAGTTGTGTAGCTTGGCGCATTCAGATGGAGCCCCCATGGTGAATAAAGGTACCGGTCCACCGCATCCATGGCAGAACAGGCCCGCTCGGGCGAGGCAACACCGGAAATAACTGCCCAGGTATTCGATTCCAGATGGACCTTCCCTTCCCTATCTTTCTGGGTACCGATCTTTTTCCCCTGGGCGGTGATACCACGGATGTACCACTGACCATCCCAAAGCTCTTTTTCGCATGCCGCTTTAACCCGTTCCGCAAGGGCTTTATAGGTCTGAACATCCTCATCACGTCCCAGATATTCTGCCGCTTCGATAAATGCACCCATCGCCCAGTAATGAAGGAACGAAACAAGAGCACTCTCGCCGCCACCCAGGTTCAAACAATCGTTCCAGTCCGCCCTGAGCCCCTTGCAGATACCACTTTGTCCAACCTGAGCCGCAGAAAAATCCAGAGCCCGTTTCATATGGTCGTAGACCGTAGCCGATCCTCCGTCAGCAAAACTGACCACTTGGTCAAAAAAGTCCAGATCCCCTGTCTCTTTTACATATTCACATATTGATGGAATAAGCCACAGGTGATCATCGGAACAGGTATCGTCCAGGCCATGGATAACATCCTTTAGATTTGGTGTGGGCACAACTGTAGGAGACTTAAAACCTGCCCCACGGGGCTTTTCTGGATCGAACCAGTCGGGATCAAACAGATGGAGCCCATAGCCAGCCTGAACCTGGCCCCGGAGCAGTTCAATCAGACGCTGACGGACTTTTCCGGGATTGGAATGGGGTACACACATGGCATCCTGGGCTGTATCACGGTATCCCAATCCTGTTCTGCCACCAACTTCGATAAAGGAAGCAAAACGGGACCACACCACATTGGTTTCAGCTTGGTACAGGTTCCAGGTATTAAGCATCGTATTCATCCCCTGATGGGGGGTCCTGCACTGAAAGGCATTGCACTTTTCGTTCCAATAGGCTTGCAGAGCCTGGAAAGCCTGGTCAACTACCGATACATTCGAGTATTTCTTTCTCAGTGCCGCACCCGTTTGTCGGTTTCCATCACCTAATAAGAATACAAGCCGGGCCGACGCTCCTCCGCTCAACTGCAGCCGTTTATACAATACTCCACAATGGTTTCCCCCAAGCTCGGTACTCCCGCTGCATACACCCCGTTCTACAGCCAGAGGATTCGTTTCCGTCCGGTATGGACCAATAAAGGAATCCCGAACCGCATCGAAACCATCTGCTTCTACAGAACTGGTAAAAAAGTGAAATCCATCCGGATTATAATGCTGGTCAATCTCGATGATACCCTCATGATAGCTTGAACCACTGCAGTATAGACTCATCTGGAAATTCTGGTTATCAATATCAATATGATTAAAAGAGAATTCACAGTAGGAAAAAACACTCAGGTTGCGGACCTTGGATCCCGTATTTTCGAGCACCACATCCCAAAGCTCAACGGGATCATCGAGGGGGATAAAAAGGGTCTGCTGAGCCCGTATATCCTGGTAATCACAGGAAAAAACTGAATAGGAAAGCCCATGACGAACCTGGTATCGCGCAACAGAGATATCTTTCCCCACAGGCTGCCATGAAATGGTCCAGTACTCCCCCGTATCATCGTCTCTGATATAGACGTAGTGACCTGGCCGGTCCAGGGGTACCCCATTGGGACGGAACCGGGTGATACGATGATACTGGGCGTTTTTATAAAAAAGATACCCCCCTGCATTATGGGATATCACCGCACAAAGGTCTTGTACCCCAAGATAATTTGTCCAGGAAACGGGAATATCCGGCCGGGTAATAACATATTCACGACGTTCATCATCAAAATATCCGTATTGCATAGCTAATCCTTTATATTAATTTGCAACCTTTGGATTGAAGACTCTAAAGGTCTTTTTATAGTGTAATGTAGTTACCATAACACTCCGACAGGAACAACTAATTCGCGTTCAGAGGGGTACTTTACAACAAACAAAACCTGTGTGATATCCTGATATAATTAATATATGTTTGTTCGTCCTCTGTACTTACATAGTATAGCTACTATCTGTTTTCATGTCAATCTATTAATTACCATTTACAAAATACTTGCGTATACAGAATAGTTCATTTTTAAAACTATATATAGAAAGGATTTTAGGCGCCTCTAAAACTGAACTTACATTTTAAAGGCGCCTCAGCAAATCATTACAGAATTTGTTTATAGATTACAATATTTTAGAAGTTATATCGAGCAGTCAGCTTTACAAAATCATTGTCCATGAATGTGTCGAAGGCTCCATGGGAATCGCCAAAGAACCAACCTGCTTGTACATTCACGTATAATTCATCTGCTATTTTCCAATCTAATTCTGGAATCAGTAGATATTCATTATACTCAACACCGTAGATTGCTTTTACTGAGGGTTTAATCCGTTCATGATCAAAGCTATCTGAAATTTTTAAAACGAGTTTATTATCTGATCGATAGCCCTCACTATTGTAATCTACATCTCCAACTACATCATATCCAGATCCAAGAATATAAACGCCTTGAGTCTGCATATTAAGATTAACATTATGTATCGGAATATCAATATCAAATCCTGCTACCCAGGCAAGCCGATTATTTTTCACCGCTGGATCATCACCCTCAGTATCTTTGGTAAGATAATAGGCCCCTTCCATTCTTACATTCCAGGGCCCCAGCGCAAAGGCCCCTTCAAGCCCAAAAACCTGAAGTCTGTCATAGACAAGTTCGACATTTTTTATAATTGGTCCATTAACAGTATTATATATATTATATGTCACAGAGGGAGTTTTAAAGTGACCCAGATAATAGGATAAACCCCAATCAAAAATACCTACGGTACCGGTAGCCCGCAAAGCATATTGGCTATAATCGAGGCTCAGTGTATTTGGCAAAAAATCTTCTGCACTGGAATGATCTGCTAAATATTGAGTTGCCTGTAATGAATTTATTGCCCCGCCAGTAGAATAAATCGTGCTATATTGATATCCAACATACTTTTCAAGTACATCTTTCAATGCTACAGCCTGATCAGGAACCCAGTTCCCTGAACTCGGGACCCAATCTGCGGTCATTGCAGGAGTCCACACAGCCTCTATTTGTAGTGGAAATTCCGATACATTATAGGTTACATGAACAAGGGGTTCTGCAATACGACGGTCAATATATTTAGGGAAAATAAAATCCCTATAGTCGTTTGCATTAATCATATCGACTACATGTAGTTCATCCCCTTTACCCCACACGATTTTTTTCTTTCCCGCAGAAAGGGTTACATTCCCTACATAAGCATCTACATAGGCTTCGTTAACAATATTTTCTGGTTTTTCTGAAAAATACCGGGGATCTAGATTTAATCGAATGGTAGCCTCAGAGGCACTGTTTTTATAATGTAAATCAATCCGGGCAAGGGTATTTATCTCGCTTCGGTCACCTGTATCTTTTTCGTCTCCAAGGGCTTCAATATCGTCTTGGGATATAAAAGTCTGCGCAGAACTTTCAATATAACCATTAATTTCAAGGGCACTCTTTTTGTTTTGCTCTAGTTCATCAAACTGAGCAAATACAGATTGATTAATTAATAGACACAAGACAGTCCCTAAAACAGTAGTATAACGAAACAATTTACCGTATTTCATACACACCTCTTATCGTCCCTGAGAAAGGAAGCTTGTGGTAAAGATCCGCTTATCTATGGGTTTATCAACTTCAATTTTGGTAATTACCAACCTGGTTGAATGTCCGGTCTGAACATTTTTTAAGATATTCGACATGGGGATCCAATACCCATTTATGTTTTCCAGTTTTTCCACAGTCAATTCTTTGAGCAAATTCGTCTTTTTATCGTACATCTGAGCTTTTACCGGGACCCAAGTTTTTTTATCAATCCAAGAAATACGATAGGAATATTGAGAATCGTTTGGATCTTTAGCCCATGATTTTACAACATAACAATCATAGGAATTAACGGTCTCTTCTTTTAAGAGTTCATGATTATCCCGGTCTACCTTTCTGGTTGATAGATCATCATAGGTAGCATCGGTTCCCATAAATGGTTTATCACCTTCAGAAGCAGCTATACGTCGAACAGATTTTAGTGCAGGCAGATAAATCCATTTATCATCATCCCGACCTTCATTCTGGATTTGCAAAAAACGAGTATTCTTTACCGATGCAGGTGTATGAAAAACCATTACAACTGATTTTAAATCGTTCTCACTTTTTCCCCATTCTTCAACTATTCGTGATTCGGTAGTTCCATTTTTATCGATTAAATCCATCTGAACAAGAGAATGAGAAAAATTTGGTTCCTTAACATCATAAGCATTTTGCATTATCTCTCGTCCATCAATAGCATAAACCATTGAAGCTATAAATACATTCATGAGAACCAACAGGGTACCAACACTGTGCTTTTTAATGACCATAGTAAACTCCTTATGTATTAATTATCTCACCTAGAACTGGCGAGAAATAAATTTTGGTTTTACCAAATTTAAAATAAGAGGAAGAACCGTAAGCGCGGTTACCGAACTTGTAACCATAACGACAGCAACTAAGAATCCAATATAACGAAGCACTACAAACTCAGAGAAACAAAGAACAAGGAAACCAAGCGCGACTGAACCAGCGTTAATGAGGATAGCTTTTCCAGAAACCATATAGGTATTAAACGTTACCTTTTTCAAATCATCAGATTGCAATCGTTCATGATGATAATTATTCATAAAATGAATAGTGTAATCGACACCAATTCCAATAGCGATAGAACTAATGAGACTGGTAACCATATCCAAATTGATCCCTAAAAATCCCATAATTCCGAAATTAATTAATATTGAAATTGATAATGGTAATGAACCAATAAGACCTGCTAATGGTGATTTAAAGGAAATCGCCAGGATGATGAATACACTTAAAATTGCGAGTAATAAACTGCTTAGCTGACTGGAGGTTATCATTGAGGTGAGAGAAACTTCCATTTCAGCAATACCTGAAGTTTCAAGTGAATAACCCTCAGGAAGATTCTTTTTTGCCCACCCTTTAAGATCTTTAATTACCCGTTCTACCTCGCTCGTATTGTGTGTTCTGAATTGTACCGCCATCCGAGCTGCAGAGGGTGATAACTGATCATCGGAATATTCATCAAGAGACCCTGAATACAAAACAAGATACTGGGCTATCAGGTTTTTTAATTCTTCTTTACTACTTACAGGATATTTTTCTGGATCTACAGGGATTTCATCATAAGCAGCACCTTTGTAATTAACCAGCTTTTCCATTTCTGCAAGCATACTTTCGACTGTTGGCTTTGAACCAGAAAGGGCATAGGCTTTTCGTAACAAGGCTAACATGTCTTCAAGCGTTGTTGGCTCTTGTAATTTCATTAAGGAAGAACTTTCATTATTTATTTTTGTACCTACAACAGTATTTGACGATGGAACATTTTCATCAACAAAACTTGAATCGGCAAAAAAGCTATCTCCAGAAATAACTGCACTATCATTGGAACCAATGCTTTCTTCAGATTCACTTTGAGGAGCATTCATAATTTTATTCATCCGACGAATAAAATCGGTGTATGAGATTGTTTTACCAACAATTGGATGATGAATGTGAATATAATTAGTTAGATCATCCATAGCTTTTAACACTATTGGATCTGTTAAATCGCCTTTTTCCTTTCCATGAATAACAATACTCATTAAATTACTACCGGCAAAATTATGATCTATAAATTCTACATCCTGCCGTAGCTGTGATGTCTTTGGAAAATAACTTAACAAAGCAGATTCTACATTGATTTTTGTCATACCCCATATAGAAACTACTATTATAAAGCCAATAACTACACCTACAGTTACCGCGTGATCATGTAAGACATTATTTAACTTAGCAGCACTACGAACACCAAGGTTTGTTGAATCAATACCTTTTTCATAATTCTTACGATGAGAAGTTTTTATATTCAATTTCCCATCTTTCGGAAGTGGTTTAACTATAAGAAAGGCAGGAATAAGCAAGAGAGAAAGAATTAATGCGAAGGTTACACCAATAGAGCTAAATATTGCAAAGGTCTTTAATGGAACTATTGGGCTCGTAACCGTTGAGAAGAACCCAACAATTGTAGTTACACCGGCTAAAACAACAGGCAAAACAACTTTCTTTAAAGATTTTTTAACTAATTGGGCATGCAATTCCCTATTGATTGTTGCATCTGCAAAATCATGGGCAAGTTCTTCATAATAGTGGTTTACCACATGAATACCGTATGCGGAACCAACAGCAATTAACAGAACAGGCAGACAGCTGGATACAACGGTAAAATGAATACCTAATACAGCCATGATACCAACAGTCCAAACGGTACTAAACACTACTGTTATTAATGGAAGCAAGGTCCCTTCAAGAGTTTTAAATGAAAACAGCAGTGTTAATAACACTACTATCACAACCGCAGGAACCAGCCGACTAAGATCAGATAACATATAATCTCGAGCCATCTGAGCCAGTACAGGATCACCCGCAACTCGATAATCGAATTCATCATGTTTATACTTATCAACAATACCACGCACAGTTCGATACAATTCACTCATTTTGTCTGCACTGATATTGTGATCAACGGTTAAAACAATTTCCGAACCACTACCATCTTCTGATAAAATGATCCTGCTATACATGGAAGACCAATCGGATATACGTTCCCGTAAGCGAACAAGATCAGCATCAGAACCTGAAAAATCATCAGGTAATAAATTTTCTGATACAAGTCCACCCGAAGGACTTCCTGTCACATAATCCACATTAGCTATGGATTGTACTTTAACGACACCATCTAATTTCTCAAACTCATTCGTTAAATCTCGGATTCGTTCAATAGCCTTTGCATTGATAATCGACCCATTGGGATTGTTAATTGAAACTACTAAAAAGATCTGGCTTCCATAAATCTCTTCAAGATTAATATGGTTAATATAGGACGGATGATTATGAGGAAAATATATTTTTACCTCATTATCAAGAATGATTTTAGGAATAAAAAAACCAAATATCGCTGTTATAAGCGACAGACCAATGATAATAAACCATGATCGTTTCACATCATTATGCATTTTTGCCTCCAGATAAAAATACTCTTTAAGAGTATTTATTGCACACTATGTGCAATATAATAAAACAATAATAAAGAATCAAGAGGCAAATTAAGGATCAGTTATACCACAAGAATGTTTCGTACACCCGCTGACCGTGCTAGGAAAGCAAGCTGTTCCAAAAAGGACCGTTCCGGCTGAGACATGTTCCGGAACTGCGGTCGAACACCCTGGGGACGGAAGCCAATAATCTTATAACGAGCTCTGCTCTGAGCAGCAACAAGGACCCGGCTCACTTCGCGAACCGTCTCTTCCGCATTAAACTGACCGGGAACTACCACGGTCCGCACTTCATAGAGCTTGTCGAGCCTGGCTAAGTACACCAGATTCTGCAACACAACAGCATTCGGAGCGCCGGTAAGACCAGCGTGTTCCACAGCGTCCCAGGCTTTGACATCGAGCATAAAACCCTCTGCCATTTCTACCAGTTCCGGGAGCTGACTGTAATCGGTGGATCCATTGGTATCAATAAGCGTTCCAAGTTGATGAACCTCTCGGGCGCGGCGAACAAGGGCTGTCATGAATGGCGCCTGCAGGCCGCACTCACCGCCAGAAACAGTGAGCCCCCGGATAAAAGGCAGGTAGGGGCGGATTACGTTCAGGACAGCCCCAACAGAAATGAGGCGCGTTTTTGGCGATGCTGAATGGGGGCACAGGGTGATGCAGGTTCCGCAGTCGGTACAGCGAGTTCTATCCCAGACCACCTGGCCCGCATCCAGGGAGAGGGCTCCCGCGGGGCAAGCGGGGATACAGCGCCCGCAGTGAATACAGGCCTTCCTCGTTTCCGGGTTATGGCAATACTTGCAGTCAAAATCACAGCCCTGGAGAAACACCACGGAACGATTCCCCGGACCGTCCACGGCACTGGAAGGGAGGATTTTTGCCACCAAACCTAAGGGTTCATCCATAAAACAACCTAAGACCGAAGCCGCCGCTCCAGGACCCCCAGATTATTAACTGCGTTCCGCCCCAGGGCGGTAGTGTCCTGCAGAGAAGCCTTGCCCTGGTTGAGCCGTTCAATTTCGGAACGTTTTACCAGATAACCCGTGATGCGCACCACATCCGCATCGGCTGCATAGGCACTAAAGTAACGAAGTCCGCTTTTCATGGCACCCCGGACTATATCCATAAGGTGGGCGGGATTGGTTTTTACCGTGGGCTCAAAGGCGAAGACATCGCCGATGCCGCTGGGGAAATATGTATGGAACGGTGCAGACCGAAGGATATGGTCGCTCAGCTCAGGCTCTTCTCCGATGGGGATGCGGCAGCCGGGACTGACCCCCTGGTCAGAATCGATCCCCACCTGGGCATGGAGCAGGTACCGGCCCTGGGCGGCCGCAAGGAGGGAATTGGTGTGAGCCCCTACCTGCCGGCTGATCCGGTCGATAATATCGAGGCCCAGAGCATCGGCGGCCTCAGCGTGGCCAAAGCGGCCCGATGGGGAGAACCGGTTCACGCATTCAGCGAGACCTACGATGCCAAACATGGCGGTAAATCGGTCCCGATGAATAAGGCCTTCTTCCACAAGAAAACTGGAATCGAAAAAGTTCGACTCCTCTAGGAGGAAACGGACCCGTTCATCCATATACGCAAGCTGGTTCTGCACCGCATCGGGGAGAAGCTGGTTTAAGAAATGGTCCAAGTCCTTCGCCAGGGGGGCCAGGCGGGCCAGATTCATCCGCACCAGGGTACAGGAGCCGCCCCCGACAGGAAGACCATTGTAACAGCTTGCAATGGCATAATCATCAAAGCCCAGGGCTTTAAACTCTTCGGTAAAGAGTGGATGGTTTGCAAAACTGGGCTTTGCCACTTCAAGGGCGGTCTCGCAGGCCTTGAGCAGGAAGGCTTCGCTGGTCCGCTGGGGATCAAGCTTAAGGGAAAGGTTCGGCACCGCATTTTTTTGCTCCCGGCTCAGTTCCAGGATAAGCCGCCCTGCGACGGTCTCGTCGGGGCCGATATCGGCATGGCAGAATGAGTCGTTGATGGTTCTGTCAATCTGCAGGAGGAATAGCCCAATAGCCTTGCGGGCTTCATCTTCGGAACGGACAAAGGGCTCCAAAAGGCTGTCGATATCGCCAAGATACACCGGAAACGTGGTAATACTGGGCACGTGGCGGTACAGGATAAGCAGGGCTGCCGTGGCTTCCCAGATATCCCGCGGGGGTTTCACCCCTAAAAACACAGAGCCCTGCTCCATATAGCGACGGTAGTCGGGAACCACATAGCGGGGCCGGTAGGGGGCTGAGCCTTCGTTCAAATCGCAGATAACCCCCGCATCGCGGTAGGCTTCTATTTCCTTTGATATGTTGAGCGGATTGATGGTAGCTTCGCCTACCCGGGCAAGGCCAGCGACCTTCTGCTGGTAGGTCAAAGTTTTATCGGTAATAATAGAAAAAGCCGGATCCATGGAGAAACCTCCTCGTATTAGGGTATACAATGAAGTTTAACCATGCCAGTTTTGACGACTCCATTATGGAGCCGCTCCATACCCTGCCCGTACTGCCTCCCCTACGGACACCTTAACCGGGGTTATTTATCACAGGACCTGTGATGTTAATATTATTGTAAAATTACCCTTCCTTTTTGACAAGGGGGAGGATTTGACAGGCAACCAGCCGCCTCGCAAAGAAACGGCAGGACGCATCTATCCTGCCGCCTCGCTAAAAAACAGCAGGATATTCAGTGCAGTAAAAATGGTACATTTTTCGAGTTATATTGCAATTTTGCACCAAGAATATATAATCGAACTATGATACCACGACAGTTAAGCTCCAAAATACTTCAATGGGCCACCCAATTTCCGGTTATTACGGTTACCGGGCCCCGCCAATCTGGCAAATCCACCCTTTGTAAGGCCCTTTTTCCCCACAAAACATACATCAACCTGGAGGATCTTACGCTTCGGCACATCCTCCGAGAAGATCCCCGGGGCTTTCTGGATCGGTACCCAGACGGAGCTATTTTTGATGAAATACAACGTTTACCTGAGCTTTGTTCCTATATTCAGACCCGGGTAGATATATCAGAACAGGCAGGAATGTATATTCTTACTGGTAGCTCTCAATTCGAACTCATGCAAAACATTTCCCAGTCCCTCGCCGGAAGAACCGCCATTGCCCGCTTACTCCCCTTTTCATTTTCTGAGCTGTATGTTAACGAGCCAGATACGGCACCAGCTTTGGATGAGTTATTATATACCGGATTTTATCCCCGGATTCACGATAAAAAATTACAGCCCACCGAAGCCCTTTCGTTTTATGTGGCTACCTATTTGGAGCGAGATGTTCGGCAAATATTGAATATAAAGGAATGGACAAAATTTGATCTCTTTTTACGTCTGCTCGCGGGGCGCTCAGGTCAAATTGTAAACATACAGGCTCTGGCAAATGAAACCGGTCTTAGTAATAACACCCTTGCAAGCTGGATTGGGGTTTTGGAACAGAGTAATATTATTTATAAGCTTCGACCCTATTATGCAAACGTGGGTAAACGACTAATAAAAAGCCCCAAAATCTATTTTCTCGATTCGGGTCTCCTCTGCTATTTGTTGAATATTTATAGTCCAGAGGTTCTTTCCCTCCATCCCCTTCGGGGACAGATTTACGAAAGCTTTGTGGTAGCAGAGTTATTAAAAGAACGTTATAACCAGGGGATGGCGGATAATATGTATTTTTATCGGGATCAGAAGGGCCTTGAATTGGATATTATTATTGATGAAGGAACACGTTTAATTCTTGGCGAAATTAAAAGTTCCGCCACGTTTCATCCGGACTTTCTTACAGCTCTGCATAAAGTTGCCCCCATCCTGGGGAAACCCTACCGCAGTATCCTCTTTACCGGATCCGGAGACCCGATATTTTACTACAAAGATACGGAAGTTCGGGGATATAAAAATGTGGGGAGTCAGTAGCCCTATAAACATCTACCTACCACCGGTTCATCACCTGTTCGGTCATACCGAGGACCTGGTTCAGTTCGAGCCGCTGGCCTGAATCCAGGACTACCCAGCCTGAAATGGTCCCGAAGACCTGGTGCTGAATCGATTTGATGAGCTTAAAATCAAAGTTGGATTGCCGATCCAAAATGGGGTGCATCGTTAATTCCAGCCGCTTGTCGGAGCTGGTAAAATGCCAGGGTTCCAGATGCTTGTCAGGATTAAAGTGAAAGGTTACTTCATCCAGTTTATGAATACGGCCATCGTATAAAATTGTGTTTTCTGAAGCGGGACTGCGGTCGGAAAAGCCGTATCCCAGATTTAGGCCGAGACGCTTCCCCTCATGAACCGTCGACAGGGATGCCCAGTACCAGGTATTGCTATAGGTCCACACACCCCTGCCCCAGTCCAGGCTTCCCATATCCATTGCATGGTCAAACTGATACGTTTTTGCCCCTACAGTAAAGGCACCGCTGGCCCGCATGCAGTTAATTTTCTGGTTGTAATAAAAGGCCCGCCGATTCTCCTTCCAGCTTGTGGCAATAACCGTGCGTTCCAGGTCCTCCGGCTGTTCAAGCACGATGGTTCCCGATATTCCCTGGTTACCCTCCGCATCCCGGAGCTCTGGACTGGCAAAATCGATGGTACGATGCCCTGGGCTTACTTCATACCTAATTGATAATTTTTTATTTTTAAAATTGATTTCACCCGCCACATCTGCGGCGGCAGGAAGCCCCAGGGACCCCAAAGGAAGCACCGTCATTGCATCAACCTGATGATAGTAGGACCGCTCGAAATCGAAGAAGCAGAGGGCACCCAACCCAAGATATCCCAGATCGCTCAGGGTAAAACTCATCCCAAAGCGGCCTTTGTGAGAAAAAATCATGTAATAGTCCCATTCCTTGATGCGGAATGGACTGGCCTTGATATCCTTCCGCCGGTATTCCCAATAGGGGAACCGGGCCCAGCCTTCTGTGGTTATGTGCCCCGCTTCATCCAGAAGCGGACAGGGGGCGTTTATTTCCCGTTGCATACTGTAAGTAGGGCCTACTGAAAATGTCTAAAAATGATATTTCAAAACTTTTTTACGTTAAAATGGGTTTAATTTAGTATACTAAAACTTTCAAATATGATTTATGAGGTTTAAAACCAAGTAAAAATAAAAAGCGCATAAAAAGATCCCTCAGGATCTTTTCACAGTTGGTCAGCAATACACATACCATGATTGCTGTTTCACTAGTTTCGCGTAATTTTTCATAGATTGTACCAAGACCAAACTTTCGTTTCATATATCCAAAGCCACCTTCAATCGCTTGTCGAATGGCTTCGTCAAGTCTTTGAATCTTTCGTAGCTGTCGTACTATCTTTTTATTCTCTAATGTTTCTTTAATCGGTCTGCCTAAGGGTGGTCCAGACAATCGTATTCCTCGAGCTTCACAATAGGCTCGGTTTGCTCGTGTCCGATATATTTTATCGGCATGCACCGATTCCGGATATCGACCACATCGCCTCTTATATTTTTCTATTTGTGTTGGCAAATCTTCTTGTTCGTTATAGGGTTCCCATTGTAATCGATCTATAAAAATCATCCCGTGTTCGGTCATCGATGCTGATAGTTTTGCTCCGAATTCAAAGGCCGCTTTTGCTTTACCTCGGGCTATTGGTCGTACATGGGGTTGACTGATACTGACGATTTTTCCCGATATCGAATGGGTCTTTCCCTTATACATCTGTACCTGTTGCCGGTAAACCTCATGTATCACGATAAGATCACGTCGCTGTTTTGCACTCAACGTTGTACTGGGAACCTTGTTTTGTAATTCATTGATAGTCCGTAAATTACGTCGTATGTATTGGAGTTGGGTCCGAATCGCTCTGCGTATTTCTTTTTTGTTCTTCGTCGCCCTCGTATAAAAT
This sequence comes from Gracilinema caldarium DSM 7334, assembly GCF_000219725.1. Lineage (GTDB taxonomy): Bacteria > Spirochaetota > Spirochaetia > Treponematales > Breznakiellaceae > Gracilinema > Gracilinema caldarium. Next base: position 311,739 of record NC_015732.1, on the reverse strand, counting down.
TGAGATATTTGATACGGGCCTGTTTTCTATAGGTTCGTGGTTTTATGGTGAGCTCACTCGCTTCATATAACGTATCAATTATCTTTTCTGTTTTCCTTCGCGCTTCATCCAATAAAGTGACATCATGGGGATGCCGGATATCCTGGGGGACGCACGTGGCATCTATAATGAGTTGCCCTCGATTTCCATGATCATGGTCATCCTTTTGGTTTTCTTTGTTCTGTTTTTTTTCAGATTCTGCTTCTACCTGTTCTTGATACCGTTTCGCTATCAACTCATTTATCTGTGCTATTGCATCAGGTCCAAGCCGTTTTCGAAAATGAACCATCATGCTTGGATCAAAGGGTTTTTCATCTTTGTAAGATTCATATCCTAAAAAATATTGCAGGTAATGGTTCTCTCGTATTGTTTCTACCGTTTCTTCATCTGTTAATTGTAATTTCTCTTTTATCAATAATGATCCCAAGGCGAGCCGTACGGTCTTGGCTGTTCTTCCAATTCGTTTTGAAAAACATTTTTTATATTCAGCTTCTATCTCTTCCCATGGAATAATTGCGGCTAATCGTACCCATCGATTATCTTCTCGTAAATGTCCTCCGAAGGGTACATAAAAGTCTTCAAACTCAGGTACCTGTTCCTTTTCCTTATACATCGTTACCCCATAGTAAAGTGCACGCTTTTTAAGGCCTTACCCCTTTCTTCCGTGCACTTCTTATTGAGATTATCTCTGTATTTGCTTCTTTTGTAAAGAGTTGTTTGTTTTTCAGGAAGCCCTAAGTATAGAACCGCCACAGTTTTTTACAATATCAGACCTTTCAGCGAGTCCTTCGGAACAGCCGAACTGGGTATGGGAAGCCTTTGCGGATCGGGTTATGGGCGGGAAATCGGAACTCGCAGAGCCCCTTATTATTCAGGTTGATGAATCCAAGGCCCTGGTTTTAGCGGGGCGGGTGGTTACTAAGGGGGGCGGTTTTATTCAGGTGCGTCTGAGAAACACCAAGGGTTTATTCGATGCTTCTGCGTATTCCGGAGTCAAATTAACCCCAGGGCCCACCCGTTCTACCATCCGTATACCCTGGTCGGCCTTTGTGGCAGAAAGTACGGGGAAAAAAGCTGTACGAACCAACTATATTTCCAGTGTTGCCCTTGTAGCGGCTTTCGAAGACTTTAATGCCTATATGAGAATTTATCGGGTTGCCTTTTACCGGTAAAAAACTTACGGCCCCTTCGTTCCGCCTTCAGGCGGCACCGCAAGGAAGCCTATTGTATGGCCCACCTCGGGTGGACCACGGTACAAGTCCAGCAGGGCCTCCAGATGAAAAAAGCCGCCTTACGGCGGCTTTTTTTGGGCCCTGCTGGACTTGCCTTCCAGGGCTCAGCTTCCTGCTTCACCCTTCCAGGCCGTCTTCGGGGCCTGCCGGGGCCTTCCTGGCCCCTCTTCCTCACATCCGTTCGGCGGCCCCTCCGTTTCAATTCCATCAGGGCCTCCAGATGAAAAAAGCCGCCTTACGGCGGCTTTTTTGGGCCCTGCTGGACTTGAACCAGCGACCTACGGATTATGAGTCCGCAGCTCTGACCAACTGAGCTAAGGGCCCGGGGCACTCTTTTTTACATTGAATAGGGAAAAAAGTCAAGCTCGGAGCCTGGGCGGGTTATAGAAGTGTTGCTGGGGGTCCTGGCGTTGCGAACATAGGGGCCCTTTCATTCCCTATGTTCTCCGCGCCACCCCCAGCACATTTCCTGTCCCGTCCAGGCTCCGGCTTTCAGCGGAGGGGGGAGTAAAAAGCGGTAAGCTATACGGAAATTTTGTTGCAAATAGGGTGAGAGTACCGCAGAGGAGCCTGGGCTGGTTTGTTGCCTCTACTGGGGCTCCTGTCTGCAGCATCCGTGCTGACGCAGAACTCTGGGAACAGAGTTCTGCGGAAATGTAGTGGCCCGACATCCCTGTCGGGCGGGGTCCTTTAGTTCCCGTAGTTTCCCCAGCCACCCCCAGCACATTTCCTGTCCAGGCTCCGGCTTTCAGCGGAGGGGGGGGGTACAGAAAGAATACCATCATGAAAAGCTTAGGGGCTTTCCTAAATCCAATTTTCAAATTTCAAATCTTTAATTCTTTCAAATTCTCTGGTGTTGTTTGTAACTAAAATTAAATCCCGTGCAATGGCCTGTGCTGCAATTTGCATATCATAAGATCCGATTACTTGTCCTCTTTTTTCTAATTCTGCTCTGACTATTCCAAATACTTCCGCATCAGCATCATCAAAGGGTAAAATATCAAATCCGGAAACAAAGTCGACAAGGGCGATTTTATTTCGTTCTCTGTTTCTACTTTTACATACACCATACTCAAGTTCACCAACCGATATAGCGGATAATTTCACCTGTGAAGGTTTTAGCTGTTTAATTTTTTCAACAACAACTCTTGGATTGTTATTTATGATATATATGCAGATGTTTGTGTCCAACAGATACATTATAAGCCATCTCGCTCCTGAACAGGGGGCTGATTCCTCCCATCGACCATAAAATCATCTGTAAATTCTGAAAGACTCCTTTCAAAAGCTTCCCAAGGATTTTTTTTAGGGAAAAGAATAATAGTGCTTCCTATTTTCTTTATGTACAGCTCCTTATCATCAACTTGATATTCTTTGGGGAGACGTACCGCTTGACTGTTACCACTCATAAAAACTTTAGTGCTTAGCATATGGAACCTCGCCTGATTATAGTATACACAATTATATATACATTATCAAGTTTTCATAAGAGGGCATGCCGCTCGGAGCCTGGGCTGGTTGTAAAAGTATTGCTGGTGGTCCTGGCGTTGCAAACATAGGGGCCCTTTCATTCCCTATGTTTTCCACGCCACCCCCAGCACTTCTTCTGTTCAGCCCAGGCTCCGGCTTTCAGCGGAAAGGAGAGAAAGGAAAGCGGTAATTTTTACGAAAATTTTGTTGCATATAAGTCAGAGTGCCACAGAGAAGCCTGGGCTGGTTGTAAAAGTATTGCTGGTGGTCCTGTCTGCAGCATCCGTGCTGACGCAGAACTCTGGAAATAGAGTTCTGCGGAAATGTAGTGGCCCGACATCCCTGTCGGGCGGGGCCCTTTCATTCCCTATGTTTTCCACGCCACCCCCAGCACTTCTTCTGTTCAGCCCAGGCTCCGGCTTTCAGTGGAGGGGGATAGATGAAATCGACAGGCTGTAGCAGCTAGCGGATAGTTTGCTACAGCTGAGAGAATATGTTGCTGAAGGCGGGTGGAGAGGAGCCTGGGCTGGTTGAAGTAAGTGCTTTATTTTAGTTAAAAGTGCGGAAAGGGGGCTTACAAAAAAAATAACATGGGGTGTCTGTGGGAAATATGGGGGATACAGGGGGTCCCCCATATTTCCCACAGACAGGACCCCTAGTAAAATTATGTGTAGCCCCCTATCCGCAACTTGTGAAAATAAGGATTGCTTCAGTACATAACTCAGTTATCACGACCTTTCGCACAAGATTAAGAATCACTTGACCTGGTATGCATATCACATTACATTTGCATACAGGAGGTTTATATGCCTTTACTTCAAGTGAGAGATTTTCCCGAGGACTTATATAAGACTCTAGCAGAGATCGCAGAACAGGATAATCGTAGTATTGCACAAGAAACCATCGTTTTACTAAAAAAAGCCTTAAACTATAAAGAAAGCAGACAAGCTCGAAGGAAACGAATTCTCAATGAGATTTATAATAATCCTATTAGGAATGTAGAAACCTTTCCCGATCCAGCGGCTCTCATTCGTGAGGATCGTGAAAGATGATTATAGTTCTAGATGCTAGTGCGGGAATTGAAATAGGATTAGGAAGAGAAAATTCTCAACGATATCGAGAGACATTAGAAAAAGCTACGAAGATAATTACTTCAGATCTATATAAAGCAGAAGTTACCAATGTACTTTGGAAGTACGTAAAAGAAAAACTCCTAAACAAAGACGAAGCACTGCAAAGGCTGCAATACTGCCTTAATCTAATTGATGAATTCATAGATATTGCAGATAACAATTACGAATCACTCATTGAAAGTATAAGATAAACCATTCTGTTTATGATGTACTCTATCTGACAGTTGCTAGACGAACTGGAGCTCTGTTAATAACACAGGATAAAGCATTAAGAGAAAAGGCGAAAGAACAAGGAATAGATATATTAGACTAGTTTCCCGCAATACCCGATAAGGTGAGAAAAGGTGGTATATTTATCAATATGAAGAAAAATAATCTTGCAGGAGTCCTCGGGGTTTTCCTGTGCCTGACGGGAAGCCTTTGGTCTGAGCAGTTTCGCTTTTCCTATACGGCGGGAGATAAGTACCGCTTTCTCTCTACGGTACAGGAAGATGTGTACATCAATCGCGTCTTAAGCCATCAGGCGGAGATTCTCAACCGGATCGCAGTAACCGTGACCAGCGTCTCCAACGGGGCTGGCCGCCACGAGGCGGTATTCCAGACCTCAGAACGCTCTGTTGGCCTTGGCTCTGGAAACACCTTTCAGTGGAGCCAGGAATACAGCTCAGTCTTTGATCGGGACCCCCTGGGGAAATATACCATCGGCCCAAACTATTATATGCCCGTGGTCCGGGATGTCCCCCTGTTCCCCGACCGGGATGTCCAGGTTGGGGAAACCTGGAGCGCTCCGGGGGAAGAGGTACATGATTTCCGAACAAGCTTTGGAATTCGAGCCCCCTATCGGATTCCCTTTACCGCAACCTATACCTATCTGGGGCTAAAGTCCTACAATGGCACCGAGTATCCTGCCATATCCATTAGTTACCGGATTTTTGAAGAACCGAAACGGGTGTCTGGCAACCTCTGGCCCACGCGGATTATGGGAGCCTCAGACCAGATTCTCTACTGGAACCGGGAACTGGGTCAGCCTGCGGCCTATACAGAGCAGTTTCGCATCATTCTGGAACTTTCCAATGGCACCACGGTGGAATACCGGGGAAGCGGCAAGGCGGATATTATCGAAGCGGCACCGATGAACCGGGAAAAGGTAGCCCAGGAAATAGCCCAGGATATAAACCAGCTGGGAATTCAGAATACAACCGTGCGGGTGGTCCCTGAGGGCGTCACCATCAGCCTGGAAAACATTCAGTTTCAGCCAGATTCATCAATATTACTGCCCTCTGAAAAGGCTAAGCTTGACCAGATTGCGGAGATCCTGAAGCGATATCCAGATCGGGATATATTGATTGGCGGCCACACCGCCCTGGCAGGTACCGCCGAAGGCCGGCAAAAGCTTTCTGAAGAGCGGGCCGCCGCAGTGGCGGAATACCTCATCAGCCGGGGGGCAAGACAGCCAACCCAGGTCGTTGTTCGCGGATTTGGTGCAGAAAAACCCATTGCAGATAACAGCACCGAAGCAGGCAGGCAGAAAAACCGCAGGGTAGAAATTACCATCCTCGAAAATTAATTAAGTTGATGAATTTCGCCCGGCTTCGCCCATAGGGCATGCTTTGCAAATCAATGTCAAATTTCTCTACCTTGACCCTATGGGTACATCTGTGATACCACATAGATACCCATGAACTACGCAGACCCCAATCGGCTTGGAATCCTGGCATGTCCAGGGGGTGAACAATTTGCCAACGAGGTAATTGTTCATCTCAAGCGTCTTTATCGTCGTAGATTTGAAAACAAAGCAACCATCCTGTCCAAACGCTACACCATGGATAAGGAAGCGGTTATCCGTGAAATCAACTTTGCTAATGATGTGGTTATTTCGAGCAACAACTCAAAGGGCGATATTCAAAAATTTCGCTCCCCGCCTTTCAAAATTCCAGCCCGATTTACCTACTTTCCCAACGGTGAAATAAAGGCAGAAATTTTAGAATCTATCCGCGGCAAGGATATCTTTATTTTTCAGGATGTAGAAAACCATCATCCCCTTCCTTTTAATGATGGTAAAAACATAAAGGTACTGTCGGTTAATGACCACATCATGAACCTACTCGTTACCGTTGATGCGGCGAAACATGCGGGGGCTGAACGAATAACCCTGGTTTTGCCCGTATACCCCTATTCCCGCCAGCATAAAAAGAAGGGCCGGGAAGGGCTCACCGCAAGCCGTATCGGTAAAATGCTGGAATCCATGGGGGTGGATCGGATTATTACCCTGGATATTCATTCCCGGGAAATCGAAAACGCCTTTAACATGCTCCACATGGAAAACCTCCATGCGAGTTATCAGATTATCCGTAAGCTTTCCCAGATTACCGATATACACACCGAAGATTTTGTGGTGGTATCCCCCGACACGGGGGCTGTGGACCGGAATAAGTTCTATGCCACCAGCCTGAAAAAACCCCTGGCCCTGCTCTACAAAGAACGGGATTATTCCCGGGTTACCCAGAATGCGCTGGATAACAATATCGCCGAGATAAAACTGCTGGGGAATGTCCAGGGGAAAACCGTCTTTATGGCCGACGATATGCTCGGTACCGGCGGAACCCTCCTAAAGGCAATGAAATTCCTGAAAGATCAGGGGGCAAAGGATGTGATCTGTGCCATCAGCCTACCCTTCTTTTCCGGTGAAGCCATAGATTTATTCGAAAAGGCCTACCGGGAAGGTCTCTTTTACCGTATCATCGGGACCAATGCGGTATACCACGAGGACCTCCTGAAACGGGAATGGTATGCCAGCGTAAACATCACTAGTCTCTTTGCCCAAACCATTTCCCGGCTCCATCATGGCCGCTCCTTAAGCTCCCTCTTGGACAACCGGGACATAATAGAAAAACTTATCGCGAAAACCTAATTATGGAACAGGCGGCCTACATTCTCTGTGCCGATATTGGAACATCCTCCCTTAAAGCCGCCTGTATTTCCACATCAGGACAATTACTCGCCTTTGTCCGCGAACCCTACCCCGCCGACCGGGTCCTTACTGGGACGGTCCACGCTGCAGACTGGGAAGAAGCCTTTACCCGCGCGGTGGGAGCCCTCCATGGGGTTATGCAGCAACGGGGCAACAGGGCCGAACTTGCAGGCATCGCTATTTCCGGCAATGGGCCTACACTGGTACCGGTAACACGGACCGGAGAAGCCCTGTTGCCCCTGCACTGGCACGACGGCCGGGTCGCCGCCAGCACCGATGAAAAACGCCATCCGTCCCTCTTTCTGCCCCACGCGGCCTACCTGGCTAGCAAAGAGCCCGCCCAATACGAAGCCACGGAGCGGTTTTTATCAACCCATGAATGGCTTTCCTGGCGCCTCGGTGCGGAACCGGTCACGGTCATCCCCAATAGGGCCTACATACCCTATTATTGGGATACGGCCCAAATCAGAGCCTACGGACTCGATGCGGACCACTTCCCACCCTTTGTTGAACAGGGCCAACCCATCGGAACCATTTCTGCCGCCGCTTCCCAACGGACCGGCTTACCTGCGGGCACACCCATCATTTCGGGTGGTCCAGATTTTATCACCGCCCTTATCGGAACCGGTGTTGTCGCCCCAGGCATGGTATTGGACCGGGCGGGAACATCCGAAGGGATTAATGTGTGCACCACGCAAGGAAGCAAAGCCCGGGGCTTGCGGACCCTGCCCCATATTCAGGAAGGACTCTGGAATGTGGGGGCCATGCTTCCCACCACGGGCCGGCTTTTTGAATGGTTCCGCCACATTACGGGGCAGGAAAACCGGGATTACCGGGAAATGCTGGCGGAAATTCTTCAGTGCAAACAATGTACCAAGGCCCGGGACTATTTCTTCCCCGATATCCGTTCTTCGGGCAGTCTCCGAATCTCCAGCGCCTTCTTTTCTACAGCGGGGCTTACCAACCGGGCCGAGCTTGGGTATGCGGTGATAGAATCGATTGCCTTTATGGTGCGCAGAGCCATTGAACAACTGGAACAAGAGGGCTACCGAATCGAAGGGATGCGGCTTTCCGGGGGTCAGGCGAAGAACTCCTATTGGAACCAATTTAAGGCCGATGTTACCGGCCGCTGGCTTGCAATCCCAGAGATTACCGACGGGGAACTAGCGGGCAATGCCTGTCTGGCCATGAAGGGCCTGGGCCTCTCCCCCAGCCTCGAAGCGGCCATAGAACAGACGGTAAAAATAAAAGAAGTCTTTGAGCCGGTCCAACAACACTATGCCATGCATTCCGAACGGTTCGAAGTCTATACATCGATGCTCCAAAAAATGGAACGGTTCTTTGAATGAAGCTGTACCACATACCAGACCGCGTGTCGGGCCTCATCTTTGATATGGACGGCACCCTCTATACCCACCATGAGTACGCGGAACATCAGAATATCGTCCTCATTCAGCGCCTGGCAGAACTGCGCAACCTTTCCTATGAAGAAATGCGTTTCCAGATTGATGAATACCGCCGCGCCTGGGCTCTAGCCCATGGGGGTGAAACCTTGAGCCTCGGCAACACCATGATGGCCTTTGGAATACCCATAGAAGAAAGCATCCACTGGCGAAGTGAGCTCATCCATCCTGAACACTTTCTTGTGCATGACCCTCAGCTCCGGGAAACCCTCCTTGCCCTGAGCAGGCGGGCGGGGCTTGCGGTGGTAACCAATAACCCCACCGATATTGCCCGCCGGACCCTTTCTACCCTGGGCGTCCTGGACCTTTTTAACAGTATTGTGGGCCTTGACACCTTTAAGGCATCCAAACCCCACGACCAGAGTTTTCTTAAGGCCGCCCAGGACCTGAAAGCCCCGGTCTCAGCCTGTGTGGCTATCGGGGACCGGTACGACATCGATATAGCCCTGCCCTTACAGCTGGGGATGGGGGGCATCCTCGTGGATGGGGTAGAAGATGTACATCGAATCTTGACGATACTGCAAAAACCGTGAGAAGCTAGAGGTCTATGAACGATATCGAGGCGGTAGAAGAATTTGCCACGGACCTGTCAGAAATGTGCACCCATACACCGCTTATGGCAGAGCGCCCCCTGGTATGGACCATCATTGCAAACCCCAAGGCCGGCGGCTTTACCATAGCAAAACGCTGGAAACAGCACCGGGAAATTTTGCGCACCTACGCAAACCGGGCACGAAACACCATTCAGCGCCCCGGACCGGCTATGCCGTCCCAAACAGCCCTGGAAGCTGACCATGGTACGGGCCGGCTGGGAGCCCTGGGCCTTATACCAACCCTAAGGCCGAACCATGCGGGGGACCTGGTGCGCCGCCTTATCGATGAGGCCCTAGCCAACAAACCTAAACACCCCGGCGAAAGGAGCCCTTTTTATCTTATCATCACCGCCGGCGGCGACGGAACGAGCCTGGAAGCCCTGACAGCCCTGTATCACCTGCCGCCCCAATTACAGAACAGTTTTGCCATCCTGAGACTTCCCATGGGGACGGGCAACGACGGGGCCGATGCCCGGGACCTGGACAAGGCCCTGGACCTTTTGGTGCATCCAAGCAACGTGCAGTTTATGCCTGCGGTAGAACTCCAAACCGCGAGCAAGCGGAAGGGGCCCTTCCTGGCATTTAATATCCTTTCTATCGGCCTCGACGCCTTTGTAACCCACATGACCAATAAAATGAAGGGCCACCTGCCTGGAGACTCTTACAAACTCTGGGTAGACATCGCGACCTTATTCTATGACCGGATATATCATGTGGCAACCATGCAGGTGGAAGCCTACGATAAACAGGGGAAGCTCATCACCCATTTTGAGAAGGAACTTTTACTGCTTGCCTTTGGGATTTCCGGCCGCCGAACCTATGGCGCGGGCATTCCCATTCTGCCCGATGACCACAATATCTGCGGGGTCGAAGAGATGCCCCTGCTTAAGAAGTTAAAACTCAAAAAGCTCTTTACCTCAGGCCAGCATGCCAATCGAAGCGAAGCCCACATGCTCAGTGCGACCAAGCTGGTGGTACATTACAGCGAACCAATCCTTGCCCAAATGGATGGCGAGCCGGTGCTTTTGGATCGGGAAGACTTTCCCATCAACCTGGTGCTCACCGAACCCCGCATTCCTACTTTACGGATTCAGTCATATTGATGAACGGATCGGGCTCCGAGTACTATTCTGCGAGTATGCCGCCTATCGGTAACACTCCCCTTTCGTGCCGCCCAGGCTGTGGGGCCTGTTGCATAGCCCTATCAATCTCGAGCCCCCTGCCCGGCCTCCCCACAGGGAAACCGGCGGGAATCCCCTGCCCCCACCTAGATGAGGACTACCGGTGCCGCCTTTTTGGAAAGCCTGAACGGCCCCCGGTGTGCAGTTCCCTCCAGCCCGAACCGGCCATGTGCGGCACCAATCGGGAAGAAGCCCTGGCCTACCTTGCGAGGCTCGAAGAACTTACAAGACCTTAAAACAACAGCATCGCAGAGGGCCCTTAAAACTTAAGTTTTTAGTGTCCCCTTGGGAAAACACAGCGGGGAAAACTCCGCTGGTCAGCCTCTGGACTTAATATTTTTCTTTTATCTCGATCCGTTCAATGTTGCCCGTTTCCTTAAGGGCTTTGCTCAACTTTTGCAGATCCGTAGTTGTCGGTAACCCTACGAGAAGCCGAATCCGGGAACCGCCTCCCTTAGTAAGGGTTTGGTCCACATCGATGGATTGGACCCGTACCCCATAGGATGCAAGGATTTCCAAGGATTTCCGGGTATCGGGAATGGCGCTCTTAAAGGTTAGTTCCAGAAGTTTATTCCGTTCTGCAGGGAAGAGTTTCTTTTCGACCACATCCAGGGCAACCAGGGTAAAGAGTCCCATGGCTTCGGCAATTGCGGCGGCGAAAAAAAGGCCGGCCCCAACAGCGAGGCCTACCGCTGCGACAAACCATAGGGAAGCCGCGGTGGTGAGACCCTTTACATTGTTACCCAGCCGCAGAATCGCCCCGGCCCCCAGGAAACCGATACCTGACACAACCTGGGCGGCAATTCGCCCCGGGTCGCCATTTTTAAGCATGTTAAATTCCTGGGGGATCCAGATAGAAAGGATCATAAGCAGGGTGGAACCGAGGGCAATGAGGATATGGGTCCGCAGGCCCGCCACCTGATGCCGGCTGGCCCGTTCAAAACCGATGATGCCTCCCGCCGCAAAACCGGCCAGCAGCCGGATCACCATATCAACTTCGGTCAAAATCGGCACATCCATACCTATCCTCCTGGAACTGGGACTTACTGGTTATTCGCCGGAAGCAGCCGCAAGCGGTCCGTATCCGCAGTGATGGCCACGGCACTGCCTTCGGCATAGAATAAACCAATTTCTAACAGAAAGCAAATAATTCAAACATACAACCCCATCACCATTCATTAGCCCCCTTGCGCGCAGGCAAGGGGACCATATATAGTAGGCTTCTATGGAAACAATGAAACGCACCGTTACCTGCGGGGACCTGCGGAAGGCCGATGCAGGAAAAACTGTTATTTTAAATGGATGGGTCCACCGCAAACGGGACCATGGCGGAATTTCTTTTATCAACCTGCGGGATCGGTATGGGGTCACCCAGGTGGTAGTCGATGCGGACGCGGCGGAAAGCCTGAAGCGCATTGCCGACGAACTGCACAATGAATACTGCATCGCCGTCGAAGGTACGGTACGCCCCCGGCCGGACAGCATGGTAAACCCGGAAATGAACACCGGTGAAATAGAAGTGGTGGCAAAAAACCTGGTCATCTTGAGCCGCTGTGAAGTTCTGCCCTTCCAGATCGAAGAAAAATCCGATGCCAAGGAAGACCTTCGCCTGAAATACCGCTACCTGGACCTCCGGTCCGGTGGCATGCAGAAACGGATAAAACTGCGGAACGATGTTACCTTTGCGGTCCGGGAATGGATGCAGGCCCACGGTTTTTATGAAATCGAAACCCCGACTTTTATTAAATCGACCCCCGAAGGCGCCCGGGACTATCTGGTCCCCAGCCGTCTCTACCCGGGGAAATTCTACGCCCTGCCCCAGTCACCCCAGCTGTACAAGCAGATTTTGATGGTGGCCGGCTTCGACAAATACTTCCAGATTGCCCGCTGTTACCGGGACGAAGACGCCCGGGGCGACCGCCAGCCAGAGTTTACCCAGATTGATATTGAAATGTCCTTCGTAAGCCGCGAGGACGTCCTTACCATGATCGAAGGACTCTTCGGCTATGTGTTTAAGAAAACCCTGGGGATCACCCTGCCAGAAAGATTCCGCCGGATAAGTTACGACGATGCCATGGAACTCTACGGCTCCGATAAACCGGACCTGCGCTTTGCCATGGAAATGCAGGACTTCGCCCCCTATGTGGCCGACTCAACCTTTCAGGCCTTTAAGGATGCCCTGTCGAACGGCGAAGCCGAGCGAAAGGCAGCAGCTGCCAAGGGGGTTACAATCCCCGGAGGCGGCGTAAAAGCCCTGGTAGTGCCCGGAAAGGCCGATTATTCCCGGAAACAGATTGATGAATTGGAAGGGGCGGCGAAGATTTACAAGGCCAAGGGTATGGCCTGGATGAAGGTAGTTGCAGGGGCCGACGGCAAGGCTACCCTGGAAGGCGGAGCAAGCAAGTTCTTCCTTCCTGCCGCAGACGGCTCAGGGGCCCCTGCGGACCTGGCAGGACGAATTATACAGGGCCTTGGAGCAAAGGTAGGAGATCTGATCCTCATGGTAGCCGACAGCAAACGGAAAATCGCGAATGTCGCCCTCGGAGCGGTCCGTTCCAAACTGGGCAAAGACCTGGGCCTCTGCGATCCGAAGCGTTTTGAGTTCGCCTGGATCATCGACTTCCCCATGTTCGAATTCAACGAAGAAGAAAACCACTGGGAAGCGGCTCACCACATGTTTACCTGGCCCCAGGAAAAATACCATGCAACCATGGAAACCGACCCCGGTTCAGTTAAGGGTGACCTCTATGACCTGGTGCTGAACGGCTTCGAGCTCGCCAGCGGTTCCATCCGTATTCATGATCCGGAACTGCAGAAAAAGGTATTCAAGATTGTGGGCTTTAACCCAGAGGATGCGGAAAAGAAGTTCGGCTTCCTCACCGAAGCCTTTAAGTACGGCGCACCACCCCATGGCGGTATCGCCCCGGGGCTGGACCGGCTTGTCATGCTTATGGCCGGTGAAACCTCGATTAAGGAAGTCATCGCCTTCCCGAAAAACTCCTTTGCCGTCAGCCCCATGGATGACTGCCCCAGCGAAGTTGACCAGAAACAGCTGGATGAACTGCACCTGATTATAAAATACCCTGAGAAGAAGGAATAAGCCCAACAACAGCCCCCCTGCGGCTCCAGGGCCGCAGAGTATGGAATCTATTAAGGCCCCCTCTAAAAACGGTCATTGTTTTTAGAGGGGGCTATCAAAAAACCTTTATGTAATCTACTCCCAACGAGCCTTTATTATTAATATGGATGGGGGCTTTGTGCTTGTGGAATATAAATGCTTAATTTGCATCCTTTTTGTAATAAATGTAATTAAATACCGGCATAATGATACTACCGATTATTAAACCATACAAAACATAAACTGAAACATGCAAACTTCTTATTGGCTTTATGAAATAAGCAACCAAATTATGAAGAAACACATAGGCGAGTAAAAGAACCACCATACCTAAAGCCTTATAAAACACTTTGTAATAGGCCTGAACAAATTTAAAGTCTATCATCAAGGTTTCAGTATCTTTAGAGAATAGCGATTTTACGGCTCTATATGCAGAATTATTTTTTATTGCCCTATAGGGTATATTTTGAAGTTCAAAAAAAGTCATCCCTTGTAAACTAACCCTTGGAGAATCCATTCCCCGTTCAATACAGACAATAACAATACTCGAAATTACTATTTTAAATAACATTATTGCAAGGATATACCAAACTAAATTTTTCATATCAATGTTTCTCAAAATAATAAAACCATCAACATTATGAATATTTGTATCTTTTAAAATCACATAATTTAAAATCGCATCAAGGGTATTTATTACCCAAGAGAAAATTATGTTTAAAATACGATATGTCTTGTTATGTATTTCGATGAATAAAAACAATGATAATCCAAAACTATAGATCGACAACAAAAACAACAGTGTTCCATTTATTAATTGGAAAGGGTTATAAAGATATAAAATGAACCAACCAAAATATAGTGTTCCAGTTACCCACAACAGCTCGCCTGGAAATAGCCGATAATTCTTTTCTTTTATTGTTTCCATATTAAACCTTTATAATACACCCCTGCAGAAAGGGCTATCAGAATAATCCCTACCAGATCAAACATTTACTTCAGCATGCACCATTGAATTATAAATAGTTTGGACAAATTGTGGCATTGGAAGGATCACTCTGGTAAGATTATCAATTTCGGAGATAATAATAGAAATCCCTACCGCAAAGACAATCCCTACAATAATATACTTCCAATTAAATGAGTTTAATGCATAACTATTTTTAAAATCCCCACCCAAATGTTTTACAGATCTAAAAATAATAATTCCTAAGGCGATAAGATTCGCCAGCCCGGTTATAAAAACAGAATCAACAGGCATGTTTAATAGATTAAACATTAACGTAAACAGGGCTGAAAAAACAACTTGTAAAAATAAGGCCAACAAAAGCAAACCTATAGTTTGCTTAACACCAGGGTATCTGTTTCCCATAGGTAAATCTCCTATAAATAGCTTTATTTTTTCTTTAACATTTCGGTTAAATAACTATAAATTGGTCCACCTACAAGAACAAAACCTAACAGATACCACACAAGTTCATTTAAGTTATCTCTGCAATTAAACAAAATAAAGTTCATCAACGCTACTGGAACTGAAAACACCAATCCTTTAACAAGATAAGCTATATATTTCTTCATAAGAAATCCTTTTTTATCACCAATGTTCAGTTAGTTTAAAATAGAGGCTTTCAAAAACTTTATAGGTTTTTGAAAGCCTAATATAGTTTATTTCTATAATCCTGTTACTGCACCCCAAACTGCCATAGTAATTGCACCCCATTTAGCAGCTTCTACAATATCATTAGCAAGCTGTTTTCCGCTTCTAGTTTCTTGTTTAGTAACCATTCTATATGCTGTTCTGCAACTTTCAGTAATTGCACCACTTACTGCTCCACTAAAAGCACCTACCACAGCACCTATTACCCCTTTCCCTTCTACAGTATCTGCTTGTTGAGCGTCGAGGGGAAGTCCCTCTACATCAGCAAAGGCACTCGGTAATACCTGAGGGGAATTTGCTGCAGACACTTCCGCCATCACCATGGTAGCACCGAAAACCAGAACCAGTAAAGATGCGATAAGCCTTTTCATTTCTGTATACCTCCAGTACGTTTTGTTCTTCTGGCCAGAAGATGACTTGATTATACCCCCCCCCCCCCGTGCTATTGTCAAGACAAATTTTTATTTTTTGTCCATGTGCGGGGGTACTATGGCTGGCATCCTATCCTTGTTGCTTCTTTTGCAGAATGTGCAAAGCTCAGAAACGTTGCGGTTTTCCCATGTGGCAGAACAGGGCTACGATACTTCCTGCGGGCTCTCGGTCCTCTCCGATCTTGTGAGCCGATACTGGAATTGTCCCGTTTCAGAAGAAACCTTCCTTAACGAATGGCTTTCCCTGGGCCAACAAAGGGCTACGGACCATGAACAGTATGCGATTTCCTTTAAAGATATGCAGGACCTTTTAGCGCTTCATGGTTTTGCAACTAAAGGGTTCCGCTTCACCTATGAACAGCTTATTAAGGCAGCTGCCACCTATGCTCCAATCGTCATCCATTTCGCTGACCAAGATGGCCACTTTGTCCTCTGTCTATCTGCCAATGATGAATTTCTTGTTATTGCTGACCCGGCAGAGGGTGTATACTGGCTTTCCCGGCAGGACTTCCAAAGGCGCTGGCAAGGCTATGCCCTGTTAGTTCAGTCATCAATCCACACCAAACAAGTACTGGCCCTTACTACAGCAGTACAGGAAAGTACCGCACATCGTTCTGCCCTGCAAAACTTCTCAAACCTTAACTCAGGAGTACGATGATGTATTATTTCACACATCCAAGGTTGCTAGCACTGAGCAGTACCATAGCCACTATTCTTTTGCTGGTGAGCCTTACCCTGGGGGCCCAGGAATCGGACCACAACCGGCTTGCAGTAAGAGCAGACTACCCCTGGCAAAGCAACCTTGGGGTAGAGGCTTCGATACTTCCTATCGTATACGGTGACAATCAGACCATATTCTACTTGCAGCCGCAGGCGGATATCCTGCTTAATAACCGGTGGTATACGGCTTTTTCGCTACCTGTTTATGTCCAGCTTCCCCTGACCATACAGGACACGGTCCCCTGCGCCATAGCCCAGGGGGACATCAACCTTAATGGAGCGTGGATATCCCAGACAAACCAGGGCCAACATCGCGTAAGTCTCAACTGGACCATCCCCACAGGTCTTTCCAAAGCCCTTGCAGAGGCCCACGACAGTATCCCGACTGGCGGAACCTTGCACCGCTTTGACCTTTCCTGGCACTACACCCGTTACACAGACCCGGTGAGCCTTACAGTCGGGGTAAACCTTGGGTCTACCATCCCGGGAACTCTGGACGATAAGCCCTACTGGGAACCGGCTTCCGCAGGGCTCTCTTTAGGGGCTACCCTATTGATGAACCGCTGGGTTGCCCTGCAGTGCAATCTGTCCCAGTCCCTTTCACTGCCCCCGCGCTCAGAAAACCAGTGGCGATCAGACTATATACAATACGATGCTCGTCTCTCCTGTAGCCTCTGGTACACTGAACAGAACAACACTTTTTCTATTGAGCTGAGCAAGAACATGGCCAATCCCCTGGAAGGGCTTGGCATTGCGATGCAATACCTGTACTCTTTTAAGCCGAAGAAGAGATAGAAGGCTAAACACATAAACAGGGTCTAAGTTTTAAGCCTCATAAGTCATATTTGAACGTTTTAGTGTGCTAAATACAATCCATTTTCACATTAAATGTTTCAAAAATAGTGGTTTTAGACTTTTTCAGAAAGCCCTATATAGTATCCTGAAAAATCGACTAATAGGCGCTACTAAAAATATTTAAAAACACCTTTACAGACACGTATTTATTATTTATATTATACGTGTGAGGTGATGTATGCTCTCAAAACTTACTTTGACAATTGATCAGTCTATTATTGAGAAAGCTAAAGATTTTGCTCAAAAAAAGAATAAAAGTGTATCTCGCATTGTTGAGGAATACCTTCGCAATATATCAGTAGGGAATGAAAGGTTTGTGATTCCTGATACAATGAAAGCACCTATTACTGATAATCTTGTAGGAATGTTTAAAGATGATGGCAAAGACTACAAAATACAACTAGAAGAAGCGTTGTCGGAAAAGTATTTATGATTAAACGTGTTCTCATTGATACGGATATAATACTTGATGTTGCTCTGGCACGTCAGCCATTTCTTGAATTGAGTAAATTGGTTTTATTATTACTTGAAAACAATATAGCTTTAGGTTTTATAACATCAAATGAAATAACAAACATTTACTACATCCTTAGAAAAGTTGGAGGAGATGAAAAAGCACGCAAGTTTATTTCTGAACTATTAAAATTTCTTACAGTAATTTCAGTTGAGCATTCGGATATTTTGAATGCATTAGGTTATGAAATTTCTGATTTTGAAGATAGTGTCCAACACTTTGCAGCATTAAGAAATCAATGTGACTGTATAGTAACAAGAAATATTGAGGATTATAAATATTCACAGATTGCAGTTTATTCACCCATCGATTTTTTGAGCATATACAAAGAGTTACTCTAAAGTAATTCTCATATACTAGTAATATAAAAAACGTGAGACTCACGGCTCACTAAGATTAAGCATTAACTTTTGCTTCCTTTTTTCGATAATATAAAAAGAGGTGGAGGCTTTACCCTATGTTGGAAATTGAACAAAAATTGCTGGATCAACTATTTTTAATGAAAGAGGAATACCATATAAAGGGTATTAAGGCTGAGTTTGAGGCAGAGGGTACGAGCTACCAGGATATGGTCCGCCTGCGGCGGCTTACCCTGCAGGCGGGGGTGAAACTGTTCGTAAAGATCGGCGGGGTCGAAGCGGTCCGGGACCTGAAGGATTGTCTTGAGCTTGGGGTAGATGGCATCATCGCCCCCATGGTAGAAAGCCCCTTCGGCATAAAAAAATTCCTCGACGCCTATGGGTCGGTGTTCCCCGCCAAGGGCCACCATCTAGCCATCAATATAGAAACAAAACAGGCCGTAATGCTTCTCGGCGAAATTCTAGCCACCGCCTATCCCGCCATCGATGCCATTACGATCGGCCGGACCGACTTGAGCGCCTCCTACTTTGACCCGGAGGTTACCCCGGACAGTGACTTTATATGGGAAACCATAGAGGCAATCATCGAATCTGCCGCAGACCGTTTTGCAATTACGGTGGGCGGAAACATTTCGAACCTTACCCAGGAAAAGATGCCCCTGTATCCGCTCGCCACTAAAACCGTACAATATGTGGAAACCCGGAAGGTCATCATCCCCACCGAGGCGTTCCTGGCCAACCGCTCAGCCCTGCTGGATGCCCTCTGGTTCGAAGAACTCTTTATCCTGTCACGAAAAGAAATTGCGGACCGTTTTCTTGCACCGGATCTGAAACGGCTGGATAAGCTTGCCCAGCGAAGCAGTCAGCCCGTGGAAAGCACTGCAAAGAAGTAAGTCTGTCGTACATACCGAATAGCCAGCCCTGAGCTAGAGCGGTGCGGGTGGAAGGGTGCAATAACAAAAAGTCTACAGATACCCCTGGACAGACAGGGCCTGTTCCAAACCAGCGGCATCGATAAAACGGTGTACCCTCAGCCCGAGCCGCTCTGCGGCCTGGGCATTTTCCTCTAAATCATCCACAAAAAAGGCCTGGGCCGCAGGAAAACCCTCCGATTCCAGAATGTACTGCCAAAAGGACCCTTCCGGTTTAATGAGTCCCATTTCGTGGGAAGCGTAGACCCGATCAAAAATATCGTAGTCCCCCTGCTTTTTATGGTACCGGTAATGGGCTTCTAAGGTGTTGGTACCGCACACAACACGATAGCCCTGCTTTTTAAGCTGTTCCAGAATTGACCAGACAGCCCGGTCTCGCTGAGGATAAAAATAGGCCCCCCAAAGGGAAGCCTCGCCCCGCAGGTAAGCCTCAGGAATTTTCAGGTTGATGTACGGAAATGCGGTTTTGGTAGCTTCCTGAAAGCTATTCCAAAAGCCAGTTTCGGTGATACGTCCTTCCTGAAGATGGCGGATTAAGCCTATATTATAGGGATTATCCGTATTGTCCCGCTCTGGAACGGAAGCTGAAATTGCAAAAAATTGTTCAGTCGTTAAGGAAAGGGATGCCGCCATGGCATGTACGCAATGAAAGCTCTTTACGACTACCCCTCCCATATCAAAAATGAAAAGCGGCTTTTCTCTCTTTATCGTTTCACGATTCATATTGTTGTTCCTCCTGTCTTAGTTTCCGCAAGATTAAGCAGGGCCTTCAGGGTAGGCTCCGAAACCGTCCGGTGAGCGCTCTCCAGGAATTCATCCATCCGCTGGTAGCCCTCTGCTTTAAGGAGAGCCGCCTGCAACCCCATTTCGAGCCGATCGAGCTGGCGGACAAAACGGGCTTCTGAGCTCCTACCAGCTTCAAAATCCTCCCAGAGTTCGATGAGCCGATCCCGATTGGGGAGGCCCTCCACGACTTTTATAAAAGCTTCCCGCTCCCGTACATATTTTTCTTCCCTGGACACCCCATCCACAGGGGTAATATCCCCTACATAGACCTCTCCCAACTCATGCACCAGGGCCATTTCAATGCATCGATGGGAATTGAGGCCCAGAAATTCCGGGCTTGCCTTAAGCTGTTCCGCCAGAAGCAGAGCCAGAAGGGCCGTACCAAAGCTATGGTCCGCCACCGACTCGGCCCGGTTTTCAGGCACCCCCCGTTTGAGCCAGCCCTGCCGATACAGGCCCTTCAGGTCCATCATCCGGATAAAGGAACGCAGCATTGCTTCAGTAGCCTGGGTAGCGGTCGCATGGGCTTTGGCAGGCGGGGATGCAGTTTGGGCTTCGGCAGGTTGTAATTCGGCACCAGTTTCGGCCACAGGCACCGCTTGCTTCGGGTGAAAGGCTTGGCCTCCGGAAGAAGCCTGGTCCTTCAGGCGGTTTCTGAAAAGCCTTCCCTCCCCATCATGGAATTTACGCTTCATAGGCTAATATCCTCCGATCCCACCGGTCCACTGCGAAGGCAAGCAGGGCCCATAAAAGGCATACTGCGGCAGTCGCAAGCCAAAGCAAAGCATAGTTACCGCCCTTTAAAAGCCAGCCCCCAATCAGGGGCCCGAAGACCCAGCCCGCAGAATAGCAGACCCCCATAAAGGACTGGAAAGAAGCCCGCCAATTCGCCGGTGAATGTCTGGCAAGGAAGACCCCCATGTTGATCGATGACACTATTTCACCGGTGGTCCAAATCACCGTGGAAAGGGCAAAACCCGAAAAAGCCAGCGGCAAAGCCAGCATGCCAAAGCCGATAACATAAAAGAGCCCCGAAAAGGACATGCAGAGCAAGGGTGTCCAGGAACGGAGCAGGCGAGCGATGGGTATGGAAAAGAGAATCACCACCACCGCATTCAACGACATAAGGTACCCCATGGAACGGGGACCGGCCTGCCCCATAACCTGGGAGACCGTCATGGGAAGGCCAAAGCCAGTCTGTGAATAGGTAAGGCTCGACAGCAACGCCAGCCCCGCAAAGGCCAACAGTATGGGCCGGGACACAAAGGCCCGTAGGGCACCCCGATCATCATGATGTTCCAGGGAAGAAGCGACATGGGCCTCTAAAGGCATCTCAACACCCCGGGCAATAAGCACCACCGAGATCAGGGTAGTCAGCGCATCACCCCGGAACAGCCAGGGTATGGACCGTTCAAAGAGGACCGCCGCCACCAGGGGCCCCAAGGCCACCCCCACATTGATGGACCAATACTGGAGGCCAAATACCTCTTTCCGTTTATTCGCCGGAGCCAAATCCGTCAGCACCGCACCGATAAGGGGCCGTCCCCCGCCCCGGAACAGGCTGGCAAAAACAATCAGCCATGGGGCCCATGAGGTTTGTACATAAAAACTTACTATCAGATTGATGAATGCCACGGTGCTCTGGAACAGTAGGAGGGCTTTTTTTCTGCCAATCCGGTCGGCGACCCAGCCGGAAAGGAGGGACCCCGCCATGGAGGCAGTAAACACCAGCGATATGGTAAGGCCCGTACGGGCTGCATCAAAACCCAGGACCCGGGAAAGATAGAGAGCTAAAAAAGAACTAACAAAATCCCCGAAACGATTAATCATGGTGGCAAAAAACATGGACCACAGAGAGGGTCCTAAACCCTGATAGGGAGCCAGCAATGTGCCCAGTAGTTCATCAATCTTAACTGATCTGTTTTTCATCATAATTTGTTTACTATAGAATAAAATGTGAACCGATGGAATAAGGGAGACTCGAGTTTTCTATCCAAGCAGATGTTCAAGATATTCTTGTGTCAGATAATTTGCATCTTCCGGTCTTTCAAGGAAAGGCCGCACATCCGTTCTCACAGCACCAAAATCAGTGTTTCGTAGTTTTTCTCGTAAAAGTGAGCGCCAGTCATCTTTATAAATGATACCAAATTGCTTCAGAGCAGAGCTGAGCAACACTGTATTGGGATCAATGGGTGGAATTTTGCTTAAGTACCAAACGGCATCGTACCAATCCCGGCCTTTCGTAAAGGGCCTCGTGATGAGTGCGTTTAGTTTGCCTGCCATAAGCGAAGGAAGATCATGATGTCGGACGGCAAAGAGTGCATGCCGGTTGACCAATCGTATCATGGTGACGGCCCCTGGGGGAGGATTAGTATCAATTTCGATCTTGATTGAAAGCTTCTGTTCAGGCCTGGCTGACAATCCAGCATCTTTCATAATGCCTGCAATCCTGATCCATCCTGTATGTATAGGCTTTGTTGAATTCCAACTTATTTCAACATCGAAATTTTGAAACATGAGATCTCTTTTTAGTTTTGCCATCCAGGCTTCAGGGGCATAGCTTTGTGGGATTTCGAGCGAAAAATCGAGGTCTTCTGAATAGCGAGGCAAGTCGAACAGGAATCGAAGGGCGGTGCCGCCTACAAAGGATAGGGCCTCAAAGGCCCGCGATTCATGAAAACTGTGCAGGGCCTGGGCCTGAACATATTCTCGCAACATATTGAGCTTACCCGTGGGATCCGCAGTTCTTTGTGCGAAACGTATCGCTTCTTCTTTCATAGTATTATCTCCCCTTTAGCTGTCTGTTCAGCATAGATTACCCACGATTTTACAGCCCTAATCAAACGGGGTGGATAATTTTTAGCCAGTGCATACAGTTTTTCTGCGTCGATAAGGCGCGGTTCAAAGCGCATCGACTCCATGCGCTCAACGGTCCATTCCCCCTTCTCAAGATACCAGAGATCGAGTAATGCCTTTTCGGGAGTGGCAATTCGAACTTTTTCCGAAAGAATTTCCTCGGTCTGCCAGGAATGAAAGAAGCGCCGGTCGATCGTTCTGTACCGATATTCCCCAAGTATATTTTTAAAAGTCCGGGTAACCCTGGTCGTAATACTGGTTATGAGGGTCACTTTTTCAGGGATAATCCCATACCAGGAGAGAGCCCACAGTTCTGAAACATAGGAAGGCGCATACAGTGCTTGAGCCAGCTGTAGGGGATTGAGCGGCCGTGTCCGGTATGGCCCGGAGAATGCATAGAATCCGCGTTTCAGTTCGTGCAAAACTCCTCGTTTTACAAAGCGGCTGAGGGCAGTCCTGGATGTGTGATCCTTTTCATTCTGAAAATGAAGTCGTACAGAAGGATAATCAAAATATGGTTGGCTGGAAAACACTTCCAAAAGTTTTTCGAACTTCATCAATTACAATAATATACATATATGTATATTATTGTAAACTAAAATATGAATACGGTATGCCATTACAAAGCCATGGGCAGGAGGAATAGCACAGCCATCTTGGGTATTGACTTGCAGCACCACCTCGCCTAGCCTTTATACAAAGCCGTAACGGGATTTGGCTGTATGTGTTAAGGGTACCCCTAAAAAGAGCCCTTTTGTAGAAGGCCCCTGAGCATTCCTTGACTAAGCGGGGTAAATTCTAATAAATAGGCTTGCAAAGTTTTGCCTGGTCTCTAACAAGGGTTGTCTGCCTATTAGAGATGCCAGGTTTTTGTGTACTAATTTACAGGAGGCATACAAGCATTGCTGAAACATGTACGGGGCCGGAAGGTTCGCCTTGAGGGCTTTAACAATCTTACCAAATACTTAAGCTTTAACATCTATGATTTGTGTTATGCCCGGTCTCAGGAATCCCAGATTGAATATCTGGAATATATCGACCAGGAATATGACTCGGAACGGCTGAAAGGAATTATAGAAGAGGTAACCCGGATCATCGATGCAAAGCTGGTTAATGTGACCACCCAGGACTACGATCCCCGGGGGGCCAGCGTGGTAGCCCTCATCAACGAGGATCACCCCGTATTAAGTCCCGCTGTATCCACCAATCACCTGCCGGAAACATCCATCGTGGGGCACCTTGATAAAAGCCACATCACGGCCCATACCTATCCCGAATTTGACAGCACTACAGGGCTCGCCACATTTCGGGTCGATATCGATGTTTCTACCTGCGGTATGATTAGTCCCCTTAGGGCACTTCATTACCTCATCGACTGCTTCGACTCCGATGTGGTGCTCATCGATTACCGGGTCCGCGGTTTTACCCGGGATACCCGGGGCAATAAGGTCTTTATCGATCATGATATTTCATCCATACAGGATTTTATCGATGAGGATGTCCTGTCTGACTACCTGGTATACGACATCAACATCCTTTCGGACAATATTTTTCATACGAAGATGCGCAAAAAGGAAATTGAACTGAACGATTACCTCTTCGGCCCCGAGATTGAAGATCTGGGACAGGAGGAGCGGAAACGCATTAAGGACCTAATCCGCAAGGAGATGCAGGAGATTTTCGAATGCGAAAATTTCTAAGCAGTCTCAGATTGATGAGCGGCGCAAACAAAGCTGTTTATAAACCTGTGTCTGTTCAAGGCCAAGCGGTACGGGAAATCCGGGAACGGGTAAGCCCGGCTTCCGGCTGGTTTTATACAGTTAAGGACACCCTCTATCGAGGGAAAACCGCCTACCAAAGCATTGAGCTTGTGGATACGGCAGAATTTGGCCGAACCCTCCTTTTAGATGGGGCCACTCAGGTCATGGAGGCCAACGAGTTCCAGTACCATGAGCCCATGGCCCACATTCCCCTCCTGTGCCACCCCAAGCCAGAGAAGGTGCTGATTATAGGCGGCGGCGACGGGGGCGTTCTTCGGGAGGTACTGAAGCATCCCACGGTGACCCAGGCAGACCTGGTAGAGCTGGACGAGGAGGTGATTACCTTTTCCAGAACCATGCTCGAATTCTGCAGTAAGGGCGCCTTTGAAGACCCCCGCACGAGGGTGCACATTCAGGATGGCCGAAGTTTTGTAGAAACTACTTCCGAAACCTATGATGTCATCATCATGGATATGACCGACCCCACGGGGCCTTCACTCAGGCTTTACAGCAGGGAGTTTTTCCTGGCCCTGAGCCGGATCCTGCGGGATGAAAATTCCCGCTTCATCATGCACAGTGAATCCCCAGACTGCCGTCCTCTGACTTTTGCACGGATACACCGGACGCTCCGCTCTGTCTTTCCCCGACTCGACCTAGCTACCACCTCTATTCGCATGTACGGCGGACTCTGGTCCTTTGCGATGGCCAGCACCGACAATAAAAGCCCCTCACCCCAGGAACTTTCAGCCGATGAAATCCGCAAGCGGATGCAGAACCGCAGGCTTTCGAAGCTTAAGGTTATAAGCCCCGAAACCTGGCAGGCCTTCTTTGCGCCCTACCCCTACATTAGAGCCCTGCTTGCAGAAGATGGGGACCTCTGTACCGATGCCAATCCGGACTTTCCCGACAGCTTCGATTACCGCGGGTAGGGCCTGCAGATTAATCATGGCTACCTCACTATATTAAAATGTATTGAACCGGTCTCCTACAATCTTCAGTTTGCTGACACACCTTCGAGGATGGTGATTTCCACCCGGCGGTTTTTCGCCCTGCCGGCTTCGGTACTGTTGTCGGCTATGGGTTTGGTACTACCCCAGCCTTTATACATGAATCGATCCGCCGGGATGCCCCGGACTACCAGTTCATCAACAATTTTTTTTGCCCGCATCACCGATAGTTCCTGTTCCCCCGCGGGCTTTCCGACCGCAGCAGTATGGCCTTCTACAAGTATCATGGGCTTGTTTGGAGCACTCTGAAGAATCGACTTCAGCGCCTGGGCTATCAAATCCAATCTACCCCGTTCTGCTGGCAGGATCTGGTCTGAATCGGCTACAAAACGGATATCCCGGATCGTGAGCTTGACCCCCTCAGGAACGTTGGCAATTTCGATATTCTGATCTGGAATATCCAGCACTGCACCGGCTCCGCCTGCTATAGGGTCCACCGCCCCAGCTCCGCCTTGACCCTGGTCCAGCTGAAAATCCCCGGTCCCGGCCTGCGGCACCTCGGAACCAGCCCTTGTTATTCTTTCATCCCCGGAAGTACCGGCCATCGCAATTCCTGAACCAGTATTGCTGACCCCTGCTGTCGCCTCCGGACGTACAGTACCGCCTGCCCCGGCTACTGTTCCCGTGTCTCCGCTCCTTCCGGTCTCGGCGGTATCTTTGCTACCTCCAAACTGGCGCTCTAGCTGGGCCACCACTGTTCCCCGATCATAGGGCAGAAAACCCTCACTGAAAGTCAGAGTAAACCCCTTATAACGCACCGAAGAGCCGTCGTTCCAGGTGAAGGTCTCGTCAAGGTTGTCCCGCATCAGCACCAGTCTGCCATCGGAAGTCCGAAGGAGAATATCCACCACATGTTTGCCGCTCGCTTCGGTAAAAGCCCCGGTCCCGCTCTTACCACTTCGGCTAACTGCCTTATAGCGGGTAGCATATTGAGCCCGGATTCGATATACCGGCTCTCCCTTATAAAGCTCTGTACCCTGAAACACATACTCTACCACAATAGGAAGATTCACCCGATTACCGTCGTTCCGGGGATCCACAATCCGCTGCCCTTGGCCGACCCAACGGTCTCCAGGCAGGAGTGGTTTATCGACAAATTGGGGGAAATTACGCAAAGCAGGATATCCTGAATCATGTTTTATATTGATGACCCCCGCTGGGGTGAGGGTAAACTCCACCGGTATAATGTCATCCAAAGAACGGGCTGATTTTTGCAGGTCCCGCAGGGTTTCTTCAAACACATAGACCATTCCATTATAACGGATGACTGCGGACTCCTGCACCGGCCTCAGCTGATAGCGCACTTCCCGGTATACATGGCCAATATATGTTCCGTTATCGTACCTGGCCCAATCAGAACGTTCCACCATCGTATAAGGCCCGGAGAAGGCCTGACGTAACACCACTGCGGTACTGCCTGAACCTGGAGCCAGTGGATCAGTTTGATCCTGCGAAAACAAAGGCACAAGAAACCATAGAAACATGAGGAACCATAGGCTTTTAACGAAGCATTGTAGACCAACTTTTTTCTGCATAGGAGTAGTATCAAACATAGTCATAGAAAGGGCAAGAGGTTAGATTTAAGCTGTAGTATGGAATTTCTTCTCCTTGAGAAATTTCTCTATTACCCTGATAATAAACCTTGAAGGGAAAGGAGTGCATGCTCAATGGCATCAGAAATCCTGTCGGTGGAATTAGCTCGATCATTCTTAGCAAAACTCGGAGAACACATAGACCAAAATATCAATATAATGAATCAGGATGGTATCATCATCGCAAGCAGAGATCCGAGCCGGGTTGGCACTTATCATGATGCAGCCCATCGGCTTATACTGACCCAATCTCTAATTGAAATTATAGAAGAGACTATTGATCTGGCCCCAGGTGTGAAGCCAGGAGTCAATCTTCCTATCCAACAGAAGGGACAGTTTATTGGCGTTGTCGGTGTAACTGGTAAGCCCGCCGATGTCCGCAGTCTTGCCTATGCTATAAAGGTAAGTCTAGAAACCTTCATGGAACTGGAAAATTTACGGGACCAGATGCTGCGACAGCAGGCCGGCATGAACCGTTTTATCGCTCACCTGCTGAATCCCGAATCATCCGAAGGTACAGCCCTTCACGAACTTGCCCGCCGAATGGGCTACGATCCTGTGCAGCCACGAACGCCTATCCTCATTACCTTGCCTCCAACGATCGACCCTGAGTCTGGTATCAGGCTCCTTAAAGAGCAGGCCTTACGTAGTAAACAGGATATTATAACCAGTACAAGCCATAAGGATATCCTGATTTTTAAATTAACCAATGAGATACAATCAGATAGTTTAAAAGCATGGGAAAACTCAATCCGAAGTTATGTGAAATCAATTCAGAAACATCTGCCGGAAAGTCACTGCTATGTGGCTATGATCCAGCATGATGTGAGCAGGTTTCATCTGGCATATAAGGAACTACTCTGGCTCAAACGGCATTATGAGGCAACCAATGAACCAATACATATGTTGTATTGTCATATCATGGCAATGCTGACAGATCCCATATTCCATCCTGAATTCGTAAGCATCTTTGAATATACCCTTGCACTAATAAAACGCAGGCTAAGCGGAAAACTACCGGTCTGGCTTCCTGAAACCCTTCTCGCCCTTGCAAAAACCAATTTTTCCATACAAGAGACAGCAGACAACCTGCATCTGCATCGAAATTCACTGACCAACCGGATGAAAAAAATTGAAGATTTGCTGGGTCTTGATATACTCAAGGAAAGCGACTGGAAAGATTATATTCGAATATTCGCCTATTACATTAATCAGACTATGCATCACACATGATGACCTTCCACTGTGCGTCATGCAAAGGGATATACATACTGTGCACAGTGCACAGTAATTTGAGAAAAAATCGGTAATTAGGCCCTCAAAATCAGTAACAGATTGATATACACTTAAGATTACCCGGAGGTAAACCATGACCATTATCGTCGCTCCAGACTCATTTAAAGGCAATATGACCGCCCAGGAAGCCTGCATTGCCATCGCAGAAGGTATTCGGAACATTGATTCATCCATCAACATAAAAACATTTCCCCTGGCTGATGGTGGAGAGGGCACCGCCCGGATTGTAACCGAAGCAATTGGCGGAACACTCAAACCAGTTCAGGTTCATGGCCCGCTGGGAGAGCCTGTGACCGCATTCTATGGTCTTATCAATGGGGGAAAAACCGCTATTCTCGATATGGCCAGCGCTTCCGGCATCGAATTAGTCCCTCCAGGGAAGCTCAATCCCCTTAAAGCGAGTACTTATGGTACCGGAGAGCTCATCAAGGCAGCTCTCGATGCTGGTGTAGAAGAACTGGTTATCGGTATTGGCGGAAGTGCCACCGTGGACGGCGGTATTGGCATGCTCCAGGCCCTGGGATTCGAAATCCTTGACGAACGCGGTGCGCTGATTGGACAGGGTGGAGAAGCTTTGCTTCATATTAAGCAATTTCGTTCAGATAAGGCTGACCCCCGAATACAAAACGTCTCCATTAAGGTTGCCTGCGATGTGACCAATCCTTTAACTGGCCCAGAGGGAGCTGCCGCAGTATTTGGTCCTCAAAAGGGAGCAACCCCCGACATGATACCGCTTCTGGATGAGGGATTGAAAAAACTGGGACAGGCATGGATTCGGGCGGGACTTGCAGACGACACGGACCATCCTGGCGACGGAGCCGCCGGAGGACTGGGGGCAGCGCTGCGAATCTGCCTGAAAGCATCCATAGAATCGGGGGCTCTTTTGGTGATGAACTACACCGGCATGACGCAGGCCCTTAAACATACGGACCTGGTCATTACCGGTGAAGGCCGAACCGACAGCCAAACAGCGAAGGGAAAGCTCTGTGCAGTGGTCTCCCGGGCCTGTAAAAGTGCCGGAGTCCCCGTAGCTCTCCTCTCCGGAGCCCTTACGGGTGAACAGGACCGGCTCTTAGATCTTTTTGATTATGCAGTTTCTATTTCCTGCGGTGAAGAAACCTTGGAAGCTATGATGAAACATGGCCGCAGGAACCTGCAGTTCGCAGCGGCCAATCTGGTTCGGGCTGTACTTCTAGGGAAGCGTGCCCAATAAGGCGCTTTTCTTTTTAAGTGTCTGCTGTCTCTGGAGCGGGTCCAGCACCCTGCCCCGGTTCCACCACCTTCGCACCCCACTGGCGCAGCCTGGACTCTATAAAGTCGAGACAAGCTTCGTGCTGGGCTTTGCCGCGGCCTTCAAGCATAAGGGGTTTGCCGAATTCAATATACACGGTTCGGTCCCGGTGTACAGGACCGAAGCCTTTAAGTAAAGTCCCGTTGCTCCAATAATCGGTTTTCAACGCCACAGGAACGATGGGTACTCCCGCCTTAAGGGCGAGCTTAATACCCAGACTGTTAAACTTGGTTCGATCAAAAATCTCTGTCCTTGTTCCCTGGGGAAATATAATAATTGAAATTCCCTTTGCAAGCCGCTCGGAGCCTCCTGTGAGAACCGCTTCCAAATCCCGCCGGGGATCTTTTCTGGTTACCGTTATGGGATCCCGGGACCGCATAATCGGCCCCCAAATGGGACCATGAACCAGTTTTTCTTTAACCACATAGGTTACCGGTTTTATGGGACAGATAAGTCCGGGGAGTATGGTGGTTTCCATGGTTCCCATATGGTTAGCAACAAAAACTATGGGACCGGGCACCTTTTTTATATTATCAATCCCCCGGATATCAAATTTGGCACCACAGCTTTCCAGGTATCCCATGAGCTCCCGGGAACTGTCGGCCCATACATTATCAGTATAGAGTCCTTTAAGAGCCAGCGCCCGGTACTTAAAAATGACCTTTATAAAAAAACTATAGGGACTCCACCGAGTTCCGAGGAGCATATACTCCCGGAGGGCTCGTTGTACCTTGTCCGGGGTCTTATAGGAATCACCTTCAAACACTGTGGCCATGCTTCCCACCTCTATGCTCGGTTAATGATGGCAACCAGGGCATCCACGGTGAAGCCCAGATGTTCCGCCACCTTGTCCCCCGGCCCAGACTCGCCAAAGCGGTCCACCGAAAGGATATCCTCCCGTTTTGCCCAGAATTCCCAGCCAAGACGGCTGCCCGCTTCGACCACTACGGTTCGTACCCCCTCAGGAACAATAGCCTGCCGAATTGCATCGGGCTGCTGCTCAAAGAGTTCTCGGCTTATCATCGATACAACCTGAATCTGCTTGCCCTGCACCTTTTCCGCTGCGGCGAGAGCCAGAGATACTTCAGAACCGGTAGCAATAATAACAAGATCAGCTTTACCGGCACTCTTTTTTACGATGTACGCACCGGTTTTAATAGTCTCCTTCCAATCCGGATCAGCTTTTGCAAAGACCGGCACATTCTGTCGGGTCAGAGCTAATACGGTAGGTCCATCGGTCCGTGTAATGGCCATTTCCCATGCCAGTGCAGTCTCTTCCGCATCGGCCGGGCGGAGGACTCGGACATTGGGAATAGCCCGGAGGCTTACCAGGTGTTCTACAGGCTGGTGGGTGGGGCCATCCTCGCCAATATAGATAGAATCATGAGTAAGTACATAGATAACCGGCTGTTTCATGAGGGCTGAAAGTCTGAGGGCCGGTCGGAGATAATCCGCAAAAACAAGGAAGGTAGCACAGAAGGCCCTGAGCCCGCCATGAAGCTGGATACCATTTGAAATGGCTGCCATACCGAACTCACGGATACCAAAATGGATATACCGTCCGTTCCGGTTAGTACCACTAAAGACGCCTACTTCGGGCAAGGCGACCGCGTTGGGACTTTGCAGGTCCGCAGAGCCGCCCACGAGATTCGGCAATGCCCGGGCTGCCTCAACCAGGACCTTGTTGGAAGCTGTCCGGGTAGCAATTTTTTCGCCGAGACTGAAGGAAGGAGCCGAAAAAAGTTTCGCACTTCCGCTGAAATACGTATCCCATTCAGCACGCTTGTCAGGGTTTGCCTTGGACCAGGCATCGAAACGGGCTTGCCACTCGGTACGGGCTTTCTTCCATTCCTGCCGTTTTACAGCAAAGTATTCCACCGCTTCGGGGGCTACATAGAACTCATGGGGAATTCCGAGGGCTTGCCGGGTCGCGGCGATTTCGTCCGCACCGAGGGGAGCCCCATGAACCGAATGGCTTCCCTGTTTATTCGGGGCACCCTTGCCAATAACAGAGGTAAGGATGATGAGGCTCGGCTTAGAAGTTTCAGCCTTGGCTTCTGCCACAAGACGGGCGATCTCATCAAAATTGTACATGGACCCTTTAAGCACCTGCCAACCATAGGCTTCGTAGCGTTTTGCCACATCTTCGGTAAAGGAGAGGTCAGTAGAGCCATCGATGGTAATCTTATTGGAATCATAAAAGGCAATGAGCTTACCCAACTTTAGGTGCCCTGCCAGGCTTGAGGCTTCTGCAGAGACGCCCTCCTGAAGACATCCATCACCGACGAGGGTATAGGTAAAATGGTTAATAATGTTGTGTTCTGGGGTATTAAAATGTGCCGCCAAATATGCTTCGGCAATGGCCATACCAACCGCGGTGGCAATACCCTGACCAAGGGGTCCGGTGGTGGTTTCTATACCTGGGGCAGCCCCATATTCAGGATGACCTGCACAGGGAGAACCAATCTGGCGGAAGGACTTAATGTCATCCAGTGAGATGGGATATCCGCTCAGGTGTAAGAGGGAATAGAGAAACATGGAACCATGTCCAGCAGAGAGCACAAAACGGTCCCGGTCTACCCATGCAGGATCGCTTGGATCATGCCGCAGAATTTCCCCATAAAGGATTGCACCTAATTCGGCTGCACCAAGGGGCAGCCCCGGATGCCCTGAATTGGCTTTTTGGATTGCATCCATCGAAAGTGAACGAACACTCAATGCTACCTTTTCCAACGCCTTTGTATTCATTTATTGCTCCTTCTCAAATTATTTCCAGGCAACTTCCGCAGTACGGATCGCCCCAATTAATTCTTCCTTTGAAGCCCGATGTTCCAGTAATGACCGGAACGATTCCTGCTGGCAGAGGAAACTGATACGGGACAGGGTCCACAGATGAGTCTTGGGAGTAGCAGAAACGATAAGAATGAGGGTTTGAACCGGCCTGCCGTCCAGAGCCTTCCAGTCAATAGCCTTTTGTAAAAAGGCTATTGTAATAAACTGGTCCTTAATGTCAGCCAAAAGAGGGCTGCGTGGATGCGGCAAAGCGATACCATTACCAACCGCAGTCGGCATGAGTTCTTCCCGTTCAATAATTGTTTTTTTTAGTTGTTCTTTAGAGAGACCTAAAGGCAAAGTAACCACTTCAACCAAGTTGCTTAAGACTTCCTGAACTGAAGAGCCGCCAATATTATAAAAAACACCGCCTCGCTCAATGAGAGAAGAGAGCTCTATAGAAAATATATCAGATTGTCCTGTCATAGCCGCTCCTTGTATATAATTCTTAAGGTTGCGTTAAATAAGAAAAAATAGTTCAAGACCCTGTTAAAGATAAAGATAACAAGCGATTGTTACAAGTAGAAAGATCACAAAGCTGAGGATTAAAACTTTCTCCTAATTCTTGGCGTGCCTCTGCCTGTTCAGCGGTGTTTTCCTTATCCAAGGCCGCCAGGAAACGACGAAACCGCAAGGCTCCGCCTATATGTTCAGGAGGAGCGGCCCCTTCTCCTGCAACACAACACACCTGCTGAGGAGCTTCCCCAGCTTCCAGGGCATGCAAAATGCTTATACGAATTTCCCATTCCGCAGTGTAATCGTAATTATAGGTAAATTCGGTTATTCCTTTCTTAACAATTTCACCCAGTGTCAGAAGCCGCTCATCACGATCACTTGAATTTCCTTCCGCATCATAGAGTTCGCCATTAATGATAAATCCATGCAATTTTTGTCCTGACCACCCTAAGACAGCCATAATAATCTGGTGCAACTCATGTAAGGTACTTGCTTCATACACAAGCATGCGGCGCCATATAGAAGTGCCTGATATAACAAGCTGAAGAGCCCGCCATTGTGGTTGTAGTGCATCCGGCGATTCAGAGCGAACCACCGAAAGTCTGCTTCGCCGATAACCATCGAGGGCCTCTTGAACCCGATGCTTTATATCCTCATAGGTTTCAATCATACCTTCGAGAGCAATATCTATGGTCTCGAGATCAGAAGCCTCATGGGGATCATCATGATCCAGATCTTCCAGAATACGGGCACAATGAACCTGCAACTGGGAAAGTATCACCAGGGTATGCTGAGGCAGCCAGAATTGATCAACACCATGACTGCTAAGCTGACTCATTAGGGCGACCACAGCAGTATGTAATTCAGCGGCACTGTGCCGGACCGGACCCATATCCTTGTCTAAAAAGATACTGTAGGTTCGAGAGAACGCTTCATAAACCTCCATGACGTACTGGGCTAAAATGAGTTCATCCTCACCGTTCATTTTGATCGGAGCAGGAACAATCCGGCCTAAAATAGCAGCCAGATCATTATCCTGTTGATAGAGCGCATCCCGCACATAGGATTGGACCACGTATTCGGACACGGGGAGTCCGTAGGTATACAGTATTTCTTCTAGTTCAGTTTTATCCGGTGGAGCACCATCTTCAGTCCAGTGACTCATATCGGGGATTTCCTTGCCGGCATACCAGAAGCGGGTTTCCATCCCATAGGGAACCGTATCAATCCGTTCGGTATATTCATACATAAAGGTTTCGACACTCATAGCGGGCAGATCCAGCAATCTTCTCCCTCCAAACCAGAATGCAAAAGCCAACTGTTCTTCGGTAGAAGCAGCAGGACCAATCATTTCAAAGGATGTAAAAAACCCCTGTTCAAGCAGTCGAGCCCATTCCCGGGAAGGCTCTGAAACTTCCCCTTCACGCAGAACTTCCTGCAAAGTAAACACACCGGCTTTCCAGTCGGTTACCTCTACAATAAACCCATACCCCGGAACAAAGGCAGTTTCCCGATAAAAACTTCGTAAATCCAGCGTAGTGATGGATACTTCTCCCGGCTCTTCATAGGGATGAGCATTAAAAGATACTTCGTTGTCAGGATTATCTCTTGCAATATACTGCGGAGCATACTCTTCTCCATAGAGATTGTAAAAGGAATAGAAATCTTCAGGAGACCCTTCCGTAGTAGTTTTTGGAACCACCTCTCCTTTCCAGAGGAACTGAAATTCGTGGGGAAACAAAATCGGGTTTTCAAAGGGAAGACAACGATGCCCGGGAATCAGGATACCATTTTGAATCTCAAGCCGTGTTGGCCGAATCACAAAACGGGCATGTTCGAAATAGCCACGCCTGGTCTGGTAATATCGGTTCGCCAGGGGAAAGGCCAGACGGCGTTTTTCGAGAAAGGTATGCACTTCTTCGTCTAACCGATATGCTCCGGTAGAATCGGTTTTATATATGGCTTCAACCACATCAGCCACATGAAAGGGCTCAATCCGTTCTTCGAGAAACGTATACAGCCTGTCTTCCTGTTCAATGGTCATAAACAACCCTACTATGGACCGAATATGCCCACCGTATCAAGCGGGTTCAAATGACCATATATTGATGCACCAACAGCCCTTACACAACGGCTTATTGTGTCATAAATACACAGCATTATTGGGTATTTTTAACACAACTGATTCTTTTTTCCACACCCATGACCTGGGGGATCCTTTCGGCCCCGGCACTTCATCAACATAAAACGAGCTATTTCTTTATATAGATTATATATAATATACACAGGCAAACTTGGCACGATTTTTGCTAATATATTGATGCACTACAAGAAGGGGCTGTAAACCCCGCTATGATTTGAAACAACTTACAATAAGGAGGTACCCTATGAACGCATTAAGTCTCTATCGCCCTGTAACAATCCAGAACGCCCTGGATGATTTTGACCGGCTCATCAATTCCTTCTTTGGTGAGTCCCCCATGACCCCCGCTCGAACCAGTCTTTCAAGCCGGGTTCCTGCTGTCGATGTCCGGGAAACCGACGAAGGGTATGTTCTGGAAGCGGAACTTCCCGGCTATGACGAAAAGAGCGTAGAAGTCCATGTGGATGGCCAGGTGCTCACCATCGAATCCAAGAAGGATGAAAGCAAAGAGGAAAAGAAAGGATCCTATCTGATCCATGAACGGTACAGCGAATCCTTCCGCCGGTCCTTTACCTTGCCCGACGATGTGGATTCAGATTCCATTACCGCGACCTTTAAGAACGGACTTCTGACGCTGAATATCAAGAAACGACCAGAATCACGACGAAAACTCATTAAAATCGAAGGGTAATACAAAGGGGGCTTTGTCCTCTGCCATGTAGAGGACTTCGCGCCGCAGGACTACCTTAACGCCCTGCGGTTGAGTGATTCTAGCTCAAGAGGGTTTCCACCAGGGCTGACACATCGGCCCTGATGGTAACCGATTGTACGGTTCGCTCCATTGCCTGAGCAAGGGATGGAGGAACCGGTACGGAGCCCACGAGGGGTTCCACGGTTTCAGCAAATTTGGCCGGATGGGCCGTTCCAAGAACTACCACAGGTCCTGAGAAGCCATGCAAGTGGTTTTCAGGATCTGTTTTTGTATGTATCCACTGATCAACCGCATTCCAGCCCACTGCACCATGGGGATCGAGGACATAGCCAGTCTGGTCAAAAACCCGTTGTATTGTCAATCTGGTTTTATCATCATCCACCCAGAAACCGCTGATAGTGGCGCGAAGGTCTTCATAGGACCAATGGGCGGTCATCCGCTCAAAATTACTGGGGGCTCCCACATCCATGGCATTGGAAATGGTAGCCACCGAAGACCGGGGCTCATAGACCCCCGAAGCCAGATATGCAGGCACCGTTTTATTGATGTTCGTAGCCGCAATAAAGCCCGCAATGGGAGCCCCCATGGCCTGGGCATAGAGACCGGCGGTAAGGTTACCAAAGTTACCGCTGGGAACACAGAAGAGCACATCCTTGCCCAGCCTGCCATCCCGAACTACCTGCTGTTCCTCCGCCTTCCCCCGAAGCCGCGGTGTAGCTTGCCCATCTTCGCTATAGCGACCCGATTTTGCGAGGCCTGAAGCGGCGACATAGTACACTGCCTGAGGAAGAAGTCGGGATATATTGATGGAATTCGCCGAGGAAAGGTTCATTTTCCGGTTCAGTTCGGGATGAACAAAGGCGCTTTTTACGAGCCGCTGACAATCATCAAAACTGCCTTCTACCGCAATAGCCGAGACATTGCCGCCGAGACCGGCAATCTGCCGCTCCTGCAGCGGGCTTACCCGGCCCTTGGGGTACAGAACCGTCACCCTAATACCTTCCACACCATAAAAACCGTCAGCCACAGCACCGCCGGTATCCCCCGAAGTTGCCACAAGGATATGCAGTTCCCGGTCCTCATTACGCCTGAGATAGGCAAAACAACGGGCCATAAAGCGGGCGCCAAAATCCTTAAAGGCCGCCGTAGGACCATGAAACAGTTCAAGCATAAAACGGTCATGGACCGGCACAAGGGGTGCGGAAAAGGTAAAGGCCGACTCAACCATATTCCCCAGAACCGAATCGGGGATATCCTCATGCACATAGGGCCTGATCGTTTCAAAGGCGATGTCGGCAAAACCCATAGAACCGAGGGAGTTTTTAACTGCCGGCGCAAACTGAGGAATTTCCTGGGGTATAAAGAGCCCGCCATCGGCAGCAAGACCATTGAGGGCGGCCACAGAAAAGGGCACGGCAGTTGTTTTGTCACGGGTGCTGTAATACTTCATAGATAACCTTATTATTTTAATTTTTTGCGCAGTTTCCGTTCTGCATGTTTCCGCTTAGACCGATCCTTCTGGTGCTGTTCCACGAGGGCCGGTGCACCAAGCTCTATGGTCCCCGGACTGTTGTGGGGCAACCGGGATGCGATGTAGAGCCAGATGCCGCCACCAAGGATCATCAAAAAACAGAGGATTTGTCCAGTGGAGAAATTAAAAAATGAAGAAAACAGAGCCGGCGGAAGGCCGGTTTTTACCAATTCTATCCGATACCCCAGATCCGCGTCGGGTTCCCGCAGATACTCTATAAAAAAGCGAAAGGTACCATAACCAATCACATACAAACCGATGAGAAACCCCTTAAAGGGTCGCCGGTTTCGGAGTAACCAGAGAATAACCCACAGGACTACCCCTTCAAAGAGGGCTTCATAGAGCTGGGATGGATGCCGGGGGAGGTTCACATAGCCATTAACCGGAATAATGGCCAGCTTATCAGCAATTTCTCTAACCCAGGGAAGCTTGTAGGGAAATTGTTCTGCCAGGGGAAAAACCATACCGAAGGGACCTGTCGTAACTCTGCCATACAGCTCCCCATTAATAAAATTACCGAGTCTTCCAAAGGTATACCCCAGGGGAACCGCTGCAACGAGCATATCCCCCAATTCCCGGGCATCCCATTTCCGGTACTGACAGTAGGCTATAAAGCCGATTGTCGCCCCAATAAGCCCCCCGTGGTAGCTCATCCCCTGGAGACCCACAAATTTCCCATTCTCAAAGGGCCAAAAGATACGCCAGGGTTTTTGCAGATAGATGCCGCTGGTATCATAGACGATTGTGGCAAAAATACGAGCTCCAACCAGTAGCCCCACAATAGTCCAGAAAAACAGAGAAGAGACACTGTCCTCATCAAGTTTCAGAGACCGTTCCTTCAGTTGTCGGCGAAATAAGAGATAGGCAATCACAAAGGCTACGAGATACATGAGCCCATACCAGCGAACCGGCAGTCCCGGTATTATTTCCGGCTTAAGCCAGGAAGGATACGAAACATATAATAGCATACACTCCTCGTCTTCTGGGTCCGCTAAGAACTAAAGTTTTAGTGGTCCCCTTATTCTTTATAGTGTTTTTTCTTGAATACGACCCGTATCGCGGTTAAAGAAAAACACAACACCGGTTCGTCTCTGTTTTATCTCATAATAACGGCCATGACTTTCTATGACCACCCCTGGATACACCGTACCCCGGACCCTTATTTCTGAAGTGTGATGTTCTTCGAATTTTTCCCGTAGGGTAAAGAGATGGAGCCCATATTTTTCGAGCAGTTTCATCAAACGAACCTTCTCCGCCCTCGCTGCATCCAGGCTCGCACCATCTGTACTTAGCCGTTTAATTTTAAATTCAATTTCCTGAAGAGCTCGTTTTATTTTTTCTACTTCCCGTTCGGTTACTTCTATCTGATCCATCACCAGGTAATCCTGTCCGAAGGATAGCTCTGTATGGATTGCCCGTTCGGAGCCGATGTTTGCCGCGTCTACCCCTTGCCGGGCCCGACAAAGGCCTCCTACCAAATTCCCTCGGTCGCTTACCAACAACAGGCGACCATTGGTCTTAACGTTACTACCAAGACAACTATTCTGTATTCGGATATGTTCCACCGCCAGGAGGGTCGCCTGTTCCACAAAAGCCGCTTCTATTGTCTTTCGGGCCCGGATCACTCCCTTACCTCCGCCAATGACCCCCTGACTGATAACAACCTTCCCCCCAGAAGACACAAGGGCCGCTTCCACCGCACCACCGATAAGCACATCCTGACCACCAAATACGGCAAAACCAGATGTAACCGAGCCGGCTATACGCACTTCACCGACAAAATTAATATTTCCCGTCGCGGGGCCCACATCAGTCTTGATGGCATAGAGCGAGTTTATTTTTACAGTCCAACCATCAAACACCAGATCCCCTGTCTTTTTTGCAATCCATTCAAAACCTTGTGCAATAGGTTTTTCTATAATAGAGTCATCATGTTGGATTTTTGTTCCAGTTCCCTTTTCGGGAGGGATCACATTCCCTTTTATATCAAAACCTGCCCGGCCATCAGCACCGGTTGTAATAATTCGTGCAAGAATCTGGCCTTCTTT
Organism: Gracilinema caldarium DSM 7334; assembly: GCF_000219725.1. Taxonomy (GTDB): domain Bacteria; phylum Spirochaetota; class Spirochaetia; order Treponematales; family Breznakiellaceae; genus Gracilinema; species Gracilinema caldarium. The sequence continues at coordinate 272,761 of NC_015732.1, read as the reverse complement.
CACTGCAGCCTTCTGTAGTACACTACTATCCGGTCCGGACTCCAAATCTACAAGCCAAGTTATTGACTGTTCCCCTGCAGGTACTGGGGCTTCTCCCCTGGCAACAAGACGGGATTCACAGGATCCTGTTTCCAGGGCAAGTTTCAAAGCCTCTGCCACAGCACTACCATCAATACCCCGCATTACTCCGGCCTCAGCCAGAGCCTGATTGATTGCCTCTGCGGTAAGAGGTTTTCCAGGACCGGACTCCCGGACTAGCGTGAGATGGGCTTCCATAGCATCGGGAGAAACATGTACAGTAATTTGTGCATCTCGATACTCGAGGATAAAAGCTCGAAAGATCGGTGGAACATTCTTTATACAGAGAACACCCGATTTTTCTGCTATTATATCGGGTGGTCTAAAGGTTAAACCCTCTCCCAGATCAATATCCGGATCATTACCGGGCAGACCAGGTATTTCTTTTCCATACACATCCATTCCTGGATTCCCAGATGTTGGTTGCGAAAGATTCGCTATACGTGCACCCTTTTGAACTAGAGCTATATCGGTACATTCGGTTAGGGGAAAGAGCGCATTGGTGCTTAAAATTGAGGTTGCCTTTTGGTCACCGGACAACCGCTGCACCAGTGCATTACGTTCATCCTCAGGAAGCGAAGAAACCATAAGCCGCAGTTCCTTATTTTTACCGCGACCAGGTTCTTTTCCTTGCACGAGGATATAATCTTTCAGTTCCACATCCTGGCTTTGCATAAAGGCCAGTATATCTGCCTTTACTTTTTCAGCATCAAAGCCCCGGACCCGTGAATTACGAATTGTATCGGAGATAGCCTTCAGCGTAAGAGGGGCTCCACCGGCCAGGGCTTTACGGAGATGCAGAGTCGCTACAAGGGCATCCTTAGAAACTACTACCTGGCAAAAACCGTCCGTAAATCGCGAAAGGGGGTGAGCCTCAAGAGGTGTGCCATTCGATATACAATCTTGTACTAGCTCGTTTAGTTCCGACTCAGACAGCAGATCCTCAGACCGGGCACCCTGGGATACTGCGGCTGAAATAATATCTACTACCTGAGGTATGGGTAGTTTGGGATTACCCGGCTCCAAGTATAAAAAATAACTTATGCCATCACTCCCTTTTTCAACCTTCCAGTTATGGCCGCTTAAGGAGAGCATATCGGCCCAATTTTTGCCAATCCGAATAACTCCAGTCCGCTCTGCTTTAATTTCATTCTTATCTCGAACCAGACCCTGACCCACATGGAATTGGGTATCTATAGTTGTATCGGGAGGTATGGGCTTTCCATACACACTTTTTCCTGGTTTACCCGGTTTGGGAGGAGCTACAAGACCAACCCGTTCACCCTTTCGGGCATAGGCATAATCAAGGACAGTTGGATCAACATAAATCGGCTCCTCTATTTCCTTTTTATCATAGCTAATTACGACTTCTTTCTTTGGTGGTAAAAAAGGTAGGGGTCCCGGTTTAAAAACCACTGTTTCTCGTTTTATTTTTTCGACACGGATTTGATAAAGAACTGGCGGACCAGCCTTGGCTGCAGTTTCTGGAATCAGAGCGGCCAGTTCAGGTGGCACGGGCAGCTCAGACCAGGTAACCTTTTCCGGAATCGGATCCTGAGAGGCTTCGCCACGAAGGATGATTTCTTTAACAGGACCTTTAGCTTTTGCAAAACGCTGGAGTACCTCTTCTATCAGCTTTGGCGAGGGAAGTGGAGAAAAGCGTTTTTCTCCCAATAGTTTTAGAACCACATCACCAGACCATTCCTGGCCTTCTTTAGCAGGTGTAAAGGAAAGGGCTACCTCAATCTCCATGGCATCGACGAGTACCTGTATATCCCCCTTTACCATAGTCCCTGCCATCAACCTATCTCCCTATGTACTAGTTACGCGGCTGCATAGAGGAACTCGACGACAAGAGTTTTACGAGTCTGCTTTTCAGAAACAAATTCTCTTTGCGAAGCTGGTTAATTTCGAGTTGTTGGGTTTTCACGGTCTCCACAAGATCAGCCATAGACAGGGCACCACAATGCAGAAGATCCTCCACATATTCCATCTTGGCATCAAAATCAACCTCAGCTTCCAGCTCTGCTTCCTGGAAACTTTCCTCGATACTCCGGCCCTCCAGAAGCACATGTTCTTCTTCAGACTGCAGGATTTTGTCCGCAATCCGATAGATTGCTTGGGAAAGAATAGACTGGTTTTTATAGAGAATAATGGGGATCCGGGCAGCCAGAGCTGTATCCTGCAGAGTATCCCGATAGATAACCCCAAGATGTTCAATCTCAAGATCGAGGTATTCCACACAGGACCGCCTTATTTTCTGGGCCACCTCGGCATGCTTAGGATCCTCAATCATATTCATGATAAGTCGAGGATGAAACAGCTTCATCCGTTCTTTAAATTTTGTATAGGATTCCGGATCAATTTCCCGAATCGCTTCCATCAATTTAGGAATATACAGCTGCTGAAGGCTCGAACCGTCCTTTCTCAATTTTTCCAAATAAGTGTAGGCACCACTCCCCTTTTTAAAGGAGGAATACATAAGACGGAAGACGGTGTTTTTTAAAAAGAGGTAGGCATTCAGGGTGGCAGTAACCGTCGGGGTGGTAACTACGATACCCTGGCCCGATAGGAGAAAGAAGTCTAATATAGATTGATGGGTACCCGCCCCCAGGTCGAGTACCAGGATATCACAGTCAAGACCTAAAAGCCGGCGGGCTAGAGCACTCACCTGGGCAGGCTTAAGATTGGCACTGCCCGGGATTTCCGCATCACCGGGGACAAAGCGGAGATTTGGTATATCCGTATCGACGACTACCCGGGAGAAATCAGACCGAAGATCGCTTAAAAAGGTGCCAATTCCAATCTTAGGAGCCCGATACCCAATCAGCAGATGTAAATTGGAAGCCCCCAGATCCAGATCTGCCAGAACCACCTTCTTCCCTGCCTGTGCAAAGGCAATAGCCAAATTTGCAGCTATGAGTGACTTGCCAACACCGCCTTTTCCACTGGCTATGGGAAGAATACGCATCACTTATCCTCCGCTGATTTTTTCAGCTTTAGGCTCATACCAATTATGGTAACAATTTCGAGGGGTATCAAGACGGTAAAGGCTAGCATGAGGGTTTCTGTGGGATTACCTGTATACATAACCCATGACTTTAGGATGGATTGGAATGAAACAACTACCCATAATAGACCAGCCCAAAGGGTTATTACTTTACCGGCAATATAAAGGGGAAGATACATATGATATTTCTGTTCATCCATCCATATAAAAAGAGCCATAAAAACAAAGAGTACTTGCGGTGCCAGTAAAAAGGCGATGAATACAGGACTGAGCAATGACTCAGTTTGCACGGAGGAAACAATGATAAGCAGAGCAATCACCCGTACGACTTCATACAGCAGGACGCTCAAACTAAGGCTCTGGTGTAACTTCATGCTAAAACTCTACGGGTATCCATCCTGCCGGTCAAGAGGTTTTATGAGTTCCTTGGTTGACAAAGGCAGTTTCATCTCTAGAATATACTCATGAATGAACCTAATAGCATAACGCCCAAACGCAAGGGCTTTCACTCCAGGATCTGGATTGGATCAACCCTCATTTTCAGCTTACTCTTTGTATTCGTAGCGGTCAGTGATATTCAGGCCCAGAATAAAAATACCGCTGCACAAAATTATCCCTCAATTATTCAAAATGTCTATGATTTCATTCTCAGACATTATGTAGATGAGGTTGATCCCAAAACCCTCTATGAAGGGGCCATGAAGGGCATGTTCGAAGCCCTTAATGATCCCTATTCCACCTTTTTGACCGAAGCTGATATGTCAGATCTCAATGATACCACCCAGGGATCCTTTGGCGGGGTAGGTCTCTATATTTCCAAGCCCACCGGGCCCAAACCTGATGGCCAGCCCCCTTATGTGGAGGTTGCGGCACCTATTGAGGATACTCCCGGATGGCGTGCGGGGATACAACCAGGCGACCTCATTATAGAAATAAATGGTGAAAACACCGAAAAACTTACCATGGACCAGGTACTTTCCAAACTGCGGGGAGTTCCAGGAACAGAAGTCACCATCCTCATTCGTCGGGGTGATAAGTTAGAATTTCCTGTAAAACTTACCCGAGCGATTATCGAAGTTCCAACGGTAAAACATGCCATGGTTGGATCCGATATCGGCTATGTCCGTATCATTACCTTCACACCCATGACCACAGAACGGGTTCATCAGGCCATAAACGAATTTAAGAAAAACAACTACAAAGCAATTATTGTTGACCTCCGGAACAATTATGGGGGTCTCCTCTCGTCCGCAATCGGGGTATCGGACCTTTTCCTCGATGGCGGTGTAGTTGTCTCTACAAAATCCCGTTTGCCCGATGAAAATGCGGTTTTCACAGCCCGTAAGAACCCCCTTGTGCCAACCTCAATTCCTGTGGTTGTACTTATAAATCGAGGTTCCGCATCAGCCTCTGAAATTGTAGCAGGAGCCTTTAAGGATCGGGGTCGGGCGTATCTCATCGGTGAGCGGTCCTTCGGGAAAGGTTCCGTACAACAAGTATATCCAATAGATGGTTCAGGCTTTAAATTGACTATGGCCCGCTATTACACACCAAGCGATGTTAATATTGATAAAAAGGGTATCCCCCCAGATCGAGAAATAAAAATTCCCGACCTTACGGAAAAAGAAGCAGAGGCCCTGAATAAGCTGATAAATGACAATAAAATTCCTGCGTTCGTTAAAGCTGAACCATCTGCCAACCAGGAAAGAATTGATAGTTTTGCGAAACAACTGTCCACTGCATATGGACTGGAGGTAACCCTCTTAAAACGGCTGATCAGAGATGAACGGAATCGGACATCCATTGCTCCGGTCTATGATCTGGAATATGACATACAATTACAGGAAGCGGTGAAAGTTCTCCGCCAGGAAAATGTAGCCGAATTACTCAAATCGGCGAAAACCCTGAAACAATTACAGGATGAGTCTACGGCAAAAGAGGCCGCTGAAACACTAAAAAAACCCTGATGAGGCGGCTGATTCTTACTGAAGCACCGGGTACCTCGGGAATACTTAACCTGGGAAGCAGGGAGTACCGGTACCTGGTGCGGGTGCTACGACTTGAGGCAGGGGACCATTTCAGAGCCCTGCTGCCCAACGGGACAGAGACTTTGTTTAAAATTATAGAAATTGGGAAAACCAGTCTCAAAGCCGCTATTATCGACGAACTCGGTGTCATACCGGATAGTGCCAGGGCTGACCAGAAACGACGAGAGATCCTGCCGCCAGTTCCACCTATCATTCTATGTCAGGCCCTTCCTAAAGGTCAAAAGATGGACCTTATTGTACGTCAGGCAACCGAAGCAGGGGTATCACATATAATTCCCTTTGTTTCCCAACATTCAGTACCAAGACTAGATATGACCGCAAGCCAGCAAAAACTCGAACGATGGAACCGTATTATAAAAGAAGCCCGCCAGCAAAGCGGCTCCGATGTGGAGACACAGATTCACCCCATAACCGATATGGCTGGTATGTTTGTTTTTTGGAATACCCTACAACAAAAAACACTCAACTGCAGGGCATTACTCCTTCATCAGGACCCCCTTGCAAAGGGAACTCTGCATGGATATCTTGAAGGGAGTGTTGAATCGGTTTTGATTGCAGTTGGACCAGAGGGTGGATTTTCCGAGGATGAAGCAAACCAGTGTATTGCGCAGGGGTTTAAGCCTCTGTTGCTTGGTATGAATGTATTACGGACTGAAACCGCAGCCATCTTTGCAACCGCCGCAGTCCAAGTTTTACTGCTGGAGAAAGCATCATGGAATCTGTTGAACATATAAGCTGCCTGAAAGTTAAAATTAGTAACGTATCTTTGGATCAATTACCAGAACTGCTTTACAATTTACTCGAAACCGGTGAAAGTCATCATATTGTATTATTATCATTATGGGATTTATTACGGGCAAGAAAAAATAATGATTATCGAGCCTATGTACAAAGCGCTGCCCTGGTTATACCAATTTCTAAAAGTATTGTTGGAGGAGTACGTTTTTTAACAGGCAAAACTATTCACCGAGTCATGCCTTTTGAGTTTTTCATAAAAACCCTTACTGCTTTGGAAGAACGACAAAAATCGGTATATCTCTTAGGATCTCATCTTAAAAGCTTAAAAACTGCCGAACGAAATCTTAAACACACCTTTCCTCGTCTAAGGATTGTAGGGCGCTGTACCGGTGATTTTAAGCGGACTGAAGAGGCTACAATTCTCACTGCAATTCGAAAAGCAAGCCCATCATTACTCCTTGCGGCTAGAGGAATTCCAGGACAAGAACGGTGGCTTGCCCGCAACAAACTCGCCCTTGGGCCAGGCATTAAAATATGGTGTAGCGATCTTTTCGATGTGTTTGCAGAGCGAAAACACCGGCCTGGCAAAAAAACCTTTGATCGTGGCTTTGAATGGATAGGCTACACGTTCCATAATCCATTACACATTTTTCGAATTTTCCCCTATCTTTATTACAAGTTTCTGCTACTATATTATAAATTGTTCCGTCGGGGGTAACCATGTATTCCGTGCTTTGTATTGATGATGCAGAGGAACAGCTTCAAATGCTGACACTCCAGCTCATCGATACCTATCACGTGATTACCTGCCAAAAACCTCAGAATGCTATAGCCCAGATTACTAAGCATCAGCCCGCGGCGGTTATTCTCGATTTACATATGCCGAAAATAAATGGTTTCAAACTCCTATCGGATATTACTGGTCTTTATAACCCGCCGCCAGTGCTCATCCTATCAGGACACACAGAACCACTTTTCGTAGTCCGGTCTCTACACCTAGGAGCCAGAGATTTTCTTTCGAAACCATATACATCAACCATGCTCCGATATCGATTAACCAAAATAATAACTGAATCCCCTATCTTCAAAACCGCACATCATCAACCCCTAAGCCATTCCCTGTTTATTGGAAACTCTAAGCCAATTGAAACATTAAAATTGGAAATACAAACCTTTGCTAATTCAAACCTTCCCATCCTTATCTATGGAGAAAGTGGTACGGGGAAAGATCTAGTAGCTCGAGAAATTCATTACCGATCTCCACGCAACAAGGGACCCTACATTGTTCGAAATATGGGAGCTATTCCACCAACCCTCATAGAAAGTGAATTATTTGGTTGTGATGAGGGTGCATTTACTGACGCTAAGCCCCATGCTGGCTGTTTTGAACAGGCTAATGGGGGAACCTTGTTTCTTGATGAAATAGCCGAAGCAAGCCCCACAGCCCAGGCAGCACTGTTACGGGTTATTGAAGACGGATATATTCAACATCTTGGCGGGAAGACCATCCATGAAGTATCATTCCGCCTCATTAGCGCTACTAATAAAAATCTTGATAGCCTCATCTCAGAAAAACAGTTCCGTTCTGATTTAAAATATCGACTGGAAGGTATCACCCTCACTATCCCACCACTAAGAGAGAGAAAAGAAGATATACCTATCCTTACAAGTTATTTTGTACCATCCCATGAACACGAAATTGCCAATGAAACTATTGAAAAACTCTGTGAGTATAACTGGCCAGGGAATGTCCGACAATTGCGTATGTGCCTGGAACGGGCAAAGCTTCTCGCAGGACCTGAAAGCACCATCCGGCCCGAGCATATCCGGTTCTGATTAATAGATACGCCGAATACTCAGCGCTTGTACTACCGGTACGGGGGTTTTCCCATCATAATCCATGCCCAAACCTTCATAGGTAGCCAGAACCATAACGGTCTGGCCGCTTTTTAATCGTGAAGGTGATTGGGAATCAAACAGCGACCGAAACTGGAGACCTTCACAAATGATATAGGTCCGGTACAATTCAACCTGGGTTTCATCAACCCATATACCATTTAGGAGTTCTACTTCTGCAACAAAGGATGTAGCGGTATCTTCATGAACTATAATGGTCCCTATATCCCCATCGAGAATGATAGCCCGGTTGGTGGGAATTGCCCGATCATCCTGGGTTTTCGCAGCCACAGCAAGATCCCTCATGGTTACCGCAAAATCTACCGTAACGGATTGTTTCCCCACCGCAGCCGTCGATGTTTGAGCATACAGGGAACCTGCAAACAATAAGATACTCACACATACAAAAAAGAACCGTTTCATACCATAAGTATGTAGTGACAAATGCCCTTTGACAAGGCCAGAACTATATAAGCACACCACTAACTGCTTTGCTCGGAATAAGCGGAGCCATTCATCTCAGCAAGCTTACTCATTTTCTTAAAAATGCCTTCAAGATACATCTGTTCTTCCCGGGTTATCCCCGCACGGGCAAAGAGATCCCTAAAAAAACGTTCCTGCAAATCTCTGCCCGCCTGTTTATAAAAACCAATGGAAGCCAGCGAATTGGTTATGGTTTGTACAAGCCTTTCTATTTCATCCTGAGAAACCGGCTTCCATGTTCCCGGAATATCCTTAAGCTCATGGCTTGTAAAATACCGGTGCAAAACATAGGTGTATATTTGTACCGCATGAGAAAGATTCAGGGATGGGAAAGCTTCATCAACAGGGATATGAGAAGCCAGGTTGCAAAGGGCAATTTCATCCGCATCAAGCCCTGTCCGTTCATTACCAAAGACCAAAGCTGCTGGCCCGGGCCGGGAAAAACAGAATTCTGCTACTTCCTCAGGGGTCATAGACAGGTTTTTTCGTTTTTTCCCCCGCCGGCGGGTAGTTCCAATGACCAGGGGACAATCGGCGACAGCCTCTTGTAGAGTAGCAAAATGCTCGGCCTGTTCCCAAACATCCCCTGCATGTACAGCCCGGGCACGAATTTGTTCTTCAATTAAAGGAGCTTCAGGCGCAACAATACGGAGCCGCGAGAGCCCCATGTTTTTCATAGCCCTGCAAACTGCACCAACATTTCCCGATTCTGCGGGACGACAAAGCACTATAATAATATCCAAAAGCTGCATAGTAGGTTACTATATCATTCATGGATACATTTTTCAGCAACCGAAGCGCCCTGGTGATCGGAGGTTCCGGGGGTATTGGAAAAGCGGTAACCCTGGCCCTTGCCGCAGCGGGGGCACAGCTATACATTCACGGGGGACATTCCCGTTCTCGACTAGAAAACACCCTGCAGGAGGTGCAACAGATCCAGATGAAGCAGGGATGTCCCCTGGAGCAGCAACAGCATCGCATCCTTTTACAACCGATCACAGGCTCTGAATCGGTACCTGCATTGCTCAAATTTGCACCTGAGGTAGACATACTTGTCTGTGCCTATGGCCCCTTTTTCAAAAAAGACATCACCCATATGACCGCCGAAGACTGGGACTATCTTGTTACCATGAATCTTGCATTGCCGGGAGCCCTCGTTTCCGCATACCTGGAATCCATGATACAGCAAGCATGGGGACGAATCCTCTTATTTGGGGGCACCAATACGGACAGCATCCGCGGTTTTACCACCACCACAGCCTATTCAGCGGCAAAAACCGGCCTTGGGGTTCTTGCCAAGTCAGTAGCCAGGATTGGCGGCTCAGTCAATGTAACCTGTAATGTCATTTGCCCTGGTATGACCGAGACCGAATATCTTGATGAACAGGCCCGTCGCTATGCACTGGGAAAAGCCCCCGGAGGCATTTTGCTACAATGTGAAGATATTGCAGAAACCGCCCTTGCAATTCTGCATAATCCTCATCAAAATGGTACTATCATTGCATTGGATAAGGGGCTTGTAATATAGTTATATACAAATTATGATTTTTAATAAAACTGGGGCTACCTGTTTGACAAAGTAGTGAGAGACTTATAATATAGTGTATATTGGTCTCTCAATAGCCGATACTATAGAGACGATAACTCTGTAGTGCAGCAGCGGTTTGTATTCTAAGCCGTGTGGCCTCAGGACGGAAGGAGCGTCATGACTAATAACGATATCGTACCTGGGTTTGATGATGAAAAGGACGAAAGTCTCAAGATTAAGCTACAGAAAGTGAATGAGGTTGATGGATGTCTGGTACTATATCTTACCGGATATATTGACACCTATAACTCCAACTACTTTCAGAAACGGGTAGCAAAGGCAATAGAGGCTGGCTTTATTCGGCTTATCTTCCAGTGTGGCGGACTTAACTACGTTTCATCAACCGGTATTGGCTCTTTTACCGCCTTCCTCAAATCGGTTAAGCCCCGAGGGGGTGATTTGGTACTCCTGGAAATTCAACCCAAGGTATTTGAAGTATTTCAGCTATTAGGGTTTTCTCAATTTTTCAATATCAAAGATAATCTGGAAGAGTCTATCGACTTTTTCCGTTCCGGCTCTCCAACAGAAAAGACATCGGTATTCCCCAAAATCTTTTCATGCCCGATCTGTTCAAAGAAATTAAAAGCGGTAAAACCAGGCCGATTCCGCTGTTCCGAATGCAAGACGATATTAGCCATAGATAATGCGGGGCAGGTGTTCCTCGGATAATCCTGTTAGAAATCGATTCCGAGAAGGAGTTTCCCCATGGCGGAATCTAAGATTGAACGGTACCTCATCGATTTAATGTTCACCTACAGAGATTTAGGTGACAATATGTGGATCATTGAGGATGAAGACCACAGTTTGAACGGCGTTGTGGTAATGTATGAAGCACCGCTGGTTATTATCAGAGTTCTGGTTATGCATGCACCGGAACAAAACAGACTGGAACTCTTTACCAAATTGTTAGAATTAAATGCCAGTGATGTGGTCCATGGGGCTTATGCATTGGAGAATAATGATATTATCTTGATTGACACCCTTCAATATGACACTATGGACTATGAAGATTTCAGATCCTCATTGGAAGCAATAAGTCTGGCTCTGACCCAGCATTATCCTATTCTTTCTGAATATCTTCCCAAAACAAAGTAGGAGGACCTTCTCTATGGGAATCTTTTCGAGATTGAAAACTCTCATATCATCTAACGTGAATGATATGATTAATAAAGCAGAAAATCCTGAAAAAATGCTGAATCAGCTCATCATTGATATGAATGAGCAGTTAATTGAATCCAAAAAGGCCGTTGCTATGGCTATTGCGGATGAAAAAAAACTTGAACGGGAAACCTTAAATCAGCAAGCCCAGGCTCAGGAATGGGAACGAAAGGCGATGCTTGCGGTCCGGGCTGGACAGGATGATCTGGCAAAAGAAGCCCTTTTGCGCAAACAGGAATATGAAAATAATTACGTTGAATATAAAAAACAGTGGGAAGCCCAGAAAGCATCGGTCGAAAAGCTAAAGGAATCCCTTAAGGAACTGCAAAATAAGATTGAAGAAGCTCAGCGAAAGAAAAATCTGCTCATTGCCCGGGCTAAACGGGCTGAGGCTCAGCAAAAAATACAAAATACCATCTCTAATGTTACCGGTAATAAGAGTGCCTTTGAAGCCTTTGACCGTATGGCTCAGAAGGTCGACCAGCTCGAAGCCGAAGCAGATGCGGCCAAAGAGCTGGAGGATTTTTCCAAAGACACAAACCTGGAAAAACGATTTGCAGCTCTGGAGAAATCCGATGCGTCCGCAGATCTTATGTTGATGGAACTAAAGGAAAAAATGAAGGCCCTGCCGGATAATTCATCAAACTAAAAATTCGGGTAAGGAATGCATCAGAGGGGATTGCTGTATGTTGTTGGAGCCAGCATGTCAGACCAAAACTGGCTGCAATCTAGACAGTTTCCTTTTTCCGTACAATGCACTATTAATATTCCCGAGACATATCATATACCTAGTATCGCCCTTATCTCTACCAATAGAGCGGAAACATTCAAGTTCAATCTTGTAAACCACATCCCTTTTCTCTGTTATGGTGAAGCATCCACTATAGGTCATGCCTTTCTTTTTGGAGCAAAAGACTTTATCCGGTACCCCTTTGACGAAGATGAGCTCAAAGCTCGCATTTCTCGGTTGTTGTTTGTTAATCGAGAAATCGAGTTTCCAGAATATGCTGTTTCTCTACATGGAAATACCTTATATGGTCCTGCTGGGGCCATCGAACTCAATGATGATGAAGTTTGCATCTTAAAGATTCTTGAGGTGTCTGAAAATCACCGAATCCATAAGCGGATTATTAAAGAGCACATTCATCCTGAATTACAACCAAATTCCCGCAGTATCGATATGATGATTTCAAGGCTCCGACACAAACTAAAGGTCATTTCAGATCAGAATAAACCTTTGCAGATTAAAACAATATATGGTTTTGGATACCAGATTGATTAAAGAGGGACTTCTCCCTTTCTGTATAAAATGTGGAAATTCTGTGGATAATTTGTGGTTTGCATAGGAGTATACAAATTTGCTGTCTATTAATGTAGACATTACTTTTTTATCAAAAAGCTAAATTGAAGATTTTAAAACACTATTTCTTTATATATATTATATATATATGATTTTTCTTTAGTTTTTATATATCAACAAAAATATCCAATTTCTTTACATGTTGCGAAACTCAAAAAGGGGTAATAACTATTTAATTGTGGATAACCTGTGAATATATTGAGAGCTTTTGGGTATAACATGTTATAATTTTTTACCTTGCATAGGCCGATATTGCATGTTAGGCTGTTAGTATTGTGAAAGGGATACCCCGGTTGATACTATTAGTTATAGCCCTCTTTGTGGGACTATTGCTCTGGCTTTTTAGCTTGGAATATCTTTATACACTATTATATCATGGGATCCATTTCCCAGTGGGACCTCTCAAAATGCAAGAACTACTTCGAGCCCATTTTTGGACAAACCTTGTGCTAACCCTCTATGGGACCCTTATTATTGGCATACACTACGCTGTACGAAAAAAGGTCCTTACCATTTTTAGAGTCCCCCTATTACTTATTTTGTTATCAGGACTGAGCGTCGCTTCGGTCTACCTTTTTGAACGAATTATTCCGCTAGTACCACCAGAGCACACAAGTTCAAGTACTATTACATTAAAGATGGGCACTATTCTCATTTCCCCACAACAAAAAGAAGTTTTACTCACCACTCCAAAGGAGCCGGTTCTTATAAAAGCCCTTTTACCGAAAGGAAACGGGTTAATTTCAAGTATTATTAAAGATGGGAAAGACCTTGGATATCATGCAGCATCATTTTGGACTCAAGGCTACATTTCTTTTGCACTTTTTGTAGTATTACTTCTGTATTTCGTAAGCTCCCTTGGACCAGTTCTTTCAATCAGTGGATGGCCCCTAGCCAATCTTCTATTGGGTTTTTTACTGGCCCGATTTTCTCTCTGGATTCAAAATTTCTTATTCTTAGAACCGGTAGTCCAGATTATTACTACTTTTATCAATCCTATTCTTCAAGAACCATTTCATCGTTATACAGCACTCTTTCCTCTCGTTGTATTGGGAACATTCATTCATATTTTTGCATTGCTTCTTTATCTAAGTAAGGACAGGAAACAGGCCCATGGATAAAACAAAGCCTATTCCGATTATACCAATTCTGGCGGCGTACTCGCTGATCGCCCTCATAATATTGGTGGGAAAACAGTTATTCTCTTCACCAGAACCAACACCACTCCCGATTTTTAATGTTTCCTGGCCTCTAGTGGGAGCACTTATTGAATTCATTACCCTCTTTCCTATCATACTTTTCTCTGCGTTAGCATTGGTCTTCGTGTTTTCTATTTTTGAGGAACAAAATCAGGGCCGATTCTCCCCACAATTTTTCAGCACCATGGCAAAACCGCTTATTGCCACTATCGGAGCTTCCGCGGTTTATGGGATTCTCCTGCTCCTCTTTCAGCCAATACTGTTCGATTTCCGGTATCGAATGTATACCCAGGCACAGATCTTTAATGATGCAAAGGCAAAAGCCACCGAAGAAATTCAGCGGGAGGATTGGAAAGAAGCGGCCATTCACCTGGCTATCTGTGAACGAATCTGGAAACAAAGCAAGGAAACCCAGGAATTACGGGATAAACTCGCGGTAGCCCAGGAAAAGGAGCGGGGAAAACTAATCGATCTAGAACATCAGAGCCCTGAAAAAGGCTATATGGAAACACCAGAGGGTCTCATTCCGCTCCTTCCAGGACAACAGAGTCCCGTAACAATCAGAGAAGCGCTTAATCTTGCTAAGAACAATCTAAACCACAACAACGCCTTTGATGCACATTGGTATGCAAGCATGGCAAAAAAAATGGCAAAACCAGGAAGCCCTGAAGCTACGGAAGCAACAAGACTAGCAGCTCAGGCATGGAATACCATCGCCGAACAAAAACCTACACCTCAAAAAGAAAAGGAATATCGTGTTTATAAGGATAAATTAGAAGGGTATAATGCAATCCAGGTTGGTGACTACATACAGGCCTACTACATTTTTAACACTCTTGCTCAAGAGGTTCCGTCAGACCCAGATGTCAAGAAATATAAAGAAACAGCCCTCTCTGGCACAAAAAAGGTAGCATTCTTCCAGGATGAAGCGATTAAAACAGTTGGAGAAACCCTTTCCTATGGTTTGTTTTCTATACCCATCCATAACAACCAGGAAGGTAATCTTGGAATTGGAATTTTGAAGGCAGATACGCTCACCATACTTTCTGATGTATCCTATGGAACAAAGGTTACGTTCCAGATTTTCAATACTGCAGGGGATCTGCAACAATCGGTACAATCAGATTATGCAAAGTTTAGTCCATTTGCAAAAAATAAAACCCTTATGTTGCTTAAAGCAATTGATAAAAATAATAAAAATCTAGTTTGGGAGCCCCGATGGTCTGTGACTACAGGTAAGAAAGAAACCTTCCTCGTTCTGTCTATATCCTATGAAGATTTCTTACTTGCAAGTCATGCACAAACTAACAGCAAAAACCTTTCAATTCTAGAACTTTTCAATGCACAAAAGAAACTGCCAACCTATGGTTTTATTCCTCATATTTTTCAGCTTGAATTACTAAACCGTATTATGGATCCCTTTTTATGTTTGGTGCTCAGTATAGCCACCCTTGCCCTAAGCTGGCGGTTACGACCTCTTAAAAAACCAGGATTAATTGTATTTCCTATGATACTTCTCCTGCCTATCGTTTTTTTCCTGATTCTGGAAGGGAGTAGGATTATCGGTACGATTATCAATACCTCCTTACTATTACATTTCAACATGATCCTTACTATTATTATCTGTATTTTGAATGAACTGATACTTTTATTTTTTGCAATTTTCTTTCTTGCAGGTCAACGGAGCTAATGAGTTTCAAAAAACTGTGGAATTGGATCAATCTCTGGATACGAATCCATTTCCTAGTAATTTTTGGATTTATAATTGGCCTCATAGGGGGGATCTTTACCGCTTTCATTGGACTGCTTATCGGAATCCTACTGGAACCTATCCTACAGCAATTTCTTTTGGAGCGGTCAATTACAAGCTACCTTATCCAGGCGGATCCCCGTTTTAAGAAAGAACTGAAACCTGGCATTACTGCCTTTTGTGCTCTCGCAGTGTACTGCATCATACCGGAGCCAACACAGGGGACGGAATTGTCTCAAAAGGCGATAGTAGAAAAGGCTCTGAATCTGTTTCATGGGACCCTCAGTGACTGGCCCCATATCGAAATGCTCTGCCGACTTGCACGGGATAATCAGGACCTGCTGAATGTAGACCTTCTGGCAGAAAGCCTAAAGGCTCGATTGAAAGAGGATGTAAATCCGGAACAAGCCCTGTTTACACTTCAGGAATTAGTTACCAAATACTCATCAGGGAAGTGGGAACGCCTTCATAGAATTACTCAGGTAATCGCTCCGGAAACAGAAAAGATTAACAAAGACTCACCCTGGTATATTCTCGGAGTTGCACCGGGGGCTTCGGTTAAGGAAATAAAAAAGAGCTTCAGACGGCTTGCCCTGCAGTACCATCCAGATCGCTTATCCTTGCTTTCAGAAGCAGAGCAACAAGCCGCCGAGGAACAATTTATTACAATCCGACAAGCCTATAAAAAAGTCCTGTCAGAAAATAGGGAACCCTCATTCAAACACAATCTATAACACTGGGGAGAGCCTATTAAAATGCTGAGCATTTTTAGTAAAACTTTTAACACTCGTTAATCCGCTTGATATTCGCACCCAGAGTAGCAAGGCGATCCACCAGGTGTTCATATCCCCGTTCAATCTGGTACACATTACGGATAAGGCTCTTTCCCTCTGCTGCAAGGGCTGCAATGACCATAGCCATGCCAGCCCGCACATCCGGAGAAGTAAGCTCCGATCCCGTAAGTCGGGCAGGACCGGTGACAACAGCCCGATGGGGATCACAAAGTACAATCCGGGCTCCCATCCCAATTAACTTATCCACAAAAAACATACGGGACTCGAACATCTTTTCATGGATAAGCACAGTGCCTTCCACCTGGGTCGCGACGACAGTAATGATACTGGTTAAATCCGGCGGAAAGCCTGGCCATGGAGCATCATCGATTTTCGGTATCATACCGCCCAAATCGGTATTCACCTTAAGGGATTGCTGTTTAGAAATATGGATTGTAGTTCCATCAACCTCCCACTGAATCCCGAGTTTGCCAAAGGCTATCTTTGCAGGCCGTAAATCCTCAGGACGGGTATTGGTGATGGTAAGTTCGCTCCTGGTGGCTGCAGCAAGGCCTATAAAGGAACCAACTTCCATAAAGTCAGCACCGATGGCAAATTCGGTGCCTGAAAGCCGCTCGACCCCATCGATGGTGAGCACATTGGAACCAATCCCTGATATGCGAGCACCCATGGATACCAGCATCTTACAGAGATCCTGCACATGGGGTTCACTGGCCGCATTGGTGAGAAGGGTGCGGCCCTTCGCGAGCACCGCAGCCATGATTGCGTTTTCGGTGGCGGTTACCGAGGCTTCATCCAGGAAGATGTCGGCCCCTTGCAGACGAGATGCTGTAAATACAAAGGAACCGTTTATCTCTACCTGGGCGCCCAGTTCGGTAAGGGCCAGGAAGTGGGTATCGAGCCGGCGACGGCCGATAACATCACCGCCGGGAGGTGGCAGAACCACCCGGCCGTTACGGGCAAGCATGGGGCCGGCAAAGAGAATGGAAGCCCGGATCTTTTTTGCCTGGGCTACAGGAATTTCATCGCTCACTATATTCGTCACAGTGAGCCGGTATGCATTGTGCCCGATGGGCTCCACGGTTCCACCAAGAGCTTTGTAGACTTCCAGCATGACCTGGACATCTTCGATAGCGGGTATATTTTTTAAAACGACCGGTTGATCGGTTAAGAGGGCTGCAGCAATACAGGGAAGGGCTGCATTTTTATTTCCACTGGCGGTTATGGTTCCTGAAAGGGGCTTTCCGCCTTCTATAAGGTATTCGTGCATAAAAGTACCATATCCTGCAATGCTAAACTGGTCAACTGTTTAACATATCACCCAATGAATTAATGCATGGTATAAAACCGATGGAAAAGCATTTTGTTATCGTTAACTTGAATTACTACAAGCGTTGCACTATTTTATTTTCTATGAAATTACCGACTACTAAGAACAAAAGTATCGACAAGAGTCTCTTTTTTTTTAGTCTATTGCTTCTCATTACCCCGATAATTTATGGTCAGAACTTTAAACCTTTTACAAAGCTCTTTGTTCTGAAGACAACCCATTTTGATATTATTTACTCTGAACAATCTCGTCCTACTGCCATGAGGCTTGCAAGCTTTGCCGATGAAGTGTACTCAGAGGTATCTAGTCTTTTGGGAATTACCGTACCAGATCGGATCCCTGTGACCATTACTCCCGATACGGACGAGTTTAATGGATATATGGCAGCTGTACCGTATCCACACATAGTCCTCTTTGATACACCTATGGACATAGAGTGGACCACCTTTCAGGATCCCCTCCGATCTCTCTTTCTTCACGAACTCACCCATGCTATTTCCTTAAGTAGTCGTGGAGGCTTTTTGAAAGGGCTTCATAACATCTTTGGATCCTGGGCTACTCCAACTTTGTTGACAGCGCCTATGTATATGATCGAGGGGGTTACGGTTAGTTTTGAGAGTCTCGATGGGTATGGCAGAGCGAACGATCCCCTTATACAACAGCGGATTCGACAGGCCGTCCTGGAAAAACGCCCCCTTTCACCCTTTCAGGCTAGTGGCGTTTACGATCTCCCACCATTGGATAGAGCTTACTATGAGTATGGAGGCCTTTTTTCTGCCTGGCTTCAGAAAACCTATGGAATGGATACCTATGGAGAACTCTGGAGGGCTATGGGGGCGCGGATTCCCCTCTCTCTGTTCTATTATAACTATGGTTTTGCTCGGATTTTTAAGGACACCTATCACACTCCACTGAAAGATGCATGGCAGAATTTTTTAAAAACCTATCAAAGTGATACGGTTCAACCCCTTGAACCATCGGATATCCTCGTGCAGGGATTACAAATAAGGTGCCTTACAGCAGCTGATAATGGGGTTTACGGTATCGATAGTAAAGAACAAATTCTATTTAAACTTGATATTCCTCAGCTAGGTCAAAAGGCCAAAGTACAACGGATTCGTTCAGTGCCTGACTCTGTGTATGAGATTACCCTCAATACGAATCAGGACCATTTACTTCTTTCCTATTATCGGTATTCAGGGGCACGTGCAACGGCAGTGGTAGGGGAGTATACCACGGCGGGAAAGGCAACAGGGAGAGAATGGACCGGTCTGTACAATGCAAGTTACTTCCGCGATGGGGTCGTCGGTATCGCCGCTCATCTTCATACCACCGACCTTGTGTATATAGACCGTGCAGGGCAGCGGCATCGCCTGGCTTCCGGTACTGAGCAGATACTCTTCTCAAAGCCTGTTCCCATTGATGATAACCGGATTGCCCTTATTGTTAGTAGTAAGGGCATACGGAAGCTTGCGATTTTTAACATTGATGAACAAGCCTTTTACAGTGTCCAGACAGATCTTTCAGATGATGTTGACCGTTGGCGCTATATTCGAAATCTTTCCAATAAGGGAAGCACCCTTTTCTTTGCTTTTAATCATGATTACCGCTTTTATAAACTAGGAAGCCTTAATCTTGATGCTGAGAATACTGAAAAGGCTCTATTTTTCTCTAATGTCGATCGTTTTGGGGGTGTCCTATTACCGGTGCAAACCGGTGAAAGCATCCTGTATTGTTCAGATGGAAGCACCTGGGATACCCTTGCCCGTTACCCAATGTCAGATGAAGGTACATATACAAGGTTCCGGCTTGTTCCATTGGATTTTGGAACTGAAGAAATCAATCAACCAGTCTCGCTTTCATCATCTCAACCTAAGCAAAAAGAAGCAGCGTATAATCCGGTGCGGTACTTAAATCCCCTTAAATTTTGGCTCCCGGTACCACTCATCAACAATGTGGATAACCATATTCGTATTGATGGTATGGGCATTATCACCTTTTTCATGGACCCAACAGACACTAATATAATTTTTATTAATGCTGGTGGTGATCTTGTAGGAAAACTCGGTTACTTTGATATTGCCTGGACATCGCTGAACCTGGGGTTCCCAGTTGTAAGTTCCTTTTCTGATAAAATTGAAGGGATAGACTCAGACAAAGGATACCTTATGTATCGGGCAACCAGAGCTAGTATTGAAAGTCCTCTCACCATTTCCCTGGGAGACGGAATATTTAATCTGCATCTAATACCATCAATTGCCATGCTCCTTGCAGCTTATAACCCAGAAAATGAGAGTAGCGCCTATCAATGGACCTATGAACACCCTCTTTGGACATATGGAATAAGCCTAGGCATTTCTAACCTCTATCGCAAACCTTGGCAATTATTTGGGAATGGTCTTGGCTTGGATCTTTATGTCCGCGCAACCAATGAACCAAACTCAGGTAGACTCGATACAACTCTGAGGGAATGCAAAGAAACGATATTTGCCTGGTTTGGTCTACGGGGTTCTCTTTATGCAGCATGGGATAAACAAGGACTATCGTTGGATGGTAAAAATCCTTCTTTTGAAAATATTCCCTTTGCTGATGTGGCTGCTACGGAATATGCTTCACAAGCTCCTGGAAACTTGCCCTGGGTTACAGGCGGAGAACTTGAGGTAAAACTGTTTTCCTTTGAAACTCAGTCCAATATTTCCCATCTTTACCTGAACCGCCTTTTCGCAACTGCGGCCTACCGATGGGTGCTCTATGAGACTGTTGCTGAAAGCAACCTGCAGACGGCAGGATATGAATTATCGAACAATATCTATGGGCATCATTCCATGCTACTAAAGATCGGGACTGTAGTATCAGCGACACCAATAACTATGGCGCCCTTGCGGTACTCACCCTATTTCTGGGCCGCGGTTAAACTGTCGAACCTACAGGACCAGGAACCTAATAATGATTTTCAGTTAGGTTTTGCCCTTTCCCTGGAATGGTAAGCAGGGCACCCATCGTGGGCTCCTGTTTTAATCTGTCTTTAATCTGTCTCCTGTTGCACCGTTACCACAGTGCGGTCATGCCAGGTTGCCAAATAGACCCCGGAAATGACCGCAAGGGCGCCCCACCACTGTAAAGACACAAGGCGTTCACCAAGGACAAAAAAGCCCGCCACCACTGTAACCACCGGTATCAGGTTGATGAACACCGAGGAGGTGCCGACACCAAGATACTGGAGGGCATAGACATAAAACCAGTACCCCAGGGCAGAACAGAAGATACCTAGATATGCCACATGGACCAGGACGCTCCAGGAAAGCTCTGTCCAGAGGGGCTTTTCAAACACTGCAAAGGGGATAAAGCCGAGGAAGCCAAAAACAGACTGCCAGAACACAATGTAGATCCGGGACCGTTTAGCCGAAAGCCCCTGGGTGAGAAGGGCATAGCCAACCCAGCTGAGGGCTGCACCAAGCATAAAGAGATACCCCATTGGATCAGAAGCTGTCCGGAGAGGTCCCGCAGAGGGAAGAGAAGGTAAAACGACCAGGTATACGCCGACTATAGACAAAGCCGCCCCAGCCCAGCGGTGCAGACGCAGGGGCTTTCTGGGGGGCAGGAACCGTTCCATCAACATAGAAAGAACAGGAATAGCTGCAATGATGATAGATGCTTCAGAAGCGCTGACCCGGGCAACCCCATTATTTTCAAAGAAAAAATAGGCGGTTACGCCGATTAAACCAGCACCTGCCAGATAAGGGATGTCTTCCCGGTGAAGCCTTTCATCCGGAGCAAGGCGGCCCTTGATAAAAAAGAGCAGGATGGTTCCGAGAAAAAACCGAAAGGCCCCTAAAGTCATGGGTGGTAAAACTACCACGGCAATTTTAATGGAAATAAAAGAAAGGCCCCAAAAAACAACAGCCCCGAGTATGGCAAGCAATGCGATGGTTCTTGTCTGCATGGTATACCTTGCTAAGAAATTAAGTTATGTATACTGTACTTGTACCATAAGCATCATGTGAAGGTCTATGAGGAGGAATGTATATGAAAACCTGTCCCTGCGGTTCAGGAAAATCCTACAGCGATTGCTGTGAAGTCTATATTTCCGGAAAAAAATCCGCCCCGACCGCGGAAGCCCTGATGAGAAGCCGCTACACCGCCTATGTGGAACATGCCATCAATTATATTGTGGATACCTGTGTTCCCGAAGGCCGGGATGATATTGATATGGAGCAAACCCGCAGTTGGAGCGAAAAATCCCAATGGCTCGGCTTAAAGATTGTTTCCACCGAAAAGGGAGGCCCGGCCGACACCGAAGGGGTGGTTGAGTTCGAGGCGGCCTACGCCCTGGATGGACTTAAGGATGTGCACCATGAGCGGGCTTACTTTAAAAAAATAGACGGTACCTGGCTTTATGAAAAGGGTGAAATTGTACCCACCACCATCGTCCGGGCCGCCCCCAAGGTGGGCCGCAACGATCCCTGCCCCTGCGGCAGCGGCAAGAAATATAAACACTGCTGCGGCCGCAGCGCCTGAGCCCAAACCGCTCCCTGGTATAGCGGCACAGACGGCCTGCGGGCGCCTTCGTGAACGGGGCAGTGGTTTAAGCCGCCTTTGCGAGCGGGACCGGCCTTATCAGGTCTACCGGGGCAGTGGCTTAAACCGCCCCTATTGGCGCTGCGGCCGCAGCGGTCCTAACTTCGGCGTTCGCGGCCCCTGGATTTACCGGCTTGCTTGACTCGGCGATTTTCCGCAGCTGCATGGTCGCCACTTTGGGGTTGGTGATAGTTGAGGGGCCGGCTACACAGCCACCCATACAGGCCATCACCTCCAGGAGGTTCCCCGTATTTTTACCTTCAGACCAGCTTTTCAGCACCTTAAAGCTTTCCTTGGTTAGCCCGTCGATAGCCTCCGGCTTAAAGGGTATATGCGAGGGCAGGTAGGCCTGTACTGCAGAGCTGACTCCGCCGGACCAGGCAAAACTGCGGCCCCCGGCAAGGGCTTCCTGCGCAAGGGGCTTTTCTTCCATTTCAGCTACATCAATGCCCATGGCTACAAAGAGGGCTCCAATTTCTTCGACCGAAAGCACATAATCGACCAGGGAGTCATCGATCCCTTCCTTACGCTTTGCAAGACAGGGGCCGATA
Source organism: Gracilinema caldarium DSM 7334 (assembly GCF_000219725.1). Taxonomy (GTDB): domain Bacteria; phylum Spirochaetota; class Spirochaetia; order Treponematales; family Breznakiellaceae; genus Gracilinema; species Gracilinema caldarium. The sequence continues at coordinate 250,200 of NC_015732.1, read as the reverse complement.
AAGACCCGCAGGTGGTCCGGCTTTTCTTTGGTGGCGATTTCTGCAGTATAGTGCATTGGTGTCCTGGTATCGGAAACCCGAGGTTTAAGAGCAGGCAGGTGTTTCCGGACTGCCTCCACATAGGCGGGACAACAGCTTGTAGTCATAAAGGGTTCACCCCGTTCCATCCGTTCAGCAAACTCATGGGCTTCCTTTTCTGCGGTAATATCCGCCCCCAGGGCTACCTCATAGACTGCGTCGAATCCTGCCTTTTCCAGAGCGGCAACCAGTTTGCCCAGGGATGCCTTGAACTGCCCTGCCACAGCCGGTGCGAAGAGGGCTGCCAGTTTTTTACCCCGCTTTTTGGCCGCAAGGACATCGATAATCTGGGATTTGTCCATCATGGCGCCGAAGGGGCACTCCCTCATACAATTGCCGCAGAAGATACATTTTTCATAATCAATCCGTTCTTTGCCATTTGCATCCTTTGAAATGGCCCCCACCGGACAGGCTTCTTCGCAGGGAACGGGGATTTTAATAATCGCATGGTAGGGACAAACCTGCTGACAAATGCCGCAGTTTACACACTTATCCTTATCGATGACCGCATGACCGTCCACTATGGTCACCGCCTTTTTGGGGCAGTTCATCATACAGGGCCGGGCAAGACAACCCTGACAGGCATTGGTCACCATGAACTGGGTCTTAACACAGGCATTGCAGGCTTCGTCGAGCACCGTAAGAATCGGGGCAGAAATGCGTTCCCGCGCCAAGGCTTCCCTGGCATAGACCGACAGGGGGGTACCGTCATCAACATACTGTTCTACTGAAAAGCCCAGACGGGCGAGCAAGCGGCTCTTAAGAATTTCCCGGTCGTGGTGCACACAGCAACGTATGGGCTGATAATCCGGGTCCCGGGTCATCTCATAGGGAATCTTATCGATACCTTCTTCGAGGCGGTCTTCGAGCATCAATTTGATGAGCGATATTAATAGCTCCCGTTTTACCAGGGCGGCATTGTTGTTATAGTGCATCATCGGTCTCCTAATTTTTCTCCAATCTTTCGCAGTATTTCAGGGATTGTTGCCTGGGGAATCAGTTCCCCATCGATCATGGCAAAGGGGGCTTTGCCGCTGGCCTTGTCCTTGCAAAACCCAAGGCAGGGTGAACCTTCCAATTCCACCCGGCCCTTCCATTTGGCGGGGATGTGGTCATCTAAAAGCAGTAGTTCAGAACCGCCCATGACGTAACAGGCCGTACCGGAACAGACAACGACTTTGACAATGGTTTCACTCATATATGGCTCCTCTATATAAAACGGATTTGGATTTCCTTAAGATACTTTTCTTCGAGCAATCCTGCTATACGTTTGATGATATTTCTCCGTATTTCCAGCTCTACCGGCATGGTCGGGTCCTGGTGGGCTTCATTAATTTTTGTTCCCACCACAAATTCGATGCAATCGGAATTCAAAAGCAGTTCCGTTAGCTGGGTCGCCGGGTTTACCCGGTATCGCTCTGCTGTGGCGGGATTTTCCAGCAGTTCTGCCACCTTACCCAAGGTAATGATGCCCTCGGTTACCAGGTCAGCCCCTTCCATGGTCGAGGCTGGCGGAATGCTGGGGTCTATATTCTTCAGGTTCACCTTGATGGGCCTTCCTAATTCCCGGGAAATAATGCTTGCGGTGGTGCCGCCGCAAAGCACCTTAGCGCCCTTAAAGTCCCGGAAAATTTGAGCCATTTCCGCATCCCGTTCAGGGTCAATAGAAGGGCCGGTCATTAAGAGCAGACGCCGGGGTTTTCTAAAGTAAATCACCGCACAGGTTATGTCATCCTTGGCATGGTAGGCATCGTGGGATTCTGCTTCCTTTACGATTGCCTGGGCCAGTTTTCGGGCCGAAATGTCCGGTGTTTCCTGAATAAGCTTCATCACATGGGCCTGAATTCTGGGAATGCCCCAGCCAAGGGGGTATGCCCGGCTTCCCATACCGGATTGGGCCACGCCATCGGAAAAGAAAATGAGCCGATCCCCCGGTTTCGCCTCGAATTCACTATAGTGCATCACCGCCCGGCTGAGCATAGCCGTGGCTGTACCGCCATGGTCTCTCCGGCTTCCGGCGGGCCGCCGTACCACCAGGTCCCGTTTCAGGGGTTCCAGAAGGACCGGTTCAGCGGCCTGGCGAAACAGCAGGTAGGCGGGATTATCATATTCAATGATCTTAACCTGACTCTGACTGTCCATATCCACCAGGGTAAAGGTGGCATAACTGATACCCCGTTCTTTGCAGACCGGCAGGGTCTTCATGATGATCCGGGCGGCCTTTCTTGGGGGCATATCCTCGGCCACAAATTTAGCGGCCATGGTAGCGGTGAGGGTTGCCAATACACCGGCTTTTATACCCGACCCGAGGCCGTCGGAAAGGACTGAAATGATCCGGCCGTCATCGGTTTTGCGGGACAGAAAAACATCACCTTCCGCACCCTGGCCATACTTTTTACAGCAGTAGTGGCCCACCTCTATAAAAATATCCCCGTTCATGAGTTGCCCTCAGATTTTTCAAAGGACTCTATGATGGAATTAAGGGTGGCCTCGGTTTCTGCCGCATTTTCTCCAAGCAGGAATGCAATTTTCTGTACCACCGCCAGGTTCCGGGTAATGACCTTTCGGGCCTGGGAAACAACCCGGTCCTTCTGCACCCAGGGGGCGGTCACATCCTGGAATACACCCCCTGCATAGGCCCCCCGTTCTATACCAAAAATGGTGGTATGAAGGATCCGGTTATTAAAACGGATATCCCGATCAATCGCTTCAGCTCCATCCAGCACATCCTGAAAATAACGGTAGAAGGGAAACAGTTTTTCTAAGGAAGCCCCTTCGAGACCGGGCTTGGCTTCCCATAACTGGAGGGCCTCTTCCCCAAGGATACGGGCAAAATTCTGGTTGCATTCTACAATAGTGAGGCGGGCATCTACGATGACGACGCCGCTCGGTATAGCCCGGATAAGGCCATTGGCTTTTTTCTGGGCAAGCTTGCGCATGTAGGACACACACATGTCCGGTTCTGCTTTGCCCGCCAGCATGGCCCGGGCAAAGTCCCGGCAGGTATCATAACCGCAGCCCCCGCAATTAAGCTCATCCTCCCGGCTGTATTTACCGGTCCGGCGCAGGGCTTCCGCCAATTCCTGCTCACTACAGGGCCCCGGTGTCACCGGTTTTGTAGTCCACTGTTGGTACAATACCGTTGCCGTATCGGTCAGGCTTTGGGCTACCGCCCCGGCAAGGCGGTTTTGTCCGTATTCCAACACTGAAAGCCGCTTGCGGATGGTACCGGTCCGCTTTTTTGTACGGGGGCCATTAACACAGCCCCCGGGACAGGCCAAGAGTTCCAGGAAAAGGGGCTCTTGCAGTTCCCCCTGGTCTAAGGCTTCTTCCAATTCATCCAGAGCACGCTCTATTTCTTCTATCCCTGAAAAGGACATAAATTTTACCTGGGCCGGAACATTCCAGCTCTTTATAGCGGCAATCATGCCCCCATCCACAGGGTACAGAGCGCCCTTACCAGCCCGTTCAGGGATAAGCCGGGCTTCGGAATTTGGCTGGATAAGGGGTAGCATTATTTTTTCTTCGGTAAACCAGGTACGGAGATCTTCGAAATCTATGGCTACCGCGATATCCTGACTATGCTCATCCGCTTCCTGCTTTTTAGAAATACAGGGGCCGATAAAGACAATTGCACAGTCATCGCCATAGAGGCGATGCAGTTCCCGAGCCTGGGCCATCAGGGGACTGGCAAGGCTCGTAATCCGATCCGCAAAGGCAGGCCTGTATTTGGTAATATAATCTACCACGGTAGGGCAGGCAGAAGACACAAGGATCGTCCCCTGGGGCGCGGTCTGTAATTGTTGGGCCACCGCTCTGGCTACCAGGTCCGCACCCCAGGCGGTTTCTGAGACTGCCCAAAAGCCAAGCCGGGTCAGGGCGGCGGTCATGCGGTCCAGGTCTATGCCGGGGAATTCGGAAGCAAAGGAAGGAGCTAAGGAAGCAATAACCCTTTTGCCCGAAGCGATCAATTTCCGGGCCCGGCCCAGGTCACTGCGGACCTTCTTTGCCCCCACGGGACACACTTCGACACAGTGACCGCAGAGGACGCAGAGATCCTTAACCACCGCGGCCCTGCCGTTTTCCACCCGAATAGCCTTTACTGAACACTGGCGGACACATTTATAACAGTCCTGACAGGCCGCTTTTTCTGTATAAATAGGGTTTAATACATCCATAGCACATTAGGCCCTTTCCCGGACCCGGTTTGAGGAGGTTAAGAGGTCCTGTAACACCATGGGGGTCACCTGCCGGTGAATAATGCCGTCGATAATGACGATGGGGCCATCCTTGCACAACCCTTCGCACAGGGTCCCCGTTACTTCCGCATCCTGAAGTTCCGCCCGGATCTTTCCTTCCTGAATAAGCCGCTGAACCAGCTCTGCATTCACGCTGTTTCCCCGGGAAAAACAGGAACTTCCCATACAAATGGTTATACGGTGTTTTTCAGCCTTCTGTTCCATGGTTTACCTCCCGGGTTTATTTATATAATTTTTTATCGATAAAGTCAAGACGATATATTCATGGACAGGGGTTATAATCAAACAGGCTCTTTATAACTTACATGGTGAGAGGATTTACCGCTTTTACCCAACCTTCAGTTCCATATGAAAGTATGGCCTGATCAAAGGTGAGTAATATGGCATTTACACTTCGCGTGGTCGCAACAATAAGCCGATCCGCTGGATCGCCATGGAAAGAACCTGGTAAAAAACAGCTATCAGCCGCAATTTCGGTGGTAAATGGGAGAACTGATAAACCAGGCATTGATTGTGCCTTAGTAAGCCAATCCAGAACCGGCATAGAAAGACTTAGTCTTCCCTTCGCAACAAGCATAGCCGTTTCCCAGAGACTTATTGCCGCAATTCTTATCCGTCCTGATTTTTCCTGCTCCTGTAACGCAGAAAGAAAACCAGGAGTATTAAAAAGGGGATCCCCATTTAAAAGACGAATCCATATATGGGTGTCTAAAAGCCAGAGATCACTCATGGTCAGCGTCCCAGACTTCATTGGTACTTAACAAATCATCCTTAACAGTCACCGATCCAGCCAAAAACCCGTATGCAGTTTTTGGTTCTTCCACATATTCTGGTACAATACGAACCATGGGATGCCCCCTTTTAGTAACATGAACATCCTGACCTGTTAGTACAACCTTTTCAATAATCTGTAGACAATGGGCTTTAAATTCAGCCGCCCCATAGATTGTGTCCATATATTGTTCCCTATGACTATATATTATGGTCACATTATTTCTTTGTCAATAACAATCATGTTCACAGCCTATCCTTCAATGTTCCGGTTGACGGGATTCATAGCACCACCTACTATACCACCATGGGCAATCACCTGATCACGGAAAAGCTAAAACCCCTCTGTATGTTCATCAACCTGATATTGTTTGGGATTGCACTATTTCAATATTATATTGATGGGCGTCCTGCGGATATTCCCGACCTCTGGGATACCCAGTTCTACTTTCTTGTGGTTGTGGCCTTTGTATGTATCCTACTGGCGGTAGCCCTGGCGGAAAAGCCCGGAGCAATCATTCCCCTCGTGCTGTCCCTTATTAGTATTGTGGTGGCGGTTACCCCCGAAGGGAATCGTATCGGCATCCGGCTCTGTCTCTTTGCCGCCACTGCGATAAGCGGCGGGCTGTGCGTACCGCCGCCCTTTAATCTTGCCATGGGACCGGTGGTTATTTTCGCCGCCTTCGCATCTATTCGTACCGAGCTTGCCTGGGACGTATGGCTTGTAAAACCCGATTATTCAGAACGGCTGGGGAGCATCGTGGTGATCGCCGCCCTCTTTAGTATTTCTGCGGCCTTTGCCTATGCCATCCGAACCATCCGGGAACAGGGAAGTGAGATCGGGAACCTGGAAAATACCATTGCCCAGCTCACCACTGCCAATATCGGCTTTCAGGAATACGCTAAATATGTGGAAGAACAGTCCCGGGAGATGGAACGGAAACGAATTACCAAGGAAATCCATGATATAATCGGCTATACTCTGACGACGGTCATCATGTTACTGCGGGAGGCAAAGCTCTATATCGCAGGAAACACCCCTATGAAAAACATATTAGATGAGGCGGACCAGCAATGCCAGAGCGGCCTGGCAGAAACCCGTCAGTCCCTGCGGCAACTGCGTTCCATCGAGACCGCCGCGGTCCCCCTGGTGGATGCGATCAGGAAGCTGGCCTATTCATTCCAGCATGCTACCGGGGTGCAGGTTCAGGTGGATTTTGGGAATGCTATCGGGGAAGTCAGCGAGAGCACCCAGAACACGATTATACGGCTGTTGCAGGAGGGGATGACGAATGCCCTACGGCACGGTAAGGCAAGCAAAATTATGATTTCGTTCTGGGTACATGAAGGCTTTTTAATCATCGATATGATGGATAATGGCCGGGGAACCACCGAATTTAACGAAGGGATAGGACTTGCAGGTATGAGAGAAAATATTTCCGCCCTGGGAGGTGAGTTTTGCGCAGGCCCAATTACCGGAGGCTTTAAACTTACCGCCCATATTCCCCTTAAGGAGGCAGGCCATGGAGCATAATGCTATCCGGATATTGCTCGCCGACGACCAGGTGCTCTTTATCGAAAGCCTGAAACGGGTCATCGAAACGATGGATCCAGCTATATCGGTGGTGGGAATTGCCCATGACGGGGAAGAAGCAATCCGGATGGCCCGGGAACTGGAACCGGACCTGGTCATATTGGATGTGCGGATGCCTAAAATTGATGGGGTCCATGCGGTGGAACATATCCGGAGGCTTCAGGGCCAGAGTAAGATTATCATGCTGACCACCTTTGACGATGATGAGTATGTTCATGAAGCCCTGGCTAAGGGTGCCTGCGGGTACCTCTTAAAAGATATTGAACCCCAGAAACTGGTGGATGCAATCCGGGCGGCGGCGGCCGGAACGGTGCTCATGTCTGAAACCATCGCTTCCAAAGTAATTGCCCAGATGCTTTCTAAAACCAGCGAAAAAACCCAATCCACACCCAGGTTGATGAAAAGCCGGCCCGACTGGTACCATGAGTTGAGTTATCGCGAGCGGGAGGTGGCAATGCTGCTGGCTAAGGGCTTGGATAATCATGAAATATCAAACCTTATGTTTTTAGCAGAACAAACTGTAAAAAATCACGTTTCTTCACTCTATAAAAAACTCGATGTTAAGGATAGATCCCAGCTTATAGAAAAATTAAAACCCCTGCGAGACTGAAAACCAGTACCAAAATCGGTACTAAAATCGGTACTTTCCAGCCTTTTCAATAACCTCTACTGGCCCTACCATAGCATACAGAAAGCCGGTGTTCAGCCGGAATCCACGTACCCTTTCATCAAAATGGAGGAATCTATGAAGAAATTGCTCGGCCTCGCTTTGGTGCTGGCCAACTTATCTGTTCCGCTTTTTGCGGCGAACCCCAAACCGGTCACTTTGACCCTCTGGACCCATGAGGATCCCAACCGACAGAAAATAGAAGAACAATTTGCCGCAGAGTACATGGCTAAGAATCCCCATGTTACTATTAAATATTCGGTATTTCCCTCTACCAAAATTCAGGACCTTATTTCCTCAGCCTATGCGGCAAAGAATGCACCCAGTATTTGGAACCTGGAACTGCAAAAAGCCTACCCCCTCTTAATGGAAGGCCTGGTAGCCCCCATTCCGGTACAGGAATTAGGCTTTAAGAATGAACAGGCCCTTATCGACACCTATCTGCCGGGCATGCTCGATCCGGTCACCGATAAAGATGGCAAACTGTTTGGGAAAAAGGGGAAAATCTATGGACTGCCTTTGGAAATGGTCAACTTCTGCATCTACCTAAACAAGAAGATTTTCCGGGATGCAGGGCTCGATCCCGACAAGGATTACCCCAAGACCTGGGAAGATGTCATGGCCGTCTCTGAAAAAATTGTTAAACGAAATGGGGACATTATTACCCGCCGGGGCTTCGATTTTCGTTATGGCGACTATCTTATTTCCTGGGTGCCCATGGTAGAACAGCTGGGCGGAAAAGTAGTCAGCGATGACGGAAAAGAAGCGATTGTGAACACCGAAGCCTGGACCAAGGCGCTGAAGTTCATGCAAGACTGGGGGCCCAATGGTAAAAACCTCGGTGGTCCCACATATCCGGTGGCCCGTAAGATTTTTGATAATGACAAAAATGAAATTGCCATGCACCTTTCCGGCCTGTACCAGGAAGCCCGGATGAAGACCGCAAATCCTGAGTTCTACAACAGCAAAGACTGGATGGTTATTCCCTACCCGGTATTTAAAGGTGGAAAGGATATCGCCAATACCTATTATTTCCAGTATTACATGGTAAATTCGCAGATTCCATTAAATGAACAGATCGAAGCCTGGAAATTTGTATTCTATATGTTAAGCCATGGGGAAGATTATTTGGAAAAGGTAGCCCTGACCCAGCCAACCAAGAAGGTATTTGAAGGCTCAGTATTTAAGAGCATGCCCTACAGCAACGTGTTCTACAATGACCTGAAACGGGCCCATGTGGTTTATCATTCATCCTTTAGCTGGCGGGTTAATGAGCTTATTAAAGAAGCCATCGAAAACGTCATGATGAATAAGGTCGATCCTGCAGTTGCAGTGACCAAACTGAAAAAGGATGTCCAGGCTCTGGTGGACGAAAACCGGTAATTACACACAATGCCCCTGGCGGGTCTTGACCCGCCAGGGTTTTGCTGGAGGTACAACCCATGAAAGCAGAAAAGAAAAGTAAAAAACGGCACGGGGTAGAGCAGGTTCAAGCCCGATGGGGTTGGTATTTTGTTATTCCCGCAATCATATTTTTTTCCATATTTTCGTTTTATCCGATAATAAATGCTTTTACCCTTAGTTTTTTTAAAAAGAACATGATTTCTCCTTTGCCGCCCCGATTTATCGGCCTGGGTAACTATATGTTCGTTTTACAGTCCCCGGATTTTTGGAATTCCGTTCGGGCAACCCTCACCTTTACCCTGGGGACCTTTATTCCCCTGGTTGTGTTTAGCCTTTTAATTGCTATTTTAATTACCCTGCAAGGAAGAAATTTCAGGCTTTGGCAATTGTTGTATTATTCTCCGGCGGTGCTTTCTTCTGCCGTTGCGGCCCTTATCTGGATGCAGATTTTTACTCCCACCGGTATTGCGAATCAGGTTGTGAATGCCCTCCGCCATACAAGCGGTGTAGATATGCGCTGGCTTTCCAGCGGTGAAATGGTTCAACTTTCCACCATGATTGTGTATTTCTGGAAATATATTGGGTATTTTACCGTACTCTATATTACGGGCATTACAAAAATACCCCCCGTCATATACGAAGCGGCGACCATCGATGGGGCAAGCAGGAGCCAGGCCTTTTTTAAGATAACGCTTCCTCTTTTAAAACCCACTACAGCCCTGGTGTCGATTGTGGCCATGCTCCAGTGTCTTAAGACCTTCTCGACCCAATTTCTATTTACCCAAAGCGGTGCGCCTAAGGCACCAATAAATGTGATCACCCTGAATATTTACAACACTGCCCTTAAGGACTACAACGTTGGGCGGGCCAGCGTCATGAGTATCCTGCTTTTTGTAACCATGCTGATACTTACCATTATTCAGCTTAAGGTTTCCCGCAGTGACGATGTGACCTATTAAAAAGGAGCGGCCAACCATGACGAGTAAAGCGATGAGCCTTAAATCTTCTAAAATGCAAGTTTCTTATGGCATTGATATTTTAATTCGTTTTTTTCTTCTGCTTTTTGCAGTCATTGTACTGGTACCGCTGGTTTTTATGTTCACCGCATCATTCATGCCTTCTTCGGAAATTACCCAGATGCCCTACCGGTGGATTCCTTCTAAAATTGCCTGGAGGAATTTTTATCGGGCCCTGGCAGGAAACGATAGAAACTTTTTATATATCAGAAACATACTGAACTCTCTCTTTGTTTCAGTAACCGTAGCCTTTACCACGGTCATTTTGTCATCGATTACCGGTTACAGTTTGGCTAAATTTAAATTTAAGGGAAAGAGTATTGTTTTCATGGGCATTATGATGACCATGATGATTCCCTTTGAAACCATCATGGTTCCCATGTATATGGTAGCCCTGAATCTTGGTATGCAGAACAGCTACCAGGGACTCATTGTCCCCTTTATGATGAACGCCTTTGGGGTATTCCTCATGCGGCAATACCTGCAAACCTTTCCTTTAGACATCATCGATGCGGCCCGAATCGACGGTTGTTCCGAGCCCCGGATTTTCCGCAGTATCGTCCTGGTGAACTCCGGGCCAGCTGTGGCGAGCCTGGCCATCCTAACCTTCCGTCAGCAATGGGACAACCTGATGTGGCCCCTCATGATTGCCCAGGATAAAAAGTTCAAAACGATTCCGACCTATATTGTAAGCTTTGCGGAAGAAAAACTTTCCGACGAAGGTGCCATGATGGCCGCGGCCCTCATAGCCAGCATTCCGGTCATCATCATGTTCCTGACCCTTTCTAAATACTTTGTCGGGGGCTCCTCAGTCTATTCTTCTGGAAAGGAATAGAATTATCCCCGCCCGGGTCCCCCGGGCGGGCTCTACGGTCGGGCCCTATTGTTAGTCCGGCCATAATTACTAGCATCATGGGCGGCTACACTACAGCTCTTTCAGTTCTCCACAAAAAAGTTCCATCGTTTCTTTTCCCGAGCCGGGGCCATGGCAGTCTGAGCCGTAGGTAATACGCAGATGCCGTTTTTCCGCTTCAGCGGCCACCAGTTTGTTGATAGCCTCCGTATCTCCGTTCCGATACCAGTAGAGTTCAATACCATTAAGCCCCAGACCACAAAAATAATCGAGGGCTTCTTTCCATTTAGTTTTATTTTTTTTAATAGTATCCAGGGAATCCTCAAACTCATGGCCTATATGGGGAAGCACCACAAGGCCCCCATCGGCATGTATTGTACGAATAACCTCAGCACAGCTCGGTTTTTCATAGGAGGTACCTGAAAGGAGCCCCGTATCGAGGTAGGCCTTTTTAAAAGCCCGGTAGCTTACCTCCTGGGCAATAATGCCATGGGCTTTAAAATAAAGGAATATATCAACTTTATTAAAAGAAAAGGTTTCTGCAGGAAGCTCTGGCCGTCCTTTTCGCTTATACTGTAGTAAATCTTCAAAGGAAACCTGGGATTTCACAAAGTGGCGCTGTGCATTTCGGATTGATGAACGGATATACTCAAGCCGGCCTTTGGTAACCTCCGCAAGTAAAGCCTTGGTATGTTCATATCGGCCTTGGGGAAAATAGGCTAAAAGTTCGCTTCGATAACCGATTTCGGGAGCCCTGCAATCTATCTCTACCGCCGCAGTAGTTTTCAACCCCAGCTTTTCTGCCGCCCTAGAAAATTCTTGTACCCCACCCAAAGTATCATGGTCGGTAAGGGCAACCCACTCCAACCCAGATTGATACGCCCGTACTGCAAGTTCCGCGGGCCATTCGGTGCCATCGGATATTCGGGAATGAAGGTGCAAATTAGCTTTCATTACCCTCAGCATAAACGGATATTATAAATTTGTCATCGCGTTTTTTATTTATAAAATTGTGGCCTTTATAGTATCATGATACACTGGGACGAGTTGAGTAATCAGCATGCAAACCCTGACGACAAAGGTAAAAGTATCATGAAAAAAGGTATATTCGTTTTACTTTGTATTCTCATAACTGGGATCATGGCGTTTTCAGAGGATCTTTCTCTCATCTCGATCAAGGAACTGCCAACCGATACTGAGTTCACAAAGGATTTTACAACATTACAAGCTTTATCTGGATACGTAGATCATTATGAATTCCAGTGGGATTATCCCCTTTCAAAAGAAACCATCGAAAAACAGCTCCTTATTATTGCTGCTCATATTGATGAACGAATTTCACAACATCGGTCAAATCCTGAGCTATGGGTCTTAAAGGTAATTATATTAAAATATTTGTATAATTTAGACAGTCCTGGAGTTGCAAAACAACTAGAGGCTGTCATTTCAGAAGCAACTCATGATTTCCCTATGGATATTAGATTTTCATGGCTTTATGGGGATTTCCTTTCTTCTGCGGGCCGTTCACTAGAAGCCATTTCTCAATTTAGAAAAATTATCACCGAGAAAGCCTCTGCTCAATTATTGCCAGGAGCATTCTGGGAAGATTATGGAAAAGCCTGCTACCTCGCATTGATGCCTAAAAATGCCATTACAGCTTTTCAAAAAGCTGCGGACTTATATAACATACCACTATCCTCATATAAAATTGCTTCCACAGCCATAGAACAACTTAAAAAACCTGATATAAACGGAACCTTTTCAGATACGGATGTCTGGAACATCATAAAAAGCGGAGAATCCTACTATTTGATGAGCCGCTTATTTGGTATGCGTTTACCCATACAGGGTACGTGGAATGTAAAACATTTTGGTGTGAACAATCGCACCAGTGCGGCAATCCTCGCGCCCCCCCAAATAAAATCTAAAACAGGGAAAGAAATAGGAATAAACATTGTTGTACTTATCAATTTTAATGATATAAACCAAGAAACCTTTATAAAACCATATTTGAGCAAAGGGACAAAGCAAATCTCTGTTCAAAATACACCCATTCCTATAACACGATACGAATGGATCGATAAAGAAACCTATGCTCATATGGGCGGAGCTCATGGGTATATGACATTTCTTACTTTGCCTGCTTCACCAGAGAGCGGCTTACAACTCGAAATACCCCAAATATTTGTTTCGGGCAGTGAAAAATCCTTTTACAAACCGAATGAAATCTACGACCGCATGGATCACCCGGTACATATAGGTATCATTCTCGATTCCTGTGAAGAGGTGTATGAGGAATCTAAGGCCATATACGATGCAATCCTTTCCGGCGCAATCTTTGATTAACGGGGCCTCTAAAAACTCTAGCTACTCGAGTCTCTTTAAGGGCCAGGATATATGCTGTTAAACAGAGCGCTAGGTAGCATTTATACTCGTTTTAGAGTATATTTTTTGTATGTCTCAAAAACAATCATCCGGTCTAGTCATCTTATGTTTTATCGCCTTTATCGCCCTGGGAATGCCCGATGGACTCCTCGGGGTTGCCTGGCCCAGTATACGGGGTACCTTTCAGCTCCCGCTCGATGCTCTGGGGATACTCCTCATCAGTTCTGTAACCGGCTACCTTATTTCGAGCTTCAGCAACGGCTACCTTATGTCGAAGCTTGGGGTGGGGAAACTGCTTGCAGGGAGTACCTTACTAACGGGCTTAGCCCTCTTTGGGTATACCATGAGTCCTGCCTGGCCAGTGTTTGTTGCTCTAGGCTTTTTTGCAGGAGCAGGAGCCGGCGGCATAGATGCAAGCCTTAATAATTGGGTAGAAGCCCACATGAGCCAGCGGATTATGCAGTGGCTCCATGCCAGTTTCGGCATCGGTATCACAACCGGGCCCCTTATCATGACCGCAGGTTTACGTCAGACTGGGTCCTGGCGGCCCGGCTATTGGATTGTAGGTGGAATGCAGCTCTTACTGGGGCTTTTCTTTCTATCCCAGGTCCATCGTTGGGAAGGAGCTCCTAAAGCAGCCCATTTTGAAGCTCAAACCTCTGGTGGCCTGGAACTACGATCCTTCTCAGAGACCCTTCGTCAAAGCAAAGCCTGGCTGAGCGCCCTTTTATTTTTTATTTACTCCGGTATTGAATTAGGCATGGGCCACTGGGCTTATACCTGGCTTACGGAAGGTTTGGCTGTGAGTACATCCCTTGCAGGCCTTTGGACTGCAGGTTACTGGGCTACTTTTACCATAGGGCGTATCCTTGGAGGCTTTGCCACTCAATGTTTTTCACCAGCAGCACTGCTCCAAGGAAGCCTCATCAGTACAGCCCTTACCACCCTCATCCTTGCAGCAATTCCTGTAGCCCCAATAAAAATTATCGCAATTTTATTCCTTGGTTTTAGTATCGCCCCAATTTTCCCATCACTGATCTCTACCACTGCAAACAGGGTCGGCAGAGAACATGCAGGAAATACTATTGGCATGCAGATGGCCTTTGCAGGACTCGGGGTAGGATTACTTCCCGGTTTCATGGGCTTTATCGGCAAACAAATTGGGCTCTTCAGCATCCCCTGGATGCTGGTATTATGGACCAGCATCCTCATCGGGCTTGTAGTGTGGTTTAAAAAGACCACTTATAAAGCCTAATTTTTTGCCCCTTAACATTATTCATATTTCTTATTTTTTTAACTCCAATGTATCAATTACATAAGGTAATCCACCCTTGATGCGATCGACTTCATAGGCTGTTATGCTTACGTTTTTACCATTAATAGTAACCGCAAGAAAATTTTGAATCACTCCCCGCATAGGCCTACTTTGATCAGCCGGGTCAGATCCATATTTTGATGCTGGATGTTCCTTCGCTACCACAAAATTTGCCCAATATGCAGAATCAATTTTTTTATTAAGATAATATACCTTTGGCCCTGCAGTTCCTGGAGTAATATAAACTACACCATTTAGTGATTTAGTCCTTGAATAGCTGTGATCATGTCCTTGAAAAACAAGATCAACACCAAGCTGTGCAGCGAGAGGTGCAAATTTGGTACGTACTCCATTGGGGCCTGTAATATCTTCATCCGTAGCATGATTAGAAGTAGTGTAAGGCCCTTTATGCACAATAAGTATAATCCAATCAGTACCCCGTGCTTTAGCGGCCAGCACATCAGACTTAAACCATTCAATCTGTTGAAGAGAAAAATCCGCCCATTCAGGGCTGTCTTCATTATTGTTTAAGATAATAAAATGAGCATTTTTGTAATCAAAAGAATAATAGGCACCAGTCTTTATATCAGCCCCTTTAGGCACAGGAAGATTAAAATGCTCAATGAAGGAATAAGGGTCTTCATCATGGTTTCCCGCAGCGGGAATAAAAGCTATATTTCGCATTGTTTCAGCAGCATGACCGAGAACCCAGTCCCACTGTTTTTCATTACGACCTGTATCTACAATATCACCGTTAATTATCATAAACTCAGCATTTTTAACGGTACGAACAGCATCAGCTAAGGTCTTAGCTGACAGGATCGCTTCATCCTCCGTTTTTGCCTGTGTATCTGCTAGGTTGATGAAGGTAAAAGGACCTTTTTTATTATCCATAGTTTTAAAGGTACCAACATCGCTCCAAAGACCAAGTTTAGCATCACCTACTCGATACCAATAAGAAGTACCACTTTTAAGACCTACAGCTTCGGCCATATGAACCAATTCGTCCGGACTGTTATACGAGGGTTTTACACGTCCTGAAAACGTGAATGCCTTTGAAAAATTTGGTGAAGCGCCGATAACTTCTACAACCTGAACATCGGTAGAACCAGAAGCAAAGGTTGTATACCAAGTAAAAGCACGGGTTGTCGCAGGATCAGATCCAAACATCTGGGTTACTTTAGTAATTGAACCACGGGGAGCGGAAGAATCAGGAATAAAACGAACAATAGCCCCAGATGATGTAGTTGTACTAGTAGTTGTATGAGCAGAAACACCTCGGGCTTTCAGACCCATTTCGAACCAAAGATCTGAACTATCCACTCCATCCTGATGAACTTCTGCAGCAATTAGATTACTGCCAACCTTAAGTAACGATGCAGGAAGTGTAAAGGTTTCTTCCTTTGGTTTAAACTTACCAGGGGTGTTGTATGCAACTTTACTATCATCTTTAATTCCACGACGAAAAACTTCGACTCCATTAAAATATACTACAGCCCCATCATCAACATGGATGTATACTTCGAGCTCCTTTGAATCTTTATAAGAAGAAGGTACCTCTATTTCAGTACGAAAATAGGTAGTCATATGCTTATTTTGTGGATCAGCCCCAAAACTTACAGTTGTCGCCAAAGGTATATTTGGATCTGTTTCAGAAACATCATCTCCAAACCCAAGGGGAGCTCGACCTCGCTTCCATTCGAAATCTTTGTAACCGGGCTCTCTCCAAACGCTACCTAAATCAACACCTGAATCATTAAAACGCCAAATCGCATCCCTGGGAAGAACAACCAAATCGTCACTGAATAGCGAAGGTGCGATCACCATAAGAATCGCAAACATAAGTGAACGTATAAATTTGTACATACAACCTCCATTTACATTTCTGGTTGTATGTCTTAAGTCATTATAGTTAAAACATCTTTAATCTTTTGTTAAATAATCGATAATACTTCTAACCGATAATAAATATCTTTATTTTAATAGAATACTTTCCAAGGCTCTTCCCTGATTCTGCGTTTGAGCAACCTTATACGTGCTTGGAACAGACTCGAGGGAAACCTCGTGTGAATGATTGCTCTGAATATATACCGAAGCCATACCAATTGCATTCGCACCGGCTATATCGGTTGTATGATCATTACCAACCATAAGACATTCTGATGGGGTAATATGCTCCCGTTCTAGCAAAACACGATAAAATTGAGGATCCGGCTTACTCATCTCATAATCTGCGGAAAAATAAAACCCGTCAAAATATTCATATATGCCAAGTTCCCTGAGCTCTCCTTCTGAAAATTCCCGCTGACCATTAGAAAGTATATAAAGTTTTAAACCGTGCTCTTTCAGTTTTTGCAACATTTCAGGGATACCCTGATACAGCCGAATATATTCTGTTGAAAGTTTTCTGAACTGCTGTGTGATCCAGAGAAGTTTTTCCGGTGTAACCGATACTGAATGCTGGTGAAACAAGGTTTCTAAAACTAAATACACCCTGGTATCAGGGTAGGGACTGTGGGTGATCCGGGCAAGGGCTTTCTGAACAAGAGAGAGATATCGCTTTTGTAATTCAACAGGGTTATAAGACAGGCCTTCCTGTTGTAAAACGCCGGAAAAGGCTTGCCAAAATTCAGGCTTCTGTTCATCAGTCCGGATATCTACTAAGGTTCCATATAAATCAAATATGATGTTCTTAAACATGAAAGATATACGCCTTATAACTTTTTGATCTCTTGTGCCGAACTTATTCTCTGTTTTTTTTAAAATAGCAAAATTGGGGTACAAAGTCCAGACCAATACGGTTATCAATTAAATCCGCCACATTTTCTGGGGCTGTCCAGCGGTCATCTTCTCTCTTTACCTATCAGGCAGAGGAGCCTTCCCACTTGACAGAGAAAGCCTATTCAGGCTACTGTAAGTCACCTTTCTGGAGCGGTGTCCGAGCGGTTGAAGGAGGCGGTCTTGAAAACCGTTGAGCCTGCGAAGGTTCCGGGGGTTCGAATCCCCCCTGCTCCGTTGTCCAGAAGAGGTTCCTTGGAGCGGTGCGAGAGTGGCCGAATCGGGCTCCCTGCTAAGGAGTTGTACCCCTAAAGGGTACCGGGGGTTCGAATCCCCCCTGCTCCGAATTACTACAACTCGTAGTAGGATGAGGCTGTAGCTCAGCTGGATAGAGCTTCAGATTGCGGATCTGAAGGTCGGAGGTTCGAATCCTCTCAGCCTCAGGCATATTGGAGAGATGCGAGAGCGGTTGAATCGGACGGTCTCGAAAACCGTTGAACTCGTAAGGGTTCCGAGGGTTCGAATCCCTCTCTCTCCGCAGGAATGGCCCATATTATACGGCAAAGGTGAGGAGAGGGATGAGAAACCTTGCCCTCGCCGACCTACGGGAGGAAAAGGCGGCAGGATACCGCCGGAAGAGGGCAAGGGCGGGTCGGAAGGAGCGTGCAGGAAGCACGCGACTGGAGACCGAATCCCTCTCTCTCCGCAGGGATGTACCCAGAAAGTATATCGATGTAAAAAGCTGTTGAATGACAACCTGGAGAGATGACCGAGCGGCCGAAGGTGCACGATTGGAAGTCGTGTGTACCCCTAAAGGGTACCGAGGGTTCAAATCCCTCTCTCTCCGTATTCCCCACCATCAGGAATCATGCGAAAAAACACTGCCCAACCCCGCCAGGTCCGGAAGGAAGCAACGGTAAGTAGCTGTTTTTTGCGCCGTGACCATCCTGGTGGCGGGGTTTTTTTTTGAACCTAATCTATGTATACTGGCTACTATGGCTTACGAAGTAACCGCAACAAGAAGACGTCCCAAAACCTTCGATGAAATGGCTGGCCAGGAATTTGTCGTGGCTACGCTTAAAAGCTCCATCGAAACAGGACGAATTGCCCATGCATACCTCTTTTCTGGCCCCCGGGGCTGTGGTAAGACAAGTACAGCCCGTATCCTTGCCCGATCCCTTAACTGTGAAAAGGGGCCCACCGCCACCCCCTGCGGAGTCTGTACCAACTGTGTGGAAATTGCCCGGGGTGCAAGTCTCGATGTCATCGAAATTGATGGTGCAAGCAATACGAGTGTCAACGATGTTCGTCAGATTAAGGATGAGGTTTTGTTCCCTCCTAATTCAGGCCGCTATAAGGTATATATCATCGATGAAGTGCACATGCTCTCGAATAGTGCCTTTAACGCCCTCCTTAAAACCATCGAAGAGCCGCCACCCTACATTGTTTTTATATTCGCAACCACAGAGTTGCATAAAGTTCCAGCTACGATAAAAAGCCGGTGCCAGCAGTTTGCCTTCCGGCTCATTCCCATTGAAACGATAAAGGCTATTCTTGCCGATGCCTGCCGAGAACTGGGAGTCCGTGCGGAGGATGAGGCCCTATTTTGGATTGCCAAAGAATCTACCGGCAGTCTTCGGGATGCATACACCCTCTTTGACCAAGTGGTTGCTTTCTCCGAGGGATACATCCGTACCGAACTGATTCGAGAAAAACTTGGCCTTGTTGGACTCGATGCAATTAACAGGCTTGCAGAAGCCTGTGTTCAGGAACAGGCTGCCGAAGCACTCTTACAATTGGATAATATCCTGGGACAGGGCGTGTCCATTGAGCAATTAGTTATCGATCTGGCTGAATATTTCCGGAGCATCCTGCTCCTGAAACAGGGTATAAAACGGGAAGCCCTCCTCGGCTACAGTGCTGAGCGGTACTCATCAACCGTAGTAGCATCCTTATCGGTTCAGCAGATTGAACAAGCTTTAAGTATTTTGTTAGGAGTGTATCGTGATATCCGCTATTCTCTTTCTCCTCGTTTTGAACTAGAAACGGCAATTTCAAAACTCAGTTGGCTCCGCCGTTGGATAGCTCCGTTGGAGCTCAAAGAAGCGGTAGAACACCTCAGGAGCAGTATTCTAAACCCTACTAATGGTGCCCCGCATAGAACTGCGGCTTCCATGGCCCTCAAAGCTGCAGCGCAGGAGGCACCAGCAATCCATCATGAATCCAGAGGGCCAACAGTAACAGACTTACCGGAACAACCACCTTCACTCACCGAAGGTTTTAAACAGTTTCTTGCTGCCAAGGCTAGCCAAGCTGTATCCACAGACCCATCCAGAAGCAGAGAAAAAATAAAAGAACTCATAGGAGATCCAACAACATCGCAGGCGAATACTTCAGTATCTGTACAGTCACACGCTTCCTCGTCAACATCTGAGTCAATAGCATCACCAATACCTGCCCTGGCACATGAACCAGCGCCGGCCCCTCATCAATCATCGTCTCCAGAACCAGTGCGGACCCTTGCACCAGAGCATCTTGAAAGCCTGCGGCTTGAGCTCATCAATCTACTGAAAAAAGAACGGGGTATGCTGGCTTCGGGGCTTGAAAAAACCGCAGACTGGAAACTGGATCCGGACGGCCATAGCAGCTTCGATGGTTCCAGCGGCCGCACCCTCATTATTCCAACCCGGGACAGTTTGAGCGCAGATCTTTTAAAAAAGGAAAAACATAGCATCAGTGGGACCTTACACCAGATGGGATACCCCCAATTACAGATCGAAATTACCCTTGCAGAACCGAAAGATGCACAAAATAGTCCGCAGGGTGGAACCGACCAGATTCCTCCTGCAGTCGAAATGGTGCGCAAACTCTTTCGGGGAACCATTGTACGGACAAAATAGGAGGAGTTGATAGATATGAATCCCTTTGAGATTCTCAAAAATGCGCAAAAAATACAAGAGCAGATGGCAGCTATGCAGCAGCGGCTCGGCACGATTGTGGTTACCGGCTCGGCCGGGGGCGGTATGGCTCAGGTCGATATGAATGGCCGTATGGAAGTTCTGGCAGTCCGGCTTGCACCGGAAGCCGTGAATAGTGAGGACATACCCCTCCTCCAGGACCTGGTGAAGGCCGCTTTTACCGACGCCATGGAAAAGGTAAAAGAAACCCTGCAAAGCGAATTTGGCGCTCTGACTGGTGGTATGGGTATTAGCCCGGGAATGCTGGGGTTTTGATGAATGCTATCGATCGCTTAGTGGGCCTCTTGACCAAACTTCCGGGAATCGGAAAAAAAACTGCAGGACGGCTCGCTTATTTTATACTCGACGCTGATCCAAGTTATGCCCGACAATTGGCTGAAGAACTCCAGAGTCTCCACAGTCATATTCGACGCTGTTCTGTCTGCGGCAGTTTTACGGAAACTGACCCCTGCACCATCTGCACTGATCCGGGGAGAGATCAGCATATACTCTGCGTTGTGGAACGGGCTCAGGATGTGCGGGTTATCGAGGAAGGGCATGAATATCGGGGGCGCTACCATGTGCTTGGTGGGCTTATTGCGCCGTTGGATGGCATCGGCCCAGAAAAACTCGCTATCGGCCAATTAGTAAACCGTATTCACCGCGGAGGCATTACTGAGGTTATTTTGGCTTTAAATCCCACCGTGGAAGGGGACACTACCGCTCTATATTTACACAAGATTTTAAAAGAAACAGGTGTACAGGTATCTCGCCTTGCTTCGGGACTTCCTGTCGGGGGCGATCTGGAATATGCAGATCGGCTAACCCTTTCACGCAGTTTCCGCGGCCGAATTCCCATGTAGGGATCACTTCCCCATAATTCGATAACATTCATCAATTATGGTTTCTATCGCAGGGAGTGAGAACCCCAGAGCTTCGAGTTTTTGCTTTTCCTGGCTTTGGTCCCAATTCATATAGGGGTTGCTGTAGTTCCGTTTCAGATATTCATAGACTAAATCTTCTGCCTCTTGCGGAAGCGAAAAGAAGAGCCCCTTACCCTTACCAAGTACCCGCCGGATTGCGGTACGAACATGGGCCAAGAACAGGTCCTGATACACATCGTAGGATCGGCCTGAAAGGTGCATAAGCCGCTCAGACACAGAGAAGCGGCGAACCGGTTTTTCTAGGCCTTTTTTAGCCGCTTCAAACCCCTGAGCAGAAACAGCAGGAATAGGATCCTTTAACGTTGATTGAGCATTGATGGTTTCGGGAATTTTCTGCCGGATCTTAGGTTGGTTCTGGCTTGCAATATTCTCTGTATCCACCCGCTGCGCCTGGCTTGGCTTTCCATTTTCAGCTCCCCCCGGAGATCCCCGGGGAAACGATGCACGGCGCTGACTCTGAGCACCGACAGGAGTTCTTTTTAATTGTCCCCGCCGCCTCTGGCTAGTCCGGTTGTGTTCCTGAATAACATTGGGGACCAGTGGCTTTTCACCATCTTCCAGTTTTGCTTTTAAGAGCAGCCACTGCCGCTGTAAATAGCGGTCACCCTGGATCGAATAGTAATATCCCGTAATAAGGATCCCCATAACGGAAGCAAGAATTTCCTCATCCCGCTTGCCGCTCAGCCGACCCCGCTGAATCGTAGAAAACACTTCATAATGTTTGGTATTATACTTTCGTGAATACAGAAAGAGGATACGCTCAAAGGCAGAATCACGAATGAGGTTCCAGTATTTAAAACAGAAAGCTAAGGTCTTATCTTCGATTCGTGTGAGGGTTGGTGGGATCTGAATACGGGCCAAGTCTACTGGGGAAAAACGAATACTATTCAGATCGATATGAACCTGGGGCGAACGTTCCTTAGCCCCGGAACTTTTTTGCAGATTAGTCCGCGGCCTCGCCTCCTGAAGAGCCCTCTGCCACTCTTTCTCGCTTGCTAATCGCTGTTGTTTCTGCAGTTCAGCCTTATCTCTGGCAACAAGACGGCGCCGTTCCTCTGCTTGAGCACGGGCCTGCTCTTCTTTGCGACGCTGTCGTTCTACTTCTACAATAGAAAGGGATTCAGTCACATAGGCACGGATTAAAGCCTCTGCTTTAGCTATAGATTTTTCACAATAACGAAGCCGTTCAGCATACCGGTGAAGCCGTTCAATGGCCATAACTGCTTCAAAGCGTTCTCGGGGAAGGAGGGCTAAAATTGCATCCGCAGTTTTTATCGTCGAATATACATCAGTTTCATTGAAAGAATCTGCCTTTACAGCAATATATTTGATTAGTTTTTTGGTTCGTTCCAGAACTCTTTGGCCGAGCTGGTAATAAGCCTGCTTCATCAATTCCCCATATAGGGGTGAATGGGTTCGATAGGCTTTGAGTATCTTGGTCCTGAACTGGTCATCGGGGTAACGGGGGACAAGACGACTTTGGTACAATACCAGTGCTTCTGTGGAATGCCCCAGTGCGCGGAGATCGTAATACCGCTCTATATCGGGATCATGATCAGGCGATAGTTGTGGATATTCTGTACGAAGGAGTTCGGTCTCCAGCTCCAGGATGCTCATCTCATGCATTGTATCCATTGCATCGTATTTTATCCAGTACTTTTTTACCACAGGACTTTCATTATCAATGATATACTGTTCAGCGGAGGTAAACTTTATGGCCATAACACAGCAATACATTCTTGCCCTCGATCAAGGGACAACCACATCCCGGGCGATACTCTTCAATCATAGCGGGGCTGTTATTGCGCTCTGTCAGAAACCGTTCCGCCAAATTTACCCCCAGGGCGGTTGGGTGGAGCATGATCCGGAAGAAATTTGGAAAACCCAGTACGAAGCTGCTCAGGAAGCAATAGAACAAGCTCAGATTACCGCAGAACAAATTGCAGCCATAGGGATTACCAACCAGCGTGAAACCACCTTGCTCTGGGAACGAAAAACCGGGAAACCGGTTTATAATGCAATCGTCTGGCAGTGTCGCCGTAGTGCAGACCTCTGCAGAGAACTTAAAGCCCTGGGATATACCGATGTAATCCGAGAAAAAACTGGGCTTGTCTTAGATCCCTATTTTTCTGCTACCAAATTAATGTGGCTTTTCCAGGAAATACCTGGACTTAAAACCCGTGCGGAAGCAGGGGAACTTTGTTTTGGGACCATCGACTCATGGCTTCTCTACAAACTGACAGGAAAACATCTTACCGATGTAACCAATGCCTCCAGAACGCTTCTGTTTAATATTAAATCGCTGCAATGGGATGAGGATCTCCTCAAAATCTTTGGTATACCCAAACAAATTGTACCTGAGGTTCTGCCATCTTCAGGATTCCTTGCGAACACCAAGCCGGAACTTTTCGGGAAAAGTATTCCCATTACAGGATGCGCCGGAGACCAACAGGCTGCCCTTTTTGGACATGCCTGTTTCAGCCCCGGTTCGGTAAAAAACACTTATGGAACCGGCTGTTTTGCCTTGCTCAATACGGGGACTACCCCTATTTCATCCCAAAATAATCTGCTTACCACTATTGCATGGAAGATCGGCGGATCAACCACCTATGCCCTTGAAGGAAGCGTTTTTATTGGCGGTGCGGTTATCCAGTGGATCCGGGATGAACTAAAGCTGATCAATAATGCTGCAGAGTCCGAAAGTCTAGCAAAGTCAGTAGATTCCACCGGTGGGGTTTTTGTTGTTCCTGCCTTTGTTGGCATGGGAGCCCCCTATTGGGACCCCGACGTACGGGGAACCATCGTCGGCCTTACCAGAGGCAGTAACCGGGCTCACCTTGTTCGAGCTGCCCTCGAAAGTATCGCATTCCAGTCCCGGGATTTAATTGATGCAATGGAAAGTGATTATGGCCACCCGATTCAGGAACTGAAGGCAGATGGTGGTGCTGCGGCGAACTCTTTTCTCATGCAGTATCAATCGGATATATTGGGTAAAGCGGTGATTCTACCAGAGGTTATGGAAATAACCGCCCTGGGAGCAGCATATCTGGCGGGTCTCGAAGTCGGTTACTGGGACAGTTTACGGGATATTGAAGTAAATTGGCGGGTTCGACGACGCTTCCAACCAAGCATGAATCCTGATACCCGGGAGCAACTATTGAACCAATGGCATCATGCTATCGATGTTGCCCGCAGTTATCATACATTATAACGCAAGAGGTACCAATTTACTATGCCAGGACTGAGCGTGTTGGTTATTCTGGAAGCAGGCGAAATATATGATACAGCTCGAAAACAACTTACACAAAACCAGTATCAAAATAACTATCGTATAGCAGATTCTGTTATGGAAGCTTTTCGAGTTTTACATCACGATGCCATTGACATCATTCTAGTTCAGGCAAATCTTGCTGTAGAGGATATACTTAAACAGTATCCCTTTATACCATGCATAGCCTTGGGGTCCCGTTCTGAACAAAATCGACTGGAAACTCTGCTCAAGCTTGGAGCTAGTGATTATATGTTTACCGATCTTTCAGACTGGTATACCATGATAGATACAAACATATACCGAATCTGGAATATCCGTAATAGTTTACAGCAGGAATTACTTTTTGCATCTCAACGATATCACAACCTTGTAGAAGCCTTACCAGATATTGTCTATGAACTAGACCCTCAAGGTCATTTTACCTTTGTAAATCAAGCGGTACGATCACTAGGATATGAACCAGAAGAACTCTTAGGCAAACATTTCAGTACTATATTGTTCGAAGAGGATATTCCCCAGGTAAGCAGAGATAACATACTTAAACTATATAAAGATAACACTACAGGAGATCGTTTTGCTCCAAAGCTTTTTGATGAACGACGAAGCGTGGAAAGAAAAACAGAAAATCTAGAATTACGCATTAAACGAAAATCTATTCGACCTGGTTTTATAATGGAGGAAATGTATGCCAGTATCATTTCTTATGGAGAAGTTTCTTCTGCAGGTACCTACCAGTTTATTAATGGTTCATCTCAACGTATTTTTATTGGTACCGTTGGAATTATCAGAGATATTACACTCAGGCGAAAATCTGAAGAAATGCTCCGTAAGATGTACCAAGCTGTGGATCAAAGTCCTGCAGGAATTCTTATTATTAATATAAATTTATTAATAGAGTACGTAAACCCTGCTTTCTTTAGTATGACCGGCTCAGGACCGGAGCAGGTTATTGGAAATAAATTTCTAGAATATTTTGCTAACACCTCAGATCAAAACACCTATGAGGATCTGCTCAGTTCTCTTCAGGCTGGAATTGATTGGAAGGGTGAAATTTGCTGTCACAAAATGAACGGGGATCCATTTTGGAGCTCCCTTACTATTTCGGCCATACGAAACCCCAATGGCTCATTAACCCATTATCTTTGCATAATTGAAGATATAAGTCGTCGTAAAACCCTGGATGAACTATTGAAAAATGCTAAAGAGGCCGCAGAAGCTGCTAATAAAGCAAAAAGTGAATTTCTTGCCAATATGGGTCATGAAATACGCACTCCCCTTGCAGGAATTATAGCCCTTACCGAAGTACTTTTAACTGATAATCCAAGAAGTGATCAGTATGATCGCATTAAGGCAATTCAATCATCAAGCCAGTCGCTTCTAGCTATATTGAATGACCTCCTCGATCTTTCAAAAATCGAAGCCCGCGCTATAGAGTTTTATCGAGAAAATTTCGACTTAAATGAAACTATTACCACACTTCTATTACCATATAAAGCGCAGGCTGAAGAAAAGGGAATCACCTTCCAGTATTCAATTGATGATGGCGGCTTCCCTACTATTTATGCTGACCGAATAAAAATTAACCGTATTATTTCCAATCTCGTATCCAATGCTATTAAATTTACTGAAACAGGGCAAGTCTCCATTCATTGCGTTATAAGAGCCAAAGACAACACCCCTGGACTCTTTGTAACTGTCAAAGATACCGGAGTTGGTATATCAGGAATGGACCAACAAAGGTTATTCAAACATTTTACCCAGTTACATAGTAAACTGAGTAAAAAACATCATGGTACAGGATTGGGTCTCGCTATTTCCAAAGAATTAGCAGTAAAAATGGGCGGGGATATCACCTTTGATAGTATTCCTGGACAGGGTAGTACTTTTTATTTTTATACCCCTGTAGGAGTAGCAACAGGAAAACCTTTCGAAGTTGATGAATTCAACTATATCGCTAAAAAAAGGCTTTCTATTTTAATTGCCGAAGATAATCCCGTGAATAGGGACTATCTTCATTATTTCATAAAAAAGGCAGGACATATGGTAGAGGTAGCAGAAGACGGTCTTGTAGCCATTCAGAAATTGGAAAAGGGCGATTTCGATCTTATTTTGATGGACCTGCAAATGCCAGGGATGGATGGCATCTCTGCTGCATCTACCATACGATCCTATAAGGGCATAAATTATGATCCACAGATACCTATTATTGCTCTCACAGCCTATACTGAGCCAGAATTAGCAGTTCATGAACAAAAACTTTCTGATTTCGATGCCTATGTATCAAAACCTATCAATGCTACAAGTTTACTGAGCCTAATAGATACCATCATGACAAAAAAGGAATATTTTGATATTAATCGACTTAAGCAGCATTATGTATCATCAAAGGATGAATTTAAACGGCTGTTACTAATTGCATCCCAGGATTTACCAAAACATATGGAACAATTTATAACCTATCATGAGCAAGGCAACTATACTGATGCTGCAGAATATCTTCATGGTTTAGTAAGTATTTTTTCAGCTATTGGAAGTATTCGAGGTCTTCAACTGATAAAACGTTACAGAAGGACAGTTCAGGACCAGAACTATGAAGCTCTTGAAGAAGATGCACGAGATATACAGCGAGAAACCCTTGGTATTCGCCGACAGATTCAACAAACATTAGGAGAATTATAGTTATGAGCAAAGGAATTAGTACTGCACTCAGTGCTCATTTGAATAGGGTTTTGTTTTTATTATTAGCAAGCACCGCCGCATCGTTACCTTCAGATTCTTATCTTGGTGAAGGACTCTTTGCTCGGATTAGCACAGACCGAGGAGATATTATTGTAAAACTGGAATATAAAAAAACTCCCCTTACAGTCTGCAACTTTACCGGTCTCGCAGAAGGCAAACTGAATGCCACTGGAGGTAAACCCTACTACAACAGTCTAACCTTTCACCGGGTAATTAGCGATTTTATGATTCAGGGAGGCGACCCGTTAGGGAACGGAACCGGCGGACCTGGATATAAATTCCCCGATGAAATTGTGGATGATCTAAAACATGATAGCCCTGGAGTTCTCTCTATGGCTAATGCTGGGCCTAATACCAATGGAAGTCAATTTTTTATTACCCATAAGGCGACCCCCTGGCTTGATGGAAAACATACGGTTTTTGGTCATGTTATCGAAGGGCAAGAAGTGGTTACCGCTATTAAGCAGGGGGACAAAATTAAAAGCATCACTATTATTCGCAATGGGGCTGAAGCGAAAGCTTTTAAAAATGACCAGGCAGCTTTTGACAGTCTTCTAAAAAATGCCGTGGCAGCTTCCGCTGAGCGTATTAAAGCAAAACGCCAGGCTGATCTAGCGAGTATTGCAACTAAATATCCTGGAGCACAGACGACAGACAATGAAGTACGTTTCATCATAATAAAAGAAGGCAATGGTGCAAAACCTCAGCCGGGGTCTACCGTATCGGTTAATTACAAAGGAATGTTCCTGAATGGTGAAGTTTTTGATGCATCAGATTTTCATGGCGGACCCATCCAATTCCAGGTAGGTACCGGCAGGGTAATCCCCGGATGGGATCAGATGGTACTAGATATGAAAAAAGGAGAGAAACGCCTTATAATTCTACCGCCAGAACGAGCTTATGGGGAGCAGGGTGCAGGCGGAGTCATTCCTCCCAATGCATTCTTAGTCTTTGAAATGGAATTAGTCGCCATTAAATAGCTAAGATTCAGCCATGGGATACCCAGAAGCTGATGCAGAGGCCTTTGTAGAGACTGCAAGAAGCTTTTCAGACATTCTCATCGATACTTCAAGCATTATTGTACTATCTGCTATTGGAGCTCTGGAGACAGCAAGCCAAACCTGGGAACTGGTAACCATCCCCGAAGCGGTATCTGAAACAGGCGCTCTTCTGATAAATATAAAAGAGGGTTCCATCAAAATTCGGCAGATCAAACCACAGAATCCAGAAAACATAAAGAGCAAAACAAACACCGATCAGTTACTAGTAGAAACCGCGAAAAAGCACCACTTGCCCCTGCTTGCAGAAGATCGGAAAATTCTAATCGCTGCAGAGGAAGCAGGACTTCTTTGCTTTGACAGTCTTGTGGCGATTGAATTACTTAAGGGGTTATCAAGCCAGGGCGCTCGGTCCTACAGTGACTGGCATAACCGTATTCTTTTACGGAACAAGTACAGCCCTTATCGGCTATCCTGGGCGGAGCGGATAGCCATTGCTATAATGAAGCTGGTTTAGCAAAAACTCCGTTTGTTGTCAGCGCCCAGCATTTTGTACCTAATAAGATGCAAGAGAACCGCCCTTAATCCGCCCAGCGATAATTATCACTTGTTAGTGAAAAAGAGGACCGAGCGCCCGAGGTCGCCCGCAGAGATCCATCTTCAAAAATAAAAATACCTTCTACATTACCCAGGGACTCTAAAAGGGCCCGCCCCTTCTCATAACCTAGGGCAAATACGGTTGTAGAAAGACCATCCGCATCAATCGAATGGTCACCAATAATGGTAACCGACAAAAGCCCGTTTTGCACAGGATATCCTGTTTGGGTAGAAAGAATATGATGATAGCGTATTCCATCCTGGAGTAAAAATCGTTCATAGACACCTGAAGTCACCATAGTTTTATTTTTGATTTCAAGAATTCCCACATACGCACCCCGTTCACCAGTCGGATCCTGGATACCAATCCGCCAGGCTTTCCCTCCTTGCTTTTCCCCATAGGCAAGTACATTACCACCTAGATCGATAATTGCCCGTTCAACCTTGTTACTTTTTAAAATTCGTGCCATCTCATCTGCGGCATACCCCTTTGCAATAGCTCCGAGATCAAGGGCCATACCAGGGCGTTTGAGAAAAACCGTCTTAGCCTGAACATCAAGAACTACATCTTTCCAATTTATAAGCGGCAAAACATGAACTATTTCATGTTCTTTCGGGACCCGGGCATTATCAGAACCAATGCCCCAGAGCTTTACTAAAGGCCCGACCGTAGGATCAAAGGCTCCATCGGAAAGTTCAGCATAGCGAAGTGCCGCTGCAAGAACTTCGACCACATCAGCTGTCACATGGACAGATTCCCGCCCCGCAGCTGTATTTATCCTGTCAAGTTCAGTACCTTCCTTATTTACACTCATATGATTCTCAATTTCTCGTAATCGGGTAAAGAGGGTTCGGTATAATTCAGATGATCCCTTATCGAATAAGTTAATTGTACACAGGGTCCCCAGTACATATTCGGTCTGAGCGGGCATTGGTTTTGTACAGGATACAAATATAAGAGCGCTACCAAGGAGTATTATAAAGTTAATAGTCCGTTTCATAACCTGAGCATACCGGGAAGCATTGTTTACAGCAAGTGTAATATACATTTAGATAGTGAAAAATAGTATAATGTAGACGAAGGAACTATAACTGTTTATAGTGAATTCATCGAGTTGGTACAGGAGTATGAATACTTCATTACTACAAGCAATGGTTGTTGCTGCAAAGGCAGCAGGTAGTTTTCAGATGTCAGAATTCCGCTGCCGGGGCCCCGGCTGGGGTGATACCAAAGCCGCCCATGATTTTGTCTCCTTTGTAGATGTAGAGTCGGAACAACATATAAAGACTATATTGCACAAAACGCTTCCAGAAGCCGCTTTTTATGGGGAAGAAACAGAAAAAGAACGGGGTACTGAATATACCTGGATCGTAGATCCTCTAGACGGTACAACTAACTATCTTTCGGGACTCGATCATTTTTCTGTTTCTATAGCTCTTTGGCAGCAGGACCACCCAGTCTTAGCCGTAGTATACAAGCCAAGCACAGAAGAACTTTTTACTGCCATAGCAAACACAGGAGCTTGGCGAAATGGGATCCCCCTTACTAAGGCACAGTTCATGGATCCAATAGGAGCTCTAATCGCCACAGGAACTCCCTATCGGTCTCCCGATACAGTCCCTGCATTTTATCGAGCCTTAGACCAGGTCTTACAAACATTTCGTGACGTCCGCCGTTGTGGTTCAGCAGCTCTCGATCTTTGTTATGTTGCAGCAGGTTTTTTTCAAGGTTTCTGGGAAGTAGATCTTCAGCCCTATGACGTTGCCGCTGGATTATTACTTCTTCAAGAAACAGGAAATCTCTTTACAAACTTTCAAGGCCGTCCTTATGATCCTTTTATACATCGTGGTCTGGTTACTGGTCGTCCAGGGGTGTATGAATTATTAGCTCAACAAATAAAAATTGCTTACGGTACACTTACATAAACCTTAGTTTTTGCAGTACTCGCTTTATAGGACAGGACCTAATAACGATTTATCAGATCCTGTCCATTATCGAGGGTCATACTATTTAAAAAGTTTAATTCCCTCATGGGGAAATTTCTTTTTTACATCTTCAATAACCTTAACAACTTGCTGCGCTTCCTGTTCTTCACACCAGATAATAAGAGCAAAGTTTTCTTCAGGCCAAATAGCATCACCCATTCGGGGCCCTGAAGAACCAACACCATGGACTACAGGTATTTTTGTATAATATTGTGCAACCCCCGCTTTTTTAAACCCATCAAAAAGGTCTTCCTCTACAGATCGGTTAGCATATATTTCAAGTCGAATCATAACTTTACCTCCTGGGCAGCTTTTTTACTTAAACCAGCAGCAATTCGCTCCCGCCGAGCCTCTGCACGGGCGGCCCGTTCATCAGCCCGCTTATTAAAGATTGCATAAATGACGGGCATTAAAAACAAGGTCATAAGAGTACCAAAGGAAAGCCCTCCAAGTACTGTTTTACCAATAGGCGCAACCAATTCTGAACCCTCACCAGGGAAGAATGCCATAGGGACGAGACCAAGTACTGTTGTTAAGGTAGTCATCAATATAGGCCTGAGACGATTACCCGCCGCCTCCACACAGGCATCATGCAGGCTTAGACCTCGTTTTCTCAACAGATTCGTATAATCTACAAGAACAATACCATTATTTACAATAACTCCCATCAACACCAATAGCCCCACTGCGGTAAGGATATTAAAAACCTCTCCAGTTACAGCATAGATCACTACGATTCCAATTACCGAAAGGGGGATGGTAAATATGATGATAAAGGGATCTCGGAACGATTCAAACTGGCTGGCCATAACACCGAACACCAGGAAAGCGGCGACCAACATGATAAGGGCAAATTTACCTATATATTCCATTAATTGTTGGTAATCTCCAGCATACTCAATCACGACATCATCTTCAGCAGGAATTTCCTGCTGAATCAGTTCTCGTATATTGCTTTCAACCTTATTAATTGGAACACCAGGGCTTGTACCTGCAGTAACATGAATAACACGACCTTGATTTTCTCGATTTATGGTAATGGGACCAGTGGTTTTCTTATATTGAGCAAAACTTGCTAAGGGGATCTTAAGTCCTGCAGGACTCATCACAAAGATTTTATCCAATGCAGGCAATTCGTTCCGATCCGATTGGGGGAGAATAAGCACTACATCATATTCATTCCCGCTGCTTCTAAATTTAGTTGCGGTAACCCCATCTACGGCAGCTTTAAGCTCATTCCCAACAGTATAGACATTTAAACCAAGAGAATACATCCGTTCCCGATCAAAGATGAGTTCAACCTGGGGAAGCCCATCCTTCAAATCAACAAAGGGTTCTTTTGCCTCAGGAACCTTTTCCTTAAGTAATTGCGCAATTCTTTCCGCAATAGCTTTTCCTTTAATAAGATCCTGAGTTTTAATTACGATATCTATAGGACTTGAAGAACCGATTCGCCCACCCTGTTGGCCTGAGCTAAAACTCATCATTACTCCAGGGAAATCATTAAAATGGGCACGGATTTTATTTTTCATCGTCTCAGCGGAATCAATCCTTTCTTTGTAATCCGGTAATGTAATTTGCAAACTCCCCTTATGTACTGAAGAAGAGCCACTTAGGCCAAAAAAGGATTTCTGACCAACCGTTAAGATTATTCGTTTATACCCTTTTACCTCCTGTTCTAGAATAGTTTGTATCTGTTTGAGCACAGCTTCAGTTTCTGTAATGGGGGTCCCTACAGGAAGCTCAATCGAAAGGGTAACAGAGTCAGCCTGTTGTTCAGGCATAAAAACATAACCAATCCGGGGAATTGAAATGATGCTCACAATAAACAGAATCGCTATGGTAAGTACAGTTAGCAACTTACGTCGTAATACCCGGTCCACAGCATGTCGGTATGCTTGATCAAGCCATGAGAAGAACAATGCAAAAGGTCTATCGATACGGACAAGAAAACCTCGAAGTGGTTTTTGGACTCTCGTTGTTAAAGGCAGATAGTGACTTGTAAGAACAGGGATCAGCATCATCGCTACTGCCAAGGACATAGTCAGTGAAATAACAACTGTAAATGCAAGTCCGGCAAACAACTCACCCACAATACCTAGCTGACTCTTAAACATCACTAATGGAGCAAATACACATATGGTCGTTAAGGTTGATGAAACGATAGCATTAATCATTTCCTGACTTCCCAGGATTGCTGCAGCTGTTAGCTTGGCTCCTTTTTCCCTATATCGATATATATTTTCCAAGATAACAATAGAGTTGTCCACTAACATTCCAACACCCAGGGCAAGACCTGCGAGGGTCATAACATTAAGGGTTAAACCCCAGAAATACATAGCCATTAGTGTAAATAGTAGTGATACTGGAATGGTTATACCAATGATTAAAGTTGGTTTAAAAGATCTTAGGAAAACAAAAAGAATAAGAACTGCCAGTATAGCACCCTGTAGTGCACTTGAGGTTACCTGATTTATTGAATTTTCAATTATGTCTGTGGTATTAAATATTTCAGTAATTTTAATACCCTGAGGAATTTCTTTAGAAATTTGATTCAACCGCTTACGTAATTCTCGTGCAGTTTGAACTGAATTCTTTCCACTCTGTTTCTGTACAGTAATTTGTACAGCCGCTTGTCCGTTCACAAAGACAAGGCTATCTTCATCACGATAACCTTCGTAAACATCAGCAATATCTTGCAAACGCACTACCTTGCTCGGCTCAATTTCACCGTTTACCAAACCACCACCTTTATAGGAAATGACGGTAGAACGTATTTCATCCAGGGTACGATACTCTCCCGCAGAAGTTAATAAATATGAAAGCCCATTATCGAGGATAGATCCCGCAGAAACAGCTATATTTTGACTTGATAACATATTTTTAATTTGAGTAATTGTTAACCCATAGGCTTCTAGCCTATTCTGAGGAATTTCCACCTTAATGATTTTTTCACGCCCACCTGAAACCGCCCCCATCGCTACTCCAGGAACCTGTTCAATACGAGGTAAAATCGTATTTTCCGAAATTTCTCGTAACTCTTCAGGGGTACGATTTCCTGTAACCATAAGACCCATAATAGGAATCATTGATGGATCAAACTTAAATATAAGGGGGGTATCAGATCCTTCTGGAAGAAAGCGTTTCACGAGTTCCAAATTATCTCGGACCGAATTGGCTGCATCAGCCATATCGGTTCCATAGGTAAATTCAAGCATAATCATGCTCGATCCTTTCGAACTCGAAGATGTAAGCTTTTCAAGGCTTGATACATTGGAAAGCGTTCCCTCTAAAGGTCTTGTAATTGTTTTTTCAACCTCTTCTGGCCCAGCTCCAGAATAACTGGTGAGAACAACCAATATTGGTGGCTCAATTTCTGGATAGAGATCAATGGGAAGATTAATCGTCGCAAACACCCCAAGGCCTAATAACAAAATAAATGCTATAAATATGGTAGTTGGCCGTGATACGACCGTCTTAGCTATGCTCATAGGGACCTCTTAATACGTAGTTTTTAATGGCGCTGTAGTATCTACTACCCGTACTTGAACACCATCCTCCAACAGGCTTTGTCCACGAAGAACCACTTCTGCCCCTGCTTCAATACCATTTCGTATTTCAACCTGGTCATCTATAAGGATCCCCGCTGTAACAACCCGTTTTTTAGCAATTGTACGAGCCGGATCTTGTGGGTCTGTTTCTACAGTAAACACATATTGTTCCCCATATCGGCGTACGATTGCGGTGGCTGGAATTTTAACCACACCAGTTTTTTCTTCAGTTATTATTTTTACTTTAGCAAATAATCCTGGTTTTAAAATATTCGATTCATTTTTCACAGTAATCCGTACTTCCATAGTTCGAGATGCAGGATCCACTGTAGGACTCAATTCTCGCACCTGGCCATAAAAAACCTTCCCTGGGAATGCATCTAGAGTAAGTTCCACCGGAAGTCCCACCTTCATCTTTGAAATAAATCGTTCTGCTACATAGGTTCGCACTTCGAGGGTCCCTGATCCGGCTAATCGTGCTACCGTAACAGACTGAGAGATGGTCATTCCTAATTGAGCTGGTAGGGCTACCACAGTTCCAGTAATTGGAGCTTTCACAATACCAGGGTTAAAAGTCATACCCGGACGAGAAGGATCCACTTCAGCAAGAGGTTCATCCTTTTGAACCCGCTGTCCTACCGATACAAATAATTTACTTATCTTTCCTGCCACATCTGAATAGGCATCTACCGTACTACTAGCTACAATATCCCCAGAAAGAGCCATATAATCACGAATCTGTCCTTTAACAGCCTTTGTGGTAGCAACTGCAAACACCGTTGTTTGGTTTTGACGATCCGTTTTACTCGATTTCTGTTCCTTATTTTTAGAGGCTTGTCCACAGGAAGTTATAAGTATAGCTCCCATCAATACGATCATTACACGATTATGTTTCATCCTTATCTCCTTGTCAGAGTCCCAAAGGGCACCCCTATGGAATATTCCAGGTCTAAAAGCCCGGTCATATAGTTATATTGTTCTTTTAGCACCTCTAATTGGGCCTTCCTTAAATCTAATTCTGCATTCGTAACTTCCATAACATCCTTGGTTCCCGCACGGTAGGCATCCTCAGCAAGTGTATAAGCACGACTCGCTAGTTTTACATTAAGTTGCAAGGCTTCAATGCTTTTTTGAGATTTTTGCAACTGTAATACAACAGCGTAAACCTCTGTCTCAGTACCTCGCACGGCAAGAGCTAAACTAGTGTTCATTTTTTCTAGTGAATCATCCAAATCTACTAAGCCTTGCGCTTCCCGAGAAACTGGTAAAAGACTATTGAGCCGCCAAGCCAAGGTAATACTGAACATTCCAGACCGTTGCTGCCAGGCATCGCCATTAAACCAATTATCCTTCATCGGATCCCCTTGAAAAGTAGGATCATAGGTCCAACCCAAGGATACAGAAGGCGTATAAAGTTGATACCAATTTGCCTGTCTGGTACTCTTAAGCAACGCAATCGATCGACGTAATTCTTCAAGATCCGGTTTACTATTGATCGCTGTACTAATAAAGTTTTCCATATCTAGTGAAATGGGGTCAGGGAAACCTATCGTTTCAAGCTCAAGTTTCGTTCCATGGGGGAGCCCTAAATTCATAGCTAACGACTCGGTTGCAATTTGTAGATTATTTTGTAGATCCTGTAGTGAGGGCCTTAAATTTTCCAAACCTACCTGTGCTTGAAGTACAGTTAATTCAGGAACTAAACCAGCGCGATAATTTGCCCTGGCAATCTCTAATCTTCGCTCTGCAGCCGATATATTTTCTTGTAACAATACAATATTTTCTTTTAACAACAATATTTGAAGATAACTTTTTCGTATATCTCGTTCAAGCTGCAAACGGGCCTTTTGATAACTAATTTTACCATTCTCATATTCCATCCTAACATTCTTTATGCCTTCAAATAAAGCAATATTAAACGTTAAAGAGGCTGATAATCGGCTCGAAAGGCTCCATTGGGGTAACGTTTGAGAATAAGGTAGGACATAATCATAACTACCGCCTGGACCAGTCGGGGACACCGGTACCAGAGCGGAGACCGTACTAGCTTCGTTCGTCCTGGCCATGGTCCCACTTACATCCACCGTGGGGATAAAGACATTCCAAGCTGTGTCAGCCTTTCGCAGTTTTGTCTCTAGATCCCGCTTTGTATTGCTCAAACTAAGATTATGTTCAATCGCTAAGGCAACCGCTTTATCAATAGATAAGGTGTATGGTTCTTGAGCGATAAGGGTACCGCATCCTACAGCAAAAAATACCAGAAAAGCGATTTTTATTTTTTCCATCCCTTTACTCCTGTAATAATATAATTAAAAAGATACTTAAGATTATTCAGTGATTCTACTTCATCCACACCATGACGAAGTTCAATCATGAGTTGATTCACCACAAGAAAGAGAACCCAGCGAGCTACGATTAACTCATCCCAATTTGCAAGGGTTGATCGCAAGGGTAAATCTTTAACAAAAGAAAAAAGGGTTTGTCCCCGTTCGGGCATAAGAAATCCAAGAGAAATTCTTTGTAGACGAACCCAATCTAAAACCCGAAGTATATCTTGATGGTTACGTAAATAGGCAACTACAATTCTCATGGTAAGGTAGAGTTTAGAAAGCGGATCTGAACACAGGGCCACAACTTTTTCCATATGGTTTGCCAATATTTCAAATTCATTTAAAAACAACTGGCGCAACATTTCTTCTTTGCTTAAAAAGTGACTGTACAGGCTACTTTTCGCAAGGCCTGCTTTCTTTGCAACCAGATTCATAGAAGCCTTCCAGGGACCTAATTCAGCTATAGTATTTGCTAAAGCCTTAAGAATTTGACCTGAAGCAGTATGATTTTGTAAATCATATTGATTGAGAGCCTCAAATAGTCTAGTAAAAGATTCATCCAGACCTGCAAAATCGGGTAATCGAGAAGAAGCATCGATTTCGCATAACCCATGTTCTATAAGATCAAGAACTGCTTGTACAGAACCATGAGACCCACCAACAGTAATTTCATCAGATACATGCATCAATTTAAAATGAAACAGGGCAATTGAGAAGACCATTGTTACTGAAACAATACGTATGAGTGAAAAAGAACCTTTTTTTGCTGAATCCGGTTCAATGTCCCAAAATAGTAGCCCCCTTTGCTTTAATTCCTGTCGGAAAGCACGACCTGGCTTTTCTTGACCTAATACTAAATTTAAGAAAAAAATGAAATCATATTTATGATTAATAAAGTAATTAGTCATTATTCGTGCCACACCTAGAACCTTTTCAGTCTCTTCAGATTGAAGTAAGAAAGGTAAATTTGGCTCTAAATAAAAAGCAAAACGATCAAAAAAATCGGTATATAAAGCACTGAGCAAAGCTTCTTTATTCGCAAAATGACGATACAATGCAGGCTTCGTTACCCCTAAGTAGGCTGCAACATCAGTGAGACTCATATTACTGTAGAAACTCCGTCCCCAAACAACAAAGGCAGCCGTAATAATATCTTGCTTAGTCATCTTAATGTTACCGACCGGTCGTTAACATATCATATACCAACATGGTTCGTCAAGGTTTGTAGCTCTCTATCATGGATTTTTTTTTATTTATAACGGATAGCGCCCTCTGCCTGTTCTTCATAGCGGGCCAACATAAAGAGAAGGTCCGACAATCGGTTCACAAAACGACGAGTCGGGCCATCTACTACATCCTGCCGAGCCAGAGCCACAATACGCCGCTCCGCACGACGACACACGGTTCTGCAAATATCAAGTTTAGCCGAACTATCGATGGATCCAGGAATAACAAACCCTTTAAGCGGAACAGCCGCTTCCAACTCATAGACCCAGTTAGTTAACCGATCTACATCCTCTTCGGTCACTGGTTGAATATAAGCACCAGGACTACTTGTGGCCAAAGAACCGGCAACTCGAAACAGATCCCGTTGAATTATATCGATCATTTCTTTCACTCTATCGGTTTTTACATATCTGCGAGCATCACCTAAGAAAGCATTAAGTTCATCAACCGTACCATAGCATTCAACCCGAAGCGAATCTTTTCCTATCCGTTCACCGGACCAGAGCCCCGTTGTTCCATCATCACCTGTTTTAGTTGAAATACTCATGGCTTTCTACTCCTTGTATAAATCTGTTTAAATCATCCCGGGAATTAAAGGCGCCCTGGAAATAGGTAGGTCCACCACCACCTGAGCCGCCATAGGCCGCCAGCAGTTCCTTGCATACAGGCCTTAGATCCACATCGGTTCTGCTCGTTAAAAGTCCCACCTTTAATTCTGGTACAGAAGCCACTAAAACAAATTGTGTTGACGCTTTTTGTAGAATCCGACCAACCCAAAGTGCATCATCTAAGGATCGATCAGTAAAAATGTTAACAAGCACCTTCCCATACTTCTGTTCTTCCAAAATATGTGCGGCTTCAAAATTGGCGAGTCTATCTTTAAGGATAAGCAACTTTTTTTCCTGAAGATTCAATTTTTCTATCAAGGCCGCCACTCCATTGGATAATTCATCCTGAGGTACTTTTAAGGCACGGCTCGCCTCGCCTGCGGTCTCTCGCAGCATCCGATATTGTTGAATTACCCGATTACCTGCAATAAAAAATATTCTCATCATTCCTTTGTATTTTTCTGCTCCTATAACAGCCAGAGCACCAATAGCTCCAGTCGAAGACAAATGGATCCCCGCACAAGGTGAATAATCATACCCATCAATTTCTATAATACGAAGCTGTTTTTCTCCTTCCGGTGGCTTTTTACGCAACGGAAAGGCAGTTATATCCTCCGGAGGACAAAGATGGGTGATAATTCGGTAATCTTCACGAATAAGGTCCTGAACTGAATTTTCAATAAAGGTTAATTCTTCCTGTGTCAGCTGAGTTAAATCCACATCAATAGTATTAACACGGTCTCCCAGATGCATAGACACCGTGGGTGCACCGGTGAGCCGCAGAATGGTAGCAGAAAGAAGATGCTGGGCAGTATGCTGAGTAGAAAGGTCCTGACGCCGCTTCCGGTCCAAG
Source organism: Gracilinema caldarium DSM 7334 (assembly GCF_000219725.1). Taxonomy (GTDB): domain Bacteria; phylum Spirochaetota; class Spirochaetia; order Treponematales; family Breznakiellaceae; genus Gracilinema; species Gracilinema caldarium. Next base: position 211,019 of record NC_015732.1, on the reverse strand, counting down.
GTAAGCCTGGCCGGCCCTGGGGCGAGGGGGAGCACCGCAGCAGCATCGGCAACATTGGCCGCCTCGGACCCCTCATTAGCAATCATATGGTATATACACTCACCCTCCATGCCAACCGAAGCCCCATCACCGAATTGTACATCCACAACAGGGATATCATTAATCCAGCCATGGTCAGCTCCCTGACCGCCTCCTTCTGGATACATAATTGTTTTATCAAGCACCAGGGCCGGCCGGCCGTTATAGGTTCCAGCAGCTATAATATGTACATCAAGCTCCTGCAAATAGGGCTGCTCATAATATAGTTTCTCAGTATTCATATAACTAGTATGATAATCAACTGAACTTAAGGTCAAGCAAAATCAAAAAAACAGCATCCACCATGGGATGACCTTAAAAAGCTTTCATGTTTAGAGACGCTTATTAGAAACATTTAAAAATTTAGTTTTTTTTAAATAACAATATTCCATGAATGACAATATATCTTTTTTGATGTATACTTTTTGTGAAAGCATGAGAAACAAAAAAACCAATGAACTTGCGGTCTGTGGTGTAAATGCCGTCTCAGCCCTCGCCAAACAACATCCGGAACAGATCCGCCGACTTTTCTTGCGGAAAGACCGGTTACCAATTTTTACAAAAGCCTGTAAATACCTTGCAGAACAAAAAAGACTCTATAAATTTTGTGAAGATGATGAGTTAGAACGGCTTTGTAAAAGCCCCCGACACCAAGGGGTAGTCGCCATGATCATGGAACCTGAACCGCCAACGATTTCATCTCAAGAGCTTGATGAATGGAGTAGCAAAAGGCAAATCGGTCTTATTCTGGATTCGGTGGGCAATGATAATAACCTGGGAGCTATCATTCGTTCTGCAGCCTTTTTTGGAGCTACCTGGATTATTCTATCAGAACGGGATCGAGAAGCCAGGCTTACCACCAGCGCATACCGGGTAGCTGAGGGAGGTATGGAATATGTCCGTATCCGCAAAGCAGATAATATAGAAGCCTTTGTAAAGGCTGCTGAAAAAAAAATGCTGGTACTTGGTGCTCATCATCGGGCGCGGCTCCGGCTCAAAGACCTTCCGACATTGGCAGACCCATTCCCCCACGGATTTGCAGTCGTAGTTGGTAACGAAGAAACAGGTCTTTCGCTGGAGGTAGAACGGGCCTGTTCATATTTGGTCCGGATCCCTGGATCAGGCCAGATTGAAAGTCTAAATGTTGCCCAGGCGGCAACCTTGTTTCTTCATGAAATATCCACGATTTTTTAACCAGCTTACAATCTGGATCCTAGGAGAAGAAGACAATTACATCCTTTCACCCGATAGATTACGAAAGGAATACCTTGTCCGTTTTCTTATTGTTCTTTTTCCAATTATTATTTCAACCATCAGCTTTGATATTCTAAGAGGCCCTGATGTATTTACTATTACCCGATTAGGATCAAGTTTATCGGTAATGCTTTGCCTCTTGCTACTTAAATTGAAACTTTATAAAGCCGCTATTCCGATTCTCTTTTTTGGAGGCAGCCTGTCTGTAGCAGCAGCTGTCATACTGTCTTCTTTTTATAAAGCCATATCAGGATCCCTCATGTCGCTTGCAGCACTTGTTTTTTTTGCGGCCATTGTCCTTATAGGACTATATTCTAACCAGTTTCGCTGTGCCTTAGGGCTACTTATTATCGCAATCATCATTGATATTCTGGAACTCCTGTTTAACTCCTATATTACACCTGCAGTGATTAATGCACGCATTGGAGTCATTATTTTACATATATCCGCTTTAGGGATTAATACATTCTTACGAAAATACTTTGAGCGTTTAGAACAGATCGCAGAAGCTCGTCGAATTATGAACCATAATCTGGAAAAAATCATTTCTGATATTCGACAGGATGAACAGGTACGTCTAGCAACACTAACCCACGATCTTCGTTCCCCCATTACCTCAATAATGGGTGTACAGGCTTTACTTGCTGCTACAGAGCTGACTGAAGAACAACAACACTATGTGGATATACTCTCCCGTTCAAATAAATTTATGCTGGATCTTATTCAATCTATACTAGAACCGGAAAATATCGAGAATGAAGCGTCAGATAAAAAGGAAACCTTAATAAACCTAGTTGATCATGCCTTAAGCAGTTATCGTTTAATAGCAGAAACAAAGGGGTTGTCCGTTACCATCAAGATATCACATAATATTCCAAAACCAGACATGCCTAAAAGTGAGTTTATCAGAATCATCGAAAACCTTATGGACAATGCCATTAAATATACTAATGAGGGCAGTATTAGTATTACTGCCGAAAAAAAAGAAAAAAACAAAAAGCCATATATAGTATTTACAATACAAGACACTGGTCAGGGTATCAGCCTTGAACGGATTAAGGAAATTAAAGCAGGGATAGCCTCACCGGACAGTCAATTTTCCACATCCCACGGACTCGGTCTGAGCGGAACGATCGAACGGGTTAGTCGATCTGGGGGAAGTCTTGATATTACCAGCACCCCCGGCAAAGGTACCATGATTACACTTATACTTCCCGTGTAGGTGAAATAAACTATTGTTAGCCAACTGACCAAATTAAGCAAAACTTGGTCAGTTATTTGACTATTTTACTATTTTCCAGATGGAGCACGACAGGTAGGGAAAACCATGCTGATCAAACAAATGCTTACAAACCGAAAGAAGAGGATTTTCTCATCCACCGGTGAAGATATGGATCTAGCTACTATCCTTACAACAAGAAAAATTGAAACATACCAGCTATTTTTTCATTCCTATGATATTATTTTCATCTTTAATCGACTTGATGTTCACAATGATCTAGAAGCCCTCTTGGCGGACCTATGATTAGAAAAAGATCGACCTTGTCGTAGAAGCGGGAGGAACCCTTACCGCCTACGAGATAAAATGGCAGAGCCAAAGGAGAAAAACAATCAGCCAATGGCTCGAAACCTATAAAACCCCAGTAAGCCTGATTTCGCGAAACCAATTTCTTGACGTACTGTTGGAACCTACACAATAGGAGAATTAATAAACCGGTTCTTTTCTGCCCAGAGTCCCAGGGCAGGATTGGGGACAAAGAATATCCGCTCTCCATCGGCCATGGTATTCCAACCCAGACTTAGCTTTGTAATAGCATACCGCTCAAGAGCCTCTGACAGGTCACCCCATTCATAGCCGACGGATTCAATCTCTTCCCGGCTCACCCCCGGACCAGGACAATAGCGAACCGTAAAGCGTCCTTCGCTCGAACCATGAATCAGATGAGCTGCTGCACTGAGCGCTTCCTGCAGTTCCCTATCAGCTTCTACCCGCCGCCGGATTTCTGCCGCGGGCCGATAACCATGCTTCCGAATAAGAGCATCGATCCCCCGATCTTCACCAAACCGCTCCAGTCCCGGTGCCAGAATCAAGAGTTCACCCCCATCGGCCATGGCCATCCGGGTACGATACACCGCCTTGTTTCCCAACCAGGTGGTCCGGAACTCCTCAGGCTCCAGATAAACAACCGCCTTTTGTATAGGTTCATCCAGCAGATCCACATTCACCTGCCGGGCAAGGGCTGCAGCCTTTTCAAAGCAGGACCGGCCAAAACCTACAAAGAGCCCCCGGACTGCAAGGGACCCGGGCTTTTTCCCTGTACGATGGGCCTCTGCTTCGCTCCTGCTTCCCACGACCGTAAGCGCCCACAAGATAGGCGGTAAAAGGTTCCCGAAACGGCGATAGCCCTCATCAAACAGGGCCCGGACCGGTGTATTCAAACGGCCCATCATCCGCTCCATGCCATAGGCTGCACCGGTAAAGTGGCTTTTATCGATAGCCTCCTTGCCGCCGGTTCCCACAAAGAGGTTTTTTAAATGGTTTGCCATCCCAATAACTTCGTGGGGAACCACCTGGCCAAGGGAAACAATAAGAGAATAGTCATTTTCCAAGAGGGCCTTGTTAACCTGCACCGGCCAATCAAAACGAACTGCCCCCTCAGCAGCCTGTTCAACCCAATCAGCTTCCAGGCGCCCCAGGGTGAGTACATCCCGCCTCCAATCATGGCTGCGAAACTTCTGCAGAGGCGTACCGGGAAACATCCGGGCTAGCTCTCCCTCAGTCATGGGCATATGGGTACCCAGGGCAGGCATAACCATGCCAAGCCGGTCCCCCGAGGACCACCTGGTGAGTATGCGGCTTGCTATGTCGGTCAGGTAGCCTGCCCGGGAATGGAACCTGGTCCCGTCCGGGGGAAGGAGCGCCACCGGACCTGAATGTACCCGTGCCAGTGCCTGTTGTAAGGCCTCTGAAAAGGACACTTCAATATCCTCGTCAGATAAATCTGCATCCACACCGCCTAATTCGAGAAGTAACACATCTTCCTTGGTATCTATCAGTCTCATTAGGATTCCTTTGCCGGTTTTACACCAAGAGCATCACTTAAGGTCTTACTGTTTACCATCAGAATAGGTTGATGGGTTGCTTCCAAGGTATCCCGCCAGAGACTGCCTTCAGGATCCACATGGTTCCGTCGGGAGACCGCTACCTTGGTGGGCAGATGAACAAATTCATTATTCACAAGCCCGATAAGCACCTTGGTTTTCCCCGCCATAGCTGCATGAACCGCCGCATTGCCAAGCCGTTCACAGTAAATTGAATCGACAGGCTCCGCCGGGGACGCCCGGATGGTATAGCTGGGATCTATATATTTAAGATTTATTTCCATACCCTTAGCGTCAAAATAGGCCTGAATCTTATCCCGGAGATATATACCCACATCGGCAAATTTCAGGTTTCCCGATGCGTCGGTCTTTGAGTCCTTTACGAGCTGATCCTGCATTGCCCCTTCGGCTACTATAATAACCGCATGTTTACGTTTTTCCAGCCGTTTTTCCAGGTGAGCAAGGAGCCCGTTCGGCCCTTCGATATCAAAGGGGACTTCGGGAATAAGCACAAAATTCACTTCATGGCTCGCTAGGGCCGTATGGGCTGCAATAAAGCCCGATTCCCGTCCCATGAGCTTTACTAGACCAATACCGTTAATCTGGGAATGGGCCTCCATGTGGGCCGCCGTCACCGCTTCGACCGCCTTTACCACCGCCGTATCAAACCCAAAGGACTTATCGATAAATGAAAAGTCATTATCTACCGTCTTGGGAATCCCAACCACGGCAATTTTTAAGCCCCGCCGGGTAATTTCATTGGCAATATCCAGCGCCCCCCGCTGGGTGCCATCGCCACCGATAGCAAAAAGGATATTGAGATTCAGCCGCTCAATGGCATCGACAATTTCAGTTACCTGCTTGCCCCCACCACGGGCAGTTCCTAGTATGGTACCACCAATCTTGTGAATATCGTCTACAATATCCGGATCCAGCGGTTTAATATCAAAACCATATTCGGGTAAAAAGCCCTTGTATCCATATTTTATGCCAGAAATCCGGCGAACCCCATAGAGATACCAGAGGGCCCGCACAATAGCCCGGATAACATCGTTCAAACCGGGACAGAGACCACCGCAGGTTACAATACCCGCATGCACATGGTTCGGCGAAAAATAGATTTTTTCCCGGGGACCGGCCTTTTCAAAGACCATTTTCCGTTCTACCTTCGGCTGATCGCCGAGCTTTACCTCTGACCGGTAGCGGACAAACTCTTCGTCACTTACATAATTTGCTATAAAATCACCGGAAATCCGGGAAAGACTTATGGGAGATTCTATGGTTCGTTTGCCAAGATCCTCAACGGTAAAATCAAAATCATCACTCATGGGGTCCTCCTTGGGGCCAGAAAAAGTATCTTGCAACAAGTATACGATTTCATACATTCACCTTCAATGGTGCGACAAAAAGTCGGACAATATTCGCTTATAGACCTACTCTATACTCATAGGCTATCATCCCATCTTAAGGAAGAAATCATCATGCAGGTTGATGAACGGCTGGACCGGCTAGAGATTAAGCTCGCCTACATCGAGGACTTTGTTGAGCGGCTGCAGGCGGTTGTGGTAGAACAAAACAGGCTCGCGGAGAAATTACAACAGGAACACCGGGTGCTTAAAGATAAAATACTCCTTCTTACTAAGGAACTGGAAGAAATCCCCAACCGCAAACCGCCTCATTATTAAGCTCATCCTCAGATCCCTTGCAGGACTAATAGCTTATAGTTATACTAAGGTTCTCATTATGGAGGATGTATGCTCGAAGAACGAATAAAAACAGCCCTAGAAGATGTACGCCCCTCACTCCAGGCCGATGGGGGTGATGTGGAATTTGTTTCCGTAAGCGAAGACGGGGTGGTCTCTCTTAAACTTACTGGTGCCTGCGGTTCCTGCCCTATGTCCCAGATGACCCTGCGAATGGGGATTGAAAAATACCTAAAAAAGGTTGTTCCTGAAGTTAGCTCTGTTATCGGTGTATAAGCGCCTCTGTCTGTAGTGTCCCATACCTATAACCCCTTAAGAACACAGTTTTTACCCATATCTCAGGAAGATCTGGCAGAACGGGGCTGGGACAGCCTCGATTTTGTCTTTATCTCGGGGGATGCTTATGTGGACCATCCATCCTTTGCTGCTGCCGTTATCGGCAGAGTGCTCGAAGCTGAGGGCTATCGGGTGGGCATCATAGCCCAGCCGGACTGGACGAATCCTCAAAGCTATCTTGCTTTGGGAGTACCCCGGCTCGCATTCCTCGTTGGAGCAGGCAACATGGATTCCATGGTGGCCCACTATACAGCCAACCGCCGCAAGCGGTCAGAAGATGCTTACTCACCGGGCGGCAAAGCGGGATACCGGCCTGACCGGGCTACCCTCAAGTACGTGGAGGGTATCCGCAGTGTTTGCAAGGGAGTCCCTGTCATCATCGGAGGTATAGAAGCCAGCCTCCGCCGGCTTGTCCATTACGACTACTGGACCGATAAGGTTCGCCGCTCCATACTCCTCGATTCCAAGGCGGATCTCCTGGTCTATGGCATGGGAGAAAAACCAATCACTGAAATAGCCCGGCGTCTTGCCGCAGGGGAGCCAATTCATACCATTACCGATGTACGGGGGACCTGCGTTTTTAACTATGGAGAACCACTGCTCGATCCTCATTGTACTGTTCGGCTCCCTGACTTCGAAACGGTGGCCCGTCCCGATGAGACGGGCAAGCGTGCCTATGCCTGGCATTTCATGCTCCAGAAAGAACATGCGGACCCCATTTCGGGAAAGATACTCATCGAAAAAACCGACACCCGCTGGGTTATCCAAAATCCACCGCCTCTTCCTCCCACTACAGAAGAACTAGACCATATCTATGAGCTTCCCTACACCCGTCAGTCCCATCCGGTCTACCAGCAGGCTGGAGGCATCCCGGCCCTGACCGAAGTAGCCTTTTCCCTCGTTTCGAGCCGGGGCTGTTACGGCAGTTGTTCCTTCTGCGCCATCACCTTTCATCAGGGCCGGGTAGTTCGAGGCCGCAGTCAGAAAAGCCTTCTCCGGGAAGCAGCGCTGCTTCGAGAACTGCCAGAGTTTAAGGGCTATATTCACGATGTAGGAGGCCCAACAGCAAACTTTTTCAGGCCCCCCTGTCCCAAACAGGCTAAAGGCGGCGCCTGCACAACAAAAGAATGCCTTTCTCCGGAAGCCTGCTCTACCCTTAGAGCGGATCACCGGGAATACCTGGAGGTACTTCGAAAACTGAGGGCTTTACCCGGCATTAAAAAGGTATTTATCCGATCGGGCATCCGTTTCGATTACCTTCTGCTGGACCACAACTTTGGCGAAGCTTTTCTCGAAGAACTCTGCGCTTATCATGTTTCAGGCCAGCTCAAGGTAGCCCCGGAGCATGTATCAGATACGGTACTCAATATCATGGGAAAAAGCGGCAACCGGGTCTATGAACAATTTAGAAAAAAATTTGAAGCGATTAACCGGAAGCTGGGTTTAAAACAATATCTCATACCCTATTTCATCGCGAGCCACCCGGGCTCCGGTCTCAATGAGGCCATAGAACTGGCCGAATATCTCAAAAAAACGGGCTTTATCCCTGACCAGGTGCAGGATTTTTACCCAACCCCGGGGACTCTTTCGACAGCCATGTATTACACAGGCCTAGACCCCCGCACCATGGGACCAATCACGGTAAGCCGAGGCGAACGGGAACGAAAACTACAAAGAGCTCTGCTTCAATTCGATAAACCGGAAAACTGGCCCCTGGTTCGTGAAGCTTTGATACAGGCAGGAAGGGAAGATTTAATCGGAAACAGACCGAACTGTCTGATACCGGGTACTGCAAGCTCGGCACATCAAAAGCCAGAGGCACCACACAAAAAAAGCGAGCCCCGGTCAGGAGGAGGAAACCGACCGGAGCTCAAACACAAGTCTCGCCGCACGCCCTCGTCATAACAGTAAACAGCAGAACCCCTATGGGGTTACAATGTTTTCACAACAATTATGGGGACCTCTATGCTCCCTGAATAATTTCCAGGACCTGTTCCCGCACCAGGTTCCGTATTGCCTCATCACGGACCCGGCTTGAGCCCCGGAAACTGCCATTCCGCACCACACCATGGGCTTCCACCGCCTTGGAGATGGCATCCACAAAGACAGAACCGGCCACCACAGCATGCACATGGTCTGCTACCTGCAAAGCCTGGGCATGACTGCGAATTCCAAAGCCCCCTAACACCTTTGAACCGCCACTCCCGCAGAGGGCAAGGAATTCCTTCGTACTGTCTGCAATTTCCGTTGCCTGACCGGTAATCCCCGTACGGAGTGCCGCATATAGATAGGGACGACCCAGGGATACCATATTGATGAGCCGCTCCCGGCTCATAGAGGGGGCAGCCACAGGGATCGCAGAAATGACCGGCTCAGTATAGGCGGCACAGGCTGCCGCAAGCCCCTCATCCCTATCAAAGGGAAGGTCCGGCACAATGAGCCCGGATACTCCGGCCTGATGCAGCCGGTGCACAAAGGCATCCACACCGGGACTTACCACAAGGTTAGCATAGGCCATAACAAAAAGAGGAATCTGAGGATAGCGCCCCTTAAGCTCCTGAACCAGGTGGAACGCATCGGCGACCGAAAAACCCGCCTCCAGCGTTGCCGCACAGGCATTCATAATGCTTCGCCCATCCGCACTGGGATCACTGAAGGGAATCTGCACCTCAAGATACCTCGTACCAGCCTCTACCAGGGCTTCGGCTGCTGCAAGACAGCCCGAAGGGTCTGGATAATTGGCCACCAGATGGGCCATAAGAGTAATCGGTTGCATTACTTGCCTCCCTGTCCATTGTCAGATTGGCCGCTGCCAGCCTGAGCAATACCAGCCGCCCGCTGAACTTCCAGAGCTTCCAGTTCCCGCTGTAAAAAGGCTTCCCATTCCCGGGGCCGCAGGAGCGGGGCGGTGATAAAAAGGTCCTTGTCGCCCCGGCCGGACATATTTACCACCACCGTCTTGCCCTTCGGAAGGGAACGGGTCAGGTTGATGGCCGCCGCTCCGGCATGGGCGCTTTCCAGAGCAAAGATGACACCTTCATTCCGAGCAAAGAACTGCAGAGCTTCCAAGGATTCCTGGTCTGTAGCCCGGCGGAATTCCAGACGGCCCGAGCGGCCCAGGGCCGCCAGCTGGGGCCCGATCCCGGGGTAGTCCAATCCCGCTGATATGGAGTGGGTCTGGCCCACCTGGCCGTCTTCGGTGAGCAGGAAGCGGCTCTTGTAACCATGTACAATACCAGTACGGGCACCTTCACCGGTCATTCGGGCCGCATGGTTTCCCGGTTCGGGGCCCCGCCCCCCCGCTTCTACACCGATAAGCCGGGGCACCTCCTGGTCCAGATAGGGCTCAAAAAAGCCGATCGCATTGGAACCGCCGCCCACACAGGCCACCAGGGCATCGGGGGTACGGCCAAATTCGGCAAGCTGCTGCTGTACTTCCCGGCCAACAACGGACTGAAAGGTTCGCACCATATCCGGGTAGGGGGCGGGGCCCAGGGCACTGCCAATAACATAAAAGGTATCCTCAAATGAGGCAGCCCAGTCCCGGAAAGCCTCATTTATCGCATCCTTCAGGGTTTGGGAACCGCTTTCTACCGGCACCACCTGGGCACCGAAGAGTTCCATGGTGGCCACATTGGGCTGTTGACGGTCCACATCGACTGAGCCCATGTAGACGGTGCAGGGGAGTCCCAGTTTGGCGCAGGCCGCCGCCGTTGCAAGGCCGTGCTGGCCCGCACCGGTTTCGGCAATAATCCGTTTTTTACCCATCCGCTTGGCCAGCAAAACCTGCCCTATGGCATTATTAATCTTATGGGCGCCGGTGTGGGCCAGCCCTTCCATTTTGATAAACAGATCTGCCCCGCCAAGCAGTTTACTGGTATGTTCCGCATAGAGAAGCGGCGTCGGCCTCCCAATAAACTCGTACCGCAGCCGTTCCAGTTCCCGGATAAAAGCCTCATCCTTCATGGCCTCATAAAAGGTCGTTTCTATTTCTTGAATGGCCCGCAGGAGCACCTCAGGTACATAGCGCCCCCCATAGGGTCCAAAGTAACCAGCTTCGCTTTTCATCAATCTACTCCTATCTCTTGTTGAGGCACCTGTGGCAAATGTATGTGAGAACTTTTCTCATTTGGTAACCTCTTAAAACTACGATTTTTGGAGGTCCCCCATTGCATCCCAGCCACTTCAATTTCTCTCAAAAAAAGTTCCAGTTTATTCCAATCCTTCTTGCCCGGCTCCGCTTCGAGCCGGCTCGATGCATCGATAAGTTCAGGCCCATAGCGTGCTACGACTGGTCCTATCGTATCAGGGCCGAGACCTCCGGCAAGCCAGAGACTGCTCCTTCCCAGTTCTGGGATCTCTTTGCAAAGCTCATCTAGAAGTTCCTCGCCAATCATGGTGCCCGTACCGCCGCTTTGACCTTCAAGCTTTGCATCTAGAAGTATGCGGACTACACCTCTTGCAAGGAGCCTCCGCACCAGATCTATATCATCAGGGGATCCCACCGGTACCACCCGATAATGGGGCAGTTCATCCAGCAGGGGATCTTCCATGAGAGGATCCCCATGCCATTGGATGGCATCCAGGATACCTTCCCTGCAGAGGGTAATCGCCGCTTCTGCGAGGGGACTATCGAGTCTGTTGATCACCCCTACCAGGAGGGGTTGACTGCCTCTAAACTTTGAACCATTGGTACCAACGGGCGGAACCGATTCGGCCAACCGTGCGTGCAGAACATCTCCGGCAAGGATTCCTTGCAGGGCTTGTCGGATTTCCCTGACCACCGGCGTTTGGACAGTACGTTTGCTTTCTGCAAACACAAAACCTAACAAGTCTGCCCCAAGCGCAGCGGCTTTCAGGGCATCCTCGGTCCGAGTGAGTCCGCAGATTTTTACGAGGGGGAGACCGGCCCCCAACCCGGGGCTGGCTGGAAACTGGGAACTAGCTCCAAACTGGGCACTGGGTCTAAACTGAGTGTTCGCTTTAAACTGAGGGCCGGCTTCAAACTGGGAGCCGCTGCTCAGAAAGTACTGCGGAACACCGGAGGCCCCCTTCGCTTCCCGCCGCTCCGCCAGGGCACGCCAGAAGCGGCCTATGCTAGTCGGCCCTTTCGTAGGCGATTCTGTCATCTCGGCGAGGCCCCCCCCTGCCGATCCACCTGCGGTCCTGCTATCTTGTCCAGCCTGCATGAAAGCGGAAACCAGTTTCGCCGCTTGTTCAGGGTTTTTAGCCGCTCCTTCTCCCACAAGGATGCCCTGGTAACCCAGTTTTGCCGCATAGCGGGCCATGGCAGGGCTGTGTATCCCCGACTCGTATACAGCCCGTACCGGCAATCGTCTAATCATTGCCGCCGGAATCAGGGGGTCAATGGTAAAAGTCGCCAGGTCCCGGGCATTGACCCCTGCTAAAACCGGGTAATGCCTGCTGACTGTCACAAGTTTCTCCACATCTTCTTCAGTACGGACCTCTACCAGAGCACAGAGGCCCAGATCATGAGAGCGGGCAGCCATAGCCAGGAGGCGGTCAGCATCAAGAATACGGGCGATGAGAAGTACCGCATCGGCACCGCAACGGTAACTTACCTCAACTTCTTCCTCAGTGAGGAGAAAGTCCTTCCGTAAAAAGGCCAGCGGCTTTGTATGATGGGTAGGACTCTGCAGAGCCTCCTGTGGTCCCGGACCACCGCCACCTGAGACACCATCGCTTCGACTTGCAGTGAGAAGGTCCAACAGGGAACCCTTAAAAAAGTGGGGCTCCGTCAGAACCGATACGGCACTAGCTCCTGCTTCCTGATATTGTCTACAGAGGGTGGGTACATCCAGGTTGGGTGCAATATCCCCCTTTGATGGGGAAGCCCGCTTAATTTCCAGAATGGCTCCCCGTTTCTGTAAAAAGGGGACAACCGGCCGTTCACGAGCCCTCGGCAATTCAAGTCCGAAGGTAGGGCCCAGTTCTGAGAGGTCCCGTTTCCGCTGCTCGATAATGGTATCCAGAATATCAGGCACAGGCTTTCCTCTGTTGGGCAAAACAGCGCAGGGCTTCGAGCTTCTCCGCCACGGCCCCGGAAGCCAGGGCATCGGCAGCCAGCTTCGCTCCCTCGGCAATAGAACCAGCCCGGCCAGCCACATACAGGGCCGCCCCGGAATTAAAGGCTACCGCCGCTTCGAGGGCCGGGCGGCCCGCACCGGCAATAAGATCCAGAGCCAGGGCCGCATTATGTCGGGCATCGGCTCCGGCAAGTTCCGCAAAATCATAGGTCCCGAGGCCTAAAGCCGCAGGATCAAACACAAAGCGGTGTATCGCACCCGATGCATCCATTTCTACTATATCCGTGGGGGCCGAGGGGGATATTTCATCCATTCCATCCCGACTATGCACCGTCAGCACCCGCTGCACCCCCAGAATGCGGGCCGCCCGGGCCACGGTCTCGAGGAGCGCCTCATCATACACACCGATCACCTGGTAGGCCGCATCAGCCGGATTGGAGAGGGGCCCCACCAGATTCATCAAGGTCTTAATACCGAGAGCTTTCCGGGCAGGAGCGGCAAAACGCATGGCCCCATGGTACACCGGCGCAAAGAGGAACACAAAATTGGTTTCCGAAAGCATGGTCCTGGCTTCGGCGGGGCTCATGGTTACGGGGATTCCGAGGGCCTCATAAAAATCCGCACTGCCGGACCGGCTTGATACGGCCCGGTTTCCGTGTTTTGCAATGGGCAGTCCGCAGCTGGCGGCCACCAGGGCGGCCATGGAACTGATATTAAAGGTTCCGAGTCCATCACCACCGGTACCGCAGGTATCGGTAAGATCCGGGAATTGGGCTCCGCCTGGAACCAGGAAGGGCGTCTTTTTCCGGCGCAGCACTGCAGCACAACCAGCGATCTCTTCTGCACTGGGCCCTTTGGCTGAGAGGGCTGTCAGCATTGCCGCAATACGGGGGGTATCGAGGGAACCTTCGGTGAGTTCTTCCATGAACGCTTCCGCTTCACTCTGGGATAAATGCTCCCGCCTCAGGGTTTTTTCAAAAGATCGCTTAAAGGCAAAGGGCTCCCGCCGGTAATTCAAAAAGGCCCGGATCAGGGCCTCACCATCAATACTTGCCACCGATTCCGGATGGAATTGAATGCCTTCGATCGGCAGAGTACGGTGCCGCAGACCCATGATATCCCCATCGTTAGATCGGGCACTTATTTCCAATTCGGGGCTCAGGCCATCTTCAGCTACGACCAGACTGTGGTAACGGGTAAAGGTTCCCTTCGGTCCAATGGTACGGAATAGCCCCTTTCCATCCAGATTGATGTCTTCCACTTCCCCGTGGCGGATATGTTTGGCTCCCACTATGGGGGACCCAAAGGCATAACCAATAGCCTGGTGCCCCAGACAAACCCCAAGAATCGGACGGCGTCCTGCAAAATGCCGAATGGCATCCACACTAATACCCGCATCTTCGGGACGCCCCGGCCCAGGAGAAATAACCAGGTGACTCGGTTCCAGGGCTTCCAATTCGGCCAGGGATATCTCATCATTTCTGATGACTCGGATTGCTTCACTGCTCAGCCGGGCAAAATACTGGTACAGGTTATAGGTAAATGAATCATAGTTATCTATGATGACAATCATCGCGTTCCTCCTGATATGGCCGTCCGCAGGGCGGCCAATTTTTCGTTAGTTTCTTCCCACTCTCGGTCCGGTGTGGATGCATAAACAATCCCAGCCCCGGATTGCAGATGCCACTGGCCATCTTTCACCAGGGAAGATCGAATGGTGATACAGGTATCAAAACCGCCATGGACATCAAAGTAGCCCACTGCACCGGCGTAAAAACTCCGGTCAAACCGTTCCAGGGACGACACAATTTCTATGGCCTTAAGCTTGGGAGCACCGCTTACGGTTCCTGCCGGAAAGGCGGCACGCAAAACCCGGGGACCGGTTACGCCTTCATCGGGGATGCCCTCTACCTCGGAAACGATATGCATCACATGACTGAAGTGTTCAATTTCCATGTTTCGGCTGACCGTAACCGAACCAGGCTTGCACACCCTTCCCAGGTCATTCCGGGCAAGATCCACGAGCATCAGATGCTCTGCCCGTTCCTTAGGATCCTCCAAGAGTTCCTGCTCTAACTGCCGGTCCTCTTCGGCGGTCCTTCCCCGCCGGCGGGTTCCCGCAATAGGCCGAATAGATGCTGTCCCGTTTCTCAGACGAACCAGACTTTCCGGAGATGCCCCGAGGAGCTGATAGGTGCCAAAATCAATATAAAAAAGATACGGGGATGGACTGGTAGAACGGAGCCGGCGGTACCCTTCCAGGGCAGAAAGGCTGCTGTGCCCTGTAAGACGGCGGGAAAGGACCGCCTGCAAAAGGTCCCCTGCAACAATCCGTTCGTGAATGGCGCGTACCCCCTCTTTAAAGATCTGTTCTTCCAGTACTTCATCACTTACTACTTCGAAGGGTGCAGGATCAGCAGACTTTTCCAGATAGGTAAAATCCAGATCATCGAGACGGCGCTTAATTTCTGCAACCCGCTTTTCGAGATCAATATGATGCTCTGCATAATTAAGCCCCACAAGATGCATGATATCCGTATAGTGATCGATAACGAGGTACAGATGGCCTATAATAAACTCAGCTTCGGGAATTCCGATGGAGTCGGGCTTTATCGCAAGCCGCACCGTATCACAGCGGCGGACAAAATCGTACCCAAGAAAGCCAATACCCGCTCCTGGGACGGGAAGATCGGGGGCAGTATTCCGGTTCTGTAATGCAAGACCATACAGTACATCCAGAATGTCATGGACCGAACTATCAGGCCAGGGGCTTTCTTTACCGTTCAACTCCCAGTACACACCGTCGTTCTTTTGACGAATCCTGAAAGCTTCATCAAGCTGGATAATCGAATAACGTTCTCTTCCCTTTTTAAAAGACGCCGATTCCAATATGGCGACAGCACCCAGCTTCTTGGCTGCCGTAAAGGGGGTGAACCGCTCCCCGGGCAGTGAAACAACTACCCCATCATCCCGTATGTCTGCCATGACACTCCTCTATGTTTCTTTATATAGTAACACTATGGAATATAGCAGTTAAAAACGTTTCTGTCAATAGAAACAATAAAATTAAATAAAAAAAGCGTGGCTATTTTTATTTAATTTTGAAAACTAAAGCTCTTCTAAACCCCTATTTGTTAGGTAATATGAAAGTTCAAACAAGTTTTGAATCATATGGGTTTTTGGAGAAAAATCCTGGACGGTTCCAGTTCCACTAAGGACTGCAACAAAAGATGCGCCAGCAGCTATGGCCATTGCCTCATCGGCAGGGGTATCCCCTATTACCAAAATCTCAGCAGGAGTAATGTTACAAGAGTTGGCAAAGGCGTATACGGAATATGGATGAGGTTTCGGCATTTCTACGGTATCGGATGTGGCAATAAACGTAAAATAATCAAGAAATCCTACCGTTGCCATATCCCGTTTTGTGTTTACGAGAGAGTCTGATGTAGCGAGTCCCTGGTATAAACCCAATTTTTTAAAAAAGTTTAAAATCTCTTGAGAACCCTGTGCAGGTATTGGAATAATTGGGTCATGTTCCAGAATTGCAGAGAGTTTAGACTTTGCTAAATCAAAAAAACGTTGTTTTTTCACAGAAATAAAAGAATCCATTTCACAAAAGGCGATATAGAATTCATTAATAATGGCTTCGCTGGTTCCCGAAGCCAATGGACCATGACTAGCAACAGACCCGTCTGGTTTAACACCTAACCGAACAAGCACTCGCTGGATATAATCTTGCTCCATGAAGTATGAAAATCCAAATTCCGTCGCAATTGCCTTAGCTAATTTCCGCTCCACAGCAACCCAACTCCCAAAAGTATCCAACAGAGTTCCATCCTTATCCCAGAGCACAGCTTTACTAGCTAACATGTTATAAGACTGTTCCATTGTTGAATAAATTGTTTTACAACCGCGGAAGGATCTGGTGCTCCCCATATTGCGGATATAACCGCAACTCCTGAAAGATTGAGGTTGCGTATTTCCTTTATCCGTTCGGGAGTTATTCCTCCGATACCAATTAGGGGTATTCCTATCATTTTGATGAGTTCAATCTGCTGATGATGGACCATAATGGCATCATTTTTGCTGCTTGTTGGGAATAGAGAGCCAAGGCCCAGATAATCAGCACCGTCATGGCGGGCTCTTTCCGCATGTTCCAAAGTTTGTACCGATAAACCATATATTTTATTCGGCCTCCATAGTTTTTTTGCAACCTCAAGAGGCAGATCCCCTTGTCCCAGATGGATTCCATCTGCCTCCAGAGCCATAGCTAGATCTAGACGATCATTTACGATCATTGGAACACCCTTTCTGGCAGTCAGTGCACGAACCTTTTTCCCTAATTCAAATATATCTCGATCGTTAGGCCCGGACTTTTCCCGAAACTGAACCCAGGTAACTCCAGCATCAATGGAAATTTCCAGAATTCTAAAAAAATCATCGCTGGAACAGAAAGAACGATCGGTTATTAGGCACAACCTTGCATCAAAGGGTAACATAGGTGATCCTTTCTTCCCAAACATAATCTGAAGGAGTTAGAAGGCTAATCGCATCAAATAAATTAATGCGAAATTGTCCAGACCCCTGCCCTGGTTTTAAAGCTATTTGAGCCTTTTCTCCTGCCAGTTTCATAGTTAAAACGCCTAGGATAGCAGCGAACAGTGGAGATGCCATAACACTACTGAAACAGCCCACCAGAGAGGATGTCATACAGCCAGTGCCGGTTATCCGGCTGAGCATTGGGCTACCTCCACTAATTTTATACAACAATTTACCATCAGTAACCGTATCTATGGCCCCGGTAGCAGCTACAATTGATCCACTTGATCGTGCCAAAGCTAATGCAGCTTGATCTGCATTACTATCCAGGGAATCAACCCCCCGTTGATTGGACACCTCTCCCGCAAGAAATTTTATTTCAGCGGCATTACCTTTAATGATTGTCGGTCGAACATTCCTGAGAATTTCTTTTGCCGTACTTTGTCTGAATTGGGTTGCTCCTGCTCCAACGGGATCAAAGACAACCGGTTTGCCTATTTCCCGAGCTCGAGTACCAGCCTTTATCATAGAAGAAATGGCAGAGGGATGTAACGTTCCCATGTTGATTACCAATGCACCTGCAAAACTAGCCATTTCACCCGCTTCCTCCGGACTATCAGCCATTACCGGGGATCCACCTAATGCAAGGGTAATATTCGCACAATCGTTGATTGTAACCGTGTTGGTAATATGGTGAATAAGTGGCGAAGAAGATCTGATGTTCTCTAAAACACCCGCAATATTTATTGTTTCAAAATGAGTTTGGTTCATAATTGTGGCACCTCTCCCTGATATAAATTATAAAAATGATGAATAGGACCGATCCCATGGCCTATATTAAGACCATGTTCAATACCAACTCTGACATAATTTTTGGCATATTCTATAGCTTTAACAATCGTTAAACCTCGAGCTAAATATGCTGCTATAGCACTTGAAAGTGTACATCCGGTACCATGGGTATGCTGGCTAGCAAGCCGTTCTCCCTTAAAAATGTATACTCCTTGAGTAGTTACTAAAACATCGTCAGCATCGGATTCCCGATGCCCCCCTTTTATAAGAACAGCTTTCGCTCCAAGGGATAAAATCTTTTTTCCCGCCCTTTCTAATTCATCTATTGTCTTCGGTATAAAT
Source organism: Gracilinema caldarium DSM 7334 (assembly GCF_000219725.1). Lineage (GTDB taxonomy): Bacteria > Spirochaetota > Spirochaetia > Treponematales > Breznakiellaceae > Gracilinema > Gracilinema caldarium. Next base: position 192,826 of record NC_015732.1, on the reverse strand, counting down.
CCTGCGAGAAACGTTGTTTCGGGAAGATTAGGAGTAATCAGATAGGCTAAAGGAACAATTTCGGACAAAAACACTTCCCTTGCGGTATCATCCATGAGAGGATATCCATGTTTACTTAGTAAAACAGGATCAACCACAACCAAGTCAGGATGATACCTGCGTAATCGCTCTCCTGTCACTTTCATCACATCGGCATTACCCAGCATTCCGATTTTTACCGCATCCACCCTTATATCTGTGAATATCGCATCGATCTGCGTACCGACAAAATCAGCTGGGATAGGGTATATTGCATGAACCCCCTTTGTGTTTTGTGCGGTGAGGGCTGTAATAACTGACATGCCAAAGACCCCACAGGCGCTCATAGCTTTTAAATCAGCCTGCACACCTGCACCTCCACTTGTATCGCTACCCGCAATGGAGAGTACCTGTCGTAAATATTGCTTATTGATACGTTCTTTTCGTGCGGCATCCATCTGTATCGAGTACATAATCCCTCCTCGTTTCGTTATTGAGGGATACCCGATCGGAGGCGTATTCAAACTTTTCCATCAGGGAAGAGCTAGGCTTAAAAAAAACAAGCGCTCCCCGTCGACGGAAAAGCGCTTGCATTAAATAACAGTTCTTATTTAATACTTGCATTGCTTCCCTACGACAGTGTTAACTGACAGGTTCCAAGGGTCAGGTTTTAACCTTCTCAACCGTGAGGTTCCCCCGCAATAACAAAAAACAACTGATATAAGACTATCATATTCAGACTTTTATGTAAAGCCGAAAAATACCAGTAACTAAGATACTAGCTCAATTATTCGCATAATGTATGTAAAAGATTTACCATCTCTATGGCACTTAGAGCAGCATCATAACCTTTATTTCCCGCCTTTATTCCTGCACGTTCAATAGCCTGTTCTATGTTCTCTGTCGTGAGAACTCCAAAAATCACAGGTTTTCCCATAGATAAAGAGACTTGAGCAATTCCTTTCGATACTTCAGCAGCTACATAGTCAAAATGTGGTGTTGATCCTCGGATTACCGCCCCAAGACAGATAACCACATCAATTTCTTTTTTTTCGGCCAGTTTTTTTGCTATGAGGGGGATTTCAAAAGCACCTGGAACCCAGATCACAATGATATCTTTGTCGTCTATACCATGTCGTTTTAGTCCATCAAGCGCTCCTTCGAGCAATTTTGAGACAATGAACTCATTAAATCTTCCCGCCACAATTCCAACTCGAATCTTTTGAGCAATGAGATTTCCTTCTATTACTTTCATTAAAAACTCCTATCCATATCGATTAATGATTTATCTATCGATGAGTTCAAGTTGATGACACATACGTTTTTGTTTAGTTTGTAAATAAAATGTATTATACTCATTGGCTTGAACACAAATGGGAATTCGTTGAGAGACCTGTATACCATTTTGTTCTATACTTTTAATTTTTTGTGGGTTATTGGTTATAAGCCGTACCTTTTGTACACCTAGATCTTTTAATATCAAAGCTCCAACCCGATAATCTCGCATATCCGCTGGAAAACCAATTTGTAAATTTGCATCAACCGTATCCACCCCAGTATCTTGCAAAGCGTAGGCTTTTAATTTATTGATTAGTCCTATCCCACGGCCTTCTTGCCGGAGATACACAAGCACGCCACGACCTTCGGTAGAAATTAATCTTAATGCTTCTTTAAACTGTTCACCACAGTCGCATCGTAGTGAACCGAAGGCATCCCCTGTAAGACACTCAGAATGGATTCGACAGAGTACAGGTCGAGCACCCGAAACATCACCCATAGTAAGCACAACATGTTCCTTTTTAGTGATGTTTTCTGTATAGCCTATAAGTTTGAAGTTTCCATATTTTGTTGGAAGAATAGTCTCGGTTTCCCTCGTAACACCACATTCTTGTTCTTTTCTATACCTTATAAGATCATCAACACTTATCATGCAAAGGTTATGCGTTTTTGCAAAATTTTCCAGTGATTTCTGTCGAGCCATAGAACCATCTGAATTAAGTATTTCGCATATCACACCTGCAACAGCTTTATTTGTTACATCTGGTATTCCACTTCTGGAAAGTTTGACCAGATCGAGAACCGCTTCTGTATGTCCTTGTCGTTCCAAAACGCCACCAGTACAGCCAGCAAGGGGAAAAACATGCCCAGGTTTTCGAAAATCGAAGGGGCCACAAGATGTATCTATGAGCTTTTGTATCGTGTAGGATCGCTCAAAGGCAGAAATTCCTGTTGTTGTCTCTTTATGATCTACAGAAACCGTAAAGGCAGTTCTATGATTATCTTCATTGGTATAAACCATTGGCTGAAGTTCAAGTTCTTGTAATCTCCTTTGCTCCATGGGAACACAGATAAGACCACAAGCAAAATGAGCCATAAAATTAATAATTTCAGGAGTAACAAATTGAGCATCAATACAAAGATCTCCTTCATTTTCCCGTTCTGGATGATCTGTAATAATTACCATTTTTCCCGCTCTAAAGGCTTTAATCGCTTCATCAACTCTATTCATTTCACTCCTCCTATAAATCCAGATAATTTCAATAAGTTTTCAAGTAAAGCAGGATCTTGGTCGTGCAACGTAGTCTCATATTGAGTGGTGAGTAAATTTTCGATATATCGAGCAATGAGATCACATTCGATATTTATTGTATCCCCAACCTTTTTCTGTTTTAAGCTTGTATACATCATGGTATGAGGAATAAGAGAAACAAAAAAAGAAGTATGAGAAACATCGCAGACTGTAAGGCTAATGCCATCAAGTGCAATAGATCCTTTTACTGCTATATATTTTAATAGATTAGGGTTACAGGTAATCTCTATGATTGATGCAATATCTTTTTTAACTAGTGAACGAATTAGTCCCCTCTCATCAACATGACCGCTGACAAAATGTCCACCTATTCGGCTTGTAGGTGTTAGGGCCCTTTCAAGATTAACAGAATCTCCGTTTTGTACATATTCAAGATTAGTTCGATAAAGTGTTTCAGCCATAATATCCGCTGTAAAATATGAAGGAGCAATTTCAGTAACCGTAAGACAGACCCCATTTACTGCAATGCTATCCCCAACATGGGTTCCCTGACAAACCCTATGTGCATTAATCTTGATTTTTGCTGATTGATTTCCGCGAATAATAGAACGTATATACCCAATCTCTTCAATTATGCCGGTAAACATATTGCACCTTGAATTACAATATCCGATCCGCAAAAATCAACATGAATATGTTCAATTTTAAAAGCATTCGATAGGGTCGAAAAACCATCACCTGCAATGACTGTTTTAGCTTTTACACCACCAAGTAATATAGGAGAAATATAAAAACGCACAGCATGCACTATCTCTGCCTTTAATGCAGAGAAAGCAAGGGTGCCACCACCTTCCAGTAAAATACTATCGATATTCATAGTTCCTAGGATGCTTATCAGTTCCTGAAGATCTACCCGACCGTCTCTTAGCTTTGTATAAATAAGTTCTACACCCATAGTGGTAAGTTTTTCTGCTTTCTTAGAATCGCTGTTCTCTGTAGTAGCTATGATTGTTCTTATATTCCGGGCAGTTCGAACAATGTTGGATTCTAAAGGGATCCGAAGATGACTATCAGTGATAATACGGATAGGATTCTTGCCTTCAATTATTCGTACGGTAAGTTCAGGATCATCAGAAAGTACTGTCCCAATACCACACATTACAGCCATATATTGACTACGAAGACGGTGTACATCCTTGCGTGATTCCTCACAGGTAATCCATTTTGAATCTCCAGTAACGGTTGCTATTTTCCCATCCAAAGACATTCCTGATTTTAATAATACATAGGGTTTTTTTGTCGTAATGTAGGTTATAAACACAGGGTTTAATTTTCGGCACGCATCTTCAAGGACTCCGACCTGGACTTCAATTCCTGCATTTTTTAAAATCGTAATTCCTTTACCAGACACTAATGGATTGGGATCTTCCATTCCTACTACTACTGAAGGGATACCACTTTTTATAATTAAAGATGTACAAGGAGGTGTTTTACCGAAATGGCAACAAGGTTCTAAAGTAACATAGAGTGTTGTAGATGCAAAATCGGTACATCCAGCCTGTATGGCATCATTAATCGCCATTACTTCCGCATGGGGACCCCCATAAAACTCATGAAAACCACAACCTATGACTTTACCATGCTTTACAATAACAGCCCCAACTAAAGGGTTTGGATTCACCCTTCCAATACCCTTCTGTGCAAGATCAAGGGCCATTTTCATAAAGAATTCGTGCATAAAAAAACCCCGTAAACACCAAAGTCTACAGGGCTACATACACGTTTAATAACAAAAATTGTTAAAGGTACATGTATCTTCTTCCATCCAGACTGTACTGTCGGCTTCGGAGTTTCACCGAATCATGCTAAAAAACGGACAAACCGTATTATAGCTCGCGGGCTTTACCGCCGGTGGGGACTTTCACCCCGCCCTGAAGAACATAGTTTCTAAATACCAATTTTATACTTCTATGTCAAGATGCAAAAACTGCTCCTAACAACGGGAATTATTTTAAAATAACTTATAGGTATGGTACAGATAACATCAAGAAAGAAAATAATTACCACCAACCGAAGGCAGTACCGCAGCGAGTTACATACCACACAAAAATAATACCAATTACAATCGCATAGGTGATAAACCAGGGCATCATGGCACCCCGCTCTTTTTTAAGCAAAGCCCACTGAAATACACTAAACCCAAGACATACAACATAACCAATGAGAGCTAGAACCCCATAGCTAACATTGGGAAGAGCAAGGGCATCAATACCAAATACAAAAGTAAAAGCAAAAAGTACTACGAGGACTAAAAATAAAAGCATACTAGTTCTGTTATCCATCATGAACTCCTTTACGAAGCAATACGATATATTTTAGTATACCCTGTAAGAGGATACTTGTCCATTACAATTAGAACTTTTTCAAAGCCATAACTTTTCCAAAACCATTTCATTGACGATACAGCTAGCCTGTGCTATAGTATGAGTAATCCAGTTTGGAATCCCCCTATCATAATTCTTTTGGACTAAGCCATGCAGTATTTTGATACTCACGCCCACATAGGGCTCATCTATGATGACCCTATCGAGCAGCTCATTGTTACTCAGGAAGCCCGACAGGCCTCAGTCAGTCGGATTGTTTCTATTTGTAACAGTCTGCACGACTTTGTCAAAGTGTACGAAAATCTGAAATCTGCCAACCATGTCTATCATGCGGTTGGGGTTTCGCCTTCGGAAGTTCAGAATCCTGGTAAAAACTGGGTTCAAACCATTGAACAGAGTGTCCGTTTACCCCGGATCGTCGCTATTGGCGAAATTGGTCTGGATTATTTTCGTAAATTTGGCGATAAAAAGTCGCAGATTGAGCTCTTTATCACCCAACTCGAGCTAGCCGCAAAATTGAACTTGCCGGTTATTATTCACAACCGAGAAGCAGGTCAGGATGTGCTCGAAATTTTGCGAGATCGGCTTCCACCCAAGGGTGGTGTTCTTCACTGTTATTCTGAGGACGCTGCCTTTGCCGAAAAAGCTTTGGATCTGAATCTCTACTTCTCCTTTGCCGGAAACTTAACCTATCGGAATGCCCGCAATCTTCATGAAACGGTGCAGGTCTTACCTCTAGATCGTATTCTGATCGAATCTGAAAGCCCCTTTATGGTCCCTGCAGAGTATCGGGGCAAACGAAACATGCCCAAGTATCTACCTTCTACAGCCCGATTCCTGGCGGATATGCTGGAAATGGATGATGAAGAGCTGGCATCGATCTTATGGGAAAATTCAAACCGGTTCTTCGGGCTCCCCAACGCTTAAATAGCAACAGGGACTTGATTCATGTCCGATAGGAATTCTTCCTTCTATCGCTCGATATCCATAGGTACTTTAGAATTGGAAGGGAACCTTTTTCTGGCTCCTGTAGCAGGTTATTCAGACCGGGCATTCCGCTCGGTCTGTATTGAACTGGGGGCGAATTTTACCTGCACCGAGCTCATCTCTTCAGAGGCCCTCATCAGAGATGCAAAAAAGTCTGAATATCTCATGAAACGGGCAGATAACGAAAAGGCCTATGCCATACAGCTCTTTGGGTCAGATCCAGAGGTTATGTACCAAGCAGCCCTTCGCCTTGCGTCCTATCACCCTGAAGTGGTGGATATTAATTGCGGCTGTCCAGTCCCCAAGGTCGTTAAAACCGGTGCCGGATCAGCCCTGATGCGGGACCTGAATCGGCTCGGAAAGATTGTAGCCGCGGTCGTTCGGGCATCCCGGGAAGCCCTCGGCGGCGTACCAGTTACGGTAAAGATCCGTTCTGGTTGGGATGAAAAGAGCATAAACTATAGAGAAGCTGCTGCCATAGCTGTCGAAAACGGAGCTGCCCTGGTAGCCCTCCACGCTCGTACCAGAGCTCAAGGGTATGCAGGAAAAGCCCAGTGGGAACATATCGCTGACCTTGCAAGCAGGCTCACGGTTCCCGTTGTAGGTTCTGGAGATCTTTTTAGTCCTGAGGATGCTCTGAGGATGCTTCAGGAAACGGGCTGTGCAGCAGTCATGTTCGCCCGGGGAGCTATGGGGAACCCCTTTATTTTTACAGAAACCAGAGCACTCATCGAAATAGGCACCTACACTCCAGTTCCGCCGAAGGAGCGGATTCAGACAGGATTCACCCAACTTAAACGGCTAGCTACAGATATTGGGGAAAGCACAGCCTGTAAGGAAATGAGAAAGCAATTCTGCGCCTACACAAAAGGGATTGAAGGTGGTGCCGCTTTACGGAATGAACTCGTCCATGCGGAAACAATTTTACAATTTCAGGAAATTCTTTCTTACTATTTATCATAAATTAATGCTATTATTAAAGGTGAGCCATATTTATGCATATGGCTTGTAAAACTAGTCAGAGGGTGCTAGCATTACTACTATGCCTGAATTGGGAAAGCAAAATGTAGAGCAAGACCTATCTGTTCAAGAAAATTGTACATCCTTTGTAGTAGATTATGAAAAACAGATTTTTGACCTTCGCCAGCTGCTTGAAATTTCAAAAAGTCTCAACTCAACTTTAGATTATACTATTTTAATAGATTCTATTCTTTTTATATGCATGGCCCAAATGAAGGTTATCAAAGCGGGTATTTTTACAAAAAAAGGGTTTGATTCTACTGAGTTTGTCCTTCAAAGAAATTTTAAAGGCTTCGATATAGATATTTCAAAGGATTATGCAATCCCAGAACAACATCCTCTTATAAAACTTTTTTCTGAAAAGTATGGATGCTATACTCTCCGTGACATTCATGCAGCAATTGGACCCTTAGATGGGATTGAACATATAGAAGCTATGGAGCCATCACTCCTGGTACCGCTTAAAACCAAGGGACAAATAAATGGAGTCATTATTTTAGGAGAACGGATTGATGAGACCGACTTTGATCCCTATGAACGGGAACATCTCCTTAATATTGCAACCTTAGCGGCTATTTCCATTAACAATGCTTTTCTTTTCGAGATGACTACCACTGACATGATGACTAAATTAAAAATGAAGCACTATTTTTTTACTGTTATCCAGGAACGATATGGCAATATAGACATGCCCCAAAAAAGCTTTAATATTATCATGCTCGATATTGATTTTTTTAAGCGTTTTAATGACACCTATGGTCATGCATGTGGCGATATGGTTCTCGTATCTGTTGCAAAAACAATTTCCGAACATGTACGTAATACAGACATAGCAGCCCGTTATGGGGGCGAAGAGTTTGTCGTGCTCATCGCTGAGGATGGTCCAGAAATAGCCGTTAAAATAGCTGAACGTATCCGAAAAGCTATCGAAGAGAAGGAAACCGAATATGACGGACAAAAGCTCAAGGTAACCGTTTCCTGTGGAGTCGCAAGCTATAATAAACTGATTGATAGTCAACCTAAGTCGGTGGTAGATCGAGCTGATCGGGCCTTGTATATCTCGAAACAACAGGGCCGCAATCGGGTTACCTTTCTCGAGCAGTGAGCCTTAGTCCAGTGGCAGAAATCAGAGTTCATCAAATTGATGGAACAACAGTGCTCATCCCAGCATCTCCAGCGGTATCTCTGGTTAATATTCTCTTATCTGCAGGCATTTCCATACACCACCGCTGTGGCGGCAAAGCTGAGTGCGGTACCTGCCGGGTACGGCTTAGTTCAGCGAACCAGAATATACGGTTTGCCAATGCGATAAGCCCCAAAGAAGCCCAGCGGCTCGAGACTATGGGAGCCCATCCAGAGGATGGAGAACGACTCGCCTGTCAGACCTATATCTCTGCAGACTGTGATGTCCATCTTTTCAGTTGACCAGTACCAGCCTAGCAAAGTATGTTATGGCTATGACCAATATACTACGAAAACCCTTTCGCTACCGTTATGACAATGTGGTGTTAATCCTCATCGGACTCAACCTGCTCGTATTCCTTGGGCAGAACATTTTTCCCCAGGCTACGGCTTACCTTTCACTCAATACCCAGCTCGTCCTCCGCTACGGTATGGTATGGCAGTTTTTCACCTATATGTTCGCCCATGGTGGCATTTCCCATCTCCTGTTAAACATGCTGGGCCTTTTTTTCTTCGGTACCCCCGTGGAACGACAAATGGGGTCCAAGGAATTTCTCCTCTTCTACCTAACAACCGGCTTTTTTGCAGGGCTCTTCTCTTTTGGACTCTATTGGGCAACCGGATCGGGCTATGTGTTTCTCTTGGGAGCCTCAGGAGCCCTCTTCGCGGTCCAGCTGGCCTATGCTACCTTTTTCCCCGATTCCATCGTATACCTCTGGGGTATCCTTCCCCTCAGAGCCCCCATTATGGTCCTAGGGTTCACCGCCCTGGAGCTCTTTTCATCAATTTTTGGGCTTGCAAGCGGGATCGCCCATATTACCCACCTGGCAGGGTTCGGTTTTGCATGGCTCTACTTTGTCATCCGATACGGAGCCAATCCCTGGCATTATCTCAGGTCAAGATGACCGCTTGATAAACCGATACCTATACTGTGACTGCGAAATACTCATTAACACAATTAGTGGGCTCATTCATCCTGTTCTTCACCACCCTCACCGTGTCTGCTCAATCGGTACTCCGCGGTGAAGTACGGGTCGATCTGGAACCGGTCTATTATCAATATATTGATGAACCCTATCCGCTGGACACCAGGACTGCCCAGATCCGTGCTCTGCAAGAGGGATCGCTCTATTTCGCCTCCATGATATTCGGCTGGGTCTATGATTATGAAATTGGAGAAAAGGCCCGGGCCATTCCTGAACAGTTTGACCTTACAAGCCGGGGCACCATCCCCGCAGGAGACCCCAAACTTTTGGTTACCGATGCCCGGTTAGTGGAAAGCTATCTCTATGTATGGATGGATTACCGCCCCGATGCAGCCCAAGAACGCCGGCTTGAACAATGGAAGAGCGGCACCATTAAAAAAGTACAAGCCACCGGGAACGGCCCCCTGGCGGGGCCTGGTGCCGCAGGCTGGCTCGACGGCAAACGTCAGGCCCTGGAGGATGCAGCCCGTGCAGCAGTCCGGACCCTTTTACGGGGCACCGAACGGAACCGGCCCAAACACAGCACCGGGCTCGTTGCGCTGGCGTCCTTCCCGCGATACTGGGTAGATGCAGGCCGCTGGCAGTGCGGTGCAACCTTTTATATAGAAGTAAGCGACATCACTGCCTTTTCTGCCTACTAACAGAACTGCCATCAGAGGGGCCACAACCCAGCTGCGACTACAACAGCGGCCAAACTACCGTTCTGTCACAGCGGCCCCAATTGTCGCCCCTATAACCACACTGCCGGGGATAACTGACAGGGCTACTCGCCGATAATTTTCACCAGCACCCGCTTGCGGCGCTGACCATCAAACTCACCATAAAAAATCTGTTCCCAAGGACCAAAATGCAGCTCTCCCCGGGTAATGGCTACCACAACCTCCCGGCCCATAATCTGCCGTTTCATGTGGGCATCCGCATTATCTTCACCCACATTGTGCCGGTAAGCAGAAACTGGCTCATGGGGAGCCAGCTTTTCAAGCCACACATCAAAATCCTGGTGCAACCCTCCCTCATCATCATTGATGAACACACTGGCGGTAATATGCATGGCATTTACCAGACATAGTCCCTCCTGAACCCCCGATTCCCGAACAAGATCGGCAACCTGAGGCGTTATGTTAATAAACTCTCGCTTCTTTCTGGTCTCGAACCAGAGTTCTTTGGTTAGGGATTTCATAACCTTTATTATGAACCATTCCAGTCGAATCGTCCATAAATAATCTGGCCGGTCTTTACAGGAAGGCCCTTCTCGGGTAACGTATAACAAAGATTTTTTATGATGACCTCTCATAGCTGCCTATGTTCTGAGAAGTCTCTATATATAGAATTAGGCCCCGGCTCGATAATCGCCAGGGTAATTGGGAGTTTTCATGGATATTCAAGGTTTGGTAAAAAATCTGCATCCCTTAGAAGTCCGGATTATCCGGCATTATACACTGCAGGATGAATTAACAATCGAAAAAGTAGAATCAGAACTGGGCTTTAAGAGCGGTAACGGGAACCAGGCCCTGTCTTGGCTTTCAAGCAAAGGGCTTGTACGAGAAGTACGGCGGGAAACCCATATTTTGTATGAACTTACCGATTTAGGCCGCCAATGGAAAGACCAGGGCACACCGGAAGAGCGGATGTTGAAGCTCTTAAAAACCAAATCGGGCCTCAGACTCCCGGAAATTGCCTCAGCCCTTGGTATCGAAAACAAGGACGTCGGCAGCGCCTTTGGAGCCCTCTCTAAGGCGGGCATTCTCGCCATGGATGAGGCAAAACGGGTCGTGCTAGCCACTGCGGCGGCGGACATACTGGATAACGGGCTCCCGGCAAAGGGTGAAATTGCTGAAAAAATGGCGCTCCTGCGCCGGCTCCTCGAAAAAGCCGCCGCCGCAGAGGGCGGCATGCTGGCGGAAAGCTCCCTGAGCGAAGCAGAAAAGGCAGTTATGGCCGGGGTTGCCAAAAAACGAGGCGCCAGTGACGCAGCTTTCCGTATCGTAGAGCGGGAAACGGTGGTCTTTGCCTTTACCGAGATCCATACTGAACTGGCGAAAGCCCTGGAAGCAGCGGGTATTACGGGGGACGAAATAGGGAGCCTTACCCCTGAACTGCTCGCATCCGGCACATGGAAGGGTGCTTCCTTCCGTTCTTATAACGTCAAGGTTCCTCCGAGCCGGCTCCTCGTGGGCCGTTCCAACCCCTATGCAAAATTCCTGGAAGATGTAAAGGATAAACTGGTATCATTGGGCTTTGAAGAATTCGATGGCTCCCTTGTGGAGACCGAATTCTGGAACTCCGATGCCCTCTTTATGCCCCAGTTCCATTCTGCCCGGGATATTCATGATGTGTACTATGTAGCTGAACCTACCAAGGCCCAATTCATCGAAGAACCCTGGCTTTCCCGGGTTGCTGCAGCCCATGAAAATGGCGGCGATACCGGAAGCCGGGGCTGGAACTATGCCTTTGACCGGGAATTTACCCGGCGGCTCATCCTCCGCAGTCAGGGGACCGTACTGTCTGCCCGACAGCTTCCTAAAGCCAAGGTGCCTGGCAAGTATTTTGGCATTGTCCGCTGTTTCCGTTATGACCGGGTCGATGCAACCCACCTGTCTGACTTCTATCAAACTGAAGGGATTGTTCTTGGAGAAGAGGTTAACCTCAGAACCCTCCTGGGATTCCTTGAAATGTTTGCCGTCGAGGTAGCCGGAGCCAAGGAAGTAAAATATGTGCCGGGCTACTTCCCCTTCACCGAACCTTCCGTAGAGGTTCATATCAAGCATCCCGTGCTGGGATGGTTTGAGTTGGGCGGTTCCGGAATTTTCAGGCCCGAAGTAACCAAAGCCCTCGGCGTCGATGTCCCCGTTGCCGCCTGGGGTATCGGCATTGACCGCATGGCCCTCATGGCTCTGGGCCTCAATGACCTGCGGGAACTCTTTAGCTACGATATCGAAAATGTCCGACTGAGACGTGCCAAGGAAGGGGCCCGCTCGGCCCAATAAATGACGGCCGAGGAGCAGAGACTTATCCTGCCCCTCGAGCCTAACGCAAGTATGGAATGGAGTAAGCAGCATGCCAAAGATAGAAGTGAATGAACAACTTTTTTACAGCCTGGTGGGCAAACGCTGGCTCGATCGGGATGCCTTTGAGGAAGCTCTGACCTGTGCCAAGGCAGAATTGGACGAAGACTCTGATAAAACCCAGCCGGAAGCCGAGCGGGTTTTAAAAATCGAGCTGAATGATACAAACCGACCTGACCTCTGGTCTACTGCAGGGGTGGCCCGACAATTACGGATCCACAGTGGCAGCGGTATCCCCGCCTATACCTTCTTTTCCCGGCCCGGCGCTGTTCAGGAATCGAAACAGTACCGTGTTGTTGTGGCCCCTGCCCTGAAAGATATCCGGCCCTATATCGCAGCCTATGTGGTCAGCGGAAAAGCCATTGATGACAGCCGCCTTAAGGATATTATCCAGACCCAGGAAAAGCTATGCTGGAATTTTGGCCGCAAACGCCGGTCTATCGCCATGGGGGTATACCGGACCAGCTTAATCAAGTGGCCGGTTCAATATACCGCTGCTGACCCTGACACGACCAGATTCATCCCCCTTGGGATGGATGAAAAACTGTCCCTCCAAGAAATCTGTGAAAAACACCCCAAAGGCCAGGAGTACGGCTACATTGTTTCATCCTATAAAAAGTTCCCCTATCTCACCGATGCTGCGGGGGAAACCCTCTCGTTCCCGCCGGTTATCAACAGTGCCCGGATTGGGGCTGTGGAAGTAGGTGATTCGGAACTCTTTGTGGAAATGACCGGTACGGACCTCGAGTCCCTTACCCTGGCAGTCAACATGACTGCCTGCGACTTCGCAGATATGGGCTATACGGTCCATCCGGTCACCGTCGAATACCCCTATGACACCCCCTTTGGCAGAACCCTCACCTTCCCCTACTATTTCCAGAAACCGACCTTCTGTTCCCTGAAACGGATCGAAAAATTCCTCGGCGAAGCTTTAAGCGGCCCCGACTGTGTAGCGGCCCTGCAACGGATGGGCTGTAGGGCTGAACTGGCAGAGGACACCGAAGCTGGTTCCAGTGAAAAAACGATGGGCCTCAGGGTCTATCCGCCGGAATACCGGAACGACTTCCTCCATGCGGCGGATGTGGTTGAGGATGTCATGATCGGCCGAACTCTGCCATCCTTTACCCCCCTGAAACCCCGGGACTTTACCATTGGACGGCTTACCCCCATCACCCAGTTCTCCCGCAAGGTGAAGGAACTGATGATCGGCCTTGGATACCAGGAGATGATTTACAACTATCTCGGATCCGGTAAGGATTTTATCGAAAAGATGTGCCGGGATGGATCCCAGATCGTCCGGATCAGCAATCCCATGACTGAAAACTATGAATATGTCCGGGATTCGGTGCTGGCTTCCCTCATGATTTCCGAATCTGTTTCGGCCCATGCGGTGTTCCCCCATAAAATTTTTGAAGTAGGCAAAGTGGCTTACCGGGATGCCTCAGAAAACTATGGGGTAAAAACCCGGCAGCATCTGGGCTTTGTCCATGCCGCTTCCGATGCTAACTTTAATACCGTCGCAAGCCAACTCCAGGCCCTGTTCTACTATCTTTCCCGTGAATACGAGGTAGAAGAAGTCGTGGATAACAGATTTATTCCAGGCCGAGCCGCAGGTATTGTATATAAAGGGCAGCGTATCGGGGTCTTTGGTGAAGTACACCCCCAGGTTCTGGAAAACTGGGGTATCACCATGCCCTGTACCGCCTGCGAGGTGGATCTGGACGCCCTGTTATAAGAGGAGGTTCCCATGAAGCTTGAGTTTGAACTGGTCCAACTGCCGGTCCCACAGGATCTTAATATTGTGGTCGGACAGTCTCACTTTATTAAAACCGTGGAAGACCTGGCGGAAATCATGGCCGGTTCGGTACCGGGGGTCCGCTATGGCCTCGCCTTTAACGAAGCCTCTGGTCCCTGCCTGGTTCGAACCGAGGGGAATGACCCTGAGCTGGTAAAGGCCGCCGAAGCCTGTGCCCTCGCGGTAGGCGCTGGGCACACCTTTTATCTCATCATGAAAAACGCCTATCCCATCAATGTACTGGATCGTATTAAAGCCTGCCCCGAGGTTTGCCAGATTTATTGTGCCACCGCCAACCCCGTACAGGTAATGGTAGCCACCAGCGACCAGGGCCGAGGCATTATGGGGGTCATTGATGGAGCCAGCCCCAAGGGCACAGAAGGGGAACAGGATAAGGCTGACCGGAAGGGCCTTCTGCGGCGTTTCGGTTATAAGCTTGCGTAGGGTTTAGTTAGTAGGGCTTAGCTACACGTTGCCTGAGTTTTGCCCCGAGTTTAGATTTATAAAGGTCTATACATTTGGTACAAAGGAGTTTACCTATGGACGAGGCTCTAAAAAAACAAATACTTGCAGCTCAGCGAAATGAAATTACCGAATATCATGTCTATACCAAGCTGGCGGATCTTGCCAAAAACGAACAGAATGCTCAGGTTCTGCGGAGCATTGGTGAGGCCGAAAAGGCTCATGCTGAATTCTGGAAAACCAAAACCGGTGTAGAGGTAGAACCAAACTGGGGCAAGGTCTGGCGGACCGTAATGCTCGCCCGCATCTTAGGGCTTACCTTCGTCCTGAAACGGATGGAAAAAAATGAAGGCACCGCCTCCCGTAAATACGCTGAAATTGAAGCGGCCTTTCCAGAAGTAAAAAAAATTGCCGAAGATGAGGCAGCCCATGAGAAAAGCCTCCTCGCTATGCTGGATGAGGAGCTCCTCCAATATGTGGGTTCCATTGTACTCGGTCTTAACGATGCCCTCGTGGAGCTGACTGGGGCCCTTGCAGGCTTTACCCTCGCATTAGGGGATACCAAAATTATTTCGCTGGCCGGGCTCGTTACCGGCATTTCTGCTGCTTTTTCCATGGCAGCATCGGACTACCTCTCCTCGAAAGCTGAGGGGGACCCCAAGGCAGCCCGTTCAGCCCTCTATACCGGCCTTGCCTATTTTATTACGGTTATATTGATGATACTGCCCTTCCTCCTCATACCCTATAAGTTCATCAGCCTTGCCATAACCCTGGCTATTGTAGTGGTGATTATTTTCCTGTTTAACTACTATATCTCTGTCGCCAAGGATCTCAATTTCAGACAGCGGTTCTGGGAAATGACCTTTATCAGTCTTGGGGTAGCAGCATTCTCCTTTACCCTGGGCTGGATCCTCAAAATCATGCTGGGAGTAGATGCCTAGAAAAACGTAGACCCATGCACCCTACAGGTGGGGGGCTAGCCGGCTTGCCGACGGCCTCCTAAAAGCTGTCTTGGGATTACCCCTGCAGGCGGGGGGCTAGCGCCAGAAGGGTCAAGTGGATATACTTTTACCGAAAGGAATCCATCGTTGAACTTACTAGAAATTCGAAATTTGTCTCTGGTGAAAGACGGCAGACCCCTGCTGCATGATATTTCTGCGGATATCTGGCAGGGCTATGTCCATGCAGTAATCGGTCCAAACGGGGCCGGTAAATCGACCCTTGCCCAAACCATTATGGGGCTCTCCGGCTACCGGGATATCGAAGGGGAAATCCGCTTTAACGGCGAGCTCATCAATAACTTATCGGTTGATGAACGGGCCCGGCTTGGTATTACATTGGTATTCCAGGAACCTGCCCGATTCGAGGGACTGTCGGTACCTGACTTTATTCTGGCAGGGGCCAGGGAAAAGCGACTAGTCCTGGTGGACGAGGCCCTTCGGGTAGTAGGACTCGATCCCAATCGGTATCGATCCCGGGCTGTCGACAAGACCCTCTCGGGGGGCGAACGGAAGCGGATCGAACTGGCGTCGGTGTATGCCATGAAACCCCGGCTCCTCCTGATGGATGAACCGGACAGCGGTGTAGATATCGACTCCATTCAGCATATCTTCACGGTCATTCGGGAACTTAAGGCCGAAGGAACCACAGTACTCCTCATTACCCACAGCGGTGAAGTACTTCAGCAGGCGGATCATGCATTTCTTCTCTGTGCGGGCCAGATTGTAGACAAGGGTCCCATGGACAGGATGCTCGATTATTTTAACGGACAATGTGCGCCCTGTACCCATGTGGGTTGTCCCGATATTGACAGGAAATAACTATGGCAACGAATGAAAAAGAAGAACTGCTGGCGGAACTGCTGGCTTCCATCAATCAACATCACTATGGCCCGGACGTGGCTCATATCGAAATACACGGCAACGAAGTGCTTGGCGCCCACCTGGTAGATGGACTCGAGGTAACGTCCGAAAGTTTTGCCGAAGGCGTCCGGGTAGAAATCCGTGTCCGTGCCGGCACGGTCATTGCAAAGCCTGTCCATTTCTGCTTCGGCATAATTCCCGACAACGGGGTGCAAAAAATTATCTCCCATACGGTGATAGAAGAGGGGGCAAAAGCCCAATTTATGGCCCATTGTACCTTTCCCAATGCGGTAAATGTTCAGCACCTCATGGACGCAAAGATCGAATTACAAAAGAATGCAACCCTTTCATATTTCGAGCGGCATATTCATGGCCCCAAGGGCGGGGTAACCATAGTCCCTAAAACAGTTGTGTATCTCGATGAAAACGCCCGCTACAGCACCGAGTTTGAACTGATTCAAGGTGCGGCAGGGGTGGTTGAACTCGATTATCAGGGCTACTGCGAAAAGGATGCGGTTCTGGATATGAAAGCCCGGCTCTATGGCAGACTGAACGACGCTATCCATATCCGCGAAGCGGTACAGCTCAAAGGCGAAAATGCGGTGGGGATTCTGACGAGCCACATCGCACTGAAAGAACAGGCCCAGGCGATAATAGAAAACGAAATTATTGCCGAAGCTCCCTATTCCCGGGGCCATGTGGATTGCAAAGAAATCGTTCAGGGAGAAGCCCAAGCCAGGGCCATTCCCATAGTATTCGTGAAGGACCATCGGGCCCATGTAACCCATGAGGCAGCCATCGGATCGGTAGATTCCAAACAGCTGGAAACCCTCCTGAGCCGGGGTCTCACCGAAGATGAAGCTACAGACCTCATCATTAAGGGACTGCTTTCATAAATGTGCCGTGCTGTACAGATTACCCTATTACTGATAGCGGTCCTCCTGTACAGTATTGGCCTTATTCTTTTTCTTAACACCGGCTCGGCACTTAATTTTGATCTTTGGGCAACGGTCATCATCTCCTACCTGTTTTTAGGTATCGCCGGATTATTAATGATCATAACCACAACCTTGCCGGGTAAAATACTCGCCTGGCTCGGCGCAGTCATTGCCTACATACTGCTCGGTTATTCGATAGAAGCTTACCTTACCATCAAACTGTGTCTGGCCGCCGCGTTTTTTATCCTTAACGGCCTCTACCTTTTTTGGCCGGCCAATAGCATCGCCGGCTCTGCGGCCCTTGTTCTATTTGCAATATTCCAGCACCCAAGCCACTTGCTTGGGGAAACCATGCTTACCTCTCCAATTCCCCAGATTGATGGACCTTCAGAAATTACCTTTGTGGCGGTTCTCTTCGTAGTCATGCTTTCGGTTTCCTTTATTCGGGCTTTGCAGGATAAACTAAAGGCGGCTCAGGAAACGGTATCCCATCTTGATGTCACCATTGACCGGTTGTCCGAATTTAACCAGGACCTGCAGCGCTATGCCCGTACCGCCGATGAAGAAGCCATTACCCGGGAACGGAACCGCATCAGCCGGGAAATACACGACATTTCTGGCTATATTTTTACCAATATCATCGCCCTCATGGATGCGGCCATCAGTATGGGCGGCCGGGACCCGGCGGCCCTGGCAGAATTACACACCACTGTACGGGTTCAGGCCAAGGAAGGGCTCCAGGAAACCCGACGGGCCCTCCGGGAACTGCGGGCCAGCGACACCCACCGTGAACGGGGTATTGCGGCTATTTATAAGATAAAGTCCGTCTTTGAACGGGTTACTGGCATTCAGGTCTCTATAGAAGCGGGAAACATGCCCCCCAGTTTTGGGGATGAGATTGATATGGCGGTCTATCGGGTAGTGCAGGAAGCCCTGACCAATGCCATGCGGCATGGCCGGGCAAGTCATGTGTGGGTCCACTTCTGGATTGTTGATGACCACCTAGAATTAAGTGTACAGGATGATGGTCTGGGGGCCAAAGATATCGTGAAGGGCATAGGATTATCCGGGATGGAAGAACGAATTAAAAACCTTGGAGGAACTATAAAAGCAGGCAATGCCCCAGAAGGAGGCTTTAAAGTGTTAGTTCATATACCCATAAGAGCAGGTAGGTATGGAAAAAATTAAAGTTATGCTGGTCGATGACCAGCCTTTGTTTGCCCAAAGTCTTAAAACCTTCCTTGAAAATTATGCTACCGATATTGTAGTAGTGGGACTTGCAGAGAATGGATCAAAGGCGGTAGAGCTTGCCCTGGAGCTGGCAAAAACTTCGGGCGCTCCCGACATGGTCCTCATGGACGTCCACATGCCCATTATGAACGGTGTCGAAGCTACAAAAAGGCTCAGGTCCTATCTACCTAATACAAAAATCATTATGCTTTCCACCTATGATGAGGATGAGTATGTCCGGGATGCCCTCAAAGAAGGAGCTTCCGGTTACCTTTTAAAGGATATTTCCCCCACCGAGCTTATTGCTGCAATTCGGGCCCTCCGTGGCGGGGTCATGCAAATCTCCCCCCAGATTGCAGCCAAGCTCGTGCATCAACTCTATGACGATACTAAGCCAAAGGTTGATTCGATCTCAAAAAAGTTTGAATGGTTTAATACCCTGACAAAACGGGAACGGGAAATCTTTACCCTCATTGCCACGGGCCTTGATAATGAAGGGATTGCCAAAAAGCTGAATATAGCCGAACAAACGGTCCGTAACCATGTGAGTGTTATTTATTCTAAACTCGGTGTAAAAGACCGTTTCGAAATAATTCAGCTGGCCAACGAAATTCGCTACCATAATTAGGTACAATTATACCAACAAAAATCTCTCTTTATGGGACTTCTGTCCCTTTCGCCAGCCTACAAGCGGCCATACACTGTCTTGGTAGACAGCCAGCAGATCGCTGACTGAAATCAGAGTCCTATACCAAAGGAGGCTTATGGTATGAAAAAGTACCTCGCCGTTATCGTTGCGTGTTCCATCGCAGCAACCGCCTTTGCGAGCGGTTCAAACGAACTGGTCATCAATTCCTACATGTCCGACCAGGCACCCAAGGAAACCTTCCAGAAACTTGTAGATGACTTCCAGAAAAAGAATCCCGACATCAAGGTTACGGTAAACACCACCGCCCATGAGCAGTTTAAGACCCTGCTTCCCAGCTGGCTTACTTCCAAACAGGCCCCCGATGTGGTCACCTGGTTCGCCGGCTACCGCATGCAGGCCTTTGCAGAAAAGGGGCTTCTGGAACCTATCAATGATGTATTCCCCGGCGGATCCTTCGAAGCCGAATTTCCCCCAGCCTTTAAAACCGCATCCAGCTACAATGGCAACATCTATTTCATGCCCCAGAGCTGGTACTGGTGGGCCGTCTATTACAACAAGGATGTCTTTACCAAACTGAACCTTTCCATTCCCAAAACCGCAGATGAATTCATGGCTGTCTGCGACAAACTGAAAGCCGCAGGGATTGCTCCCATTGCAATCGGCGCTAAGGACACCTGGACTGCCGGCGGCTGGTTCGACTATATGGACAGCGCAGTCAATGGCGGTGAATTCCATGTAAAACTGACCAAGGGCGAAGTTCCTTATACGGATCCTGCGGTAAAGAAGACCTTCGGGTATATCGCAGAAATGGCTAAACGGGGTTACTTTATGCCTAACGCAGCCAGCTATTCCTGGCAGGAAGCGGCCAATATCCTCTTCCGCGGAGAAGCCGGAATGTACCTCATGGGTCAGTTTATTAAGGACGTAGCTCCCGCCGATGTAAAGGACAAGATCGACTTCTTCCGCTTCCCCTCCTTCGGCCGGTCTGACTATGCGGTAGATACCCCCACCGACGGCTTTATGATCCCGAAGAACGCAAAGAACAAGGAAGCTGCAAAGAAATTTATGGCTTACCTCGCTACCGCAGAAGCCCAG
Source organism: Gracilinema caldarium DSM 7334 (assembly GCF_000219725.1). Classification (GTDB taxonomy): domain Bacteria; phylum Spirochaetota; class Spirochaetia; order Treponematales; family Breznakiellaceae; genus Gracilinema; species Gracilinema caldarium. The sequence continues at coordinate 172,623 of NC_015732.1, read as the reverse complement.
GAAAAGTTCTGCAAGCCCCTCGGACGGCTCGCGGCTAACAAAAAAGTACCCGTACCAAATGCGGATGCTCAGCGCGGTCTGGACATGGTTCTTGGTGCAAAAACTGCCATGCAGTTCTATGACCGGGATGCTCCGGAAGAAATGGCCGCCAAAGGCATGAACGCCATCGTCGACATTATTGCTAATCCTTCTCAGCTCGATTCCATTCTGACGGCTCTGGATAAGGAACGGGTCCGGATCTACAGCAAGTAAAATAATCTGATACGACAGCGCTGCGGCCCTCTGGCTGCAGCGTTCTTTTTTCAAGGAGATACGCCGATGACCCTGCGCATTCATAAAGATAAATTGTTACCCTGGGCCTTTCTGGCATTACCCTTAACGATGTACCTTATTTGGGTCATCATTCCCGTATTGCAAAGCCTGCTCTTCAGCCTTACATATCGTGATACCATCATGTATGGCCAAAAATTTATAGGTCTAGCCAACTTTATCCGGCTCTTTCAGGATCCACAATTTCATCTAGCCCTTTGGAACAACTTTATCTGGCTTGTGTTTTTTGTCGGTATCCCCATTCCACTAGGACTCGGAATAGCTATGCTCTTTAACCAGGACTATACCGGAGCACGATTGTATAAAACCCTTTTTTATGTTCCCATGACCCTTTCCTTTGCCGTCATCGGTACTATCTGGGCATGGATTTACCATCCCGATTTTGGCGCATTGAACACACTACTCCGTGTAGCCCGGCTCGACAGCTGGGCAAAACAATGGCTTGGGGATAAACGATATATGACCATGGCCCTCGTGGTAGTTGGAGTGTGGCGTCAGGTGCCCTATGTAATGATCCTGTACCTAGCAGGCCTAAAGAATGTTCCTGAAGAACTCATTGAAGCTGCAACAGTTGATGGTGCAACCTGGGGTCAGCGCTTTCGCCATGTGATCATTCCGATGCTCGCCCCTGCTACGATGGTTGCAGTCACTATCTCCATTATCGATTCACTGCGTTCCTTTGATATTGTGTACGTTATGACCAATACCAAGGCCCGGGCCGCAGAAGTTCTGGCAAGCTATATGTACTCTTCAGCCTTCCATTACCAGGACTATGGCTATGGTTCCGCCATCGCGGTCATCCAGTTTCTGATTACCTTTGGATTCATCGTTGTATATGTATCCAACACCATGAAAAACGAATTACAGCGATAAACGGAGGCTATTCCCATGACGATGTCTGCGAATCGTAAGTTTTTATTCAAGTTTGCTTTTTATGTAGTGGGGACCCTCCTGGTTGCAAGCTGGCTCATCCCCATAGCCATAGCGTTCTTTACATCCCTTAAGTCGATGGATGAACTCATGGCAAGCCCCAGAATGTGGGCTCCCCCTAAAAAACTGGTATTTTCTAATTTTGCCGAAGTATGGGCTAAGGTCGGCATGGCCCGTTATGTGGTCAATACGCTGATTATTACCATCCCATCAGTCATTGGAGCCCTTCTTGTTTCAAGCCTCGGAGCCTTTGCCCTAGCCTTTTATAAGTTCAGACTGAACAAAACCGTACTTATCATTTTTATTACCGGTATGCTCATACCTTTTCAGATGCTCCTCATCCCCGTCTACCGGTTTTCAGATACCACAGGACTCATCAATACCTACCCAGGAATCATTCTCTTTCACATTGCCTTTCAACTCGGATTCTGTACCTTCTTCCTGCGGAATTTCATGAAACAGATTCCCTTTAGTTTGATCGAAGCCCCACGGATTGATGGAGCAAATGATTTTTATATCTATCGTAAAATTGTTCTTCCTCTTTCAGTCTCTTCTATGGCGGCTCTTGGAGTATTAGAATTTACCTGGATATGGAATGACCTGCTCTGGTCTCTTATCCTTTTGCAGATAGACAGGCTTAAACCCGTTACCCTGGGATTAGCTAACATGCAGGGGGAGTTTATATCAAACTATAATATGATTGCCGCAGGATCCATCATTGCAGCCGCGGCGCCGTTGGTAATCTTCCTCTTCTTCCAGCGATACTTTATTGCAGGTCTTACTGTAGGAGCAGAGAAGGGTTGATTAAAATCCAGCCCTGCAGCATTTTGCCTCGAGGAATTACAACCCGGGGCATTTTTCACTTTTTCTGTTTTGCCTGTACCTGGTCAACCATCGTATCAAGAGACGTATCCTTCGCTTCCTGTGCTCGTTTCCGTTCTACAAAATGCAAGGCTTCCTGGGCGGCAATTTGAGCATGTTCATACCAGATGGTATAAAGCTCATTATTAATCGAACTGGGATAGGGGGCTCCCTGTAGGGACGAAACCAAATCAACAATAATATCAGATGCCTTTTTACGCATTGGTAGCCTCCTTTTTCTCTTACTGCATTATTATTATAATACAAAATTCAATACCTGTGATGGACAATTAGTAAAATCTCAGGAATACTTCAAACATTTCCAGGAGGTTTGCATGAACATACAAAAACGACTATTACTTGGCCTTTGTCTGCTGTTCACCAATGTATTGTGTATTCCAGGGGCTTTTTCAGAGACCGGATCAGCCAGTCCCTTAACCCACAAAGTTTTACCAAATGGATTAGAGGTTTTCGTCGTAGAGAATCATGCGGTCCCCCTTGCGACAGTATGTGTCGTATTCCGGGGTGGGGCTTCAGCACAAAACCCGGAGAATGCAGGTATATTCCACCTCTATGAGCACATGCTCTTTGCGGGAAATGAAAAATATCCAACCCAGGCAGCTTTTACCGCTGCCTTAAACCGAATGGGTGTGCCTAACTGGAATGGAGCTACAGGCAGCCAATATATAAACTATTTCATTACAGTCCCATCTAATCGACTTACCGAGGGAATTGAGTTTTGGGCATGGGCAGTCAAAAAACCTGTATTTAACGAATCAAAACTTGAACAGGAAAAAGAAGTCGTTATCAACGAGATTCGAGGCTACCATACCGATCCTGATCACATTTTCCAGAATGCTCTGCAATCCAGGGTCTTCTATCGATTTCCCTGGCGCAAAAATATAGACGGACCGGAAGAAAATATACAAAAAACAACCGTTGCCGATTTACAACGGATGCGGGAAACCTATTACATACCCCGGAATACAGCCCTCATGATTGCAGGAGATGTAAACCCTAATGAAGCGTTTAAGCTGGCTGAACAATGGTTTGGTGATTGGCAAGGCGGGGCGGCCCCTGTTATCGCCGAACCGCCCCAGAGTCCCTTTCCCCAAAATATAAAACTTGCCTATGCAGATGATACCTTTTATCGCGGGATCTCCATGGTACAATTCCTCTGGCGAGGTCCTGATGTACTCAGAGAAACCAAGGATACTTACACCTCAGATGTACTTCTGTATCTGCTTTCATCCCCTGTGGGTCGTTTTAAACAAACTCTAATGAAAAAGAGCCCTGGACTCTACGATGAACGGTACATCGATTTTTCCTACCCAACCAGCCGGGACGGTGGCAGTTACGGCTTTACCACCTATTTCAAGATGGGCATGCCCGATGCTCCTTCTCTTATCATCCGAACCGAAGCCCTTCGTAAGCTGCTTCTTGAGGAATTCTCCATCATCGCGCAAAATCCAGAGTCCTATTTTGGAAAAGAAGAACTGGAAAAGGCAAAAACCAAATTGATTGACCACAATTTGCTTTCCATGGAGGTTGCATCCAGTTTTGTTACCGGTACCCTGACCTTCTGGTGGTCCGTGGCAAGCACTGATTATTTTTTTTCATATGAGAAAAACTGCAAAGCCGTCACCTTTCAGGATATCCAGGACCTTATCCGTCGTTATATTCTTGGGGTTGATGAAAACAGCCGGCCGGCGGTGGCCACTGCGGTACGATTTTCTACCGCCGATGGATGGAAAGAACCGGGATTACAGACAGATATAACCAGTTACGGATACCAGGAAATATCACCGGAAACCGCTTTCTGGTGGCAGCAGCAACGATAGGGAGGATCTCATACCATGAACAAACCACGAACTTTTAAAACCATCGAAACTCTTTTCATAGGATCCCTTTTCATAGCCCTTCTATTTATGGGCTGTACTTCATCCCCCTTCCCCCTCGCCCTGGACACAGAGGCCTTTAAGCCCCAAAATCTTTCTGTCTTTGAACAGGAAAACCTGAAAAGCTTTACTACCTTTACCTTATCTAACGGTATCCCTGTAATTATAAAACAAAGCAATGCGAGCCAGGTTTTTACCCTGAACCTAGTACTCCGCGGGGGGAGTCTTCTTGCAAGCCCAGAAACGGCAGGTTTTGAACAGGTTGCCCTCCAAACTATGGCAAGGGGTAGTAAAAATTATAGCTATGAGAAGATCCAATCCCTGCTCGATGCAACAAGTTCTTCCCTTGGGGCCTTCAGTAACTTTGAATATGCCACCTTCAGCGTGACGGGCCTCCAGAAATATCTTGATATTCTCATCCCGATCTGGGCAGATTGCCTTGTACATCCCAGTTTTCTCGAAAAAGATTTCGCCCAGGTGCTTTCTGATACTCAACTGGCCCTGCAATCCAAAGAGCAGGATCCCTGGACGAAAACTACTGAAGTGATGAACCGGGAGTTTTTTGGTAAGCACCCCTATGGCAATGTACCGGAAGGGACCATAGCATCCTTAAACTCGATGCAGCTGCAAGATGCAACCCAATGGTATGCCAGACAATTTTCTGCAAATCGGATCTTTATAGTGGCCGTCGGAGCAGTCGATCCTGATAAACTGTATAAACAGCTCGAGGCAAGCATCGGAACCATTCCTGATAAAAAGATACCCCTCCCCCCTCACACTCCAACTTTTTCCAATACAACGAAACTGGTACGTCATGAGTACCCCGCATCCCGGGGTTTGGCATATCTTCGGGGCGATTTCCCCGCTCCTGCTCCCACCGATCCTGACTATATGGCTCTGAATGTGGGGCTAAAAATAGTTTCGGACCTGCTCTTTAATGTTGTCCGAGATAAATATGGTGCAACTTATTCACCTGCAGCCTACATCCGTGCTTTCCCTGCCAACTATGGATCTATTGTTATGTATAAAACTAAAGTCCCCAATACCATTAAGGCTTATATTGATGAAGCTTTAGCGGACTTTGGCCGGGGATACTGCATAGCTATTGATGAAGATATAGCGGAAGATCCTTCTGCACGGGTCCCCATAGCAGAAGCACTCCCTACCTATAAGGCTCTGTTTATCAATGAATACTATCAGAATCAACAAACAAATGCCCAACAAGCAGTTACCATCATCTCATCGGTTATCAACACAGGAGACTACCGGAGCTACCTTAAGGACATGAGAAACATTGAAAGCCTCAAGGCTGATCAGGTACAAGCGGCTGTTAACAAATACCTCCTGAAAGGTACCATTACCTGGGTTGTTACCGGGTCCAAAGATATGATCGATCTGGTACCGGAAGCTGACTTTACAGCACCTTCGCGAAACTGAGAAGGTTCCAATGGAACTTTGATTTCTCAAAGTGCTCATCAATTAAAGAGGAGGATTTGTATGAAAATCTTATTCATCGGTGGTACGGGAAATCTTTCTTATGATACATCTCTTGAGGTCCTGTCCCAGGGCCATGAGCTCTATCATCTTAACCGGGGACTTTTTAAGGATAAAACAAAGAGTGCCTTGCAGGGAGATGGCCCCACCATTGAAGGAACATCCCTACAAAACAATCCCCTCAACGACGTACACCAGCTTACTGCAGATATTCATGATGAACCTGCAGTACGGACAGCCCTGGGAAACCGCACCTTTGACGTTGTTGTAGATTTTATAGCCTACACACCAGAGGATGTAGAACGGGATATCAGGCTCTTTTCTGGCCGGACCGGCCACTATGTCTTTATTTCCAGTGCCTCAGCCTATCGGAAACCACCAGTACATCATGTAATTACTGAATCGACTCCTCTTGTAAATCCCTTCTGGGAATACTCTCAGAATAAAATCCGTTGTGAAGAACGACTTACCCGGGAGTGGCGTGATCGGAGTTTCCCCATGACCATCATTCGCCCCTCTCATACGTACAGCAAATCCTGGCTTCCCACCGCCTGGACATCCTCCGATTTCACCGTAGCGGCCCGGATGCTCGCTGGTAAGGAAGTGGTTGTTCATGGAGACGGCCAATCCCTGTGGACCTTAACCCACAGTAGAGACTTTGCGGTAGGCCTGGCAGGAATCCTGGGGAACCGGGCCGCCATCGGCGAAGCAATCCAGATTACCGGCGACGAAGCATTAACCTGGGATGCCATTCATTACACCCTGGCCCAGGCTCTAGGGGTAGAAGCAAAAATTGTTCACATCCCTTCAGATTTTATCGCTCAGATAGATCCTGACATGGGCGCCCACTTTCTCGGAGACAAGACCTATTCGGCGGTTTTTGACTGCTCTAAACTAAAACGTCTCGTCCCAACCTTTAGAACCACCATATCTTTCAGCCAAGGGATCCGCGAATCGGTAGACTGGTACCTCAAAGATCCTTCTCGCCAGAAGGTAAACACCCATATAGATGAAGTCATCGAACGGGTACTAAACGCATGGAACCGGGCTATGGGTGTACTATAAAGCCCCTGTTACCTACTGGAAACGATAGTATAAATGTGCTACAAAAGGTTATGAATATCGCTAAAGATTGCGTAGTCAGCATTGATTACACCCTCACCGATCCCGAAGGACAAGTTCTCGATACGTCTTCCGGAGCAGGTCCTCTTTCGTATCTCCACGGCAATGACAACCTCATTCCCGGCCTTGAAAAAGCTCTGGAAGGCAAAACCGCAGGGGATTCCTTTAAAATTACCGTTCCTGCCGTAGATGCCTATGGCGAGCGGGACGAACATTTGGTTATCAATGTACCCCTCGATCGCTTTCAGGGTGTTGGTACCGTAGAAGCGGGTATGCAGTTTGAAGCAGAAACCGCTGACGGAAGCCGCATTGTTACCGTAACGAAAGTAGCAAACGGGATGGCCACTGTAGATGCCAACCATCCCCTTGCTGGTATGGATTTAACCTTTGATGTAAAAGTTGTTGATGTTCGCGCCGCAACAGCCGAAGAGCTGGAGCATGGACATCCCCACATGCACGATGATGGCTGCGGGGAGGACTGTGATTGTGGCGACGATGAAGGTTGCAACTGCGGCGGCTGCCATTAAGCGTAGCATTACCAGATTCCGACCCTGGGATCTGGTAATGCTGGGAACATCTATAGTAATTACTGTTTCTTCATTTATTCTCGTTTATACTGGGAATACAAAGGATCTACAGGTAGTCATAGAAGGAACCGGGCAGTCCTATATATATCCCCTTTCTATTAATGAAACCATACCAGTACAGGGCCCCCTCGGAACAACCATAGTGGTAATCCATCATGGTAATGTTCACGTGGAAGATTCTCCCTGTAACAACAAGCTCTGCATAGCTATGGGCGAAATCAGCCTGCCGGGTCAATGGATAGCTTGTTTGCCGAACCAGGTATTCGTTCGAATAATCGGAACATCAGCAAAGGACGAGCTAGATGGATCAACCTATTAAACGGCACTCTCCTCTAGCTTTGCTTGGAGCCCTTTGTCTCTTTCTATCAACCATTGAGTACCTCATTCCCAAACCATTACCGTTTATCCGTATCGGTATTGCTAATATTCCTATCATGCTTGCCATAGACCTGTTCCCTTTCAGTTCATTCTTATTACTGGTTATGTTAAAGGTTATTGGTCAGGCAATTCTTACTGGATCTTTGTTTTCCTATGTTTTTCTCTTCTCTCTAGGAGGAACCCTTACTTCAGCCCTGGGGATGTTTGTCCTGCGCAGATTGATTGGAAAGAACAACATTAGTTTTATTGGTATTGGCCTTGTTGGGGCGATACTTTCGAATGGAGTACAAATAGGGCTCGCCTGGCTGTTTATATTTGGCCCGAGCGCTCAATTTATTGCCCCGCCTCTCCTCTTATTAGGATTCATTACCGGTCTGCTACTGGGTATCTTCTGTCAGAATTTTTCTGAACATTCCCTCTGGTATAAACGGGCACTACAGGAACACCACCATGATACACCGTGAAAAACGAATAGACCTCTCATACAAACTATTTCACAGCAGTGATCTATTTATCGCAGGGCTACTCTGCATTCCTGCTCTGGTTTTTAGTCATAATTTGTATTTCAGGGCAGGCTTATTTGTATATTTTTATTGCTTTGTATGGTTGCAGGGAAAACAAAATTCACTGGTATTGACCCTCTTTATCAGTGCCAACATTATTTTCTTTAATTTACTGGTTCCCTATGGTAAGGTTATTTGCCAGTTTGTAGGATTTAAAGTTACCCAGGGGGCATTGCTCTCAGGAATCGAAAAGGCTGTAACCCTGGAAGCACTTATTATGTTGTCTAAAACAAGCATCCGATCCGATCTGCAGCTACCTGGATCTTTCGGATCTCTCATCGCTGAATCATTCCAGATATTCGAAGAACTTCTGGCTCAAAAAAAACAATTTAACTGGAAAAAACCTATAGAAAGTATCGATATACTACTGATGTCCCTTTCAGAAAAACCTGTTCTTCAAAAGGGCTGGCAGAATACTATACAACATACAAGAGAAAGAGCTGCCGGAAGGTTCGTGCTTATCCTTCAGACTGCCCTGGTATGGACGGTGTGGTTAGCTGTTCTCAACTAGCCCAGCCGCTTCTTCACCCGATCAGCACCATCTAAGGCTTCTTTATAGGAAGGATTTAGTTTAACCGCCCGTTCATAGGCGGAAAGAGAACCGGCATAATCTCCCAGGGCCTCTCGAACTGATCCAAGCCGATACCACCACACAGGCATATTAGGTTCGAGCCGTACCGCAGTGGAATAGGCGATATCTGCATGGTTATATTTTTGCTTAATACGATACACTTCTCCCATAAAAAAGTAAGCCACCGAAACCCGTTCCGCATTCGGTGCTGCTTCGATGTATTTCTGCATATTTTTTAATGAAAAATCATATTGATTCAGATAGAAGTAGGCTTCACCCATGGTTTCTATAACCCGATAGTCACTCGGATTCACCTTTAGCCCTTTTTGAGCCCACTCTATAACCTCATTATACTTTTTCTGACGTAATAAGGCCCAGGTAAGGACTGTATAAGAATCCATATTGGTAGCATTTTGGGCAATTTCCTGTTTGCAGATCTGAACAGCCTCGTCATACCGGGCATTGGCGTCACTCATTCTGCCCTGAACTTCCAGATCCCGACCAATCCGATAACTTTTCAGTGCATCGGGCTTTTCCTGGGAAAATACAATAACATTACTAAATACAAGAAAAAAGATAATGAATAACAAACCTATGCTTTTCTTCATATACCTATAATGCACCGGTATGGATTTTTTTGCAATAAGAGATTTTTTGAAAACTGAAACTACTATAACTTTTACAAAAAAACCGGTGAGGAAACAATGCTCCACACCGGTTAAGCCGATACACTGCGTGAGCGGTGCCTATAAACTAACTAAAAGACATTCTTTACCCGTTCTTCTCTAGTTTCTTTCAGGGTTTTTCCAAGAACATAGTCGAGCATGGCTTCAGAGTCCACATAACCCGTATCATACTTCCGGGCCTTGGGAATTGCACCCAGGGTGACATTTTTATCACCCCCATCGGCCACGAAATTGTTCACCACAAGCTTATAGGCGGTTTGTGGCTCCAAGGGTTTCCAGGACCCATCTTTAGCTTTTACCATCACTTCAGTAACCCGAGAGCCCTTGACATTATTTACCAGCAGGGTCAGTTTAAGCCCCGATACATACACATAGGCAGTCTCAGGAGCCTTTGCATAGCTCGTAATACAAAAATCGGTCATGTCTTCAAGGATTTTCAGAACCTCTTCTCCTGATACATCCAGGGTTACCAAGGTATTTGCAAAGGGCTGGAGTTCATAAACCTTAGCAACAGAAATATCTCCGCTATCTAAGTCCGTCCGGACACCACCGGGATTCATAATAGCAATATCAGCTCCAGTCTTCCAGATCATAGAATCGGCAATAATAGGACCAGGACCGGTATTGTTACCTCGTTTCAGAGCATCTTCTGCTTTGGTTGCAATTTTTGCCTGGAGAGCCTTTAATGCCGGACTATATTTCCCTAGTTTTTCTAACCCCTCCTTTTTGGGATCCATAAATAAGAAACGGGGGTCATTCTTAAAACGGGTCACTAAGGTGTTAAAGGCGGTCATATAATTGGAAAGCGCTTTTTCTGAAGGAACTCCTGCATAAGCTTTCCCATCATATTCTTTGGCAGCGTACGTTCCGTCGGCAGTACGGACAAATTCTACCCGTTTTAGTTTCCCATCCGCATCGGGAAGGTCATAAATACGGAATTTATCAAGTCCCGCTAACAATTTGCTGTTGCCTTTAAAAGAAATAATTTTCCCATCCTTATCAAAGTCTACATCTAAAACACCAATCATATTGGCCCAATTCCAGGAAGTCACGACCAGAACCGGGTCTCCAGCTGGGCTTTGAATAACCGTAGGATAATCGCCCTGAGATTTCAGTCCAAGATCAGCTACTGAGCCGAGTACATAGTGGGAATGACCTCCAACAATAATGTCTACACCAATTACCTTATTACCTAGATCCTTATCTACTTCATAGCCGCAATGGCTCAACACCACAATTTTATTTATTCCCTTTGCTTCCAATTCCTTAACAACCTTTTCTAGGGAGCTGACTGGATCCAGGAATTTAACCGTAGGACCAGGACTTGAAATATCAGGGGTCTCCGGGTTTGCAATACCAACAATGGCAACCTTGGCACCTGCTACATCCTTAATAACATAGGGCTTTACACTGTTTTTAAGGGAAGGCTCCGCAGAAAGATCCACATTGCAGGCCAGTACGGGGAATTTGACATCCTTGATAAAATCAGCCAGGACTGAGGGTCCCTTATCGAACTCATGGTTACCAATGACCATAGCATCGACCCCTATAGCATTCAGGAAGTCCCCATCGGCCTTTCCTTTAAATTCAGTAAAATACAAGGTACCCTGGAACACATCTCCTGCATGAAGAAAGAAACTATTAGGTTTCTCTGCCCTGAGGGCTTCTACCGCTGCCCAGAGCCGAGCAAATCCACCAAGCTCAACGAAGGTTCGTTTTGCCGTAAGTTCAGGAGTGATATCAACTTTTAATTCAGTTAACGTTGATTCTAATTTTGCATGGGTATCATTTACATGGAAAATTGAGAGCGACAATGGATTTGCATCTACCTTAGGGCTTAATGCTGTTTGAGGTGCACCAGCACAGCCTACCAGAATTGTAAGCGCTAGAGAAAAACCTGCCACCACCCGAATAAGAGAACGCTTTTTCATACACAAACCTCCTCGTTTGGTTATTCCCATTAAGGGCCTTACATTGTACACCTTTGTTTGTACTTTTTGTTAATAAAATGACAGGATTTTATTACATCTTTATAGCATACAATGGTTCAACGGTGGAAATAAGAGTACCTACTTGAGCTCAAAACTGGATGAATTCTGCGAACCGGTTTATACTCATCAATATGGAAGATATAACTGTGTATACCTACCCGGTGAACGGCATCATTTTTAAGGAAGGGGAGCCGGGTGAACTGATGTTCATCCTGGTAGAAGGAGCTGTAGAGCTTCGAAAGCAAGTACAGGGTGCGGAAATTGTATTAAAAACGATAGACCAAAAAAACGACTTTTTTGGCGAGATGGCTCTTATCGACGGGAAACCCCGTTCCGCCACTGCGGTAGCCATAAAACCGACCAGGCTCATTCCCGTAGACAATGAAGCCTTTGAACGGTTGGTGCTTACCAACGGAAAATTTGCCTGGAAAATAATCGGGATTCTTTCGGACCGTATCCGGGAAACCAACAAACAGCTTGAAGCACTTCTGAACACCAGCCCTAAGGACCGGATCAACTTTGCCATCGCAGATTTTGCACTGAAATTAAATGTAAAAATCCATGACGGTCGCTATAAGGTGCCTGTAGAGGACCTTAAAACCTGGCTCAACAACCGATGCGGTGTTTCGATGGATGAGATTGATAATCATCTATTCCGTCTTATGAAAAGTGAGAGTATCGCCTATGGAGCAAGCAAGGAAAAGGGTAATACGGAACTGATTATCAGTACGAATTTTATTCATCAATATAATCGCAGACATTAAACAAGCCCCAGCCTAAACTACCGGGCCCGACGCAAGTCCGTTTGTCCCGGCCTAAACCGCAGACAGGGATAGCCCTAGCCCCGGGACTAGCCCGGGTGCCGGGATAAACCCCAGACGGGGTGCTCTATTTTTTAGCTAAAAGCTCGTTAATTGCCGCCGCAGCCCGGCGCCCTTCCCCCATGGCAAGGATCACCGTAGCGGCTCCGAGCACAATATCCCCACCGGCATAAACCGCATCGAGGGAGGTTTTCTGGTCAGCACCGACTACGATACGGCCCTTTTTGTCCACCACAAGCCCTTCAGTGGTTTTTACCAGGAGGGGGTTCGATTCATTGCCCAGGGCAACAATAACCGTATCGCAGTCGAAGACATACTCGGAGCCAGCTATGGGCACCGGGCTGCGGCGGCCTGAGGCATCGGGCGCACCAAGCTCAAATTGCTGTAATTCCATGCCAACAACCCGGCCCTGTTCATTTCCCAGAATACGGGTAGGATTGCGGAGGAAGTTAAACACAATGCCCTCCTCCATGGCGTGTTCGACCTCTTCAGCCCGGGCGGGCATTTCTTCTCTGGTACGGCGGTAGATCACATGGACCTGTTCAGCCCCAAGCCTGAGGGCCATACGAGCAGCATCCATGGCAACATTACCGCCGCCTACTACTGCCACAATACGGGATTTGTAAATAGGCGTAGCCGCCTTTTTTGCATCGTAGGCCTTCATCAAATTAGCCCGGGTCAGGTACTCATTGGCACTGAACACACCAACCAGGTTTTCCCCAGGACAGCCGAGGAATTTGGGAAGCCCGGCACCGACACCGACAAAGGCCGCATCAAAGTGATCTTCCTCAAGAAGCTGTTTCAACGTTCTAGTCCGGCCCACGAGGAAGTTGGTTTCGATTTTTACTCCCATTTTTTTCAGGGTATCGATTTCTGCCTGAACGATAGACTTGGGAAGCCGGAACTCAGGGATACCATAGACCATAACACCACCGGGTTTATGGAAGGCTTCAAACAGTACCACTTCGTGGCCTTCTCGGGCCACATCGGCGGCTACCGTGATGCCCGCCGGGCCTGAGCCGATAACAGCCACCCGCTTCCCGGTCCTTGGTTTAACTGTAGGCGGGGTAACCTTCCCGTTTTCCCGCTCCCAGTCAGCCACAAAGCGTTCCAGCCGACCGATGGCAACGGCCTTACCAACATCCTTAAGGCTTTTTCCGACGGTACACTCCAGCTGGCACTGCTTTTCCTGGGGGCAAACCCGGCCGCACACCGCAGGAAGCAGGTTAGTCTCTTTAATCGTATCGACAGCAGCCTTAAAATCACCCTTCTGAATATAGGAAATAAAACGGGGAATAGGTACCTGCACCGGACAGCCCTTTACACAGGGCTCATTCTTGCAGTTAAGGCATCGTTCCGCTTCAAGCCGCGCCTGAGCTTCGCTATAGCCCAGGGCTACTTCACTTACCGTTTTGCCCCGGGCAATCGGGTCCTGGGCAGGCATTTCTTGGGGAGGAATGGCAAGCCGCTCTTTAGGGCTTAAGACCTGGCCTGCAGCCTTCTTCTCTTCTATAACCTTAAGCAGAGCCGCAGCTTCCTGATCGAGCTGTTCCCGGCTTTTACCAATCTGATGCAATTCGCTCATCAGCGCCCCCCCTTGTGTTCCATGGATTCAATCTGTAGTTCCAGGTGGCAAACGTGGTGGTCTTCTTCTTCTTTTTCCTTATAAGCCCGGAGACGGGTCATCATATTATCAAAGTCTACCTTATGACCGTCAAATTCGGGTCCATCAACACAGACAAATTTGGTCTCGCCCCCTACGGACACCCGGCAGCCACCACACATGCCCGTTCCATCAATCATAATCGTATTAAGGGACACCACCGTGGGTACCTGAAAGGGCCGGGTAGTTTCGGCACAGAATTTCATCATAATGGGAGGCCCTATGGCCACTGCCAGATCTGGTTTGGGATCCTGGGAGCAATATTCCTTCAAGGGTTCCGTTACCAGGGCTTTACGGCCATAGGAACCGTCGTCGGTTACGATAACCAGTTCATCGGCAATCTTGCGCATCCGGTCTTCAAAAATAACGAGGTCCTTATTGCGGGCTCCGATGATAATGATTACCTTGTTGCCAGCGGCCTTCATAGCCTGGGCTATAGGATGCAGCGGGGCGACTCCAATACCACCCCCAACACAGACCACGGTCCCAAATTTTTCTATATGCGTGGGATTCCCCAGGGGCCCCAAAATATTTTCGACATAATCGCCTACATTTTTTGCGGCAAGCCGGTGGGTGCTGGCGCCCACTGTCTGGAACACCATGGTTATGGTACCAGTCTTAGGATCCGCATCGGCAATGGTGAGGGGAATTCGTTCACCCCATTCAGAATCAATTTGTACTATGATAAACTGTCCGGCCTTACGGTTTTGCGCAATGAGGGGGGCTTCCACCTCCATCTCAAAGACTTCTGCCGAAAGCTGAGTTTTCTTTAAAATCCTGTTCATGTACTCGCCAACTCCTTGCTAGTAATAGTAATACCGTACTCGTCGCCGTTTTGGTATATAACGACGAACCCGGAAAAAACCATAGAGAAAGCCTCCAATATGGGCAGCATAGGCAACCCCGTCACCTCGAACACCACCCAGATATCCAAGTCCATTGGTAATCTGAAAGATGAACCAGAGTCCAATGACCACAATAGCACTGACTGTAGTGGGGATGATGTTAAACAGCAACACCCGCACCCGGTTTCCAGGGAACAACAGCAGGTAAGCGCCCATAATACCCGAAATTGCCCCGGAGGCACCGAGGGTGGGGGTTAAAAGGCCGTCACCAGTAACAAAACACACCAGAATGTGGGCCGCCGCTGCCATAAGACCAGAGACGAGATAAAAGAGCAGATACCGGAAATGCCCTAGCCGGTCCTCCACATTATCCCCAAAAATGGAAAGAAAGAGCATGTTACCCGCAATATGGGCAATACCGCCATGCATAAACATGGAAATAAGAATAGTCAAAAATACCGGTACCGGTGTCGGTGCAAGACCCGGGACAGTATAGCGGTCACCGGAAAAACGATCAAATACAATCGTAGGGGGTGTTACAATATCTTTTCCTGTAAGAATTTCTTGAGGAATCATAGAATAGGAAAAAACCACACTTTCATCGGTACCAAAACCCTGAAAAAACACAAAGATGCCAATATTTAGCAGTATCAATATCCAGGTAACCACAGGAGTCCTGAGCCGATAGGTATTATCATCGCCAATGGGTAACATGAAAGCTCCTTAGACCAGTATCCTAAGCAGAAATCAGCTTTTACTCAAGCCTAACATGACAATTATGACAATTTTGTACGAGCTCATTTTATAGATACACACTTTATTACCAGACTTATTTGTACTGACAAACCTGAACAGCTCTGGTAGACTGCAAACATGACCGAATTCCAGTGGACCGAATTTCAAAACCTGCGCCAATCCTATAAATCCTATGTTGATGAACTTATTCGCACCCTGCCACAGCTGCCTACGTTACTATCGGAACTCATAGGGGGGCGTTCGGGTCCCAGCTATCCCCTGGAAACGCCGGTGGTATATAACCACGCCCTGGATGATATACAAAGGGAAAATACCATCAAGGTGATACTCGTTGCGGACAATCCCGGACGCCGTGAACAGACCGCTGCGGAGCGGCGCTACCTCGTAGGTCCCTCGGGAAAACTGGCGGAGGGCTTCTTTCGTCAGCACCCGGAGCTTGGCATCGATTTCCGTCAGCATGTACTTATCCTCAATAAAACCCCCATCCACACTCCCCGCACAGTGGAACTGCGGGACCTGGCCCACCTCGGAGGTTACGAAATTGCAGAGGCAATCAGGAACTCCCAGGTTACCATGGCCAGCTTTATATACCAGTGCCACCGGATTTTTGCCCCCGAGGCAGAGCTCTGGATTATCGGCTATTCAGAAATGGGCCGGAGAAAACTCTTCGAAGCCTTTACGGAAGCCCTCCGCCAGGCTTATCTATCTGAAAATGCAGATTGTAACGGTATAGAACGGGCCACAAGTACGCCGGCTTATGCAGAAAACAGCATAAGCCGGCAAAGGGTCTACTTATACCGCCACTTTTCGATGAACCAGTTTGCCATCGATTTTTCAAAACAACAAAAGCCAGGGGAAAGCACCCAGAAAACCCTGCATCGGATTGGGAGCCAGTACCGCATGCGCATTCTAGGCTGGTAGCTTCATCGAAGAACCGGGCTTACCAGCCAAATCAGTGAAACCAGTGCCGATATTTGCAAAGTGTATTCCAATGAACGAAACTGGATATAATGATATTTTTACCCCGCTTTTTAAATCCGGTGCTATTCCAGGGCGTTGGAAAAACCAGAAGCTACTTCGAAGGTTGGTACTTTAAGCAGACCATCTCAAGCAAAAACGATCTTACTCAGCGAAGCATCGCTATTATTCCCGGGATAAGCTGGGATGCTCAAGGAACTGGCCATGCCTTTATTCAAACCATCGACAGTCTGGACGGTTCCAGTACCTATTTCCGTTTTCCCGTAGAAGCCTTTTGCTTTCAGGACAAACCCTTCTGCGTCAGTATCGGTGTTAACCGTTTTTCACTCCAGAGCATGCACCTGGACCTGCAGGATGAAGCCATTGCCATCGTAGCAGACCTTTCATTCCACAAGCTCACCCCCATTCGCCCCATCATGGGCCCCTACACCTTTGTCCCCTTTATGGAATGCAATCATGGCATCGTCAGCATGCACCATGAGGTAACCGGCTCCATCACCCTGATTCGTAAAGACCGGGACGGAGAACTCCTGAGCTTTACCCCCGGCATCGGTTATATTGAAAAAGACTGGGGCCGTTCCATGCCATCCAGCTGGATCTGGATTAATGCCATCAATTTTGATGGGTCCGCGGGTCCAGTCTCCTTTTTCTTCAGCCTTGCAAACATACCATGGCTCAGGAAACACTTTAATGGCTTTATTTCAGTCCTTCATGTTGATGGACGGGAATACCGGTTTGCCACCTACCGGCAGGGTCATATCGACCTCTTAGAATACCAGGGGGGCATACTCAGAATACTTCTAAGTGATCGAAAGTATAAGGTAGAAATTCTGGTGCGGCAAACTGATGCGGGGGAACTGGTAGCTCCGGTTCATGGAACCATGGACTGCAGAATCGGCGAATGCAACAACGCCTGGGTCCGGGTCGTGGTAAAGGCGAAACACAGGTTGTCCGACGCCCCCCTCTTCGACGGCATTACTACCGGAGCTGGATTAGAACTTGTTGGAGATATAGTAAGACTAGCTGAAAAAAACTGATAAAATCATGATAAAATATCATCTATGATTATCCACGGTACTGGCTGTTGTCTCATCGACTACCTGTATGCCAAGGTCGATTTTTCGAGCCCCGCATTTATAGCCGCTCGTTCCCGGGAAGCCGGGGATGGGGGGCTGAGTCCCGGGCGTCTTGTTTTTGCAGAAGAATTCGAGCGTTTTATCGTTAAACCTTATCAGCAAGCTTTAGAAACAATCACTGGCGGAGCAACTCCAGATCGCTTTAATTTGGGGGGACCCTCTGTGGTGGCTTTAGCCCATGCCGCCCAGATGCTTGCAAAGCCAGAGTACGAGGTAGGTTTTTACGGTGTGTGCGGAACTGACAATACGGCAAAACTTATTGAAACAGCCCTTGAACAGCTTCCTTTCAGCTTAGTGAAACTTACACGAAAAAACGGTTCCACTCCACGCACCGATGTGCTGTCCGATCCCAGCTACGACAACGGCCATGGGGAACGGACCTTCATCAATATGATTGGTTCCGCTGCGTTCTTTACACCAGAAGACCTGCAGGAAGATTTTTTCCAGGCTGATATTATTACCTTTGGCGGGACTGCTCTGGTTCCACCGATCCATGACGCTCTGACAGATCTTCTTATCCGAGCAAAAGATAAGGGCGCCTTAACCTTTGTAAATCTGGTATACGATTTTCGCAGTGAATTATTACATCCTAATGAAAAATGGAAACTCGGTCGTTATGATGATGCGTATCAATATATCGATATTCTTGTGGCAGATCGAGAAGAAGCACTAAAAACCAGTGGCAAACCCACCATTCCTGAGGCAATCGCCTATTTTTTAGACCGTGGGACCGGTTCGGTTGTGGTAACCGAAGGAGCCAGCCATATTCATCTGGCTAGTCGACGGCCTCATACACTTCAGTACAGAACCATGCCAGTCTGCGAAAAAGTAAACCGCGAATTGGAGGAACATCCGGAACTGCGGGGGGATACCACCGGTTGTGGTGACAATTTTGCAGGGGGACTTTTAGCCAATGTGGCGGAACAACTTACTGCAGTTTCCTCCGGAAAGTTTAATGAATATGACCTGGAGGAAGCTTGTATCTGGGCGAATGCAGCGGGAGGTTTTACCTGTTTTGTCATCGGCGGGACTTACTACGAACAAAGTCCCGGGGAAAAACGGAGTCGAATTCTTCCCTATGTGACAGCCTATCGTGAGCAACTAAGCCGAACCAATTAAGGTCACTTGTAAAGTTGCCCTACTATGAATTGTAATAAAACGAGGAGTTACCATGAAGCTCGTTCAGTTCGGGGCAGGGAACATTGGCCGAAGTTTTATAGGTCAACTTTTTTGCCGTGCAGGATGGGATGTAGTTTTTGTTGATGTAAATGAAACACTGATTCAACTTCTGAACGAAAAGCGATACTACAAGGTAGTGATTAAACAAGAGGGCAAGGTTGATGAGGTACGACTCATCGGTCCAGTCAGAGCCCTAAACGGCAGGGACAGTACTACCGTGGCTAACGAAGTTGCCACAGCGGATCTGATTGCCACCAGTGTGGGCAAAGGAGCCCTCCCTTCAATTATGCCAATGATTGCCCTTGGCCTTAAAACCCGGTACCGGAACCATCCGAAATGGCCCCTGGATATTATCATTGCAGAGAACGCTCCTGGAGCAAATCAGCTGTTCCGGGAAAATCTAAACCGGGACCTTGGACCTGCATACCCCCTGGAAGAACTTGTGGGACTCGTGGAAACTAGCATCGGTAAAATGGTTCCCATTATGCGGGCCGAAGACCTGGCCCAAGATCCCCTGCAAGTCTTTGCGGAAGCCTATGAAAATCTCATTCTAGATAAAAGGGCCTTTCGCGGTCCCCTTCCAATGTCTGCAGAAAAAACCAGCTCGCAAGGGCAAACAATCCAGTGGCCTAAATCGATAGAACTGGTAGATGATATTTCAGCCTATATAGCAAGAAAACTTTTTATTCACAATTTAGGTCATGCAGCGGTGGCCTATACCAGTTTTGAACTTGCTCCAAACTTGGTACATATTACTGATGGAATTCGAATCGATGCGGTGAGGAATCGAGCGTTGGCGGCTATGAATGAATCTGCAGAAGCTCTGTTATCACAGTACCCCCAGGCGTTCAGCAGGAAGGACCTGGAAGCCCATATTAAGGATCTGCTTGAACGTTTTGAGAACAGGGCACTGGGAGATACAGTCTACCGGGTTGGCCGAGACCTGTACCGTAAATTGGATAGGGATGACCGGCTTGTGGGGGCCATGCGGCTCTGTGCAAAACACAACCTACCCTTCAGTACGATTGCCCAAGTGTATCGCTCAGCCCTGACTTTTTCTGCCACCGACGAAACAGGCCGCCCCTATCCTCAGGATGAGGAGTTTCGTAAGGATGTCCTCCCCCAGGGAATAGAAGCGGTACTCAGGGAGGTAAGCCACCTAAACCCAGAGGACAGCCTGGATAGAATCGTGATGGATGCCCTTAGGTAGAACTTTTTGTTCTAAATTTATCAATAGTAACTGCAAGAATGATTACAATTCCACGGATTACCATCTGCCAAAAAAAGGATACATTCATCAGGGTAAGGCCATTGTTTAATACCGCCATAATTAGTGCACCAACTAATGTTCCTCCAACACCACCGATACCACCAACCACGCTTGTACCACCAAGTATAACTGCCGCAATAGCATCAAGTTCATAACCATTTCCCAATAATCCCGATGCACTATAAAGTCGGCTCGCAGTCATAACACCGCCTAATCCGCATAATAAGCCACTTACTGCATACACAAACACTAGTACGAATCCAACCTTTATACCAGTAAGTCGAGCAGCCTGTGCATTTCCACCGACTGCATATATTCGTACACCAAGTACAGTCTTTCTTAACAGGAACCAAGCAAGTAATACTACAATAAATGCAATGACAACAAGCCATGGAATAGGACCAAGATAATTATTACCAATCCATGCAAAATTCAAATCGTTATTTATAATGGTAGTACCATCAGGCAAAAGATATGAAACACCTCTAAAGGTTGTCATGGTTCCAAGGGTTGCAATGAAGGGTGGTAACTTAACATAGGCAATTAATAAACCATTTATTAATCCTATCAACAAACCAGCAATAATGGGAATAATAACCGTTCCCCACTGCAATCCAGGATTCAAGGATGTCATTAATCCTATAACTGCTGTTGTTGCAAGTATTGATCCAACCGAAAGATCTATACCACCAGTTAATATCACCAACGTCATTCCAACAGCAAGAACAATATTGATAGAAGCTTGTCGTAAAATATTAACGAGGTTATTGGTAGATAAGAATGTTGTGGTGGTTAAAGAAAATAATACTGAAATAATTATTAAAATGGGAAATATACCCAGGTTTTTAAATATCTTTCTGCTATTAAATACATTATTCTTTGTTTTATTTACTACTTCCATATTTGTACCCCTTTAAAAGGTTTATCTATGTATTTTCAACCAACATATTGTGGTTGAGGTGCTTGTATACCTGTTGCATAAGCCATAATAGTTTCTTGAGTAATATCTTGCTTTTCTCTTAATTCTGCTACAATACCACCATTTCTCATAACTAGTACCCGTTGGGCTAAACCAACAACTTCAGGAAGTTCACTAGAAATGAAGAGTACTGCAACTCCTTGTTGAGCAATCTCTCCAACGAGCTTATAGATTTCTGATTTTGCACCGACATCTACACCACGTGTTGGTTCATCCAAAATAATCACCTTTGGCTTTATTTCTAGCCAACGTGCAAGTAAAAGTTTTTGTTGATTTCCACCAGAAAGACTTACCGCCTTAGTTCGGGGTGTAGCAATCCTGATTCGAAGCCGTTCTATAGCCATATTTGTTATTGAGGTATTTCTTTTTTGTGATAAAACACCCAAATGTGCTGTTTTATCGATAATATTCATAGTTATATTTTCATGACCTGACATTTCAAGAAAAAGTCCCAAACTTTTTCGATCTTCAGGGACATATCCAATGCCAAATCTAATAGCATCTGCTGGAGAATTGATAAAAATCTTCTTTCCGTCTATATATATTTCCCCAGTACTTTTTTTATCTGCCCCAAATAATAAACGAGCAAGTTCTGTTCTTCCTGATCCAACTAAACCAGATAGGGCAACAATTTCACCACCTGCTACAGTAAAACTGCAAGGTTTTACTTTTTTACCATCGCTTAGATTTTTTACCTCTAAACGGCCAGGAATTAAAGTTGTAGCTATATCATGTTTATAAAAATCTGAAAGCTCTCGTCCTACCATCATACGGACAATTTCAGCATTATCAAGATTTGGTTTTTTCAAGGTGCCAATATATCGACCGTCTCGTAAGACCGAAACAGTATCAGCAATAATACTTACCTCTGCAAGACGATGACTGATATAAATAATTGCCATTCCTTTTGCTTTCAAGGATGCTATTAATTCAAAAAGCCGATCAGTTTCTCTGTCACTTAAAGCTGCAGTTGGTTCATCCATTATAAGTACTTTACCATTGTGGGCAATTGAACGAGCAATTTCTATTTGTTGCTGTTCAGCGATGCTCAGTAAACCTGCAGGGATATCTACAGGAAAATCAGACCCAAGCTTTAACAAAGCAGCATGAGCTCTTTCCTTCATTTCAGCTCGATTAACTAGTCCAAAACGTCGAGGTTCATTCCCCATAAATACGTTTTCTGCTACTGTTAAATTACCTGCAATATTTAATTCTTGATTGATAAGATTTATCCCTAAATGTTGTGCCTTAAGCGGATTTTCCATTCGAACGCTTTGACCTTGATAAATAATTTCGCCTTCATCAGGCTCATATACACCAGCCAATATCTTCATTAATGTACTTTTCCCAGCACCATTTTCACCCATAAGGACATGTACTTCGCCGCGACAAAAATCAAGTGATACAGCATTTAATGCTTGAACGCCTGGAAATTTTTTAGAAATCTTTTTAACAGAAAGTATTACATCATTTTCTTGAGTATCCATTATGGATTCCTTTTCAGATTATAATTATTGATGGGCTGTCAAAAAACCATCTGACAGCCCGAACAATTTCATTGCATTCTATTTCTCACAATTCAGTATTATCAAGGCTTGGTCCAACCTTTGTATGAAGCCAAATTATCTCGGGTGATTAAAGTTGTGGGGATCAGAATCTTAGCTTTTTCAGGTTTCTGCCCATTCTTAATGCCCCAAGCAACCTCTACAGCTTTCACTGCCATGGTATAGGGATCCTGAGAAGCACTTGCAGCAAAGGAACCATTAGGATCCTTTAGAGCGACTTCAGCATCAGGCGCACCATCAACACCAACAACAAACATTTCTTTTTCCCGTTTAGCCTGTTTCATAGCTAACTCACAGCCAATACCAGTAGGATCATTGATTGCAAAAACAGCATCAATTTTCGGGAAAGCTGTTAATAAATCGGTCATTACACGGAGACCGCCTTCACGATTACCACCTGCATTCTGATTCTCTGAAAGAATCTTTATATCAGGGTATTTCGCGAGTACTTCTTTGCAACCATTAACACGATCAATTACTGCTGATACCGGTGGGCCATTAACAATAACTACATTGCCTTTACCATTCAGGCGTTTTGCGATATATTCACCAGCTTGCTGACCTGCTTGGTAGTTATTAGATGTTACTGTTGCGTCTACACCACCCTCTGCATCAACATCAGCTGCAACTACGATAATTCCTGCAGCCTTTGCTTTTTTTACTGCTGGAGCAATCCCCTTCGTATCAGCAGCGTTAAGAATAATCATATCAACGCCGGCAGCAATAAATGTATCAATCTGACCAACCTGGGTGTTTAGATCATACCCAGAAGATACTACTGTTACCTTTGCATTGGGATCGATTTTCTTTGCAGCATCCTCAACACCCTTTCCCATAGTGTAAAAGAATGGATTGCCCAGATCGCCAAAGGTTGCAGCAACAGTTAAGTTTTTTTTGCCCTGTTGTTGTCCATTTGCAAACACCCCTCCTACAACTAACAAGGCACTTACTACACATAGTACAAGTTTTTTCATAGATTCCTCCTAAAAGATTTTTGTACCCTACGGTACATTTTCATTTTAGAAGCAAACCTAAAAAGAGGTCAAAAAATATTTCTTTAAATATGACAATCATCATTATTCCGGATACGATCTTATATGACAAGAATCATTGCCAACTATTAATTCCATAATTATTTACATTTTCTTTATTGATTATATATATCGGTACATATATTTGTTTATCAACTTTTTCTCCTTTTATAATTCGATAGGCCATATCAGCTGCAACTCTACCAATTTCTACAGGTGACTGAGCTGCTGTTGCGGTCATCTTTGACTCTAAAATCATTTTCTTTGCATAAGGGGCACCATCAACACCATAGACTAATATTTTCCCTAATAAATGTGCTGACTCTAGAGCTGCTATAACGCCCATAGCAGAAGGATCATTAGTCGCAAATACAACATCGATATTTGGTACATCACGTAATATAGATTCCATTCCAGATAAAGCCTGTTCAATATTTCCATCTGAAGAATAACGTGCAACTATATTGAAAGCATTATATTTTGAAATAACACTCTTAAATCCATCAGCCCTATCCATCGCTGATTTTGCAGAAAGATGATCGATAAGCGCAATACGGGCACCTTGTTTTCTACTCAGTAAATCCATTGCAACTAGTTGACCTGCTTTATAATTATCTGACATGACAAGGCAATCAACCAATTCTTGATGATACACAGGTGTATCTACATTAATGATAGGTATTCCAGCTTTTTTCGCGGATCTCAAAGCCGGTTCAATCAGATATAAATCTACAGGATTTAAAAAGATTGCTGATACTTTTTTATTAATAAAATCTTGTATTTGATCTATTTGTTTTAATTGATCATTACCAGCATCATAACTTATCAATTTATCACCATGGGCTTCTAATATTTCTCTAAGTCCATCATCAAGTACAGAAAAAAAAGGATTTACTAAAGTCATATACGAAGCACCAAAAACCCTACGATTACTCGTCATGCTTTTTGCCACATTTAAAAATATAGAAAAACCCATTATAATTACTAAAATAATAAATAAGAATAACCCTATAATTTTATTATTTTTCATACCTATTCTATTCCTTTATATAGGATTCTAATGAATGATCAAGCTTGCTAAGAAAGTTTTTTAAACTAGATGTTGATTGAACTTGCTCTGAATTAATAGCACGTGTTGCAATTTCAAGCGCGGATGCATGTTTTTTAAATCTTGGAACAACAATTGAGTCCCTTATTAATTCATCCAATAGATTAGCATCAATCGGTGTTTCTGACGCGGCTATATGGTGTGCTAATATCTCTTCAGCCCTTTTTGATGTAATAATGTCCTTTTGAGCAGGAAGCCCCTGAGAATAGGCTAATATTCTAAATGCAGATTCGCTGTTAAGTGTAAGATGATATAAAAGATCCATTACGCCTTTTTTATCTTTTGATTTCTTAGCAACACCGATGAGAAGGACCCGTAATTCACTAGCATTCTGACCGTTAGGACCTTTTGGCATATTTAAGGCTTTCCACTTAAAATTGCCAAAACGTTGTATACTATAGGGGTAATATTTATAAGCCCTATAGGACGAATAAGGAAATGGACTAAAAAGAACTCTGCCAGAATCAAAATCAGGAACAATACTGTTTCGAGTTAAACTTTTTAATTTTAAATAAAAATCTACCGCTTCTATTACTCCATCTTGATCTAAAAGTGCCATTGTCCCCATGGAATCGAATAAAAGCTCATAATTCGAATAAGCTGCATCGAGCCATGTCCATCCATTTACACCAAATGTATCAAGTACACCATTGGTATCGGTATCTTTAGTCGCATGTATTGCATAATACATTAAATCAGACCAGGTCCAATTATTTTTTGGCATAGATAACTTTAATTCATGTAATAATGTGACATTTACAAACATTAACGATGGTACCACTTCAAAAGGTAAAGCATATTGATGATTATTATATTTACCAGCATCTAATGCATTTTCATACAATTTTGACACATCTAAACTACCATTTATGATATAATCATCTAGATTAGCTAATACACCTAAAGAAGCAAAAGTAGTAAAGTCTTCTGGTAGTATAAAAAACAAATCAGGCTCTTCGCTTAATAAAATATTTTCAGATATAACTTCTGAATAATCTCGGGCAAGTATTCCACTTTTATAGCTAACATTATACTCAGGGTATAAGGCCCTAAAATCAGCTATAAGTCCATCATATAAGCGATAGGCCGTTGGGTTTGGAACATTCCAAGCACTACCAGTAAATACACCTAAAGTTATGTCATGCTGTTCTATAAAAAAAAGAAAATAAAATATGAACAAAGACATTATCATTATAATTAAATATGATATTAATGTAATTTGACGCTTATTCATTCTGGTTACACCATTTTATGACGAACTGCGAATATTGCTATTTGGGTCCTATCCCGCAATCCGGTTTTTTGTAATATACTAGAAATATAATTACGCACTGTACCTTCACTTAATTTAAGCATAGATGCAATTTCCTTATTTGCCAAACCATTACCAATATGACTTATTATTTCTAATTCAGTTTTATTTAAATTGCATGGTAATGTAGTCTCTTCTTTTATAGAACTTATTCTTTTAGGATAATCCTTAACAATTTCAGAAAACATTTTAAAAGCTTTCGTTGCAATCTCAGGGGTCATAAGGCTCCCACCTGCATGAACAGTTCTGATTGCTTTAGCAAGTTCATCCATTGCTGAACTTTTTAATAAATAGCCAGAAGCACCATTTCGTATAGCATTTAATACATATTCATCATCATCAAAAGTAGTAAGGATAATTATTGATGTATTGGGGGAACGCGTCTTTAACATAGCGGTTGCTTCTACACCATCCATAATTGGCATACGAATATCCAACAATAAAACATCAGGATGATAATTTTCAACAAGTTTTAATGCTTCATAACCATCTTTTCCTATTCCTACAACTTCAAAATCATCCTGTGCAGATAATAATATTTTTAAACTATCTCGAACTAAATCCTGATCATCAACAATTCCAATTTTAATCATAATGTTTTATCCTTACTCTTGGGATATATACCAATAAACTCATTCCTTTTCCTGGCTCTGTTTCTATTTCAAGAAACCCATCATGGTCAAGAATACGTTGTTTCATATAATATAATCCGAAACCTTCAACAATCTTCGCAGCTCCCTTTCCATCATCAACTACCGAAACATGTACACCATCTTCGTCTACATCTATAGCTATTTTAATATTCATAGCGTCTCCATGACGAACTGCATTAGTAATACTTTCCTGAATAATTCGATAAATTGTCTCATCTATTTGAGGATTTAAATTATCTAAAGATCCAGATATTTGTAACTTTATCTGTCTAGTGGTACTTAAGTTTATCTCATTTACTAGATGATGCAGGGCTTTTTCTAGATTTCCTTTCTCCAGCATATCAGGCTTTAGTTCTTTTAAAGATCGTCTTATATCTACAAGACCTTGTTGAGCTAAGTCTTTTAATCTTTGAATCTGATCCAGAATATAATGAGAGCCTTTTTTGATTAATTCTTCTGTTGCAGAAAGTCCTAAGGCGATCCCAGTTAAATAGTGGCCCACCGTGTCATGTATTTCCCGTGCAAGTCGGTTTCGTTCTTTAATTTTAGCAATTTCTTCAATTCTTTCTGCATAATTTTGCAATTGAATATTTGCAAATTCTAATTTTTCTTTGTGTTCTTTTAATTCTTTGTTTAATTTTTTAATCTTTTGAGATTCTTCTATTACATTTTGTAGTTCTAAAACAATAAAGGTAATAAAAAGCGCTTCGCTAATAAAAAATAATATATTACGAAATCCTAAAATATAGGATCTCGAAAGTGATGGATGATAATAAATGAAATCTTCAATTGAAAATATTGAAAATACAATTGATAAAATTTGATAATCAATAAATACAAAACAAAGAACTACGATCGCTGTAAAAAAGGTTTTCCAAAATTTATCTGGTAAATAGGTTATTCCATTTGCAATTGGTACTAATAAAATATATTTAAAACTAAAATTAACCACTCCTAATATTGCTATTGATATAATTAATTCTAAAAAACTTAGTAAAATTAGTAACGATTTATAAATGTCTTCATATAACACTTCACGAACAACAATAGAACCAATAAGCAATAAATATAATAGTGAAACACTCCATGATGCTTTATATGGTTGTATTGGAATGGCTTTTATTCGTCCAAGGATTGTCCTTGCATCATTTTGAATACAAATAAGATCATTAGTTTTTGAAACTATCCAAACAATAAAAAGCAATGTAAAGAAATTAACAAATACTAGAAGGAATCGTGCTATATGATAGCTTTTTAGCCTAGCCCACATTAATCAAACTTACCTAAAAAATGTTCATAATCACCACATAAAAGCCGATAAGGCATTTCATCCTCTTCAATATTTGTGTACCTGCTGAGGGGTTCTAAAAACCGGTTATCAGTACAATCGTCATTAACCATACTCACTTCTCCTGCAAGAACTTGGCCGCCTTCGACAAAAAATCGGTGATATAATCCAGGTTCAATACAGATACTCTCACCAGGCTCTAATACAATATGGCTTCCCGGTTTAAAGGACCTTCGAATTCCATCAATCTTAACTGAAAAGTCCTGATCTGAAAGATTTCCATCAGATGTAGAACCATAAGCTTCAATAATAAGCTTACCTCCACCACGGTTAATAATATCTTCCATTTTATACCAATGGAAGTGCATAGGATTATGTTGTCCTTCTGAGATAATTAATATTTTCTCTGCATAATTTTTTTTATCCTTTTTTAGATTACCATTCCGAATGGTAAAAAGCGTTAGTCCAAAGGAATTAAAATTATCTTTACCAAAATCAGTAACATCCCAACCTAGCATGTTTGCAAATATTTCTGTCGCATCAACACCTTCATGTTTTAAAGTCTTCCACTGGTCAAGAGACCAATGGGCCCAGGGAGGCAATAAAAAATGCATCGAGGTCACCCAAGCCTCACATTCTCTAATAATTTCATTTATTTCGCTGCGTTTCATGATATACTTATTATGAAGTATCCTGTTTATTCTCGCAAGCAAGAGTTTTTTCGATATGATGATTGTCATATTATGAGGTAAATTATGAAAAATCCCCAACTGAAGCATGATCCAGCATTTTTACGTAAGGTGGAACAAATTCTTGAGCAGGAGATTGATACAGTACAAACCTGGAACGAAAATACCGTGGTAGTACCCGCTGCATCAGAAGCTGAACAAAAGAAAATCGAAGATTCGGAAGAGCTTTATTCTAATCAGAATCGTTCCCGATCCAAAGTCAAGAAAAGTAGGAAAAACGTTGTGCTCAAGGAACTGGAAGCTCTACTCCCGGAGCTCGATGAGGAAGGCCTTGCCTTTCTACTCGAACAGGGACGAATTCATCTCTATAATATGAAGGTTGATGGACTCAATGCCCTTTCCCAGAGTATGGATCAACCTATAACCAGAAAATCTCGGAACAAAGCTGCTGATCAGTCTGCAGATACCTCCAAAAAAACAGGCCCTCGCACCAAGGATACCAGTGAGCCCTCCTTTCAGATTAAGGCCGGAAGCGGTGGCGGAAGTTACCATGTGGCTTATCGTGGGAACTGGAAACTTTTTTCTGATACAGAAATGTTAAAAATGGTACAAATCGCACATGGTGAAGGTACCCAGACTGAGCGGGCAAACCGTCTATTTCGCTGGCTTCGCACAGAACGGAGCGATGTATTCCAGGACATACCCTTTCAGAGTGCCCAGCAACCTCTGTTTATGGAATTTCTCTGCCTCTTACAGAGAACCTTTACAATCAGAACAGCAAAAAAATAGGAGGAACTGTTATGATAGCTACCCAGGAACTACTCGACACTATTAAACAGGAAGAGGCGGAATTAGTGCTTCCCCATTTTGATGAACATGATGCGTGGCGGCTTGGCACCATCCTTGTAGAGATGGCACGGAACCGGCAAGCCCCGGTAGCCATCGATATCCGCCGGCCCGGCCAAACACTCTTTCATGCGGCCCTTCCCGGGGCAACGCCGGATAATGATGAATGGATCCGCCGTAAATCCAACGTGGTGTTCCGCTTCGGCAAGGCCAGCTTTGCCGTAGGCATCAGCCTGGCATTGGCAGATACCACAATCGATGCTAAATATTACGTGAGCCCCCTCGAATATAGTCCCCACGGAGGCGCTTTCCCCATCCGGGTTACCGGTGCAGGCATCGTGGCCTGTGCAACCGTATCAGGCCTACCCCAGGAAGAGGACCATAAACTGGTGGTTACCGCCCTGCGGCAGTATCTTTCATCAACTTACCCTTGAAAGAAGGGGCCATGACAGGGTAATCTAGGACGAGCGACTGGCGTCACAAGATGGTAAACCATCGGGGAGCTTCCACAAGGGTCCGATCGCACGCCTGGGCCGGACACCAAGAGAGGAGAATACCATGCAAAAGAACCCTGTAGCCCTGTATCTGTCTAAAACCCCGCCGGATAAGATTGATACAGCCCTGTTAGCCTATCTTTGTAACCTTCAGGAGACCGCCCAGGTCGCCCCTGAAATAGCGGCATCAATCGTTAAAGAACTGGAAAACCAGCGGAAACGGGTAAAACTCATCGCCAGCGAAAACTACTGTTCCATGGCGGTCCAACTTGCCATGGGGAACCTGTTAACCGATAAATACGCCGAAGGGATGCCGAATCACCGGTTCTATGCGGGTAACGAAAACGTGGATGCCATCGAATCCCTGGCAGCAGAAGAGGCCTGTAAGGTCTTCGGAGCCGAATACGCCAACGTCCAGCCTCACTGCGGCGCCGATGCAAACCTCCTTGCCTACTGGGCCATCCTTGCCACCCGTGTAGAAGCTCCAGCCCTCGAAAAATACGGCGAAACCAACCTCTACAAGCTGACCGACGAACAGTGGAAGGAACTTAAAACTGCCCTGGGAAACCAGAAACTGCTTGGCCTCGACTATTATTCCGGCGGACACCTGACCCACGGGTACCGCTACAATGTCTCAGCCCGAATGTTCGACGTATACAGCTACACGGTTTCCAAAGAAACGGGGCTCTTGGACTATGATAATATCGAGAAAAAGGCCCTCGAAATCCGGCCCCTCATACTCCTTGCGGGCTATTCGGCATATCCAAGAAAAATCAATTTCCGCCGTATGCGGGAAATCGCCGACAAGGTCGGCGCGGTCTTTATGGTCGACATGGCCCACTTTGCCGGGCTCGTGGCGGGCAAGGTCTTTACCGGAGACTACAATCCCATCCCCTTTGCCCATGTGGTAACCACCACAACCCACAAGACCCTCCGCGGTCCCCGGGCAGGGCTCGTCCTTTCCACCAAAGAATTCGCCGAAGCCCTCGATAAGGGCTGTCCCCTCACCATGGGCGGCCCCCTCCCCCATGTCATTGCCGCCAAGGCAGTAGCCTTCCGGGAAGCGGGATCACCAGCGTTCCAGGACTATGCCCACCGGATTGTAGAAAACAGCCAGGCCCTCGCCGCAGCCTGTATGAAGGGCGGCCTCGAAGTGCTCACCGGCGGCACCGACAACCACCTCTTCCTCGTAAACGTCCGTAACCTGGGCATCACAGGCCGCCAGGCTGAAAGCGCCCTTCATGAATGCGGCATCACCCTGAACCGGAACAGCCTCCCCTTTGATCCCAACGGCCCCTGGTACACCTCGGGCCTCCGGATTGGTACCGCCGCGGTTACCACCCTCGGCATGGGCAACAAGGAAATGGAAGAGCTTGGGGCCATCATCAGCCTGGTGCTCAAGGGAACAAAACCCACACCGGATACCAAGGATCCCTCCAAGCCCAGCAAGGCAAAATATGAGGTGCAAGCGGACGTGAAAATGGAAGCCCTGAAACGGGTTGCAGCCCTCCTTTCCCGCTTCCCGGTCTATCCGGAACTGGACCTGGAGCTCCTCAAAGCAGCCTTTGTGAATACCTAAGGGGCCACCCTGCAGGGGCCCGGCAATACTGACAGTACTGATGGAATGATGCAACATGGGGACCATACTATTTTACATTTCTAAAATCCTGCGTCCCCTCTTTACCTCGCCCCTGCCGGTCTGCCTCGGTTTTGCGCTCTGGGCCTTAATTGTCCTAAAGCCCCGGAACAGGCTCCAGATCTGGCTGCGTCGTATCGGCCTCTGCATCATCCTGGGCACCAGTGTCGTTTCGCTACCCCTCGTCGTCCGGCTCATTTCCCAATGGTACGAAATTCCCCGGTCCTTTACTGGAGCCACGTTAGATGAACTCACCGCCCGGGGGCCCTACCGGGCGATTCTGCTCCTGGGCGGCACTGTGGATCCCGTCGCTTCACAGCCTGGGCAGGTCGAAGCGAACGACAGCTTTGAACGAATTGTTACAGCGGCAGCCCTATACCGGGCCGGAGCAGCCCCAGTGATCATCGCAAGCGGCGGCTCCGGATCCATAACCTTTCCCGATCAGCGGGAAGCTCCCTATATGGCAGAACTACTGGAGTTCATGGGGGTGCCAAAAAATGTGGTTATTATAGAAGAAAAATCACGAAACACCTATGAAAATATCATCTACAGCAAGGCCATCCTCGAAACCTTACGCGACACAAAGAACGATACCGCTGGCGCTGAAGTATCAGACAGAACAGCAGACCATAGTCCGGACGGTAGGCCTGACCAGGCACCGGTACTCCTGGTAAGCTCCGCCTGGCACCTACCCCGGGCCATGGCCATTTGCCGCAAACAGGGCTTAGATGTTCAGCCCTTCTCGGTAGACAGCCAGGCCGAGCCCCTGCTCCTTCCTGCAGACCTCTTTCCCGACCCCTGGGCCCTCCAACGCACCACCCGACTCATCCGCGAATGGATAGGCCTCGCCTACTACCGGCTCTTAGGCAGAATTTAGGGCCAGGCTGTAAAGACCCAGCTGTTCATCAATATGGAACTCTGTTCTTCTTGAATTGCCCCTATTTTCGTACTATGGTTTACAGTAGTTTGACACGGGGAATAAATAGGTGGGCTATAGGTGGATACAGTATTAAGAATCGAAATCAATCTGCTCTGTATCATCATCCTTTTTATAGCTGTGGAGTCGCTACATCGTGCATCGTCTAGCCGCAATAACCAGCATAGCCTCGATCTGCGGCTTTTCCTTGCGTTCATCTACGCAACAATTATCATGCTTATAACAGACCTGGCTATGTGGCTCCTGGACGGTATCCCCGGACTCGCCGCACGGATAGGCTTATACACAGCGAGTATACTATACTACGCATTCCATGCCATGCCAACTTCTCTCTATATTCTCTACGCTGATTATCAAACAAACCACAGCGAGGAGAGGATTACCAAGTTTATAGGTCCCCTTGTGTTATTTAACGGGTTCATAGCCCTGGTGGCCCTTTTAACCCCCCTCACCGGATTCTTATTTCTTATAGATGAAACTAATAGGTACTCCAGGGGTCCTGGTTTTCCAGTATTTGCCACACTTGTTTTTAGTTTGACCCTCTTTTCTTTTGTACCCGTAATAACAGGAAGAAAAAAGACAAGTACCAGGATCAGTCTTACCCTCCTTGCATTCCCCCTTCCTATGGTACTGGCCGCTGTCTTTCAGGTCATGTTCTACGGTACTGTCCTTATATGGCCAACAGCAACTATTTTCCTGGTTACGGCAATTTTAAATATCCAACGGAAAAGAAGTGGGATTGATCATCTGACGGGAACCGCCAATAGACGCAGTCTCGACGAAACATTGGAGCACCTGGTAAAGGGGAGCATGGGGGGCAAATATTTTGGGGGCATCCTCATCGATATTGATGATTTTAAAAAAATTAACGATACCTTTGGCCACGAAGCAGGGGATAAGGCCCTCGAAGAAGCCGCAGACATCCTGCGTTCCGCAGTCAGGCAAGATGATTTTGTAGCCCGTTATGGCGGCGACGAATTTGTCCTACTGCTTCCAGGGGCAGGGAAACAAACCTTAATTGAAGTGTCTGACCGTTTGAACACCCTCGCAGCCGCTCATACGGCCAGAACAGACCGAAAGTTCCGCCTTTCCTTCAGTATCGGCTCAGCACTTTATGACCCTGCTATCGATACCAATGCAGATTCATTTCTTACTCGCCTCGATGCCGCGATGTACGCTGACAAAATGGCTCACAAATCAGCACAGGGATAAGGAAAGCATAAGATTTATTTTTAATTTTGACTGAGGAAGTTAGAATAGATTATTTCCAGATTATCTCAGGTTTCTTGTGCTCTTTTGCACATTGTGTAAGGAAATAATTCATCAAAGTCTGATATGGAATACCAGAATCCTTTGCCAATTTTTTAAAATAAACAATAGTTTCATTATCTAACCGTATAGTTATGGGCTTCTTAAGCTTGGGTATGTACGGATTCTTGATGGAATCTTCAAAATCATATTCTTCACGCATTTCTATATCGTTCATATACTTTCTCCTCCTTTGCTGAGGCTTTTCTAGCTGAAATTATTCGTATCACTGAATCGAACTCACGATAGCAATGACAAACAACTAGCAATCGCAAATTAGAATTTTTCCTTCATACATACAACATATGTACACATATTGATAAAATCAAGATGCAGAAGTAAGGGAATACCTGCCCACCCCTTTAATGCCTGCCCGTTAGATATATATACAGAACAACCGCAATGACACCAATTACAAACCACAGGCACCCGTGGTTTTTACTTTCAGGCTCCTTCGATAGGGTGTTGTAGGGCCATACATCTTGGGGCCCGGTCTGCCTGCTCGATGCCGTGGCGGGCTGTTCTGCCGCAGGGGAAGCTGGTCTGGAAAGCTGACGCAAGAGCTCGGCATTGCTCGGTTTTTTGGTGCCCGTCGAAGCTGACCCGCTACGGGAAAACCCGTAAGCGGCGTTTCCCGATATGCCTGAGCTAAAGCTGGGACTGC
Source organism: Gracilinema caldarium DSM 7334 (assembly GCF_000219725.1). GTDB lineage: Bacteria > Spirochaetota > Spirochaetia > Treponematales > Breznakiellaceae > Gracilinema > Gracilinema caldarium. The sequence goes on along the minus strand of NC_015732.1, from coordinate 138,054 downwards.
GGCCCAGAAAAGGATCGGTGGCAATTTCCGCCTCGTCCTCAGCCTCGGCCTCGTCATCATAATCCTCCATATCGATGCCGGAATGCTTTTTAAGCCGCCGCCGGGCCTCGGATTCGGAAATCAACCTGATCTGATTCGGTTCATGGATAGTGATGGAATATTGCAGGGTACTGAATTTGGGACTTTTGTAGGGCTCATCCACAAGACCGATGGCACTTATCCATTTCCCCTCCCAGGTAACATCGGGCTTCCGGTCCCGGCAGGCCTCCAGATCTTCGGACCAGAAAATAAGTTTTATTCCATCCTGTTTCCAGTCGGTAAAATTAACAAAGGCATAGGGCTTCCCGTACTTGGTAAAGCCGTATTTTACCTCACGGACCTTGCCGATCAATTCAATTTTCTGGCCCATCGGCGCACTATTCCCCAGGGGAAAGTTCCGCCCATCATAGACCGGGTACACACTGCGGTAAGCCCGATTCCGCCTTTTACGCCCTACCGTTTCCTGTTCACCGGCTTTTTCCCCCTCCCAGGGTTTTTCTACGGTGAATTGCACCGCCCCGGTTCTTACCTGCCCTGCTTCGGTCAGATGGATACCGCAGGCTTCATGAAAGTCCCGCAGACTCGGGACCGCCGACGCAGGCCCTTCGCAGATGCTCAAAAAGGCGCTTCGGGCTCCCTCCAGTTCCTGGACCGTACCCAGGGCGGCCAGGGCGGCACTCCCCCGGGGATCGATAAAATCGTCGGCGGTAAAGACAATGTTCTCGCCCTGACAAAACTGGTCAAACAGTGCAGGCTGTGCCGCGAGCAAAGCCAGACCCAGATCGATGACGATAAAGGGGAACCTATCGATGGCCTGTATCCGGGAGAGCTCCACCCCAGTCACAAAGCCGGATGGCCCAGCCCCTGCAGTCCCAGATCCTACCGCCCCACCGGCGGTCCAGGTACTGAAGGTGTCAGGATGCTGAAAGTGAATATGGCCCTGCTCCCAAGAGCGGTACTCCGATCCCGCCTGCTGAAAGCCGTCATAGTCTAAAAGAAGAATATGTCCATCACTTCTTACAGCCAGGTTCCCCGTCTGGATATCCCCATGGACCACCTGCTGAGTCTCCAAGGCCCCCTGCAGTTGTGCCAGCCGGTATCGCAAACGGTTCAAGGCCTCACCATTCCGGTAATTCTGTTCCAACCAGGTACCCAAAGTTGGTGCCTGGACCCAATCCATGACGACCCCAGGCACAAGATTTCCATTAACCTTTAGACAGTCGGATATCCAGAGGGCTTCGACCAAATGGTCTGAAAGGGCGTCGGCGGTCCTGCGCAGGGTACCGAGCAGGGTGTAGGCCTTCTGCAGGGCGGGGAGCCGGTCCTGGCTCACCGAATGGAAAAGCCGGAGGGCCTTTTTCCCGCCCCGATAGGAAAGCTGGTAAATGTAGGCAAAGCCCCCCGAAAGGGCATTGGGCAGGCCCAGGTTGTTCAGCTCAAGCCGGAGGTCCGAGAGGCCCGAAATGCGCAGGTTTTCACTGCTATTCAATAGAGCCCGGTTATACTCCTGAAGACTCGGCCAGCCGCTCATGGCAACAGCTCCAAAAAGGTACAATCATCGGAAGGCAAGGCACCGCGGCGCTGTTCGTTCATCAACCAGGAATCTAATGCTTCCTTCGGAGCACGGGACCAGAAGTCCCAGAGCAAAAGCCGTTCCGATTCAGGGCGGGCAAGCATATAATAGCCCAGCGCATCGGTGGTAAGAAGCAATCGCGGCTTATGTAAAGCACGCAGATTAAGCCGCCTGCGACACCACTCGGAGGGGACCGTACCCCGGCTCGGTACCAAAAGCGGGTTATCCGGTGTCGCCTTAGCCTCCAAAAGAGGAAAGGAAGCCACAACGCGATCCCCATCCCGCAAAAAGAGCATCGTATCACCCAGGGCCCAAAGGTCCGCATAGGAATTGTGGGGAGAAAAGCGCAGGGCCAGCACCGTAGACCAGGAGCCTCGAGCCAGGGCCTGCCGATTCAGCCACTCGAGCTCGCCAGGAACCAGCATTTGGGATTGCTGGGCGTATATTTTTTGGGCTTCTTTAATCAGGTTGATGAAATGCTGGTGCTCCCGCTGCGCATCCTTTTTTATTTCGGCACCGGCCATGAGGAGCCCCCGGGCAAGCACCTGGGCAAGGGTTCCCGCCCAGGTCGCCCCATCGAAACTTTCGCTTGCCCCATCACAGAGGACATAGCAGGAAGCACCCTGCGGCGCCCTTGCCCAGGCCCAGCGGTCTTCCCCGGTTTCGCCATGAACGGGAAAAGTAAAACAGCGACCGACCGCGGCCATCAGGTCATCCTCGCCGGCCGAGTTCCCAGGTTAAGGAAGCGGGTTGCCAGCTTTGCCTCAGCCCCATAGGCAAAGAACCGGGCGGTGGGGCTGATGCTGAAGCCCTCGGCGATAGCCGCATCCCGCAGATGGGGCGGGAAGGGGCTGGACATACGGTACAGAAGTTTGCCGTACTCACCCAGACCATCGGAGGTGCCGGGAAAGACCACATTCTTTTGGGAACCGTCCCCCGGCTCTCCCACATGAAGGTTAAAGAGCAGGGCCTCCCCATCATCGGTGTGGAGCTTCCGGAGGATCTCCGCGGCCTCCTCGGGACTGCCATCGGTGGGGTCCCCATCGGTAATATTGATGACCGTCGGCGGGTAGGATGCAGGATGGGCTTCGCACCAGTCGGCCACCACATAGCAGGCCTTTTCCATAGCGGCCCGCATGGGGGTACTGCCCTGCATCTGGGGGAGAATCCACCGGGGATGGGGTATGCCATCCCCGTCCCGGTAAATTTCCCGGGGAGAGCGGGCCAGAACGGAAATTGGCACCCAGGGTGTATTTTCCGTGCCAATAACGGTGCGGATTTCATCATTCCCATATCCAAGGGCGGCAATATAAAAATAATCCCGGATACCATCGGCCTTATTACAGCGGACACTCAGCTCTTCTATGGCCTGGTCCACCACCATGGCCAGATATGCGGCGCGGGAATATCCTCCACTAAAATGATGTTCCATGGAGCCCGACTGGTCCAGCAAAAAGAGAATCATCGTGGGGTTGGCCCGGCTTATGGCCGCCCGGTAGGCCCGCTCACCTCCAGCGCTTTGTTTTGCCCGCGGTTCAGGGGGCACCCAAGCAGGCCGCGCTGAGGGTGTTTCTTGCGGAGCGGCCTGCTCTGGGGCAGTATTTGTGGCCGGTTCCGCCTGTGCCGCAGTCTCGTCAGCCGCAGTCTGAGCCGCGTTATCGACAGCCGCCGCACCGTCAGCCGCGGTAACCCCAGGGGCGGAACTTCCTACCATGGAAAGATCGTGGATACCCCGCTCTACCAGGATCTGCATATTTTCTGCCAGGGCCTTAAAATCGAGGGAATCAGAAACCGTTTCGGTAAGGGTTATATCAAAATCGATCTGTTGGACATCCGAAATAGGATCGGCCATTTTTTTAAGAATATCATCCACCACCTCAGATCGCATCCGGCCCGAAATAATAGTAGAAATTAATCGATCCGACACCAGGTTCAGGTTCGAACTAAAGGTTCCCTGCTCCAATTCGGCCGACAGCTTTTCTATATCAGCCAGGCTCTCGCTGAGCCGGCTGTCGATGGAGCTGATCTGTTCTACGAGCATTCCCAGGGGGCCCAGGTTATCCCGCAGTAATTTGTCGAATTTCAAAGCAAATTGGGTGAGCTCCGCTAATTCTTTTTCCATGTTCTTAAGTTTTTCATTATATTCGTAGGTCTCCCGGTAGAGCACTACATTGGTTCTTAATTTTTCATAGGTACTCCGCTGTTTTTCATCATCCGAAGCCAGGGTTTCCAGAGCATCCAGGGCATGGCGCAATTTTTTGATGATGAGTATCGTAGCCCGGCTCAGGTTGGTTACCATGTCGCGGATTCCCTGCCGCTGGGGCTCAAACATGGCTTCCGCATCGGTAAAGCCTTGTTTTTTATATTCTTCCACCAGCCTTTGCCGGCCCAACTCCATTTCTTCCAGTTCTTTCAGTTTACGCTGAAACTCGGCTTGAACACCCTCCCCCATGCGGTCAAAGACTTCATGACAGGCGCTTATCTTTTCACGGAGCAGGTTGATTAACTCATCGTAATTGGCCACGAGGCTTTCCATCCGTTCTAGCCGTTCCTGGGGACTTAGCGGTTCCCGTTTCACAAAAATAGAGAGCAAGCCCTTCCTGGCATCCTCCGGCTCGAGCACTTCCCGGTGTTCTTTAATAGCATCCTGCAATTGATAGAGCCGCTCATCCTTAATGATGGGAAACTCGTAGGTTTTTCCAAAAATGGTAATATCTTTCATATTAATCGCTCGTCCATGCTATGGTTATGGTCCTGGCGGGGAAGCTGTAGCGTCCCAGTTCCCAGTCCAGCACCAGCCAGCGGTTATCCGTAGCCGCATCCACACTCACCGCAAGCTGTCCCGGGTTTCGGCCTGTAAAGCGGGCTACCGATGAAAGCACCCTCTCGGCCATTGCCCCCTGGCCAATCCAGACCTCGGCCCAGGCGTGGCCCTGGTTGCCCTTAACACCATGGACGATCCGGGCTCTGCCCCCCACGGCGATGATGCAGGATGCCATGAGGGCCGCGTAATCGTCGCAGTCCCCGGCCAGACCCAGGGCGAGGGTTCTCTTTGCAGGGGAAGTGTAATCAGTCCATGAGACCGCAGGGTCGCTCACATATTTCCAATTCCGGGAGATGGCTCCATGGATCAATACAAGTTGATGAGCTCCTGCGTCGTTAGGGATTCGGCTTCCCTGGGGGTTATCCCAGGGCCCCGGGGCGGCGCTGGCCGCCTTTACGGCAAAGTCCCGCACTAAGGGATCCGCGGGCTGTACCGCCTGATCATAGCGGCCGCCCTGCACGAGGGGTACTTGGGATTCCAGGCGGCCCTTCATCTCATCCAGAGCCTTTTTTGCCGCCTCGAGCTGTTTGGAAAGCTGATCGCTGTCTTTTAAGGAACGTTCCAGGGCTTTTTTGTCCGCCTCGGTCCGCTCTAGCCGTTCCTGTAATTCCTTAAGGGCCTGTTCCTTTTCTGCCAGGGTCTTGTTTTTTTCTTCCATGACCTGGCGGACCGCCTTCTCGACCTCCGGGTTTACATATTCCTTGCCCAGGGTGCCGGATATGGATTGTATGGCCCGCTCCACACTGGAGGCATCCAGGTTCAGGGTGCTTTTCGTAAAGGGGGACCAGGCGGCAAGCACAATGAGAAGGGCAATACCGCTTACAAAGGGAACAAGAAGTCCCGGGATAGCTTTAGTTTTAGGACTGCGGCCCATGAGATTCCCGACGATCACCGCCAGGGCTCCCGCAAAGAGGGCCGGGGCTGCCTCCTGAAAGGGCGCGAAGCGGAACAGGGCCGAACGGATACCGGTCAGGTAGGGAACCTCAAAGGCTCCAGCAAAAAGGAGAAGCCCGGTCATCAACCCGGAAAGAACTGGAAGGATCCGCTCCACCGTTCCAAAGAGGGCCGCGATAAGGTAGGCACCGATAAAATACAGGAGGAGGGCCCCACTTTCGCCAAAGGCCCCCAGGCCGCGCTGAACCCAGGTCAGGGGCGCACCGATTCCAAAGGCCGCCAGGGCCGGCACCAGAAAGGCGAGCAAGCCCGCCACCGCAAAAAAGTCTCCAATCCGCTCAACAACAGATTTTTTCGGCTTACTATTTTCCATATAACATATTGTAAAACGCTTTTCTTGCCAGGGCAAGATGAAGGGAGGGGGCGATTATAGGGGGGGGTATAATAAGTATGATGTTAAACGGACCCTCGGGGAGGGAATGAACAAATAAAAATCACCTCAGAAATTATAAAATTGCTTGACGGAGGTATATATCAAGATATATACTAAAGGAAGGAGGAACACATGCAAACCGCTAAACTATTCCAGAATGGCCGTAGTCAGGCAGTAAGACTACCGAAAGAATATAACTTCAAAGGTAATGATGTTCTTATCCAGAAGGTTGGAGAGGCTGTGATTCTATTCCCCAAAGATCGTGTTTGGGAGACTTTTCTTGAAGGTTTAAATGGATTCACAGAAGACTTTATGGCTGATGGAAGAGAACAACCAGCTATGCAAGAAAGAGATGGTTTATAATGTATCTACTCGATACAAATATTTGCATTTTTATAAAGAACAAAAAACCGAAACAGGTATTAGATCATTTACATCAAGTAATTAACCAGAATTTATATATATCAAGTATTACAGTTGCTGAATTGTATTTTGGAGTTTTTAATAGTCAAAACATTGAAAAAAACCATATTTCTTTAGTTGAGTTTTTAGCACCTTTTAAAATATTGGATTTTGATGATGAAGATGCAAAAGAATTTGGGAGAATAAGATCAAAATTAAAGAAAGAAGGGAAGCTAATAGGTCCATATGATATGCAAATAGCGGCACAGGCAATAGCTAAGAAATTAATCCTTGTTACAAATAATACAAATGAATTCATCAGAGTAGATGGAATCAAAATTGAAGATTGGAATTAAGAATTCGCCCAACAACCAATTCAACCTGACAATTCCTGTTATCACATTTTATGCTGTCGCTTCGCTCTGCCCCTTCCGTTTCCTCCTACCCCTCAAAATACTCATCAAGAAGACGCTGGGTCTGTTCTGCTAGATAGAGTGGGAGGGAAAGCAAGGAGAAATCTTGGGGCTCCCTGCCTGCAACACTTGTCGTCGTATGAATCACCGAAGGAGCATCGCTGTTAAAACGGAGGGCCAGAGAGGGCCTTTTTTCCAGTACAAACATTTGCAAAGACTTTAATCTGCCTGTCTTACCGGCCTTCACCTCAACCGGAACCACCCGGGTTCCGCACTGTATAAGATAGTCCACCTCCGAGCTTGATCCGCGAATCGGTCTGTTCCAATAATAAAGTGCTGGCTCCATCCAGCGCTTTGGGCTATACAATACATGCTGACCTACAAACTGCTCTGCAATTAAGCCGGAATGCACCAGTGTATAATCCGTATCAGGTCTTAAATCGGTCAAACGCAAACCGAGCAGGGACGAAACAAGTCCTACATCCAAAAAGAGCAGTTTAAAATAATTGTGATTAAGCTCAGCCCCAAGGGGTATTCCGTTGGCATCGGCATGAAAAACCCGGTAGATAATCCGGGCCTTTTCTAAATATTCTAATCCTTCCCGAACAACAACCGACCTTACGTCCGGATTAAGGGAACTAAATTTTATTGTTTTACCTATGTTGAGCGGAACTTTCCTGAAAAGGTCTTGTATAAAGGGAACATTTATCCTTCGCTTATATTTGCCAAAATCAGCATAAAATGTTTGCAAAATTCCCTGTTGTTCCCGGGCCGCAGATTCAAAATCCAAACCTGACTCGATATATCGCTTAACTACTCCTGGCATACCACCAATTAATAGATACTCACGTAATAATCCAAGAATTTTTTTATGCAGAGCTAAAGGAATATCCTGACCAATGTGATACCCCGCAAGGTATTCCTCAATGCTCACCTGTTCGCGTGCATGAAGGAACTCACCAAAAGTCATCGGCCCCAGAAACATAAACTCCATTCTACCCACGGGCATAGCGATTTCATGGTCTGCCAATGTAAAATCCAGAAGTGACCCTGCACAGATAACATGAAGCTCCGGCATGCGCTCATAAAAGTAACGGAGCCGTGCAAGAACCTGCGGAACGGACTGGATCTCATCCAAAAATAGCAATGTCTTGCCAGGTACAAGTTTTATACCCGCATCAATCTCGATGTATTTGCATACAATTCTGATGTCTTCTTCCTCAAAAAATGTGCTCTTGCTGGGATGTTCATCAAAATTGATTTCAATAAAGGATTCAAAACATTCACGGGCAAAGATCCTGACCAACTCCGTTTTGCCTACCTGTCGTGCTCCCCGCAGGATTAAGGGCTTTCTGTTGGGAGCTTCTTTCCATATTCGTAAATCATCCAACGCATACCGTTTCATGTTATAAAGTATAGCTAAAATAACCTTTATTTTCCACTTATAATTGTCATTTTAAGGGGTAAATATGTCTATATATTGATGAAAATCAAGGTAAAAACCATTGTAACGGCCGATTATTGATAAACCGGATGGTGATGCCCGGGAAGGATATAAAATGACACGAACGATGCCTAACTTAAAGTCCTTGAATAGGATGGCAAAAGAGCCCAGTTGCAAGATAAATGTTTAATGAATATTTAATTGCAAATTTGTTAATCATAAATTATCATAAATTTGCTGATTGCATAAGATGTTTACCATGGAAACTTGGTTTACCCTATTTCTCTCTATTCCCGGACTCTTATGTTTATCACCAAAAAAGGGTTTACCTTGTGTAATATGGAGGTAAATATGACAATAGTTCCAATTAAAATTAATGTAAGGAAAGATGAGATACAACGTTTTGTTTTTAAGTATAGAATTAAAGCATCACCGGTAAGTATCTCTTGTAATCCAAATGAAGAGGTATGGATTAATAAAAGAATTGGTTATAACCATGAAGAAGATCGTGTCTATATAGAAGGTTATCCTTTTATTAAAAAATAACCTTATACTTTTTGAGTAACATAGATGAAAGAGGAGGACGATTTTTTTTTAGATTTACAATCAGGAAAAGCAAAACTTCCTGATAACAAAGATAGTTTAGTTATTGCAAATATAAACTATATTGATTAGATCGTATCAGATACCTTTACATAATAATTTAAGGATACACTATTTGATCAAAACTATAAATAGTGAAAAATCCAAATATCGGACCTGTGAGTAGAATAATAAGTTTAATATACCCCCTCGCTTACTATTTTACGATAATGTATAGACTATTTAAAAGGATATTCCATGCAAGAACGAGGTATAAATATAAAATCTCTTATATAAACGCATGATTAAATATAAAAATAAAGGTTCTACAAAGGAGCATTCATTATGCAAATGCCAGAAATGTTCGATAATATTAGCAAAACAATTAAAGATGATTTAGTGGTCACAATAAAAAAGGGTGATAAGCTGTCCATAGCATCGTCCTGTTTTTCCATCTATGCCTACCAGGCACTCAAGAAGCAGCTTGATGATATCGCAGAACTGCGCTTTATCTTTACTTCCCCTACATTTTTACGAGAAAAAGCCCCTAAAGAAAAGCGGGAATTTTACATACCCCGCCTTAATCGCGAGCGTTCTATCTATGGTACAGAGTTCGAAGTGAAACTTCGTAATGAATTGACTCAGAAGGCCATTGCTCGTGAATGCGCCGAGTGGATTCGCAAGAAAGTACAATTCCGCTCGAATCTGACTGGCGGGAACATTTCCAGTTTTATTAACATTATAGGATCGGAACCCATTACCTATATGCCATTAAATGGATTCACGACTGCCGATTTAGGTTGTGAACGGGGCAACAATATCATCAATCCAGTAACCAAACTATTTACTCCTGTATCGAATGAATATATTCGAATGTTTGAGCAGATTTGGAACGATAAGAACCTGATGCAGGACGTAACCGAACAGGTTATTGATGGAATAACAGCAGCATACAACGAAAATGCGCCTGAATTTATTTACTTTGTTGCGATTTATAACATATTTAATGAATTCCTGGAAGATATTTCAGAGGATGTTCTGCCAAACGAGGCGACCGGATTTAAAGAGAGCAAAATCTGGAGCATGCTGTACACTTTCCAGAAAGACGCCGCTTTGGCTATTATCAATAAACTAGAAACATTTAATGGTTGCATTCTTGCGGACAGTGTCGGCTTAGGGAAAACATTCACCGCCCTTGCTGTCATTAAATATTATGAAAACCGCAATCGCTCCGTGCTTGTGCTTTGCCCTAAAAAGCTGTCTGACAACTGGAATACATTCAAGGACAATTATATCAACAACCCCATAGCCTCCGACCGCCTTCGTTATGATGTGCTTTTTCACACTGACCTTTCGAGGGATAGAGGCACATCAAACGGGCTTGACCTTGATAGGCTGAACTGGGGCAACTACGACCTTGTGGTCATCGACGAGTCACACAACTTTAGAAACGGCGGAGAGGTCTATGGCGAAGACCGCCGCGAGAACCGCTACCTTCGTCTTATGAACCGCGTTATCTGTGCAGGTGTAAAGACGAAGGTTCTCATGCTGTCGGCTACACCAGTAAACAACCACTTCATTGACTTGCGAAATCAACTTGAACTCGCCTATGAGGGAAACCCAAGTCTTATCAATGATCGTCTGGGAACGAAACGATTTATCGATGAGATTTTCCGTAATGCCCAGAAGGTGTTTAACCAGTGGAACAAGTTGGAGGAAGGCAAACGAACTACAGATGCGCTTCTTAAAGCCCTCGACTTTGACTTCTTTAAAGTTCTTGACAGCGTAACCATTGCACGTTCCCGAAAGCACATAGAAAAGTATTACAACATGGACGAGATAGGCTCTTTCCCCGAACGTTTAAAACCCATTTCACTGCGGCCACGCATGACAGATTTGCCGAGTGCGATAAATTACAACGACATTTACGAACAGCTTATGAGATTGAACCTTTCGGTGTACATACCTACAGACTTCATATTTCCAAGCAAGCTTAACAAGTATGTGGATACCTCCCGAAACATCAACCGTGTCGGCCGCGAAATGGGTATCCGCAGACTGATGAGCATCAACCTTCTCAAACGGCTTGAAAGCTCAGTTGAGTCCTTCCGGCTCACAGTCGGACGTGTAAAGAAACTTATTGACAACACTATCGCCGAAATTGACGCTTTCATTGCTGGAGGCAGTTCAGTTATCAACGGTCGTGAGTTAGCAGGCGACGAAGCGGACTTTGATGACGACGACCGTAACACAGATTACTTTGCTGCAGAACATAGTATTAAGATTGACCTTGCCGATATGGACTATAAGACTTGGCGGGACAGGATTGCGGAGGACGCCGAAACGCTGGAATTGCTCAAAATATTACTAGATGACATTACACCGGAACATGATACAAAACTACAGACTCTTTTCAGCCTGATTCAGGAAAAAATAACAAAACCAATCAACGAGGGTAACCGCAAAATCCTAATTTTTACTGCCTTTTCCGATACCGCTGAATACCTTTACACTCACGTGAGTACCTTTGTGCAGACCCGTTTTGGACTTGACTCTGCAATGGTCACGGGAAGTGTTGAGGGTAAGACAACGATTAAGGGGCAGCGTGCCTCGATGAACGAAGTTTTAACCCTTTTCTCACCGATTTCCAAAGGCAAAGACTTGCTGATGCCGAACAATCGGAACGACATCTCCGTACTTATAGCGACGGATTGTATTTCGGAAGGGCAGAACCTTCAGGACTGCGATTACTGTGTCAACTACGATATCCATTGGAACCCCGTCCGTATCATTCAGCGATTTGGACGTATTGACCGTATTGGAAGTAGGAACGCCGTTATTCAGCTTGTGAATTTTTGGCCGGATGTGGATTTGGACGAGTATCTTTCTCTGAAAGGGCGAGTCGAAACAAGGATGCGCATTTCGATAATGACCGCCACAGGCGATGACGACCTAATAAATGAAGAAGAAAAGGGCGACCTCGAATACCGCAAGGCACAACTCAAACGGCTTCAGGAAGAGGTCGTGAATATTGAAGATATGCAGTCGGGTATTTCGATTATGGATTTGGGGCTGAATGAATTCCGGCTCGACCTTCTTGAATATGTAAAGACCCACGGGGATATGGACACCGTACCATTCGGGCTTCACGCCGTAGTGCCGGCTTCCAAGGACTGTCCCCCGGGCGTCGTGTTCATTCTCAAGAACCGCAACAACAGCGTAAACATCGATAAGCAAAACCGCCTACACCCATTTTATATGGTATACATAGGAGCGGATGGCGAAGTCGTTTGCAACCACCTTTCGCCTAAAGAACTGCTCGATAAGATCCGCTTGTTGTGCAAAGGCAGAAGCACCCCTGTTATGGACGTTTGCCGTGAGTTCAACGCCGAAACAAAGGACGGACGGGATATGCGAAGAGTTTCTTCACTCTTGACTGATGCGATCAACTCTATCGTGGAAGTAAAAGCGGAAAGCGATATTGACAGCCTGTTCAGTCCGGGCGGTACGACCGCTCTTGATACCCGCATTGACGGATTGGAAGACTTCGAGTTAGTCTGTTTTATTGTAGTGAGGTAATCATATGCTGGGATTACCCCGTTCCACCGAGGTAAACCGCCGTGTGGCAAAAGAGAAGCTTTACGCCAACGCCACATTGACTGCCTCGGTAAAGGATATGATAAAAGACCAGATAGAGTCGGTGGTCTGGCGGAACAAACTGGCCGACAGCACCATGAGCGTAGCCGCCGGGGAGAAAGTCGAGGAAATTCAAATTTTCGAGATCGCCCTCAGGCAAAAGGCTTTGGACAAGCGCATCCTGCCCGCCATAGCTAAGGCGATACCGTACAAGATTCTGTTTCTACTGACCTTTGAAGGCGAGGCGCAGGCGTGGATGGAAGCCTCCGGCACATTCTACAGCACGGACTGGTTTACGCTTGAGGGATTCACGCTGAAATTTGAGGGGTTGAATCTGGATGCCGTGTATGAGAATCTGGCGCGGCAGATTGCGGGCGGCCGGCTCGACGCCGAGGATGACATCGCCAAGGCAGTTGAAAGAGATAAACAGCGACAGAAACTCGAACGTGATATCGCCGCGTTAGAAAAGAAAGTCCTGCGGGAGAAACAGTTTAATAGGCAGGTTGAACTAAACAGCGAGTTGAAACGGCTAAGAAAAGAACTGGAGGAATTAAGATGATGGATAAAATGAAATTTGAGACCCCGAACCTTACCGCCGAAAACCGCAAGAAGCTTGCAGAGCTGTTCCCCGGCGTGGTTGCCGAGGGCAAGGTGAATGTAGACCTTTTGCGCTCCTATGTGGGCGAGGAAATATTCAAAGACGAAGCCTATGAGTTTACCTGGGTGGGCAAGCGCGCCGCCATTGCCGAGGCAGGCAGACCTATCCGCAAGACGCTTCGCCCTATTGTTAAGGATGAAACTACTCCTACCGGTGCAGACAGTACGGGAAAGCCCTATTGCAGCAGCGGCAGCCGCGACTGGGACACCACCGAGAACCTTTACATAGAGGGCGACAACCTTGATGTATTAAAACTTTTGCAGGAGAGCTATCTTGGCAAGGTGAAGATGATATATATCGACCCGCCTTATAACACAGGCAACGATTTTATTTACCGTGATGATTTTGCAAAAAGCCGAGAAGACTACGAGGAAGAAGCGGGCATGTACGACGAGGACGGCGACCGCCTGTTTCGCAATACTGAAAGCAACGGACGCTTTCATTCCGACTGGTGCAGTATGATGTATCCACGGTTGGTGCTGGCGAGGAATCTACTTACGCCTGATGGGGTTATCTTTATTAGTATTGATGACAATGAGGTTGCACAATTAAGGAAGATGTGCGATGAGGTTTTCGGTGAAAGTAATTTTGTCGCGAGTGTTATTTGGGAACGTGCTTTTTCACCTGTAAATTTAAAAAAGCACTTTTCAGAAAGCCATGATTACATCATCTGTTACGCTAAAGATTTTAATAATCTGATTTGTAATGGATTACCGCGAAGTGAAGAAGCAGATAACCGCTATTCAAATCCAGATAATGACCCTCGCGGGAACTGGGCTTCTGCTGACTTGTCGGTAGGACCAGCTATTCAAAATAATATATATGAAATTGTAACACCATCTGGTCGCAGAGTTATGCCTCCGAGCGGCTATAGTTGGAGACTTAATAAAACACGTTTTGCAGAATTTCTAAAAGACAATAGAATTTATTTTGGTGATGATGGAAATGGTGTGCCAAGGATAAAAAGGTTTCTATCAGAAGTTAAACAAGGTATAACCCCGATGACAATATGGAAGCATCAAGATGTAGGACACTCCCAAAAGGCAAGTCAGGATTTGAAGAAGCTGTTTAATGAAAAGGCGGTTTTCACATATCCCAAGCCCGTTGAGTTAGTCAAGCGGCTATTTGAGCTGTACACAAATAACGATTCAATCATTCTCGACTTCTTCTCAGGTTCCGCCACCACAGCTCACGCAGTAATGCAGCTTAACGCAGAGGACGGGGGCAAACGGAAGTTTATCATGGTGCAGCTGCCGGAGGTGTGCGCCGAGGGTACGGAAGCTGCCAAGGCCGGCTATAAAAACATCTGCGAAATCGGCAAGGAGCGCATACGCCGCGCCGGGGATAAAATCAAAACGGAAAACAAGGACAAGCCCGGCATTGAAAATCTGGACATCGGCTTCCGCGTCCTTAAACTCGACGACTCGAACATGAACGACGTCTACTATGCGGCGGGCGACTACACGCAGGAAATGCTTTCCAATCTGTTAAGCAATATCAAGCCCGAACGAAACGATATGGACCTGCTGTTCGGTTGTCTGCTCGACTGGGGTCTGCCGTTGTCCATGCCCCACACCCACGAGAAGATTGACGGTTTCACCGTCCATACCTACAACGGCGGTGACCTGATCGCCTGCTTTGAAGAACGTATCAGCGAAAAGGCAATCCGCGAAATTGCAAGCCGCCAGCCCCTCCGCGCCGTGTTCCGGGACAGCAGCTTTACCAGTTCCCCGGAGAAAATAAACGTGTTTGAAATTTTCAAACTTCTTTCGCCGAATACCACGGTCAAAGTTATATAAAGGGGTGCGACGATGAAGCTGAAATTCCGGCACCAAAAGTTCCAGTCTGATGCGGCCAATGCCGTATGCGATGTGTTTGCAGGCCAGCCCTTCCACGCGCCGACTTATATGATCGACCCCGGTTTGGATAATGTGAACGAATTTTCTGACCCCTCTTATTGGCAGAAGGGTTTTAATAACGCGCCTGTGGCTATCAGTGACGACAGGATCCTGGAGCATATAAAAGCTATTCAACGGGCGGGGCAGATAAAGCCCTCTGAAAAACTTGAAGGGCGGTATAACCTAACCATTGAAATGGAAACCGGCGTAGGCAAGACCTACACCTATATCAAGACGATGTATGAACTGAATAAACGGTATGGGTGGAGCAAATTCATCATTGTCGTGCCAAGCGTCGCTATCCGCGAGGGAGTGTATAAGTCGTTCCAAATAACGGAGGAACATTTTACCGAGGATTATGGAAAGAAAATACGTTACTTCATCTATAATTCCTCTCAGCTTACCGAGATTGACCGTTTTGCCTCCGACAGCGCGATAAATGCGATGATCATAAACAGCCAGGCGTTCAATGCCAGAGGCAAGGACGCAAGGCGTATTTATATGAAACTGGATGAATTCCGTTCCCGCCGCCCCATTGATATCTTAGCGAAAACAAATCCGATACTCATTATCGATGAGCCGCAATCGGTCGAGGGCGCGGCTACAAAAGAGCGGTTGAAGGAGTTCAATCCGTTGTTTACGCTGCGCTACTCGGCAACCCACCGCGCGGACAGCGTATATAACATGATTTACCGCCTTGACGCGATAGAAGCCTACAACAAAAAGCTTGTTAAGAAGATTGCCGTCAAAGGTATATCAGTTTCGGGAAACACCGCCACGGAAGGGTATGTTTATGTACAGAGCATCAACCTCTCCAAGGGCAACCCTACGGCCACCATTGAGTTTGACGTAAAGGGCGGTACGGGAATCCGCAAAGCCTCCCGCGTGGTGTGCGAGGGTTACAGTTTATACGAGAACTCCGGCGAACTTGCCGAGTATAAAGATGGCTACACTGTTCTCCGGATTGACGGACGTGATTCGTCTGTGGAGTTCACAAATGGTAAAAAGCTTTTTGCGGGCGACGTTATAGGCTCGGTCAGCGAAGAGCAGCTGCGCCGCATTCAAATAAGAGAAACAATCCTCTCCCACATCGAGCGGGAGCGTCAGCTTTTCACCAAAGGAATCAAGGTCTTGTCCTTGTTCTTTATTGACGAGGTGGCAAAGTACAAACAGTATGACGCACACGGCAACGCCATGGGCGGCGCGTACGCGCAGATTTTTGAGGAAGAATATAAGTCCGTTATCGGCAATATGAGGCTTAAGCTTGAGGATTCGGAGGAGTATTTGAGATACCTGGACGGCATACCCGCCGAACGGACACACGCCGGATACTTTTCCATAGACAAGAAAAGCGGTCGAATGATTGACAGCGAGCTTAACGACAAGAAGGAGCGCACATCCGACGATGCCGATGCTTACGATCTTATTATGAAGGATAAGGAGCGTCTGCTTGACCGTAATGAGCCTGTACGGTTCATATTCAGCCACTCCGCCCTGCGTGAGGGCTGGGATAACCCGAATGTGTTTCAAATATGCACACTAAAGCAAAGCGGCAGCGATGTTCGCAAGCGTCAGGAAGTCGGTCGCGGCCTGCGCCTTGCCGTCAATCAAAACGGCGAGCGTATGGATGAGAATATCCTCTCTCACGACGAGATACACAATGTCAATGTGCTAACCGTTATTGCCAATGAAAGCTATGACAGTTTCGCCAAAGGCTTGCAAAGCGAGATTGCCGAGGCGGTCGCTGACAGGCCTTGCAAAGTTGAGGCAAAGTTGTTTAAGGAGAAGTTCAGCGAAGAGACTGCAATTGCAATCTATGAAAGTCTTATAGAAAATGGCTATGTAAGACGCGGTGAACTTACTGATAAATATTATGAGGAAAAGAAGAACGGCACTCTGAAGTTACCTGTGGAAGCGGAAGGGAGAATTGCTGAAGTTGTCTCTATACTGGATTCCATCTACGATCCTAACATAACTAAGCCAGAGAACGCTCGCAAAAACACGGTCGATGTGACGCTAGACAAGGATAAGATGAACAGCCGTGCTTTCCAGGAACTCTGGTCCCGTATTAATAGCAAAAGCTACTACACGGTCAGCTTCAACGAGGAAGAGCTAATCAAAAAGGCAATTACAGAGCTCAATTCCAGACTGCGTGTATCCAAGATTTATTTCAGAGTTGAGAAAGGCGAACAGACAAAGACTATTGAGTCCAAAGATCAATTGCAAGCAGGAACGGCTTTTATACGATCCGAAATGATCCGAGAGGAAGCTCCTTCATACAGGGAAATGAAAGCGAGCAGTTCGGTTCATTATGACTTGGTTGGTAACATCGTTTCAGAAACCGGACTTACTCGAAAAGCCGTAGTTAACATACTAGCTGGTATTGAAAAAACTGTATTTGAACAGTTCGGGTGTATAACCCCGAGGAATTTATCATTCGTGCGGCAAACATTATCAACGAGCAGAAAGCTACAGCGATTATTGAGCATATCACATACGACAAACTGACTGCCGTGTTCAGCACAAATATTTTTACTGAACCTGACCTTAAAAAAGGAGCCTTGGGTGTAAACGCTATAGAAGCGAAACGGCATTTGTATGACTACGTTATCTACGACTCAACAAATGAGCGCGACTTTGCTACAGAGCTGGAGGCACACAGTAAGGAAGTCGAAATTTATGTAAAACTGCCCAAGGGCTTTTATATCAACACGCCCGTTGGCAAGTACAACCCCGACTGGGCGATTGCGTTTTATGAGGGCAAGGTAAAACACATCTATTTTGTCGCAGAAACGAAGGGTGATATGTCATCCCTGGAGTTACGCAAAATAGAGGAAGCAAAAGCTCATTGCGCACGAGAACATTTCCGTGCCATCAGTGGCGAGAATGTGAAGTATGACGTGGTAAGCAGTTACGAAAAGCTGTGGGAACTGGTACATGGATAATTCGTAACCGATACCATGACCCCGTATAAGACAAAAAGAAGACCTGGTATCAAAAACTGGTACGGCAATGCATCAATTCAGTATCTTTTATGGCGATCGGGTATCGCTATGATAATTGCTGTTTACACAAAATTAAGGATAGGCTCCGTTACAGCACTTATTGAATGAAATGGTCTTCTTCCAATTTATTGATTTTGAACTTACATGATTTTGCAAGTTCTGACATATTTTTATCAAATGTATAAAAATATAAGTCTGATGCAGGGATTAAACTGCTAAACTCTAACGCTGTAGCAATATGTATAGCGTCAAGAGTTTTGCATTTTGCGATTTCCTTCCTTAGTACAATTATATTTTCAATATCTTCATCAATGATTCTAAAGTTGACTTCTTTTAAAAATTCTTGTAATTCAGCAGTTTTCTTTGTAATCCAGTTTGTTTCAAGTTTTGTTTTGTTATGTTCAAAGGTTCTCCTCAAAACTGTAATTGTTTCTAATTTTAGTAAAATTGAACTCACCCGTATAGAAGCTTCATTCCATAAATCCAATGCCTTATCTTTTCTTTTTTCGTCAAGGAGAATTGCTAATAGAACACTTGAATCAAAATAATATAACATATTAAGACTCTCGGTTTTCTTTATAGATTGAAATCCAATCAATACCAGTAGGCGTTTCTGTTTTTAACTGAATAGAATTGTTTCTTTTTGCTTTAATCAACTTTCCAACGGCAGTTAGTTTTTCCAACTCCATCTCTACATCCGTATTCGAAACCTCTTTTACAGGTAAGGAGATTTCTGCTATAACCCGATTGTGTTCTGTAATAAGCACCTTCTCACCACGCTTAACATATTGTAGGTACTGAGAAAGCTGATTCTTCAATTCTCTTACGCCAACTGCAATCATACTTATAATATATAGCCACAATGGCTACATTGTCAATTCTATTTTTACCCTCTGGCCGTATATAATGAGCCCTGGAAACTGGGCCAAAAAAATGTAAAAATCAACAACCCCGCAGCAAGTTGCGGGGTTGTTGGTTGCGCAAGGAATATTTATTGTATGCAGAAATCCCCTCCAGCAAAAGCTGGAAGGGATTTCTGCTTAGCAATAAGGTGGTAGGAGTACAGAAACAACCTGCGAATCAGGAGTAAACTACCAACATGAGGAAACGATACGATAAGGCATTTAAAGCGAAGGTGGCTCTCGAAGCCCTTCGGGGTGATAAAACGGTCCAGGAACTAGCAGCTCTTTATGAGGTTCATCCAAACATGGTGACCCTCTGGAAGAAACAGCTTCTTGAAGGAGCTGAAGTGCTCTTTGAAAAGCCAGGGAAGGATACGGAACGGCACGAGATGGAGCAGAAACAGGATGAGTTGTATAAGCAAATCGGTAAGCTCCAGATAGAGAACGAATTCTTAAAAAAAAGTACAAACAATTATACGGGACCGAACCGCCGCTATAGAACCGGACTATCCAGAATTATCGATACGAGAGCAATGCCGAATACTGGGAATAACTCGAGCAAGTTATTACTACAAGGCCGTAGAAAAGGACGAAGATAGAGACCTTGCCATTTTGAATGCCATCCTGGAAGAGCTCAAAGTTCACCCGTTTTATGGGTATCGCAAAATAGCTCGTGCCTTAGCAGATATGGGGGTAACACGGAAATCGATACGGGCTTTGTGTACCTGGTGGTCATACTCGACCTGTATTCTCGTAAGATATTGTCCTGGAAGGTCTCAAATACCATGGATACGGACTTTTGTGTAGCTTCCCTTGAAGAATCAATCAAACAGTGGGGGATCCCGGCTATCTTCAATACGGATCAGGGGAGTCAGTTTACCAGCGATGCTTTTATTTCAGTCCTTGAATCGTATGGCATTCGTATCAGTATGGATAGCAAAAATCGAGCTCTTGATAATATTTACATGGAACGGGTCTGGCGTACCATCAAGTATGAAGATATTTATATCAAAGACTATCAAACCATGACTGAACTCAAGGAGGGACTAAAAACCTATGTAACTTTTTACAACAGTAAACGGTACCATCAATCGTTGGACTATGCTACACCAGATGAAATCTATGCTCAGGCATTTAAAGCTGCCATAGCATCAGAGGAGGCTCTCACTGCTTAAGCCCCCATCCTCTTATCCACCTTATTTTTTCTTTAAAATGGTCTTGACAGGTGGGCTCACCATAGCCTGTACAGCTTGTTTTCCAGAGATTCTTGGTAAATAGCTCATACGGTGATAAGGATAGGTTCTTTTCCGGATCGTTGAACAACATCAAGCGATTTCTGATCTTCAGCCCAGAGCCACGCTTGTATAGCTTCACGAATATTATCGAGTGCTTCTTTTTCATCTTTACCTTGCGAAATACAACCGGGCAATGCAGGGCATTCAGCAACAACCCAACCATCTTCATCCTGTTCCAGAATGACATGAAACATCATAAACAAATACCTCTCAATCAACAAAGAAACATTTTGTAAGTTCTGATTACAACGGACATCAGTTTAATTATCGCACATTTGTTCAGCTCCGACAACTAGTTAATATTTTAACACCTTTTAGTCAGTCGGTCTTCCCTTTGATCGAAAAGTAATTAAAAACCTTTCTTCTATCTATAAAAAAATACGTGGGCGTAATATATCTTGACTTATTTTGAGTGCTTAAACTTCCCGTATGACCTTTTCTGTTTTGGTAAAGTTGATGAACCGGGTCCCGGAAACTTCTGCCTCCAAGTCTCCCGCATAGATGACGTAGCCCGCCTTAATAGTATCGCTTGCTTTTCTGAGTCGGGGAAAAGCTTTGCCAAAATCCTTTGAAAAGGTCATTGATGCCTTAATCTCGATGGGCGTAAGTCCCCCAAAGTTGCTGGCTAGCAGGTCCGCTTCCAAGCCGTTGTTGTCCCGCCAGAAATAGAGATTGGACTCTTTGCCGTCGTTGAACCGTGCTTTCAGAGCTTCTACAACCACGAGATTTTCAAAAAGACCACCGAGATAGGGACTGATCCCGATTTGCCTGGCCTCCTGTATTCCCAGGAGCCATGCGGCAAGGCCGGGTTCGGTAAAGAAGATCTTAGGCGACTTGATGAGCCGCTTGCCAAAATTTTCAAAATAAGGGGGCAATCGGAAAATGATAAATGAGGCTTCCAAAATTCCTAACCATTCGGTAAGGGTAGAGGCACTCATCCCTGTCGAGTTAGCTAAATCGCTCATATTCACTACCTGGCCAATCCGGCCGGCAAGCAACCGGATAAAGGTCTCAAAGGCTATGATATTACGGATATTAGCAATTTGCCGGACATCCCGCTCAACATAGGTTTGATAATACTGGCCGTACAGGATGGTCGGTGATAGCTCATCTTCATACAGTCTGGGCATACAACCACGGTACAGGTACTCATCCCGGTCTAGTATAATACCCGCGTCATACAGTTCCGACACAGAGAGGGGTAGCAGGCGCAAAAGCGCTGTCCTCCCCACTAAAGATTGACTTATCGCCGCCCTGAGACCGATTTGGTGACTTCCCGTCAGTATAAATTGGCCCCGACGGGTCCGGTCTTCATCCACCATAACCTGGATATAACTGAGCAGGTCCGGAACCCGCTGAATTTCATCTATAATAATCGGTGGAGCATAGCGCTTTAAAAAGGCTCGAGGATCCTGTTCCGCAAACAGTCGTATATCGGGCTGTTCCAGATTAACATAGCCATACTCAGGAAATACCTTCCGGACCAGGGTTGTCTTGCCTGATTGTCGGGGACCGATAATGGTGACCACCGGAAAGCTCTTTGCCATGTCCAAGGCTACTCTTTCCATCCTGCGCCGAATGTAGGTTGCCATCTGGAGCCTCCTATATAAACCCAATCATGTAAAACTATACATTTCTGGACTAGAAAACTCAATATGTATAATTTTTCTACATCCCCTGCCCTATAAGCTCTAAGGCCAGGGTGGACCAGGTTTCGAGGCTTGCCGATTCAGTTTCCAGTTTTTCCTTAAGGGCTTCAGGGCTGAGCCAGAGACTGCCCGCCAACTCCTCCCCCGGCTTAAGCAATTCGCTCCTGGTTTGTATGGTGTACACCAGGCCCAGGTGCACCATGCCGACGGGACTTCGCTCCTCGTGAATAAGGCCCCGGAATTGGCTTTTCATACCATGCCCCTGCAAGCCCGCTTCTTCCGACGCTTCCCGCACCAGGGCCCGCATGACCGTCCGCTCTACATCAATCTGATCATCCTGCAAGACTGCATCTTCCGGATTGATGTGTCCCCCAATACCAAGGGAGTATAAGCCATGGAGCCGCTTTTCCGTTCCCTGCCGGGGATAACAAAGGAACCGCCCCTCCGGGTCCTGCAGGATACAATAGGGGATGAGCTGTTTATACGAAGGATCCTGCTCAGCCTGCCTGCGGATTATAAAGGCCGCACCGCCCCGCTGCATCGCCTGAAAAGCTGTATGTTCATCAATATGAAATAATTCCTGGCTCAGATCGATGAGCTCGGCTAGGGCACTGCGGGCTACGCAGAGTACCTGTTCATTCTGTTTGTCTGACATGGGCCCATCCTAGCATATTCCCCTGAACCGCGCCACCGCAAATCCCCCTGGGGGTAAAGAAACTATGGTTAACCATCACCTATTTGGTTATACTTATATTGATGAACGATTCTGCCTATGTTGATACAGAACGAGAACAGGCCTATGAAGCCTTGCTTCGGGAACGGGTGCTCAGCCTCTGTGCAGGGTTACCCTGTACCATATACCTCTTTGGATCCCGAGCCAGAAAACAGGCACGGCGCAGTTCAGACTTTGATATTGGTATTGAAGGGCTGGATACCCAAACCTTTAGAAGGTTGAAAATTGCTCTGCAAGACTGGTTAGAAGAAAGCCCAATCCCCCATACTATAGATGTTATTGACTTTTCCCATGCCGATCCGGTCTTTGTAATCCATGCGAAAAAGGATGCTATAATATGGAAGAAAAATTAGATAATTTACGAAACCAATGTTTTGCCGCAGTCCAAGATTTCGAGAAAGCCCTCGACATCGACCTTACCAGGCTGGATGCCCAGCTCATCGATGTTATACAAAACGGGCAGGTGCAAAAATTTGAAATAGCCGTTGAAATATGCTGGAAAACTATTAAGCAATTTTTGTATGAAATCCATGGGTTCGACCTTGCAAGCCCAAAAATGGTTATAAAAAAATTTTTCGAGCTGGGGTATTTACAGTATGATGAACTTGATGTGTTCCTTCACGCCCTGGATATCCGTAACTCCTGCAATCATATTTACAATCATTCCGTTTTTGTAGAGCTCTATAAACAAATTGTCGAATACAGGGGCTTTTTCCCGCGGATTATCCAGAGGCTGGAGTAAGGGCTATTTCCGCAATCTCAGAACACCGCCGCACCTCGCCCGGGAAGTGCATCCTCAGGTCCCAGGGGGCTCTCGGCAAGCAGGTTCTGCACCGACTCTGAGGGGTCAAGACCTAAAAGGCCCTTCCAGACCGTGGCTGGTATCGGTTTCTCATCCCGGTTGATGAGCACCCTGAGCCTATCCGTATCATGGTGTATGGTTATACCCAAAAAACCTGGGTGTGCAGGATCAGTTACATACTGCCGCCTGCCGTCGGCACAGAGGGACCAGTGCTCGCGGCGCAGGGCTATGAGGGAGCGGACAAAGCGGGCAAAGGCTTCTTCTTCCGGAGTGGGGTCCCAAATCATACAGCGGCGGTTGTCCGGGTCTCCGCCCCCTTCCAGGGCATATTCGGTGCCGTAATAGATGCAGGGAGAGCCCGGCAGGGTAAAGAGCATGGTCAGGGCAAGTTTGGCCATGGCCCGGCCGCCCAAGAGGTGGACAATGCGGTCCGTATCATGGGAATCCAACAGGTTAAAAGCCGATCGGATCACCCTATCGGGATACATAAAGGATATTTCTGAAATCCGGTACACAAAATCACTGGCGGTTTTGCTCCAGTCTTTGGTGAGCAAAAAGTCTACAATGGCATTCCCAAAGGGATAGTTCATCACCGCATCATACTGGTCCCCCCTGAGCCAGGGCATGGCATCGTGCCATATTTCGCCTACGATGTAGGCATCCGGTTTCAGGGCCTTTACCCGCCTACGGAACTCCCGCCAAAACACATGGTCAATTTCATTGGAAACATCGAGCCGCCATCCATCAATATCAAATTCCTGTATGTACCGTTCCGCGACCTTGAGTAAATATTCCCGCACTTCGGGGTTTGCGGTGTTGAGTTTGGGCATCCGGGTCGTAAAGGCAAAGGTTTCGAAATTGGCGTCCCGGCTGTCTCCGGTGTCTTTACCCTTGGGGAAGAGGGGGAATGCATTGATGTGGAACCAGTCTTTATAGGCCGAGGCTTCGCCCTTTTCGACCACATCGAGCCAGGGGCCGAAGGTTTTCCCGCAGTGGTTGAACACCGCGTCCAGCATGAGCCGTATGCCCCGGGTATGGCAGGCCTGTACCAGATTTTTTAAGTCTTCGTCGGTGCCAAAGGCGGGGTCGATCCGGAGGTAGTCCTCCGTATCGTACTTGTGAACCGAGGGGGAAGCAAAAATAGGCGTCAGGTAGATGCCGGTACAGCCCAGGCTTGCAATGTGGTCCAGACCGTCGATAATGCCCTGCAGGTCGCCGCCGTACCATTCATGGTTCGTTACGGGGCCCCGCTTCCAGCTCTTGGTGCCAGCGGGGTCATTGGCCTTATTTCCGTTCCGGAACCGTTCGGGAAAAATTTGGTACCAGACTGTTCCTGCAACCCAATCGGGGGCCTTAAATACATCAACCTCGTTAATATAGGGAAACACAAAAGCGTTCCAGTAATCGCCAGTGGGGCTGGCCTCCGCTTTGGGGCTGGTGGGGAGGAGGCCCTTTTCGCCGTAGTCATAGCGGCTTCCGTCTCTAAAGGTAATCCTAAAAAAATACCGGGCCCGTTTGTAAGGCGGGGTCCAGCGAATTTCCCAAAAGTCCCGCATACCGTCACTGCCAATTTTTTGGAGTTCCTGCGAAGCACACCGCCAATGCCAGGCACCGCCGTCCGCTTCCGGCCGCCGTCCCCAATCATGGGGATCCCCAGCCCATAGCTGAATCGATACTATATCATCAACCGCACTCTGCAATCGGATGACAAGACTTGTCCCATCGGGGGAATAACAAAACGAATCTGTTGCTCTGTGATAGATCGCGGCACCGTTCATAAAGACTCCTTGCTGTTTTTGACTGGGCTATGCATCAATGAGCCCATGTTCTTTCGGGACCTTACAGGACCTGGTCACCCTTTCAATAAAATTTCTCTTGACGGTTTGTATTTTACACCTTATGCTATATACAAGTAAACCGTTTTAGTTGTTAATCTAGGAGGATTATATGAAACGATTCGTAGCACTGGTACTGGGTATCAGTCTTGTTGCGGGTGGTGCCTTTGCCCAATCCAAGGCAGTATGGCGGGGCAATCAGTTCCAGGTTGAAAAGGGAGCTAAGATACGTCTTGGTGTGGATAGCGACATTCTGGGTAAGGCTATTGTCGCTCTCTGGGATAAGCTGCATCCCGAAGCAGTCGGTGCAGTAGAATATGTAAACTTCGGAGCCGCTGGTGGTACGGACCAAATTACCGCTTTGCAGGGTGAAGCTCCCGATGTAGCCCTGGTAATCGACGGGGAAGTAAGCCGTAATGAACAGTCTCTCTTAGCTCTGGATGCGGTCATTACCAAAGCTGCTACCAGCTTTGCGATGGAACCTTTCTATAGCGGGGCTAACAGCAAGACCATTAAGTTTGTTCCTGTCGCCTACGACGGTATGGCCTTTGCATGGAACAAGACCATGATGGAAGCCCTTAAGCTAGATACCACCGATAAAAATAATGACGGGCTTCCCGATGCTTTTGACACCTGGGAAGAAATTTTTGCTCTATCCAAGAAATGGCAGACCAACCGCCCCACCTATAAGGGGAAACCGGTTAATATCGTATACCCCATGTGTCTGGATGAAATCTGGTCCGGCTACTCTAACCTCACTGCAGGAGGCTGGAAAATTTTCCCCACCAAAGAAGCGGATAAAGCCGGCTTTGATCAGGATGGCTTCCGCGCCGGTCTTGAATTTATCAAAGCCGCTGCCGATGCCATGATCAGCGTCGAAGCTAACGGTGTTAAGACCCCCGGTGCATCCATGACCTGGCGCTGGGACGATGCCCTCAACAACGAAACTGCACCCTTCTTCTTGGTTGGTACCTGGATGGATGTCAATGGTGCCGAAACCAAGGGCGGCTATGACATTAAGTTCGGCCCCATGCCCACCTGGAAAGGTATCCGCCTTACCCCCTTCGTAAAAACCAAGGGATGGGTCATCAATGGCTTTACAAAATATCCTTCTGCTGCCCACGAGCTCTATCGGATCCTCTTTACCAAGGATGGTATGCAGACTATGGTAGACAACTCCGCATATATTCCTGCTCTTAAAGCTAAAGCAACCAATACTCCCAACTACCGCAAGGATCCCAACAAGGCAGAAATGTCTGCAGCCTTCGCCTTTAACTATCCGGAACCCACCGTTACCCTCCCCGCCAATCCCAAAAAGAAGGCCATGGACGGTTACTATGGTATCGGACTTAACCTGGAACTCCGAGCTGTCTGGGATGGTGAAAAGACCCCTGCTCAAGCCCAGGCTACTATCATAGATTTGTATAAAAAGTGGTACGCAGAAAACAATAAATAGTTTTCATCAAATGTTCCGCATCGTTTGATGTTCTTACCAAGGAGCTTTCCCTGCGGAAGCTCCTTTTTTACATTTTATAAGCTCGACCGTAGAGGACTTTCAAAAGACCTTGCGGGAGGAGGAGTTTACATGGAAAAGGATTCAGGGATGTCCACGGCCGAATCGGGACAGATTAACAAAGGCTCTGCCTATGCAACAGCGGCCGCGTCCCTCCTCTTGCCTGGATTGGGACAATTGCTGAACAGACAAAAAACCAAGGCTATTGCCTGGTTTATGGTTCCTCTGTTACTTGTGACTATAGAGTTATCTACTTCCCAATGGGATAGATTTATCAGATTGATGAACGGGAAAGTTCCCGCTGAATTAATTGCAAATCAATCAACCAATGGGCTCCACAACAATACCACCGGAGCTGAACTTAACCAGGCCGATTCATTAGGGGCCCTTTTTGCAGCAGAGGAAGACACTACCGAAGCGGCTGGTTCCGGAGACCCCTTTGCCGATACTACTGCAGAGGCCTCAGACTCTGGCGATCCCTTTGCAGATGTTGCTGCGGATACCAGTTCTGGGGACCCCTTTGCGGACATCGAGGCAGAGTCTCAAATGGGAGACCGTCAGGCCAATTATTTTACAGCCCAATATTTGTATCCTAATTATTTTATAGAAAGCGAAAAACATTATCCCTTCCGGGATTTTGGCGGTTTCTTTACCCGCGGCGTCTGGGGCCTAGTAACCCTGGGACGGCTCCCTATCGATGCAGAATATGCTGGTGGAGTAATTGAACTCTATAACAAAGTAACGCCCTGGCTTACCGCCGACAACTCAATCGTACTGTTAGGGAACGGCCTCATTGCTATGGCTGTCCTCGTAGTATTTATCACCCTCTGGGTTTTAGGTGTGATCGATGCCTATAAAACAAATATTGCCTTTCAGAAAACCGGTGTTCGAGAAAGTTCCAAGGAATTCTGGTTCAGAATTTGGGATAGCCTGTATGTGTATGTAGTCTCAGCCCCAGCCTTTGTGATGATCCTCTTTTTTACGGTTATTCCTATTTTCTTTACCTTCTTTCTTGCATTTACTAACTACACCTATAAGATAAAGCTTGGTGCCAAGCTTATTGAGTGGGCAGGGTTCCGCACCTTTGGCTTCCTTGCCATGGACCCGGGATGGCTTTCTATTTTTGGTCAGATTTTCCTCTGGACCATACTTTGGGCGCTTATGTCCTCTTTCACGGTCTATGGCCTTGGCTTCTTTAATGCCATGATCGTTGAGTCACCCTTGGTGAACCATAAACGGGTCTGGCGCACCCTCATGATACTCCCCTGGGCAATTCCCTCTCTCGTCAGCCTTATGATGTTCCGCAACGCCTTTGACAAGGATGGTCTTGTAAACCAGTTTCTCTTCGCCACTGGACTCATGGAACCGGTTTCCAATTTCTTATTTAACATTGGTCTGCAGGGCAAACCTGATCAGCCAATATTCTGGTTCCAGCCAATTTATAATGGACGACTTGCCCGTTTTGTGGTAATGCTGGTTAACCTGTGGCTCGGAGCTCCCTACCACATGATGATGATTATTGGTACCCTTTCAACCATTCCCCGGGAACTCTATGAAGCAGCTGCTATCGATGGGGCAAGCGGTTGGCAGCGCTTTAAGTATATAACCTGGCCAATGGTTCTTGCCGCTACTATGCCAGCCCTCATCATGACCTTCAGCTTTAACTTTAATAACTTTGGGGCGGTCTACTTCCTCACCGGTGGCGGCCCAACCTGGGATCCGGCAAAAATACCGGATAGTATGCGCATCGTTGGTTCTGCCCTTCCAGGACAAACAGATATTCTCATTTCCTGGATTTACAAATTGTCCTTTACCAAGGATTTTGAGCAGTATAATGTGGCCGCCGTGTATTCCATCTTGATATTCTTTATCGTCGGCGGCTTCTCGGTATACAACCTGCTTAAATCTAAATCATTCCAAGAGGAGGCAGGCGAATGAGCGAAAACCGGCCTTTAACCTTAGTAAAGGGGAGACAGACCCAGGCAGCACTGATGCGCAATTCCATTTTGCGCTTTCTCCACTACCTGTGGTTAACCCTCACATGCTTTACAGTGCTTATTCCTATTTTATGGATGATTTCTGCATCCCTTACCAAGGGAAAACTGCTTTCTGGAGTCCCCCTGATCCCGGATTTCAGCAAATTTTCCCTGGAGCACTATGAATACCTGTTTACCTATAAAAGCCAAAGCGGCGCTCAGTACTCGGACTTTGTGGCAGCCTTCCTGCGATCCCTGCAGATTGCGATTGTAAACACCTTTACGGTGGTGCTCTTCACCACCATTACTGGGTTTGTATTCAGCCGCTTTAAGTTCCGTGGTAAAAAGCCTATTCTTGTTTCCTTCCTCCTGCTCCAGATGTTCCCTTCCTTTATGGGAATGATCGCCCTCTTCATGATTTACCGGACCTTTGGATGGCTTAACAAACCCATAATGCTGGTATTTATCTATGCAGCCGGAGCTATCCCCTATAACACCTATCTTATCCGGGGATACATGCGGTCCATTCCGCTTTCTATTGATGAAGCGGCCATTATCGATGGGGCAAGCAAAACCCAGATATTCACCAAAATTGTTCTGCCGCTGTCTACGCCTATCATCGGCTTTATTGCGGTGAACGCCTTTATGGCTCCCTGGATGGACTACATGTTGCCTAATAAGCTGTTGAACATGCAGAACCAGACCGTAGCGATCTTCCTGTACCGGCTTACGGATCCGATGATCACCCTGTACTATAACCCGCTGAACTTCATGGCTGGGGCTCTGGTACTGGCAACCCCCATCACCCTGGTTCAGTTCTACATGCAACGCTTTATTGTGTACGGCATGGCCTCCGGTGCTGAAAAGGGCTAAGGAACAATCTATATCCGTCAGAGTTCTCCGGTTGTTTCCGGAGGACTCTTTTTATACATAGAAATCTGTACCACAGATCAGTAATATTGGATTCATGAAACAAAAAAAGACTCATACAACACCCATACTCTGGACCGCCGCCCGGGCCTGGTGGTCCGACTCAGCCGCCCAGGACTGTGCTTCTTTTCACTGGCTGTTTATTATTGTGCTCTTTCTTGCATCTTCTATCGCAATAAGCCTACCCTTTGGGGCAAACCGTTGGCGCGAAGCAAACATAGCTTCACAAACAAACCAGTATCCCGGTTTAGGCTACGCCTTCGAAGCCTTAGCCCAGGCTCCATTTTCTTTTACCATCGCCAATGGAGCCTTACAACTAGATCCACCCGCCCCGGAGGCTCTGACTGCAAAGGATTGGATTGTTGAACTGGGGCACAATAGGGATCATACTGGGGATACACAGCGGGTTTTACAAATCGGAACTTCTACCCTGCTCATTCGCAATGGCTCAACCGGAACCCAGGTGAGTTCCAGCTTACAACCCTTTAATGGCCTCTCATCGGACACCATTAAAAGGGCCGCCGAAAACCGCCGCACCCTGTCCCAATTGATAGAAGGGGTGCTGTATACCGCAGCCTTTTCATCTATTCCTTCTATATTGCTGACCTTAGGTTTATTGATGCTTGTGCAAAACCTAGCCTTTGTTGTCATTTTAGGTATGATGCTTTCCTTTGCAGTCTACGGAAAGGCGCCGGGAAACCAAAGCTCAGTAAAACTAAAGCCCCTGGAGGGTATAAAAATGGCCGCCGCCATCATGGCGGGGCCAGCCTTTTTAATCGGTCTTGTGGGGCTTTTTATTCCTGCTTTTAAGGCTCCCTTTTTATGGTTAGCCTACTCGCTCCTTGCGGGTATCCGGGTCATCATGCTCTACACCAGCCGGTATCGCAGTGCTCGCTCGAGCTAAGAGGCGGCCAGGGGAGCCCTAAGGATTCAGCACTTCGTATACCGCCGATTGGGCTGGTTCCAGCCTGAGTTCTACGCCGCTTTGTAAACTTGGGCGGGACTTTTCATCCAGGAAGCCCTGCTGGCTATTCCAGAGGGCTACAAAGCGGACCCCTTCAGGGACCTTAGCGACAAAGGGTAAACTGTCCAGGTTATGCAGTACCAGCACCCGCTGGGTGTCGCTTTCCCTGAGCCAGGCAAGCAGGTACCCCGAATTAAAGCCCGGCCAGGAGGGCGCCGCAAAGGTCCCCTGCCTGAGGGCCGAGCTGTTCTGGCGCAGAGCTGCCAAACTTTGATAATGCCGCAAAAGACTCCCCGGGTCCTTCATCTGGCTTTCTGCTGAGGCGGTCAGGCTGTTCTGGCTCGGTTCTAATTTATTGCTTTTTTGCAGCCAGGTTACCGTGGGCAGGGTCCCTGTATCATTCCACTTAAAGGCATCCCGGCGGGCCACATCATCATTTTTATAACGCCGCCCGGTCATCCCCAGCTCTTCGCCGTAGTAGATATAAGGGAGTCCCGGCAGGGTCTGATAGATGGAGGCTGCCATTTTTGCCTTGGTTAATGCAAAGGCTTTGGCACTCCGCACCACTTCTGTATCACCGGCTTCCACCTGGAGGCCCTTAACTGCATCCAGACTCATACTCGTTAAAAGAGAACTGATGTACCGGTCCTGGTCATGGTTAGATAAAAGGGGAGCACTCTGAAAAGCCGATATTCGGCTGTATTGGCTGTAAATGTTCTGATAAGCCTGAATAAAACCGGTTCCACTCATCCGCCGGACCGCATCAATGACCTGCCGTGCGGAGGGAAAATCAAAGAGGCCATCGAACACACCGGTGTAGGCTGTCACTTCGGCCAGATTTTCCGTGAGCACCTCGCCAATAAAGTAGACATCCGGTTTTACCCGCCGGGCAGAGCGCCGGAGGTCATTCCAGAAGGTTTTATTCAAAGCCAGGGTTGGAGTCCCTGAGGGCATTTCGTTCGGGTCAAAGGCATGTTTAGCCGCATCAAAGCGGAAGCCATCGACCCCGCGGTTCAGCCAGAAGGCGAGGATATCCTTTAGTTCATTGACCACATCGGTATTATCCAGGTTCAGATCCGGCATACCCTCCCAGAAGGCGGAAAAGTATTCAAACACAGATCCATCGGGCCGGGTATATTTGTAAAAGCGGCCCATTCCGCTTGCCCCATAGGAAACGCCGTTTTGTTTGGTCCGGTAGTAGTTTACATAGGGACTGGAGGCGGACTTCATCGCCTCCAGGAACCAGGGATGTTCCCGGGAAGTATGATTAAATACCATGTCCATAATGATCTTAATACCCCGCTTATGGGCTTCTCTAATCAGGGTATCAAAGTCTTCCATCGTTCCCAGTTTGGGGTCTATCGCCTTATAATCCTTTACATCATACCCATGGTATGAACTGGCCGGATTAACCGGCGAAAGCCAGATGGCCGAAATGTTCAAATCCGAATAGGTAGCCGGATTCCCATCATTCAAATAATCCAGCGCCTGAGTAAGACCCTTCAGGTCTCCATACCCGTTTCCATCCGAATCGGCAAAGGAATACACCAGTACCTGATATGCAGGGCCAGAAGCATCCTTCCACCAAGGGAGGTCCTGAGCTTCAAGCACTGCTGGCCTGATCCAGGAAATAATCATTGATAGGAGACCTAGAACTAAAAGATTCATTACAATTCCTCCAAAATTGGTTCAGAAACACTTGCTTATGCAGAATTCTGGGGCTAGTATATCATAACTAAACCGGTTTTGGAGCATTTTATGGATAATTTTATCAATGCTTTACACTATTTCATTCCTGCTGGCAGCAGTCGGCGTATTGCCTGGGCTGATCAGATCGGGGGCTATATTGATATATATTCCAGCGAGTTTGGAAAAGGAGCTGGTTATGTTCATGGCAATTACTGCCGGCTTAAAGACCTGACCATACCTGACAAAGAGGGCCTTCCAACTTTCAAACAAAGAAGCCTGTCGGTCATTCCCGGTGAAATATCCATTCAGGTTGATGAACATCAGGTGGAAGGGGCGCTTTTACTTGGCTCCAGCGCCTTCTGGATGAGCTTTTCATCAACCTGTGTTATCCTGCTCCCCAAAACCGGTTCGGCATGGAAAGAAAAAAGAGAAACGGTTCAGGGCAAGACCGTTTACCTGGTATATCGGGAAGCAGAAAAGGGCCCTAGCAAGAAAAAAATGGGGTACCGCGATGAAATTGAACCCTCCTCCGAAGCCCTGGCCCTTGCTTCAGAGTATCCCCTCACCATACAGGAAATCCATAGCCATGTTGCGATACCTGAAGACTACGGCCTGTACCTCATCATAGGCCCCGCCGGCGGCGGCCAGGCCAGCGGTAGCCCCACCAGCAATGTCCCGGCCAGCGCACCCCCTGCCAGCGGAGGCCCTGCCGACGCAACCCCCGCCAGCGCAACATCCGCCATCGGCGGCCAGGCCAGCGGTAGCCCCACCAGCAATGTCCCGGCCAGCGCACCCCCTGCCAGCGGAGGCCCTGCCGACACAACCCCCGCCAGCGCACATCACCCCCAGAGTACCCCAAGTACAGCGCCCCCCGGCTGCACTGAGGTGTATATGGCCTGGGCGGAGGATTCTGCCGGGGCCTGCGCCAAAGCAGAGGAACTGGTGTGCCAGAACGGCCGCTCCCTTCATCAATCTAAAATAGAACAGTTTTTCCATGGCTTCTCGTTTCGCTCCGGCGACAAGCGCTTCGACCAGGCCCTTGCATGGGCGGCCTTTTCCGGCTGGACTCTGGTAACCAGAGAATACGGGCTGGGTATCTGGGCGGGACTTCCCTGGTTCCGGGACAACTGGGGCCGGGATACCTTTATCGCCCTGCCGGGGATACTCCTCGCAACAGGCCAATTCGATGCGGCCCGGGAAGTCCTTGCGACCTTTGCTGAACGGCAGGACCAGGATCCGGCCAGTCCCAACTACGGACGCATTCCGAACCGCTGGCGCAATCCCGAAGATGTCATTTTTAACACCGTCGATGGGACTCCCTGGTTTATCAGGGAGGTATGGGAATATGTTCAGTATACCGGCGACCATGCCTTTGCCCTGTCTATAAAACCCTTTGTGGACCGGGCCCTGGAGGCAGATCTAACCCGCTGTGACCAGTACGGTTTTTTAACCCATGGACCTGCGGATACCTGGATGGATGCCCGGATCCGCGGTAAGGCGCCCTGGTCCGAACGGAGCGACCGGGCTGTAGAAGTGCAGGCCCTCTTTTACACCGCCCTGCGCTGTGGTGAGCGGATTGCCAGGCTTGCCAATGATCTTACCCGCTCTGAAAACTACCGTACCCACGCGGAAAAACTACGCAGGGCCTTTGTAACTCACTTCTGGTATCCGGAACATCGGCGGCTTGCGGACCGGCTTTTAGATCCCGCTGACCCGGAAGCAAGAAGCCCCGTAGAGCCGGATCTTCGCAGCAGGCCCAATGCACTTTTGGCGATCACCGTTCCCTCAATCCTCCCCGAAGAAGAGGCCCTGCTGCCAAGGGATATCCAGGCCTTCGTGCTGGCCGACGTTTACAAAGAGCTTGTGTATCCCTATGGGGTTGCAAGCCTTTCCCAGCAGGATCCCTATTTCCATCCCCACCATGATGGGCATCCCCTCTACCACAAGGATGCGGCGTACCATAACGGGACCATCTGGGGCTGGAATGCGGGCTTTACCATCCAGGCTCTTCTTATGTTCGGTCAGAACGCAGCGGCCTGGAGGCTCCAGCAGGAACTGGCCCGCCAAATAATGGATGATGCGGCAGTCGGGACCTTAAGCGAAAATCTCCATGCCCTGCTGGACGCCGACGGGCTTCCCCGGCATTCAGGTACCTTTGCCCAGGCATGGAGTGTTTCTGAGTTTGTGCGTACCGGACTGCAGGGCTGGCTGGGAATCCAGTTCCGACTCGCTGAGGGCTGTATTCTCTGTAGTCCCCGACTGCCGCCGGTACAGACACCTCAGGGTGTGCAAAATGGCCATAAGGATCACGCTGAACAGACCCCTGTAGCCCCATGGGGCTTCTCCGGCACCCTGTCCTTCGGACAGGGAAGCCGGCTTCAGGTGCGCCTCAGCAGAACCGGTGCACACTTCAGTCTTTCGCTCCTCTGGGACCAGCGGGGAGAAAAGGATCCGGCAGAGCTGACCGTCCTCTTTGGCCCATCCGCTACTGCGGGTACTGCTGACTCCCTATCATCTGCCGGGCTGAATGCAAAGCTCATCTCTCACCAGGAGATCGTCCTTACATTGCCTGACAGCCTCGCTTCCGCCAGTGACCTCCCTCCCCTGCCCAGCCTGCAGGACAGGCTCCACTCGAACATGGGCTTCCACGGTCAACGTTCGCCGGGCAGAGCCTTGCAGGAAGCCAGTCCTGAACTGCCGCCCTTTAATGGCCCCAGCCGGGAAAAGAATTACCTCGAACAACAGATACTCCATGGTTTTTACAATAAGGGCCCCATCGAAAGCCTCCGCACCTGGTATGATTCAAAAGCATTTGCCCGGCAGTTCCACACCGACGAAGAACTGGGGGCCTCTTGCACCCCCTACTATACGGATTTTAAAATCTGGGCTCCTACTGCCGCGGAAGTAGAGCTCTTCCTCTGGAAATCGGGAACCCCGGTAGCCCACGATTATACTGCCGATGCCACCGGTGAAACCATGGCCAGCGGCCCCGGAGACAAGGTGTCACAGTGGGACCTTCAAGAAGAGCCCCTGGCAGTGCACCGTATGTACCGGCAGAACCATGGGGTCTGGCACGTGAGGCTCCACGGCGATTTTCACGGAGTCTATTACACCTACCGACTGAGAATCCACGGTCTGGACCGGGAAACCATAGACCCCTATGCAAAAAGTGCGGGACTCAACGGGAAACGGGGCATGATCCTGGATTCCCGGCGCCTTGAACCAGAGGGATGGAACACCTGGCACCCCCCCGCACTCGCATCCCCGACCGATGCAATCGTCTGGGAAGCCCATATCCGAGACCTCACGAGCCATCCTTCCTGGCAGGGACCGGAGGAACAGCGGTGCACCTATCTGGGTGCCGCATATCCCGGCACGGCATACAAGGGAATGCCTACAGGTTTTGACTATATCCGGGCTCTAGGAATTACCCATATACAGATGCTCCCCATCTTCGACTTTGTTTCTGTGGACGAAGGCCGTGTCAAAGATCCGGAATATCAATCACGCCCGCAACATGGTGCCTTTAATTGGGGCTACGACCCGGGAAACTACGCTGCACCGGAAGGGTCCTATGCAACAAATCCCGCCGATGGTTTAAGCCGGTTCCTGGAACTGCGCCGACTGGTTCAAGCCCTGGGACAGGCAGACATAGGCGTTATTATGGATGTGGTCTATAACCATGTCCCGGACCGGCGCCGCTCAGCCCTGGAAGCCTGTGTACCAGGCTATTATTTCCGCGGCAGGCGGGATTCCGGTGCCGGAGATGATACGGCCAGCGAACGCTACATGTTCCG
Source organism: Gracilinema caldarium DSM 7334 (assembly GCF_000219725.1). Lineage (GTDB taxonomy): Bacteria > Spirochaetota > Spirochaetia > Treponematales > Breznakiellaceae > Gracilinema > Gracilinema caldarium. The sequence continues at coordinate 102,168 of NC_015732.1, read as the reverse complement.
GAAATATATGATCGACACCCTCTCCTGGTGGCTTTCCGCTTTTAAACTTTCAGGTTTCCGTTTCGATTTGATGGGTCTTCACGATGTGGAGACCATGCAGGCTATTAGTAAAGCCCTCAGGGGTATAAAACCGGACATTCTGCTTTATGGCGAAGGCTGGAATATGTACGGCGGCAACCAAGACAAAAAATCCGGTAAAACCAGGCTTGAAATGGCAAGCCAGCATACCATTCACAAACTACAAGACTTCGGCATGTTTAACGATGCCTTCCGCGATGGCGTAAAAGGCTCCGTGTTCGATGCCGCAGGTCCGGGCTGGATTCACGACGGCCGTACGGTGGAAAGTGTAAAATTCGGCCTCGTGGGGGCAGTCCATCATCACCAGGTCCATAACCATCAGGTAACGGGGACCGCACATCCAGCTCCATGGGATGAACGAAGCTGGGCATCCATCAACTATCTGGAAGTACATGATAACTTTACCCTCTTTGACAAGCTCCAGCTTGTGGAACCGGGCCGGGATCGAGCCTATTATGCCCAGCTCCAGCGGCTTGCCATGACCTTACTGCTCACCAGTCAGGGTATCCCGGTGCTTCATGCCGGCATGGAATTCCTGCGAACCAAAGAAGTACCCGAAGCATGGATCAGGCTCGGCGGGATTGATAAATGCGTTACCGATCCGGTAACCAAGCGGCAGTTCTGCCACGACTCATACAAGGCAGGGGACCTCCTGAACGGCCTTAACTGGGAACGGGCCGGGGAAGAGACCGCCACTGTACACTATGTGCAGCATCTGCTTCATCTCAGGACCACTCTGAGGGTACTCCGGCTTGCAACGGGAACGGAGATCCGCAAGGCCCTGAAGTTTATCAAGGATTCGGAGGGCATTATCGCATGGCAGCTTGATGAACATGAAGCGGAGCGGGGCCACTACCATCTGCTCATCGCCGCATCGAGCCGGTCCGAAGCTGTATCCCTGGCCATCCCGGCTGCACCCGGTCCCGATAGCGATTGGAGGCTTGTAGCAAACAGCGCCACCGCCGAAACCTGGGAACCGGACCAGGGCCCCCTGGTAAACCATAGGCTGGAGATTCCTGCCAAGGGAGCGCTTATCCTTTACCAGCAGAAACCCTGAAACCGCTTACCGGCTTTTCTCAACCAGGTAGAGGTACTCAGTCACATGGACCGGCCGGTTCCTCAGGTTTCGGCTGCCCCGGAAGGCGTTATATTTCGTTTCCAGCACCTGGGTTTTCCCAACACACTGGAGTAGATCGAGCATTTCCGAGAGGGTAATGAAACCTTCGGAATTAAAGGAAATGAGAAGATACCTGGCTCTTATGGACGAAACAAGCTCCTGAAAAGCCTCGAAAGCCCTGTGCCGTTTGTTGTAGTTCGACCGCTGCCAGTCTACCGGAATACCTGATACAGGGCTTACAGCAAAGGGCCGGCGGTATTCCGCAATGAGATTGAGCATAAAGTAGTTAGACCCATAGGGATGCTGATTGTAAGGGGGGTCGATATAAGCCAGATCCACTTCATCAATATGATGAATGAGGCTGTTAGCATCCTGCCTGAAGATATGTACTTCTGAGTTAAAGTTGCTGAACACGGGGAGTTGTAACTCGATGGGTCCCAGGATACGGCTCAGGGCATCCCGGTTTTTACCCCCAAACTGTCCGCGGCCGGTATGGGCATCTTTATAAAATCCCTTAAACACACCGGCGGTATTTGCATGAACCGAGGCTTCCGCCAGGAGGGGGCCGATAAAAAAGGACTGCAGACGGACCGGAACCAATTCGATAAGCTGTCGGGCCGTATCAAGATACCAGGCATTTCGGGGGGTATAAAAACACCGTTCTCCCGGCTGTACCTGTTCCATACACTGGGGTGCATAGAGTTCGCTGATAAAACCGGGGCGTAGGGCATCTTCGGTAAGCTGTGCCTTGAGCCAATGGTACCAATGGTCGAGTTCCTTAGAGTCGAGGGTGCTTTTATTGGCGAGGTAACAAGAATTGATGATAGATGAATAGGCTTCAATATCATTTACATAAAGCCGTTCAGCATACCGTTTCAGGAGACGGGCTACCACTCCGCTTCCTGAAAAAACATCAAAGGCAGTAATCCGGTCCTTTCCAAGCCGCTCCCGAACCAGGTCGAGCCCCTGGGCGATAAAGGATAAGAGGGCCCGTTTATTCCCAATATAGGTGATGAGCTGCTCGGAAAGATAGGCCGGATTTTCTCCCTCAAGATTATGCAAGGTTCCTCCTGGAGGCTCATTGTATACTAAGCATTTTTGAAAGGCAATAAAAATAGATTTACTGAGTGCCACTAGAAACTTCAGTTTGTAATGGTATTTTACGTATTGAGCACTTTTTTTGCACAGTCAGGACAGAGACCATGGCTGACACTCCTTTTTGTCTTTACTTCGATATAGTCCTCTACAGGATGCCACTGACCATCTTCGCCTTTAATCCGTTTGCAGCTGCCGCAAATCGGTAAAATACCTTCCAGCTTTGCAATCTTTTGCTGGGCCAAGATCAAATCCCGGTACATTTTTTCCAGTTCCTTTGCTTTCTGCAACGATATTTCATAAGAAGCGATGAGGAGGTTAAACAGCTGAGCCCGATCAGCATTTAATGTATAAACAGACCCACCCATACTGACCCGGAATGAGGAATGGGTATCCCCCGCAGGATCACCAATTTTTCCCGCAAGATGAGCCTCCACCCGCTCAAGCAAAAAATCTGCCTTATAAGGCTTGGGAATAAAACTATCGGCACCACTTTCAATACCCCGGATAATATCCGCCGGTTCAGAAAGACTCGTTACCAGGATTACCGGCAGATGCTTATATAGTTCATTGGTTTTAATGGTTTTACAGAGGGTATACCCATCCATTTTGGGCATCATCACATCGCTGATCACAAGATCGAAATGTTCCTTTTGTAGGAGTTCCAGAGCTTCAAGCCCATGCTCCGCTCGTACAATAGAATAACCTGCTTGTTCCAGAATCTTTTGCAGCCCCGCTGCCTGAACATAGCTGTCTTCTACAATCAGAATGTGTTTATGTTGACTGGTTTTCATAGTTAATATTGTTATAACAGTTTCAAAAACTGGCAAGGGTATATGAAGACTAATTGTTAGTTGTATAAAATGGTTTTTCCACTTATCTGACCCTTTAAATGTGACTTATAATACACAAATGCATAATTGGGAAAAGACCTATCTCCATCAGTAGGGTGAAGAATTTATTGTCAAACGAGTTGCACGATGTTTATCTATCCAGGATCTCGCAGGATCCCTGGGGATACACCGAAACACCCTTTCAGCTATTAAACTGGACCGTCATGACTTTATGTTACTGATCGGTGGGGATATCTATTCGGCCTTAGGGACCAAACCGGGATATCGTTGGCGGTGATTCTATAACCAATGACGCCACAACAGAACCAGCCAAGGGTGATTGGTATTATCTGTGGATTCATATCGGATCCAATTCCAACAACTTATCATACTGTCATTTTCGCATATATTGAAGCAACAGGAACACTTACCATTGCAGCAAATGGCGCTGTTAAATTGTTAGGCAGTAATGTTGGCATCCATATTGAAAATGGAGGACGCCTTGCCAATAGCTCCTCAACTCGTTTTACATCTTGGGGGTATGGTTACCAACTTAACGTGGCTGTTTTTTTTAATTTTAATATTTTTTATTTGACATATTTTGATTTTATAATTTAAAATTAATTCAACCTTATAAAGAAAAAGGAAACATAAGGATGAAAAAGTTAGGAATATTAGTAATACTTCTCGGATTGTTTTCTATTATTTCATGTGAAAAAAAAGAGAGTACTGATTTTAATAACGCTGATAATAAAAATATTGGAAAGTCTAATAAACCTTTTGGATACGTACTTCTCGATGGACAGTCATTATGGGCATATGATGAAACCAAAGAACCTTCAAAACAATGGGAATGGCTTCTCGCAATGACAGCCGGTAAAAAGGTAGAGCTTTTAGATCAAGAACCAATTAGGTTAAAAAAAGGTAACGATGAGCTTGAATGGTATCATGTTCTTTATAATGGTAAAAAAGGTTATGTAATGAAATATTATATTGGTACCTTTGATACCCTTGCGGTCATCACCACTGACGGTGCGATGCGTTTTAAATCGCCTGAAATTACTGGTGTTGTCTCTGATAAAGCGCTGCCTAAAGGTACTTTATTAACTATTCCAGCAGAAGATCTTAGTTCAGATTATTGTAGAGCCTATGCTGTTTATAGAGATGAAGATACAATTCGGTACATTGGTAATGTTTATTTAAAAAACAGTGATATATCGACACAGGAGCAGGATGTTCAGGGGTATCTCCTCTATTATATAGCAAAAAATTTAAATGATCCCAAAGCAAAAGATGATCCCAAACGCATGGAAAATCTTGTTAAAGCAAAATTAGAAATATTAAATGAAGCTAGAAAAAAATACCCATTTAGTGTTTTTACTAATTTAATTCAGGAAGAAATTAATGCCCTTTCTGGCAATAGTAATACTTCGATACAAACCGCGACTTCACAAGTGGAAGTGTATGAAAACCCTGATATCACATCTCAAGTAGTTGGTACTTTTGAATCTGGAACACAGGTGTCTATAGAAGAAAGGGATACTATAAGTGGTGTAGAATGGCTCCACATTTCAAACCCATATAAGGGGTGGGTACTTGGGAGCAAAGTCGGACAGTAAATAAATAAAAATGACAATAGTCAATTTTTAAAAAAATATTATTTACGAGCCTATCCCTAAATTTGTGTAAACAGCATAGTCCATTTTTTACATCGGTCGTGGGAAAGCTCAACCTGTCTTTAGTCATTCTTCGAATTGAGTAATGTAATAATTCAATCGCATTCGTGGTGTAGATCACTTTGCGTAATGGTTCCGGGTATTTAAAAAATGGCACTACTTCTGCCCAATACATTTTCCATTTCCCGGGCCTTATTATAGGCACCCTGTGTACCATACAAAGTTGGACTTCCGTATGTAGGGCTTCCTGAAAAACAAACAACTCTTTACAAAAGAAGCAAATACAGAGATAATCTCAATAAGAAGTGCACGGAAGAAAGGGGTAAGGCCTTAAAAAGCGTGCACTTTACTATGGGGTAACGATGTATAAGGAAAAGGAACAGGTACCTGAGTTTGAAGACTTTTATGTACCCTTCGGAGGACATTTACGAGAAGATAATCGATGGGTACGATTAGCCGCAATTATTCCATGGGAAGAGATAGAAGCTGAATATAAAAAATGTTTTTCAAAACGAATTGGAAGAACAGCCAAGACCGTACGGCTCGCCTTGGGATCATTATTGATAAAAGAGAAATTACAATTAACAGATGAAGAAACGGTAGAAACAATACGAGAGAACCATTACCTGCAATATTTTTTAGGATATGAATCTTACAAAGATGAAAAACCCTTTGATCCAAGCATGATGGTTCATTTTCGAAAACGGCTTGGACCTGATGCAATAGCACAGATAAATGAGTTGATAGCGAAACGGTATCAAGAACAGGTAGAAGCAGAATCTGAAAAAAACAGAACAAAGAAAACCAAAAGGATGACCATGATCATGGAAATCGAGGGCAACTCATTATAGATGCCACGTGCGTCCCCCAGGATATCCGGCATCCCCATGATGTCACTTTATTGGATGAAGCGCGAAGGAAAACAGAAAAGATAATTGATACGTTATATGAAGCGAGTGAGCTCACCATAAAACCACGAACCTATAGAAAACAGGCCCGTATCAAATATCTCAATTTTATACGAGGGCGACGAAGAACAAAAAAAGAAATACGCAGAGCGATTCGGACCCAACTCCAATACATACGACGTAATTTACGGACTATCAATGAATTACAAAACAAGGTTCCCAGTACAACGTTGAGTGCAAAACAGCGACGTGATCTTATCGTGATACATGAGGTTTACCGGCAACAGGTACAGATGTATAAGGGAAAGACCCATTCGATATCGGGAAAAATCGTCAGTATCAGTCAACCCCATGTACGACCAATAGCCCGAGGTAAAGCAAAAGCGGCCTTTGAATTCGGAGCAAAACTATCAGCATCGATGACCGAACACGGGATGATTTTTATAGATCGATTACAATGGGAACCCTATAACGAACAAGAAGATTTGCCAACACAAATAGAAAAATATAAGAGGCGATGTGGTCGATATCCGGAATCGGTGCATGCCGATAAAATATATCGGACACGAGCAAACCGAGCCTATTGTGAAGCTCGAGGAATACGATTGTCTGGACCACCCTTAGGCAGACCGATTAAAGAAACATTAGAGAATAAAAAGATAGTACGACAGCTACGAAAGATTCAAAGACTTGACGAAGCCATTCGACAAGCGATTGAAGGTGGCTTTGGATATATGAAACGAAAGTTTGGTCTTGGTACAATCTATGAAAAATTACGCGAAACTAGTGAAACAGCAATCATGGTATGTGTATTGCTGACCAACTGTGAAAAGATCCTGAGGGATCTTTTTATGCGCTTTTTATTTTTACTTGGTTTTAAACCTCATAAATCATATTTGAAAGTTTTAGTATACTAAATTAAACCCATTTTAACGTAAAAAAGTTTTGAAATATCATTTTTAGACATTTTCAGTAGGCCCTATGTATGTTTTGCTCTATAATTAGCTGATTTTTTCATCTTTATCATTCAACATTGGAACTTGGCTATACTACGAATTCAGATAATATTCAATTTTTCATTTGATTTTTATTCAATACTTTGTTATTTTAACATTAGTTAAATTAATGGTTTGTCAAAGGGATGGTGTATAAAGAGGCAAGCAAATGCGAACTTTTTCTGAAGAACACTATAATGAAACAAAACAAAATATTTTACATGCTGCCCTATCAATTTCTGCTATTGAAGGATTTGAAGGTCTTACTATTGCAAAAATAGCTCATCGTCTTCACATTACCAAACCTGCGCTGTATCACTATTTTAAAAATAAAAATGATATCCTTATTCAACTCACGCTTCATTATCTAGAACAAGCAATCAAAGAAATCGATACAATTTTATATCATGGGTCTTACTCTTATCAAGAAAGATTACAAAAACTGTTAGAATATTATATTATTCAAGGAAAACTAGATCCAGGTTATTTCTACCTTGAGCATCATATTAATAATTTACTTGAGCTACTCCCCTCATCACCAGAAAAAGAACAAATTAAAAAGAAATCTGCAATGATTCCCCAAATAATTATGAGTTTTATTCAAACTGGAATACAAGCAGGCGAATTCATCCAAATGGATCCTATGACACTGGGAACCTTAATACTTAGCATGTTAAGCGGAGTATTACTGCACAGTAGTATGCCAGGAATACAAAATATGCCTCCAGAAACACTGAGTCGTATGGTAAGCCATATTATACTTAAAGGAGTACAATCATGAATTTTCGTCCTATTGCTCGATATATTACCCAACATCCATTGTTTATCATCACTGCTATTATGATTTTAACTCTTGGATTGGGCAGTGGAATGTTCCGCTTACAGGTTGATACAGACCTGACCGACGATATCCCATCAACCATACCTGAAAAGGCTTTCTATGACCAAGTAGGTACAATATTCCCATCCGATGATTTTCTCCTTATCGCACTTACCAATTCAAAGGGGATATTTACCCCGGAGGTTCTCTCCCAGGTAAAAAGCTGGAGCGATACCATCGAAGCAATTCCCGGAGTCAAATCGGTCCTCTCTCTCAGTTCAGCAAGTTTAATTAAGGGCACCGAAGCGGGTATTCAGATTGAGCCAGCTATGCAGGAAGTGCCTGTTACTCCGGAGGCTGTTGAGACCTTTAAAACCGTTATCGAAACCAACGATCTTACCAAAACCCTGATCGGTAAGGATGGCAAATCGACTGCTCTTATCATCACCCTGAAAGAAAACCTCGACACCACACCTGTATCTCGATTTATCATTCAAGTTTCAGAGGACAAGGCAGATTCCCTCACAGAAGCTCTTGCTACAACCGAAGGAGTGGCGGCAGTTATAAGGGGTGCTACCGCCGAAGAACGCTTTACCCTCGCTTCCGTTTATGCCTTAGATCCTTCAGTATTGGCTAAAAAGGGTAGACAAACCTTACTTATAGTTCCTGCCGAAGGTGCAGAGCCTAAAGCGCTTCAGACTACACTCGAGAGCCTTGTTAAAGAAATTGATACAAAGTATGGAAAGGTTACCTACTCCAATAAGGGGATTCCTTTTTATGATCGCATCATCAAAACCCTTCCCCTTCTGGAAAACAAGACCGATGGGAAAACCTACATTTCCGGATCCCGTGCGGTAAGTGGAATTGTTACCCGGCTTTTAGTACAGGACCTGTCGCTCCTTTTCCCCATAGTAATTCTCATCATCACTGTGATTCTCTACCTCAGCTTCCGGTCTCTTCGGGGTGTTCTTCTACCTCTGGGGAACGTGATCATCTCGGTTATCTGGGCCATGGGTCTTATGGGCTGGCTGAACCAGGCCATATCCAACGCCACTATGGTGCTTCCTATCATCCTCATTGCAGTAGGAACCGCTTATACCATCCATGTGATCAATCGGTATTACGAAGAATTGGGAAAAACTAGCGATAAAAAGACCGCCATAGAAGAAACAATAACCCATGTAGCTCTGCCGGTATTCCTGGCGGGGGCGACGACCTTTATCGGCTTTATGTCCCTGACTGTTTCCCGTATCGATGCCCTTCGCATGTTCGGTATCCTTTCAGCCCTGGGAATCTTGTTTGCCCTCATTCTAAGTTTAACCCTTACACCGGCCATTATGGTTATATTACGTCCCCCCAAAAAGGCTTTACCTCGTTTAACCGAACCAAAAGGACGCTTAGCCGAGACATTAGGAATCTTGGGTTCACTGGTGGTACAGCACCCAAAGACAACTGTTGGTATTAGTCTGCTTCTGCTCGCAGGACTTGCAGTATTTGTACCTCGGGTAAAGTTCGAAACCAATACCATTAATTCTTTTAAAAAGAGCAGCGAAGTTCGAACCGCATCTGAATATCTGAATGAAAATTTTACCGGTATCACCGTAATGACCATCATAGCCAGTACCAATGAAGATGGGGCCATCCTGGAACCAGCCACACTGAAAGCGATAGATGGACTACAGACCAGGCTTGAACAGCTCAGACTTTACAAAGGAAAAGTTATTGGTCCTGAAAATTCTGACTGGTTCAAGGGGACTGAAATAGTTGGGGGTTCCCAGTCCATTGTTACCTTTATCAAGGGCATCAATAAAGCATTTAACAATGACAATGAAGCCTTTAACAAAGTCCCCGATGAAGAAAATCCGGTTTCCGTCAGTACCGAAGTCTACTCTTACACAAAGGGGACATTAACTGAAAAGGACTCCGAAACCGGCGAAGTCCTTACCACCTATAATGAGGGCAGTGATTTTACGGTGGTCGATGGGTATGCAGTCCTTAATATGGGGGACTACACGAGGAAGGTAGACCTTTCAACCGGAAAAGCTATAGATAGTATCCCAGGAAGAATCTATGTGGGACAATTAGTATTCCAGTATGAGAACTCAGGAAAACCAGAGAATATCGAAGCTTTTCTCGATAATCCTCGAAAAACTGTTAAAATTAATGTCTTTATCAAGACCGCCAGTTCAACCCTTATCGGTCAAATACAGAAAGAAGCAAGAACTTATATTGCCCACAATTTCCCCAAAGATGTTTCTGCGGATATTACAGGACTTTCTAACTTAACTTTAGCTGTTCTGCGGCTGCTCATAGAAAGCCAGATATCCTCGGTACTTTCATCCCTTATTATTGTATTCTTCTTCATTACCCTCCTGTCCCGAAGCTTTGTGGAAGGCTTCTTCTCTATTATTCCCCTCAGCGCAGCCCTCCTCTTTAACTTCGGCTTTATGGGGCTCTTTAACATACCAATCGATATTTCTACAGCCACGATTGCCTCTATCGGAATAGGTGTTGGTATCGACTATACCCTCCATTTCCTTGAACGGCTTAAAAGCTTTCTTTGCAACATGGAATACAACGAAGCAGTTAAGGCAACTATGGAAACTACAGGCAAGGGAATTTTCTTTAATGCTCTGGCCGTTGCAGCGGGTTTTGCCGCGCTCATGTTCAGCCAGCTTCGGGGTAACATCTTTATGGGCCTCCTTCTCTCGCTCATTATGATCACAAGTTCAACTTTTGCAGTTACGTTGTTACCTGCCTTGCTTAAATTAATAAAACCTCAATTTCTTCATAAAGAAGCACTCAAGACTGCCTGTGAAGAAAATTTGTAACAATAAAGGATCATACCGGAACGGATCAGCCTTTCTGATCCCCGGTAATACAATACATAGCGAAGACTTTTAAAAGGTTCGCTTTTTAAAGATCTTAGGAGGTTTTTATGAAAGAACATTTAGGACAGATTCTCTTGGTTACAGTACTCATCACTATGATTTCCACCCTACAGATCTACCCCCAGGATATCAACCTAGAGGCTTTGCTTCTGAAAAATGAAAATCAACTCCGACCCCCTGCTACAGAGGGAGACATGAAAATGATCATCATTAACAAGACAGGTCAAGAACGGGTCCGAGATATTAAAGCCTATTCTAAAACTGAGACCGACGATACAACCAAACAATCCCTTATTTTTCTCTCTCCAGCGGATGTTCGGGACACCCGGTTCCTCACCATCGATTACAAGGATCCAGCCAAAGATGATGAACAATATATATATATACCAGCCCTTCGCAAGGTTCGCACTATTGGTACCAGCGGCGGCGATTCAAAAACAGGAGCCTTCCTTGGTTCAGACTTTACCTTTGCCGACATTGGATCCCTTGACCGTAAAGATTTTTCAGTGAAATTTCTCGGAACCGACTCCATAGGCGGCCAACAATATGCCAAGGTTGAATACACCGCAAAGTCTCCTCAGGTTGTAAAAAATTATGGTTACACTAAAATTGTCCGCTGGATCGATCTTGAGAATGCCACTACAAAACAAAGTGAATATTATGATTCATCTGGTAAATTGATAAAACGGCTTATAATTCAGAATCAACACCTCGTAGACGGCAAATATTGGCAGTTTGATGCTATGGAAATGCAAAACCTTGAGACAGGGGGTAAAACTATCTGGCGATTTGTGAAAACAACTATTCTACCCACCATCGATGATAAATATTTTACGGTCCGTTTTATCGAACGGGGGAGATAATATTGATGAACTACATCGCGTATTGTACCTATCAACAGCTTCACGCCCCTCTACTTTTCATAAAACGGTTTCGAAGCCCTTTACTTTATAACCTCGCTCTACTGCTCTTTGCTGCAGGCCTGGCTGGTTTGCTCTCTGCTCAGGACATCCAGCTTGGGGGCAGTCTGTCACCTTCAGTCTTTGCTCTTCCCGCTCAGAAACCGGCTGTTGCCTTTACCGGCCTGCGAGGCACTGGCTTTCTCCAGGGCCACCTGGGGGACAACACAAGTTACCGCTTTTCAGCTGAGACATACATTAACAGCGCTGGCTTGGCCGAAAGCTCCAGCTGGGAAAGCAGCACCGACACCCACCTGCTTTCGGCCAGCCTCTGGGGCAATAGTCGCCTCGGCGGAACGGTAGAACTAAAAGAAGCCTGGCTAGAAACGAGCCTCGGCGACCTGGACCTCCGGCTTGGGAAACAGCTTATTGCCTGGGGTCTTGCAGATGGCAATAACCCCACCGACACTATCAATGCCCGGCATCAGGGGACCCGGTACACTACCACCCTAGATGAACAAAAGATTTCAAGCTGGATGTTCAATGGAACCTATTATTTACCAAACAATTTAGGCACCATCCAGGCTCTTATATTGCCGATTAGCATACCAAACGACTTGCCTTCGATTGCGATGACTATTCCTGGTTCAGGCTCTGCACCAACCATTGTTATAAAAGAAGACTCCTATCCTGAGTTTGCCCTGGAAAACATAGAAGGGGGACTGCAGAGCCTCTTCTATCTGGGGAACCTTTCATTCTCCGCGAGCTACTTTACCTTTCTGGACCGGTACCCCGACTTTTCAGCTGCCGTAGTAGGTGGCCCAAGTACTACCATCACCTACACACCAGTACATAACCGGATCCACCAGTTTGGCTTAGATGCGGCCTATGTAATTGCCGGTTTTGATATCCGTAGTGAATGGGCACTGATTTTTACCAAGGATTTGGAGGGAATAGAGGTAACCGAAAAGAACCCATACCTCCAGGGAGTGCTCCAGGCCTCCCGGTCCTTCATCAACAGTACTACCACCCTGTCCCTTGCTTGGGCCCCCCGGTATGTGCTGAATTACAAGGCCCCTGAAGACTACTCGAGCATTTCTGACCAGCAAGCCGCGATTATGATACGCCAGTATGACGGCCAGGCCTACCAGGAAGAAAATGGATTAAGCCTCCGTCTTGCGGGTAAGTACTTCAATGAAACCTTACAACCGGAACTCCTCTTCCTTGTAGAAACCAGTGCCCGAGACTGGCTTGGTACAGCCTCAATAAGCTACCAACTTGCTGATGGCATCAGCCTCAAAGCTGGAACAGTTCAGTATGGATCTTTCCTTGCCGAAAGCGATCCTGATCGGGAACTAGGAACCTTCAGCAAAGCCAGCACCATCGATAGGGGCTACTATTACATAGAATTGAAATTCAGTTTTTAGGCCTTCCTTGGTACAACCCCCGAATCATTTTCGGGGGCTATTTCCCTAATGATCACGTTTAAGACTAAGTGAAAAATAACTTCCGCCGTTTTTTCCTTTTGTATATTGCCAGACTGCATGTATTTGCTGAGAAAGGGCTCGTATAAGAGAGATACCCACAGTTTCTTTTTGCAAATCTTCTGGTTGTATACCAGGGCCATCATCTTCAATAGAAACTGATATAGTAAAACCAAATTGCGCTAGACGCACCCGGATTTCTGGATGCTCATCTGATATCCCAAAATCGATACAATTCATAAGCACTTCATTGATAAGCAGTGAAAAATAGAGCGCCTTATCTATGTCGATCATAGGCTCTTGTTTTAAGGCTTCTATTTTATTTAGTAAAATATCAAACTTTATATTGTATGATTTATTATTCCTGTTGTATTTTATATAATCGATTACATTTTGAATAAGTTCAGCAAGTGCTATCTCAGAAAATTGTTCTTTTTCTAATTGAATGATATATATTCGTGCTAAAATATCAATACGCCCCTTGGTCTTTAAAAAATCTTCGCGATATTCAGGATTGCGTATGCTGTTTATACCGAGGCCCATAATACTTTGAATGATTTGAAAATTATTCTTAATCCGATGGTGTAATTCCCGAATAGCTAGATCCTTTTCAAGGATCGTATTTTCTAGTAACGTCCCCTGTTCTTCAAGGGTTCTTACTAGCTCCATAAGGGTTTGTTGTTTTTCTTCTAGCTCTTTAATTCGTTTTTGTAATTCCGGATAATAACTTTTCCTTGCTGACCGTTCTCCCATGCCTATAATTTTTTCTCTAATCTCATCATATTCAGAATCAGAAAAGTCGGGCATAGATAGCCTCTATATCATCAATGGTAGGACGTCTTGGATTGGTAACGATGCAGGGGTCTTGTAAAGCTAAATTGGAAAGCTGGAAAATAATTGTATCATCAACGAGTATCCTCTCAATTGTATCTCCTAAACTAAGAGAATGCCGAAGATTATGTAAAAATTGTCGTAATTCCTGTTCAATCCATACATCACTTTGTTCTGTACAGGGGGTTTTTAAAATTATCTCTGCAATCTTTCTGTACCGTTCGGAAGCGGCCGAAAAATTATAAGAAATAGAATGTTCCAGAATCAGGGCATTACAGAGTCCATGAGGTAAATCGAGGAGGCCTCCTAAAGCATGGGCCATTGCATGGACTATCCCTAAACTGGCATTAGAAAATGCCAGCCCTGCAAAAAGGCTACCAACCATCATTCCCGTTCGGGCGTCCATATCGATAGGGTTGTGATATGCTTCGACCAGATGCTCTGCTATATATTCTATAGCACTCAAAGCAAGGACATCTGTCATTGGGCTTGAAGCATTCGATACATAGGCTTCGAAAGCATGGGTCAAGGCATCCATCCCAGTAGTAGCGGTGAGGTTAGCATTCATAGTGGTAGTACAGAGGGGATCGATGAGGCTCACATCAGGAACGATACTTTTACTGATTATCGCAATTTTAACATTTCGAGTAGTATCAAGAATAATAGCAAATTGAGAAATATCTGCCCCTGTGCCTGCGGTGGTGGGAATACAAATGAGGGGTGGAATTGGAACATTAATTTTATCAACCCCCTCATAATCAAGGATTGATCCCCCATTTGAGACAACAATACCTATACCCTTAGCACAATCAATCGGGCTCCCACCGCCAATGGCTATGATAAGATCGCATCGCTTCTCACGATACATGTGGGCACCCTGCATAACCTCATAATCCCTAGGATTGGGACTAACCTGTTCGAACCGTTCAAAGGTGATTTGATTTTGAACCAGTAATGCTTCGACTTTCGAAACCCAACCTGCCTGTACAAGCCCTGGATCGGTTACAATAAAAACCTTTGTTGCACCTAGGAGCGTAATATAATCAGCACATCGTGCGAGAGCCCCTGCCCCCAAAATAAATTCGGGGGCTACGAATTTTCTAAGTCGAGTAACATCGACCTTCATGATAAGTAGAATTTTAGTTTATAGTCAGCAAATTACAAGGAAAATCTGTTACGCCAACAGGATCTCACTGGTTTTTACCCGGTTTTCCCTACCGGCAAAGCGGAGCTTTTCCCGAACCAGGGGAAGTTCCTTTCCGTTCACCTCTACGATGCGGACCCCTGAGACACAGGGGACCATGATACGGTAATTGATGGGACCATAGGCGGCATTGGTTACCGCTGCTTCCAGATGCAGAACCCCGTCTGTGAGATGGTAGCGAAGCTCAAGCTCACTCCGTTGCCCCTCCCGGTATGCCAAGGTCTCACCATCATCGGTACAGTATCGGTAAGAGCCTGTTTCACCCTCGCTTAGTATAAAGAGGAAATCGACCCTGCGGAGGTCCTTTTCGTTGGTGGTCCGAATACCCGGCAACAGGGGAATTACCGAACCTGATTTGAAATAGAGGGGCGTCTCTAAACGGGAAGTTCTTACCCTCAAGGTCCGGTCCCCGGTGAGGAAGCGGCCCCGGTTCCAATCGTACCAGGTCCCCTCCGGAAGCTGCACTTCCCGTTTTGTCTGCCCGGGATCCAGGACCGGTGCGTGAAGCAGCGCCGGTCCAAGCAGGTACTCATTATCGCAGGAACAGGTCCAGTCCGCTTCGGGCCAGTGGTACCAGAGGGGCCGCAGTACGGGCTCTCCCCGCTCTTCCTGGGCAATCCAGAGCTGGTAAATATAGGGGAGCAGTTTATATCGTGAACGAATATATTCGGCTACGACCTTTTCGGTTGCCGGCCCCCGCGTCCAGGGTTCCTGATCTTTGGCACCAGCCACATTGTGGTTCCGCAGGAAGGGAAAGAGGAAACCCGCCTTGTACCAGCATTCCATCAACCTGGCATCCGCATCCCCTGCAAAACCAGGCACATCGGGTCCGTTAAAGGGCATACCGGACACAGACAGGTTAAGGCTAAAGGGTAGGCTTTTAGCCAGATGAGTTTTGTTCGACACATTGTCGCCGGTCCACATCCCGCTATACTTAGCCATACCAAGATAGGCCGAACGGCTGATAATAAAGGGCCGCTTCTGAGGCCGAGCCTGTTCAAGCCCCTGCCGGGTTGCCATGGCCATACCCAGGGCGTACTGGTTATGAAAACCTCCATGGTCCAGCTCGCCCCGCTGGAACCGCATGTCCTCCAGGGGAACCGAACCGGTTGCAGGATCATTCATATCAATCCAATAGCCGGAAAAACCGAATTCGGTAAAGGCGGTAACCTGTTCTGCCCACCAAGTGCGGGCCTCTTCCAGCGAAAAATCGGGGAAAACCGTATAACCGGGCCACACAAAACCGATATAGTCCTGGCCTTCAGGGGTTTTACAGAGGATGTCCCGGTTCTTAGCTTCTTTATATTGATGAAAGGCTTCATCCCGCCGCAGTCCCGGATCCAGTATGGGAACAACCCGGTATCCTCTGTCAGTAAGAGCAGCAATTTCTTCTCTGGGCTTCTTAAAATGCTCCTTATTGATGGTGAATACCCGGAAGCCCTCCATATAGTCGATATCGAGCCAGAGGCCGTCATTGGGAATCTGCCGCTTTTCGTATTCCCCGGCAATGCGGTTCAGGTCAGCAGAGGACCGGTAGCCCCAGCGGCATTGGTGGTGGCCCAGGGCCCAGAGGGGCGGCAGGGCGAAGCGGCCCTGCAAGGTTTGGATTTTCTGTATCAGCCGCTGGGGCGTGGTTTCAGCGAAGAACCAGACGTCGGGTTCTCCGTTATGGGCACCCAGATAGAGGTATTTCTGGAAAGGTGTCGAACCGGCGGCAAATATGCCTTCGCCGGCGCCGATATTCATAAAACCGGGCCAGGGATTATCCATAACGATGGCCCACCAGAGGGGTGTCTGTGCCGGACTGCCTTCATCGGCGGGGGTCCTGCCTATGAGAACAGGAAAGCTTGCATACAGGGGATCCGCCCGGGAATCGGCGATTTCGGCCCAATCAAACTCGGCAAAGAGGTCCGTATTCCAGAAGAGGGTCCGTTTACCGGAAAGTTCAAAGCCGAGATTTTTGCCGCCAAGACCAAAAAATTTGGTCTTTTCATCATAGACAAAACGAAGTATCCACTTAGTGCCGCAGATACCAAAGCCTTTGCCTGCAAGCAGGGTCGTACCCTTCAGAGAAAGGTTGAGAATCCCCCGGTCATCCACGGTGCAGGTACAATCGGCTAAGTCCCGGTCTATCGCTGTCTGTGGGACTCCCGTACCCTGAGGGCTTCCTTCTGAAGCATCCTCAGAGAGGGCCTGCCAGGAAAGCCCTGCCATACTGCTGCTTCCATGGGGCCACCGTTCTGATCGACCCTGGAGACGGAACACCCCAGGCGCTGCAACTGACAGGGTAAGTTGCACCGGGATATTTTCAAAAACATAATTTTCAGGAGTATCAATTTTACGGTAGTTCATTTATAGTTCTCCATATAGTAATAGGGATGAAACAAAAGCAGCCTATCATACACATTAAGCTTCCTCGTAGTATAGACAAACCTGTACGGTTTTTACATCCCCACTTTTTATCCTATACCATTGATATTTCCCTGATTCTCGGGGGGCACTGGTGGGGCAGTTCAAAAAAAATGCACCAGGGAGTGGCTTCCGATAGAGTACAAGCCCTTGATCTGCTTAATCCCCGGCTTATCGACTTTACCCGACAGCTCGGCCCCGCCATGATCCGTATTGGGGGAACCGAAGCGGACCGGCTTTTCTATAAACCCGGTGAAAAACTGATACAAAAGCTCTATTCTCCCCTGCTTTCTGACAATATACAGAGAAAACAAAGTCATGAGTACCAGCTAACCAAGGAACTTTGGCAAACCATTCATCAATTTCTTGATGAAACTGGCATGGAACTCCTGTTTACCATCAGTGCAGGCCTGGCAGATCGGGATACCGATGGAAAATGGATCGAAACGAATGCACAAAAACTCTTAGCCTATACCGCAAAAAAGGGCTATAAAGTAGCTGCTTGGGAATTTGGAAATGAAATTAATGGATTTCCCTTTATTTATGGATGGAAACATCGGGTAAAACCAGCCCAGTATATCCGGGACTTTGCCCGTTTTGGACATCTTGTGAAAGGTCTTACGCCGGACAGCCTCATAGTCGGCCCCGCATCTGCGGTTTGGCCTGTTATCGGTGAACCATACCCAATCACAAGAGCCCTTTGCAAAAGTCCATCCGTTGTATTCCTCGATGCCCTTTCCTGGCATTACTATCCCCAGCAATCCAGCAGAGGCAGGGTTGCCACAAAACGTGCAAAATCCTATGGTCTTTTAAACCCCCGAGAACTGAATCAGATCCTTCGGTGGAATACCAGAATGCTGAACCATATACAAAGGGCAAACACCATTCGGCCTTTGTTACAATCAACCCAAAACTGGGTTACTGAAACAGGACACGCCCTGTATGGAGGCGAACCGGGTCTTTCAGATACTTTTGCTTCAGCCCTCTGGTGGCTTGATGAATTGGGGCTCCTTGCACGGCATGGAGTGGACCGGGTATTTCGCCAATCCCTTATAGGATCAAATTATGGTCTTTTAGACGAAACAACCCTGCAATTACGTCCCGATTATTACGCCAGCTTTCTCTGGGAACGTCTCATGGGAAATGCTGTTTTTGTTCCAAGGATTATAAGTTCTACTAGCTCAAAACTGAGGCTCTATGTCCACCGGGATGAAGATATGCGGACAAGCCTACTGCTTATCAATATTGATAGAACTCATGCGGCTCGTCTGGAGATCGATCTAACCGGTTATGTACCTCTCCATGGGGTTGACCAGTACCTGCTGCAAGGTCAGGGGGGACTCCTATCCCCCACAGTACTCCTCAACGGTATTTCCCTCGAAGAAGATTTCATCCTGAGATGGGGAAAAAAGAAAACCCGTAAACAATACAATATAGAACAGCTTTCTCCATCCACAGAACAGGCTACCTACCAGGTACCGCCCCTTTCAGTATTATTCCTTGTCTTTCAATAACGAACTGAGTCCGCTTGCAAGCAGGGGAAGACCCAGAAGCATAATCAATGCTGACAGGAGGCCAGGCATAAAGGCTTTCTGCCAGAATGCAAGGAGAGAGCCTGATATACGCCCGAGGCCAAGAAATACGAGAGTATAGGCTAGTCGTCCCGCCAGCATGGCCAGCAGGGTGCTGATATACACATTCAGCTTAACTTTCCGGAAAAGCCCGGCGGTAAGGCCATAGGTAGCGGTTTCTATGGTCATAGGCAACAGCATGGGCAGGGCAGGAAGGCCAGAGAGGCTATAGCTAGCGAGGGGGCTTAATAGACCAGCTGCAAAACCGCCCAGGGGACCGAAGACAAGCCCGGCCAGCAGGACCGTCCAATGCATGGGGAGCAGAACCGCCCCATTCCAGCCCATGGTGTGTACAAAGGCCGGAAGCAGGGCTGCAACTAAGATAAAACCAAGCTCAACGGCAAGACGAGCTGGGTTATTCAGCTTAATTAAGGGCGGATTTAAAACTATGGAATCTGACATAGGGTACCTCCAGTGAGAATGGTACCCTATTACTAATCATTTTGTCAGTTCTTTGTCGTACAATTGTCCTGTTTTTTTATTTCAGTTTCAGCATGACTGCGGTTAAAGGTTCTACGGTTACCGTCTGGCCCGATATGGTCATTCCGGAAACCCGGGTTACACCTGCAGGTGAAGCTTCGTCGTCATCCACCAATACGGTTGCATTTGCAAGGTTAAGGCCGGTCTTAAAATCCATGGCCTGATCAAAGTTGGCGTTCACCATCATAACCAGAGTAGTACCCTTGTAGGTTACGGTCCATCCCATGGATAACTGGTCCGCATGTTGGACCTGTTTCATGCTTGCATCGATGGTGGCCATATCTCCAATACGGAGCCCCTCTTCTGCCCGCCGCACAGCGATAACGCCCGCGACCCATTTGCCCATAGCATCGTATTCCTTGGGGACATTCCAGATAAACTGGTTAATGTCATCGGATGAATCGTAACTGTTGTGGACATAATCGCCGATAACTTCGCTTTTTGAATTGAGCTTCGGCTTGCTCCGGCCCCGTTCACAGCCCCCATGAAGGAATGCAATCGGCTGCCCCGTAAGCACCATAAAATTGGCAAGCTTTGCCCGCTTAGCTATTTCTGCCCGTTCTTCAGGATACTTCGCATTAAGGCCCGTATTAAAGGCGATGTTGTCCGTCAGGGTCAGGTTGTCATGGGCTGATACGTAATTCATCGAATCTCCGGGATCGTCGGCCTTATAGTTCAGCATGGGCTGGCCCTTCAGGTTGTTGAAAATCATGGTTGTATTCATCGGTCGGCCTGTCACAAAACCCTTCCGCTTATCATCCATACCGCCGCCTTTCATAATATCCCGGAACTCATCATTAAAGACTGAAACTTCATTGGTTTTGGTCATGTAGTTCTGATCCATCACTTCCAGAGCAGGACCCCGGTACATTTTCCAGCCTTCGCCCTGGAAGAGGATATCTTCTTTGCCAGGAATCTTTGCAATGGCTTCCCGGGCTTTCAGTATTGCCTTGGCATCGATGAGCCCCATGAGGTCAAAGCGGAAACCATCCACCTTATATTCATCAACCCAATAATACAGGGAATCCCGCATAAGCCGGCCTGCCATTACCCGTTCGGTAGCTACATCGTTGCCACAGCCGGATTGACCGATAAAACCACCCTTGCTATCCCGCCGGTAATAATAACCGGGAACCACATTTTCAAAAATAGCAGTATTTGCCGTATGGTTATAAACCACATCAAGGATGACCCCAATACCAGCTTTATGCAGTTCTTTAATCAGGGTTTTCAGTTCTACAACCCGGCTGTAGGGGTCCTTCGGGTCCTGGGCATACCATCCTTCAGGGGTAAAATAGCTATGGGGATCGTACCCCCAGTTATAGTTGTTATCGCTGGAACGGCCTGTCGCTTCATAGGCTGTTTTCGTTTCATCGGTGTAATAGAAATTCATCACCGGCATAAGCTGTACATGGGTTACACCGAGGGATTTGAGATAGGGAATTTTTTCTATGAACGCCAGGTACGAACCAGGCCGGGCTTTGACACCGGAATCGGGGGAAATCGTAAAGTCCCGCACGGACATTTCGTAGATAATGGCATCTTCCCGCTTTGCAAGCTGGACATCGGTATAGCCTTCCCAACCGCCTATCGGTTGAGCCTTAGCAGGATTGATGATTGCACCTCGTCCAAGGCCGCTGCCAATAAAGGCATCCATGCTCTTGGCATAGGGATCAAGAGCAATCTTTTCTTTATTACCAAAGAAGACCGAATATTCATAGAAAAGGCCATCCGGATCAACCGTATTAAAGGTACCGGTCCAGACACCGGTTTTAGCATCCTTGGAAAGTTCCAGGCTATAGTCAGCCTTTTCTGCAAGGCTCTTTTTATATAGCCGTACTTGAACTTTGCTTGCAAAGGGTGTCCACAGACGGAATTCAACCGATTTGGAAGTTCCATTATATATGGCTCCGAGCTGGTAACCCTCAGGTGGAACAATGGAATCGGCCATCGATGCAGCCAGGGCTCCGCTATCCACAGGAACGGGGGCTAAAAATTTCGGATGGGATACTACGAGGGGCGCATCTAGAGGGGCCGCTTCCGTCAAAATGAGCTTTACCCGTTTTGTATAGTTATTAAGCTTATTTTCCGGATCCGCATTATTTACCGCATCCAGAACCGTGAGGGTTTTAGTTCCATCTGCATATTGGACCACAAAGCCGCTATCGCCCTTTTCTGTAGAAAGACCATAACGGCCGGAAAAATCGATCAAAATTTCTGTCTGAGACAAAAGACGGGCCGTATCGATGGTAGGCACATAGGGGCCATAGGGATAGGTTTTCTGATCGTTCTGGAACACTACCCATTCGTTACTAGCCTTGGTATCGATAATCCGGTCGTCGTTTCCGTCCTTATCCCAGGCATCATCCTTTCGGGGGATGAGACCCATGAGGCCATCGGCACCAACAGTTTTTACACCAAAGGTGGATCCGTCTTTCTTAAAGCGCAGATAACCTACCCCTTCTACAACTTCAAGGTTTTTAGACTTATCCCATACGGTTGCGCCGTCACCGCCAGGAACAGCCCAGAGCCAGAATCCCCAGGGCTCATATTTAGCATCGTTTCTGAGGTAATAAATAACGATTTCATCAGATGCTGGTTTTAGAGCTTCATGGGCAGGGATAATTTTATCCATCTTGGGGTGCCCCATGTTCTCAATAGTTCCGGCTTCGACGGTCTGATATGCAGGGCCAGCTGCCTGAGGTTGCTTCTCTGCAGCATCCTTCGTGCTGGCACAGCCAAACAAGAGACCTACCAACAAGCTGCCTGCAAGCAGAACAGCTATCCGTTTCTGTATCATTCTATACTCCTCCTATATCGCAGACGGCATGTCTTGCGTATATAATTTTTCAAGCTCATAGGAATTAAGAAAACCTTGAGACGCTCCGGCGGTACCAATTTTCCAGCTGGCGAACACCATAGCCCGTTTCAGGGATTCTAGTGGGGAAAATCCATCAATATAAAAATTGATGAATGAAGCAAAGAGGGCGTCCCCGGCGCCGATGGTAGAGACTATAGGGCGGGTCTTTATTGCTGGCAGCTGCACAGGCCTGCTATGCTGCTCAAGCAGCAGGGCGCCCCGTTCTCCCTGGCCAATAACAATCATTTTATTTCCGTACCGGGCCATTAAATCTTGGGCAGCCTTCTCCGGGGTAGTCCATAATTTTTCATCTGATAAAAACAGTACATCCGCTGCTGCCATGAAATCCCGGTTATATTCATCATCAGGATCAGCAATAGTATGCACATCGGTAAAAATGCTGATTCCTTTCCGTTTTGCAACTTCAAGCAGATTCCGGTTAAAATTGATATTGCACAGCACCGCTGCAGAAACTCGCTCCAGGGCAGACTCAAAAAGTTCAAGGGGATACCGCTGTTCCTGTATATTTTTTAAATCCACATGTATTTGCCTGCGTCCAATCTTGTCATAGAGAATCACCGACTGGGCAGTCTGAGGAAGCTGCTGTACAAAAAATTCTGTGGCAAGCCCCTGCTGTTGTATCCAGTCATGGGCCATCTCACCAAAAAAATCATTTCCAAGAAGCGTACAAAAATATACATCCCTGCCGAGGGTATGGAGGGCCAGACTTACATTCACACCAACCCCAGATACGGTAGTATTGATTCCCCAAAAGGGATATCGTACCGGATCATATTCAAGCGGAAATGACTCGATGTGCAGGGTCGTCTCAATATTGACAAGACCGGATACTAAAATACTCATCACACTACTAGTATAAACCGGTTTAGTATTTATTGTAAACTAAAATATGTATCCATTTATTACTTCTGCACTGGATTTACAACAATTACTTTGCTTTAGGATTCACACTGCCTCTCAAGGATTTTTTCTTGACACAACAAAACTTTCGTAATATTATTATTTTCGAAAGGCTTCGAAATTGAC
The DNA here is from genome assembly GCF_000219725.1 of Gracilinema caldarium DSM 7334. GTDB lineage: Bacteria > Spirochaetota > Spirochaetia > Treponematales > Breznakiellaceae > Gracilinema > Gracilinema caldarium. The sequence continues at coordinate 78,910 of NC_015732.1, read as the reverse complement.
AAATCAAGAACGACAAGAAGAAATTATTCGCATTATATCCCTCCGCGGCCAGGTTAGCATTCAAGAATTGAATAACCGTCTTGGTGTATCTGAAGTAACCCTTCGGAAGGATCTAAATTTTCTTGAAGCATCAGGACTTTTGGTTCGAACCAGAGGTGGTGCCATCGCAGCCACTAAAAAGGAACTCATTCGCCCCCTCCTGGTACGACGAGAAGAACATCGTGAGGCTAAGGTACGTATCGCCCGCAAAGCCCGAGAGTTTATTCATGAAGGTGATACCATTTTTCTCGATTCCGGTAGCACCACCCAGGAATTAGCACAGCAAATTAAAGAGATGAGTCTTCGCGTGGTAACGAATTCCATCGACGTACTTATCGCCCTCCAGGATGCCCCGGAGGTACTAGTTTTTTCCCTCGGAGGTAATTTTCGCAAAGATGCAGGTTCCTTTATTGGGCCCCAAACCTTAGAAGCTTTGCGAAACTTTCATATTGACACCTGTTTTATTGGAACTACCGGTTTTTCTTCTGAAGGATACTTCAGTGCTCAGAATATTTACGAATCGGATACAAAAAAACAGGCCCTCCAACGTTCAAAACGAAGGATTATCTTAGCAGACAGTTCAAAATATGGTACGGAAGCCTTTTCGGTTTTTGCGAGTACCTTGGACATTCACATTTTAATTTCAGACATAGATTTGGCAACTAAATGTGATATTACACAATTTCCCTGCGAAATTGTGCTTGCATAATTAATCACTAACTCAAAACAAACAATGTTTTGAGTAGAATTTTAAACTATTCTTTAAATAAAGGAGTGTTTATGGCAAACGATACAACGGCCTTTGTAGAACAGCTATTTGCTCTGCGGGAAAAACGAGTAATTATTACTGGTGGAGCTGGAGCAATCGCAAGTACCATGGCAGAAGCTTTGATAAAAGCAGGGGCAAAGGTTTGTCTCTGGGGTCGTGGTACTCACCACCCAATAACAGCAGCTGTCTATGCTCTGGCAGAAAAAACAGGGCACCCAGAAGCCTGTTTTGGAGTCACCGTAGATACAGGAATCGAGGCAGAGGTTCAAAAGGCAATCGAAGAAACAGAAAAAATTATGGGCCCCCCCAATATATTAATCAATGCAGCTGGTGGAAATAAGGGGAAAAGTCCTTTTACAGAAGTGGATATCAATCTGTTTTCAGAAATTCTCGAAAACAATCTCTTTGCAGGGTTGGTCATTCCTACAAAACACCTCGCAGCCTATTGGATTTCACAAAAAGTACGGGGAACCATCATTAACCTTACATCTATGGGATCTTATATTCCCCTCTCAGGAGTCTGGGCTTACAATGCAGCGAAAAGTGCCGTTCTCAATCTGACCATGGCTACTGCCAAAGAATTTGCGCCCTATGGTATCCGGGTCAATGCCATCGCACCGGGCTTTTTTGTAGGCAACCAGAACCGCTTACTTCTCTACAAGGACGAGACAATGACCGAGCTTACTGATCGGGGTAAATCGATTATTGCCCGCACCCCCTTTGGTCGGTTTGGTAAAAATGAAGAACTTGTCGGTGCTACCATTTTTCTCTGTAGCGATCAGGCTTCCGGTTTTATCACCGGAGTTTCTATTCCAGTAGATGGAGGCTTTTTGGTGGATAATATCTAACCAGGTGATTCAAACAGCATCTGTGTTCCGAAAAGTACCTCCAATTCTATTATTATTTAGGAGAGCATCATGAAACAATTAGAACGTTTTTCCATGGGTATTGGCGATCGTTTTGGGCATCAAGGAAAGGCTCAATTAGAAGCCCTCGCAGAAGCAAAACACCTTGGTTGCACCATTATTCCTGTATGGAACAAATCTTATCGAGAACATTCTATCATCCACACCGAACCAGGCCAGGTCCGTAAGGAAGCGGACTGGGCAGTGGCTGCCCTGGGCTGGCAAGATCCTTATCATGTCGATGCGGATCATATCAGCATGAAAACCGTGGACCTTTTTCTGGATTCCAGTGACTTTTTTACCCTCGACGTGGCAGACTATACCGGTAAAGCTGCAGACGAGGCTTCTATCGCCAGATTTGTTGCAAAGCATCAACATTGTATCGGAAAACTCCAGATCCCTGGAATCGAACAGCCCATTACCATTACCGAAACCACCCTTACCTCAGTAGCCCGTAAATACCTTCTCGCTATACAAGAAGCAGGAAAACTGTATCGCCATATTGCTAATAAAAAAGGACCAGAGAATTTTATAACCGAAGTATCTATTGATGAAACCGACCAGCCTCAGGGACCTGAGGACCTGCTTTTTATTCTCGCCATGATTGCCGATGAGGGTATTCCGGCACAGACCATTGCACCTAAATTTACAGGCCGCTTTAATAAAGGGGTCGATTATGTAGGTAACCTGACCCAATTCGAAAGAGAATTTAACCAGGATATCTTAGTTATTGCCTATGCTAGTAAAGAATTCGGTTTACCAAAAAATCTAAAACTCAGTGTCCACTCTGGTAGTGATAAATTTTCTATATATCCTATCATTAAAAAAGCAATCTACACCCATCATGCAGGCCTCCATCTGAAAACAGCTGGAACCACCTGGCTCGAAGAGCTAATAGGATTGGCATCCGCAGGAGATGAAGGCCTCAGGATCGTACAACAGATTTATCGAGAAACCTATTATAGATTTGATGAACTTTGTGCGCCCTATGCTACGGTTATCGATATTCATAAAGACAAATTACCAGAGCCTAATTCGGTCCAAGCCTGGAATGGTGAAACCTATGCAGCTGCGTTACGGCACATAGAAAACCATCCACAATATAATCCTCATTTCCGACAGCTGCTCCATGTAGGGTATAAAGTCGCTGCTGAACTGGGTGAAACCTATTTAAAAGCCCTCGAAGCTCATGAGCATCATATTGCGCTCCAGGTAAAAGAAAATCTTCTAGATCGACACATCAGACCGATATTTATACAATAAAAAACTCTTTGGGAGCACACCACCCTGTGATACAATGGGAATATGGGAAAATCTTCTCTCCAGGAACTGTTGTACTCCTATCTTGATAATCGCAACGCGGTCTTTGTGTTTCCTTCCGCCGTGCCCGCCCAATTCTGGGCACGGCGGCTTTGTGAAACAACACAAAAACCGGTTGCCCTTGAACGTTTCATCGCCTGGGATGAATTTAAAGAACAATGTCTCTCAGCACATCAAAGTGAAAAACGACCAGCAAACAGCCTCATCCGTATGCTCTTTACATCCCATCTCTTAGAAGAAAACGCCAAGGAAGCAACATCAGGCACACCCCTTTTTGCAGAACTACTACCCCCATCCTATGCCTCGGACTACACTCCCTTTATAGGCCATATCAGCAGTATGCTCCCATCTTTAAAAATCATCATAGAACGCACTTCAGAGATCACCTTCAAGACTGATACGTACATCAGGGACCTTCGTATTCTTTTTCACCGGTATTCAGATTTCCTTGCCTCCCACAACCTCTACGAACCAGATTGGATCCGTTCTCCCTTTCAAGATCATGGCAGACATTGGATTTTGATACTTCCAGATCTTACTGACGACTGGGAATCCTATGAAAACGAGCTTTCATCTCAACAATCGGTCTTTATCTTTATGGTCAAGGATATTCAAATTGATGAACATCTCCATGCTGTTAATAGGGTCTCTATATGCGGATCTACCCTAGAGAAATCTCCTGAAGAATCCTACGAAAGAACCTCCAACCTGCTCATCAAGATAAAACAAAGTCTCCTACAATTCCCTTCTTGGCGAGAAGAAATACGCTATGTGGCGAACCTGCTTGCTCAGCTGGTACACAGTAAAACCCTCTCCATAGAAGAAATTGTCCTGAGTATCCCCAACCTGGAAAACTATGCAGAAGAACTTAGCCTGGAATGCAAATTACGTGGGATTCCTATCAGCATCCGTCAGGGTAAGGCACTTACCGATCAGAGCGGAGGACGGCTTTTTCCCCTGCTACAGGATTGTTACCAAACCCACTGGTCCTACCGGGCTATGAAAAATCTCCTCACTGACCAATCATTACCCTGGAAAGAACCACAACTCATTCAGCAGTTACTCAACTTTGGTCTGGAATATCGGTGTTTGAGCGGCTACAAAAACAATAACCGCATTACCGATGTGTGGCTCGAAACCTTCAAACATATTCTTGAAGCAAATATTGGTACCCCCTTTTCAATAATCGACCTGAAACAATTTTATCAGCAGTTACAACGGGACATAAGCGATGTTGTCAATGCTCATAATTTCACCGAACTACGAACAAAGCTTATTCTTTTTGCTGGAAATCATTTTGATCGGGAACGTATAAACCCTGATACCGACAAGGTGTATGCTAGGGCTATGGAAGAATTAGCCAGACTCATAGAAACCGAAGAACATCTGGCCGATTGTTCCACCGGTAAGGCCTTTCCGCTGTTCTTAGCCCATCTGAAAACTACAACCTATGTTTACCAATCTGATATAGAGGGTATTGCAGTCTATCCCTACCGGGTTGCCGCAGGAATAGCTCCAACACTCCACATTGTGATGAACGTTACCCAGGACGGAGCCTCAGTTATTGTTGACCCAGCACCATTTCTCAGGGAGGATAGAAAAAAATCTCTGGAATGCGTATCCAGAGACCGTTCAAAAGCCTTTATCGATGCCTATAGCTTGTCTTCAATAATTGTGTATACCGCTCCGGATCGGGGTGTTACCGGCCATACCATACCCCATCAGGCGCTTACCTCAGAGAACCAAATTCAATGTAAAGGGGAAACTGAGGCACCTCTCCTCAAAGACTCTTATCGTCTTGAAGAACTGGGTACCGGTCTCGAAGCAAGCGCACCCTATACAATCCAACAGCTTGCTTGGAAACGGAGCCAACAAAGTTATAGACCCTATGTTCTCTCTCAGGATATCCGTAAGGCCCCCATCGATGAGGCAGTTCTCCGGGACACTATGTATACACGCCTTACAACCAAAAGGGACCCCAACCATATTTCACCAACAGATATCAACCAATTTATTACCTGTCCTCATCAATGGCTTTTAACCAGGGGTCTCGCCATTCGTGAGCCCCAACTGGAAATAGAAACCATAGGACAGAAAGAAATTGGTATCCTGTATCACGCCATCCTGGAAGCCTTTTTTAACCATCTCCAAGAAACACCGGGTAGACGGATACGGGCCAGCGAGATTGAAAACTACAATAGAATTCTTAAGACAATCATCAAAGATAAAATAGCAGATCAGCAAAATGAAGAAGGGGCTTTTCAGGAATCGGTCTACGAAATGCTTTTTCAACGAATTAAGGAGAACCTCATCATCTACCTTACCAACGAAATCCCCACGCTCGACTCTTGCTCGGTTTTAGGCTCCGAATATCACCTGCGGCGTCACTATCCGGAACTGGATATTTACCTTGCAGGGACTGCAGATCTCATCCTCATGGATACCGAAGGCCAGCTTATTATCATCGATTTTAAAACAAATAATGCACCAAAAAAACGTGAACTCTGGCTAGATAGTAGCGGAATGGTTTCTAATTTTCAGATTGCTGCATATATTAAAATGGCAGAACAACAATTAAAAACCACCGTGAGTCGGGCTGCCTTTTATTCGATTGAACAACGCATGAATGTTAAGGTTATCGATCCTGAGGGCCCTTCCAAAAAAAATACCATCCTACCAGTAAAACGAACAGACTATGAACCGGTACTCACCAAATTAGATGAAACCCTAGCCCTTATGGTAGACTACCTCAAAATAGGAAACTATCCTGTAGTACATCCTGCAAATCGAGGGATCTGTACATCCTGCCCGGTTAAGGCAGTCTGTCGTATCAATTTTTCTGGCGGAGATAAAGCATGAGCGCCCAGCAAATCCTCGATACAGAACAAGAGGCAGCCTATGAGGCAGATTATAACGTAGTCGTTTCCGCCGGCGCTGGATCCGGTAAAACCACCGTCCTTTCCCACCGCTATGTGCGGCTCATACAAAACAAAAAGCTTCCCGTCGATGCAATTTTAACACTGACCTTTACCCGGAAAGCCGCCGCAGAAATGTTCAGCCGTATTCACCAGGAACTCAGCAAGCATAAAGATCCCTGGGTCCGACAACAGCTTGAACGTTTTAATACAGCCCGGATCGACACCCTAGATTCTTTCTGCGCCTCCATCGTTCGCGGTTCCTGCCAAAACTATGGCATTCCACCGAATTTTACTATCGACGAAGGGCGGCTTAAAAATCTGGCAGAACAAACCGCTCTGGAATTTCTCATGGAACATCAAACCGAACCGGTCTTACAAGAACTGGTAGCTACTTTTTCCTTTGACATCATTGTAAAGGATTTCTTCGCCGATTTTTGTCAGCACCAGCTGCCCATCGTGCAGGTGCCTTCCTATAAAGATTTTGCCAGAAAGCAGGTTGATGAATTTCTCTCCCGTATCAACGCTAGGCTGGCTCGACTGTCAGCAATTTGTAGTGCTGGCGCAAGCCTCGATACCAGCACCAAACATAAAACTCTTCTCGAAATTAAGGCTATCTTTTCAAATTATCAGAACTGTCCTAGGGCATACCCGGAACAGGAACAAGAGTATGATTATCTTATCAACCTGTGTAAGGATATTACCGCCATAAGGAAACCGTCTAAGGTAACACCGGGAACCGAAATGGCCCGTGCCAAGGAACTCTTTTCAGAAGGAAAGGATATCTGTGTTGAACTTACGCCCCTGTTAGTTTTTTATAACAAACGTGGTTATATAGAACGCATTGGCGAATTACTCGATGAGCTTGCCCAGCGTTTTAATCGAAATAAACGCAATGAAGGATTACTCTCCTTCGGCGACCTCATCGATCTAGCGGTGGACATCTTAAAAACATCACTACCCCTTCGTACATACTATAAACAACAGATCCGGGCAATCATGATTGATGAGTTCCAGGACAACAATGAAAAACAAAAGGACCTGCTCTACCTCCTTGCAGAAGCTGAGTATGAAGCCAGTCATGGTATACCTTCACCGGAACAGCTCGCACCGGATAAACTGTTCTTTGTGGGTGATGAAAAACAATCCATTTACCGATTCCGCGGCGCCGATGTTTCCGTATTTAAACGGCTCTCTGAAGAACTGAGCCACCAATTTAACCCACAACACCATTGTCAGCTTTCTATCAGCACTAACTACCGTTCAGAACCGGAACTTATCGATTTTTTCAATCAGCTCTTCCCAGGGATTTTCGGCACCCCCAGTGAACCCTATGAAGCGGCCTATACACAAGCCAGGGCAACCCCTAAACGGGAACGGAGCGGTACCATACCGGTGGAACTGTTCATCAACACTACCCAATTGGATGAAGAGATCTCTCAGGAAGAAACCAGCAATGAACAAACTGAACCATCACAATACTGCTCTCCTTCAGAAACTGAAGCAATCGCCGTAGCACAACGAATTATCCAGGGTATAGAAAAGAAGGAATTCCAATTTAGTGATGTGGCACTCCTTTTCAGAACCACCACCCATCAGTCTGTATATGAACGAGTCTTTCGTACCGTCGGCATCCCCTTTGTCAGCGCTGACCCCCGTGGGCTGTTTGTCGATGCTCCAGCCAATGATATCTATGCCTTTCTTCAATTAGTAGTTTCTCCGCAGGATACCAATGCCTATGCTACGGTGTTACGTTCACCCTTCGTAAACATCAGCGACCATACATTTCTCAAGCTCATGCTCCAGCTAAAAGATAATCTCTGGTATGAACCCTTTTCAGAACTGTCCGAAGATTTTTGGACTGCTGAGTATGTTAGCGACCGTGACCGATATAATCTGGGGGCAGAGCTCTATGATACCCTATTACATATGGCCGATATCAAGGGTATCGCTGAATTGGTTGCCTGGCTCTGGTATGAATCAGGGTACCGGACAAGCCTTCTTCAGGACAGCGATATGGCAGCTACCCTTGGACACTTCGATCTGCTCTACGATATGGCACTCAAAGCTGACCAGCGGCACCTTACGCTGGCTGCTTTTTTAGATGAGCTTGCACCGCTTATCGGAAACCCAGAAAAGGTAGAAGGAGACGAAACGGATACACGGGCAGATGCAGTTATATTTATGACTATTCATAAAAGTAAGGGCCTCCAATTTCCTGTGGTCATCGTTCCCCAGGCTGGTTCCGAAGGTCAGTCATTCAGAAACGATAAACCCTACTTTTACAGTACAACCTTTGGCCCCGTTATTTCCTGGAAACCTTACAGCAAACATCAGAAGGATAAACTTGCTAATCCCCTCTTCGAAGAACTGCGGGAAACAGAAAACAGACAAAACCTGGCAGAATTAAAACGGCTCTTCTATGTAGCCCTCACCAGGGCAGAGCAAAAGGTAATTATCGCAGGTAACAAAAAAATAAATCAGGATAAAATTGATGAAACCCGTTCCCTTTACAACGGAAATCTCAGTGATCTCCAAGCCACACTTTTTGCAACACCCAAACCGGATAAGAAAAAACAGAGTTTCCTGGAACTCATCTCCCTCGGTATAGACCAGGTATCTCAGACCCTTTATACCTTGCAATCCATACAACCTCTTACCATAGCTGAGCGCGGCAAAGAACTGGCAAGACTTAAAGAACGAGCTAAAAAACGTGCCGGGCTCAGTGATGAGGCTCTACAGCTACAACAGGCACTAAGCTCAGAAAAATCCTTTTACAACCAGCCAGCCATCTCAATACCAAGGTATGCGCCCCGGATAACAAGCCCAACAATAATGGAAGAGACCTATCAGAAAGCTCGCAGTACAAACATTTCAGAAGAAGGGGCTTTACCCTTACCAACACTTACGGTAGACCACCTGATCGCTTCTTCCAAAAACGACCTGGAAACCCTGTTCGGCACCCTCTGCCATACTATCATTCAGCACACCCTAGAAGGTAAAGGTATGGAACCTCCCCGGGAATTACTGGCGGAGTTTAAAACTATCGAGCTTTCCAAAGAACACCAAAAGCTTTTCATTGAGGAAGCTCAAAATCTTGCCCAGCAATTTTTAAAAACCGAGTATGGTAAGGCAGCCTTCAACGCAAAACCAAAGCTCCGAACCGAATACAGCTTTCTGCTTCCCCTCCAGAATAGTGATCAACGCCCTATTCTGGTAAAAGGCAGTATAGACCTCATCTATGAAACCGAAAACCACTGTGTTATTATCGATTTTAAGACCGATAAAACCTTACAGCCCGAAATCCACCGGATTCAGCTCGAATGCTACCATCGGGCAGGGAAGGCTTTTTCTGATAAACCGGTTAAAACTTTGCTGGTATATCTGCGGAGTATGAACACCATAGAAATAAAGCCGATTTTGAGCGATGCCAAACTATATAGTATTGCCCAGGGAGCTACCGATGCAACCTAACCTTACCTATGAAGAACTGCTCGATGCCTACCATGACCAGGAACTTCTCATACAAATTGGCCAGGAATTAGTTCGCCAGCGCAACATCGACATTCTCTTAAGAAATATTCTCGAAATCAGCCAGCATATAACCGGAGCCGATGCGGGAAGCATTTTTCTCGTAGAAACAGGTGAACAGGGATCCTATCTCAGATTCAAGTACTCTATAAATCAATCCTTAAAAACAAAAAACTATGAAGAGTTTAGCATACCCCGGACTACCGCATCCATTGCAGGCTATGTGTCACTTACCGGCAAAACCCTTAATTTGGACGATGTTTATAAACTGCCCCCTAATGTACCCTATGGCTTTAATAAAATTTTCGACCAGCAAACGGGGTACCGAAGCAAATCAATGCTGGCAGTTCCCATGTCAGACCACACTGGTACTATAGTTGGTGTGATTCAGCTCATAAACTCTAAAGAAAAGGACCATGAGAGCTGTATGGATTTACAGAGTATTATTCTGGCAACCCCCGAAGATTTCGATACCTGTGTAGTCCCTTTTAAAAAACGTTACGAGGCTTTGATGGAAGCTATCGCTTCCCAAGCCACGGTGGCCCTGGAAAATGCCCAGATGCTGAAACGAATACAGGATCAGTTCGAACACTTTGTCCTTGCTGCTATTGAGGCTGTTGAACAACGGGATCCGGCTACAAGCGGCCACTCCTATCGGGTTGCTATGACCTCGGTTAAATTAGCCCGACTTTTAAACAGTCAGGACGAGCAGGAAGGTCATCTCCCCCGATTTTCAGAATATCACATCAAAGAACTGGAATATGCCGCCCTGCTTCATGATTTTGGAAAAGTTTATATTGACCCCGCAATCTTTCTCAAGGAACGAAAATTATACCCTGAGGATTTTGAAAAACTTCAGCTCAGACTGAAATATCTACGCCGTTCTCTGGAGCTCGATTTTGCCCTCCGAGAATCTCATTTACAACGGGACGCCCTCGATCGCCTTAATAAAGAACGAGATAAGACTATTAAAGAAATTATGGAAATTGCTCATCTGATAGAAACCATTAATATACCTACAGTAACCGAAATTGATCCTGAAGAAGCCATCTCGAGAATTCTTTCTACTCCCCTTCCACCTGTTTATGGCGTCGAAAATGAACCAATCCCCCTTCTTACTCCAGAAGAGATTGAGAACCTTAAAATTAAAAGAGGAAGCCTTAATGCCAGGGAGCGAAAGGAGATGGAACAACATGTGGTCCGATCCTATGAATTTGTTCGCCGCATTCCCTGGCCGGAGGAATACCGTCATATACCAGATTATATAAAGGTGCATCATGAAATGCTTGATGGCTCAGGCTACCCAGATGGGCTCAGAGGTGATGCAATTCCCATCCAGGGAAGAATTATCGCTGTAGCCGATGTATACGATGCTCTTACCGCCGCAGACCGGCCCTATAAAAAGGCAGTCCCCATCCCCAAAGCTCTCGCCATTCTAGATGATGAAGCTGAACGAGGCCGCCTGGATAGCAACCTCGTACAGTTAATGCACTATTTAGCAGGCGACAAAGCAGAGATCTCAGCATAACACCCCGTATTATAGCCGCATGCTTTTAAATGTTTAAAAACCAAGTTAAATTTATAATGCACGTAAGCAATTCCTAACACAGCCCTTTACCCTTTCACCGCACCCGCAGATACACCCTGGGTTATCTGTTTATGGAACAGTGCATAAAAGGCAAGCATCGGCGCCATACCGATACTGAGGGCTGCAAACTGCTTTCCGTAGTCCGTAGCCAGGGCCCCTGAAAACTTAAGAATGCCTACCGGAAGACTCTTAATCGCCTCTTTGGATGCGAGGATGTTTATCAACATAAACTCATTCCAGATTCCGGTAAAAGAAATTATTGCCAGCGTCATCGCCACCGGTTTTGTCATCGGTGCAATGATCGAAAAGAAAATCCGCAGGTACCCTGCCCCTTCAATTCTGGCCGATTCTATCAGTGCATCGGGAATGGATTTTATATATTCTGTTCCAAGATAAATACCCATGGGCAGCCCAATACCAATATAGGGAATCAATATTCCTAATCGGGTATTATAGAGCCCCACCGCATTGGTCATTAAAAAGAGGGGCACCATAATAGACTGGAGGGTTAAAAGGATCCCGATTACAAAACTTCCATGCAGAAAACCGGTAGCCCGGGATGGTATTTTTGCAAACCCAAAAGAGGCTGCAAAAGCAAGTACCAGCACTACAACGGTTGTGGTGATGGTATAGAACACCGAATTGGAAAAAAGTACATCAAAATGACCAATCTTCCAGGCCATTGGATAGTTTTTAAAAAACAGCGGATTCGGGAAGCCCAGGCGATCCATCTGAAAAGCCTGGGTAGTTTTTAAAGACGACATCACCAGCCACAAAAGGGGATAAATGGTTAAAAAGGTAATAACGCCAAAAATAAGATACATGATAAATCTGTATACCAGGGCAGCGCCTTTGTTCTGCCGAATTTCTTTACCCATAGTACGCTCTCCTTACTCTCTCCCGCCAAAACGTTTTTCTACAACACGAACCACAATAATCAACAGAAAACTCAATGCTACCATAAAGGTCGAAATAGCATTTGCCAGAGGATAATCCGGTGCACCGCGGAATGCATTATCAAACATATACAGGGATAGCACACTGGTTCGCCGGGCCGGATTACCTGCGGTCATGGCGAATATTAAATCGAAACTTTTTAACGAACCGGAAATTGCCAGAATTGCGGTCGTCACAATCACACCGGATAGGGCAGGTAAAATGAGATACCGGAGGGTTTGGAATTCGTTGGCTCCATCAATACGGCAGGCTTCTATTACAGACTGGTCTATTTTCTGCATATTTGCAAGAAAAATAATCATATAGTAACCGGTATACATCCAGAGAATAACCAGCAATACCGGAATCATGGCCATATTGGGGTTGAGCATAAGTGTATTTTCAAAGGTTGGGTCAATTATTTTTCCAAGCTGGGTAAATGCCCCATAGGGTGAAAAAAAAGATTGGAACATTACCCCGATAACAATGGTAGAAATTGTATTGGGCAAATAGGTCATGGTCTGAAAAAAGCCTTCATACCGTATGATCCGACGAAATAAAATATAGGCTAGAGCAAAGCCAATCGGAATCTGTCCAAATACAGAAATTAAAATAATTAAAAAATTATTTTTTAATGCGATCCAGAAATACTGATCCTGAAACATACGTACATAATGTTTCAGTCCTACAAAATCCATTTGTGCCCCAAATACTTTTCCACCATTAAAATTAGTAAGAGAAAGAACAATAGAAAAAATGGTAGGGAACGCAAGAACAGCAAAATAGATAAGCACCGCAGGAAGCACTAATATCCAATACGCCCTTGTCTGTTCCCCTTTCGACGTTATACTACTCACAACGCTACTCCATAGTAAAAATGGGCGCTCCGTAAAAATTGCGAAGCGCCCGATGAACTACTGATGAACTACTCTAGCACAACCATTTATTTCCCGGCTTTCCAGGCTTCAAAGGCTTTCTGAGTCTTTTCAGCAACCTGAGCAGGGGTAGCTGTCCCCAGACCAATTTCCTGAAGTCCTATATTGATGGGTGCATAGACCTTTGCATCAAGCACACCATCCAGAACATAGGTACCCTTATAGTTTTCATAGAACTTTGCCCGGGTCTGGCTGATGGGTTCAAGATTGGGAACTGTTACACCTTTCAGTGAGGGGAAGGAAGCACCTGTTTCCAGTCTGATCTTCTGGACATACTCTGACTGGAGGAATTTTATCAGTTCCCAGGCAGCCTTCTCCTTAGCAGAACCAGCAGGAATACTGGCGCTCATACCAAAACCGGCTCCAACAACAGAAGAACTGGTATTTTTATTCTTTTCTCCAGGAAGAGCCGGGAATACGGTCATGGCAATATTGGGCTGATCCTTTACCGGAATTAAGGCAACACCGGTGGAGACATCAGTCTGGAAAGCTCCGGACCGCCAATCCCCATCGATAAGGAAGGGTGCTTTGCCGGCGGCAAAGAGGGCAGGAACCTCACCATAGGGAGTCTGCAGAGCCTTCTGTGAAATCACGCCACTCTTAAACATATCCTGCACAAGGGCCAGGGCATCGACAAAGGGCTTATCGGTGAATTTAGCCTTACCAGCAAGCACGTTATCAATAAACTCATCCCCTGCAATACGACCAACAATCATAGAGAAGAGACAGCTTTGCATAACCCAATCATCCTGAGCGGCGATTAAAACCGTGTCGAGCCCTTTAGCTTTCAGAACAGGGACCATAGCCTTAAGTTCTTCATAGGTTTTCGGCATGGCAAGCCCATTGTCTTTTAGTAGCTTTGTATTCACATAGAGCACATGGGTAAAGGTAACGCCACTGGGAAGTTCACCAAGGAAACCGCCAAACTGGGGAGCGACCGCTGCAGGAATATACTTATCCAACAGATTGTCAGCCTTCAGGAAAGGTGTCAGATCCTTTACGAGTTTTTTAGCATGAAGCTCTGAAGACCTTCCACTGGGCCACATATACAGCACATCAGGGAGCTGACCCGACGCGATATAGGCCGATGTTTTTTGGTGGAAGGGTTCATTAAACAAATCTTCCCGTTCAATTTTGATGTTAGGGTATCGTTTTGCAAACTCACCCCAAATTTCGTTAATATCCCTGTCGGAGTTGGCTTGGGATGCATCAAGATAATTAAGCACCTTGAGGGTCACCACATCAGACCCAGACTGAGCTCCGCCCTGCTGGGAACCGCCGGCAAACACCAGGGTCACACCAAGCAGTACCATACAGACCAATGCACTTGCTTTCTTGTACATGGACATCTTTCTTTTCCTCCCTTCTATTAATAGAAGCTTATAAATTTTGACCTTCCATACGGCAGGTCAGCCTCTTTTGGACTCTAGACTTAGGGTTATGTAATTTATATATCATTATTGTTCGCTCGCTGTACAAACCAATTCTAGCACTGAAAAATAAGGTTGTCAAGAAAAAACAGAAAAAAGTTGCTTATAGAACTTATCTTAAAAAGTCTTAAAAGACAAAATTATGGTTAATTCTTCACAGTCCCTATTAGAAAATTTTTAATTTCGATGATAAAAGATTTCTTACTTACGAAATACCTTCTAGCGAAATATTGTTTGTATAATATAAAAATCCCATCTATTTAATAACAATATAAACATTTGAGTTTTTTGATAAAATATCCTTTAGCTTCTTAACAATAGGAACATCCGCGGGGGCAAAATCATAGCTTTCTAATTCCGATGGGGTTACCCATTGTATTTGACTGTGGGCGGTCAATTGGAAATTGCCATCAATCCATCGGGCGATATATGCAAGCAATCTTATTGCTTCGGTGTCATAATGGTACTCCGTTTCGGTAAAAAATCGTTCCACTTCGATGGTCACACCCAGCTCTTCCTGAATTTCACGGATAAGGCATGCTTCTGGTGTTTCGCCAGGTTCTATTTTCCCCCCCGGGAACTCCCATTTACCAGCCAGCTTTTTATCTAAAGCTCTTTGGGCTATCAACACTTTTCCATCATGCAGAATAACTGCTGCCGTAACCGCTATCATTTTATAGAAATCCTGTTCGTATATTAATAAGGGCTTCTATCTCTCCACATGATATTTGTTTTGGCAGAAATATCAATTGTTAATATCTTGATAGATTTTAAAAAGAAATAGAATGAACTGTTCTGGAATATATATCTTTCAGTTTAAAACTATCGTTTATATGCACCATTTGATGTCGTGTTAACGGCATGAGAATTAATCCTATAAGTGTCTTTTTACCCCAAAACTCCAATAACCAAATAGATTCTTTTTCGTTTGTTAAAACCTGTTCTGACACGAGCCGATTTAATTGTTCTTTTGATGGTTTTCTCTTTTTTTCACGTTCATCAATTGCCAGAATCACTTGTTGAGTATTTCTGCCTACCGCTTTCCGATACTCTAACAATTCATTAGTATTGATTAACGCATCAAATGCATCAACATCATCTTTGGTAAAGGCATTGCCAGTATCAGTAACTTTTACATTAAGTCTATTCATCCACTCAGTATTCAGAATTTGATCAGAATTATTTATAAGAATATTAGAAATTGCATCTTCTATTCTTGTAATATGCCATAGATTCCATGCAATTGAGCTAAAGGAATTAGCCGGTCGATTTTTTATTGCTTCTGGGCTAAGTCCTGTAATTAATCTTTGGTATATGGTCAAAGCAGTCTCTTGTCGAATATCGTGAAGTTCGTTATGCATGTGCAGGCATAAGGAAATACCTTCCTTAAAACCATCGCTTGATGATAACAGCTGAGACAGCATTTTTTGCTTGGGGTTCCATTCCTGAGTTACCGTTACCATAATCTTCTGTATCTAAGTTTACTGTATTCTGCATTGATAGGAAAGACTTTAAAAATCCTTGCATACTGGTTGATACCATGTTATGCTATATGTGTACGTACACGCACATTTCACTAAAAGGAGCCTTCTATGGACAACACAGCATATAAGAAACTGATAAGCGCAGGGGAAGCCGTACTTGGCATTGAGTTCGGTTCGACTCGGATCAAGGCATCGCTCATAACGACCGAAGGAACCCCTCTGGCATCGGGAACTTACGAGTGGGAAAACGCGCTTAAGGACGGTATCTGGACCTACGATCTTGATGAGGTTTGGAAGGGGCTAGCGGGCTGTTATACGGATCTGGTGAACCACGTTCAGGCTGCCTATGGGCTCATACCCCGCCGTTACGCTGCCCTTGGCTTTAGTGCCATGATGCATGGCTATATTGTCCATGACAAAGCTGGTACGCTGCTTACCCCCTTCCGCACCTGGCGAAACAATATCACTGCCCAGGCTTGTGAGGAACTGACCAAACTTTTTCAGTTTGCCATACCGCAGCGGTGGAGCATTGCCCATCTCTATCAGTCCATTCTGGAAAACCAGGACCATGTGTCCCAAATTGATTATATGACGACTCTGGCGGGCTATGTACACTGGAAATTGACCGGCCAGCGGGTATTGGGTATCGGAGATGCATCGGGGATGTTTCCTATCAATCCGGAAACCGGTGATTATGATGAAACTATGCTCAAGGCTTTTGATGTTCTGGTAGCTTCCCGGGGCTACCCCTGGAAACTGCGGGACATACTGCCAAGAGTTCTTCCTGCCGGAGTTGAAGCAGGCCGGCTCAGCGTTGAAGGAGCCCGCTTGCTGGATCCTTCAGGGACTCTGGAGCCGGGGATCCCTCTCTGCCCGCCTGAAGGTGATGCCGGAACCGGCATGGTGGCTACCAACAGCATCAGACCCAATACGGGGAATGTTTCCGCGGGGACCTCAGTCTTTGCTATGATTGTGCTGGAAAAAAGCCTCTCAAAACCCCATGAAGAGATTGATGTAGTGATGACCCCCGATGGCAAGCCGGTCGCCATGGCCCATTCCAACAATGGGTCCTCCGACTTTGACGCCTGGATCGATCTCTTTTCCCAGGCGGTGAAAGCCCTGGGCTATGAAGTCCCTATCGGAAAACTTTATGAAACCTTCACTCCATTGGCTCTTGAAGGGAATGCCGATGCGGGGAATTTGCTCCATATCAGCTACCTTTCAGGCGAACACCTGACGGGCTTTACCGAAGGCAGGCCTCTCTTTGTTCGGACTGCAGATAGTGTATTCACCCTGGAAAATGTTATCCGGTCCCTCCTGTTTACCTCCCTGTGTGCACTCCGGGTCGGTCTTGATGTACTGACTAAGGAAGAGGGGGTACAGGTTCGGGAAATTAGAGGCCACGGGGGCTTCTTTAAGCGGGGAACGACAGGCCAGCGGATTATGGCCGCTGCCACCAATACTGCTGTCAGCCTGCCAGCTACTGCCGGTGAAGGGGGCCCCTGGGGTATGGCCCTCCTGGCGGCGTACCTAGTACGCCACAACCAGAGTCAGAGCCTAGCAGAGCACCTGGACAGCCTTATTTCCAGTAGTATTGGCACTCCCGTTCATCCGGATCCCCGGGACGTGGCAGGCTTTGATGCCTATTACAAACGTTACAAGGAGTGCCTTGGTATTGAGCGGGAAGCAATCAGAGCTCTTAAGTAAATGAATACTGAGAAGCCGGCTGTATAACTGGGTGACACGCTGGCTTTGCCATTTTGGATTGTCGCGGTTTTCGATGTTCACCTGTGAGTCGTTGCTTCTCTATGATATGGGGGCACATTTTCGGGAAGATAGAGATCCAGGGGGATTTCTTCGCGTTTCGGGATAGACTTACCCAGCACAATAGCCCGATAGAGCTGCAGGAGCCCACGCCGCGCCTGGGTTTCTGGCCGCTGGGAAATAATTGCATCCAGAGCTCCTTCCTGGAGAAGCCGGTGGTTTTCCGGCACCAGGTCATATCCAATAATAATAAAGTGGTTGTTTTTTCGTATTTCCCGGGCGGCTTCGGCAATGCGGTGGGCCGATGCACTGGTTACAAAGACCCCTAACAGATCTTCATGGGTATCAAGAAGATTTTTTATAAGGGTTGAGGCAGCCTCAGGATGTTCAAGATCCACCCCCTGTTGCTGAAACACCTTGAGGCCATGTTGATGGGCATATTCATAAAATCCATCCCGGCGTCGTAAGATATGATAATCTTCCTGATGGGCTACCAAAATTCCGAAAGCTCCCCTTTTCCCGCAGGCTAAAAGCTGGGCAAGACGGCCAGCGAGCATCCCTCCCCGGAATGCATCCTGACCGATAACACAGAGCGGTTCAGTTCCGGGCAGGTCTGCATCATAATAAATATAAGGAATCTTCCCCTGGATCGATTCTACAAAGACCCTGCTTTCTTCCGGCATGATGGGTGGCAGGAGAAGCCCGTCACAATGGAGTTTATTGAACTGGTATACCGCATCATGAAAAGAAGCCGGATTATACCGATCATATTCAATAAAAATAGTCTTTATACCCAGGGGGGAGAGTTCCTCCGAGGCAGATTGAAGACCGCCATAACCCTGCCCCCAATATCCCGAATCCTGATCCCGTTGAGGAAGGAGTGCAACAAAGGCAAAGGGACGGCTCCGCTTCAGTCCCCGGGCAATAGGATTGGGGGTAAATCCTGACTTTTTAATTATCTCTTCTATTCTGGCCTTCGTTTCAGGTGAAACTCGGCCCCGGCCGTGCAATACACGGTCGACAGTCCCTATGGAAACACCTGCTAGTTTTGCAATTTCTTTTACCGTCATGGAATATCCTTGCTGTTTATCACTATGAGACTAGATATATTATGTAATGTCAACAGCATATTTTGATAAAAGGCTAGTTTATATATTTATTTTTGAACGGTAAGTACACCAGCCCCTGCATAACGCATGACCAGATTGGGTATATTATTAGCTAAATGTATATCATACTCATAGTACATTGAAGGTTCCCAAGGTCTTGTACTGGTAAAATTCGATGAATTTTGTACACCCTCCTCAAAAATATTATTTCCATTGTAAACTCTACCATAGGAATCTTTGAAACCATAACTAATACCTTTAGCAAAATAATTATTTTCTGCAACAATAGAACAATCCTTTCGAACCCCAATAGCATAGCTATTGGTTCTACCTGCAGTGGCATCCATAAAATATAAATTATTATATATATGTATAGTTGCGAAACGAACCATAGGAAGTCGCTGGCGACAATTTAAAAAATAATTATGATGCAACGTAATAGTCTGGTGATTTATATCAGCTGTATAGCTATCACTACTTCCAATAAGCATGGTCTTATCATGATTTTTAAAGACACACCATGAAATGGTGACAAAATCATTCGTTTTTGTTATATCACACAACCCATCATATACCTGCCATTTTGTTTTAGTACCATCACTAGTTGTAACTGAGTCAAAGTCATTATCACTACGAGCAAGTGTATCTTCTAAAGTGCAATGATCAATCCAAATATACTTTGACTGTTGAATACTAATACCATCATAATTAGCATTAAGCCCATCATTCGCTTCTAAAGCTGGAAAGGGATCGTAAGCATCTTGCAACAGTAGATTACGGATAATAACATTTTGAACATTATTAATAACTAAAGTCCCACCTTTTATACCACAACCAGATGAAATACCAATTATTGTAGTATTACTTTTAACAGGTATTTGGATTTTACTTTTCCATTTATTAACGAGATAATTGTGTACTTTTACAATATCCCCCGAAGGATTATTTGTATACATTACTTTACTTGCATAAAGCCTTTTCCAAGCGCTATAAGAGGTTGCATTATAATCACTGCTTAAAGAATAAGAAGATATCGCCTCTGCGGTATACTTTGCAATAAAAGCATCAAGATCGTTGCTCGATTCGTTTCCTGATGAAGGAAGCATTCCCTCAGTCATATCGATCATACTGGTAATATAGATAATTCGAGCAGAACCACTAGATAGGGCAGCTAAAAGCTCAGCCCGGTTATTGACAGTATAGATTATTCCTCCATAACCACCAGGGCTGGACGGTGGAGTAACAGAGTCGCCAGCAAGATCGGCACTCCCCTTGTAGGATACCCATCCGCTACTAGAATCGTTGGGAGAAATTACAAGTTCTTTTTCAGAAAGACCAGAAACTATAGTCCCTCCAAAATTAGTATTTTCCTTTGCTGTTTCCACTGAATTTATTCCATAACTACAGCAAGAAGTTCCAACCAATATACTGAGAACAGCCCCGAGTGGAATCCATGTATGAATATTATGTTTCATAGTAAACCTCTTATCTCCCAAAAAAATTGGGCTCTATAGAATGTAGAGCCCAAACAATATACTTTTTTAGACAACTATAAATTATGGAATTGGTACCCAGCCACTACTAAAACCAGAATAGGAAAATGATCCATATGTGGCGCCACTTAAAATTGTAGATCTATTAGTATACAATGCTTTAACTTCTTCATCAGAAAGCACATAAGTTCCATGACTTGCAGGTTGATCCGAATATACTGGTCCTGTTACTTCGGTAGTACCATTTGTAGCACCTCGATTAGCAAGATTTAAAGTACCAGAAGAATTATAGGATCCATATTCTCTCCATCCAGCTACTGAACTACTTTTTGATGGATTTGTATCTACCACCGTTGTAGGTAATAAAAAGCCAATTGGTTTTATATGACTATCTATCATACAACTAATAAAAGCCACATTGTCGTAATAAGATGAATTTGAACCTGATGTGGTATATGACCGGGCAAGATACACTGAAGCATCAGGAAGATCAGATTCTCGAGTTAATTTGCAATTTAAGAAGACGAAACCAGCATATCCTGCTATGGATCGAGCCTGAACAATATAGCCTCCATTGTTATTATACCGAGAACGAATCTCACAATTTTCAAAAAGCGCTGTGTTATTTGCACCCCAAATAAAATCCACATCCCCAGAAATTAAACAATCATAAAACCAGCTAAAACCTTTTACTTGGATGGTATCTTGATAACCAGTGAAACTACAATGTTTTGCCACAAAACGACCATTACTATTAAAATAAATAGTTTCTGCTTGATTCGCTGAAGCACTACCCTGGGCATGAATACTCTTAAACCATAGATTCTCAAAATTTATTGAATCTCCTCCAGAAATAAGTAAAATTGCTCGCCCACCTCGTGCAAAGACTTGGTTCAAAGATAAACCAGTTGTCGAATCTGCATTAGTACCACTGCCAGTTCCATTATTAAATGAATCATAGTTATCATACTGAATAATAGTACTATTTCGATCATCTCCAATGACACTGATATTGGATTTATTTCTTAAAAAAAGTAGTTCTTCGTAAACACCAGCGGCAACATAAACAGTATAGGGGGTTGTGTTATTAACAGGAATATAATCCAGAGCACCTTGAAGAGTTGTAAAATCCTTTTTTCCATCAGCACTTACATAAATAGTATTTCCAGTTACTGTAGGCATCTGTTTTGTAGAAAAACGCCAAGTTTCTTTATTGGTAATACCGGTAAACATTTTTCCACCGATAGTACCATTAAAGGTTCCATTATCTATACGAATATAGTAAGTTTTACCATATTTCAGTTTGTTATTATGTGGTATTATTTTGACCTTTTTTCCATCGATAATAATGGGATAGTAATTTACAATCCGAACCTGATTGGGATAAACCTCATCACGCCCTGGCGTATTGCCAATTATATTAATAGTACTAGGCGCTGTCATCAGAGTAAGCTTTTGAAATTCTGTAGCATTGGTAACCGGTTTATCTTCGAGATTTATAGAATCAACTAGACTATCATCATCAGCATCATATATACCAATAATACCACTCGATCCAATTACTGGAGTTGAATCAAAGGTTACCCAAAAATATGTGTCCACATTCACACTTGTAGCATTTGAACGGGGAAATAAAACCTCTGATATTACTCCTTCGCTCCCATTAGACTCTCCAATAGTCTCATTACTAGTATTATGGGGACTACCTGTAAGATTTTCACAGGATATAATAAAAACAGCAATAATAACGACATTAAGGATCTTCATAAAAAGATGTTCTTTCATTCAAGTGCTCCAGAATATTCATTCAATTATCGAAAATTAACTCTGAGAGAGATACACATCTCCCATATTAAATGCTCAATAGTTATTGTTTATTCACATAAATACCATAGATATTTATCCCACTACGCATGCTATAGACATAGAGGGTACTCTCATCTCCTGTATAGGTGGTTTCTATTACCTTAGCAATAGTTGACCCAGGGGCAATACCATTTACAAAGTAAGAGCCACTCAGGTTAGATAATTTTAATTCTCTATCTTCAATACTTGTCCCTGATTGGGCATAGATTTTTATAAGGCTGTTTTTTGTAACTGGAATTGCCAGTACCCTATAGCTCTGCTCAACATCATCGGTATTAAGGTACCCAGTCCCTCCTAGTTTACATCTGTAATTAAAACTAAGGTTATCTATTGTTTTGGTATTTGCATCTACCACAATAGAAGCATTAGTTGTTGCATAGAGGATAACACGGCCTATTATAGTTTTTGTTGTATAGGTCGCAACATCTTTATCAGCGACTGTCCATGTCAGATCTTCCCAAGTTGTAGTAGAACCTCCTGTCCCACTAGAATTGTTAGTAGTATCGTTAGCGTTTCTAATATTATCATTATTGCTAGTGTTTCCCATAAGATCACAACTAGCTAAAACCAACAAACAACCAAAAGTAATTAACGATAATTTCTTCATATTTAATCTCCTTCACATATTAGTCTTTAATAAATAAGACATAATCTAGTAACATACCGGTTTCACCTTTCTTGGCGGGACTATGGGGTTGAATACTTAATGTAATTGTTGTTGTCTCAGAAACGATAAGGTTTATCGGGGTTCGTTTTGTAAGTTCCCAATCTCCAAGAGGTGGATCGGATGGATAGCAACGATAAGGACGTTCATCTAAAAAAACATAAAAAGCATCTTGCGATGGACTTGGCGCTTTTTCATTTACCAATACTGTATAAGAACCAGAAGGTAAAATTACATTAATTGTTGCTAGGGAAGTCTCTTTTTCAAGTCGAACAGCCTTACCTCCTGAAGCTTTAACATCTTCAAGAACAGTTATATCGGTTAGCCCCATTAACTCAACCTCAATTTTTAACTCTTTGGAATTTTCAGAGAAAACTACAGTTTTCATCTTATGCTGGCTAGATTCTTGAAAAGAATTTTGAGATTCATTGGATTTATCACCTGAAGTATCTGTAGCAGAAGATGAAGCAGGTGGTGATACACACGAAAACAGAATAAAACCACCCAACACACTAAGTATTATCATATGCTTTTTCATATAGCCTCCTTATTAAACATGTTCATTTTATAAGGTTATATACTTTTTATTCCGACATCTTTTTGTACGATTCATACCTTATCTTAGCTATAGTGTTAAACTTTATTTTTAATTACATTATATGTACGGTATATTTAAAATTCATGTTGGAATAATACTATAAAATAATGTTATTATTAGTTTGTATATTAGAATTTTTAAAAAGATGACCGATTTTAGAAGGTGTTCCAATATGTTTATTTAGGATTTATCATTATGCAAGTCACTACTAATACATCTCAATATTGCAACAAGACATATACTACTTTGTTTGATAAAGAAAAAATTGAAAATGTAGTTCAACCAGATGTGGTAATTCAGATGTCGGAACCGGTGCTCTATCTTGTAGGCGATTCCACTGTTTGTCCTTTTAATGACACTTATTACTATCCACGGTATGGATATGGAACACAACTATTTCGCTATCTCAATCTTCCCATAATCAATCTTGCTCTTTCTGGTCGAAGTTCAAAGAGTTTTATATCAGAGAAAAACTATCAAACTTTGCTTCAGAATATAAAAAAAGGTGATTTTCTTCTTATCAGTTTTGGTCACAATGATGAAAAACCAGACCTTTTACGATATACTAATGCATCACTCAAAATAGATAATCCTTCATCTTTTCAGTATTATCTTTTTACATTTTATATAAAAATTGCCCTCGATCGAGGTGCTATTCCTATATTGTGTACACCAATTGTACGAAGGAATCCCGCAGGAGAATACGCTGGGATTTATATTCATAGAATTGATGATACACCTAGCTTTCCAGGTGGTGATTATGCTGAGAGTATTCGTTTGCTAGGAAAGCAATTAGGAATTACAGTATTAGATCTTACTCATCGTACTAAAGAATTATATGAAACATTAGGTCCTGAAAAAACAATCATACTTCATGCAAGGATAACTGAAAACCTAAACAGCATTGATAATACTCATATAAATATATACGGAGCTACTTTAATTGCAAATTTATTAGCAGAAGAACTATCAAAAACGAATAATCCACTAACAAAGCACATCATATCACAACGAGTATTTCCACAAGAAGGAATATTATCTCATATGCTTTGTATTTAAAAATGATTATAACAATATCTTCTCATGACTTTTGTAATAAATATCCCTCTTTATTTTGACATCACCTATTCACATAGTTATGATTCAAGAGGAGATGACTATGGTACTGGGAATAGATCTTGGAACAGGTTCAATAAAAATACTATTACAAGACATTAATGGCACAATTCGATGTAGCACCTCAGCAACATATCCAGTTAATTCTCCGGAACCAGGGGCTGCAGAGACAAATCCAGAGTGTTGGTTATCAGCCCTCAAAGAAGCCATTGAACAGGTACAACATCAAAATATAGCTCAAGGCTTTCATGAACTCAAAATTGATGCTATTGGTTTTTCAGGTCAAATGCATGGGATTATACCTTTATCTGAAAAAGGAGAAATCCTTCATTCTGCCATCCTCTGGGCAGACGGTCGAGGATCAGAATTTATACCAATTTTAGAACAATATATTAAAGGCCGAGAAGCCGAAATTATGAATTCTCCAAATGCCGGAATGTCTGCTATTTCCATTTTATGGTTAAAAAAATATCGACCGGAAGTTTATAACAAAGCTCGATGGTTTGTATTCCCAAAAGATTTCATCCGATACCAACTAACTGGACATATTGCGACAGACTTTTCTGACGCATCAGGTAGTTTATTATACAATTTTAAAACTCATAATTGGGATCAAAATCTTTGCAAATTACTCCAGATTGATGAAGAAAAACTACCACCTATTTATAATAGTCTTGAAGTTATTGGATATACCACAGCACAAGCTCTACAATATGGGCTTCCCGATCAAATACCTGTCGTAACAGGTGCAGGAGATACCCCCGCTGCTCTTTTTGGTTCCGCTTGTTTTATTAATAAATCATCACCTTCAAATATTATTCAAATTAGTGTAGGTACTGGAATACAGGTAGTGAGACCCCTTTCATCTATTCCACCGTTCAATCCAACACTTAATTTTTATGAATCAGTTCTTTCAGGACAAAGCTATCATATGGCAGGTATGTTAAATGGTGGTCTTGCATTAGAACATG
Source organism: Gracilinema caldarium DSM 7334 (assembly GCF_000219725.1). GTDB lineage: Bacteria > Spirochaetota > Spirochaetia > Treponematales > Breznakiellaceae > Gracilinema > Gracilinema caldarium. The sequence continues at coordinate 53,477 of NC_015732.1, read as the reverse complement.
TTCGAGAGTGGCTTAATATTAACTGGGATGAATTTTATAAAGAATTTGATAAAAACCCTTCTAAAATTCCACAAGATCTTGTTTTTTTACCCTACTTAGCTGGAGAACGTACTCCCTACCGAAATCCTAATGCCCGTGGTAGTTGGATAGGCCTTAGTCTCCAACACACACGACAAGACCTTATGGCATCAGCCCTATTTGGTGTTGCCTGTACAGTTCGCCTTGGTGTTGAAACACTTTTACATTCATATAATACTCTTAAACCAAATCATTTTTCTTTTAGATTAGTAGGAGGAAGTAGCCGCCGCTCTGGCTGGGTTAGATTGTTAGCATCGGTACTTGAACATTCATTACAAATTCTTACTATTTCCGACACCTCTGCAAAAGGAGCAGCCGCCATGGCAAGGACCACAGTATATAAATCCATGCCAGAACAACCTCAGTTTCATGAAATTCAACCCATAGAACTACCAGAACTTGAACAGCTCTATAAATCTTTTTTAGAAAACTATCAGAAGCTCTATCCTGCTAAATATCCTCACACTTAAACTGGCCCACAATTGCCGATAATTTTTTGCTGGCCTCGATATTCTTTTCAGAAATAGACTCGGTTTCCTGTGAGACAGCAATAATATTTTCAGTGTTCCGAGAAATCGTTTCAAGCTGATCAATTAACATATGGCTAGAATCTTTGAGATTTTTCATTTCCTCCAGGATTTGATTTGAACCATCCTTCATTTCACGGGAACCATCTTTTACTTCCATGGTAATATTCTGCATATTTTTAAGAGACTCAAGAACCTGTTGGTTGCCCGTATTCTGTTCCTGCATGGCCTGTTGGATTTCCTGTACCAAATTTTCTACCCGATGCACCAGACTTTCTATATTACCGAAAGCTTCACCGGCATCACTCGAAGTTTGAACAACAAGATCGATAGTCTGCTTTATTTCTTTTAAATTCCTGGCAATATCTTTGGATTGCAGGGCTGCATTCTCTGCCAGTTTTCGTATTTCTTCAGCCACAACCGTAAATCCCCGACCTGCATCACCAGCATGGGCTGCTTCAATGGCTGCATTCATAGCTAATAAGTTAGTTTGGCTTGCAATAGACTGAATAATGCTATTTGCCTCAACAAGATGATCCGAATGGGTCTGTGCTGATTGGGCACTCTGGGAAACATTATCCAATTTTTCACGACCGATCCGAGCGGCTTCCACTAATTCGTTAAACTGTACCGATGCACGGGAGAGATTATTGCTTACTGATCGAATATTACCAACCATCTCTTCAATCGATGCGGAGGATTCGGTAACATTAGCTGCCTGGGTTTCAACTAAAAGTGCCAATGATTCTATATTCCGAACAATTTGTTCCACCGCAGAGGAAGTCCCATTAATACTATTGGTTTGACCATCAATCTTTTTATTCATATCATCAAGACTTATCTTGATATCTTTAGTCACTGCATTCATCGAATCTGCATTGAGTTTAAGCTTCTCCCCAAGTTGCAGCACCGTACTTGCCGCTTCCTTTGCCTGAAGCATAGTTTTATTTAGACTCTCAATAAATTCGTTAAAATAGAATGAAAGTTGTCCAATTTCATCTTTTCCAATCACCGGAAGTTTCTGGGTTAAATCACCTGAACCACAAGAAATATCCTTTAGAGACCTAGTAACGAGCATGATTGGTCTCGTGATAAGCCTGCTTGCAACACCAGCAGCAAACACAATGAGTACAGTAACCAAAAACATGATAATAATTATCATCAAACTGATTCGTTGAACTTCTTTAAAAGTTATTGCTTTCTGTTCACTGACCGATTTTTGAATATCATCATAATAGTTACCCGTCCCAAGAACCCAGTTAAAGGCTGGATTTAAAAGACTATAACTTCTTTTAGGTTCCGGATCTGTCTTCCCTAGTTTTGGGTACCAGTAATCAGTATACCCGCCCCCATTTTTTCCAGCATTAATAATGGCTTCAATTAATCTAAATCCCTTGGCATCCACATCATTTATCCGATTCCTGCCGATATTTTCAGGTTTGCTTCCATGAGCTACATTTACCCCCTCTACTGTATCTGCCCAAAAATATCCCTCCGGTCCATAACGCAGTGCATTCATGAGTGTTTGAGCCAGAAAAAATGCCGTATCCCGATCCAGTTTCCCCTCATCCCGTAATTTCCCAATTGCATTCAGCGTGGTACTAGCCTGTTCGGTCTGCCAGCGGATTTCTTCGTCATATTTACTCATCAACATCGTTTCCAAATGTTGTGCGTTGGTATTTGCCAGCTTGTATAAAAAGAACGCAGCAGTAGCACCAATAGAAAGGGCAATGATAATAACGCTAATCCCAACAAATAAAATCAGCTTAACCGATAGTTTTTTCATTCCTTCTTCTCCTAAAGTTTAAGCATAATTCCTGACTAAAGAGACGTCAAGAAAATTGATAGTTTAATAAAACTAGATATTTTTAATTTTTTATGATATAGTTTTATAGTTTTTTGGATTTTTTAAGTATAATTCTCCAAATATCTCCAAAAAATCTTAAATATATCGCATACTAAAAGTTATATAGGTTATGTATGGAAGTTCTACATGAGTCTGCCAGCTCAACCCAGGCAATTCTAGATTTGCTCCTTGAATTAGACTGGTATGATTGGGATCCCGAATTATATTATCACCGTTTATTAGAGGTGGCCCTTTCCCTTATTCCCGAGGCAACCCAGGGAACCGTCAGCATCCGAAACCCCGAACGATGGTACTTTGTTGCTTCTATTGGCCATGAATTAGAGCAATTACTTAATCTCAAACTGGAAAGTCCCTGGTGTAATGTCCAGGGGTCTACTGTAAAAGAGCTCGTTTCCTTTTTAGACTGCCTCAGTTCATCTACTCCAAAACCAACACAACAATTTGCAAATGGTATTTTAGGCAATGTAGAAAGAACTCTCATCGGAACCTATTCTATCGATGAAGGTGAGCAAATCATTCTTGCAGTGGATATACCAAAGGGCCACCATGTTACATTTTCCGATTCAAGTAAAAAGACTTTCGAAGCTTTTTTAAAACTAGCAGGAAAATATCAAAGTCTTACTCAGCAAAAAATTGCCCTGCAAAATATCAATGAATCTCTTATCTATAGTTATGAAGAGATTTCCGCCCTACAGGAAAAGATTCGACAGCTACTTTCTATTTCCCAGCAATTTGGGGACAATACGGTTCGACTTCCCGTTTTTTTTAATCAACTTCTCTTGGTTCTGCTTAGACTTGTTGACCAGGCAGATTACGGCAGTATTGCCTTTATCAAAGGCAAAAATCTCACCTTTATATCATCCTTTGGTCATCACATTCAGGCAATCTTATCAAAAAAAATGAAGAAACAATGGTTTCTCCTGGAAGAAACAAAACATATCATCGAGCTTCCCAATATACATGCCCTCTGGAAGGCAAAAATGCCTGAGCAGATATATAAAATAATTCAAAAATCCTTCCAACCGGTAAAATCTACCATTATGTTTACCATCCCGGTGGATGATAAAATCACGATCCTGTTTATGTTAGATATTGCTGAAGGGAAACCTACCAATTTTACCCCCTTGGCTCGTCGCATGTGCCTCTCATTTGCCGAGCTGGCCCGGGGGTTTGTCCGCATCCGTATCCATACAGAAATTATGAAACGGGCCTATTATAACTTTTCATCAAAGTTAGCCAAAGTTGTTGAACAGTATGACCCAGAAACAGGACACCATAACACCAGAGTATCCATTCTCTCAGGCTATCTTGCCCGAAAAATGAACCTGCCACGGAAAAAAGTAGAAGAAATTATTTCCTTTGCAGGACTTCACGATGTGGGAAAAATATTTATTGACCCTCTTTTATTGAAGAAAACCGGCAAGTTAAGTCCTGAAGAGTATGAGCTCATTAAGAAACATACGGTCTATTCATCCCAACTATTAGAGGGTCCCTTCTTCGAAGTAGCCCGCAATATCGCCATGTACCACCATGAACGGTGGGATGGGAAGGGCTATCCATTCGGTCTTAAAGAAAACCAAATACCCATCGAAGCCCAAATCACCGCCCTGGCTGATGTATACGATGCACTCCGTTCTACCCGAATTTATAAAGAAGCCTATGATCGGGAAACTGCCCTGGCTATCATTTTTAAGGGTGATGAACGGAACTTGGCAGGACAATTCAACCCCCAACTCTTGAATATATTACAAAACAATATTGATGAAATAGAACGACTCGTATACCGGCCAGAATTGCTGTAGTTTATACTAAAAGCTGGCGCTCACAGCTGGCGCCCCGAGCGCAGCTTTTCTTCAAAGCGTTCTAATGCCTTTCCGCTTAAAGGTTCCCCAGAATCTCTTGTGTCTAAATCTCTCTCCATTTTCAAACGACGCTTCAGTTCTAGTAACTCTTCTTGAGAGAATCGTACACCACCTAAGATATGCCGCTCAAAGGACTCACAACAGCGGGGTGCTACTTTTCTCGTTATATCAAACATAACCCTGGCATAGACTCGAATTTCCTTCTGGGCATGGGCATCGAGCCTGAGCTTAAAAAAATGAAAGAGGTTATGCAAATCCATCTGCCAATACCATTCAGTATAGAGGGAGAGCGGAAGATTAATCCGTGCAAGTTCTCGGGCGATCCCTTGATTCACAAGTCGTACATAGTCATCGTAGGATTCCTTTTGACCAAGGGCCAGCAAATTCCGAACCGCTTCAGCCGCTTCTGGTGCTAGGGGTTCCTCTGCACGACCCTGCTTATTATCGCTGCTCTGGAGCGCCACATCTTCCGGTGCAGGGATATAAAAATCGTCTTTCATAACCGAATAGCGGCCTGATATTTCATTAAGCCGGGCAGTTCGATGACGAATCATCTGGCGGGCCACAAAAATGGGAAGCTTAATATGAAAAGTAAGAACAACCTGTTCAAAGGGAGATGTATGTTCATTCCGTAAAAGATAGTCGATCAGAGCCGCATCTTCCCGATAGCTTTTGGTCCCCGCGCCATAGGAGACTCGGGCTGCCTGAACAACCCGTTCATCACTCCCAAGATAATCGACAAGCCGAACAAAACCCTTATCTAAAACAGAAAATTCCTTATCAAGAATCGCTTCTGCTTCCTCAACAATACAATGGGCCATACAACTCCTCCCATAAAACCTGTGCTATAATAACGAGATAGAACGATTGGGGCAAGGGAACCCAACTATTTACTAACAAGCAGGAGCAATCCATGTCTCACAATTTGTTATGGGGGGTTGATTGGTATCCAGAACAATGGGATAAAACCCTTTGGGAGTCCGATGTTCAGCGGATGGCAGAACAGGGCTTTCAGGTAGTACGTATGATGGAATTTGCCTGGCCTATTCTTGAACCTCGCCCAGGGAATTATGACTTTTCACTTTTCGATTCGGTAATCGATATTCTCGAGAAATATAAACTTACTGTTGTGCTCGGTACGCCTACCGCCATCATGCCTGTCTGGCTTGTGGACCAGGATCCAACCATACTTGCGGTACATCCGAACCGCTTGACCCGAGATTTTGGCTGTCGCCGTATGGGGTGTATGAATGCTCCTGTCTACCAGAAGGCGGCCCGGCAACTTGTCCAAGCAATTGCTGATCACTATGGTCCCAGACAGAGTATTATTGGCTGGCAGATTGATAACGAAATTGGTCATGAGGGCTCGGATCATTGCGTATGCGACCATTGCCGGGCCGCCTGGCATCGCTGGCTCGAAAAGCGCTACGAAACCATCGAGGAGCTTAACCGCCGCTGGGGAACCATCTTCTGGGGGAGCACCTACACCCGCTTTGACCAGATTCCCCTACCCCGTCAACAGGTAGCCACAAACCACAATCCAGCGTTGCTACTAGACTACGACCGGTTCTCATCGGATACAGCAGTTTCCTGGGCAGAAGCCCAGGTTCAAATTATCCGGCAAAAGGCTCGAGCCCATCAATTTATAACTACCAATCTCTATCCAGCACCTCTTGCCCAATGCATCGATATGGAAGACATGGTCCGTATCATGGATGCTGCTGGCTGGGACAATTATCCAGTTTGGGGCAACCAGGATGAACCGCTCCCTTACTTTTTTACTTCCTATGTACTCTCCTATGTGAGGGGCCTTCACCCATCGGGGAATTTTAAGGTCATGGAAGAATTTTCCGGTATCCAAGGGCACACCCAGCTGGGGCACCTGCCACCCCCAGAACAGGTTGCACTCTGGACAAATCAAGCCATCGCCCGAGGAGCCAATGCCATTTTCTATTTCCGCTGGCGTACCGCTCCCTATGCTCAAGAACAGCTCTGTTATGGCATCCGAGACACGGATAATACCGAAACCGAACGGGAGCGGCACATCATTACAAATATGCAAAACCTCAGTCCGGTTTTAAAAACCTTTGCATCAGAGCCTGTACCTGCAGAGGCTTGCCTTGTTTACGACAGGGACACATCCCGCCTCATCCGCGAACAACCCCTTTCTCTTGGTATGGATCGGCGCCCCACTTCTTACATGCAAGTAGGTTATGATGCAGAACTAGCCCGCTGGTTTGCTCCCTATGTGCTTTATAATGTTAATTGTGACATAAAAAGCACCAAGTCGGTTAATCTGGATAACTATAAACTTATATCCCTACCGTTCTATCAAATTACCGATGAAGCCTTTGTTCAAAAACTTTCAGACTGGGTCGCCAGAGGTGGGCACCTAGTTCTCGGCTGGAGATCTGGAAGCCGTACCACCGACAACTGGAATATAGACCGGCCTCTACCCGGCCTTTTCCGTGAATTAGCCGGAATACGGGTCACTAATTTTGAAGCCCTCGGTACAGGATCGACCGGAATCTGCCTCAAAGATACGCTCATTCATCAATTTATATCAAAAATTATCACTTGCAAAGGCGAAGTATGGGCCGATATACTTGAACCAGAGACAGCGACAATTATAGCCCGCTATCGGGATTCAAAGAAACACTATACAGGAAAACCGGCTTTTACCCGAAACAAATACGGGCAAGGCTTTGTGTGGTATCTGGGCACTTCTCCGGATCCCAAGACAACCTTTTTTCTGTATAAATCGATTCTGAAACAGGCAGGGTTAGCGGGTCGTTTTCTTGGCTTAGGTATAGAGGCAGTTCAACGAATAACTCAGGAAGGGAAAACAGTGATGGTGCTCTTAAACCATACGTCTAAGAAAAAGCGTGTTCTTGGCAAGATTATCCCACCCTGGGGCACCTTAGTAATTGATAGCATATAACAACCTGTTAGGGATTATTTTTCATGCTGATTACGAAAAGGAGTTGATACGGTGCGACAGTTTTACGAAGATCTACTTGAATACTATGATGATATTTTTCCCCTCGAACAGGATCGAATTGATTTTATTCAAACACAGGTACCTTTACCAGCGGGAACTGTTCCCAAAATTCTGGATGTAGGCTGTGCAACAGGGACTACCGCAGTAGCTCTCATCAAAAAAGGCTACTATGTAACAGGTATTGACCTTAATACAGCTATGATTCAGAGCGCAAACCGCAGAAACCCTGAACCTAAGACAAATGGCCGCTTTTTACACATGAATATGCTCGAAGTAGCTCACTATGTTCCACCATCTAGTCTCGATGCAGTGCTCTGTCTGGGAAATACGCTGGTACATCTGAACAATGCAGAAGAGATTGGAGATTTCTTCAGGGATGTCCAGAAGCTATTAAAACCTGGCGCACCTTTTATTTTTCAGGTAATTAATTACGACCATATACTAGAGAACAAACTAACCAGCCTTCCCGATATAGTAACAAGCCGCTGCCGTTTTGTCCGGCGTTATGAACCTGTTCAAGATGAAACGGCCTTGAACTTTATTGCCTCTCTCTATTCATCGACGGATCAACTGCTTTTTCAGGATGTACGTCGTTTATACCTTGCCCGAAAAGCAGAACTTACTGAATTGCTGCATCGAAGCGGTTTTAAAGCAATTGACTATTATGCTGATTTTTCTGGCCGCCCCTTCGATGGAACATCATTGGCATTGGTGGGCGTAGCCAGACTTTTTACAAATCTATAAGTCTCCAGCGGCCATCCTGTTTTTCAAAACGGCTGACGGGTACATAAACCTGCCGGCCGTCTTCACAAATCACTTTAATTTTACCGCCAACAGGATCAACCTCGGCAACCTTCCAATTTGCATCCTGCCAGATAAGTTTACATCCTTCCTGCGGAAGCTGTCTGCGGACTTCATTATAAAATGAATGTTCATAGGCTAAACAGCAGAGGAGTCGTCCACAGGGACCAGATATTTTCATAGAATTAAGAGACAGGTTTTGATCCTTCGCCATCTTAATAGACACAGGCTTTAGTTTATCTGAAACCGTATGACAACAATAACCTCTTCCGCAAACGCCCAATCCACCTACAATCCGTGATTCATCCCGTACACCAATCTGCCGTAATTCGATTCTTGTCTTAAAAATCGAAACCAAATCTTTAACCAGCTCTCGAAAATCCACCCTGCTTTCCGCGGTAAAAAAGAAAAGAATTTTAGATTCTTCTAAAAGATAATGAACTGATACCAATTTCATATCGAGCCGATGACTTATAATTTTTTCACGGCAAATAGTAAACGCTTCCTTTTCTTTTTCCTTATTCTGTTGAGCCTTTTCAATATCTTCAGAAGTAGCGATTCGGTCTATAGAAACAACCTCACCTATGGTTAAATTCCCCCGGTTTTCAACAAGTCCAATAATCTGCGCTATATCCTTACCATAACGAGTTGGAACTATAACCATAGCCCCCACAGACAACAGATCTGTTGTAAAAACAGCTTGAAAGGTTTCATGAGAATAGGGAAGCCTGAGCCGATAAACAGGTAATGTCGGGTCTAGCGGCTCCGTACTATCTCCAATCGGTACCGCTATACCGGTAGTATCAGAATAATCATTGTAGGAAGAATCTTCCAATTGATGAAATTCATCTCCATGAATACCATTGTGTTGTATCTCATTATCCATACTAGTTCCTTATTGTAACAGATTGATTAACAATCCCTTAATTTCATCCAGTTTTGCCAGTATTTGAATCTGGTTTGTCTGGCCTGCGAGAATACCTGCGGCCAATTGGTCTAATTTTTTATCAATTACCTGAATTATTGTAAATTTTTTCCGTTTTAGGATGTTGGTCCCGCTTATTTTCTCTTCCACAGCATAGGAATTATCCACTACATACTTAACAAAATTCCGTACTGCCTCTTTATAGTGAAGGATTTGCTCCTGAAAGGGTTTTTCCTTAAGAGCTTCTCCTGCTGTATGTACTTCGTCTAAAAGAAATTGCAGCGCTTCAGATGAGGAAATCCCCTCAGGAAGAGAGACCGACTCGACATAGGTTTCTTCTTCTGAATTTTCTACCAACTTCGAAAACGAGGAAATTGGCAGGGCCTTTCCCGTCTTTTTCTGTTTTTTTAATTCTGCCTGAGTTGATGAATATAAGGTGGGATTAAAAAACGGTGTCTGGCTCTCTGGGAAATCAACCTTTGCCATAAACCTATGGTTAACTCCGTCTGATGCTCAATGCATCCTTATATGCTGAGCACCGCTGTTCCCATTCCTCTTTTGAAGAACAGGTTACCACGTTACCATGAACGATACACCCTTCATCAATCTGAATGCGACAGGTAATGATCGTACCAAGCACAACAGCAGTGGATAAAACAGTTACCCTCTCATAGGCAAAAATATCCCCCAGAACTACTCCACCAACAGTAACCGCGGTTCCAGCTATATTACTGCGAATCCTGGCGCTTTCTCCAATCACTACTCGCCCCTGAACAGCGAGATCCCCCTTAAGAGCACCATCAATCCGAGTAAACCCAGCTGATGAGATAGATCCTTCAATATAGGTCCCTGTTCCAATAATTGTATTAATTGAGAAATTTTCAAATATTTTTTCAGGCATACATTTTTCTCGTTATTTTTTTACACCAGCAAGACTAGCACGGATGTTCAGGTATTTAAGTGGATCAACGACATCTGAACCAATATGTACTTCATAATGAAGATGGGGACCTGTAGAAAGCCCGGTATTGCCTATATAACCAATAATCTGCCCCTGCTGGACTTTTTGCCCCTTTTGAACCCTAAAGGATTGCAGATGTGCATAACGGGTATAGAATCCATGCTTATGTTTGATGATGATATAATTTCCAAAACCGCCGATATCATAATCGACGGTGACTACCTGTCCGTCAGCAGAAGCTACAACAGGATCTCCCTGACGATAGGTCGAAATATCAACACCTTTATGAATATACCATTGTCCGGTAAAAGGGTTCTCATTTTGCCCAAAATACATTGATATATGTCCAATACCACCTTTAACCGGCCATAGGCTAGGAATATCAGTTAATAATGAGCTTTGAGAATTAAGCAAATCTCCCAATTCTTTTACCGGTTCTGCTGCGGAGGAAAGATATCCTGCAAGACGACGAATTTCGCTTACTTCTTTTAAGGTACCTTGGGCTGTTTCTTTTACCTCAAAAAAAGACGAGAGATCACCCAAACTCTGATTCTGGTTAGAATTTAAAGATCCTGCAGCAATACCCAATGATGAGAGGGTATTTGAAAGGGCCGCTTCAAAATTTTTAGCAGATTTTAATAGTTGCGCAGTTTCATCCCTCAACTGATCCAGATTTGCCTGAGCTTCTTTCAGTTTACTTTCTTTTATAGAGAGAGCTCCCTTAGTATCAGTATATACAGATCCATACCAGAAAAATGATCCAATAATTCCAGCAAGAATAAGCGCGACTAAAAGTAAAGAAAAGACAGTAACATGTAAATTAAACACCTGTTTCTCAGAATGGGGAATTAGCATAATGGTATATTGTCGACTCCCCAAAGTGACAAGCTTTTTAATAACAGATGTAATATGTTTAGCTATAGAAACAACCAGACTCTTGGTTTTTCTAAAAATTGAGTTTTCTATTCGTTTATAATTATGGACCGAAACCACGGTCTACTCCTTGATCAAATAATGAAGGCTTATAACATCATGACATTATAACCTCTTATCTATATATCTGTCAAACCAGAGAGATATATTAGTAAAAAATGTATTCTCGTTTTTAAATTTACCAATTTTATATTTCCTTATTATATATTTATATAATTTATGCTTGCCATTTATAAATTATATAGTATATTTAATATGTATTACTTTTAAGCTCATTGGAGGTAGTTATGCAATCGAATATGGGCCTTATTGACAGAATTATCCGCATTGTACTAGCTGTAGTGGTCGGTATCTTTATTCTCACCGGACAATTAAGCGGGATAGCAGCCATTGTGCTAGGAATACTTGCTGTAGTGTTCCTGCTTACTTCTGCCATAGCTTTTTGTCCACTCTACCTACCTTTCCATCTTTCTACAAAGAAAAAAGACTAACCTGGTAATGCCTCTCAATATAATTTATTGAGAGGCATTATATACTTGTATAATCTCTTAAAACCATTACCTCTGCTCATTGACTAATCATTTGTAAAGTAGTATCAAAGAACAACTATGAAAAAAATAGGCCCTTGGTCTTTTTACCGTGAAGCCCTGCAAATTGCCCTGCCGGTGATGATGCAGCAACTTATCATGAGCCTCGTTTCACTCATTGACAATTTCATGGTTGCCGGTCTTGGAGATGCAAAAATGGCCGCCGTAAATGTGGCCAATCAAGTAAATTTTGTCTACCTCGTTGTGCTTTGGACCCTTTGTGGAGCCGGCGGCATTTATCTGGCTCAATTCCGTGGAGCCAATGATGCGGAAGGGATGAAACAGGCATACCGCTTTAAGACCCTCATGGCTCTCATTATTTCTGCCATTTACTTTGTTGTTCTATGGACGATTCCTGAACGGCTCATTGCGATGATGACTATGGGAAATTCTGCACAAGCGGAAATTGTTTCTGATGGAGCGGACTATCTCCGCCTCATTTCATTTACACTCTTTCCCATTGCAATATCAACTGCTATTGGCACCGCTTTCCGGGAAATCGGATTACCCCGTATACCCCTTGTTATATCAGTTCTATCGACGCTCGTTAATACATTTGGAAACTATATATTGATCTATGGAAACCTTGGTGCACCACGACTCGAAATTACCGGTGCAGCCATCGCAACTATTACCGCCCGCCTGATCGAAGTTGGAGCTTTTCTCATCTATATCCGACTCAAGGCGATTGATTTCTATGTACCCTTTTTACAACTTCATCATATCAAACCAAAACTTATGGGAGAAATTCTAGGTAAATCCGGAATGATGGTGCTTTCTGAAACAACTTGGGTGGTTTCAGAGACTGTTGTAACAGCCCTTTATAACAGCCGAGGAGGTGCAGAAGTAGTTGCCGGAATGGCCGCGGGCTGGACCATAGCAAACATCTTTTTCCTTGTCTTTGGCGGTATTCATGCAGCTACCGCTGTAGTTGTCGGTGGCGTCCTTGGGGCAGGCCGTCTCGATGAAGCCCGAAACCGGGCGAACTGGCTTAAATTTGGGGCTTTTATTGCAGGAATAGTGGTTGGTTTTGGGGCAGTTCTATCAACCTTGCTGATTCCTCTTGTTTTTGGCAACCTGACCCCCAACGCCCAAAGCATTACGAGAGGCCTCGTGATGGTAATTGCATTGTATATGCCTATATGGACAGTTCTTAATGCACAGTTTGCTATTTCTCGAGCAGGTGGAGATACTGCTCTTGGGATGTATGTGGATGTCTCAGTCAATACCCTCCTGTTCGTTCCGGGGGCTATTATACTCACCCTTGGAACCGGTATCGGACCAGTGCTCATGTTTGCAATCATTAAAATTACCGATGTGGTTAAATATCTAATAGCACGCTGGTATCTCAAAAAGGAACGCTGGGTTAGAAACTTAACAGTACAACCTTAATAAAACAACCTTAATTAAAACAAAAAAGCGGCCTCATTGGCCGCCTTTATATTACCTATCAACCCAAACCAGTCTTTCTTCGGGTATAAATATCGTAGAATACAGCCAAGAGAAGTACCAACGCTTTTACCACATATTGCCACTGGGCCTGAATATTCATCAATGACATTCCATTATTTATTGCAGCCATTACAAGTCCACCTACTATCGCACCAATAACCGTACCGATTCCACCACTTGCTGAAGCTCCGCCGATAAAACATGCTGCAATCGCATCAAGTTCAAAGTTATTACCAGCTTGCGGAAGAGCAGAGTTCATATAACCAGTAAACACAACTCCAGCAAGACCAGTTAGTCCCCCCATTATGAGCTGAACTACAAATACAACTAATTCAGAATTGATACCGGACAGCTTTGCAGATCGTGCATTTCCACCGACAGCATAGATATAGCGGCCTATTACCGTATTATTAGTAATAAAGCTAAAGAATATAATAGTTACCCCTAATACAATCACCACTATTGGTATACCGCGGTACGTTGCAAAACGTTGGCTTAGTCCAAAAATTAAGAGTCCTATTACCAACAGTTTAATTATAAAAAAGCTCATAGGAGAAACTTTAAAACCATATTTTATTTTATTTCGCCGCCCCTGAATCTCTAAAACCACATATATGAGAAATACTACTACACCTGCTACTAGAGCTGTGTAATACACCCCATTAATTGTGAGAACATTTATATTTGCCATACCGGATGCTATTTGTTTAAAATTATCATCCCGTAGGGATATGGGGCTTACATTAGTAATGATATACGTGAGACCCCTGAAGAGTAATTGCGCTGCCAAAGTAACAATAAAAGCAGGAATCTTTGCGTAAGCAATCCATGCTCCCTGAAACGCACCAATAAGTACACCGAGAATGATGCTTAACAATATGGTTACAAACATATTGGCACCAGAATTATAGAGCATGGCACTAATAGCACCGATAAAAGCAGCAACCGAACCTACGGAGAGATCTATATTTCCTACAATTATTACCAGAACCATTCCAACTGCGAGCAGAAGAATATAACTGTTCTGCATGAAAATATTGGTAAAATTACGAGAATTGAGATTTACGCCATCAGTTAAAAAAGAGAATATTATCATAATCAGGGCAAGCATCAGGACCATGGAATAATTCCGTATGTTTGCCTTAATAAGATTTCTGATAGATGAAGATGTGACTGTCGTATCGCTCATACCTGCTCCTTCTAATTTAACAACGCAATATGCATTATTTTTTCTTGGGTAGCCTCATCTCGGGTAAGTTCGCCCTTGATTCGGCCTTCATTCATTACATATATTCGGTCTGCCATTCCAATTGCTTCCGGTAATTCGGATGTCACCATGATTATGGTTTTTCCATAAGCAGCCATATCATTAAGAATATGATAGATTTCTGATTTTGCTCCCACATCAATACCTCTCGTTGGTTCATCAACAATAAATATTTCCGGATCTGAAAGCATACATCGGCTTAATGCAACTTTTTGCTGGTTTCCGCCAGAAAGATTCCTGGTCAACTGATGTATCGATGGGGTCTTAATACGGAGTTCATTTTTAAATCGTTCAGCTTCTCGGATTTCCAAAGAAGAATTCACCACACCGACTTTCGATAATTTATTTAAACTCGAAATAGAAATATTTGACTTTACATCCTGAATTAAAATAAGACCAAGATTTTTTCTGTCCTCAGATACATATCCTATGCCTGCTTCAATTGCTTTCCGTGTATCACTGGTATCAACTTTTTGACCCCTCATTCGCAGTTCTCCCTCTGCTCGAGAACCATAAGACCGGCCATAAATACTCATCATAAGTTCGGTACGTCCTGCACCCATAGGACCGCAAAAAGCGACGATCTCTCCTTTGCGAGCATAGAACGATGCATTATCGACTACTTTGATCGTGTGATAATCTGGATGATATACAGTCCAATTCTTTACCTCTAAAATAACTTCGCCAGGTTTATTTTTACGTTCCGGGAAACGGGTCGTTAGATCTCGGCCTACCATATCTCGTATCAGCATTGCTTCTGTTAGTTTATCTTTTTTCACATCATAGGTTGATATTGATTTACCATCGCGTAGCACAGTTACCGTATCGGCTATTTCGAGTACTTCGTTCAATTTATGACTTATCATGATACAGGTAATTCCCTGCTGTTTTAATTCCAAAATAAGCTTAAGCAACTTTTCACTTTCATCATCATTTAAAGACGAGGTTGGTTCATCGAGGATTAATAATTCTACTTTTTTAGAAAGCGCACGGGCAATTTCTACCAATTGCTGTTTCCCTACTCCCATTTTGCTAACAATGGTTGCTGGATTTTCTCTGAGACCTACCTGTTCCAGATATTTTTGTGACTCTTTGATATAATAGTCCCAGTTAATTATCCCCAGCGATGTCCGCATATGTCCTAAAAAAATATTCTCATATATCGAAAGATAAGGACTTAATGCCAGTTCCTGATGAATAATTGCAAGACCTTCTTTTTCACTATCCTTAACACTGTGATAGTGTGTTTCTTTCCCTTTAAAAAAGACCTTTCCTTCATAACTACCCTTCGGATATACACCGCTGATAACACTCATCAGGGTAGATTTACCTGCGCCATTCTCCCCGCAGAGAGAATGAATTTCACCTTTTCTCACTCTCAAACTGACATGATCCAAGGCACGAACACCAGGAAAATCTTTCGTTAAATTTTCAATTTCAAGTATATACTCACTCATTCCTTGGCCTGCCTTACAAAATAATTCCGGACAGGGTTATACCCCTATCCGGAATATGAATTTATTGTACTTATTATTCTATATCAGAAGCTTTATAATAGCCACTGTCAATCATAATTTGCTTATAGTTATCTTTGGTTACCACAACAGGTTCCAACAGATAGGATTTTACAACCTTTTTACCGGTATTATAGGAAGTAGTATCAAGCCGTGCACCAGGAATATTGGGGGTTTGTCCTTTTAAAAGGGCATCTGCCAATTCAATTGCTGCTTTTGCAAGGTTGCGAGTATCCTTGAATACGGTCATATACTGCTTGCCTTCTTTAATTGCCTTTATAGAAGCAACTTCACCATCCTGACCGGTAACTACAGGCAGTTTTCCACCAGCATACTTTGCATCGGAAGCACAGGCTTCAATAATTGCTCGTGCCAAAGTATCGTTAGGAGCCAAAACACCATCAAGAACAACATTCTTGGCATCATTGTTCAGAAGGTTTTCCATCCGAGCCTTTGCAACATCAGCACGCCAGTTTTCAGTAGTGATTCTGGTGAAATTAGCTGTATCAGAGGAGCTTAAGGGAGCAGGACCAACAATTTTTAGAACACCACTATCCACATATTTCTTTAGAACATCCATAGCACCGTCAAAGAACACCTTAGCATTATTATCGGTGGGTGAACCGGCGAACAAGGTAATATATTTTGGTTTATCCTTAGAACCTGCAGGAAGGTTCAATGCTGTTTCCAGTGCCTTACCCTGGAACTGGCCAACTTTAAAGTTATCGAAGGTGATATAGTAATCATAATCAGCAGTACCGGTAATAAGCCGGTCATATGCAATTACAATTACCTTTTCCTTTGCAGCATCGGATACGGCGGATACTACACCTTCATTAACAGAACCAATAACGAGCAGTTTTGCACCTTTTGTCAGCATATCCTGGATCTGTTGATTTTGTTTGCTCTGATCTGCATCAGCATAGGTTACTTCAGCCCGGTACCCTTTTGCTTCAGCATCAGCTTTTAAGGCAGCACCATCTTTTTGCCAACGTTCAACATGGGTTTCAGGCATTGCTAAACCAATAAGGGGAGCTTTTCCACCACTGGCAGCCTGTTGCTGAGAACCAGATGCAAAGGCCATTGAGCCTGCAAGACCGAGAATCAAAAGAAATGATACGATTTTCTTCATAAGTCCCATACCTCCATGGTAGTGATTTGTTTTATTATGGAGTTGGTTCATCCAATTTGAAAATCGTAAAGTTTTATCATTACATCGTATTTTTTTTAAGAAACATGTATATACTATTTTTAAATAAGTAATATTTTTATGTCATTATTTTACCAGTGGGACATTTCGATAAATATCATCTTTTGAATGGAATCCATCCTTTATTATCGTTTCATCAATAGTATTTTTATATACCGCAATAGGTTTTTCTATATAACTTGCAATCATGGCTCCACTTTTATTATCCGTTAATGTATCATAGGGGAATGCTTCTCTTGAAGCCAAGGCAATAGCCAATTTGGCTGCACGACTGGCAAGCTTTGCAATTGGTTTATACACAGTCATTAATTGTGTTCCTTCTACAACCCGCTGGCAAGATATAAGATCTGCATCCTGCCCAACTACTGCAACTTTTCCAGCCATACGACGTTCTGATAATATTTGTATAGCAGCACTCGCAATTTGATCATTCCCACAAGAAATTGCATCTATATCAGTAGTACTGTCGAATACCTTCCCGATCTTTTCAAGTGCTTCATCATAACTCCATTCTTGTAACCAAATATCCTGTACGATTTGTATTGCACCCCTATTTACATAGGGTTGCAGTATGTCCATCAAACCATTATGAACAAGAAAACTATTATTATCTCGTACAGAACCGTTCACAATAAGATATCTGCCTTTTGGAACCTTTTCAGTAAGTGCTTTACCGAATAATCTTCCTACTTCTTCATTGTCAAATGAGATATAGGCATCTATCGGAACATTCATAATCATCCTGTCATATGCTATTACAGGTATCCCGGCATCGTGAGCCTGTTTAATTACTCCTGCAATCATTTCCATATCGTGAGCTATAACGACCAGAACATTAATGTTTTGCTTTAATAGATAATTTATCTGATCAATCTGTTCTTTCGTTCCACCTGCCGATAGCTGCAAAATTACTTCTGCGCCTAGTTCTTTAGCGGTACTAGAAAAAATATTGATATCCTTATTCCAACGTTCAAGAATAAATGTATCAGTTGCGATGGAAAATCCAATGGTTATTTTTTTAGAGTCAGATGTAGTAGTCCTATTTGTACATGTAAGTAATACGGACAAAACTATCATACTCAGATAAATATATTGACTATTTTTCATAATGATACACTCCTGTGTCATTCTGAGACCTTTCAAGATAATCTGTAGGTGTATATCCAGTAATTTTTTTAAAACATTTACCGAAATAATTGGGATCTGAATAACCAACTTTACTTGCTATTTCTTTTATACTCATATTGGTATTTTTAATCAATTTTTGCGCTTCTGATATTCTTAAATCAGTTAAATAATCTATAAAAGTTGTTGAAAGATATTCAGTAAATATTCTACTTAAATATGCAGGTGAAATGAAAACAGCATCTGCAACAGTACTCAGCTGTATTGGTTCTGAATAATGATCCTGCATGTAATGTATCGCCTTTAACAATGGAATCGGCATTGCCTGGTTTCGTTTTTCCGCAAACAGATCGTATAATCTGCTGAATATAGATCTTCCCCGACTATTACATTCTTCCTTACTTTTACTATTCATGATTTCCTGTTCTAAAGGAAATAAATATTCTACTGGTTCTGTATCTTTATAATAATTACTTAAATCATCATATAATAATGCAAATAAAATTATTAATTTACATTTAGCAATTTGTAATTGATTATTTTCAAACAATTCATCAAGATATGTCTCATAGAGTTTTATTACTTCAGATTTTGGAATAAATCCTATTTTTTTCCGAATTTGGACAATAAGCATTCGCTCTCTAAACAATTTTTTTTCATTAGTTTTGTTATTTATCAATTCAGATAATGCACTTTCATAAGATTCATATAAATCATTCAGTTCTTTTTCAATACCGATACCAATAGCAACATCGATATCTATCTGAAGACATTGTTTTATAATTTCAAATAAACGCTTGTGCAATTCATCTTTATCTATACTTCCAGCGATAAAAAATAAACCTCGAACACCATTCATATCAAAAAGACAAAAATACTTCATTGACAATCGTAATGCAATTTCTTGTAATATTTTTTGGTTATTTTCTTCAATTTCAATAATAAAAATACGTCCGTGATTATAGGTAATACCAAGATTTTCCTTTATATTTTCTATATCATCTTCTTCAAAACCACCCTTCATAAGTTGAGCAAAAAAGGTATCCATACTTCGCCGATTTTCATTTACATTTCGTGCCAAACGATTTTTATCAAGTTTATTCTTTATTTCTTCTAAAGTACCTATAAACATTTTTTTACTTATCGGTTTTACTAGATATGCGTGTACGCCAAGAGGTATTGCCTTTTGAGCAAGATCAAACCGTTCATAAGCAGTTGATAATACAAAAATCATATGAGGATATTGGCTATGTACTGTATCTATAACTTTTAATCCATCCATTCCAGGTATATTAATATCCATAAATACAACATCCGGTTGCAAATCATGTATGGCACTTAATGCTTCAAAACCATTTCGAGCTTTACCGGCTAAAACAAAATCTGAACTATATTCTTTAATCATATAGGAAAAACTATCTAATACCGGTTCTTCATCATCTACAATCAATACACGATACATGGTTCTTTCTCCGTATCGATACAAATTTGTATGGTTGTACCCATTCCAGGACTGCTGATTATCTTAATTACATCAGGTGTATCAGGATAAAAAAAAATTAGTCGCTGAATTACATTTTCCAGTCCCATAACTCTAGATGATGTTTCTTCTATAGGAATAGGATGCAATAGTTCATCTATTTTCTCCTTTGACATACCTGAACCATTATCCTGTACTGTTAAGTATAAAGAGGAACCCTTTAATTCTCCCCGAACTTCAATAATTTTCTGACTGTCATTATTTTTAAAAGCATGAACAATACAATTCTCTACCAGTGGTTGCAGTATAGAAACAGGTACCTTATACATATCCTGTATTTCTTCGGGACAATCCAAGATCAATGTTAAATTCTTAGGAAATCTTAATTTTAAGATATAAAAATAATATCTGATTCCCTCAATCTCATACCGTAAAGGCACAATGATTTCTTTATTCCTTATATTATGACGAAAAAGTAATGATAGATACTCCATAAATTCAGATGTCTTATCCGCTCCTTCCACAATTGCCAGCTGCATACCTGTATTAAGCGTATTGAATAAAAAATGGGGATTCATCTGAGCTTGTAATGTATAAGTCTCCATTCGTCTCAGCAAATCTTCCATTTTTAAATTCCGCATTCTTTCTTGCATGTACTCTTGTTTAATTGTTTCCTGAAGCCTCATTTCTTCTATATAATGACAGATCTCTTTTTTCATTTTATTGAAAGCATCAACAACATGATCAATTTCATAAATAGAACTTAATTTGATATCCGCTACAGTAAAGTTACCAGAAGAAATCTCAGTTGCCATCGCTGAAAGATGTATCAATGGTTCTGTCATTTTTTGAACTGAATGTATAAGTAATATTACAGAAAAGAGAGATATACAGACAATAAACAATAAATTAGATAAAATTATTTTTTGAGAATATCTGATAAAATTACCATATTTATCGATTTGATTTTTAAAACGTTCAGTACTTACATGCTCAATTTCATCATTAATATATGTTAATAAAGAAGTCATATCATCATACAGATTGATATAAGCTTCTATATTTCTTCCCCTTTTTTGCTCTACAGCGGTATCAGCCATATCTAAAAAACGACGGATTAGACTATATATCTCCTGTTCTCGTATCTCATTAAAATCATTAGACAATTTCTTTTTATCCGGAAGACGCTTCCTTAAATTTTGTGATTCTATTAAATGTTTCGCTAATGCATTTGAAGATCGTGTAGAAAGATATTCCAATAATGGGTCCTGATACGAAAGCAAAGCTTCTTGTATACTTTTTAAATAACGCTCTTTCTGAAAACTCTGATCTGCATAATTCTGCAGTTGAATAGTAGAATATAATATGTAAGCTGTAGAAATTACCAATAAACCAAAAACACCAAATATACTTATTACAATCTGCATAAAGAATGAGTTACGGATATTCTTTTTCATAGACTATCCTTTTCAACGATTTCTATTCCCACATCAACAGCAGCAGATGTAAATCCTGAATCTACCAGTTCAACCAATGATTTTACAGCCTGGTAACCAATTTTATCTGGACTTATTACCACAGATGCAGTAATAACCCCTTTTCGAATATAGTCCCTGATTACTTTGTCATTCCCAAATCCTATCAACTGTACTCGGCCTACTTCATTCATATCGATTAAGGCTTGCGCAGCAGCAATTGTATCATTAGAATCTGTAAAGAGAACATAATTCATTTCTGGGTAATTTTTTATTATTTTATAAATAAGCGCTTCAGCATCAAGTGGATTTAACCTAGTTTCAAAACGGGTTATAGCATACTGTTCCGTATTCTGAAGTTCATTTCGTATCCCCAGCTCTATCAGTTCTCTATCTGCATATATCCAGGGATTCTTTTGGCTATACACTATAGCAATTTGATGTACCGATTTTTCTGTTTTTTTTATGAGCTGAGCCATTTTTTTACCTACATCATAATTATTTGAACCGATAAATGGGACTGGTTTATCAGTTTTTATTGTATGATTTATGATGACTACCGGTCTTTTCTCATTCTGAAGTTTAACTACCTGAGAATGAAGGGTTGTATCTTCATTATAAGGGCATAGTATATATCCATTAAAATCTGAAATAACCGCCTGCTGAATCTCATTATCCTTAGGATCTATCGAATGGAACGAAAGCACCACATGATGTTCTTGAGCAGCAAGTTCAGCGCCCTTTTTTATATCCTGAAAGTATCTGCTCGAAGTAGGCGGTACATAAAATGCAAATATATATTTCGGTAAAGCTCCATCAATCTGCTGCGAACCCAGACTATCCAAATGTATCATAAGGTAGATAGAGTTGGTGAGTGCAATGAGACTTAACAGACCAAAAATAAGGAGCCCAATAAAAATACGCCGTTTCACGGATTAAGTATACAATACTTTTACTAATACGTCTTTATCAGTAGTTCTATTACCTTTCTGGTGGATTCAAAAGCGAGATCTTCCAACTGCAGCTTTTCAAGAGGGATTAAAGATAAGCTGGTAACTTCGGTAGGATCACTATATAACATAGTTATATCTAACGAATCCTGCCTAAATAAAAAAAACATATCACAGGTATGATACAGAATATCCTTATAGCGATAGGTATTAGGAAAGGAACACAAATACTCCATCCGATGGAGCTCGGCTTTCCAGCCAATTTCTTCCATACACTCCCGAGACAAAGCTTCTTCCAGGGACTCTCCGGGGTCAACAAAACCACCAGGCAGTGCTAATTTACCCCGGGCAGGATCCTTAGCCCGTTCGAGCAAGAGAAGTCCTTCTCTGGTAAGAATAAGCGCTCCTACCGCAGTGGCCACATTGTGAAAATATTCAAAGCCGCAGGCAGAGCAATATATCCGGTGATCCCCGGAAATTACTACCTGTTCTGCACCACAACAGGGGCAACACCGGAATACGGCCTGTAATTCATCAATCTGCATCCCTATCCCCTTGCACCATACCTGAGTACTTTTTTATACTGACATCCATGATACATGAATGCACCCTACGGGTCCGCACCTATGAATGCGATGCCTATGGACACGTCAATAATGCCGTATATCTTCATTATTTGGAATATGCCCGCTATGAATACCTCAGGGCTATTGGGTTTGATTATCCTGGAGTTGTGAAAGCTGGGTTCGGGCTCTATGTGGCACGGGTAGAAATTGACTATAAAAAATCGGCGCTGCCTGATGATGAACTGGTCATCCAGTCGTGGCCGATTAAACGGGGCGCTGTAAGCGGGGTCATGCAGCAGAAAATTCTTCGCGGACAGGACCTAATTGCCGAAGCAAAGGTTACCTGGGCCTTTGTGAATGCTGAAGGACTTCCCACCAGGCTTCCTGCCCAGTGGGATGTACCTGGACTACATCCTGACCGTTAAGCACCCATAAAGAGCTTAATATCTTCCTGAACCGTACCAATTCCGGCGATGCCAAAGTTATCTACCAGCACTTTGGCAACATTCGGTGAGAGAAAGGCCGGGAGTGTGGGTCCCAGATGGATATTCTTAAAGCCCAGGTATAGCAGGGCAAGCAGAACAATGACCGCCTTCTGTTCATACCATGCAATATTAAAACTGATGGGCAGGTCATTTACATCAGATGCGCCAAAGGCTTCTTTCAACTTGAGAGCTGTCAGTGCCAATGAGTAGCTGTCATTGCACTGCCCGGCATCCAAAACCCGCGGAATACCACCAATATCGCCCAAATTCAATTTATTATAGCGGTACTTGGCACAACCTGCAGTAAGGATAACCGTATCTTCCGGCAGAGCCTTAGCAAATTCGGTGTAATAATCCCGTCCCTTTTGTCGTCCGTCACAGCCAGCCATAACAAAAAAGCGCTTTATCGCACCATTTTTAACAGCATCTACGACAACAGGGGCCACTTTATCCACTGCAGCATGGGCAAAACCACCAACGATGGTGCCTGTTTCCAAAGACGTTGGAGCAGGACAATTTTTTGCCAGTGCAATAAGGGCAGAAAAATCCTTTTTACCCCCTTCTTTCCGGTCTGCAATATGCACACAGCCAGGATAACCTGCCTCACCGGTGGTAAATACCCGATGCTTGTAACTTTCCTTTGGTGGTACAAGACAGTTGGTCGTTAAAAAGATTGGACCATTAAAAGCTTCGAACTCTTCTACCTGTTTCCACCAGGCGCTTCCATAGTTGCCTACAAAGTTGGGAAATTTCTTAAATGTTGGGTAGTAATGGGCCGGCAGCATCTCACCATGGGTATAAACATCGACACCGGTGCCCTGGGTCTGTTCAAGCAATTCTTCCAAATCTTTTAGATCATGTCCTGAAATAAGTATACCAGGATTATTCCGCACACCCAGCTGTACTGTGGTCGGTTCAGGATTTCCATAGGTCGATGTATTGGCTGCATCAAGCAGGGCCATTGCATCCACACCATATTTACCAGTTTCAAGAACCAGAGCGGTTAAATGATTTGCATCAAGGGTATCATCAATGGTAGCAGCCAAAGCCCGTTCCATGAAAACAAGCACATCCTCACTGTTTTTTCCCAGATTAATGGCATGTTCCATATAAGCGGCCATGCCTTTAAGGCCGAAAATGACAAGACTGCGTAAAGCCCGAACATCCGGATCTTCAATCGCAAGAAAACTTGCCACCGTCCATGCAGAGAGCATTTCCTCTTCAGTACTGGCATGGAAATCTATGCTGGGATGTAAACGTCCTTTACCTTGAACTGGCAGAAAAACCCCTTTAAGGGCTAAATGCTTTTTTAATTCTTCCCGAATAGATATAGCTTCCCGAATTCTGGAAATAAAAACAGCCTTATCAAAGTTGGCATTCGTTATGGTGGCAAAAAGCCCTTCAATGAGAGCTTCAGAGACCTGCCTATCGGTAATTCCAGCTTTCCTGGCTTCCTGGGCAACAAAGGCGAGCCCTTTCAGCGCATACAGCAAAACATCCTGCAAATTGGAAACAGTCTCATCCTTACCACAGACACCCTTCACGGTACAGCCAGTTCCCTTTGCGGCTTCCTGACATTGATGACAGAACATACTCATATGTATCCTCCTGTATTCGTTCTTATCAGAAGGATACATAATCAATACAATTTTATCGGTAACATAGGTTACCGTTTTAGTAATTTTTACCACCCTTCTGCATAAATAGTTTCACCTCCGGATGTTCCATAAAGGGCTTCAGTAAGGCGCGGCTTTTATCCGGAAGCCGTGCCATCATACTCTGCCGATCCTTCTCCTCCATCCGTACCAGGGTAGCGGCCAGCACCCGCAGTTGGGCGTTCAAGAAGCCTGCGGTTTTCATCGATACCTTATGATCCTTTGCAAACCGGTAATCTTCGTTAAGAGCCGCAAACATGATATCCCGAAGCATGAGATTCCATGATTCAGTAGTATTCCGGCTTTCACCATTGGCAAGTATTTTTTTAAGCCGGGTTTTAAATTCAGGCATGACATAGGGATCCATACAGCTTATATCAAAGGGAACATGCCGAATCCGTTCCGCTTCGTAGCGGAACCGGTCCGTTAAGTTTCTTAACCACTCAAAGTAACTTGCGGTTACACCGGCTCCATTGGCAAGGAAATCATAGAGCACCGTTACCCCCTGTTCGGCGAGAATCTTTTCCGCCCGGGAACTATTGGGGCCGTTAGCACCGCATACTTCCAACTTTGCCTTAATGCGCCGGGCATTTTCTTCGGTAACCGCATTTTCCAGTGCCGCAGGGGCCACTATATCACATTCAATTTCCAGCACCTTGGAACTGCCGCTCAATCCCAGGATCCGTTCTTGCACATTTTTCGTTGCATGGACACAGGAAGCCCGCAGAGCCTTATCGGGGTGATTTCGGGAATTTTCCACCGCCGCCAGTACTTCATCCATATCAAGATCATCTCCGAATATGGCACCACCCGCATCGGCAATCGCAATGAGCTTTACTCCATATGGCTTGAGAGATGTAAGCAGTGAACCACCAACCTTGCCGGACCCCTGGACAGAGAGGGTTTTCCCAGTCAGTAAGGCAGGATAAACTTTTTCAGAAAGCAGCTTCCATTCATCTGCCGAGAGAAGCCGGCCATGAACCACCGCATCCTCAGGCTTAAAGTCCACTTTTCCATAGGCTTGTTCCGATTCTTCCTTGAGTATGACCGCTTCGGTTATGGAACAAGCCTTGCGAAGGACCGCTTCTTCTTCTTTGCTGAGCGGTCTGTTTGGTTTCCACTGACCATCCAGGTAGAGGTTACCCACCGCAGCCAGTACCGCATAGGCCATACCGAGCCCTGTCGCAGCACCCCGGGCTTCTATTCCCAATTTCGGTTTCCCGGTAATCTGGGCTGCGGTGACCAGTTCGAGATAGGTCTCATTCCGTACGAGTTCTCCAATAATCACCGGATCGGTCCAGTCCACATCAAAGTGCTCCGCCAGCATTCTGCGAGCTTCCTGAACGGAAACGATCCTCGGTCCAATCATGGTGACCCCCGGCTTAAGACCATAGGACATCACCGCCAGATCCCGCAGGGCACTTTTAAACCCTTCAAACATATGTCCGATTTCTTTGGGACCACAGCCAACATCCCCTGCAGGAACATCCCGCATCGGACCAGACACAAGGAAAAGACTTCTGCCAAAACTGGAAAGGGTATCAAAATAGTCAATCGCCGTACCTTCGAAGGTTCGGGGATTGAGCATCAAACCACCCTTAGCCCCGCCATAGAGGATCCTGCTCCGGGCACATTTCCAGGTCATCATAAAGGACAGGGCTGCCACTTCATCAAAACTGACAATCGGATCGATACGGAGGCCGCCCTTTGCCGGTCCCCGGGCAATGGAATGCTTAATCCGATAGCCGGGAAGGTTGCTCGAAATGCCATTAGCCTGAGCGGTAACAAAAAATTCATCAAAAGCCTCATAGCCAAGCAGCAGACGCAATACTTCAGGGACTTCATCAATACCGGCAAAACGGGCGGCCTCGAGAAAATCGGTTACACTGTTTAAATAAAAACTGTGACTTTCCGGTCCTGTACCAATGGTCCCATTCTGCCTGCAAAGTTCTTTTAATTCTTCAATAGCCTTCATTGCATCGTGAGGATTAGATCGGCTTGGAAGCCTTCGAAGAATTGATTCAATTTTTTCTTCCAAGATACGTTTGGAAGTATTTTGAACAATGAGAGCCCCTGCAGCAGCTGCCTGAGTTTCCTCATGCTGACCAGAAATAATTGCTTCCTTCAACGCGTCTTCTAGACCAGAAAGACTGTAGCCCAGGTTAAAATAGGTAGTAAAAATAGCTACATCGCCCTGGGGATGACGGAACAGATCAAAATAGGTACGTTTCAGGTTAATACCCCGTTTTTCAAAAATTCGTAAAATCTGAGGGATAAATTCATGTCCTGGATTGGCAACCCCGATCATAACACGGCTCGATTTTTCTATCCGGCCAATATCATCCTCATACTGCACATCAGAAATATCTACCAGGGGCTCAGCGGTATCACAGATACGGTTATAAAACACCAGATGCCGTTCAGACCGCTTCGGTTCCAGGGTGGATTCAATCTCTTCCAAAAGATAGCGGGACGAAAGACTTTCGATAAACCGATTCGTATGGATAAGATCACGATTCTCACCATAATAGGCCAGATCACTTTTTAATTTTATGATCGCTGCTTCCTGTTCAGGGGTGTACCGTGCCGGTTCCTGGGTAATTTTTTCAAGACTGACAATGCGAACCCCATTAACCGTCGATTCCGAATCAAAGGAGGCTATTCTCATATTCATGTTTTCTTCAATAACCCGTTCAAGCCGGCCAGGATAATCCCGTCCTATATTGATAAGATAGGTAATTACCCGGGAGTCGTCGCTCACATGATATATTTGACCTACATTAGAGGATAACAGCTGGGTTATAATAAAGAGATGTCGTGCAATCTCTTCAGGAGTATTCGAATAAAAATACCAATGGGGCAACTGTTCATCGCTTAAATAATCTGCAAGTATTTTTTCCCTGGTGTTGATATCCAGCTTATAGTTGGTTTCGAGAATCGTACCAACCCGTGCTTTAACGCCTTTTAAATAGGATCCCTGGTAACGAACCTTTGCTTCAGCCATACCGTACCCCCAATGAATATCCTAAGGCTGAACAGCAAAATTTGCAAGAAAATTCGCTATTGGACTATACCAATTATATACCAAAACGAAAAAGGACTATTGCATGGCATACCAATGTTCCAATACCATTCTTCGAGCCTGATCACCAGAAGGCCCTTCATCCCGTAACAGATGGTGTTTACCACCTTTGATCATCGCAATTTGTGGCTGTTCCAGGTGGTTCTGTAAAAACTGTACATTGTAGGGCCAATCTACCACCGTATCCATATCACCCTGTAATATTAAAAAGGTCCCTGGTAAAATATTCCAGTTATTTGTTTGTTCCACATAGCGTTCCAAAGCATCAAACCAGCTTATAGGGACCTTATCGAGGTACAGGGGATCCCGTTTCAGTAAACCATAAAAAGTATGGCTTTTCGGGAGTCCAGCATTCCGTCTGGGCAAAGTACTGATAGCCCCCTTAAAGAGATGCTTGGCGACCATGGTAGGCTTCCATAACACGGTCCGAACGAGAGGCGCTTCCAATAGGCTCCACTCAAAGGGATTCCCATGTTTTGCTACATATAAAAGCTCCACTGCACAACCGGTAGAATGACCTGCATATCGCCAGGGCTGCGGCCAAGGTTTATACTGTACAACCGTTTCCAGAGCTGTCACATATTCATCAAAGGAATCTATATGTGCTGGCGTACCCGTGGAAAGCCCATGGCCAATCAAGTCAATACCGCAAACCAGCCACCCATGAAGCACAGCCTGAGCAATGAGCGGAACACGGAGTGCGGTATGTTCAAGGTACCCATGAGTAATAAACAAGGTTCCCTGTATATTTTTTTGTTGGGGATTGGAAAAGTAATGCACAGCCACTTTTTGGTTTAGCTTGGTCTCTACAAGATCATAATTCCATTGTCCCAAAGAATCATCCCAGCCATAAAATTCCCGAAATGCACGATTTGTTGGATTCCAATCAGAAGGTAATTTCATACTTTACAATATAAACCTTTATGCTCACCAGGCATAGCAATAAAGACAACGGGCAGGACAAGTTCCGTATCTGCCGATATCGATACTCCGGTCACACCGACAAAAGGACCGCTGATGGGGATCCTTTTCTTTTTTTAACCCAAACAGGCTCCCATCAACACAGGCATGGGGAAGTATTCCATAAGATACAAGACCATCCGGTTCAGCACAGCTATATATCGGAATTCTATATTGATGCGCAATATCAGCCAAGCGGCCAAGTAGGTTGACAGCTTCTGGCACCACATAGCGACGTTCTTTGTACAGGGGATAGATTTCCACCAGTCTCTCAGTCTCGAGGGCACGAAGCCGTTTGTCGCTTTTTGCATAGGGGTCATAAAGACTTACAATACACCGTCCAACAGCCGTTGCAAGAGCTCCAGCCAAAAACTGAAACTGCTCAACATGATAATGCTCGGAGGTGAGAGAACTCAGCAATATAGGATCATAACGCCAGAAAACTCGTTCAGAACCAATACAGGCACTCAAACGATGTAGGTCATCGATAATTCGGTCTAAAGGAGGAGCCTGAGGTTCAAAAATCGCAGGATACCCGGTCAGACTCACCATAACATAGAACTGATAACCCCTTTCTAATAACATTCCTGCGGATTCTCTTATTCGATAGGGCTCTCGGGTCCAAAAAACAAAACCATCCACATCCTGAGACAAGAGCGATACTTTTTTAACCTGTCGTGTGTTAAAAGGATTAACAACGACTGTTTCACCCCGTTCAAGTTCACCTAAAAACCAATCCCAATAAAAGCGGGGAACATCTGACCGCCGAGACACACTAATTATCATAATAAACCTTTACCATGATTCAGATATGTCCTATACTACGATATAGCATCATAACAGGATAGGGCCTGTAATTTGTCGGTAGCTGGAATCAACCTACTTGACAGGATTGGTTCCATTAGCTATATTCCAGTCAACCTTTTGGGGGTGTAGCTCAGTTGGCTAGAGCGTTTGAATGGCATTCAAAAGGTCAGGGGTTCAATTCCCCTCACCTCCAAATACATCCTTCCATAACTGAATTCCATGAATAATAATATGTTTCAGGGTGATATCGATCCGGACCTCGCAGCTCTTTTGGGAGTTTCAACATCCCAAGCAGGACCTTCAGAGTCGAACACAACTCCTAATTATAAAGATCTGTTCGGTACGGAAGATATTGAGACTCCTAACGGAATTGAAGTAGATCTAACCCAAAATACCTTTCCAGAAATAACCAAGCCCTTTGCAACTATTCCCCTCACTGTATTTTCTGATCCCGATTATTATAAAAAGGCACTTTCCGGAGAGGGAGATATTGCTCAACGGGTACATACGATTTTACAGAAATTTCTAACAACGAAAGACCCAAAAGATCGTGGTGTATACCGGCAACAACTTACTACAGCCTACTGGGATTTTCTTCTTGGAATTGCCCGGAAAACCCCTGGAAAAATCCCGGATAATAAAAAATTCCTTCTCCGCTATGGGATTCTCCATCCCGGTCTTTTAACACCTGAGGATAAGGAACTCTTCTCAAAAATTATTGTAGATAATGAATTAAACCAGCCTATCTATTATCTTGATGAATGGTTTAAAGCTATTGGGACTGGTGTTATTAAAAACTCCACCACCGATGAGGTACGGGTGGCTAAAAATAATGAAGCGACCAGATTAAAACAGCTTCTGGAAAAAGCCGAAGGACGGCGAGATGCGGCACGGAATCTATTAAAAGCAAAAAGTGATGAACGAGCCAGTTACGAAAAAGCCCTCGTTAATGCAGTGCAAATCATTGCCCAACACAGTCCAATTCCCGGTTTCCCTGATCTTCAATCAGTATATAACGAGGTTCAAAAACGGGCTTTTTCCGAAATTCAGGAGCTTCTTAAAAATATGGCCAAGGCAGATCGGGAGCTCGATTCATTACTCAAAGAATTTTCCCAAGCCCAGGCGGATGTACAAATTCTGGAAGACAAGGTCCGGGAAGCAGGAGCAGACGTTGCAGTTGACATCAAAGCTATCGACACCGAATTCGACAGTGTCCGCCAAATGGTTAAATTAACGATTGGCCGCCAGGGAAATCACTTTCCCATTCTTGTTAAGGAATATTTTCACTGCGGACCTAATGAAATAGCTACCCGTGAAAATGTGATTAAGCAACTTGCCTGGATAGAAAGTATAGACCCCGAAGCTTTTTGCCGGGTTTATAAAAATAAACTGAACCGAATTGTTCCCTATGTAATTCTGGTTCCTTCATACGGAGAATTTGGTATTTGTTGGGAACCCTTTGATCGCTTTAATAGAGCCACTAGCCGTGGCCGTATTGCCATTCCTCTTTATCCGAAGAACCTAAACCTCGCCATTCTCTCTGCCGTAGGGGATTTACGCTGGCAGAATGCTAAAGAAAAAGCTTCTTATTACTGGATGGAAGAAGGTATCACCGGTAATTATTACCAATGGTTTACATCAAAAAAATTAAAAGGCGACGTAAAGGAGTACTTCATTCAGGACTATATATTATGGATGACAAAAGAAAGCGAAGGTATCCAAAAATTAGATAAGGAAGTCAGGGGTATCTTCTGGCGGTATATTCCATTTTCTCAGTCAATTAAAGATAAACTCAGGGGACGCAGTTATGTCTACCAGGAGCTTTATCAACGGGATATTAACCGGTCCCTTTCAGATGGCTATTAATTCTTCTTACCTTTAAAACTCAACAATATCAAAAGCTTTCAGTCACTAATCTCTTTTAGGTGAACGACGACTCTTTATTAGAGGATCGAAGTATTTTTCAACCTCAAACCGCTTGGTAAATGCCTTAAGGGCATAACGGTAAATCACAAAAGAAAGCAGTATAGCAGCAATAAAAACAATAGGGAGCCCAATAGCCGCAGTTTCCTGGGGAAGCAACGGAGCCAAAATCCTTCCATACAATACGAGTAATACCACAAAAGATACAACAGTTATTACCACATTAAATAGAGTAGCAACTAACATAAAAACAATAGTATTTGCTTTTTTATTCACAATCACTCCTTATGTGTATTTTTAGCAACAAACAGGATGCTTATCACAAGTAGAATGCCACAGATAACCACTGAAGAATCAGCAATGTTAAAAGTCGGCCATCGAGCAAAGCCAAGAAAGCCATACACATTTACACTGATAAAATCCACTACCCCATCGGGACGCCAAATTCTGTCAATAAGGTTACCTAAACCTCCCCCGATGATACCCGCTACAACCCAGCGTTGAAGGGTTGTAAACTCATCTGTCTTAAAATAATAGACGAGTAAAACACCTAATACTACAATGGGTACCATAATAAACAGTAATACCCGTACCTGATCCGGCAAACCATCTCCAAGACTAAAAGCTATTGCTTTGTTGCGAACATGGATAATCCATAATAAATCGTTACCAAATACATCTTTAATAAAAGTCCCTTCTCGAGGCCAACGGGATACAATAAATGCTTTAGATAATTGATCCACAACCACAATACAAAACGTTAGTATAAAAGGAAATAATTTTTGTTTATACTTCATCTAAATTACTCCATATGGCTAATACAACTGCTTACAGACCTGTAGGAATATCGAGGAATTCAACCTCTAAATTATATTCATTTGCTAATTTTTCCATAACCCGGCGAACACCCCACACCTCTGTTGAATAATGCCCTCCAGCAATCATATTCAATGCACCTTCTACCGCATAATGATACACCGAATGAGACATTTCACCGGTAATGTAAAGGTCCACCTGTTCATCAATTGCCTGAAAAGCTTCCATCGCCGCACCACCAGAAACGATGGCAACGGAACGAATTTCCTTTGTACCGAATGGATACACCCCGAGAGGTGGCCGACCCATAAAACTGATCCGTTTTACTGCCTCATCTATAGAAATCGGTTTTGGTAAAATCCCCTTATAACCAATTTTATGTTGATGATAGTCACCAAAGGGTTCACGCTGTTCAAGACCAAGCAGATCAGCTAGACCCGCATTATTTCCAACTACCGGATGCTGATCCAAAGGTAAATGGACAGCATAGAGCGCTATGTTATGTGAAAGGAGAACCTGTAAGCGTTCTCTCATTATACCGGTAATAGGAGCCGGTTTGCCCCAAAAGAGACCATGATGCACAAAAAGCATACCCACACCGCGCTGTGCAGCGAGGGTTATTGATTCAAAACAAGCATCTACTGCAAAAGCTACTTTAGTAATGTTACGACCATCATTATCTACCTGCAAACCATTTAAAGAATCATCGGTTCGTAAAAATCCGTCAATATCTAAAAAAGAACGAAAGTAACTATCAAGTTGTTTCGTAGTCATTTCCCAGAAACCTCCTGTGGATTATAATGCGGCAAATAACCATTATACTCAACATATACATCTCCCGATACAGGAAGCAGTGAACAAGCGGCTTCTTCTTTGCAATTGGAATCAGTATCCCTTTTTTCTAAACTATAAATAAAATTATGAATAAGCGCCGCTGTTGATTCGACATAGTAACCCACACTCTGCACCCTATTTCCTTTACCGCCTAACATAGCAGAATAGATGGGATATTGAATAGTTACATCAGAATAGTCAAAGGGGCCTGCTCCGGTTAATGCTACGAGTAATGCAGGGGCTTTGGCTTGATGAATTATCCGAACAAGGGATGCATATCGACCATCACGTTGTTCAGAGACTTTTACTGAGTCTGACACTAAAACTAAAAGGGGTTTTGTAAGTTCTGGAACAGCACCTATATGTTTTTGGGACTGGGGAATTACTTTTTGGATTAAATTCTTGAATCCTGTACTTGCATCACCATCTTTAAAATCAAGAACCGAATACAGCGGCCCTTCTATATTGATCAGACCAACAACAGGACTATCATCATGTTGAGCTACATACATGATAGCAGCTGCCCCTCCGGCACCATAAGCAACCAGATAAAGCGGTCCTGGGTATTCTAAATGGGCGACCAAATATTCAATAGCCTGCTTCCGTTTTGCTTCCAAGGCTCTAGCATACTGATTTGGTGTCTTATATTGTACACCAGCAATAAAACTTACAAAATAATTAGCTATATTTGTAATTGAGGGTACTATCGGTTTATTACGTATATCATATGCCGGTACATCTAAACCTGGCTGTGAAAAAGTAATTACTGTGAAACCATTGGAATATAACAGTGAACAAATTGAATCTACAACTTCTACAGATCCACTAATCGGAGGAATCATGAAAATAGTTCCACGAGTATTTTCTGA
The DNA here is from genome assembly GCF_000219725.1 of Gracilinema caldarium DSM 7334. Classification (GTDB taxonomy): domain Bacteria; phylum Spirochaetota; class Spirochaetia; order Treponematales; family Breznakiellaceae; genus Gracilinema; species Gracilinema caldarium. The sequence continues at coordinate 19,465 of NC_015732.1, read as the reverse complement.
AAACTGCCGGTACGTTCTGATAAAATATTCTTCTTCTGTGTCAGTATTTTTTACAACTGATGTTTCATAACCACCCTTATTGCGGCTCGCAAGATAGTCTTGAGTTGGAGAAAACCTAATCCCTATGGTGCCTGTTATTGCTAATAGCACAATTCCGATTAAACAGGCAATTATCGAAGGTCTTTTATCATCATCGATACGGAGTCTTTGTAAAAGAGAGACTAATTTAGGTATACGAAAAAGAGTAAGAAAAAAAATAAAAAGCTCAAAAGGAACAAGTTCGGGCCTAAATCCATATACGTACTGGCCAACAAGAAGCAGAACAAACACTAAAAGAGGGAAAAGAATAATTCCAGTTACATCTCGGATGCTTTTAAAAAAAGGACGGACCAGCTCTAATCCGACCAAACCCAAAAGCAACCATAGTAACAAGACTAAATCAGACACTAACGATTCCCTTCCTTATCCAAAAGGGTATCCAAATTTCCATAGGTCTTCAATAGGGCTGCAAAAACAACATTAGTATCGTTCAGTGAGGTGGAGATTTGTTCAAGGGAACTTAAACCATCGGTTAAGGCTGTTGTTTCTTCTCTGATCGAACCGGAAATCTGGTTTAAGAAAGCACCGGCTTCATCAATCGCTTTTGCATTGGTTTGAAAACTATCAAGTACCGTTCCAAAGGATTGTTTAAAAGACTCAAGAACCTTGGTAAAGCCCTGTAACTCATTCGTAATTTGCCCAACGATAGACTCAAAATCACTGATAGTGGTCTCAATTGTTTTCGCAAATTCTCCTGTTTGCCCTGCCAATGTACGAACCTCATTAGCGATAATACGAAATCCCTTTCCAACAGCACCAGCTCGCGCCGCTTCTATCGAAGCATTTATCGCTAGAATATTCGTTCTGTCAGAAACATCCTGTATAGACCCCGTTACTGAAGCAATACTCTTCGCTTTTTCAGCTAAATCTGCAAAGAGAGAAGAAAGTCTTGCGGTCCCCTCCACCGCCTGATTAATATCCTGAACCCGCTGAGTTATTTCAGTTCCCGTACTTGCATTTTTGGATAAAATGCCATCCATCATAGTATCGATCTTGTCAGCATTTTGGGATGTATTTTGGCTCGTAGCCCGTATTTCCTCAAAGGCTGCAACAATAGAAGAAAGACTGGACCCAATCCGTTCTAGATTAAACCCGATGATATCGAGAGAACGAAGGGTAACTGTATTTAAAACAATACTCTTATTGTAACCCTTAACAAATTTTTTAATTGCTAAAGAACTATTATCAAATGAAGTCATACTATCACTCATGGTAGCCCCTTTGCCTTACTTGTAGATTGATTCGATGATATCAATCCCACAGGATAGTTTTCCAAGCCAATCTAAAAAGGTGGTAACCGCATCCCCTCGATACACACCACCATGCTGAGCCGCAATCAGCTGAGGCTTTAGATCTCGTGCTTGGCGAACCCATAGGGAGGTAGCTTTATTAGATGCCATATAACGTTTATGAAAGGGTTCAACATAGGGCAAGACCGCAGAAAAATCATCAATGAAGAGCTGTTCTTTACCTGCAGGGAATACAGCGGCTCCAATGTCTCCAGAAAAGAGAATTCGTGCTCGTTCATCAAAAACTGAAAAGTTGCCCGTAGAATGTAAAAAATGAGCTGGTAAAAAGCGCAAAATGGTTCCCGATCCTAATTTTATATTTGAACCAAATTCTTCGATGCCTACCATCCGGTTTTGATCGACAATACCAAAATGGGGCAAAAATCGCAGCCAGAGGGAACTCACGTATATTTTAGCCGGGGTTACCCCAAGCCAGAGAGCGATACCCGAAGAAACATCAGGATCCTGATGAGAAAAGAATATGGTATCTATCTTATCCAGGGAGATATAACGACTCGCGACAGCCACGACTCGTGCAAAGAGGTGAATGCCACCAGGATCAAGCAAAACGCCCCGCCCCTTATCTATTATTAAATATTGATTGGTCTGCACAACCCCAGACGAACTTTCTGGATCGGCACCAAGCCAGATAAACATATGGTCTGCATCCTGATACAGAATCTTACCATTTACATCATCTGCCGCAATCATAAACCCTCCAAAACCAAAACCCTTGATTTCTCTCAATCAACAATTCATAGTTTACTATAAGGAGCAAGAATTGTGAACATCAAGGATTATAGATTATCTTCAGAACAAGTATTTTTCAGCATCCCAGCCCCTTTATTAACAGAAACCACTGAGTCCGATGCAACCATTATCGGCCAGAGCCGTGCCATGAAAGCCCTGTCTTTAGGTTTAGGAATACAGGCAAAGGGCTATAATATCTATATTCAGGGAGCTCCTGGAACCGGCAGAAGAACAGCCCTCTTAAAGGCACTTCAAAACTATAGTGCATCCAGTGCTACTCTGCAAGATTTTCTCTATGTTCCCAATTATACTAATCCCACTGAACCCCATATTATTCAAGTTCCCGCAGACACTGGCCGTCTGTTTAAACAACGCCTTCATGATCTAATTGAAGAAGTTAAACACCTTGTTCGCTTACACCGGGAAAGTGAAGCCTTTAAATTAAAAAAAAGCAATCTTGTGGCTACTTTAGAACAGCAGGAAAATAAGATCTTAAGTTCCTTTGAAGCAGAAGCGGCACAACAGGGTTTTCAAATCGTTCAAATTAATGAAGGAGAATCCCAAAGTACTGATCTCGTACCTATCCGTAACGGAATACCAGTCTCCTTTGAAGACCTGCAATCCCAGGTTGCAAGCGGAACCCTATCTCCTGAGGAATGGAATACACTCCGCGAAACCTATTATGCCCTGATCGATAAAATGAAGAGCCTTTTTGATACGCTCAAACGGGAACGGATGGATCTGGACAGAAAGGTTCACGAACTTTCAAAGGCAATGTTACATCCGGAAATTCATCAGCTTATTGAGGCTTTAGCACAGGATTTTCCCTATGAATCAATTACATCCTGGCTCAAATCGATGGAAGATGACATTATGGGGCATATTCCCCTCTTTTATCCAGAACGACTCGAAAAAGAAGCACAGCGTAGTCATAACCATCCCTCTGCGCTGATCCGTTACGGTGTCAATATCCTCGTTGATCGAGCAGGATTAACCACCGCGCCGGTCATTTTTGAAAACCGCCCTACTCTCATCAATCTGGTCGGTACCATTGAACCTCCAGGCTCGGTTACCGAAGAACTCCGCTCGGCTTACCTACGGATTAGGGCTGGAAGTCTTATCAAAGCCGCTGGCGGTATACTAGTTCTGCGAGCCGAGGACATCATTCAAGACGAGGAAGCCTGGCCTTACCTGAAACGGGTTTTACAAACCGGTATCGTCGAAATTCAGTGTCCCCCCAATCCAATCGCAAGCCCCCTCATCATTAAACCTGAACCGATTGAACTATATGTAAAAGTTGTATTAATCGGCGAAGAATCTACCTACGATATCATGTATCAAACCGATCCCGATTTTCAGAAACTGTTTAAAGTCTGTGCGGAATTCGATTCCACTATGAATAGAAATGAGCATTCCATGCAACGCTACGCCGCATTCCTGCATAAAATTGTTCAGGAAGAACAACTATTACCCCTGGATCCATCAGGAGTATCGGCTGTACTTGAGTGGAGTGTTCGGGATGCAGAACATCGCCAAAAACTCAGTACCCGGTTTTCTCTCGTGGTCGATCTGCTCAGGGAAGCAACCTGGTATGCGCGGGAACATCAATTTTCAGCAATTTCTGCAGAAGTAATCCAAAAAACCCTCGAATTGCGGGCCTATTTACATCGTCTTCCGGAAGAGACCATCCAATCAATGATTTTGTCGGATGAAATTATTATACAATTTACTGGTACTGCTGTTGGCAAAATTAATGGGCTTGCAGTCCATGACCGCGGTTACTATGCCTATGGAATTCCCGTCGTCGTCTCTGCCCAGGTAGCCCCAGGCGATGGTGGGGTCATTAATATTGAAGGAGAATCGGGACTTTCCGGTGAAATTTTTGACAAGGCCGTACTCATCCTCTCAGGCTATCTCCGTTCCCGATACGCACGAACCTTTCCACTCTCCATAACCGCCAGCCTTTGCTTTGAACAGATGTATACCCCCATCGATGGAGATTCTGCTACAGCCGCACAGCTTTGTGCCATAATTTCTGCCATTTCCGACATCCCCCTGCGGCAGGACTTAGCTATAACCGGCAGTGTGAACCAACTTGGCGATATGCAGCCTGTCGGTGGCATTTCTGAAAAAATCGAAGGGTTTCACACTATTTGTTCGAAACGAGGACTTACCGGAACCCAAGGAGTTGTTATACCACGAAGAAACATTAACAATCTTATCTTAAATACTTCGGTTCAGAATGATATTAAGGCTGGCCTATTCCACCTCTACGCGGTCAATACGATTGATGAAGCCTTAGAAGTGTTTATGGAAAAACCTGCTGGAAAAGCAGATGAGGATGGTAATTTCCCGCCCGATTCTATCAATGGAATCGTTTCCCGAGAACTCAAACGGATGGCGACAATTATAAAACGATATGAAACATAATGAAGATCATAATCTCTTTAAATTTGTACAGGTCTTTATAAAAAAACTTGCAGAAGGATTTAGTAAAATGCTATAATTTAAAATATCTTTTCTTCTTTTTTATAAGGAATAAAGTATGGCTACAGCACAGGAATTAGTTGTTGACGTATCGAGAATTAAAAAGGCCATCAATTCTGGGATTCCTCTCACCATTACCAGCTACACCCTCCCCCATGAAATTGAAGTATATATTGAAGAGGTCCTTGAAACATTTTTAAAAGAACTTGGACAAGCACAATTAAAAGACTACCTCTCCTATTGCTTACGGGAATTGGCAGTGAATGCAAAAAAAGCCAATACGAAACGGGTATATTTTATGGAACGGGGTTTGGACCTTAATAACCCTGAAGATTATAAACTTGGTATGACAAATTTTAAACAGGAAACCATGGAAAATATTGGTCATTACCTGCAACTTCAGAAAGAAAAGGGCTTATATATTAAGGTTATACTCCATGTAAAAAGCCAAATTATCAATTTGGAAGTTCGAAACAATGTAGCCATAACTAAAACAGAACTTATCCGTATTCACGACAAACTTGCCCGTTCGCGCCAATACAACTCTCTCGAAGAAGCCCTTACCCAAGTATTAGATGATTCAGAAGGAGCTGGTCTTGGCCTCGTCATCCTGGTGCTTATGCTGAAAAAGATTGGCCTTGATGAAGACTGCTTTGATATTGTCGCCAGTGATACCGAAACGATCGCCCGAATCTCTATACCCCTGGATCAAACTAGAGTGGAAAATCTATCGATACTATCTCAAGCAATTGTCGACCAGGTAACTTCTCTTCCTCAATTTCCCGATAATATTGTAATGATTCAAAAACTCATCAATGATCCTAAATCTGAAATGGCTGATATCGCACGACAGATTTCCATGGATCCTGCGATGACTGCGGATCTTTTAAAAATTGTCAATTCAGCCCAATTTATGCTATCTAAAAAGGTTGATAGTATTTCAGAAGCTGTGAAAATGGTTGGCATACGGGGTATTAAAAACCTTCTCTATTCCTATGGAACACAAAAAATATTAGGAGACGATACTACCGATAAACGTATTTTATGGGACCATTCATATAAAACAGCCTTTTACGCCTATAACCTCGCTAAAAACTTTAGAAAAGACCGTAATTTGCTTGATGATGTCTATGTGGGAGGAATCCTACATGATATGGGTAAAATCATTTTTGCCAACGTTCACCCAGATTTATTAAACAAAATTAAAGCCTTTTGTTCTGAGAAAGGAATTCCTGCTTCCACTTTTGAAGATTTATCAGCTGGATTAAATCATGCCGAAATCGGTGCTCTTATCGCAGAAAAGTGGAACTTTCCGGATAACCTCGTCAGTGCTATTCGGTTACACCATGATCCAAACGTTGCTCCAACCGAGTTTAAAGACCTCGTAGAAACGGTTTATCTGGCAAATATGCTTTGTGAATATGAAGGGGGAACCATAACCTTTGATCAAATCGATAAAAAACCCCTAACATCCTTTGGTATTACAAACGAAAACCAACTCGAAGCCCTTCTTGATAAATTTGCTGCTGGTTTTAAACGGGAAAATCAAAGAGTTCGAAGCTAACCCTTCTATCGCATCAACATAATTTAACCAAAAACAGGCCTAGTTTTTCAAGCATAGAAAGTGCATCCAATTTTGCATTGCTATACCAAAGGCCACCGCTACATTGAGTGACCCCTTTGCACCAATTGTAGGTATACTCACCCTGCCAAGAGATGCATCGGCTCTACTTAATGCTTCCGAAGAAATTCCCAGTTCTTCAGATCCAACAATCATTATAGCCTTTTCAGGAAAAACAAATCTATCTAAAGGTGTCCCACCAGTTTCAAGGGCAAATACCGGAAATTCCAAACTGTCTAACGATATTCGTTCCCAAGGTACAATACTGACACAGCCCATGGCACTTCGTTCAGCCCTTGGATGTAGCGGGTCCGCACAAAAAGGAGAAAGATACACTTTTTCTACACCAAAACATTCAGCGGTTCTAAAAATAGCACCCACATTAAAGGGAGAGCGTATATCTTCAAGAAACACCTGTACACCTGGCAGATATTGTTTTGATGTCCTACAAAGATTACCTTCTTCATCTATAAAATCCCAATCTGCAACCGTTTTACCAAACTGAGATAATAAAAAATGTCGTAGTCTGTTAATCGGTCCTCGTTCATCCTCTGTCTGTTGCAATTCATGAGTTTGTTGTAAAAGATATGCCCTCATCAATTCATCAAATTCATTATCTTCGCTTATAACTTGAGTCACACCAACAATATACGCTTTTGATAAGAACTCAGAGCTTAAAGGCTTTCCTACAAGTTGATATTCATATTGGGTGAGGATTTTTTCAATTTTACGTAAACGCTGATGTCGTGGTAATTTATTGAGTTTTTCGAGAGAAATCATGTAGTCCTAAAAAGCCTGTTTTAATATATCATAGGCTTCATCATTAGTTATAGGACGAGGTGAATAGGCAATGAAATCAAGATTACGGGCGGTTTCTGCTACTGGAACAAGTCTATCAAGAATTAAATTAAAATCCTTTAACCGTCCAGGAACTGATAAAACACCCATACGCCTTCGAACCCCATCTATTGCAAGATTTGCAGCTTCTGCCCGAGGAACTCCCTCCACAGGTTCTCTAAGCAATTCCGCTACCCGAGCCAATTTTTCTGGTCGTGATGGAACTAGTCGTTCCATAATATGGGGTAACAATACAGTAGAACACCAGGATTTTGCCACAGGAAAGCGGCCATTTAATGCATAGGCGAGGGCGGTACCTATACCAGGAGCACTTACAGCAGAACCCAAAGCTGTTAAGAACCCCGCATGAGAAGAACTTCCAATGAGGTCAAAGGTTCTGTTTTCAGCAAATGAATCCAAAATATGACCATAAGATGCAATAGCCTGCTCCAAGATAGCATCTGACAGAAAATTAGCTTTCGTAGAACAATAGGACTCGATCGCCACACAAAGGCCATCAAAGGCTACGGTAGCTGCAAATTTATCTGAAAGAAGCTCTGAAACACCACTATCGATAATTGCAGCCACGCAAAGACCAGCTGGAGTATGTACCACCTTAACAGATCTATCCCGCGGATCTACGGCAATAAATCTGTCTGAAAAAAGAAAAGGATCTCTCCCGCTGGTAGGAACAGCGATGTAGGGGAGACATTTCCAGACAGGCACAGAACCTTCAAGGAGATCGAAAAGATAGGCTCCCGCCTCCTTGAGCATAGAAGCAAGACGACCTATTGCTTGGGTTTTTATACCCCCAAGCCCAATAATTGCACCACAACGGCCTCCACGGGCAAGCTCAGCTACCATTTCTGCAATTTCAGCTGTTGCCTGAGGAGGAATTTCATCAAACACAATGGTTTCTACCTGAGAATCTTCGAGAACCTGTACAACCCGGTCAATAATTTTATTTTCGTATAATACCTGTTCAGTAACAAGTACAACCCTGCTAGCATACTCTGCACAGACACTTCCTAATCGATTTACCGTATCAGGACCAATAATGATTCTGGGATCGAGCTTAATAGAAATGTCTGGCATAGGTTATAAACCAAAAAGATCCATAATCTTTTCAGCTGTTTTGTTTATCACCGTATCATTTATATAGGCAGGATCATTAATTTTTCGTTTCAATTCTGCAATTTTATCAGTACGAACATCAGAGGCGGATGATACAAGTTCGATTGCCTGATACAAATCGCCCTTTTCTACAGCTTCATGGGACAGGGATACAGAATCAATATCAGTCTTCTTATGAAGAGCCTCTGACCTTCCTGTTTTCTTGCTGTTTTGAATAGGATCTATGGAACCAATTCTGTCTACAGTCATACTCACTTCCTGCCTTGCCGTCTATACATATATATCGGCACTTTTATTCTAATAGTTTATTCCTTTTCTTTCCAGATACATACACTGAAAATTCGCCTTTTTGGATATCTCTGGATTGTAATATTCCTAATAAATCTTCTGCAGAACCACGAAGATATTCTTCATGAATCTTTGTCATTTCACGACCAATACAAAGATATCGTTCCTTATCTAAATCGGCAAGATCCTGCAATAACTTGAGTATTCTGAAGGGAGATTCATATATCACAAAGGCTTCTTCCATATCGAGTAATTCCTTTAGTCTAGAACGTCTGCGACCTGGTTTAGGAGAAAGGAATCCCTCAAAAACAACAGTTTTATCAAAACCAGCCGATACACTTACGAGAGATGCAAATGCTGATGGTCCTGGTATCGGTATTGCCTCATGACCTGCCTGAATAACAGCCTGCACAAGAATTGCACCAGGATCACTTATGCCTGGTGTTCCCGCATCACTGACATAAGCTACCTTTAAACCTTCATCGAGTAGCTTAATCACCCTATCTGCAGCGATAGTTTCATTTTGGGACCTGCATGATATAAGACGAACGGAAATACCTAGATGATTTAAGAGCTTCAGGGTTTGCCGGGTATCCTCACAGGCAACTACATCAACCGTTTTCAGTATTTCTACAGCTCGGTAGGTAATATCACCTAAATTCCCAATCGGCGTTGCAATTACAAATAACGTTGACACCCTTTTAGTATACCCCTATTCCAGAGTATCGCCAAGATGATATAGAATAACCTTATAATAACAGTATGACCGATATAGTTCAGTTACTTTTTATTGTCATAATTGCAACCTTACTACTTTATTTTGGATATTCATTATTTATAGGCTTTTCCAGAAATACGCACCCCCATCATAATGCACCACCCCAAAAAGGCCGTCCAGGAGATCCTCGAACCTGTCCGGTTTGTTCTGCAAAACTCACCACTGGCCAACGAGTAAAATCATCTGCCTTTCCATCGATGAATGGTTCTGACCGACTCATGCATATCAATGGTTGTATCTATTGCCTTTCAGGAGAACGAAAGCGAATCTGTCCTGTCTGCGGTGCAAATCTATCTATACATGAGGTTCTTGTAGCACGTCTTTTTGATAAACCAGGAAGATCCCATGTCCACGTTTTAGGTTGCTCTCGTTGCAGACCTGCGGGTATTTCAAAATAAAAAGTTTTTTATTAAACATCTCCTTTAATATTCCGATATTCAAGTTGAGAGAGGATAGGTGATACATGCCCGTTGGGCCCCTGTATCTGCATATTCCTGTTTCAAAATCCTCAACCCTTCCTTTTCAGGCGGGTCGAGGGTTCTAGGCACGTTTCAGCTTCGTAGTACAACGGCAAGGATGCCGCGGCGCCACACCCGCCTCAAGCGGTTTGCGTCGAAAACGCCAAAGGAGTGAAGTCTATGATTATTAACCACAACCTGAGCGCAATGTATGCCGATCGGTCTCTCCGTGTTACTCAAACCAGTCTTGATAAGAGTATGGAGAAACTTTCTAGCGGTATGCGAATCAATCGCGCCGGTGATGATGCCTCCGGATTAGCCGTATCTGAAAAGATGCGGAGCCAGATTCGCGGTTTGAACCAAGCGTCCACCAACGCTTCAAATGGTATTTCCTTTATTCAAACCGCTGAAGGATATCTGCAAGAATCCCAAGACATCATTCAGCGACTCCGTGAACTAGCAGTTCAGGCTTCGAACGGTATTTATACCGCAGAAGACCGGATGCAGATTCAAGTCGAAGTATCCCAGTTGGTAGATGAAATCGACAGAATTGCCTCTCATGCTCAGTTCAACGGTATGAATATGCTGACCGGCCGGTTTGCCCGGGCAACCGGTGAAAACGTGGTTACCGCTTCTATGTGGTTCCATATTGGAGCCAATATGGATCAACGGGAACGCGTATATATTGGCACCATGACATCTAAGGGACTTGGAGTCCGTAATGCAGGTGACAATACTATTCTATCTCTAGCAGATCCTGATACTGCAAACCGTGCCATTGGAACCCTTGATGAAGCACTTAAAAAGGTCAACAAACAACGGGCTGATCTAGGTGCTTATCAAAACCGTCTGGAACATGCAATTCGTGGTATCGATATTGGTGCAGAAAATCTGCAGGCTGCAGAATCACGCATCCGCGACACCAATATGGCCAACGAAATAGTCAAACACACCAAAGACCAGATCTTGAGTCAGGCTGGTACGGCTATGCTCGCCCAGGCTAATCAGAAATCTCAGGGCGTATTACAGCTTCTCCAGTAGGTTTTTAACCTGTAAGGAAGGTAGGAGTTTTTCTGGGTTTTGCCCTGAAAAACTCCTTTTTTTATTAGCAATTAGAAGTGCATTTTGCAAACAGTAAGCTTTTTTCGAAATTACATAAATATTTTATCTGCCTTTGTAGCAAACCATTTATAAATAGCCTCTGTTCTATTAGAAAAGGAATCTTTTATTTTTCCTTCCACTCCAGGAACTGTACTTGAACGGGCAAAGGTAACTGCATATAAGAGCAATCCTTCATCAATATCAATTATACACACAAGAGACTTCAGATTTTCCTTTGCAACTAAGGGAAAGATACCATAGGATAATGTTGTTAGATTAGTTTGAATAAAAAGGATACTGTTATCAGAAGTTTTATAATCATATCGATATATATTACCACCAAAGGTTAAATCTTTTTGCCATGCAAACAAGCTTGTTTCCTTAGGAAGTACTAGATCCGTAGGATCTGGAAGAGGATTTTTAGTTTCAGGTTTATCGATCACAAAAGAATCTTCGTAAAAAGTGCGCATTTTTTTCCGGCTTGCAGAATAATATTCAATACCTTTTAAAGTGCTCAGAGCTCTTATTTCATTGAATAACTTAAGCTGTTCTATTTCAGTCCAAGATTTACCTATTTTTGATGATGCTTTTCGGTACAGATAAACATTTTCCACTATAATAGCAGGCTTTAACTGATCCTGAATCGCTGTTACGAACACCTTTACAAAATTATGTTCTGGAACGAGTTTTGGTTGAACAGTTCCTGTGGTCACATTAATAATTTTAGAATTAATTAATAATAGTGATAGATTTTCTCTAGAAACAATTTCAGAAAGACTTGTTGCATAAGATGAAAAAAGAAAATAAAAACTAAAAAATGAAATACATAATTGTTTTTTCATTAAAAACTCCTTTTCGCTTAGACTATTATTTTTTAAATCTAATCTTTTATTAAATAAAAATAAAGCCAGCTTTTTCATAACAAAGATAAAGCCGGCCTGGTTACAAATACAATATTACTATTTTAATCTTGATTAACGCCGACTACCCTTATAGTAAACACGGACTTGTTTATATAAACCTTCACCTTCACTTTTAGTCTCTACATCTGCAATATCATTTATTGTTGTATGAATTAGCCGACGTTCAAAGGGATTCATTGGTTCAAGAAGAATAGATCCTCGACTTTCGCGAACCTTGTCCGCTACAGTATACGCAAGCCGAACGAGAGATTCTTCTCGACGTATTCGATAGTTTTCCGCATCTAGGATAATTCTGGTGTCATCGTAACCAAGTTTGCTGGCAAAAATATTTGCTAAAAGCTGGAGAGCATCTAAGTTCTTTCCTTTTTTTCCAATCAGAATTGAAGAATGTTCTGAATCAATCTTCAACCCTATCTTTTTTTCTTCCCGGAATAATACACTCACCTTACCAGGATATCCCATTTTATCGATGAGTGTAGTTAAAAAGGAAACTAGTTCTGTCTCAAAATCATTCTTTGGCTCGGGATCTCCAAATACGGGTTTTGAAACACTCGACTCCCGGGTAATCGAAACAGGCTCGTCTGTATGAACCCTAATACGGACAAAGCCTTTTTTAAACAGAGTCGATCGTTGGGTTTCAAGGATTTCAACATCAAACTGATCCTTTTCTAACCCCAATTCTTCTGCCGCTTTATCGATCGCTTCTTTTTCAGTGCGGCCTTCAAATTCATATGTCATACGAATACTCCTCGTAAGAGAAAATGCCTATTTATTTTTTTTTCGCTTCGGCGCAATAACTGGTTCCGAAACAGCCCTCGTGGCCTTATGTTTGGCCAGATAACGGTTAATAATCATCTGCTGAACCAATGTAAGCATGTTTGACATAATCCAGTACACCAAAAGACCGGAGGGTACATCATACAGAATAAAGAAGAACATGATAGGCATAACATAGAGCATCATCTTCATCTGGGAATTATTCTGCTGATCCGGAGTTTGGGTAACCTTTCCATAAAGCAATTGAGAAACCAGATAAATAAAGGGCAAAAGACGGATATCACTCCAGTTAAGGAGTGGAATCTTATAGGGTGCAAAACTGAACACTGATTCAGGAAGTGATAGATCAGGTATCCATCCAGGTATAAACATGGCACCCCGTAAATCAAAATGATTATTAAAGAGGTTGTACATTGCAAAGAAAATAGGAATTTGAAGGAGCATCGGCAAACATCCGGCCATAGGATTATAGCCTTCTTTTTTATAAAGCTCTGCCATCTCCGTATTCATTTTTGTTGGATTATCTTTATATTTATCCTGAATTTCCTTGATTTTTGGGGCCAGTTCCTGCATACGGATTGTTGATTCAGATCCTTTTTTTGTGAGGGGGAACATGGCCAGTTTTACCAAGATCGTAAGCAGAATTATGGCAATACCATAATTAGGAATTATTTTATAAAAAATAATCATGAACCATTTAAGAACCGTTTCTACCGGTCCGAGAATACCGCTTGTATTGGCAACAGCAGTCATGTTCATATTACTGAGCTTAAAGGCATTCTTGTCACTTACGTCGTAAGCAGACAGGGCTTTCTGAGTTTTAGGACCAAGATAAAACCGAAGAACATCGGTTGTCCTTGAACCGTTCAAAGAAGGACGGATTATATAAAATCGGGAAGTATCCTGCAAACCAGGTACAGGTACCGATGAGAAGGCATAGGTATAATTGGTAGCATCAGGAACAGCGATAAAGGTAAAATATTTTCCTGCAATAGCTGCCCAAGATAGCCTTGAGTTGATGAGGGTCGGCGCTTTTTTATCAACCTTTTCAGTTTTTTGTTTACCATTGGTGTACGTGTAATAGTGTCGATATTCATAACGCTGATCTAATTTCTCAAACTTTGGGCCAATCTGAGGGCCAAATTCAAGGGTATAGGCTACGCCATTAAAATTAAGACTTGGTACCGAGTACCCCCCATCTAAGGTTATAGAGAGTTCAAACATGTAATCGTTTTGTTTAAAATCGTAACGCTTAACAAGGCGGAAAACTGCTGTTTCTCCAGAACTGGCCTCGGTACCATTTTTAGGAAGAATGTAATCCCGATAAAATTCAACAACCGTATCAGAAACACGATTGACAGCAAACAATTCGGTACGGGGTTTTGCATCAATTCCGCCAAAGGCTAGGGTAAAGGCATGAGATTCCTCGGATGCAGGGAGCACCATTTCAACATAGTCATCCTTATCCTTATGTTCCTTAAGCTTATAAGAAACAATATCTCCGCCTTTATTGGAAAGTACAGCCCGTACGACATTAGTCTCAATGGTAATCTTTTCTTCGGCAACAGGAAGCGCACTTTCCTCAGGAGCAATAACAAGGGTATCCGATGATATTTCAGATCCCTGAACAGTTGAAGTCTGCTCTGAAGTTTTTATTTGTTGCTGAACATCAACAGGTACAGCTTGTTCGGTTGTTATATTTTGAGGTTTGGGCGGCGGAGCAAAATAGCTCTGCAACATGAAACTTCCAGAGATAACTACAACAGAAAGCACTACAGCCAATAGGATGCGTTTTTCTTCGTCCATTAAAAATCCTCGATATATTAGGGTACCGGATCAAAACCGCCTGGGTGGAACGGATGACACCGGAGTATTCTCTTTATTCCCATCCAAGACCCTTTCAGGGGTCCATATTTTTGAATTGCCTCATAGGTATAATGTGAACAGGTCGGAGTATACCGACAAGAAGGAGGAAAGTGCGGAGAGATAGCCTTCTGGTAAAACCTGATGATTAGAAGCATCAGGTTTTGTATAATTGCTTTCACGTTTTATCCACAAACAAGTCGGCTTTTTGAAAAAGAGTTCTCAGCTGTTCCATCCGTTCATTGAAGGTATCCTTCCCAGGGTAAACCAGAAGAACCAAATCAAAACCGGAACAAAGCCGCGCTTTAAGTAAACGATACACTTCCCGGCTTAATCGCCGGGAACGATTTCGCTGAACCGCATTTCCATATTTCCGCGCAAAGGTAAAGGCTATTCTGTTCACCGGCAAGCCGTTCTGAAGCACAAAAAGCTTTGCACCATTACAGGAATATTTTCTCCCATCGGCAAAAGCTTTTCGTATTTCTTCCCTTCCCTTAAGTCGTTCCGCAGATCGAAACCGGAAAGACAGTTCAATACCTTTTTTAATAGGGTTTCTTTTCGTCGGAAACTGTCAGTTTAGCCCGACCCTTAGCCCGACGACGCTTTAATACCAGGCGGCCGCCACGGGTTTTCATCCGTGCGCGAAAACCAAACTTCCGGTTCCGCTTTACTTTACTGGGCTGATATGTACGTTTCATGGGAGAATCTCCTTGATCAATATAACGGCAACGCAGTATAGAACAAAGATATATTTTTCGTCAACCTATGTATGCCGTGACCTAATACTTTGTTCAAGACGCATAAGTGCTTCCCTGAATTGAGGATCCTGAATACGTTCATAGTTGGGTTTACTCAATTCTTGAGTCTGTAAAACAACTTCACTATTAAGTGAATTATCATTTACAGAGACTTTAGACATAGTATTTTCATCGACATTGTTCTGGGTAGATCCTCTCATTTTGCTCAACCGAAAACTTATACCATTAATTATCAGGTCAGGAAAGGAACGACGAACCCGGTTAAGGAGATCCTGTTCTTTCGATTGTAGAATCATAATCCAGCCGGGATGGTCAGCTTCTACAAAGAGAATGTTACGTTCCAGTTCCACAATACGGCTATGGGCTGAAATTTGGTCTCCCGCAATTTGTTGCCAAGATTTAAAAAGGGCAGAATAGGTTTGTCCTTTCTTACTTAGACGTTCATCAAAAAATGCAGAAAGAATATCCCCTGCTTTTCTCATAGACACAACGCTCCATCCGTTACATGATACACTAAAGTATCATCTTGTCGATACCGATTATAGGGTTCTTCCGGCAAAAAAGTAAAAAAAGCCTGTTCATGTTCAGGAAGTACCTTGAAAAAGTTTTTTCGTTTTTCAGGATCCAGTTCTAGTAACACATCATCTAAGAGCAGAACTGGGAGCCTATGAGATATTTCAGTAAAGAGTTTTGCCTGGGCTATACGAAGCAGGAGAGCTAAGAGTCGTCGCTGGCCTGTAGAGGCTTGTACTTCAAATTCCTTATCGTACCGGGTGAACTGGTACCGGTCACGATGAGGTCCAGATAAGCTCATTTTTAAAAGGAGTTCTTTCTCACGGATGTGTTTAAGATGTTCTAGAATTGCACTTTGATCACCCGTTGACCAGGATGGTTTATATCGAAGGATAACTTGGTCAATACCTGTAATAGATTCATAAAGTTTTGAGAAAACTTCAGAAAATTGATGAGAAACCTTGTTTCGTTTTTCAATGAGTGAAGTACCAAGTTGTACCAGCTGGATATCGAGTATATCGAGTGTTTCAAATCGACCTTCTTTCAAAACTGCATTTCGCATTTTCAGAATATGACGATACCTCTGCAAGTCTTCCAGATAGATAGAATCGTAAAGGCTTAAGGTTTGGTCAAAAAACCAACGTCGTCGTTCAGGAGTTCCAGAAACGAATTCCATATCTTCATGACAAAAAATAATAGTGGGACTGATAGAAAGGAGGTCCTTACGAGTTTGGATCGGTTTTTCATCAATCTGTAATAGCTTACGAGCACTAAGTAATTTGACTGAGACCTGATGATCTACTGTACCCGAAATCAAGGCTGATACTGCAGCTTCACGGCATCCTTCACGGATCAAATGGGAATCACGAACACCTCGGAAAGAAGCCCCATAGGCACAAACATAGAGTGCTTCTAGTAGATTTGTCTTTCCCTGTCCGTTTTCCCCGACAAAAAATATTGACTTACTGGGAAACGTAATCCTAGTATCAGTAAGATTACGAAAACAAACCGTTCTCAGGCTCGAAAAGGCCATGTACTATTCAAGCTGCATCGGCATCACGATATGGAAAAAATCCTTCTCAGGAACCGGTTTAATGGTAATAGCCCGATTAGGTTCGGTAAAGAAAATACTTACCGATTCTTCGTTCATTACTTTAAAGGGTTCCTCAATGTACCGATAATTCAAAGCAATAGAAACTTCATCCCCAGCATATTGGCAGGGAATATCTTCTTTGGCTGCACCAATTTCACTTTCCTCAGAAACGACCGAAAGCATACCAGGATTTACTACCAAATATACCCGGCGAGACTTCTGCTCAACCAGAATGGAAACCCGTTTTAATGCATCGAGCATCTCCTGGCGGTTTATTGTAAAGGAATGGCTCTGGCTTTCCGGAATAACCCGGCGGTAGTTGGGAAACTGTCCTTCAATAAGAACCGATGAAAGATGATATGAACCAAAAGTAATAAAAATATTTTTTTCCGTTACCTGTATTGTAACCATTCCCTCATCACCAGCACGTTTTAATACCAAATTTAGAATTTTAGGCGGAATAATAACTCCGGCAAAATCCGGTACCGGATTGCTGATGGGTTTTTTAGTAAAAGCGAGACGTCGTCCATCGGTAGCAACCATCACAAGATCATTTTCTTGTTTTTCAAAGAACACCCCGTTCATAAAATAACGGGTTTCATCATCAGAAACAGCAAAAACAGTTTGAGTTATCATTGCTTTGAATTCTTTAATAGAAACATCGAAGGCTTGAACTGCCCCAGGAGAAGGAAATTCGGGAAATTTATCTGCGGCTATGCTTTTTAATTGGAACTTAATTTTTTTAAAACTTGGCTTAATAATTATTTTATTTTCAGTTTGTTCAAACTCAATTTCACCCTCAGGAATAGAGTTCAAAATACCTAAAAATTTATCACAAAACACCGTTGTAGAACCTTCTTCTACCACAGTAACAGGAAGGCGAGTTTCAAAATTGACTTTTATATCCGTAGCTTTTACTAACAGGGTGTTATTGTGAGCTTCCAAATATACATTCGAAAGGATTGAAATAGCATTTTTGCTGGAGATAATTTCCTGGGCTATTCCGATTTCTCTTGCGAGAATGGTACGATCACAAATAAATTTCATACTCCCTATCTCCTTCTTAATATATAATTATTAGTAGTAGTAATAGTAGAGACACTTCTTAAGTGGATATCTATATTATGTCTTTATAAAACAATAAAATAGGATATCCACATTCACTGGAAAAGTCTTTCATGCTTTTCCACATTCCCACAACTACTCTTATTATCCACTATACATCCACACAATAATAACATGTTTTCAGTTCTTTGTTCTATAATCTTTTATTTGACGAATCAGGTTTTGTATAATTGGTTCAAGGGTTGGATCTGATCGGATTCGTTCTTCAATCTTTTGGCATGCATGCATAACCGTTGTATGATCCCGACCGCCGAATTCAAGACCTAGTTCGGTTGTAGAATATTCGGTAATTTCCCGAGCAATATACATGGCAATTTGTCGGGGAAGAACAATATTCTGAGTTCGTTTTTTTCCTTTTAAATCATTGTAAGAAAGAGAAAAATATTCTGCTACGACTCGTTGAATGGCTTCTATAGACATATTGGCCTGTTTGGGTGAAGCAAACACATCTTTGAGGTGTTGTTGAGCCACTTCTATTGTTATTGGTTTCTGAACAAGCTCGGTATATGCAATGAGCTTTGTTAATGCTGCTTCGAGATCACGAACATTAGAGCTAATATTTTTACTTACCAGCTCAAGTACTTCATGAGGTATTGTGATATTTCGTGCGTCAGCTTTTTTCTTGAGAATTGCCAGCCGTGTTTCATAATCTGGTGGCTGAAGATCAACCGTAAGGCCTCGTTCAAAACGAGATTTAAGCCTGTCAGACAGATGTTTTAATTCTGAGACCGGCCTATCACAGGTAAACACCATCTGTTTATTAGCATCATAAAGGGCATTAAAGGTATGAAAAAGCTCTTCCTGAGTTTCAATTTTGTTTTGGAGAAAATGAATATCGTCTACAAGAAGTACATCGACAAAGCGGTATTTATTTTTAAAGGCAGCAGTTTTATTTGCCTGTAGTGCTTGAACAAATTCATTGGTAAAGGTTTCTGCAGTAATATAGATAATTTTTGCATTGGAATGTTCATGTATGTAGTTTCCGATGGCCTGCATGAGGTGTGTTTTGCCAAGACCGACACCGCCATAGACAAGGAAAGGATTGTAGGCTGTGCCGGGATTTTTTGAAATTGCTAAGGCTGCATTGGCTGCGAAACTGTTATTATCGCCAATGACATAGTTAGAAAAGGTATAGTCCCGGCGGAGCAGGGGATGAGGATCTTTTTGTTGTATAGATGTATTTAAGGTATTCTGATTCAAAGATTTACTTGTTGTATCCTTTGCTGATATGGAAGGTCTTTGAGAAGTTTGAGAGGAGAATGTTGTTTCCTGATCTATAACCTTTTTTGAGACTACCTCGTACTGGAGTGTAATAGGCTGACCTGAAAGTTCATGTAGTTTTTCTTCGATAAGATTGTGATAGCGAATTTTAAATTGGTCTCGATAAAAGGAAGAGGGTACTCCAATAATAATTGTATTTTCTTCTGAGCGAAGATAATGAATGTTAAACCATAAAGAAAATTCAACTTCTTCCAATTCCTGCTGAAGCTGGTTTAAAGTTTCTTTCCAAAATATTTCATAATCCCAAATAGCCATAACCCGTCCTCAAATAATCTTCAAGTTTTTCACAA